>JAZUQA010000001.1:0-7034 GCA_045605425.1 Acutalibacteraceae bacterium
TTGCTGAGCATGGTTGTCTTCCTAAGACCGCTTGGCCTCCGACTTAACACCAAAATTACCTACGTAAACACCACCTGCCTTAAAAAGAACGCTGTCCCCACCGTAATATAAAATAGAAGCAGCTTTTTCGATTGTCTTAAAAGCCTTGTCGGGCGATAAACCACTGTTGGAGTCATCTCCGGCTATTGAATCAACATAGTAAACCGTACCCGTGGACGCCGAGGCAAAGACCGTTGCCGAAGCTGTTATGCACAAGCAAAGCACGATACAAAAAAATTTATTGAGCATTTTCATAAAAACACCTCCGCCAAAATTTTAACACGCTACTAAAGTATAGTCAACAAATGAATTATAGTTTATAAAAATTAAGTATATCTTCCAAATTATGGTAGTATAAAAGACAATTACGTACAAATCACATACAAGGTACGTACGAAGCGCTAATTTTTATGTAAATGACATTTACTTGATAATATGACATTACGCTACTGTCAAAACAACTGTCAGTTCAGGGCGAAACTCTCGGATTTCCCTGTTCTGATTGACTTTTTTAACCAAATGTGACGACTCCAAAACCGCGTGCCGGGCATCGTCGCCGAAGTGCCGCCTGTGGCGGATAAAGCAAGGCGAGGATGGCGCAGCGGTCAAAATTCATAGGCGCTCCAAGCCGTAATGAATTTTGGGCACCGCAAGAGGGTTGCGAAGCAACTTCAAGTCCTTCTGCCCCTGCCAGAGAAGATAAATCCGAACTCAATTGCCTTGATTGGTGATGCGTTCGGATTTATTGTTTTTTGCCAACAAATGAATAGCTATTAAATCTTCCGGAACTGATTTGACTGTTGATCATATAAAGATTGCAAAACAATCATCTTAAAAAGGACAGCAGAAATAATCTGCCGTCCTTTGAGTTTTAATTATTCACTTTTAAGAGTGGATATTTTATTTTAAAATCTTAAATTTACCGATTATGGGCAATTCCTTTGCCTTGCCGCCGATGGCGTTAACTATGCCGATAATTGCGAGAACGGTAATTGCAAGGCCTGCAATGGGAGCAATTATCCAACCGATAATGGGGATTACTGTGATTACGGATGAGAGAATTGCGCCAATAAAGAGCACAAGACCCTGATTGGTGTGGAAGCGGGCAAACTTTGAGTCCTTTGCCGCAAGCAACGGAATAAGGAAAATTATGTAAGCCAGTAACGCCATAACCTTGTTCTTTTCGATATCCTGTGCATCGTATTCCGCCGTTGTGTCTGCCGTGTTGTTGAGTTCTGTCAGCTTTGCGGAGAGGTCAACATTAGGTGCGCTTGCCTGCTCGGCAGGGGCTTCAATCGGAGCACCGCAGTTTGTGCAAAATTTTATGTTTTCCTCTACCTGTGTGCCGCACTGTTTACAAGTTAACATAATTCTTTCCTCCTTAGTTTAATTAATATGAGTTTTTAACCCAGATAATCCTTGATAGCGTCCCTGATTTCGTCTTCGTTTTCGGACATATATTTTTCTGCTTCATCCATTGTGTCGCTGAAGCTCTTTTGCAAGCCTACGCCGATATCAACCTTTGCGCCGTCATAATAGAACAGCTTGCCAAGCTCGCTGTCTTTATTGTTGTCGTATTCGTCGCTTACGTAAACAACGTAATTCTTGCCGTCAACTCTGAATCCCCAGCCCTTCATAAGCCAGCTGTCAAGTGCTTCGTCCAGAGTTACTTCGCCGAGTGCATCCTCACCGTCGCCTGCAAATTCGTAGCCTCTGATGTTGTAGCCGTCATCGGAAGCCTTTGCGGTTGCATCAAACACCTTTTTATACCACGCATCAAACTCGTCATCCGTAACTTCGCCTTCAGCTTTGGTAAAGGTGATTACTGCGTGGCCTGTGCCCGAAGCAGGATCATCGGCATAAGCGGAATAATCGCTTTTGAGCTTCCATTCCCAATCGGGCTCAAGCTCATCGAACTTTATGCCGGCTGTCTTCTTGAGGTAATACTCAACTGCACCCCGGCTGAACGAGTCGTGTTCTTCAGCTTCCTCAAGCTCTTTGTTGATAACGTCTTCAGCGTTGATTTTTTCATCGTTCTTTTCGGTGTTGTCTTCGTTTCCGCCGTTGCCGCCGCAGGAAGCGAAAACCAGCAGCATAACCGTTGCGAGTAAGATAGCCAATAATTTTTTCATAGTAATTACCTCCTTAAGGTTGTTATATGTACGGTTTATTTTTAAAAACCGAACAGGTCCTTTAAGCCTACCTGTTTTTTAGGCTGGGGCTTTACGTAGTCGTAACCGCCCAGAGGCTCTCTGTTGTCAAAGCCGATAGTCGGACAGTCGGGGTCACCCTCAAAGCAGTGCTCCGTATCAACGTGGTAAACCACACCGTCAACTCTTTTGTAGAGATGATTTATGCTCGGATACTGGCCTGCCTGATGGAAGCCGTTTTGTACAAGATATTTTCTGTAGCTGTCAACCGCCTGTCTTGCGGCAAAATCGTTGCCGCCGAAATCGGCTGAAAAAGAGAAGTAGTTTTCTTCGTAGCACTCAATTCCGTAATTACAGCCGCCGAAGCTCCATTTGGGGAATTGAGGCAGCTTTTCGTCCCATTCGAGCATAACGGCTTCGTCTCTTGCTTTGGCGGCAGCCTCCTGCTCAACAGCGGCAGGCAGCTTTGTTCCGCAGTCCTCACAGAATTTTGTGCCTACGGTGTTCTGCTTGTTGCAGTTGGGGCAGACTGCGCCCTGCGCTACCGTTGTTTCGGGCAGCTTAGTACCGCACTCGGGGCAGAAGGTTTTGGAAGCATCGGTCGCCTTTTCACAGTTGGGGCAGACCTTGATATTTTCGCTCATCCTTGTGGCGTAGCCCTGTGCGGCACGCTCAAGGTTTGCGAAAGCACCCTCCAGGCCGCTTGCTGAGCGGACGGTCTGCTGCGTGTTCTGTGCGGCGGTGTCGAAATGCTCTGCCGCCTTGTTGGCAAATTCGGTTGCGGTGGGCTCAATCGCCTTGGAAATCGCATCGCCCACGGCTTTGCCTATTCCCTCGCTTACGCCACGGCGTATTGCTCTTTCAAGAAATCCCATTGGTCTGACCTCCTGTCAAAATATTTTTATTTATAATATTGCCGAAAAAATGAACGACAATATTTTCTTGATAAGCTCAAATATGCTTGTGATTATTGCTTCAATGCCGGTTACGGAGCTGTCGGCACCGTCCCCTTCGTTATCATTCTCGGTTGTGCCGTCTGCTTCGGGGCTGATGTCAGCCTCAACGCTTTGGTCAATAAGACCCATATACTCGATATAGAAGGCGTTTTCCTCAAGCTCCTCGGGTGTTCCGTTCTGGTTGACCCTGTTGAGCAGGAGGCCTGCGCCCGTGAGCAAATCAACGTCCAGCTCGTTAATTATGCCGTCGTGGTTGCAGTCGGCAGCTCTCCACGCATATTCTGAAACATCGTTGCTGCTGAGCATACCGTTTACGATAAGGTTTACAAGGAACGCATCGTTGCCGTTGTACCAGCCGTCGCCGTCAACGTCGCCGTAGATGAGAATGGTGTATTCCTGAACGGCTTCATTTTCGTTCATAAGTATGGCTTTTGAGCCCGTGCCAAGCTTTGAATACGGCATTTCATAAGTCCACGTATGATTAAATTTAACAATGCTTGTAATTTCATCAAAGGAAGCGAGACCCGGGTTGAGACCCGTAACTGTATAGGTGAGGAAGTCGATTATCATACTCTCGTCCCACTCAAAGCCCGTTGCCTCTATTCTTTCGCCCTTGACGCTGCCGCAGTAAATACAGCTGCCCTCTTTTACACCGCGTGCGGTTGCGGTAGGCATTTTTGTAATTCTGTTCATTACATGCTTGTGTTCACCCGTTTTTTCGAGCATTTCTGCGTCTTCATCGCCGCAGACGGTACAGATGTAATATCTCTTACCGGCAGAGCCACAGGTGGGCGGTACCTCGGGCATATTGGGGTCAACGATATAGTTATGCAGAAGCTCAGAGTAAGACATACCGCAGGAGCAGGAGTAAGCCTTTTCGCCGTGCTGTGTCTCGGTGGGCTCAATGTCGGTTATCAGCTCGTAGGTGTGTCCGTTGTTTTCAGCCTGACTGAGGAAGTTATAAGTAACCCCGTCAAGGTTTTGCAGTTCATTATCGTAAATGAGCATCCAGTCGTGCTCCGAGCCGTTATAAGTCACGTTTTTAAGCGAAGCACAATTGCCAAACGCATCCGTCTCTGTTCCGATTGTTGTAACAGTTGTGGGAATTACGACAGTTTCAAGCATTTTACAGCTGTAAAATGCATCGCCTTGGATTTTTTCAACACCTTCGGGAAGAATTACGGTTTTGAGATTCTCATTGTATGAAAAAGCATTTTTAGCAATTGTCTCAGTTGCCTCATTAACGGTATAGCTTTCCCGAACCGATGCTACCGGATAAGATTTAAGTGCAGCAAAAGATGCAGTATAAAGAACACCGTACTCATCAGAAACGTAATTCGTGTTGCCTTCTTCAACTATAATCTCTGTCAGCGAAGAACAACTCTTGAAACTGCAAACAATACTTGTGACGCTTGCGGGAATCGTCAGACTTGTAAGTGATTCGCAATCGTCAAACGCAAACAGTTCAATGGTTCTGAGATTAGCAGAAAGCTTTATATTTTCAAGCAATTTACAGCCACGGAATGCCGCGTTATCTATATGTGTAACGCTGTCGGGAATAACTATACTTTCGATTGCCGTTTTTTCGAATGCGCAGCCACCGATAGTAGTAACGGTATCAGGTAAGTTAACGTTTTTGAGAGAGGTACATCTGTAAAATGACGTACTGCTGACATTTTTAACACCTTCTTCGATTGTAACCGTCACAATTTCATCACGAAAATCAGTCCAAGGAGCAGGGTTTGATGTGGTATAATAGGACATAGTACCTGTACCGCTGACTGTGAACTCACCCGTTACGCCGTTAAAGCGCCAGGTGGCATTGCTGCCGGTAGTGCCACTCTTGCCTGCACAGATAACCTCGGGGGTTGAGTCGGGGAACTGAACGTCAAGAGCGTCCCATTCCTCCTGCGTGCCCGTAAAGGTTACGGTTGCGAGTGAGTAACAATCTCCAAATGCGGAACTGCTGACTTCAGCGAGGCTGTAGGGAAGCACTACTTCCCTTAAAGCAGTACCCTTGAAAGCATAATCAGCTACGGTGGTGATACCCTCTTCAATAACAACGGATGTGATAAGTTCTGCGTAAGAGTACCACGGAGTTTCACTTGCGGCGGTGTAATCGGTCATAGCACCCGTGCCGCTGATGGTGAGCACACCCGTTTCGGTGTCAAGGCTCCAGCTTATATTGCCGTTTTCGCCCAGGGTGCCCGAAGCAGCTTCGGCGCTTGCGGTAAAGCTTAACAGCGGCGGCAGCTCAAGACCGGCAAAGCCGCTCAGAGGTGCGGCGGCAAGCACCATTACGACCGCCATAATAATTGCTGAAAGCTTCTTTAGTTTTTTCATAAGGAATCATCCTTTCGTTGTCAAGTTTTCTGACAGGTATGCGTAAACTGAATATATTTATAAATCTTTGTATTTAATCAACAATTGTTTCCTGCTTGAAATGCCGAGCTTTTTGTAAATATTTTTGCAGTGAAAATGAACCGAGGAATGGGTAATGTATAACTCCTCCGCTATACACGCCTGTGTTTTGTCGGTAAGAAGCTGAGCAAAAACCTCAAGCTCACGTTTCGACAGGTTTTCCAGCTCGGGATAAATTTCAAGCAGCCGCTTATGCTCGTTTTCTGCCAACGCAATATAATTGAAATAATTCAATATTCCCATAAGTCCACCTCTTTAATAATAATTATACTTTATTTTAAACGGAGATGTAACCTGCCCGATATGAGAGGATTTTATATGTTTTCTACCCTTTTGGGTAGTATTTCTAACATCTTCTTGAAAAAGAGAAAAAAATAGTTTATAATTCTGTAAAACAAAAATATACTGTTATGGCTTAATTATATTGATTTTTTTGTCCGTTTTGCACCCCCCGTTTGGGGGGTTTTTAGGAAAAAGCCACCCATTTAGGTAAGTTTTTTTAAGAACTCACAGTTTTTTACGGTTATATAATGATTTTTCAAAGCAAAGGAAGGTGCGGTTTATGAATCACCCTATTCTCATAGAAAACCAGAAAAAGAGGAGAGATATTCCGCTTTGGATGCTCGTCTGCTTCTCTATGTTCAGCTTTTGGCAGATGGGATTTATCTATTATTTCCTTGAGCCGTCCTCGGCAATGGATGGAAAAATCCCACTCCCCATTAACATAGATTATGGCACCACTCTGACAGCGGTTTGTTACATACTCGGTATCCTTACGATGATCTTTTTGCCGAAGATTATCGTGTGGGTTCAGCGGATCGCCACGGGTGTTGCGCTTCTTTCGGCAGTTGCTTTCTTTCTTCCTCTGCCGGAGTATATTCTGCGGTTTAACATTTACCTGCAGATTTTCTGCTGCTGCCTGATGATCGGCTTTGAAACGTTCCTTGTGGTCAACTGCTTTTCCGAGAAAAGCAGCGTCAAGTATTTGACCTTCGGTTACGGCATAGCGGTATTCCTTATCGCTTTGGTTCAGAATGAGGTTATATCTATTCCGTTCTCTGCCTTCCGCTATGCAATGGTGGCGGCGCTTGTGCTTTTGCTTGTCTTTTTCCTCCGTATGCCCACAGGTAAGGAGCATCTGCCGCGGTTCGTGAAAAAGAGCGACGGTCTTATCGCACCGAAGAAGATGATGCGTGGGGCTTATCTTGTTGCTTTCATTGCTGCACTGATGGGCGTTGGAGGTCCTGCAGTCGCAGGCAAGGTCGAGCACGGCGTATCGATTATGTATTTGGTAGTGGCTCTTTCAAGCTTTACTATGTATTTTCTTCATAAGAAAGCGAACATTCATCCCTTCCGTATGGTGCCCCTGTTTGTCGGACTCGGTGGATTCGGTTTTCTTGTAATGCTTGTGTCCGCATATGTTCCCGCACTTTCCTACGTCGCCTGCATACTCATTGGCTTCGGTATG
>JAZUQA010000002.1:0-390714 GCA_045605425.1 Acutalibacteraceae bacterium
ACTTTTTTGAATTTCTTTTTTCAAGAAACTCTGTTAAGTTTTTCCGCTCTCGGTGAGAGAGCCTTGCCATTATACCAAACTGTTTTATGCTTGTCAAGCCTTTTTAAAAACTTTTTTCAAACTTTTTTCAGTTCGTTTTCCAGGCGCTGTCTCTCTCGCTGACAGCTTTGCTATAATAACACTATTTGTTCCGGATGTCAACACCTTTTTTCCATATTTTTTGCCAAAAAACACTTCTTGTTAAATATTGATATTAATCAAAAGATTAGAGAAATACTCTTGTATATTTTGATAATATCTGTTATTATATACATTATATTCATGCTTATTCACGGAGGAAAACCATGCCGATTAAAATAGACGGCAACCTGCCCGCACGCAGCAGCCTTGAAGGCGAAAACATATTCGTTATGACAAACGAGCGTGCAATGACGCAGGACATTCGCCCACTTAAAATACTTATACTTAATTTAATGCCCACAAAGATTGAAACAGAAACGCAGATACTGCGCCTGTTGAGTAACACGCCTATTCAGGTTGAGGTTGAGCTGCTGCAGACCGCTACACACAAAGCGACTCATGTTTCCAGTGAACATATGCTTGCCTTTTATAAAACCTTTGACGATATTAAGCACAAGAAGTACGACGGTATGATTGTTACTGGTGCTCCTGTTGAGAAGCTTGAATTTGAAGAGGTTGACTACTGGGAAGAGCTTTGCACTATATTCGACTGGGCAGACAAAAACGTGTATTCAACCTTCCACATCTGCTGGGGTGCACAGGCAGGACTTTACCACCGCTACGGGCTGAAAAAGCACAAGCTGGACAAAAAGATGTTTGGTGTATTCAAGCACAGGGCACTTGATTTGTTCCACCCGTTGCTTCGTGGCTTTGACGAGGAGTTCTATGTTCCGCACTCACGCCATACAGAGGTAAGGATTGACGAGATTGCTCTGATTAAGGATTTGCAGGTACTCGCCTATTCAAGCAAGGCTGGCGTACACCTTCTGTCGGATATGCAGTGCCGTAACTTCTACGCCTGCGGTCACGCTGAATACGACCGTGACACTCTGGCAAGAGAATATTTCAGAGATGTCAACGCAGGGCTTGAAATTGATGTGCCCGAAAACTACTTCCCCGATAACGACCCCGAGAAGGTACCCGTTATCAGGTGGAGAGGTGCAGGCAGCCTGCTCTTCAGCAACTGGCTGAACTATTTCGTCTATCAGCGCACACCGTACGATTTGTCTACAATGTAAAGTTATATTATTAATTATAAGAATACCGCCGTGTGGATTTGCTCCGTACGGCGGTGTTTTTCAATCTTCGGTATTTCTACTTTCGACAAACTCGGCGAGAGTGCTATCGAATTTAATATTGGGGTTTTTGGATTTGCAGATATAATAAAAATCTTCAAAGAGTTGTTTATGTTTTGAAAAGCAACAGTTAATTGAGATTTCCGCAGGCAGATTTTTGCCGGTAATCCTGACTCGGTATATGCCAATCAAAGGACATTTATCGGCAGATATGCTCCAAACATCCGCATAAGGCAAGCGATAATCCATTGCTTTAATGCCGACACGAAATGATTTTGCTCTGACGGAATTCAAGCAGATAATATTATCCTTGAATTCGACGGACCTGTGCGAATATTCACCAACTCCCATAAGCATTGCGCCTAAGTATGCACCGGAAGCGAGATAATACGGGCGGTCAAACACAACAGGCTGTCTGCGCAAAATATCTGCCAACACAAATAAAGCAATTACAACACAATAGCACGCTATTCCGACAGAAACCAAAAGACATTTACTATATTTATATTCCTTCATATTAATCGTCAAGCATTCTTAAGCAGCGCTGCTACAAGACCTTTGAGCAGGATTGACAAATCAAAGGCATCGGAAGGAATTTCAAATATGCTGTCATCAACGGTGAAGGAGATATTCTCAAAATAGGTGTACTGTATTGAGCCCGTTTGTGCGTCGGTTACCTTGAGCATTTTAAGGGTATCGCCGACATAGTAGAACTTGCTTGTGACCTGTGCTCTGTCGTCAAACTCCTCGACGTAGTATTCAACGCCGTCAACGGTTTCGTTATAGCTTTTGAGGTAGCGAAGAACGCCGAGAGTGATATCGCTTGCACCGCCGAGAAGCCCCCACAAATCGGGCTCACCGATTACGGAGCCGTCAAGCTTGACATAGAAGAACGGCAAGAAAGGAAGAATACCGTAGATATTGTCGCCGTCATAAATAGCACGGGCTGAAAGGAAGCCGGCGTTATATTCGTAGGCAAGCTTGTTTCCCTTTATGTAAACGGTATCGGTTGCACTTGTGCGAAGGAAGCCGAAGAGATTAACGTCACCTGCTTTGAGCGTGACAGAAACCTCTTTCGCATCGTTAATTTTTGCAAAGAGCGCCTCGGTTTTATTGGTTTCGGCGGCAGATGCACCGAAAGCAAAGGTTGAAAAAGCAATTACTATCGCCAGAATTATGCTTAATGTTTTTTTCATTGTCGTTTTACCTCCTTGTTTTTTATTATTATAACATAAATGTATACATTATTTGTTACATAAAAGTAAATTACGGTTTGTCGAAATGAATGCACAGTGCAAAACACAAAATGCAAAGTTAAGGGTTGCTTCGCTCCGATTTTAAAATTCTCCACATACAATTATTCATCATTCATTATTAATTCGCAATATTTTACAGCGTTATCCAATAGCGCTGTATTGTTTCGCCGTTGTTAATAACCTCGTTTTCGAGGACACCGCCATTGTGCAGGATTGTTTTTGCCGAAGCGATATTATTTTTATTACAGGTTATAAGGCATTTATCTGTACCGAGCTTTCTGAACTCCTGCAAGCCTAACGCCAACATTTTAGTGCCGTAGCCCTTCCTACGGTGCAAGGGGCTTACGCTGTAGCCGATATGGCCTCCGAAATTAAAAAGATACTCACTTAATCTGTGACGGATATTAATCATACCGACCACTTCATCGTTCTCATCAACGGCAAGAAAAGTCCAAGCAGGCACAAGACCCGGTCTGACTGTTTCTTCATTCATTTCGCCCAATGTGTTTTTGAGCCACGTTTCAAAATCAGTTGCGCTGTTAAGTGAAGCTGTTCCGTGAGGTTCCTCACCTGCCAGCTCAAATTCCTTTTTATAGTTCCATATTTTATCTTTATATTCTGCGCACGGCAGAATCAAACGTATATTCATTTTTTCATCTCCTAAAAAAATAAAGGTGTACCTCTTTCATCAAGAAGTACACCTTTCGTAATTCAAATCAATCAGTCTTCTTTTCTCTTGACTGCAACTACGGCTGCGCCGGCAAGAGCTACGACAGAAGCGAGGGCAAAGCCGAGGCTGACGGAGGAGCCTGTGCTCGGGCTCTTGGAGTCGTCCTTATCCTCTTCCTTGACATCGTCTGCTGTGGGCCACTCTGCGTTTACGAGGCTGTCAACCATTGCCTTGAAGGCATCAATCGTTTCGTTGATTGCGAAAACCTGAGCCTTTACAAACTGGCTGTAGTCGATACTGCCGAGTGCCTGAGCGGCGGTGCCGAGAACGGTTGCGGGAACATTGACCTGGTCAAAGTAAACCGTGTAGACGTTATCACCGCCTTCAACGAAGGTTTCCTTGCCTGTCATTTTAGCGCCGTTGAAGCCGACAACGGATTCATCAAGAATGAAATCGCCAAGGTCGTACTTTTCGGCAGATTCTGTTTTTATGTACTGATCAATAGTAGGAGCGTAAGTCTTGACGTATGCAAGAATTTCAGCCTGTGATTTAACAGTTTTACCTGCGTTTACTTCCATAGACATCTTAAAGGGTGCGATGTCGGAGCTATGGTAAAGGGTTGTGTCCTCAAAAGCAGGTCTGAAAATAATCTCGATAGAAGCGGTTGTCTTCTTAAGCTGCTTAAGGGTTACGGAATATACGTACTTCTTACCCTCTTCATAGGTCTTTGCGTCTGCGGGCTCAAGGCTGATAACTGCCTTTTCAACATCAAAATCCTCATAAGAGATTTTTTCATTGCCGGCAACAAGCTGAATTTTAGCTGTAATATCATCCTTCTTTGTATCGAGGAAAGCCTTAACAGCATCATTCTTAAGAACGGGCTTTGTGCACATTACATCTGTCATTTCAAGTGTAAACGGAGCAACAGTCTGCATTGCCTGGTCGCCTTCGCAGGGAAGAAGAGTTACGTTAACGTCAATATCAGCAATGGGAGCATCCTTACCTGCTGCCTTGACAGCGCCACTAAGACCGATACCTACGAAATTGTTGTATACATCGTCAGCAGCTTCACCCTTGACGAAAGAAACACCGAAGGGCTTGCCTGCAATTGTAGGATCTTCTGCTTCTGCACTGACCTTATCAACTTTAGCGGTAAGTTCAACAAGACCCTTTGCGCCCTTTGCAAAATCGAACTTGATTGTGAAGAGGGTCATATCTGCATTTGTTGCGTTGGAAACAGAAATTACATTAAGGGTAATCTCGCCGTCTTTTACAGAAGTTGTAACTGCACCATCGCCAACTTTTTCGCCTTTAACTGCATCAACATGTGCAAGAGCAGTCTTGTCATAAGTGAGAACGATAGATGCGTTCTTAAGCTCTGTATCGGGAGAAAGGCTGACAGTTACGGTCTGTGCCTTTGATTCGAGAGCAACATTTGAAATGCTTGAAACTTTTACATAGGGGTTGTCGTTAGCTGCGCCAGCCATAACTGAAACCGCACCGAAAACGAGTGCGATTGCAAGAAGAGCAGCAACGAGCTTGTTCATTCTGATTTTCACTTAAATCATCCTTTCGCTTAAACGGGAAAACCGCTTTAAGGGGCTAAATCCCCTTTATATAAGCATTATAATACTAATTGGAAATGTTTGTCAACAAAATATTGTGTATTTTACACTAAAACAGCACAAAATCAGTACGCTTTTTGCGTTTTTCTCTTTTTGTTCTGTTCAACGGAAAAATTGAAGTCTGTCGTGAGCACCTTTTCCTGCCTTGTGCTGTCCTTTACAAGCACGGGCTCAGCGCCGTTTTTAACACAGTCCGCAGTAATTACAACCTTACAGACGGAAGCATCCGAGGGAATGGAATACATTATCGGTATGAGTGTTTTTTCCATAATGGAGCGCAGACCTCTTGCTCCCGTTTTCTTTTCCAGAGTCATATCGGCAATTGCGTCAAGTGCCTCGGGCTCAAACTCAAGCTCAACATCGTCCATACCGACAAGCTGTGTGTACTGCTTGACGATAGAATTCTTGGGCTCTTTGAGAATACGGACAAGGGAAGCTCTGTCCAGCTCGTGAAGCGCAGTCATAACCGGCATACGGCCGACAAGCTCGGGAATAAGGCCGAACTTGACCAGATCCTGATGGATTGCCTGACCCATAATATAGTCCGAATCAAGCTGACTCTTATCTCTGATTTCAGCCTCGAAACCGAGCGCAGAGCCGCCGATACGCTTTTCGATAATCTTTTCAATTCCGTCAAAAGCACCGCCGCAGATAAAGAGGATATTTGCGGTATTAATCTGGATAAACTCCTGCTGGGGATGCTTTCTGCCGCCTCCGGGAGGAACGTTGGAAACAGTGCCCTCAATAATCTTGAGAAGTGCCTGCTGTACGCCCTCGCCGCTGACATCACGGGTGATGGAAGCGTTTTCGGATTTTCTTGCAATTTTGTCTATTTCATCGACATAGATAATGCCACGCTCGGCCTTTTCTATATCGAAATCGGCTGCCTGAATGAGGCGCAGGAGGATATTTTCAACGTCCTCACCGACATAGCCTGCCTCTGTAAGCGTGGTTGCATCGGCAATTGCGAAGGGTACGTCAAGAGTCCTGGCAAGTGTCTGGGCAAGCATTGTTTTGCCGACACCCGTGGGGCCGAGCATAAGGATATTGCTCTTCTGAATTTCCGCACCCGAATCGTGGCCGAAGAAAATACGCTTATAGTGGTTATATACAGCAACGCTCAGAACGATTTTGGCTTCGTCCTGACCTATTACGTATTCGTCAAGTTTTTCTTTAATCTGCATAGGCTTGGGCAGAGTGAAAGCACCGGACTGAGCAGACTTTCTGCCCTTGGGTGACTCCCCTTCTTCCTCAATTATGCTGCGGCACAGCTCAACACATTCGTCACAGATAAAGACACCCGGGCCTGCGATTAGCTTATCGACCTGGCTCTGGAGCTTGTTGCAGAACGAACAGCGAACTGCCTTTTCTCTCATATCGCCGTCTCTTGGCATTGGTATTTTCTCCTAAAAATAAAATTTATCTCTTGTAAAGAACCTTATCAACAAGGCCGTAGGCAGCAGCTTCTTCAGCGCTCATCCAGTTGTTTCTGTCCGTATCAACGGCAATTGTTTCGATGTCCTTACCTGTGTTTTCAGCAAGGATTTTGTTGAGGTTGTTCTTGATTTTGAGAATGTGCTCAGCCTCAATTGCAATATCGGATGCCTGACCCTTTGTACCGCCGAGGGGCTGATGAATCATAATTTCGCTGTTGGGAAGAGCATAACGCTTGCCCTTTGCGCCCGATGAAAGCAGGAAAGCACCCATACTTGCAGCCATACCCATACAGATTGTTGAAACATCGCACTTGATGTACTGCATAGTGTCATAAATTGCAAGACCTGCGGAAACGGAGCCGCCGGGGCTGTTGATATAAAGGCTGATATCCTTTTCGCTGTCCTGACCCTCAAGGAAAAGAAGCTGGGCAACAACAAGGCTTGCTGTTGCATCGTTAACCTCGTCGGAAAGGACGATTATTCTGTCGTTGAGCAGTCTTGAAAAAATATCGAACTGTCTTTCGCCTCTGCTCGTCTGTTCGATTACATACGGTACTAAACTCATTTTTCATTTCTCCTTTTCAATTATTAAACTCTTGCTGAAAATTGATTTATGACCGGCAGAAACTTTTGCTACAAAGGCTCTGCCGGTCTTACAGACATTAAATCTTATTATTGGCTGCTACGCTTTATGATTATTCAGCGTCTTCTGCCTTTTTCTCTGCGGCCTTCTTGGTTGTACGCTTCTTGGGAGCGGGCTTTTCCTCACCCTCAGCAGCCTCTGCCTTGGGAGCAGCCTTCTTCTTGGGAGCAGCCTTCTTCTTAGCTGCCTTTGCGTTGTCAACAACAACCTTCATAGCCTTCTGTACAGCAACGTCTGCCTTTACGCTTTCAGCGGGAGCAAACTTCTTGACTGTTTCAAGGTCGATGCCGTAGGTTGTGGCAATCTTGTCGTACTCTGCGTTGACATCCTCATCGGTAACTTCGATATTTTCAAGCTTTGCAATCTTCTCGAGTGCAAGGCGGAGCTTGACCTGCTTTTCAGCCTCTGCTCTGATCTGCTCGTCGAGAACCTTTTCGTCCATACCTGTGTATGCAAGGTACTGCTCGTAGCTGATACCCTGGGACTCGAAGCGCTGAATGAAGCTGTCCTTATTCTGCTGTGCAGCCTCGTCAATGATGATTGCGGGAATTTCTGCCTTTACGTTTTCAACAAGCTGTGTTCTGAGAGCGTTCTCAAAAGCATCGTCAGCGTTTCTCTGCTTTGCTTCGCCGAGCTCCTTCTTGATGCCTTCCTTGAGCTCTGCTATAGTATCGTACTCGCCGAGATCCTTTGCAAACTCGTCGTCAACCTCGGGAAGCTCCTTGAAGGAGAGCTTGTTGAGCTTGCACTTGAAAACAGCTTCCTTGCCTGCAAGCTCGGGTGTGTATTCTGTGGGGAAGGTAACGTTTACGTCGAACTCTTCGCCTATGTTCTTGCCAATAATCTGCTCCTCGAAGCCGGGAATGAATGCACCGGAACCAAGAACAAGGTCATAATCCTCTGCCTTGCCGCCTTCGAAAGCTATGCCGTCAACAAAGCCCTCGAAGTTGATGTTTGCCATATCGCCGTCCTTGGCTGCTCTGTCGTCAACATCGACAAGTCTGGAGTTCTGCTCACGAAGGTGGTCAATCTCGTGGTTAACTTCTTCGTCTGTAACCTCTGCAGAGGGCTTCTCTGCGCTGAGGCCCTTATATTCGCCGACATCTGCATCGGGCTGAGTTGCAACCTTAACTGTGAACTCTACGCCGTTGTCGCCGATTTCGACTACGTTTGCATCGTAAGCGCCGCTTGCGGCTTCGATGCCTGATTCTTTGATTGCTTCATCTACTGCAGCGGGGAAAAGGTCGTTGAGAGCATCCTCATAGAAAACGCCCTTGCCGTACATTCTCTCTACCATCTGCATGGGAACCTTACCCTTACGGAAGCCGGGGATAGCAATATCCTTCTTCTGCTTGTTGTAAACCTTGACTGTAGCTGCCTTGAAGGTAGCGGCGTCGATGGTTACGGTAAGTTCCTGAACGTTAGCTTCTGCTTCTTTGATTGATTTTAAGCTCATTTTTAAAATCCTCCTAGTGTTTAGACCCAAGCATTATATCATATAAAAAACAAGTTTGCTATAGTTTTAATAATAAATTTTGGCAAAATTTCAATATTTTTCTATTAATTTCGGACAAAAACCGAGGCTGTCACCCGAAATCAGGTGAAAATGCACACCCTCATACTCCGAAACAAAGGCGTTTTTAATTGATGCACCGTGAAGGTGAGCGTAGTAGCACCGCTTGACATCAAACTCATGAAGCACACCTATCAGCTCATTTACAGCCGCCTTATTGCTCACGGGTGGATAGTGAAGAAAGGCAACGGGCTCACCGCCCAGACGTTTTGCGTCCTGAAGCGAGCGCCTTAATCTGCCGACCTCACGGTTGAGAGCCTTGGCTTCATCCTCCGCACCGCTCTCGTAAAACCAGCCCTTTGTACCTGCTATGCTTATATCACCGCAGCGGAAAGCGTTGTTGAAAAGAAAATCAATTGAATCAATGCCGTTGTCGGCAAGAAATCTCTGCATCTTTGCCTTGGTTTCCCACCAGTAATCGTGGTTGCCCTTCATAAGAAGCTTCCTGCCGGGCAGAGAGTGAAGAAAGCGGAAATCCTCAAGCGCTTCGGGCAGCTTCATTCCCCAGGAAACATCGCCGCAGATAAGCACGGTGTCATCGTCCTTTACCAGCTTGCGCCAGTTTTCTTCAAGCCTTTGCTCGTAGCCGCTCCAGCCGTGAAAAACATCCATAGGCTTTTCAACGCCGAAGGAAAGGTGTGTATCACCTATTGCAAAAAGAGACATTCAAATCAGCCCTCAATGCCTAACATATTGTAAACTGCGCCGTACATTTCCGTTTTGTCGATAACGGAGGAGAAACGGATTTCCTTGTTTTCAAGGCCTGTAAGCTGTACGGGACAGGGGACGCCTGTTTCGTCTGCAAGCACCTTTGCCATTTCGTATTCCTCGCCCTCAACAAGTGCGGGATTGATTGCGGAAAGAACGCTTGCGGTAAACTTGAACGGGCTTGCCGTTGAAGCAATAACTGTGGGTGTGTTGTCGCCCGTAGCCTTGCGGTATTCGTCGTAAACCTTTACGGCAACTGCTGTGTGAGTATCGCAGAGATACTTCTTATCGGCATAGACAGAACCGATTGTAGCCTTGGTCTGCTCATCGTCACAGCAGCCTGCGGAGAAGACAGCCTTGATTTTTTCAAGAATATCGGCATCAACAGTATACTTGCCGTTCTTTGAAAGCTCGGACATATAGCCGCCGACCTTCTTATCGTCACCGCCGCTGAGGATATAGAGAAGGCGCTCAAGGTTCGAGGAAATAAGAATATCCATTGAGGGTGAAATTGTTGTGAAGAAATTACGGTTTCTGTCGTAAGTGCCGTCAGAAAGGAAATCTGTGAGAACGTTGTTTGCGTTGGAAGCACAGATGAGCTTGCCTACGGGCAGACCCATTTCCTTTGCATAGTAAGCGGCAAGAATATTGCCGAAGTTACCTGTGGGAACAGCAACGTTCATCTTGTCGCCGAGCTTGATTGCGCCCTGCTCAACAAGGTCACAGTAAGCGGAAACATAGTAAACAATCTGGGGAGCAAGTCTGCCCCAGTTGATGGAGTTTGCAGAGGAGAACTGCATACCGTTATCTTCAAGCAGCTTTGCAACGTCGGGGCTTGTGAAGATAGCCTTTACACCGCTCTGTGCATCGTCGAAATTACCCTTGATAGCACATACGCCGACATTATTGCCCTCCTGCGTTACCATCTGGAGCTTCTGCATTACGCTTACGCCGTCTGACGGATAGAAAACGAGAATCTTTGTGTTGGGAACATCCTTGAAGCCTTCAAGTGCTGCCTTACCCGTATCGCCGGAAGTGGCAACGAGAATGACAATCTGCTTGTCGCCGACTGTTTTGCTTGCAGCACGGGTGAGAAGGTGAGGAAGAATCTGCAGAGCCATATCCTTGAATGCACAGGTAGGACCGTGCCAGAGCTCCTGAATATATGCGCTGTCGTCGAGCTTTACGACGGGAGCGGTTTTTTCGCTGCTGAATTTACCGCCGCCGTAAGCTCCGCTTACGCAATCGACAAGCTCTTCGTTAGTGAAATCGGACAGATATTTGCCGAGCACCTTTACTGCTCTGCCCTGATAATCCATACCGACCAGCTCCTTGAGCTCGTCAAGTGTGAGTGTGGGGATTTCGGTGGGGACAAAAAGTCCGCCATCCTTTGAGATACCGTTGGCAATAGCCTGTGCAGCCGTTACCTTAACGGAATTGTCTCTTGTGCTTGTGTACATCAAATTAAAGACCACCTTTAAATTATTCTCCGAAAGCATTTTCTATATAGTTAAATTCTTTTACTTTGTCCGACTCGGTGATAACCTCCGCTATATCGAAGCGTGGCTGTAAATGAGTCGGGTGAGACAAAAGATAATGCTGTGCAGTTGTAAGTATTCTGCGCTGTTTGTTATAATCCACCGCAGCAACCGGTCTTTCCACGGCATTTACTGACCGTGTTTTAACCTCGACAAAGCAGATATATTCACCCTTGCGGGCAATAATATCAATTTCGCCGAAACGGCAGGAATAGTTAGTATCAAGTATTTTATAAAACCTTCGTGCAAGGCGTTTTCGGGTGTATTCCTCGCCGATGTCGCCCTTTATTCTTTTAACATTCATAATATCTTTTTAAGAAATGAACGTCTGTGCACGGGTGATATGCCGTGCTTTTCAAGCATTTCGTAGTGAAGCGCCGTGCCGTAGCCCTTGTGCTGTGAAAAGAGATACTGCGGATATTCCTTGTCAATTTCAAGCATCAGTCTGTCACGGGTAACCTTTGCGATTATTGAGGCGGCGGCAATGCTCATTGAAAGCGAGTCGCCCTTGATAACCGTTTCACCGTTTATGTCAAGCGGCGGCATACGGTTGCCGTCAATCAGCGCATAATCGGCTTTTATACCGAGCCCTTCAACAGCCCTTTTCATTGCCAGAAAGGTTGCCTGAAGAATATTTATTTCATCTATTTCCGCTTCGCTTGCAAAGGCAACAGACCACGCAAGAGCGTTTTCGGTAACCTTATCATATAGCATTTCACGCTTTTTTTCGCTGAGCTTCTTTGAATCGTTAAGACCCTCTATCACCAAACCCTGCGGCAGTATTACTGCGGCGGCACAAACGGGACCTGCAAGCGGACCTCTGCCCGCTTCATCGACACCGCAGACGGCTGTATAACCGTTTTCGGCAGCCCTTGCTTCGTATTCGTAATCGGGCATATTATGTCACGGCCTTTCGAGTGTGATTTTGCCGAGCTTACCTGCCCTGTATTCGTCGAGCAGAGTTACTGCGGCACGCTGTGTGTCTATCTCTCCCCTGCTGATAAGCATACCTCTTTTTCTGCCTATAAGCTCAAGGATTTCATAAGTTTCAAGCCCGTCAATACTGCCGAGCTTATAGCGTTCAAGCAGCAGTTCACGGTAGTCCCTTGCAAGGACTTCAATAAGGCGCACAGCCATTGTTTCGGCATCGACAACCTCATCCTTGACTGAGCCGATAAAGGAGAGCCTATCGCCCACGGCAGGGTCGTCGAATTTGGGCCAGAGAACACCTGGAGTATCGAGAAGCTCAATTCCGTTGCCGATTGCAAACCACTGGTTGCTGCGTGTGACACCCGGCTTATCCGCAACCTTGGCACGGTTTGAGCCAGCCATACGGTTGATAAACGAGGATTTGCCCGTGTTGGGAATTCCGACAACCATCATACGAAGGGGCTTACCTGCCATACCCTTTTCCTCATTGGAACGGATTTTATCAGCAAGCACCTTGCGTACAAGCGGACGGTAGTTATTAAGACCCTTTCCGCTGCGGCAGTCAACCGCAATTGCTGCGGCACCGTTTGAATTGAAATAATCAAGCCAGAGCTTTGTTGCTCTTTCGTCTGCCATATCACATTTGTTGAGCAGAATTATTCTGGGCTTTTTGCCCGTCATTTCGTCAAGCTCGGGGTTGCGGCTTGACACGGGCACACGAGCATCTAAAAGCTCCGTTACGGCATCGACAAGCGGCAGACTTTCCTTGATAAGCCTGCGTGTTTTCGCCATATGACCCGGAAACCACTGCACTACCTGTTTTTGTGTATCATTCATAATCGTAATCACCGAAAAATTTAAAGCTGGATATGGGTGAAAATCTGACCATAACCTGACCGAGAATATAGTTTTCGTCTATCAGACCGATATCGGGTGAACGGCTGTCGGTTGAATGCTCACGGTTGTCGCCCATTACGAAAACCTGACCCTCTTTAAGGGTAAGCGGATATTCCCAGGCAAGCTCGTCCGTTGTTGTGGGAGAGCCGAGGTAAGGCTCGTTGAGTACCTCGCCATTGATATAAACGGTTGCGGAGTCAAAATCAATATCTATCGTGTCACCGCCTACGGCAATAACACGCTTGACTATAGGCTCATTAAATGAATTGGGCTGGGTGACGATAACAATATCGCCTCTTTCAGGCTCGGTTATAAAAGCGGAAACCAGCAGCCAGTCACCGTTGTGAAGCGTATTCATCATTGACGGGCCGCTGACACCGACAATACGGAAAACAAAGGTGAATATTATCATAATGGCAACAATGGATGAAGCTATTACGGAAACCAAATCAACAAGCATTTGCGCAAAGGTGCGCTTTTCGGGAGCAGGCTCGGTTTCCTGTATTGGTGTATTCATTTCAAGTTCTTCGTTCATTTTATTACTCCTCAGATACATTCAAAAAATCAGTTTCAAAGGGCATAACTCTCATTTTTACACTGCCCAGCACATAGCGCACATCAACAAGACCGATGCGTGTTGTACGGCTGTCAAGAGAGTCGTTGCGGTTATCACCCATTACAAAGAGGTAGCCTTCAGGCACGGTGAGCGGAAAAGAAACATCAAAGCTCCTGTAGGTAGGGTCCTTGATATAGGGCTCATCCAACGCTTTGCCGTCCACATAAACAATGCCACGGTCAAAGTCGATGTCCACGGTCTGTCCGCCTGTTGCGATAACACGCTTTATAACAGGCTCGCCCGACTGGGTTTTATTGGGCTGGGTCGAAACAATTATATCCCCGTAATCGGGTGAAAGGTCAAACGCTGAAATAATAAGCCAGTTGCCGTCCTGCAGTGTGGGAAGCATTGAGTCGCCCACAACCTTTACGGGGCGCAAAACAAATGTAAACACAATAAACAGCACGCATATTGCAACCACAACCGACTGAGCCCATTCAAACATAGCGGCCGCACGGCTTTGTGAGCCTTCCTCGGCTTCGGGCACGGGCGCAACAGGCTCGTCGTAATATTTACGGTATTCGGTAATTTTCAAAGTGTCACCTGCTGATTCTTTTTCATAATTCCTTTTTGCGGCAATTTTTCAAGTAAAGATACCTATAAAATCGCTCATTTTACATTATAGCAAAAAAAAGGAACAAGTACAAGACTTGTTCCCATTTTTTGTTGAGAAAATTTTAGCTTATTTAAGATCCTGCTTAACCTTTGCAGCCTTACCGACTCTGTCACGAAGGTAGTAGAGCTTTGCTCTGCGAACCTTACCTTTTCTGACTGTTGTGACCTTGTCAACGTTGGGAGAGTGAACAGGGAATACTCTCTCTACGCCTACGCCGTAGGAAACACGGCGAACTGTAAAGGTTTCGGAAACGCCGCTGCCCTTGTGAGCAATAACGATACCTTCGAAAGCCTGAATTCTTTCTCTTTCGCCTTCACGAATCTTAACGTCGACTCTTACTGTGTCGCCGACTTCAGCAACGGGCTTCTCTGCCTTGATGCTGTCCTGTGCAATGAGTTTCAATGCGTCCATCTTAAATTTCCTCCAAATAAATTTTCAGGCGTTCGTAACAAAGTATTTTGAAAGAGGACCGCCAGCATTAATGTTTTTTGCATTAATTCCCGTCTTTGGATAACGACGGATAACAAACGCTAAAGTATATTAACACAAACATTTCCAAAATGCAAGTGTTTTTTTTAAAAATTTTCAAGGTTTGCAAGTAAAATCCCTTTACGGGTGATATTCTTGTATTCTATGCTCTCCCCTATGACCGTTGAAAGTGCATCAAGAAGCAGGAACGGACTTGCGTTTTTCGTGCTTCCGGCAGCCAGGACAATGTCAATTTCAACTTCTTCTCCGTTTTCTTCTACGGAGTAGTCCCCCATCATTTCGGCAATGTTGACCTGCTTTGTAACCTTATGCCTGCCGGATTTGCCTGTTTTTTCTGCTGGCAGGTTGCCCGAAGCGAGAGCAGAAAGGATTTTTTCCTTCGCACCCTCAAAGCCGTAAAGCACGATATTATACTTTGCAAAGGCAATATCGCCGGGTTTGCTGACAGCGTTTTCAACACGGACAACCTCTATGCCCTCGGGCAGAACGGGGTTGAGCTTTCTTTTAACCTCCGTGTTAGAAATGTCACCCTCAAGGCGGATGTCAACGGGTTCGCCGTCACTCTCCACACCGAGGGGAAGCGGAAGCGCAAAGGTCACATAAGGATGAGGGTTGAAGCCCTCCGTATACCACAGGTCAATACCTGCACGGCGCACGGCACGCATCATACACCTTTGCATATCAAGGTGGGATGTGTATTTAGCCCTGCCCTTTTTGGCAAGCACCACTCTTACGCAACGCATCGCATTCACCTCCGTTAATTTTGTTTGCACCGCAGCCCGAGCATTTTTCACGGCAATGCGGTGTTGTTTCATTGTTGTGTGCCTTGTTGTATTCTCTGATTAAATGGTTCTTGGTTACGCCGTAGTCAAGGTGATCCCACGGCAGGATTTCGTCGAGGCTTCGTTCTCTGCCTGCATAGAAGGTCGGGTCTATGCCGCAGTCGTCAAAGCTTGCCATCCAGTCATCAAGGCGGAAGCATTCATCCCAGCCGTCGAGCTTACAGCCTCTTTTCCAGGCGGCTTCAATAACGGCGGAAAGGCGTCTGTCACCTCTTGCAAACACGCCTTCAAGGAAGCTCATATCCGTATTATGGCGTGTGAGTGAGATTTTGCGGCTTGTAAGGCTGCTGATAACAAGCTGCTGCTTGCGAAGAAGCTCTTCCTTGCTGTTCTGACCCTCCCACTGGAAAGGCGTGAAGGGCTTGGGCACAAAGGGAGCAACGCTGATACTGACATTTACCCCCTTACCCTTGGGCTTGTTGGGGTTGCGGTAGAATTCGTCCACCACCTTCTGTGCAAGCTGTGCTATGGCAACAATATCCTCATCCGTTTCGGTTGGCAGACCGAGCATAAAGTAGAGCTTTACGCTTGTCCAGCCTGCGTCAAATGCCTTTCTTGCAGCGGAAAGTATTTCTTCCTCGGTGAGATTTTTATTTATTACGTCACGCATACGCTGTGAGCCTGCTTCGGGTGCAAAGGTAAGACCGCTTCTTCTTACGGAAGCAAGACGCTCGGAAAGCTCCTTTGAGAAGTTGTCCGCACGCAGCGAAGGCAGGGCTATATTGACCCTGTCCTTAACAGTCCAGTCGAGCAGCTTATTGAGAAGCGGCTCAAGCTCGGTGTAGTCACTCGTGCTCAGTGAGCATAACGACACCTCATCATAGCCCGTTGAATCGCAGATGCGCTTACAGTCACGGTTGACTGTTTCAGCCGTCTTTTCTCTTATCGGGCGATAGATATAGCCTGCCTGACAGAAGCGGCAGCCACGGATACAGCCACGGAAAATTTCGGCAACCGTTCTGTCGTGAATAATCTCGACAGAGGGCACAATAAAGGTTTCGGGGAAATAAACCTTATCAAGGTCTGACACAATTCTCTTTTCAACCTTTTCGGGCGCAGTGGCAAGCGGCTTTATTGCCTTTACGGTGTTATCCTCATTATATTCTATATCATAGAGCGAGGGCACATATACTCCCTTGATTTTTGCAGCTTCCAGCAGAAATTCCTGCTTTGTCGAGCCCTTTGCCTTGTGAATTTTGAGCAGGTCTATAAGGTCGTTTGTGACCTCCTCACCCTCACCGGGGAGCATAATATCAAAAAAGTCTGCCATAGGCTCTGCATTACATACACACGGACCGCCTGCAATTACAATAGGCGCAAGGTCTTTTCTGTCCCTTGCGTAAATGGGCAGACCTGCAAGGTCGAGCATATTCAGCACGTTGGAATAGCTCATTTCATATTGCAGTGTAAAGCCGATAAGGTCAAAATCCTTTATCGGGTCGCCGCTTTCAAGGCCGTAGAGAAGTATGCCGTTTTCACGCATTTTCTCCTCCATATCAACCCACGGTGCAAAAACACGCTCACACCAGGCATCCTCCCTTTCGTTGACAAGCGAATAGAGAATTTTGATACCAAGGTGTGACATACCGACTTCATAAGTGTCGGGGAAACAAAAAGCGTAGCGAATGTCGATATTTTCTTTATCCTTTACAATACTGTTAAGCTCGCCGCCCGTATATCTGCCGGGCTTCTGGACAAGCGGAAGTATTCTTTCGAGTTTTTCGGAAAGCATAAACGTCCTCCAAATAAAAAGTACATATCATTGTACACGATTATTCACGTCTTTTCAAGAGTGTAAAGGATAAATAAACGCTGGCAAGCAAGAGAGTTATATTATAACGGCTTCTGATGAGAATATAAAAGCCGAAGGCAGAAAGAGGAATCAGGCAGATTATACCGATTATAAACACCGTTTTTTCCGCCTTTGCCGAATTCATACGGCACATCAAGCGGCATTTGATCGCCCTGCCGCAGTCAAGAGGCTCAATGGGAAGAAGATTAAACAGGGCAAGGCTGACGTTGACCGCTATAGGTTTAAACAGCCCGTGCAAATCGCAGATACACATTACCGCCGCCATTACAGCCGCCGCAAAAAGGTTGGCGGCAGGTCCTGCAAGGGCTATGCACATTTCCCGACGGTGGCTGCAATTTGAAAATCGTGTTATGCACATACCGAATGGGGCAAGAAAAACCTTACTCGGCTTTTCTCCGCAGGCAAGCATGCAAAGCAGGTGTCCGCTTTCGTGAATTACGGCGGCAAAAAGGGTAAGCACAGCGGTGTTTGTGGTATCCAGCACCAGAGCAATGCACACGGTAAAAAAGAAGAAAAAGCTGATGCTGACACGGCTGCCTTTTACCTTAAAGGTCATTGAGCAGCCACTCCGGGTTGCAGTATTTACCGCCTATAATAATTGAAAAATGCAGGTGCGCACCCGTTGACCAGCCCGTATTGCCGACAAGCGCTATAATTTCGCCCTGTCTTACGACAGCACCCTCGGGCGCAATAACCTCGGAGCAGTGCATATAAAGCGTTTTCGTTTCACCGCCGTGAGCAACAAGGATATAATTTCCTCGCACCTTGTTGTAGCCTACCTCCTCAACAACGCCGTTGAAGGCTGCGGAGATTTTTGTGCCCTCGGGTGCTGCAATATCCAGCCCGTTATGTATGCCGAATTTGCCCGTTATCGGGTGAGTACGGTAGCCGAAGCGTGAGGTGTACTCACCCTCAACAGGCAGGCATATCTCAACCGTGGTTTCTATCGGAGCAAAGCAGACATTATCTGTTGCCTCGTAAAGCGCTATATCCTCACCGCCCGAGGGAAGGCTCGTTTCCTCCCGGGCAGCAGACATATCGGGAATAAGGCTTTTAACTGCATTCACAACCTGAGAAACGCTCATATCGGTACTCATAATTGAATTAAAGCGTGCCCTCAAATCGTTAAAGCCTGCCGGAGAAGCCTTCGAGATAAGCAGAAGCAGGACTATACCCAAAACGGCAAGTGTAAGCTGTGCCGAAGAAATGCCGACCAGCCAGTCGGGCTTGGAGTTCTTGCTTTTCTTTTTTGAAGCAGCCGTGCGCTTTTTCGGATATGTTTCATCAAAGCCGTCCATATTCAACCTCCCTATAACAACTTGTAAATAAATATGTAATCAAAACCACAGATATTACGCAAAGCTGTTGCCAAAATGTTAAATGACTGTTAAAACCGTTGCTTAAAAAGGTACATTATGATAAAATCAAGACAAAGAAAAGGAGTTTGATTACAAATGAAAAGAATTATTGTTGCAGATGACGAAGCAAGAATCCGCAGACTTGTGTGCGATTTTTTAAGCTGTGAGGGCTACGAGGCGATTGAAGCCAATGACGGTGACGTGGCGCTTGAAATATTTAACACTCAAGGCAACATTGACGCACTCATACTCGATGTTATGATGCCGAATATGGATGGCTGGGAGGTCTGCCGAAGAATAAGAGAAAAATCCAATGTTCCTGTCCTGATGCTCACGGCAAGAAGCGAAGAATTTGACGAGCTTATGGGCTTTGAGGTCGGTGCAGACGATTACGTCACAAAGCCCTTCAGCCCCGGTGTACTTATGAAGAGGGTTGCCGCACTTTTGAGAAGAGCAAGCGGCGAAACGGAAGAAACGGGCAAGTTCCCCTCCCTGTGCGGACTTACGGTAGACGAAACCGCTCACGTTGTAACGCTTGACGGCACGGCACTTGAGCTGACCCTGAAAGAATATAACATTCTCTTAAAGCTGCTTTCTTCCGTAGGCAGAGTTTTTTCAAGAGAGCAGCTGCTTGACGATATATGGGGCTACGATTACGCAGGCGACATACGCACGGTTGACAGCCACGTTGCCCGTCTTCGCACAAAGCTAGGTCAATGGGGCAACGACCACCTTAAAACAGTTTACGGCATTGGCTACAAAATAGAGGCTGAATAATGAAAAAAAGAATACGGAACAGAATAGACCGCATAAAAGGCAAAAAGTACTCCCTGAGGACACAGTTCTTCGGGGTTACTGCTTTTTTTATCTGTGCAGGCACCTTTGCAATACTGCTGGCAAACACACAGCTTATTCCGATATTATATACGCTCAGGCAAACGCAAAACCTGACAATTGCAGCAGAGCAAATAGGGATTACTCTTTACGAAAGTAAGGATTTTTACAGCGATATGTCAGTTATTGAGGACAACTACAACGTTGAGGTTGAGCTGTATAACAGCGACGGCAGACTCGTTTATATTTCTGCCGTAAACGACTTTTTACAGGACTGGGTTGAGGATTCGGGAATTAATCTTTTCGATGTGCTACGCACACGAAACCTGACCCTGATTGAACGCAAGGTTCTTAACAACGGAACATACTTTGAAACGCTGAAAGACGACAGCAACGGCCTGCAATACCTGATGTTCGGCACGCCTTTAGGCACCTCAGGCACATTAAAGGTTTATGCGCAGATGGATTACCTTTCCGCAACTGCAAATGCAACAACCCGATATGTCAGCATTATTGCCTGCGGCACCTTTATGCTTATAATTATTTCTGTATATATATATCTTCATCATTTCAGTAAGCCCCTTATAGAAATGAACAAGATAACGAGGGATATGGCGAAAATGGACTTTTCGCAGAAATGTCCGCCGTATGCCAACAACGAAATCGGTGAACTCGGACAGAGCATCAACACGCTTTCCTCCTCGCTTGATGCGACGCTTAAGGATTTACAGCAGAAGAACGAACAGCTTGAAGCGGATATTGAGCAAAAAATCAAGGTTGAGCAGATGCGCAGGGAATTTGTTTCCAACTCCTCGCACGAGCTTAAAACCCCGATAGCAATAATTCAAGGCTATGCAGAGGGACTTAAACTTGGTATGAAGTCGGGCAGAATGAACACCGACGATTACTGCGACATCATTATTGAAGAAACGCACAAGATGAACAGACTTGTCTGCGATATGCTTGAGCTTTCCAAATACGAAACGGGCAGCTACACGCTCAAGCAAAGAGATTTTGACATAGGCGAATTCGTCAGAGAGAGCATTGAGTCCTACGACATTCTTGCAAAGGAAAGCGGAATTGAAATTATTAACAACATTCCCGACGGTCTGACAGGCTACGGCGACCCCGAAAGACTTGAAATGGTTATTCACAACTATGTTTCAAACGCTCTTTCACACGCAAAGTACGACAAAAAAATAATCCTCAACGCAACAGAAACCGAGGACAGTATAAGAATAAGCGTATTCAACACCGGCGACCATATTGCCGAAGGCGACCTTGAAAACATCTGGCAGAGCTTCTACAGAGCTGACAAGGCACATTCCAGAGAAGAAGGCCGCTTCGGACTCGGACTTTCGATAGTCAAGGCCATTCAGGATTTACACGGTATGCCCTACTCGGCAGAAAACGTTGATGGCGGCGTGATGTTCAGCTTTGACACAAAGAAACCAAACGGAGAAAGCGAAAATGAGATCTGAAAGAGCAAATGAAGAGCGGCTTTTCAAACAAAAGCTGATAGATTCCGCAAACGAAATTACACTTGAAATAGTGCAGGAAAAATCGGTCGAATTCAAACGGCTTCTCTCCTATTACCGCTGTGCAATGATGGAGATAGAAACCAAATTCAGGGTGCTTAACGAGGAGTTTTCGCTTAAATACGACCGCAACCCGATAAGCTCGATTAAAACGAGAATAAAATCCGTGCCGAGCATTATCGAAAAGCTGGAACGCCGTGACCTGCCGTTTGACGTAGACAGTATTGAAAACTACATCAATGACATTGCTGGAATAAGAGTTACCTGTCCGTTTCCCGAGGATGTTTATCTGCTGGCAGACTCCTTACTCAAGCAGGATGATATAATGCTGATAAAGAAAAAGGATTATATTGAACATCCGAAAGAAAACGGCTACCGCAGCCTTCACCTCATAATTGCCGTGCCGATATATCTGGCACACGAAAAGAGACTGATGAAGGTTGAAATTCAGCTTCGCACACTGGCAATGGATTTCTGGGCAAGCCTTGAACACCAGTTGAGATATAAAAAAGATTTTGAGTTTACCGAAGAAATGGCAAAGGAGCTTTACGAGTGTGCCGAGCAAAGCGCCGCACTCGATAAGCGTATGGACGAGCTGAGAAAAAAGGTAATGAACAGCTAAAACAAAAAAGCAAGGTAAAAGCCGTTTGGCAATTATCTTGCTTTAATTATTTATATTTCTTTTAGTCCTCTATAGAAACGTTGCTTGCCTTTTCAAACATTGCTACAACTTCCTCTGAGGGCTTCTTGTCGATAAGAGAAACGATAATGCAGCACAGTGCGCCTGCAATAAAGCCGGGAAGAAGCTCATAAATGCCTGTATCGGCAAGAAGGAGCATCCACGCTACGTCAACAACGGCACCGCCGACAACGCCTGCGATTGCGCCCTTGTATGTAGTTCTCTTCCAGAAGAGAGAAAGGAGAATTACGGGACCGAAGGCCGAGCCAAAGCCACCCCACGCATTGTCAACAAGGCTCATAATTGTTGATGCACCTTCTGACTTGCTGCTTGCAATAAAGTAAGCAACAACAGCGATGACAAGAACAACTATACGGCCTACCCAAAGGGTTTCCTTATCGGAAGCGTTCTTGCGGAAAACGGGCTTATAAATATCGCTTGTGAAGGATGACGAAGCAACGAGGAGCTGTGAGTCAGCCGTGCTCATTGCAGCGGCAACGATAGCGGAAAGAAGCAGACCTGCAATAAAGCCGGGGAAGAGCTTCTGCGCAAGTGTTACGAAGATAAGCTCCTGCTGACCTGCATCGACAAGTGCCTGTGTGGGAGCGAATGCTCTGCCGAGGATAGCCATTGCAATAGCTGCACCAAGGGAGAGAACAACCCAGACAATACCGATTGTTGCAGACTTCTTGAGAACCTTAACGTTCTTTGTAGACATAAATCTGACAATGATGTGAGGCATACCGAAGTAGCCGAGACCCCATGCAAGACCGGAAGCAATATCCTTCCAGGAAGCCGAGAAGGGATTGAGCGGATTAACGCCGCCGTCAGCCGCTTCAAACACGCTGAAATCAAGCTCCTGAACAAATACAAGCATAAAGGGAACTGCAAGAAGTGCTGCCAGCATCATAAGACCCTGGAAAAAGTCCGTCCAGCAGACAGCCTTGAAGCCGCCGAGGAAGGTGTAAACGATAATAATTGCTGCAAAAATGAGAAGAGCAAGGTTGGGGTTTTCAGCAAGCTGGGGAACAACCTGAATAAATACCTTCTGACCTGCAACAAAGCTTGATGCAACATAAATCGTGAAGAAAACAAGGAAAACAATAGCGCAGATAATCTGAAGCGCACGGCTTTTTGCCATAAAGCGGTTGGAAAGATACTGCGGAATTGTGATTGAATCGTTGCATACCTGTGAGAACTTACGCAGTCTTCTCGCAACGAAAATCCAGTTGGCGGCTGTACCGAGTGCAAGACCGATACCAATCCAGACCTGACCCATACCGAAGGCAAGGATACTGCCGGGGAAGCCCATAAGAAGCCAGCCGGACATATCGGAGGCCTGTGCGCTGAGTGCCGTTACCCACGGACCCATTGAACGGCCGCCAAGGAAGTAATCCTTTTCACCGGTACCCTTCGACTTGAAGAAGAAGAAAAGACCGATACCCAGAACAGCAACAAAATAAAGAATAAATGCCAAAAGCTGTGATGTCATAATTTAACCTCTCTTTCTCCGTTACGCTTTATTGTATTAAAGCGTTACAAAGATAAAATATAAATCATTCTATCACTAATTTTTAAAATATGCAAGTTTTTTTGGATAAAAATTTATAAATATACAATAATTGATTTATTTGCACATTAATCTATCAACTGCATCTTGTAGGGACAATTCACGAATTGTCCCTCGTAAAAGCTATACCACCCGACAGGATATATCCCGTCGGGTGGTGGCTATATATTTGCGTTTCAAACCGCTTACGGCATATACGGGTTTTCGTCGTAGGAATAGTCCTCGGGCATAATGAAGGGCTTGATGAAATTGATTGTGTAGTCAACGCCCCACTGACCGACTGCACCCTCCCACTTGCCGGAATGAGGCTCGATAGAAAGCATACCGTTATAATTCTTTATGTACAGAAGTGCAAATACGGGACCCCACTTGACATCGTCAAGACCTGCAGGCGGGTCGTCGTAATGCTCTCCGCCGATATAAAGCGTGCCCTTGATGTGGAAATGGTAGAATCTCTCTCCCCATTTTTCCATTTCGGCAAGATAGTCACCGCCACGGTTTATGCAGTGTGATGTGTCGTATTTGATGCCAAGCTCGGGAAGTCTGCCGAGGACAACGCTCCACGCAGGGTCTTCGACAACGAAGTTTTCCCAGTCGCAGTTGTAAACGGCAATTCTGACGTTACGCTCCTTGCCGTATTCGATAAGGTCTGCAAGATAGCTTACGGCAAGGTCGCAGTTTTCCATAAAGCTCTTGCCCTCAACATAGTTACAGCCGCAGTTAAAAACAGGGCAGCCAACCTTTGAAGCAAGGTCGATACAGTTTTTGTCGTGCTGTAAGGCTTCGGGAATGACATTACCGTTTTCATCAAAGCGTACCATACCCCAACGGCCGATTGAGCCGACCTTAACGCCGTATTTTTTGCAGCTTTCGTTGATACGGTCTGCCTGTGCAAGAACCTCTGCGCTGTCGTAATTGTGATTAACGCAGAACTCAACCCACTTCAGACCCTTTTTGCTGACAGCTTCAATACAGCCGTCCGACCAACCGTTGATAATACCGAGATACATAAATTTTACCTCCGTTAAAAAATTTTCGTTTTATAGTAGGCGCCGCACTCACGGGCAGGCGCAAAGCTCAGCGCATAAATATCGTCAGCCTTGCATTCAAGGCTGAATATCTCCCCTGCCCTGCCGTCAAGCTCTTTGAGCTGTGATGCTCTGCCGACAACAGGCAAAGCGGGTTTGGCAGAATTGAGTATTTCTTTGCCCTTTTCGTTACAGGCAAGAATTCTGATATAAGGCGGTGTGCCAACAGAATCCTGCGCCTTTACGCCAAGGAAAAGGCTTAAAATAATTCTTCTTATTCTGGCGGCGGTATAGCGTTTTGTCTTGATTTTTTCAAGCAAATCTTCAACGCTTACCGCTTCACGGATTGCGGAATAAATGCGGTTTTCAAGACCCTCCGAAATATCGGGCGCAAACGCAATTTTCTCGGCGGAAAGAGTACGCAGCTTAGAAAGCACCGCCAAATCCAGCCGTGAAAAATCGGAAAATCCACCCGTATACAAATCCCTTACCTCTTCGGGCACAAGCGTGAAATCGAACTGATTTTTGCGTATTGTTTCTCTTACCGCCGTTGCCGAAGCAAAGCCGCTGCCGCTGTAAGCAGTTTCGTTATAACCGTCACCCACACGGGAAACAGCGTTGAATTCAAAATTACAGCCCGTATTTTTTGCCGCCGCAATATACTCAACAGCGAGGATGTTGTTGGGCTTTTCAAGCAGCTTTGCAATATCTGCGCCGCAAAGAGCTTCAACGGCACTCTGACGGATGGAAGCAAAGGTTTTGTTTTGGGAAAGCAGAGAAGAAATTATATTTTCGTACTCTCCGGAATAAAGCGTATCGGCAAGTTTTTGAAGCGCAGGCAAGTCTGAATTTTCACAGCCAAAAGAAAGCATATCAACATTGCCCAGTGCTTTTGCTAACCCTACGGCACCTCTTGCAAAGGTCTGTGCCGTGCCCGTTGCCCAAGGCAAGGGAAGCTCAACAACAAGGTCTGCGCCGCATTTTACTGCCGCCGAAGCACGAAGGTATTTATCGTAAATTGCCGCTTCACCACGCTGAACAAAATTGCCGCTCATAACGGCAACAATATGCGTTGCCCCTGCGGCACGTGTCTGCTCAAGCTGATATTTATGTCCCGAATGGAAGGGATTATATTCGGCAACAACCGCCGCAGTTTTCATTTTTTCACCACCAAAAAATAAAATGGACAGACCGTTTTAGTATCTGTCCATATAATAACCTATATATTTTAATTTTTCAATACCGATTCCATTTCATTTTTGATACGCTCTATAATTCTTTTTTCAAGCCGTGAAATATAGCTCTGCGATATTCCGAGAAGGTCGGCAACCTCCTTTTGCGTGCGCTCTGTTTCGCCGCCCATACCAAAGCGCATACACATTATCATTCTTTCCCTTTCGCCGAGTGAATTTACGATTTTTCTTAACATCCTCGCTTCGTCCTCGTGCTCAAGGTCGGCGTTGATAAGGTCAACGTCGCTGCCAAGCACATCGGAGAGAAGCAGCTCGTTTCCGTCCCAATCGACATTAAGTGGCTCATCAATCGAAACCTCCGCCTTGAGGTTAGAAATTTTGCGCAGGTGCATAAGTATTTCGTTTTCCACACAGCGTGAAGCATAGGTTGCAAGCTTTATGTTTCTTGACGGGCTGAAGGTGTTAACTGCTTTTATCAGCCCAATTGTGCCGATTGAAATAAGGTCTTCAATTCCGACGCCCGAATTTTCAAACTTTCTTGCAATATAAACAACAAGGCGCAGGTTATGCACTATCAGCAGCTCACGGACAGAGTCGTCACCCTGCTGAATTTTTTGCATTATTTCGCTTTCCTCGGCCTGCGTCAGCGGTGCAGGGAGAGTCTGAGGCCCGTTTATGTAATAGACTTCGTTTGTCTTTTTTTCCAGCAGCGCTTTTATTTTCCGCAACAGCTTTTTCAGCATTGAGTTCACCTCCCGCATTCTCTTTTATGAGCTGAAATACATCCGCATTTACGAGCACGGACACACCGTTTCCAAAGCATTCGGTTTTACTCACGGCAAGGGCTGTATTTTGCATTTCGGCAAAGCCCGTGTCGGTTGTAACTCTCATTTTCTCCGCAGTAAAAACGGGCAGCAAGCCTTCACCGCCAACGGTGTTTGAAACGGTTAAATGCATACCCTCAGGCAGATTGCCCGAAAAAATGCACTCTGCCGTTTTTTCATCGAACAGCAAAAATGCTGTTGCACGGTCAATTATGCTGACGCTCTTGCCCGTAAAGCTGTCGGCAAGGGTATTGCCCGTGTCGATTATTCCCTTTAAGCTCAAAGCTTTGCCGTTACATTGAACTGAAACCGTGCAGGCACAGCTATCCCGTGTGTTTCGTGAAAAGAAGCGCATAAACACGGTAACAGCAAGATAAACCGCCGCCGAAAGCAGCACAAGCGGAATAAAGCCTATATCAAGATAAACGCCTGAATTTCTGAACACCAAGCCCTGCGGCTTAAACACAAGCCATATTCCGAGCACCACACCTGCAAAAAGAAAGCTGACGGCACAAAGGCAGGCAAAAAGCCTGAAAAAGCGTTTTTTATTCCCGAAGCCGAAAACGCACAATGTAACCGCAAGCAGAAAAGCCGCTCTTAACGCAACGCTTACTGCTGTTGGAAGCTCGGGCAGAAAGATACAAAGTGAATAAGCACCGCCCATAAAGCTGCCCGGCAGCATCCGCAGCCGCTTTGTGTTTTCACGGCAAATCAGCCGAACCGCACCGAGCATAAAAAAGCTGATTATGGTATTAAGGCAAACCAAAACATCAACATATATTACCTGCTTTATTCCTCTCACCGCCCTTTGTGTATTAATTCTATACCCGTGAGGCTGAAAAATAAGTCGGATTTGAACAGCAGAGAAAATTTAAAACAGCCTGCACGGGTCAATCGCCTGTGCAAGCCGTTAATTATATAATGTTTACTTCTGAGGTATTACTTCGCCTGTTTTGCCGTTCCCTTTAAGGAACTGCGGATAATCGGGGTTATCCCATACCGTGGGCTGTCCCTCACACCAATAGAGCCAGTTAATGAATTCATCGCAGACATTCCAATGTGTAAAGCCCGAAACGAACCAGGTGTATTCGGGGAACATACAGGTGGAAGCGTCAACACAGCCGTCGGGTGAAAGGTGGTTATGACCGTCGTTTTCAGCCTGCTTATAACCGTCACCGAAAGTTTTGCCAAAGGGTGCAAAAGCTGCACCGCCGGCAGTATTGGCAGAATCGATAAGCATATCTGACTGATAGATTTTATCGCCCAGCAGAGGCATTGAGCCGACACCGTAGTTAGAAACAAAGGCTACGGAAACACCGTTGTCTATCGCCTTTTCAATGATGTTTTCAGCGTTCACCTGTGCGTTGTGGTATCTCGTTACACGCTCTATAAGAGCAGCGTATTTTGCCTTATCGTGACCGAAAAGCATATCAACCGCTTTGTCAAAATACTCCGCAGGTACGAAGCCGAAAATACCCGGCATACAGGCAAATACGCCACGTGCCAGAGTTGCGTAAATATCGTCAAAGCAATTGTCGAGAACAGAATCCACCAGCAATGAAAGAAGTGAATAAATACCCGTATAACGAAGAATATCAAGCAGAGTTACAACGCCGTCATCCGCACCGGTAGAGCTGACAACGGAAACGAGGAAATCGGCAAGCACTTTACCTTTGACACCGACATTATTGGTAAAAACCTCGCCAATAAGCGTAAGCCCCTGAAAAGCAGAGCACTGTGCAACGTATCTTTCGAGCTTGTCTGAGCCAAATTCATCAAGGTAAGCAAGCGTTACTTCGCCGCCTTCGCTGTAAGCGCTGAGCACGACCTTATCGTGACCCGTTGCTGCAATAACAGCATCTATGTATTCATCAAGCTCGGCAGCAATTACGTAAGGGTCAAGACGCCAGTCGTAACGGAAGGTGTATATATTCTCGCCGTAGATATGCTCTGCCACCTCGGCATCAACAGGCGGATGTGCAACAACAGGTAAAACCGAATTGCCGTTTTCATCACAGTCGATTTCCGAGAAAAGGTCGCACACAAAAACCGAAAGGGATTTACTGAAGCCTGACCAGCCGCCAAAAACAGAGGAGATAAGCACGGCAGGAATAAACTTGGCAAGCGATGTAAGGATAACATCCGTTGACATTGGGAAAACCGTTTTTCTTTCGCCGCCGTCTTCCATGATGTAAAGAGTTGTACCTATACCCTCAACAAAAACAACAGGTGTCTTTCCGCAGTCGCAGCCTTCCGTTTCGGTTGCAAAAGCCGAAGAGGTTATTGAGAAAACAAGAACCAAAGACATAATAACAGCGATTATTGCCTTAATTGTTTTTTTCACAGAAAAACCCGCCTTTACTATTATATTCCCTTATTATTAAGCAGAAATTATTCTATACCGAGCTGCTCCTTGACACGCTGGGTAACTCTGTGCATCTGCTCGATTTCGTATTTACGGCCTACAAAGAAGTCGTCCATACTGCGTGCACGGGAGGTGTAGCCCATATCAATACCCTCAAGACCGAGGTAGTATTTTGCGTTGATGGGGTAAACCTGGCACTCTGCAACGGAGAAGAAGCCGACAACATCCTGTACCATTTCTGCCTTTTCGGGCTCCTTTTCAAAATTCTTGCAAAGCCAAGCGTAAAGCTCGGGGTGGAAGTTAGCCATAACGCCGGAGAAGCCTGCGCAGCCCATACGGAGTGTTTCAAGAAGGGTTGCGGAGTTAGCGTTGTAAATTTTAAGACCTGTGCCCTTTACTGCATCGAGCTTTGCCTTAATCATTGCAGGGTTACAGCAGGTATCCTTAAGGAAGGTGAATCTGCCTGTGCGTGCAAGCTCGCCGAGGGTTTCGGGAGTCATGAGGCGCTTGTAGGGGTAGGGGCACTCATAAATACCGAATGCAATATCCTTGATTTCATCCATAAAAATATCAACATTGCGAAGGAAAACGCTGTCGTCCTCGTCCTTTGCGGCAAGGCGGTTTGAAATGAAAACATAGCCGTCAATACCGACGTCAACAAAAGCCTTTGCTTCTTCAAGCTGTGTGCCGATGTCGTCTGCCGTGTGACCGGAAGCAACAATTGAAATATTCTTGGGCGTACGCTCAACGATGAACTTGAGAAGCTCAAGTCTTTCCTCAAAGGAAAGGAAGAAAATTTCGCTGGACTGACAGATTGCAAATATACCGTCAACGCCCTTTTTGACGTACCAGTCAATGAGCTGCTCTACAGCGTTGTAGTCAATCTTGTTGTCTGCTGTGTAGGGTGTAATCATAGTCGGGAAAACACCGTTGGGAATTGATTTGATCATAGCATATATCTCCTTTAAATTTAATTCTTCTTTAATTTTGCAAATTTTGCCATAAGCTTCTTTGTGCCCGCCTTATCAAAGGCAATTTCAAGCAGGGCATCGTTGCCCATGGGCTTTACGGAAAGCACAACACCCGTACCGAAGGTAGCGTGGGAAACGCTGTCGCCCGTGTTGAAGGTTTCCACAGGTGCATCGTTTCTTTTCGGTGCTGTAAGCGGTGCAGCCTTGGGCTTTGAAGCGCTGACAGGTGTTCTCGTACCGCCCGAAAATCCGCCGCCGAAGCCGCCTGTTGCCGACATAAACGGTGAGGTTTGCTTTGCAACACCTGTTTCCTTAATCAGTTCCATTGGAATTTCATCGGCAAAGCGTGAGGTGCGGTTGTGAGAGGTTGAGCCGTAGAGCATTCTCGTCTTTGTCTTGGTAAGGTAAAGCTGTTTTTTGGCTCTCGTAATGCCGACGTATGCAAGTCTGCGTTCTTCCTCGATTTCGGCAGGGTTGTAAACCGCCTGCATACCGGGGAAAACGCCTTCCTCCATACCGACAATGAATACGTTGTTGAATTCCAGACCCTTTGCGGAGTGCAGAGTCATCATAACCGCTCTGTCTGCTTCCTCGTTCATTGCGTCGAGGTCTGTCATAAGGGCAACTTCCTCAAGGAAGCCCGTGAGGCTTGCCTCGTCGTTTTCCTCGGTGTAGCGCTGAAGGTTGTTTGAAAGCTCGTTTATATTGGCAAGCCTGTCCGTTGCGGTTTCGGCGTCAAGCATAAGCGAATCAACGTAGCCGCTTTCCTTCATAGCGTAGTCAAACAGTTCTTTGAGCGAAAGCTCCTCCGCCTTAACGGTAAAGTCCTTTATCATATCGGCAAAGGCAACGAGCTTTGAAGAAGCACGGCTTAGCTGCGGATAGTCCTGCGCCTGCGAAATAATTTCAAAGATGCTCACACCGAGTGAATTTGCAATATCTGCCGCATGTGCAACTGTGGTGTCGCCTATTCCCCTTTTCGGCTCGTTGATAATTCTGCGAAGCCTTATATCATCGGAAGTGTTGTTTATAACGGTAAGATAAGCAGTGGCATCACGGATTTCTTTACGGTCGTAGAACTTGTGACCACCGAAAATCGAGTAAGGAATACCCATACGCACAAAGGCGTTTTCAACTGCGTTGGACTGTGCGTTTGCACGGTAGAGCACGGCAAAATCGTTAAAGCGCTGACCGCCTGCAACACCGTCAAGCACGGTGTCGGCAATATACCTTGCCTCGGACTGCTCGTCGTAGGAAGTGTTGAGTATGATTTTTCCGCCTTCGCCGTTGTCTGTCCAGAGGTTTTTGCCTTTGCGCTGTGAGTTGTGGGCAATAACCGCATTGGCAGCGTCGAGAATGGTCTGGGTTGAACGGTAATTCTGTTCAAGGCGGATAACCTCGGCGTTGAACTGCTGTTCAAAGGAGAGGATATTCTCGATAGTAGCACCACGGAACTTGTAGATACTCTGGTCGTCATCACCTACAACGCAGAGGTTTCTGTTCTTTGCGGCAAGAAGGCTGACAAGCTGATACTGTGCGTGGTTGGTGTCCTGATACTCGTCAACCATTATGTACTTGAACCTGTTCTGATAGTATTCAAGAACCTCTTTATCCTGCTGTAAAAGATAAACCGTATTTACGATAATATCGTCAAAGTCCATTGCATCAGCTTTTTTGAGGTTTGCCTGATACATTTCGTAAAGGTCGGCAATTTTCTTTAGCCTGAAATCGCTGCCTGCCTGCTGCTTGAATTCTTCGGGAGTAATAAGGCTGTCCTTTGCACGGCTGATTTCCGCAAGTGCCGCCTTGTGGTTAATCACCCTGTCCTCAATGCCTAAAGCACGCTGACACTCTTTCATAGCACGGCGTGAATCGTCCGTATCGTAGATTGTGAAATGGTTTGAAAAGCCGAGCCTTTCGCCATAGCGGCGTAAAATTCTTGCGCAGGCGGCGTGGAATGTGCTTGCCCAGATTTCGCTGCCGTCGGGGCCGAGCATTTTTTCAAGCCTTTCCTTAAGCTCGTTTGCCGCCTTGTTTGTAAAGGTGATTGCAAGGATTTCCCACGGACGGGGTGCATCCACCTGCATCAGATCCTCAATGAATGTATAGGTAAAATCGTCACCGTCGAGGTATGCCTCAATTGCGTCAATATCCCTCTGCTCAACGGGACGGCAGACATAATCGGAATAATAAGCCTTGCCGAACTGCATAATGTTTGCAATACGGTTGACAAGAACGGTTGTTTTGCCGCTGCCTGCACCCGCAAGCACAAGCAATGGACCCTGCGTGCGGAAGATAGCCTTGCGCTGCATATCGTTCATCCGCCCGAACTGTTTTTCTATAGCCTGTTTTCTTAACTGAATAAATTTATCGCTGAACATAATATACCACCATAATAAGATGTGTCTATTTTACTATATACAATAGTAAAAGGCAAGACGGAAAAGATTAAATAATTGTAAATTACAGTTTTCTCTTGACAAACTTGTTCTAATGCGTTAGAATAGCGTTGTACTAATGCATTAGAACAACGAAAAGGAAGTGAAAAATATGTCTGCACCCAAGGTATTTGAAAGCGAATACCGTTTCTGCCTTATCCTGTGGGAAAACGAGCCTGTTTCTTCACGGCGGTTGAGTGAGCTTTGCAAGGAGCAGCTTGGCTGGTCGAAGACGACTACCTACACGGTAATCAAGCGATTATCCGACAGAGGTGTGCTCAAAAACGAAAACACGGTTGTAACCTCGCTTGTTTCAAAGGAGGAGGTACAGCAGGCGGAAATTGAAGAGCTTATGGAGAAAAAGTTTGAAAACTCCGTGCCTGCCTTCATTGCCGCCTTTGCAAAATCCAAGTCACTGAGCGATGACGAAATTGAGCAGATTCGCAGAATTATTGAAAAGTAAGGAGGGGTTAAAATGGACGAAATTATTTATTTTATTCAGAAGTTTTTAACCTTTGTTACCGTGCCGTTTCTTGAAATTGTGAATATCAGCATAACGGCAGGCTGGATAGTGCTGGCTGTCTTTTTACTGCGGCTGGTGTTCAGAAAAGCTCCGAAATGGCTTAACTGCGTGCTTTGGGGCATAGTTGCACTCAGGCTGATTTTCCCGTTTTCAATCGAAAGCGTGTTCAGCCTTATTCCGAGTGCACAGACAATTGACCCCACCCTGCCCTATTTAAACGAATTTAAAATCAATTCGGGTATTGAGCCGCTTGACAATGCGGTAAACACACAGTACGCCGACTTTGTACCTATGGCTCAAAGAACGGTTGATGTGACAATAATTCTCGCCTGCGTGTGGCTGCTGGGGCTTGGAATTATGCTGCTTTATGCCCTTGCGAGCTGGGCAAGGCTTAAAATGAGCCTTAAAACCGCAACGAAAAAGGAAGGAAACATATACCAAAGCGAGTTTGTTCAGTCGCCGTTTGTGCTCGGAATTATAAAACCGAAAATCTATATTCCGTACAAGACAAACGAAACCGACCTGCCGCTTGTAATTGCGCACGAGAAAGCACACATCAAACGCCTTGACCACCTTATAAAGCCGCTCGGCTTCCTGCTGCTTAGCATTTACTGGTTCAATCCTCTGCTGTGGGCTGCCTACGTTCTGCTTTGCAGGGATATTGAAGCCGCCTGCGACGAAAAGGTGGTAAAAGCACTTGACGAGCAGCAGCGCAGGGATTATTCGGCGGCTTTGCTAAACGCGAGCATCAGCCGCAAATCCATTGCCGCGTGTCCCCTCGCCTTTGGCGAAACAGGTGTAAAGGAAAGAATTAAGGGAGTTATGAATTACAAAAAGCCTGCATTCTGGGTTATTATTGCAGCGGTAGTTGTCTGCGTAATTGCGGCAGTCTGCTTCCTCACAAACCCCAAGGGAACGGGCAAAACAGACTATTCGCCGAACATCAGCCCAGACCTTGACACCCTCATAAGAACGGAAATTATCAACCACAACAAGGGCAGCTTCCTTGAAGGCGAGGTTGCCTGCGAGGCACATAAAATTCTCGCAAACGAGGTTATGAGTGACGCCGCAAACGATGACAATATTCAGCAGGAAACCGTTTACCTTGTTTCGATGTATCAGGAATACAGCGTTGAGGACGGACAGCTTGTTGAAAAAGGCGGCACTATAATTCCGCTTGCGCTGTCGTTCACCGTTGACAGCGAAGGAAACTATGTGCTGTACGATTACTGGGAGCCGGGTATGGCCAGCTCGTACATCAAGGATTTGCGAGCCAAATTCCCGGTCGGAGTTGATTATGACACGCAAAGCTATGTAAAAGAGCTTGAGGCTGAATGTATCCGTCAGGCTATGGATTATTTCGGGCTGAACGAAAGCGACATTACCGAACAATCCACAATGGAGCACACAACAGTTATGCTTGAGGCAAAGTTTGACTATGAGCTGACTGTTGAAAGGAGCAAATCAAGCGGCGTTACGTGGATGACAAATGAAGCCTTTTACAAAAACAACGGCTTCCACGCCTACCTCTACTGCCTTGACAAGGCTTATATCACGCTTGACGGCAAGCAAATGTATGTCGGCGATGCACTTAATTCCGGCAAAATGAGCGTTGACAGGCTGCTTGAAAAAGCCAATAACGATGCTAACTGCGGAATAATCAAGCGGGATATGCTCAAGGACGGCGGCACAATGTTTTATTGGTATGATGATTACACAATAATCAAGCGTAACACGGTTGACGGCAACAAGGATTTGATTATCGCTTACGCCGATATAAGCACAACGGAATATTCTGCGGCGGTTAAGTTTATCAGCGAAGGTATGAAGGACTACACCGAAGCAACTACTGCCTCCGTAAAAAAGCCCCGTCTTATTGTCAACGGTCAGGAAATCAACGCAAACGGTTATATTGAATTCAACCAAGAGGAACAATATGTAATGTTACCGTTATTTACAATTGTAAAAGCACTCGGCGCAACCGTGGAAAACCCGACAACCAACGAGGTAACAATTAAATACAACGGTAGAAAATATCTTTTAAACAAAGATAAAAATTTACTTAAAATAACAACCGAGCGTAACGATTTCAACTATCTTGCCAAACTCCCGGGAACAACCCACAGTGCAGAATGCAAAGCAGCAGGCAATGAATTTTTGATGACCAACGAACGTTTGAGTTACTTTTTACACAAAGAATTTAACGCTCAATTAAGATATGATTACGATACTCTGATTGTACAGGTTGAGCCAATCGTCGGCATTACTGCTCCCGTGGGTTATAATGATGAACCGCATTTTGATGCTGTAATCATAGAAAACAACGGCAGCAGTCTGCTTGTCAAAGCCTACGGAGACAACGCAGGAATTAACGAAGGCTCACAGGCTTACGTCAGCCTTAAAAGCGTATTATCCCACATTAAGCTGCCCGAAATGAAAAAGGGTGACAAGGTACGCTTTATCTACGACGGCACAGTCCAGGAAACCTATCCCCTGCAGATTCCCACAGTATGGGCTGTTTATGAGTTAGAAGAATAAACTTCACAAAAAAATCCACCCGAAAAAGAGTTTTCATTCTTCTTCGGGTGGTAATTTTTTAATGTAAAGGTATAGCTTACAGAGAAATCTCCATAGCGCAGTTGTAGAGATCCTTATCAATGGTCTTCTTCATATTGAGCGCTTCGTTGATATCGTGGTCTGTAATCGTTTCGCCGTGCATTACGACAACACGGTTGCTCTTACCCTCGTGAAGGAGGTGAACAGCCTTGTTACCCATCTGGCTTGCGATAACACGGTCACGAACTGTGGGAGAACCGCCACGCTGAATATGGCCGAGTACAGTTGCACGGGTTTCGATGCCTGTCTTTTCCTCGATTTCCTTTGCCATCTGCTCAACGGTTATACCGTCACGGAAGCGAACACCTTCGGCAACCATAACGATGAAGTGGTTTTTGCCTGTTTCCTTTGTGCGCTTAATCTTGCTGATGACATCCTTTTCAATGTCGTAAGGAATTTCGGGAATAACGATAGCCGTAGCACCGACAGCGATACCTGCGTTTAGGGTCAGGTAGCCTGCACGGGCACCCATAACCTCTACAACAGAGCAGCGGCTGTGGCTTTCGATAGTATCACGAAGGCGGTCAACAAGCTGCTGAACAGTGTTAAGGCAGGTGTCAAAGCCGATTGTATAGTCTGTGCAGACGATGTCGTTATCTATAGTACCGGGAACGGCAACACAGGGAAGACCGAAGTTGGAAAGGTCTCTTGCGCCACGGAAAGAACCATCGCCGCCGACAACGACAAGACCTTCAATGCCGTTCTTCTTGGCAATCTCAACTGCTCTGCGTACTGCTTCCTCCTCCTTGAACTCGGGGCAGCGGGCAGTATAAATCTTTGTACCGCCACGGTGGATAATATCGCAGACGTTACGCATACCCATTTCAACAAAGTCTTCCTCAAGAAGACCCTTGTAGCCGTAACGGATACCTACAACCTCCATATTATTGTAAAGGGCTGTGCGGACAACTGCACGTACGGCAGCGTTCATACCGGGGGCGTCGCCGCCGCTTGTGAGAACACCAATCTTTTTCATAACAAATCTCTCCTAAAAATGGTTAACTTAAAATCATTCCTTAATATAATACACAGTTTAAAAAATATGTCAAGTTTTTTAGCCAATATTCACTGCTATTCATTGCAAAACGACATTTTCTGCTCCCAAAATGCGCCTGAGTTCGCCGAGAAGCGGCTCATTAACATCTACGCCGATAACACGGGAGTCATACTTCTTACTATCATTATAATAAAACCTTGCCGGTGTGTTTCCCTCAAATATTTCAAGGAGATTGAGTGCACGGCGTTTCTGTTCGCCGTTTTCACTCTCTACCCTTAAAAACAGACCGTGCTTTTTCCTCTTTTCCGTTTTTACTTCGGGCACATCCTTAGGACAGGGTGAAAGCTTTTCGCAGACAAGGCTCGGCTCTTTATCCTCACGAAGGCTCAGCCTTCCCTCAAGAAGCACAACGTTACCCGTTTTCAGAATTTCCATTGTGGATGAAACGGTTTTCGGGAAGAGAAGCGCTTCGATATTTCCGCTCATATCCTCAAGCGTTACAAAGGCCATTTCAGCGTTGCTTCTTGTAATTTTTTTCTTTATTGAGGTTATGATGCCCAATACTTTTACATTTTCATTATCGGAATAGCCGTCACCGTCCGTCAAATCGAAAACCTTTGCACAGCCGAGCTTTTCGGCAAGTGGAGCAAAGCCCGACATAGGATGACCGCTGACATAGAAGCCGACAACCTCTTTTTCACGCATCAGCTTTTCGTCCTGCGGCAGCTCGCTCACCTGCGGAATTTCGGGCTCGGCGCTTTTTTCTTCACCGATAAGGCTGAATATATTAATCTGACCGCTCATATTGTATGCCTTATCCGCCTCAAGCTGTGACATAACGGCAGGCAGCATCTGCAGCATCTGACGGCGGTTGAGACCCAGCCAGTCAAGAGCACCCGAATAAACAAGGCTTTCGGCGGCACGGCGGTTGAAATTGTTTCCGTAAACACGCTTGCAGAAAGAGTAAAACGAAGTAAATTTACCGTTTTTCTCTCTTTCCTCGACAATAGCCTTAATCAGGTTTCTGCCGAGGTTTTTGACGGCAAGCAACCCGAAAAGAATTCTGCCGTTTTCGGCTACAAAGCCGCCGTAGCTTGAATTGACATCGGGCGGCATAACCTTTATTCCGAGCCGCTCACACTCGTTGATATAGCCGCAGACCTTGGCAGTCTGGTCGAGCACGCTTGTAAGAAGTGCCGCCATAAACTGCTGCGGATAGTGGCATTTGAGATATGCCGTGCGGTAAGCCACCAGCGAATAAGCTGCAGCGTGTGATTTGTTGAAGGCATAGGAAGCAAACGAGGACATATCCTCAAAAATCGAATTTGCGGCAGCAGGCTCAACTCCCCTGCTGACAGCGCCTTCGATAAAGGTTTTACGCTCCATCTCCATAACATCGTGCTTTTTCTTGGACATGGCACGGCGCACAACATCTGCCCTGCCGTAGGAATAGCCTGCAAGCTCACGGAAAACCTGCATTACCTGCTCCTGATAGATAAGACAGCCGTGCGTAACCTCCATAATACTGCGGAGCTTGTCCGCTTTATAGCTTGTCTTTTCGGGGTTTCTTCTGTTTTCGATATATGTGTCAATCGAGTCCATAGGGCCCGGACGGTAAAGCGAAACAACCGCTATAAGGTCTTCGAGCACCTTGGGTTTTATGCGTGTCAGAACGCTTCGCATACCTGCGGATTCAAATTGGAAAACGCCGAGAGTCTGACCCGAAGAAAACATTTTGTAGGTATCAATATCGTCAAGCGGTATTTTTTCAATATCAAAATCGGGCTCGGTTTTCTTGACTGCTTTTTCGGCGTCCGAAATAACCGTAAGGGTTTTAAGCCCGAGGAAATCCATTTTCAAAAGACCCAATTCTTCAAGGGAAACCATAGTGTACTGGGTGACTGCTAAATCATCACTCAGCGCAAGGGGTACATATTCCTTGACGGGGTCACGGGTGATAACAACGCCTGCGGCGTGCTTTGAGGCGTGCCTTGGCATACCCTCAATCTGCATAGCGTTGTCGATAAGCTCTTTTACCGTTTCGTCAGTGTCATAACGCTTGCGCAAATCGGCAGATTTTGCAAGAGCTTTATCAAGAGTTATATTCAGCTCAAACGGAATGAGCTTTGCAACCGAATCGACCGTTGCGTAGGGCAAGCCCATTACCCTGCCGACGTCACGCACGGCTGCCTTTGCGGCAAGTGTACCGAAGGTAACAATCTGCGAAACGTGGTCGGAGCCGTATTTTGAAATAACATAGTCAATGACCTCCTGCCGTCTTTCGTAGCAGAAGTCAATATCAAAGTCGGGCATACTCACCCTTTCGGGGTTTAAGAAACGCTCGAAAAGGAGGTTGTACTTCATCGGGTCTATGCCCGTAATTCCTATACAGTAGGCGGCTATACTGCCTGCGCCCGAGCCTCTGCCGGGGCCGACGGGTATGCCGTTATTCTTGGCGTACTGAACAAAATCGTTGACTATAAGGTAATAGTCCGTATAGCCCATTTTGTTGACAACACCCAGTTCGTATTCAAGCCGCTCCTTATATTCTTCGGGGGCATTTTCACCGTAACGCTTTATAAAGCCCTCACGGCAGAGAGAGGCAAAATACTCAAAATGGTCTTCGCCGTTGGGTGTATCGAAATTGGGAAGCTTAGTGTTGCCGAATTCAATTTCGACATTGCACCTTTCGGCAATTTTTGCGGTATTTTCCACCGCCTCGGAAAAATCGGCAAAAAGCGCACGCATTTCGCTTTCGCTCTTTAAATAGAACTCATCCGCTTCAAACTCAATTCCCGTATTCTCCCCGAGGATGTGGTTGGTCTGTATGCAGATAAGAATTTGCTGAATTTTCGAGTCCTGCTTGCGGATATAGTGGGTGTCGTTTGTGGCAACAAGACCTATCCCCTGCTCTCTCGCAAGGCGGACAAGCTGCGGAAGAACACGAAGCTCCTCTTCAATGCCGTGGTTCTGAATTTCTATAAAAAAGTTGTTTTCGCCGAAGGTTTCTTTGTACCACTGGGCAGTTTTCGCAGCCTGCTCATAATCGTTTTTTAATAGCGCCTGCGGAATTTCACCCGCAAGGCAGGCAGAAAGCGCAATTATTCCCTCGTGGTATTTTTCGAGCAATTCTTTATCCACACGGGGCTTGGTATAAAAGCCCTGAGTCCACGCATCGGAAACAATTTTGATAAGATTACGGTAGCCCGTATCGTTTTCGGCAAGCAGAACAAGGTGGTAACGCTCACTGTCAATACCGTGAACTTTGTCGAAGCGTGTTCTTGCCGCAACGTAGACCTCACAGCCTATAATCGGCTTGATGCCCTGTTTTTTTGCTTCCTTGTAAAAATCTATTGCGCCGAAAAGAGAGCCGTGGTCGGTAATTGCAAGGCTTGTCTGCCCGAGCTCCTTTGCGGCGGCAACAAGAGGCTTGATACGGCAGGCACCGTCCAGCAAGCTGTACTCGGTATGCAGATGTAAATGTGTAAAGCCCGACATATCAAAACCTCACTTTCTGTAAAAATTAATCCTCGCTGTTTGCGATACTTACTATTCTGTTAAGCCTGTGGTAAACACCCGAGCGGGAAAGGCTGACGGAGAGCATATTGCCAAGCTCCTTCAGGCTGCTTTCGGGGTTTTCCTCACGCAGCGTTGCAAGCTCACGCAGTTCTTCGGGCAGTCCGTCGAACTTACCGCTGGCACGAAGCCTGCGTATAGCCTCTATCTGACCCATTGCCGCATCAACAGAGCGGTCAATATTTGCGGTTTCAAAATTGACCTTGCGGTTAATTTTGTTACGCATATCCTTTTCAATTTTGACCTGCATAATTTCGAGTGCAGACGACTGTGCGCCCAGAAGCATAAGTATATCCTCTATCATTTCGCTGCTCTTGAAATATATTACGTAGCTGCCCTTGCGCTTTGTCATTTTGGCATTAATTTCAAGCTCCTGCATTAATTTGAGCATATCGTCACTCAGATGCAGGAAGGGCAGAATAAAGTCCAGCTGATAGCTTTTTTGCGGATGGGTTACCGTTGCACACGCAAGGAAAGCACCCTTTAAAAACGAAGCCAGGCAGCATTCCTCGGCAAGGTTTGATCGGTTGATACGAACACCGACCATTCTTTCAGACACGCCGAAATGCTCTAAAACCTTGAGCCTGTCCTCTTTTTTTGTAACGCTTACGGAAAATTTTCCGCTTTCAGCGCCTTTCAGTACGGGTGCTCTGCCCGTTATTTTTTCAACAGCCGAAGCATACATTTTCGCTGTGCCCTCGTGCTCTGTTACAAGCATCATAGAGGTTGAACCAAAAGACCTGCCGCACAGCAACAGCCCGTAGGTCATCGCATGGTAGCAGCAGGTCTGCATATCGGCTGTTGAACAGATTTCATCTTTTACTGCAGATGTAAATGACATAACTAAAATACTCCGTCAACCTATATACTTTACTTCCCGTTCAAGCTCAACGCCTGTTTCGCTGAGCACCTTTTCGGCAACAATTCTGCCAAGCTCCATAATATCGGCAGTAGTTGCGCCACCCTTATTTACAACAAAGCCTGCGTGTTTTTCGCTTACCTGTGCACCGCCGACAGAAAAGCCCTTGAGACCGCACTGTTCGATAAGTGCACCTGCAAAGTGACCCTCAGGGCGTTTGAAAAAGCTGCCTGCGCTTGGCAAATCCAGCGGCTGCTTATCGACACGGCGACCTAGAAGCTCCTGCATTTTTGCATTGATTTCCTCTTTGTCACCCTTTTGGAGCGAAACGATAATACCCGTAATTACGAAATACTTGTCGGTATATGAGCTTCTTCTGTAGCCGAAGGTGAGATACTCCTTGGTAAGGCGTCCGGGATTACCCTCAAAATCAAGGTGTGTACAGCAGGTAAGCACATCCTTCATTTCGCCGCCGTAGGCACCTGCGTTCATATATGCCGCACCGCCTGCAGTACCGGGTATGCCATAGGCAAACTCAAGCCCTGTGAGGGAATGCTCCAGAGCAAATTTGCAAAGGGTTGCAAGTTTGGTGCCTGCCGAGCAGTATATTGTTGTTTCGTCAAGAAGGCGAATTTCCTCGAAATTATTTGCAAGGCGGATTGAAACACCCCTTATTCCGTCATCCGAAACAAGAAGATTTGAGCCGTTGCCGAAAATAAAGGGCTTCACCTCTTCGTCCGAACACATACGAAGCAGGCTGCGAAGCTGCAACTCAGAACACGGCAGAAAGACAACGTCTGCCTTTCCGCCTGTTCTGAAGCTTGTGTATTCGGACATAGGCGCATCAAGGCGGTAGTTTATACCGATTTTCTGAGCACCTTCAATTATGTTCTGAATGTTATTCATTGAAAACTATCCTTAAAACGAATCAGTTATCGAGCATTGCGGCACCGATTATACCTGCATCGTTGCCGAGTGTTGCACAGCAGATTTCTGTCTGCTTTGCTGAATAGATGCTGTATCTGCCACGGTTGATGTGCTTGCGAAGCGGAACAAGAAGATTATCCTTCTCGTGGCTGATACCGCCGCCAATACAAATCACATCGGGCTGTAAAGCATTGATAACGTTTACAAGACCGACTGCAATATAGCGAATGTAGTTGTCAACAACCTGCTTACCTGCAGCATCGCCCTTACGCATTGCATCAAAGGCTGTTCTGCCGCTGACCTTTGATATATTATCGTCAACAAGATCCCACATTATGCTGTCAACGTTCTTTTTCATAGCATCCTTGGTCTGTGCGATAAGAGCTGTTGCGGAAGCATATCTCTCCCAGCAGCCTCTTCTGCCGCAGTTGCACTGCTCACCGTCCATACAGATAACCATATGGCCCATTTCGCCTGCAGCGTAGTTACAGCCGACTACGAGCTTGCCGTCGATAACAATACCGCTGCCGACACCTGTGCCGAGTGTGATTGCAACAAAGCTGTCCGTACCCTTGCCTGCACCTGCAAGTGCTTCGCCCAGAGCTGCACAGTTAGCGTCGTTGTCAATATAAATCTTATCCATACCGAGATTTTCGGAAAGCAGCTCCTTTGCGGGAACATGGTCGAAATCCAGGTTGTTTGCGTAGTCAATGATACCCTCTGCCTTGTTTACGGAGCCGGGTGTACCGATACCAATAGACTTAACCTCATCAAGGGTGATTTCCGCATCGGAAACAGCCATTCTGATAGCCGTAGCAATATCGTCAAAAATTGCCTTTGCGGGACGGGGAGCATTTGTCTTCATTTTGCCTCGGCCGATGATGTTGAAGTTCTTGTCAACAACACCAACTGCAATGTTTGTGCCGCCGAGATCTACACCTATTCTGTACATAATTTGTTACCTCCGATATATCTTTCTTTTCATTTGTTTTACTGTGTTTTTTGTGTACACCTTTTATTCTTCCATACCTAAGCCATTAAGAAGCTCACGGGCTGCGTTATAGCCGAGCTTTCTCTGACGGTTGTTCATAGCTGCCGCCTCTATAATAACCGAAAGGTTTCTGCCGGGGTGAACGGGAACAACGTGGCTGGGAATATCAATACCGAGAATTTCGGTGTACGTTTCGTCAAGCCCGAGACGCTCGTAAGCCTTTTCACTGTCCCACGGCTCAAGCTCGACAACCATATCAATTTTTTCGGTGAGCTTGACAGAGCCCATACCGAAAATACGCTGTGCGTTGATGATACCGACACCACGCACCTCGATAAAGTGGCGGATATTGTCCGGCGCAGAGCCGACAAGAGTACGGGAAGAAACCTTGCGGATTTCTACCGCATCGTCCGCAATAAGACGGTGACCTCTTTTAATCAGTTCAAGTGCCGTTTCACTCTTACCCACGCCACTGTCGCCGAGAATAAGCACACCTTCGCCGTACACCTCAACAAGAACACCGTGACGGGTGATACGGGGCGCAAGCTGAACGCCGAGGAAGGAAATAATTGCCGACATACAGGCAGAGGTCGAATCCTTTGTGGAAAGCACGGGTACACCGTATTTTTCGGCAAGGGGAAGAAACTCCTCGGGCATTTCAAGTGAACGTGTTATTATACACACAACGGGCTTGTGCGAAAGGTAAAAATCAAGCCTTTGCGCCCTTACATCGTCCGGCAGACTGCGCAGATATTCAATTTCCGTAAGACCAAGGAACTGAACTCTGCCCGGGTCAAAATAATCGTCATAGCCCGTGAGGACAAAGCCGGGGCGGATAACCTCCTGCATAGTGACGTCAATTTCACTCGGAGCACAGGGTGAATAAACAACGCTGAAGCCGTGTTCATCTATAATCCGCTGAAGCGAAACGGAATACTTGGAAGCCATTTAAACATCCCACCATTAAAACTTTTTGATATATTATAAATAACTTCTTGGCAAACTGCAAGTACTTTACAAAAATAAAAATAAATTTTTATTGACCTGTTCTGTACTTTTCCTTTGTTGCAAGACCGCCTCTGATATGACGCTGTGCTTTGTTTACCTCAAGCACTGCCCTGACCTCTTCAAAAAGCAAGGGGTTGAGCTTTGCAAGCCTGCGTGAAACATCCGTATGTACCGTGGATTTGCTTATGCCGAACTGCTTTGCCGCCGTGCGCACGGTTGCGCCGTTTTCAACTATATAACGCCCAAGCTCAACCGCTCTTTCTTCAACAATACATCTCAAAAAAATAACCTCCCGAATTCATATCGGTAAATTGATATGACGGGAGGTGTAAATTTATTACTTGCTTGTCCGTCAGCACGCCTGTGTGCTGAACTTAAGTTTGCTCTTATCCCTTAAAGAAATCCGCTTCAAGCATTGCACACAGGCAATGGTAAACGGGAAGAGTGAGCTCCTGGATTTTAAAAGTTTCGGTTTCGGGGAGTTTTATACAGACCGTACATTTCTCACTCATTGCGCTTTCTCTTGAGCCCGTTATTCCTATGCTTGCAATTCCGGCAGCAGAAGCGGCACGCACGGCATTGACAACGCTTTTGGAGTTGCCCGAGGTGCTCAAAGCTATAAGCACGTCGTTTTCACGGGCGTATCCGTAAACCTGCTGGGCGTAGGCACAATCGAATCCGAGGTCGTTCGCAAAGGCGGAAAGCAGCGCAGAATGAGCATTCAGCGAAATTGCAGGCAATGCGCCCTGAAGAAGTGAAAGTATTTCATCATCACCGTTTGCGGCAGGCTTTTCAATCTTTCTTTTAAGCAGAAAGCCTTTCATCAGTTCACCTACAATATGGTCGGCATCGGCAGCGCTTCCGCCGTTGCCGCAGACGAGCACCTTGCCGTCCTTTTCGTAGCAGGCTTTTAAAAGTTTATACGCATTGTATATCTCGTCTTTGCAGGGTTCAAGTACGGGATAACGCTGTAAAAGCTCATCAAATATCTGTAATGAAGTCATTTTATTTCTCCTTTACATTTTTATTCATTCATAAATGCTATACCTAATGCGGCAAAATCGCCTATTGAGTCACCTAATTCGGCTGGCAGAATACGGCAGACACCGTAAGAAAGTGTAAGAGCTTCCCTTTCAAGTGTTTGCTGCATTTTTTCCTTGAGCAGGGCTGATGACCGCTCGTAAATACTGCCGATAACTATTGCCTCGGGGTTAAGTATATCAATTATAACGGCAAGACCCTTGCCAAGATGCTCACCACAGATGCCGTAAATCTCCTTTGCGGGTTCGTCACCCGCAGCGGCTGCTTCGGCAACGGATTTTGCGGTAATTGAAGCAAGCTCGGTTTTATCCTTACAGAAGGACATTTCAACGCCTTCAGCCAGCTTCTTTTCGGCTATACCTTTAGCAAGCCTTGCTATACCGCCGCCGCTGCAGAAGCCCTCAAACGAGCCCTTTTTGCCGTAGCCCTCGGGGCCGTCGGGTGCAATGCGGATATGACCGACCTCGCCTGCCATATCGTTTGTGCCGCTGTAAAGCCTGCCGTCGAGGATAAGACCGGCGCCCATCCCAGTGCCGAAGGTAAGAAAAACCATATTGCGTGTGCCTCTTCCGGCGCCGAATTTCCATTCCGCTACCGCACAGGCATTTGCATCGTTCTGTAAGGCTGTTTTAATACCGAGCCTTTTTTCGGTCATTTCAACAAGCGGTACATTGTCCCAGTCGGGAAGATTGGGCGGACACATTATAACGCCCTTTCTGCTGTCCAGCGGACCTCCGCAGCTTATACCGCAGCCGATAACCTGACTCGGGCTGACCGAATTTCTTTTAAGTATTTCCTCTGCGCAGGATAAAAGCTCTTCGGTAATTTCACGCCAGCCTCTTTCCTGCCTTGTTTCAAAGCGGATTTTGTCAACAATAAAATCCTTGGTCGGCTTTTCGGGAATCTCTCCCCTGCCGAGTATGACGGCACATTTTGTACCGCCTATATCAAATCCGAGTGAGTATTTTTCCATCTACTGTCACCTCTTACCGTTTGAATATAACACGAAAAATCGTTTCAGGTCAATAATTTATGAACATATTTGAACATAATAATATTAAATAACTGATTGGAGATTTGCTATGGCTACACTACTGTTAAGAACGGTTATACTGTTTCTGCTTGCTATCGTTTCCGTTAGACTGATGGGAAAAAGGCAGATAGGCGAAATGCAGCCCACCGAGCTGGTTGTAACAATTCTGCTCTCCGAGGTTGCGGCTGCACCAATGCAGGACATTGATATGCCGCTGATTAATTCTGCGCTGAGTGTATTTTTGCTGGTAGGGCTTTCAATAATCTGCTCCGTACTGTCAATGCGCTTCGGCAGGTTCCGTGAAGCGTTTGACGGACACCCTGCCGTAGTTATAAACAACGGTGTGCTTGACCAGAAAAAGATGAAAGCGTTAAGGCTCACAATGCAGGATCTGATGTCATCGTTAAGGCAGAAGGATGTTTTCAACATTGAGCAGGTGCAGTATGCAATAGTTGAAACCAACGGCACGGTAAGCGTTATGCTCAAGCCCGAATACACACCGCTCACCGCCTCGCTTGCAGGCAAGAATGCACCGGACGAAGGCTTGCCCCACCTTGTAATATGCGACGGCAAGATAATTGAAAAGGCTTTGCCCGGAGTCGGACTTGACGTGAAGCTGCTGAAAAAGCATCTGAAAAGCATTCACCGTGAGGAAAGCGAGATAATGGCGCTGACCTACAGCAAAAGCGGATTCGGAAAGGCTATAGATAAAAAATGAAAAGAGGAATTATTGCGCTTATACTGATAGCGGCTATAGGCGTGCTCTCGTTTTCCGCAAGCAAAGCCGTTATTGAAAAAGCAGACCAACTGGAAAGCGCAGCACAAGCAGCCTGCAAAAACGAACAGTATATAGAGCAGCTAAAAAACGTATGGGAAGACAATAAGGATTTTTTCTCGCTTTTTGTAAGCCATATTCACCTTGAGCCCATTGACCAGAGGCTCAATTCAATTGAGCTTGTAACACCCGATGAGATAAAAGAAAGCTGTGCGGAAATTGCCGCCTTTGCCGAGGAAATAGGCGAGCTTATGAAGCCGACGCTTTACAATATTTTCTGAGGGCTTTTTTGCGCTGTTTTTTCGTGTGTGTTCACAAATTATTTACAAGTAAAAACCATACTAGAGCAAGTATCGCCTATTCACCAATCTACAACCTGTAGTAGTAAAAAATGCTCCAGGCACATTATGTTCCGAATTTCCAAGTGAAATTTCTTGCAAAGAAATGCATTGTGTGGTATTATGCAGACAAGGAGGTGATAATGTGGTTTTCGTATGGATCGGCGCACTCATAGCGTTCATCGTAATCGAAGCACTGACGGTACAGCTGCTGACAATATGGTTTGCTCTTGGTTCTCTTGCAGCACTCATAGCGGCTCTTTGCTCGGCAAGCACACCCGTTCAGATTGCAGTCTTTGCCGCCGTTTCGCTTGTTGCTCTTGTTGTTACAAGACCGCTTGTCAAAAAGTTCACGGGGCGCAAATATTCCCCCACCAACGCAGACAGGTTTCTCGGCGAAACAGCTATAGTAACACAGACTATTGACAACATCCGTGAAACAGGCTGTGTCAAGGTTAAAGGCAGCGTATGGACAGCTCGTTCTGCTGATGACGGCATTATCGGAGAAGGAGAAACCGTTACCGTAAAACAAATTGAGGGCGTTAAAGTCATCGTCGAAAAACAGACGCAGACGGCACAGGTTTAAACGATTTTTGAGGAATTTTTCAATTTTTTATCAGGAGGAAATTTTATAATGGATGCATTACCGTACATCATTTTAGGCTTATTTATTCTTGCAATTGTCATAGTCGCACTTAATATCAAAATCGTTCCCCAGTCCAAGGCATATGTTCTTGAAAGACTCGGTGCATATCAGACAACCTGGCAGACCGGTATCCACTTTAAAATACCGCTTTTTGAAAAGGTTGCAAAGATGGTTTCGCTCAAGGAACAGGTTGTCGACTTTCCGCCGCAGCCCGTTATCACAAAGGATAACGTTACAATGCAGATAGACACGGTTGTTTTCTACCAGATTACAGACCCGAAGCTCTACTGCTACGGTGTTGAGCGTCCCCTTTCCGCTATTGAAAACCTTACCGCTACAACACTTCGTAACATCATAGGTGAGCTTGAGCTTGACCACACGCTTACCTCCCGTGACACAATCAACGCAAAAATCAGAGGCATACTTGACGAGGCAACAGACGCATGGGGTATCAAGGTAAACCGTGTTGAGCTGAAAAACATTCTTCCGCCCAAGGAAATTCAGGACGCCATGGAAAAGCAGATGAAGGCAGAGCGTGAGCGCCGTGAAGCTATCCTTCGTGCAGAGGGTGAAAAGGAAAGCCAGGTGCTTGTTGCAGAGGGTCAGAAGACCTCCAAGATTCTTGCCGCAGAGGCTGACAAGCAGGCTGCCATTCTCCGTGCAGAAGCTGTCAAGGAAGCAAAAATCCGTGAATCCGAAGGTGAGGCACAGGCTATCATCGCCGTTGAAGAGGCAAGAGCAAAGGCAATTCAGCTCATCAACGAATCCGAGCCTTCAAACGCATTCCTTACAATCCGCAGCCTTGACGCATTTGAAAAGGCAGCAGACGGTCAGGCAACAAAGATTATCATTCCGTCTGAAATTCAGGGTATGGCAGGCCTTGCAAAGGGCATAGTTGAAAGCGTAAAAGAATAAACACGTTTAGCAAAAAAGGCTCATCGGTCAGCACCGGTGAGCCTTTGAATTTTGACGAACTTGTGATAAATGTATAAAATAAAAAATAAGGCTTGTATATTTTTTCAAAATAGTATATAATTAAATGCGTTAGTGTGTTTTAAACACTTCAATTACTCGAAAAGGATGATTAGATGGCTACTCAGAAATCAGCAAATGACTACCGTGAGGAACGCAAGGCACGCCTTGCCAAAGCCTCCAAGCAGAACGCAAAGAAGTCCCACAAAATCGGCGGCCACAGAATGAGCAAGAAAGCTAAGAGCGTAATTGCGATTATTCTTGTTGTTGCAATTGTCGGCGTTGCAGGCTTCTTCGGCTGCAAAAACCTCGGCGTGTTCGACAGAATGAAGTCTATCGAAACAGTCGGCGGCGAAAAGTATTCAGCAGTTGAATATGAATACTACTACAAATCAGTTCACAACTACATCTACAACATGGCTGCACAGTACGACCAGTACTACGGCGCAGGCTACGGCTACCAGTACACAGGCTACGACTACTCAAAGGACCCTGCAGAGCAGAACTATCCCTTTGACGATTACAAGCTTGAGGACGGCAAGGATGCTACCTGGAAGCAGTATTTCGAGGCTATGGCTCTTGAGCGTATGCAGTATTACAACGTTGTTGTAGATATGGCAAATGAAGCAAACTTCAAGGTAAGCGATGAGGTTAAGGCTCAGACCGAGGCTCAGATTGAGGAGCTTCGTGAAAACATCAAGACTCAGGCTGAAGAGCAGGGCGGTCAGGTTGTTTCCCTTGGCGCATACCTTCGTGCAAGCTACGGCAACGGTATGAACGAAAAGACCTTCAAGGATATTGTTGAAAATGAGACTCTTGCTCAGGAATACGCACAGCATATCCTTGAAACAAAGGGCGAAGGCTACACATTTGAAGAGCTTGAAAAGGTATACAAAGAGGACAAGTCCGCATACGATGTTGTTGACTTCCGCCTGTTTGCTATTGACCCCGTAACAGAAGAGCTTGACGAAAAGGCTACAGACGAAGAGAAGAAGGCTGCCGACGAAAAGGCAAAGGCAGAAGCTAAGAAAAAGGCTGAAGAGATGTTCGGCAAGATTACTGACTCCGCTTCCTTCGTAAAGCTTGCAGAGGAATATGCAACAGAGGAGCAGAAGGAAGCTAACGACTTCAAGGACAGCAAGACCACACTCAGCACATTCATCCAGAAGTCTTCCGTTCAGAACAGCTTCAGCGAGGACATAATCAAGTGGCTCTACAGCGACAAGACAAAGGCCGGCGAGAAGAAGATGTTCGACGTAAGCGGCTCACAGTACATCTTTATGATGGAAAAGCCCGCATACAGAGATGACGAAACTATTCCCGTAGATGTCCGCCACATTCTCTACCAGATCAGCGAGGACGCAACAGACAAGGACGCTGAAAAGGCAAAGCAGAAGGCTCTTGCAGAGGCAGCACTCAAGGAAATTGAGGCAGCAGCAGATCCGCTTGAAAAGTTCCTTGAGCTTGTTGAAAAGGACAGTAAGGACACAGGCTCCAACACAACGGGCGGTCTTTACGAGTACGTCGGCAGAGGTCAGATGGTTGAGCCCTTCGAGACTTGGTCACTTGACGAGGCACGTAAGGAAGGCGACCTTGGAGTTGTTGAAACAGAGTACGGCTACCACGTAATGTACTTCGTCCAGAAGCACAACAAGCCTATGTGGCAGATTACAATCAGCCAGAATCTTGCAAGCGAAGCTCTCCAGAAGGAGCTTGACGAAGCATACAAGACAGATGCTTACGCAGTTGCAGAGGATAACGCTACAGTAGCAGAAATGAACGAAAAGCTCTACGCAGAGCTCAAGTCACTTTACTACAAAGGCTAATTTCACATAACAAACAACGCCCTGAGAGGAGAAATCCTTTCAGGGCGTTTTGTTATTATAATGTATTCAGTAATTAATCTTTATATACCTCATTATAAATAAAGGGTACTCTTTCGCCGTTTTTCTGAATATGGAAGCAGTTCTCACCCATAGAAAAAATCCACTTATCGCTTTTAAGGCTGTCGGAACATACATTCACAACACGGCACCTGCCGACCTCTTCATTAAAGCGCCTTATCTTTTCTTCCCGCTTGCAGTTTTTGCCGATTATTCTGCCGTTTTTCGGGTTATGAACGGTACAGATAAGCTTATATACATTCAGCCTTGAACAGATTTCATTCAGCAGAAAATCAGGGCTTGCGCTGATTACAACTGCAGGTCTTTCTCTGTCTTCATTCTTAAACCAATCAAAAACCGTCTTCTCATACTTATCCCAGAATTTTGTGACGTTCTTTTCAAGGTTTATAAAGCGGACGAAGCAGAAAAAGCGCCCCTTTGCAAAGGTCAGGTCTTTTATACCAATAATGTATAAAAGCATTACAGCCACCTGATACGGCAGGCAGAAGACTATCCACGGGTTGCGCACAAGGCAGAAAAGCCAGAAGCGTGAGCCGCTGTCAAACGGAATGAGCGTTTTGTCAAAATCAAAAACATCTATTTCTTTCATTTTATTTGCCTCACATTGAGAAAATGCCTTGATACATTACGGGAAGCGTGGCATTTTCAAGGTCGCCTCCGTTTTTGATAAAGAGGTCATAGAGCTCTTTTTTGCGCTCGTCTGAATAAGTGTAGCCCCACAGACGCTCGATTTTGCCGAAATCTTCAAAGGTTTCATCGGGCAGCACCTCTACCCCACCCTTTTTATAAGGAAGAGGAATTTTAACCGTACCGTCGGATGTGATATAGTAAGATGAAGCAAGCTCAATTGCCCTGCGGTTTGCCTCCTGCCTCGGGTATTCCTCCTCAAACTTTATTCTCGTTATCGGGAAAACGGCAACATCGGCTGCAAGAAGCTCGTAAGCAGACTTATAAAGACCGTTGTGACCGTGGTGAGCAACCTGAACAATGTCGCACTTAAGCGTTTGGCCGTAGCGCTTTTCAAGCTCAACGCTTGCAAGGTTGCTTGCATCGCCCGGAATGAAAACTTTCGAGCCCTCTGCGGTGAGCATAACCATACAGGATGAATCGTTGTAATCCTTTACTGTATGGGGATATATATCCTCGTGTGTGCCCATAACGTCAAAGCAGAGATTACGGATATAAAAGCGCTGACCCGTGTGGATTTTATAGGTCGGTATATCGGTTTCCTCCAGCATTTTGAAGAGCTTGGGCGCAAGGCGCTTTTCCTCGGGGTCCCAGAATTCACTCGCCTTATTGTCGGCAGGAATGAGGTTGGAGTATATACCTTCAATTTCAACATCGTATCTGTTGTAACGAAGGAAATCCATAAACTTTGAAACGTGGTCGGAATGGGCGTGTGTAAGCAGCCAGCCGTTGACAACTATCCCTTTCCCGTCCGGCGTGCGGTCACGCATAAATTTATAGATTCTGTCATTATCGTTAAACTGGAGATAGTGACCGGAATCGACTATAAAAAAGCTGTAATCGGGGCACTGAATGAGCAGGCACATACCGCAGTCGATAAGAGTCTGGTCGCTCTCAAAGCCATAAAAAGCTGTTTCGCCCTCACCCTCGCAGGCTGTTTTTTCAAACACGGGTGTACGCTCGTTTTCGCTTGCGGCAACACGAAGAATACCGTCACAAGGAGTAAAAAAAGCATTGATAACAGCCTCACCCTTAAGGCAGGTGTAGAGGTTGCCGTTGTTCGCTGTTTCCTGCAAAACGGCAAAGCCGTCAGCAACGAGAGCACTTATCCACGCTTTATACTGTGCCTCATCAACATTTCTGTAAAGGCGCATAAAGCAGCCCTCTCGGCAATCGTAATCCGGCTCATCCGCATTAATGCGGAACTGCCTGAACTTTTCAAATACAGAGTTCATAATAAAATTCCTCTTTTGGTAATACTAAAGGCAAGGGTTTACCTTGCCTTTTGATTTATTCTTTTTAGGTACCTGAGAAAACTCAATGTGCCAAGATTACGTAGTTATTTTTCGTCAGAGAAGTTTCAAAAGCACAGGTAATACTTTGTGTATTGCCGAGCATTTTGGAACGATATGGCGGAAAAAGAACACGTAAGATTTGTGCAATGAGTTTATGAAGGTACCCCTTATTCTTCGTCGGCGTTTTCCCAGTTGTGCCAGACTTCCTGAATGTCGTCGTTATCGTCGAACATTTCAAGCATCTTGTTCATATTCTTGATATCGTCCTCATTTGTAAGGGTGGTATAGGTTGAGGGAACGTACTGTACCTCTGCAACAACAAAGGTATAGCCTGCTGCTTCAAGAGCATCACGCACTGCACCAAGGTCGTTAGGCTCTGTGCGGATTTCGAATACAGCCTCATCCTCTGTGATGAAGTCAACAGCACCTGCTTCGAGGGCAGCATCCATAAGTGTTTCCTCGTCAACATCCTCAGACTCGATAAGGATTACACCGTAGCGTGTGAACATAAAAGAAACGCAGCCGCTCTGACCCATATTTCCGCCGTACTTGTCGAAATAGTGGCGGACATCGCCTGCTGTTCTATTGCGGTTGTCGGTAAGTGCTTCAACGATAACAGCAACACCTGACGGACCGTAGCCCTCGTAAACGATGTTTTCGTAGTCTGCGCCGCCTGTTTCGCCGCTTGCCTTTTTGATGATACGGTCAATATTATCGTTGGGTACGTTTGCAGCCTTAGCCTTTGCGATAATATCCTTGAGCTTGGAGTTGGAAGCGGGGTCGGGACCGCCGTCACGAACTGCAACAGCAATCTCTCTGCCGATTTTTGTAAATACCTTGGCACGTGCGCCGTCGGTCTTTTCCTTCTTGCGCTTAATCGTGCTCCATTTGTTATGTCCTGACATATTTTTCACCGTTCCTTAATTTATATCCTATATAATATATCACAAGTAGTTACTTTTGTAAACAGCATTTAATATGATTTTAAATATTCATAGTTTTGCATTTTTGGCGAAAACGCATTATTCCCCGTTTGTAAAATAATGGTAACCAATTTGTAAAACAACGGTAACACTCAATTGACCGTCAAAACAAAATATGATAAATTTATATATTAGAAAATATATATTAAAAGGAGTAAACACTAATGAAAACCAGGCGGTCATTTAAAGGCGTTTGTATACTGTCAGCCCTGCTGATTGTGCTCTGCACAGGCGTGCTTTCGGGCTTTGCGGCAGAGGAAAAGCCGCTTGAAGCCTGCGTTTCACCGCTTATTGATGTTGCCGCAAAGGACAACGACAACATCTACGCCAGCGACGGATATGACCACGGCTATGCACCGAATATAAGCGTATTCCGGAACAAAGACTGTTCATATGCCGTTTGCGTTAACCAGACCGACGGCACGCTGAAAATAATTGAAACCGACGGCAAAAAGGTGACAAGCGAAATCACGGTAGAAAAAGAGCTTGTTGATTTCGGCGCCTTCACAAAGGGCACAGACGGCACGTATTACGTGCTTTTCGGCAACAGAATTTACGACAAGGACGGAAGCAAAACGGCAATGCGCCTTGTAAATTACAATTCAAGCGGCAAAAAAATCCGTTCTTTGGATATGACAGGCAACGCACCCGGCCACTTTGAAGGCATAGCTGCATTGGACTGTGGCAACAATGCACTTTCCGAAAACGGAAAATACATTACGGGGCACGTAGGAAGGCTGATGTTCACCGCAAACATTGAAGGACTTGTTCATCAGGCATCTTATTCTTTTGCTGTAGATACCAAAACCTTTAAGCAGGTCAGTGTTCCGAATTCAACAGTTATTCCCTACGCCAGTCATTCATTCCACCAGTTCATACTTCAGGACGGTACGGATTTTGTGTATATCGACCGTTCCGATGCCGAACCGCACAGAAGTTTCCACATTACTAAAATGAGCGGAGGGAACAGTTGGAGCTTACTGCAAAAGGGTGATTCATACTTTTTCAAAGGCGAATACGGCTACAACGACACCTTCAGCCAGCTTGGCGGTGTTGTAAAAACAAGCGCAGGCTACCTGCTTGTAAGCAGCTACCAGAACACAACGGATTCAACAGAAGCTTCAGCCGCTAACCTTGTCACACAGCTTTTCAACCCCTCAACACTTGCTTCACAGCCCGAAAAGGTGCTCACAAGCTACACGGGAATAAGGGCAGAGGGTGTCACCAACCCGAAGGCAATGCTTTTAAACAAAAACAAGGTTGCAGTACCGTATATGGTAAGCAATCAGTTCAATGAAACAAAGAGAATGTACGTTGCGTTTCTTGACGCTGAAGGTAACCTCACAGACAACAAAGCCGTAAAAGCGGATGCTGTACTCCCCCGTTTCGGTCAGGTAATGTACAACAGCGTTACAAACAGCATTGAGTGGTTTTCAATCGAAAATGGTAAGCTGATTATGTACAGCATTGACCTGAGCGAAGCCTATACACCAGAAACCACAACTGCACCGCCTGCGGTAACCGAGCCGACAACAGGCAATGAACCGACTGAAACCACAACAAACGTTGATACTTCAACAAACACACCGCAGGAAACAACAACCGCTCCCACAACTACACAGCCCGAAGCAGAGCCGCCGACACAGGAGCCTGCCGAGCCGAATTTATGGCAGAAAATAGTAAATTTCTTTATGGGCATCTACAACTGGTTTATTTCGCTTTTTATGTAAAATAAAAGCAACCGATATGAGGTTTTCGCTTCATATCGGTTGTTCATTTTTGTGTCATCCTGAACGCAGTGAAGGATCTTTTTTAGCTTTTAAGATTCTTCGCTTCGCTCAGAATGACACTTATTTCAAAAATTATTTATTATTCAGAAATATGCTTCTTAATTTATCCGCAACAAAATCAAAGCCGTGAATTGTGCCCAGGTTGACGGGTGCCTCGTTTTTTCCGTAAATAAGCAGCGGCACATATTCTCTGGAATGGTCTGTGCTTGGTGTTGACGGGTCACAGCCGTGGTCTGCCGTTATAAGAGCCAAATCCTCGTCGTTCATTTTTTCAATAAAAGCAGACAGCCAGGCATCAAATTCAGCAATTGCCTTTGCGTAGCCGTCAATATCGTTTCTGTGACCGTAGAGCATATCAAAATCTACAAGATTTGTAAAGCACAGACCGTTGAAATCCTTTTGTGCCAGCTCAAGCGTTTTTGCCATACCCTCGGTATTGCTTGCGGTGCGGTGGGCTTCGGTTATGCCGACATCTGCAAAAATATCGCTGATTTTGCCGACAGAAATAACATCAAAGCTGTTTTCTTTGAGTTCATCGAGCACGGTTTTGCCGGTCGGCGCAAGCGAAAAATCGTGTCGGTTTGAAGTGCGGACAAACGGATATTCACCTGTAAAGGGTCTTGCAATAACTCTGCCGACAGCCAAATCACCGCAGAGCATTTCTCTTGCATTTTCGCAATATTTATACAATTCTTCAACGGGCACAATATCCTCGTGTGCCGCAATCTGAAAAACGCTGTCCGCCGAGGTATAGACAATCAGTGCACCCGTTTTTATGTGCTCTTCGCCGTAATCAGCAATAACAGCCGTACCCGAATAAGGCTTATTGCAAAGACATTTTCTACCCGTTACTTTTTCAAAGCGCTCAATAAAATCCTGCGGAAAGCCGTTTGGAAAAGTGGGCATTGGTTTATCGCTTATCAGCCCTGCAATCTCCCAGTGACCCGTTGTTGTGTCCTTACCGTTTGATTTTTCACTCAACCTGCCGTAAGAAGCAATGGGTTTTTCACATTTTTCGCAGCAGTCAACACCGTCAATATTGAAAAGCCCGAGCTTTTTCAGGTTTTCCGCCTTAAAAAACTCCGAACGGGATATTGCGGCAAGAGTGTTGCTGCCCTCATCGCCAAAAGAAGCGCTGTCGGGCATTTCACCTATGCCGAAGCTGTCAAGCACAATAAGAAATACACGTTTTTTCAAATAAATCACCTTTTAAAAAAGGGCAAATTGCCGTGCAATTCACCCGTTGAGAATGTCATTGATTTTGTCTGATACTTTATAAAGCTTGTCTGCCCTTGTCGGGTCGGCACAGCGCATACTGTCCGCATCCCGTGAAAGACGGAAGGCAAGGTTGGACAGGTATTTTTCCGAAAGCTCGGTTTTGCAGTTTGGAATTTCGCCGTAATACTCATAAAACGCAGGACGCTTTATGTACTCGCCGCAAAACTCTACACTCATCACGCAGTAGAGCTTGCCCGAATCCTCACAAACGGTTTCGCAAAGGATATTGTAGCCGTTTGTGACAAGGAATTTGCGCAGCACCTCGGGATGGCTCATAGGCTGTAGACACAGGTGTTTTCCGCCCTTTTGCAGCCACGGTGCAGCTTCGATAATCTGCGCTATAAGTATTCCGCCCATACCCGCTATTACAATTTCGTCTGCCTCGTCGGGCTCAAACTTCTGTAAGCCGTCGGACAGGCGCAGGGTAATTTTATCCTGCAGACCTGCTTCTTCAACAGCCTTTCTTGCATTTTCAAGCGGACCCTTGCGAAGGTCGGCTGCAATTGCAAAATCCGTCACACCGCTTTGCACAAGATAAACAGGCAAATAAGCGTGGTCGGTACCGATATCGGCCACCCTCCTGCCCTTTCGGACAAGAGAGGCAACCGCTTCAAGACGTGGTGAAAGGTTTTTCATTGCTTATTTTGCAAGGAAAGCGTTAATCTTTGCAACAAGCTCGTCAGCATTTACACCGTGAACACGGCAGGCCTGCTCAACGCTCTCGCTTCTGGCTGACGGACAGCCAAGGCAATGCATACCCATTTCAAGGAAGAAGGGTGCAACCTCACGGTTTTCGTCGAGAATATCGCCGATAGTCATTGTTTTATCAATCTGTGTCATTTTAAATAACTCCTTTTCTTTAATTAATATATCATATTTTATCAGCGTTTATTCTTTTTGTCAACGCCGCTTGACAGTAAAGTGTTTCCGGTTGTAAAATAAATAAACACGAAAGCACAGGAGTGACCGCCTTGTTTGAGTTTGAAGCAATCAACAAAAGTAATTTAAATCAATACAAAGAATATGAAAAGGCATACGAAACTGATTTAAAAGAATATCAGTCACGAATATATCCGTCCGAAACTGCCGAAAAGCTGTGCTGGTATCATATAAAATGCGATAACAAATATATCGGTGCGGTGTGGCTTGAAAAAGAAACCGAAAACGATTTTGCCGTACTCGGAATTTTTATAGCAGATAAAGCATACCGAAACAAAGGCATAGGCACAAAAGCAATACAACAGATATTAAAAAATGATTTACCCGTCCTCGGCACAGATAAGGTTATTTTAAGAGTAAGAGAAAACAACAAAAGAGCTATTGCGTGTTACAAAAAATCAGGCTTCAAGGAAACACAAAGATACACAAAAAACGGAATAGATATTATTGAGATGATTTATTTAACAGGAGAAATAAAATGAACCTTCAATTCAAAAACTCAAAATTTAAGATATTACAGGTCAGCGACCCGCAGGATATGCATTACCCGAGGCGGTCTATGCTTCGTATGCTTGACAGAGCGTACGATACAATTAAGCCCGACCTTGTTGTTTTTACGGGTGACAACGTGCTTTCAAACCACCTGCTTGATGCACGCTTCGGTAACAAACAGACCGCAGAGGGTTATGAAGCAACAAAGTACAGGATGAAAAAGTCACTTGAAATAATTCTTGAGCCGCTTGAAAAGAGGAATATTCCCTTTGGTATGATATTCGGCAACCACGACGATATGTGCTGTATGACCAAGGAAGAAATAATTGACCTCTACCGTGAATACAGTTGTTTTGTGGGGCTTGTTGACACCTACGGCAACGGCGATATCGGCACGCACAACATTCTTATCTATTCGGGTGACACGCCGAAATTCAACCTCTGGATGATGGATACCTCACGCCAGAACAAGGAAGAGGACAAAGGCTACGAAGGCGTTACGACAGAGGCTGTTGAATGGTACAGGCAGACAAGTGATGCTTTAGGCAAAATTCCCTCGCTTATGTTCCAGCACATTCCGATGACCGAAACCGAAAACTGCATTGAAGAATGCAGCAAGGACGATGAAGGTGCAGTCAAGGATTATGATGGTGACAGATATATCCGCTTAAAGCCTGAATGTGTCAACTCCGGCAGATTAAGTGAGCCTTCACCCGGCTGCAAGGCTAACTACGGACAGTACGATGCGGTAAAGGCACAGGGCGATGTTCTGGCGGTTGTTTACGGACACCACCACATGAACCTGTTTGACATTGACTGTGACGGCGTGAGAATGATTCAGACTCCTGCCGCCTCCTTCCGCTGCTACGGCAACGAAAACAAGGGCGTAAGGCTGTTTGAAATTGACGAAAATAATCCCAATGAATTCACCACACGCCACATTACCTATTTTGACCTGATGGGCAAAACTCCGCTTTCAATGCTCGGCTATTTTATTGATGCCGATGAGCTTGAAAAGCCGAGAAGAATTACGCTTGCAGCTCTCGGTACAACCGCAGCGGCAGCAGTTACGGCAGGAATAGTTAAGGCAATCAGGAAATAATCTTGCGAAATTATGAACAAACTGTAAACAATAGGCCAATTGGCAAAAAATTCAAAATTTTGCTTGAAATTTATAAAAAAAGAGGTAGAATATGTATTAGCACTCACCATACGAGAGTGCTAATTTGCAAATAATTACTTAACAGGAGGAGTTATAAATGACAATCAGACCACTTGCAGACAGAGTAGTCGTTAAGGCTGCAGAAGTTGAAGAAACCACCAAGAGCGGTATCATTCTCGCCGCTTCCGCACAGGAAAAGCCCCAGTTTGCTGAGGTTGTTGCTGTTGGCCCCGGCGGCGATATTGACGGCAACAAGGTTGAAATGTATATCAACGTCGGTGACAAGGTTATCATCGGCAAGTATGCAGGCACAGAGGTTAAGCTCAACAAGGAAGAATTCACTATCGTCCGTCAGGGCGACATTCTTGCAGTAATCGAATAATTAAAGGAGAAAATGAGAAATGGCAAAGCAGATTATTTACGGTGAAGATGCCCGCAAGGCTCTTCAGGCAGGCATTGACAAGCTTGCAGACACAGTTAAAATCACACTCGGCCCCAAGGGCAGAAACGTTGTTCTTGACAAGAAGTACGGTGCTCCCCTCATCACAAACGACGGTGTTACAATCGCTAAGGAAGTTGAGCTTGAGGACCCGTTTGAGAATATGGGCGCACAGCTTGTAAAGGAAGTTGCAACCAAGACAAATGACGTTGCAGGTGACGGTACAACAACCGCTACTCTTCTTGCACAGGCACTTGTCCGTGAGGGCATCAAGAACGTTACCGCAGGTGCAAACCCGATGGTAATCAAGAAGGGCATCAAGATGGCTGTTGACGCAGCAACAGCAGCAGTCAAGGCTAACTCCAAGCCCGTAAGCAGCTCCGCAGACATCGAGATGATTGCTACAATCTCCTCTGCTGACGCTGAAATCGGCAAGATTATTGCTGACGCTATGGATAAGGTTTCCGCAGACGGCGTTATCACCGTTGAAGAAAGCAAGACAGCTATCACCGATTCCGATATTGTTGAGGGTATGCAGTTCGACCGTGGCTACATCTCCCCCTATATGGTAACAGATACAGACAAGATGGAAGCCGTTATTGACGACGCTTTCATTCTTATCACAGACAAGAAGATTTCCAACATTCAGGAAATCCTTCCCCTTCTTGAGCAGATTCTTCAATCCGGCAAGAAGCTCGTAATCGTTGCAGAAGATCTCGAGGGCGAGGCACTTTCCACTATCCTTGTCAACAAACTTCGTGGCACATTCACCTGCGTTGCAGTCAAGGCTCCCGGCTTTGGCGACAGACGCAAGGAAATGCTTCGTGACATTGCTACTCTTACAGGCGGCGAGGTTATCACAGAGGAGCTTGGTCTTGAGCTCAAGGACACACAGCTCACACAGCTCGGCCGTGCACGCCAGGTTAAAATCAGCAAGGAAAACACAATCATTGTTGACGGTGCAGGCGACAAGGCAGAGATTGCAGCAAGAGTTGCACAGATAAGAACTCAGATCGGCACAACAACCTCTGATTTCGACCGTGAGAAGCTCCAGGAAAGACTTGCAAAGCTCGCAGGCGGTGTAGCAGTTATCCGTGTAGGTGCTGCAACAGAAACAGAAATGAAGGAAAAGAAGCTCCGCATTGAGGACGCTCTTGCAGCTACAAAGGCAGCCGTTGAAGAGGGCTGCGTTGCAGGCGGCGGTGTTGCACTTATCAACGCTATCCCCGCTGTTGAGGCTCTTCTTGACACAGACGACGCAGACATCAAGACAGGTGTCAAGATTGTTCTCAAGGCTCTTGAGGCTCCCGTTCGCCAGATTGCCGCTAACGCAGGTCTTGAAGGCAGCGTTATCGTAAACGAAATCCGCACAAGCGGTAAGACAGGCTTCGGCTACAACTTCGCAAACGACGGCTATGTTGATATGTTTGAAGCAGGTATCCTTGACCCGACAAAGGTTACTCGTTCAGCACTTGAAAACGCTTCCTCTGTTGCAGCAATGGTACTCACAACAGAGTCCCTCGTAACAGATAAGCCCGACCCGCAGGCAGATGCAGCACAGGCAGCAGCTATGGCAGCAGCTCAGGGCGGCGGAATGTATTAATCAAATACCTCTATAGCAATAAAGCCTCACCGTTGAAAATCAGCGGTGAGGCTTTTTCGTTGTACAAATTACGGTTTGTTTAAGTGCAGAATGCAGAGTGCAGAACGCAGAACGATGGGAGGGCTTCGCCCTCACCCGATTATATATACATAATAAAAGGAATGTCATTCTGAGCGTTAGCGAAGAATCTTAACGCCCTGCCACAAGATCCTTCGGCTTTGCCTCAGGATGACACGCCTGAAGGTTTGATATTATAATTCGGAGCGAAGTGACCCTTCGTTCTGCACTCTGCGTTCTGCATTCTGCACTCAGTTCGCCAAACTGCAATTTACAAAACAAAACCCCGGGAAGTTTCCCGGGATTTTTTTGATTACTTAACTTTAATTGTAACTATCTCAAACGGTTTAACGGGAAGAGTAACTGTGTTATCAACAACCTCGAGTGCTTCGATTTCGTTTTCCATAAGGTCGCAGAGCACTGCACTCTTTACATCAAAGCCGAAGGTAAGCGTTGCGTTGTTGACACGCTTGTTCCAGCTTTCGTACATACGGATGATTGTGGTGTCGGTGTCCTCTGCCTTCTTGACAGTATCGACAACGATGTTTTCGTGCGAAACCGAAACGAAGCTGTAGCTTTCGGGCAGTACGCCGTCCTGCTTGCCGAGCTTAACGGCAGTCATCGGGTTATTGAGGTCGTAAGCAAGGCGGACTGTGCCTGCCTGCTTGAAGCTGCCCTCGTGCGGACGAAGTGAATATATAAACTCGTGGTGACCCTTGTCAGCCTTGGGGCTGGGGTGAGTTGCACACTTGAGAAGCGTAAGTCTGATTACGCTGTCGTGAATATCGTGGCCGTACTTACAGTCGTTGAGAATACTTACGCCGTAATCACATTCGGAAAGATCGGCAAACTTGTGTGCACAGACCTCGAACTTTGCGGCATCCCAGCTTGTGTTGGAATGGGTCGGGCGCTCAACACAGCCGAACTGAATTTCATAGCTTGCCTTGTCAGCATTGATTTCAACTGGGAAGGCAGCCTTGACAAGGATGTGCTCCTGCCACCACTCTGCGGTTGTGTCAAAGTCAATCTTGTCTATGTCGTTATAGAGCCATACCTTCTGCTCGATTACGGAATCAAAGAACTTTCTTGTAATCTTAAAGCCCTTTCTTACACCCTCGTCAAGCTCTTCAACAGCGCTTACATCGTTGATTTCCCAGCGCTTTTCCTTGTAATAAACAGAGATTTCCCAAGCATCGTACTCTCTGGGGAAGTCCTCATAGGCTTCAATTACGTTTGCTCTCTCGCCTGCCTTGAGAACTTCTCTGCCGCAGCGCTTATCATAAATACGGCTGATTGTGTAATCGTCGGCAAATTCAAGAATAAAGTATGCGTTTTCGAGCTTCTTATCAGCTACTTCAACGCTGCCCTTGCTCTCGTTGCCGTTGACAACCTTCCAGCCCTTTGCGGGAATGTTTTCAACGTAAATCTTTTCGCAGTCAACATCTACAACACCGCTGTTTGTAAAGGAGTTGGGGTTGAATACGGCAATACCGCCGTCGGTCTTGATATTTGCGGCAATTTCTGCCTTTGCAGCATCAAGAAGCTCGTTACCTACCTTGCCGATAGCCTCATACTGCCTTGTGCTTTCCTCATAAACCTGGTAAATTGATGAGCCGGGAATAATATCGTGGAACTGGTTGAGAAGTATACACTCCCAGCCCTCGTTAATCTTTTCCTGCGGATACTGTGCCTTATTAAGAAGGCGGTTAATTTCGCTGAACAGCTCGATATTCTGATAGAGGAACTCGCTCTTTCTGTTGTTGCGCTTGTTGCAGGCGTTGGAGGTATATGTACCTCTGTGGAATTCAAGGTAGAGCTCGCCTACCCAAGTCGGCAATTTTTCATCCTTCTCTACCTTCTGCTTTGTACGCTCAAGGTAATCCCCTGCAAACTCGATAACGGTATTCGGGAAAGACGGAATACCCTTGCAAAGTCTGCGGTGGTTTTCCATATGCAGCTGGGTGGGGCCGCCGCCGCCGTCACCGTGACCGAAGGTGAGAATAACCTCGTCGTTGAGGTGCTTTTGCTGATACCTGTTCCAGCAGCCCTTCACCTCTGTGGGTGTGAGCATTGCGTTATAAGTCGTGTTATTTCTCCACTTTCCGGGCGGCTGTGTGTCCTGCGCTGTAAGGAAGTGAGTGAAAATACCCGTTGAATCAATACCCTTCCATGTAAACGTATCGTAGGGCATAGTGTTGGTTTCGTTCCAGCTGATTTTGGAGGTTACGAACTTGTCAACACCGCTCTTGCGCAGAATCTGGGGAAGTGCTGCGCTGTAGCCGAATACGTCGGGCAGCCAGAGGACCTTACTGTCCACGCCGAACTCCTGATTAAAGAAGCGCTTGCCGAAAAGCACCTGACGCACAAGGCTTTCGCCGCTTGTGAGGTTACAGTCAGCCTCAACCCACATTGCGCCTTCGACCTCCCAACGGCCTGCGGCAACCATTTTCTTAACTTCTTCATAAGTTTCGGGGCTTTCCTCTTTAAGGTACTTGTAAAGCTGTGCCTGCGAGGACATAAACTTGTACTCGGGGTACTGCTTCATAAGTGCAATTACGGTTGAGAAAGAACGCACCGTCTTTTCTTTCGTCTGTGCAAGTGTCCACAGCCACGCAACGTCGATATGAGTGTGGCCAATGCAGATGCAGTTGACCTCCTGCTCAGAGCAGACCTTGCCGTAAAACTCATTTTTAAGGTAATCAAGAGCCTTTTCAACGCTCTGTCTGCACTCGGGTGAGCCGGGCACACGCATATCAATAAGGTTGAGGGCATTGTTTATACTGCGGAGAATATCGCTGTATTCCTTGCTGTCCTTTTGAAGAAGGCGAAGTGCATCGTACGGCACCTTAAGGTCGTAATAAAGCTGCTTGTAAAGCTCATCCACAACATAAAGGCTGCAGAAAACGTTCTGACGGCAGGTTTTCATACCCGTGTAGGCGTAAACGTAAATCTCGTACTCCTCACCTGCAGGAAGCTCACAGTAGCGGTGGTTGGAATCCACACCGTGGAGCAATTCGCCGTTGGCGTAAACGGTGAACTGAGGTTCGTAGTTTACCTCGCTGTAGGGGCCGTCCGTTTGAAAATAAAATTGCACCTTTTTGCCCTTCATATTTTCGGGCAGAGTAACCTTTTTGTAAAACCAGCCGTGGCTGTCAGTTTCATCGCCCCAACGGTCGTACTTGCCGAAATCAATCCACTCATCCGTTACCTCGGGAAGAGCGTTACCGGACGGCTTGTAACCGCAGGGAATGTACTTTAAGCCCGTAAGCTCATAAGACTCGGCAAAAACGAGCTTGCTTACTTCGGGCAGAAAAACCTTCAGTTTGTCAAGAAGAAAATTCAAAGTATTGCCTCCTATATTTTTCAATTTTTACCAGTTTAGCACACAAAGCCGCAAAATAAAAGAGGTTATTTATTATTTTTTAAAATAGTTCATATACTTCTTTGAAAGGAGGCTTTATATGAAGCACTGTATTGCAACACTGAAAACCAAGGAGGTAATCAACAAGAAGGACGGCTGCAGGCTGGGACATGTCTGCGACGTTGAAATTGACTGCGCCACAGGTCAGGTCGTCAACCTTGTTGTATGCAGAGGCGGAAGGACATTTTCACCCTATGCCTGCGAGCGGGATTTGAGAATAGCGTGGTGTGACGTGGACGTTGTGGGCAACGATATAATTCTCGTCTGCTACACAGCACCGCCGCCCCCGCCAAGACAAAATGACTGTTCAAAGCGTGGCTTCGGCTTTTTCCGTTAAGAAGGCAACCGTTGTGCGTACCGTTACCGTTGCAGGCTGAGTGGGATTGAGGCGAAGGCTGTCAACGACTAACATTCCGCCGGCTTTATCGCAAGTAAAGGAAAAGAAAAACTCCCCTGTTTCGCACCGGGCAACACCCTTTGTGCTGTCCGGCAGCGTTTCGTTTATTCCAAGCGTTTCAAGCACAGCCGAGGTCTGATTTTCCGAATAAAGGCACATACTCATAATAATTGACCTTGCAAGGTCAATAAAGTCCTTTTCGCCCTTGCCCGAATATGTAACAGACACCCTGTAAAGCTTGTAATCCGAATTTGAAAACAGTGATATTTTATAATTGTTTATGTAACAGCATTCCTTCGTTTCTTCGCCGCTGTATACTTCTTCAACAACACACTCATAGCCGTGCTTTGCCATAGCCGAAATAAAATCAAGTGCATCTCTTTCACCCGTGCGTACGCAGCCGCAAAGCAAAAGCAAAACAGCAGTAAAAAGCACAATTAATCTTTTCATTTTAAATCCCTCTCTGTAGTTATATTCACCAAAATGCTGTGGTTAAGTATAAATATATACATATATATGTAGAATTTAATATTTTAATAATAAACATCTTGAAAAAATTTAAAAGATATTTTAAAATAGGAGTATCTTGATTTCGGGAGTGGGCTAATATGGTTATTTGCTTGTCTTTGGTTCACAAAGGCTCTTTCTGCCCTGCCGAGGTCTGCAAAAAAATAAAATAACAAAGGGGCTGTTGCGCTTTGCAACAGCCTTAATCTTTTCAAAGGACGGTACAGCTATGAAAAAAGTTGCAATCGTAATGGGTAGCGACAGCGACCTGCCCGTAGTAAGCAAAGCCATCAAAAAGCTCAAGGAGTTCGGCGTTGAGGTTGAGGCACACGTTATGTCTGCCCACAGAACTCCCGATGCTGCCGCAGAGTTTTCAAAGAACGCTGCTGCAAACGGCTTCGGCGTTATCATTTCCGCAGCAGGTAAGGCTGCTCACCTTGGCGGTGTGCTTGCCGCACACACAACCCTGCCCGTTATCGGTATTCCGATAAAATCCTCCACACTTGACGGTCTGGACGCACTTCTTGCAACAGTTCAGATGCCTGCAGGTATTCCCGTTGCAACAGTTGCTATTGACGGCGCAGAAAACGCTGCAATCCTTGCCGTTCAGATGCTTGCTCTTTCCGAGCCCGTGCTTGCTGACAAGCTTACAGCTATGAAAGAGGATATGGCAAAGAAGGTTCTTGAAAAGGATGCCGCACTTGCTGCACAGGTTGCAGAGCTTTAATTCCAAGGAGGAATTGCTTTTATGCCCATACACGAAGAATGCGGCGTTTTCGGTATATTCAACCGTGGTCTTGAACAAAACGCCGTTCACGAAACATATCTTGCGCTTTTTGCGCTTCAGCACCGTGGCCAGGTAAGCTGCGGCATTGCGGTAAGAAACGGAAAAACCGTTGACTGCATAACGGATATGGGCACCGTGCCCAACGTATTCACCGCAGAAAGGCTCGCCGCCCTCACCGAAAACGGCAAGGGCGATGTTGCACTCGGCCATGTGCGCTATTCCACCCACGGCGAAGAGGATGAAATAAACAACCAGCCCATGGTTATGTCCTACGCCAGAGGCTCAATTTCCGTTGCCAATAACGGCTGCCTTGTCAACACGGCAAAGCTCAGGGAAAAGCTTCAGAATGAGGGCGCCGTTTTCCAGACAAACAGCAACGCAGAGCTCATAGTTCACTGCATAGCACGCCACAGACTTGAAACGGAAAACATCGAAACGGCAATAGCCGAAACGATGAATGAGATTGAAGGCGCTTATTCACTTGTAATTATGTCACCCAAAAAGCTCGTTGCCGTGCGTGACCCCAAGGGCTTCCGCCCGCTTTGTATGGGTAAGCTCGGTGAAGCGTACGTTGTCGCTTCCGAAAGCTGTGCTTTGCAAAGCATAGGCGCTCAGTTTATAAGAGATATTGAGCCGGGCGAAATTGTTGTTATAACAAAGGATGCCGTTTACAGTAATAAAACACATTGCGGTCAGAAAACCTCGCTTTGTATTTTCGAGCACGTTTACACCGCAAGACCCGACTCGGTAATAGACGGTGCAAGCGTTCACCGCTCAAGACTCAACGCCGGCAAGTTCCTTGCCCAGGAGCACCCCGTTGAGGCGGATGTTGTAATCGGTGCACCCGACTCGGGACTTGATGCAGCTATAGGCTACGCTACGGAGAGTAAAATCCCCTATGGCATAGGTCTTATCAAAAACCGCTACATCGGCAGAACGTTCATACAGACAACTCAGACCCAGCGTGAACGCTCGGTACAGATAAAGCTCAATCCTCTGGGCAACGAGTTAGAGGGAAAGAGAGTAGTGCTTGTTGACGACTCAATAGTCAGAGGCACAACCTGCGCAAAGCTGATTAAACGCTTACGTGCGGCAGGTGCAAAAGAGGTTCATATGAGAATCTCCTCCCCTCCCTTTATCAATCCCTGCTACTTCGGCACGGACATCAGCTCAAAGGACAAGCTTATTGCCTGCCGGATGGATATTGAGGGTATACGCAAATTCATCGGCGCAGACACACTCGGCTTCTTAAGCCTTGAAGGACTGCACAAGGTTGCTGAAAAATCCAATGTCAGCTTCTGCGATGCGTGCTTCACAGGCAATTACCCCGTAGATATTTCGGGACCCAACTACGTAGATAAATTCGACTATAAAATCAAGAAATAAGGAGAGCTTAAGAATTATGGAAAACAGTTTTTCAAAAAGCTATAAGGATGCAGGCGTTGACGTAACCAAGGGTTACGAGGCTGTAAAACTTATGAAAAAGCACGTTGAGAGAACAAGAATCCCTGGCGTGTTCGACGAAATCGGCGGCTTCGGCGGTATGTTCCTGCCCGACCTTACAGGTATCAAAGAGCCCGTCCTTGTTTCCGGTACGGACGGTGTAGGCACCAAGCTCAAGATTGCATTTATGATGGACATTCACAACACCGTCGGTATCGACTGCGTTGCAATGTGCGCAAACGACGTTGCCTGTTCAGGCGCAAAGCCCCTTTTCTTCCTTGACTACATTTCCGTAGCAAAGAACATTCCCGAAAAGGTTGCAGATATAGTCAGCGGTATTGCAGACGGCTGTGTTCAGGCAGGCTGTGCACTCGTCGGCGGTGAAACAGCAGAAATGCCCGGCATCTACACAAACGACGAATACGACCTTGCAGGCTTCTGCGTAGGTCTTGCAGACAAGGCAGATATAGTTGACGGCAAGAATATCAAGCCCGGCGACGTACTTATCGGCGTTGAGTCCTCCGGTGTTCACTCCAACGGCTTCTCACTTGTCAGAAAGGCTTTCAACGTTTCTCCCGAAAGACTTTCCGTTTATGTTGACGACCTTGGCAAGACACTCGGCGAAGAGCTTATCACACCCACAAAGATTTATGTCAAAACAATCAACGCAATAAAGAACGTATGCAAGATCCACGGTATTTCCCACATCACAGGCGGCGGCTTCTATGAGAACATTCCGAGAATGTTCAGCACCGAAGGCGTAAGAGCAAAGATTGAGAGAAAGGCTGTTCCCGTAAAGCCTATCTTCAACCTTCTTGCTGCCGAGGGTATTCCCGAGAGAGATATGTTCAACACCTTCAACATGGGTGTCGGTCTTTGTGTTGCTGTTAGTGCTGACAAGGCAGACGAAGCAGTCAGAGCAGTAAACGCTATCGGCGAAAAGGCACACATCATCGGCGAAATCGTTGCAGGCGACAAGGGTATCGATATATGCTAAACATAGTTGTACTTGTTTCGGGCGGCGGCACAAACCTGCAGGCGTTGCTTGACGCAAAGGCGGCAGGAAAAATCCCGAACGGCGAGTTTGTTAAGGTCATTTCCAGCAAGAACGGCGTTTATGCCCTTGAAAGAGCGAAAAATTCGGGCGTTGCCACGGCTGTTATCGAGCGCAAGGGCAAGACCGCAGAGGAGTTTGAAAACGCTCTGCTGGCCGAATTAGAGGCTTCCAAGGCAGACCTTATAGTGCTTGCAGGCTTTATGACCATACTCGGCGAAAGGGTTATTGAAAAGTACCCCGAAAAAATAGTAAATGTTCACCCGGCACTCATCCCCTCTTTCTGCGGCAAGGGCTTCTACGGACTTAAGGTTCACGAGGCGGCACTTGAATACGGCGTTAAGGTTAGCGGTGCAACGGTACACTTTGTAAACGAAATTCCCGATGGCGGCAGAATTATTGCACAAAAGGCGGTTGACGTGCTTGAGGGCGACACACCCGAAACACTTCAGAAAAGAATAATGGAACAGGCAGAGTGGAAGATACTGCCCGAGGCAGTAGCAAAGCTCTGCGACGAAAGAAAATAAACGGAGGAATTAACAATGAAGAGAAGAGCACTTCTGAGCGTTTCCGACAAGACAGGAATCGTTGAATTTGCAAAGGAGCTCAACGAGCTCGGTTTTGAAATCGTTTCCACAGGCGGCACAGCAAAGGCTGTTGCAGACGCAGGCATCCCCTGCACACAGGTTTCCGACATCACAGGTTTCCCCGAGTGCCTTGACGGCAGAGTAAAGACTCTCCACCCGATGGTACACGCAGGTATTCTTGCAATGCGCTCCAACCCCGAACACATGGAGCAGCTTGAAAGATTAGAGGTTACACCGATTGATGTTGTTGCAATCAACCTCTACCCCTTCAAGCAGACTATTCTCAAGCCCGACGTTACACTTGAGGATGCTATCGAAAATATTGACATCGGCGGCCCGACAATGATTCGTGCAGCAGCAAAGAACTGGCAGGACGTTGCAGTTATCGTTGACCCTGCTGACTATGCAACCGTTATTGAAGAGTACAAGGCAAACGGTGCACCCAGCAAGGAAACAAAGTTTAAGCTTGCCGGCAAGGTATTTGAGCACACAGCAAACTACGACTCAATGATCAATACATACCTCAGAAAGCAGAGAGGCGAAGACCCGTTTGCAGAGTGCTTTACAATGACCTTTGAAAAGGTTCAGGATATGCGTTACGGCGAAAATCCGCACCAGAAGGCTGCCTTCTACACCGAAATCGGTGCAGCAGACAACGTTCTTTCCGCCGCAAAGCAGCTTCACGGCAAGGAGCTTTCCTACAACAACATCAACGACGCTAACGGTGCTCTTGACATTATCAAGGAATTCGGCTTTGACGAGCCCGTAGCAGTAGGCGTTAAGCACGCTAACCCCTGCGGTGTAGGTATCGGCGCCACAATTCACGAGGCATATCTCAACGCATACAACGCTGACCCCGTTTCAATCTTCGGCGGCATTGTTGCCCTCAACAGAGAGGTTGACGAGGACACAGCAAACGAGCTTGCAAAGATTTTCCTTGAAATCATCATTGCTCCCTCCTTCTCCGAAAAGGCACTTGAAATCCTCACAGCTAAGAAGAACATCCGCCTTCTTGAGCTTCCCAACCTTGCAGCCCCCAACAAGAAGGGTCTTGTTGATATGAAGAAGGTTGCAGGCGGTCTGCTTGTTCAGGAGCTTGACACAGAGCTTCTCAACGAGGAAGACATTGTCTGCGTAACAGACAGAAAGCCCACAGAGGAAGAAATGAAGCAGCTTATGTTCGTCTGGAAGGTTGTAAAGCACACCAAGTCCAACGGCATTGCACTTGCAAAGGACAACGCTACAACGGGTATCGGCCCCGGCCAGACAAACCGTATTACAGCGCTTGAGCTTGCTATTAAGTACGCAGGCGACAAGGCAAAGGGCAGCGTAATGGGCAGCGATGCATTCTTCCCGTTTGACGACTGTGTAAAGGCTGCAAAGGATGCAGGCATCACAGCTATCATTCAGCCGGGCGGCTCAATCCGTGACGAGGATTCAATCAAGGCTTGCAACGAAGCAGGCATCGCAATGCTCTTCTGCGGTATGCGCCACTTCAAGCACTGATTGCATCAGTCGCAATGCCTCAATAAAAGCGATATTTCCAAGAGCATTGAGACAGCGAGACAAGTTATATCACACCAAATTTTAATGTCATTCTGAGGAGTGAAACGACGAAGAATCTTTGATAGTGTTAAGATTCTGAGCGAAGCTCAGAATGACAATGATTAAAAGCGATATATATTCAAAAGAGGGATGAAACTTTACGGTTTCATCCCTCTTTATATGTTTATCTTTCAAATTTAATATATATAATCAATTGAACTATACCGAAAACTAAGACAATTGAAGCAATAACAGACCACAATATTCTCATCATTGACATAGTTTCATTATGCGCTTGTACGCCAAAGATAACGTCATCGCCTTGCTTGATTTCGACGACTTGCTCACGGTCTGTAATAAACAGTATATTTGCCCAATCCTTATAATTTGTGTATGTCACATTCACACGGGTTTTATCGTTTGCCAAGAGTTCCAATTTTTCAAAATCATTTTCAGCGTATCTTTTCTCTTCAAATATAAAATATGAGCGTTTTCCCGAAGCGTCAAAGGTTGCCCACGCTTTACCTCTGTAAGAATCGTATTTTATATCAGATATGACTACGTCATATGATTCTCTTTCAGCAGGGTTAACAACCTCATAATGCCAAAAGGCAAAAACGAATATTACCGCAGCGGCAATTACACAGCCTATAAAACCTCGGAAAAATGTACTGTTTTGAATTTTCTTTTTGCTTTTCTTCTTGCTACTCATCGTTCAATACCATTATGTTTTTCCTATAATAATAAAATCAAAAATACATCCAACTTCTCATATAAAGCTGCAATGCAATCGGAAATATAAAGAACAGTATTCCGAAAACCAACGGGATAATTTCATTACCCAAGGTCAGTTTTTTATCAAAGGCAAATTTGCTCGGCTTTTTCGGGTTTACATACAGCCTGTAGGCATAGCCCTTTGAAAGCTCGTTCATACGCTTAAGGCTTAATCCCAAATCCGTTAGGCTGTGGTACTCCTTGCCGTCATATTCGTAGAAGAATTTTGCCTTGGTGGTTGAATTCTTTATCCTGATAATTCTCACCGTTTCAAGAAACCAGCCGTTTACAATTTCGGTGCACTGCTTCATTTGGATAATCCGTACCAAAGTCATTGCAAGAAAAGCAGCACCGAATCCCCACGAAAACAGATACAAAGCCCACATATTATATACCCCTCCGATTATAAATACAAAAGGCAGCACTTCATAAACCGCCGTACTGCCTCTGTAAAACTGATTAAGCTATACCGTTAAAGAACATAATAACGGGAGCAAACACCTGCTCGAAAATAATTGAAACGGGTGCAAAAGCATAGCCGAATACAAATGACAGGCTGTCGCCAAGCTCGCCGATAAACTGCATTATACCGTCCATAATATACCTCCTTCTTTTTTCAGGCAAAGCACATTCCTTTTTTATGTACCATTGAGCCTGTGTATATATTATACATTATATTGCAAAACAAATCAACACATCAAAAGCGGTAAATGGTGGGTAATAAACCGCACCGTTTTGTTATCTGTATATTAATCTTCCTTTTGTTTTCGGGCAAGCATTACCCATAATGAAATAAATATGTAAACGCTTTTATAGTCTTTCGCCTATTGCTACAGCCAAAAGCACAAGCCCTGACACAACCGCAGCAATCAAAAGGAAAACAACCAAAGCATTAAATCTCCTTTAAAACAAATTGGCAAAAAACTCTGCAACAGGTGCTATAATAAAATGCTGTATGGCAAGATACGGCGGCGCAACAAAAAGATTGAAAAGGAACGCCGCATCAACCGAAATATAGTCTGCCAATGAATTAAAAGCATTGTTGAGAAAATCCAAAAGTGAATCCATAAAACATATTTCCTTTCGTTTTTAAATATCTGCTCCGAGTGCCCTGAATACCCACTTCATAAACTCGTGGTAAGGTTGATGTATTGCGGTAAGGTCGATACCTTTTGCCAAAAGGTCCTGATAAATATAGCACGGTGTGTTTATCAGGATTGCAAGAATTGAAATTGTCATCATAATAATCACTCCTAACATTAAATCATTTTTTTGCGGTTCTTACCAATTCTCTGATAGTCAGGAAGAGATAATAAGGCGAAAATACTACGCCGATAATCGGAGCAAGAATACCATAAACAAAGGTAAAACCTCCTAAAAGCGTTACCCCAGCAAATTGAAGAGAGAGCCATTCTTTGATTTCTTCTGTGAACTCATCAAACTTTTCGGCACTCGTCATATCTTCGGGAACATAAGAAAAAAAGTCTACTCTGCGAGATTCAATTACAGTTCCGTCGGAACCTACAAGTTCAACGATTACAGAATAGTCACCGTGTGTTACTGAAATGATATCGGCACTTATAGGCATTCCGGAAGTTGTTTGCTCAACATATTCAATTTTGCAAGCATCACCTTCAGTACGCCACACAAGTTTGGCATCCGTATAGTCGTCAGAATAATACTTTACATAAATACTTGCTGTTCCATGGTTTTCAATTTTTGCTTTATATTGGGTGTCATAATCAAAATATATTTTACAGAAAATTTCGGGTTCTTTCCCGTCATAATACATAATTTCGCCATTGTTACCGTTTATGCCGGAACCCCAAGATTTGTTCTCATATTCATATTTTACTATTTCCGTAAAATTATTGCCCAAATGAATTGTTCTAGATACTCTCATAATAACTTTATCCCAATCTGAAGAAGAACCGGGATAACAACAAGCCAGTACTTTACCTAAACTTTCTTGACTCGAAGGATTGGAAAATGAACCTAAGAAATAATATTTCAGACTTTTAGGAAGATTTACTCTGTAGTATCCACTTACCTTACTACTAAAAGCATCGTCACTGATTCCTGTAACCCCTTCGTTGATGGTGATTATTTTAATATTCGATAGCATATCGTACCACGGGGGAATAAACGGAGAATCCGCATTGTATGCTGTTTCCGAATAATAGTAAAATGCCATTTCCCCCTCACCGCTGATAACGAGTTCGCCGTCGTCATAGAGTGTCCATGTGAGGTTTTCGCCCTGCGCACCGCAGAAGCCCGAATAGACAACCGTTCGGGTTTCCTCCGCCGCAAAGGCTGTGCTTGCGGTTGTAAAAAGAAGTGCTACACAAAGAATTACCGAGAGCAATTTTCTGAACGTGTTTTTCATTGTTTTCCTCCTTAATTTGTGTATTTAAGTAGCTGTTGTATTATTCGAGTATATAATCTTTATACATCGGACCGCCGAAAAGAACTTTAAAAAACCGAGGTATCATAGCCAAAGCAGCCATCACCGTTGTAGAGCCAATCCAGGTACCAAAGCCCGGTATTAAGACAGCCAGTCCTGAGCCAAGTACAAGATACAATGGAGAAAGAAGCATCCATTCAGTTGCATCGCCAAGGCTCTTTGTATATGACTTTGTTTCGCTCAAAACTTCAAACTCCAATACTCTTGTGACAAAATCGCCGAACTTCAGCTCGACAACATATTTACCTGGCTCCTGCGGCACAAATTCGTTGGAAATAATTTCGGTCGTTTCTCCGTTGAGGGTACATGTAGCTGTTGTTGCACCAAGCCACACCTTGCCGTATTCACCGTAGCCAACTATTTCGACAGGCTTTCCGACTGTTGCATAGTAACCGGTTTTACTGGTTATAAAATCTATGCTCTCCTCTACCTCAAACACCTCGAGCTTACACGATATGCCAAAGTCACTAATCTGATGTATTTTGTTGCTTGGTATATTAACCTTTCCGCTTACTTCACCCGATTCAGCAACAAAAGCACCTGCACCGATTTCGATACGACTTATATCGTTAATTTTTATTTTTGTTGTTATAAATAACTGTGGATATCTTTTACCCTCATTTTCAAAAACTTTTAATGTGATTGCATCTTCCCCTAACGGATATATGTATGAACCGTTATATAAACGCACCTTGGGTTCTTCACCAAACTGAGAATACTTGCTGTCAAATGTAACAACAATAAAATCCATTGAATAATAAAAATGACAGGTGTAACCTTTTTCAAGCACTTCTTCCTGATTTTCCTCTGCCGCAAAGGCAACGCTTGCGGTTGTGAAAAGAAGCACAGCGCAAAGGATGACGGATATCAATTTTTTAAAAGTGTTTTTCATCGTTTTTCCCTCCTGTATTGTTGTTATTAAAAACTGTTTCTCTGTATGTAATATTTACTCAGGGATTCAGTTTAACTGAACAAGCTTCTCCCACAAAAGTGTTGGTGCCAACAAAATCAACCGTATCAATACTAATAAAGGTATTGATACCGGGGCAGTTATACTAAACAGTATCAGGTTCACATCAACTAAGCCATCATTTAAATCATCCAATTTAAGCTCCAGCAAATCTATCGGCGTTGTTTCTTTGTAATGAAAAGTTGCATTTTCAAAATTAACGGTATCGTTATCGCCCTTATCAATCCGTTGCCATTTTTCTATGCAACCATCATAATAAACGTCGGTAAGCCCCGTGCATCCTGTGAATGCATCATAATAAAAACGCTTTATTTCTAACGGAATTGTCACGCTTTCCAGGCTTTCGCAATTATAAAACGCTTTTGATTCAATAAATTTCACTGAAGAAGGTATATCTATTTTTGATAAAGCCTTACAATCTGTAAATGAACCTTCAAAAATTGAAGATAAGCCGTCAGGCAGCTCTACTTCCGTTAGGTTTTCACAATACGCAAAAGTACTTGAATAGACAGCTTTCACTCCTGAAGGAATTTTAATACAAGTTAAATTTTTGCATCCCTTAAAAGCACGGGAATAAATTTCTTCAACCGAATAGGGCAATTCTATTTGAGTAAGAGCAATGCAATTACTAAAAGCATCGGCACTGATTTCAATCAAGCCCTTCGGCAAAACAACATTTGACAGGCTCTTACAGGAATAAAATGCAGCATATCCTATTTCGGTTACACCTTCGGGAATTACGATTTCCAAAAGGCTTTTGCATTCTGAAAACACGTGGGAGTTTATATCCGATATACCTGCGGGAATATTTATGCTTTCAAGTGCATAACACTTCGAGAAAGCACTTTCACCCATAAAGGTTATTGTGTCCGGCAAGGTCACACAGGTTATTGCCTTGCAAGAATCAAAAGCTTTATTCCTGATTCTTGTTACCGTGTATCCGTCCAGGGTGTCAGGGACAACGATTTCTCCCGTTGCTTCTTTATCACAAGCAATTATTGTCGCATTGCCGTTTTCTACTGTGTAAGTTAAAACACCTTCTGTAATTTTTTCGGGCTGTACATCCTCGGCGTGTGCGAACGGCGAAATACTCATAATAAGCAGTACAAAGCATAAAATAAACGATAACTGTTTTTTCATTGTTTTTTCCTCCTTTATTTATAGCTTTCAAAATCATTTACAATACTTAGGTTTTCTTCAAGGCTGTCAGCAACGACAACTATATCTATAATCTTCCTGTCCTTTTCTGCGCAATAATCGCTGTAGACCGTGCTCAGACCGTTTTCAAAGCGCACGGTAAGGAAAACGCCAAGGTAATCCTCCCCTGCTATTTCAACGGGTTTTGCATCCCGTTCATAAACTATGTTTCGGATATATTCCTGTGAAAAAACCTCATTAACGTGGGTACGCACAGAGCCCATCCACGTATCTAACGCTTCATCGCAATATTCCTTAACGGAATATCCGCCGCCTTTGTAAAAGACTATGCCCAATTCGTCGCCGTCACCCTCGGCAATAAAATATGCTGCGCAATCGGTGAGAAGGTTATCGTAGGCATCGTAATGCTCTTCTGAGGCTTCGGTGAAGCGCTCATCCAGCTCAATTTTAAGGTTTGCCCATTCGTTTGTATAAACATTCCCCTGCAGCTCACCGATGCTGTACTTCTGCTTTGTTGAGTCGATTACAAAGTCGCTGCCTATTGCCTCAAACTTGATGTTGTTGGTAATTTTTTCAATATCCGTAAGCTCGGAGTATTCGTTTTCCAAAACATCATCCAACAGCAGCGCACCGATAAATGCAACTAAAAAAATCGCTATTCCCGTAAGCGCTCTTCTGGCACGCTGTTTTGCTTTGCCTACGGGCGGCGTATTTTCAACGCAGTCGCAGGCTTCACCGTCATCAAGTGCTTTGCCGCAATTTTCACAATTCATTTTCTTCTTCCTCCACCTTTATAATTTTTTCCTTTTTATTACATTTAGATTGTATCAAAAAGTGGTTCAAGCTCCAAGAAAGGTTACAAGGTTGTAACTATTTGTAACCATTTTGTAACTATTTTGGCAAAAAATGTCAAAAAAAAGCCCACCAAAATGCCATAAGCACCTTGGTGGGCTGAAAATCAAACAGCAATTATTAAATTACTTTTTGTATTCCTTGAAATCTGCGTAGATTTCTTCTGTATATACGTTGTTTTCGTCCTTATCGTGAAGCGGATACCAGACCTGTGCGAAGAAGGGATTGACCTTTGCTTCATCATCGTAAGCCCAGCGGAACTTCTTCTCCTTTGCTCTCTCCTCGCTTGAGGGAAGCTCTTCGGGACACCAGTGACCACCACGAAGAACAAGGTTCGGGCTCATCATAAACTCGTGACCGTGTGCACACTGCCACTTAACGGGTGTGTACATATCAACAATTTCCTCTGCAAGGCACTTACCGCCACGGAACTCGGCAGCCTTCTGAAGGTCTTCAAGTGTGAGAGAATCGAAATCCTTTGTTTCATCGTAACCGTGGTCAAGAACGTTAGCCTTTGCAGGGTCGTCATTGGGGCGGTAAACCTTGACCTTGCTCCAGTCGGAACCGATAGCGTTCCACTTTTCAAGAGAACCGACATAAGCGTTGATTCTGGGAGCAACCTTGTTTTCTCTCCACCAGAGTGTGCCGTAAACGGGAGTCTGGGCAATCTTCTTCATAAAGGGCTTAACAGCAAATGAGAAGGGCTTTGCAAGGAAAGCGAGCTTATAGAACCACTCTACTCTGTCCATCATGCTCTTGAAGTAGTCCTTGATGGGTGTATTTGCACGGAAGTGGAGATAGCTCTCAAGAACGTCGGAGTCGAGATACCACTGGCCGTGGAAGTTACGGGTAATAAACCAATCGGGATCGAACAGCTTCTTGGGGTCGCCGAGGCCGAGGCCGTACTTGCCGAGAAGAAGCTCTTCAAATTCCATATTTGTAATTCTGTACTGCGCACCGGAACCGATGTTGTAGAAACGTCTCCAGAACTCTTCGGGAACGTCGTCACCGCAGACGTTTACAAGCAGACGGCCTGAATCTTCAACAGTTGCCCACTCACGAACACCGTTGATAACAACGTGGTACATAATGGGTTCCATATTCTTGAGGATTTCGGGGTAAAGAATACCTGACTGACGAAGGGAAACCCAATGCTTAAGACCGGACTCTGCGAAAACTGACTCAGCAATAACCTTACTTGTTGCATAGTGGTCGTAAACGCTGATTTTGATGGGGTCACCTGTACGTGCCCAGTGAATCGGGTCGTCACGCTCACCTGTTTCAGCAACTGTGCCTATGTATACAACCTTGATTGCATCGGGATCCGGCTGAGCCTTAACAGCGGCAACAATGTTCTTTGCTGCGCCGACGTTAGTCTTGATAGTTGCAAGAGGCAGATAGTCTGCGGAGGGAGAAACCATACCACCAACGTGGAGAACGTACTGTGAGCCTGTGACACACTTGAGAACGTCCTCATAATTTCTCAGGTCACCCCAAACGATTCTGACTCTGGGGTCGTTGAGGTAATTAGCAAACTTCTTTCTGTTTTTTTCGCTGTCACGAAGGAGAACAACAATGTTGAACTCTTTCTTAGCATAAAGCTGCTGGAAGCCTTCCCAGCCCATGTTACCGGAAGCGCCGGTAAGGAATACGGTTTTCTGTGCCATTTTACATTATCCCCCAATATAAATTGATAATTTTAGATTAACACAAACTGATATAAATTTCAATACGAGATACAAATTTTTATTTCAAAAACAGCAGTAAAAATCAAATTTCGACACACACTGAAATTACGAAGTCCCCTTGCTTTTCAGTAAAAAAGGAAAAGCGGTCAAAATTGGAGTTTACAGGATTTGCAAGTGAATAAAACTCCACATCTTTCGCATTCCCTGCAAAGCCCGTACCTATTGCCTTGAGCCAGCTTTCCTTAAGCGTCCACAGGGTAAAAAAGGCTGTATTTTCATCTTCTGACAAATCAATCAGTTTACTTTCGTTCAAAGTAAAAACACGGTTTTCGACAGATTTTCGCCGTGCAGTTATTAATTCAGCGTCAATGCCCACCCTGCTGTCCGCAAAGGCACAGGCAACCATACCCTTGGTGTGGGTGATGCTGACAAAGACACCGTTTGCGCCCTCAACGAAGGGGGCTCCTTTGCTGTCTTTTTTTATCGTTATATCATCAGCATCAAGACCGAAATGCTGCGCAAGGCTTCTTTTCAGAAGTGAATGGGCAGCAAGACTTTGCTCCCGAGGTGAAAGGATATTGGTCTTTTCGAAAAAAAACTTGTACATATTATCTCCGCCTTGTAAAAATGCCGCCCTTGCGGACGGCATTTTTCAAGAAAAATTATGCGTTGGGAAGCTGAGAAACGGTTGCCTTGAGCAAGCCGGAATCTGCAAGAAGTGCTGAGTCAGCAGCGTCAATCTTGCCGTCGTGATTCGGGTCGGCTGCAAGTTTCTGTGCTGCTGTAAGAGCATCAGCAGAAAGCATACCGGAAACAACCATATTAACGAGGAATGCGTCGTTACCGTTTGCAATACCGTCGGAATCAATATCACCGTAGATAACTACCGTGTATTCAGCCTTGGTTTCGCCGTCCTTGACAAGTCTGATAACGGAACCTGTCTTGAGAACTGTGTCTGCACATTCAACTGTTGCTGAGCCGATAACAGTAGCGTAATCGCTCTTGAACTTTGCAAAGGTAAGCTCTTCAGCAAGACCGTAAATAAAGCTCTTCTCGTTGTCAACAACTGTTGTGCTGCCCTGTGCGGGAGTAAGTGCAACAATCTCTTCGTCTTCGCCAATTTCAAGATCAAGTCTTGCATTGTCGAAGTTGCCGATGATGTCGAGAGTATCGCCCATTAAATATGTGCTGCCATCAAGTGTGGGGTTGGAAATATAGAACGGATAAGCGTTTGTATAGTTGTCAACACCTCTGAAAGTACGTGCATCCATTGTGATAAGACCGGAAAGAGCAGTTGCAGGAATAGTAGCCTTTACATTAATCTTAAGAGTAAAGATGCGTGTCTTTTCTGTGAGAACAGCAGGTACATTAGTTGTCTTGTTGTATGTACCGCACTGAACACGGGTACACTGGAAATTTGTACGGTTGATGACAGGGTCTGCTTCGTTAATATCGGGTGTTGAGGTATCATCCTCAAAGTACTTAGCCCAATAGTTTACGCCGTAAGCAGCCTGCATAACGAAGTTGGTAGCACTGAGTGCGTTATAGTAAGCTGAATCCTTGTTGATATCAAGTGCCTTTGCAACAGTTGTACCCTCAAGCTGGAAGATTGTCTTATCCCAGATGATACCTGTGACGAACTGACCGACTGTGAAGTTGGTCTTAAGGCTTACCTCAACCTCGAGCTTGTCGCCTGCCTTGATTGTTGTAGCGGGTACTCTGACACCGTTGACTGTCTTGTAAGCATCAAGATAGTAAGAAATGTGAGTGTTGAGAGTCCAGACAGCCTTGATGGTTGTTGTACCGCCAACTGTAGCAGCAGCGGGCATTGTTGTTATTGTGTATTCCTGACCGTCAAGTGTCCAGCCTGCAAAGAGGTAGTCCTTCTTGTTGGGTGTGGGAATTTCAATAGCTGTGCCGTAAGATGCTGTGATTGATTCGATAGCGTCACCGCCATCCATATCAAATGCAAGTGTATAAGTATTTACTGTGTACTGAGCGTAGAGAGTATGTGCTGCTTCCTGTGAAACAACTGTTGCAGCAGTAATCTGCTCGCCGCCTTCAGCCTGTGTGAACCAGCCGTTGAAGGTGTAGCCGACACGTTCAGCTGCGGGGATTTCGCCGTAAGCTGTGCCGTATGTTACGTTGTAAACAGTGTTGGAAACAGTGCCTTCGCCTGCATCAAGAGTAACATCATAGTTAGCTGCCTCGTACTTGGCGTAGAGTGTTACTGCATCGCCATCCTCACCAATATCGGGCATTGTTGTGTATGAAGCAGGTGTTTCGTCAGCATAGAACCAGCCAAGGAATGTCTGACCGTAGAGATAAGGAACAGGCATTTCAATAGCATCGCCGTAGGAAGCTGTGATAGACTCACAAGCAGAACCGAGGCCCGAATCAAAGTTGAAAGTGTAGGTCTCAACGTCACTCCAGTGAGCATAGAGAGTTTCAACATAGTTGATCGTTACCATTGTTTCGGAGAAGATCTGCTCGCCGGCATCGGGATCGGAGAACCAGCCGAGGAAGGAGTAACCGTCACGTGTTGCAACGGGAAGCTCGCCGTACTCTGCATCATATGTGAGCTCCTTGGAGTCGATTGCTACGCTACCGCCGTTTGCATCGAAATATGCATAATAGGTTACGGGCTCATAAACGAAGGTTACAAGGTGCTCATCACCGGTAAGTGAAACAGTCTGATACTCTGTATCGGGCTGATAGCCGGGGTAAACAGGAGCGGTAACACGAACAACATATGTTCTTGTACCGTCGTATGTCTTTGAGCCAAGCTCTTTTTCTTCACCGTTTTCACCGTAAGTAATGCATCTGACGGTGTAACGGGAAACCTTGAGCTGGAGGTTATCAAGAGCTGTTCTGAGCTTTTCGGCCATAGCGTCAACAACGTTCTGCTGTGCTGCGGGATAATCGTAAACGATAAGGTCGAGAGCCTGAGTTACAGCTGTGAAAGAGTTGTAGTCGTCGGGATTGAGCTCGTTTGCCTGTGCAACAAGTGCATAGACCTCAGAATAATCTGCATATGCGCTGACAAGAGTGCTGACAGACATATTGATGTTCTGAACTGCACGGTCAATCTTTGTCTGTGTTGATGTGGGGTTAGCAAAGTCTACGGTTGCGCCCTTGATAACAGCCTGATAGGACTGGAAGCCGCCGCTGTAATCCTCTGCCTGTCTGTTGCGAGCGTTTTCGAGTGCAATCATTGCACCGAGCTGAGCTCTTGATGCCTGAGCAGTTGCAGTTGCATCAATACACTGGAAGTACTGGTTGAAGGTGTAAGTTTTGCCGTCAAGCTCGTAGCTTACAGTAATTGTTGCTGTTGTACCTGTAGCACCTGTAGCTGTTACGCTGGCGGTATAGAAACCGTCCTCTGTGGGGTAGAAATCGCCGATGTTGGCAAATTCCGCAGTAGCTGTAATGTTGGAAAGGCTCTTGGACATTGCATCCTTGAACTTAACAAGTACAGTCTGTGCAAGCGGAACTGCATCGGGGAAACGAAGGTTCAGCGAAGAGTGATACTCTGCACCAACGTAGGTAAGCGCAGCCTCAGCAGCAGCGAGGTGAGAAACAGCATAGTGGTATTCTTCTGAATCAACCTCTGCTCTGTGATAGACCTCCTCAGCCGCCGTAAAGGCGGCTTTATAGAAGGCGAATGATTCGGGTGTGTATCTGTCTTCACGGTAGGTGGTCGGGTTCTCAATCATATAAGCGAGAACCGAATAATCATAATGAATTGCGTTTGCAACAAAGCCGCACATTGCCTGAACACTGCTGAAAGCAAGTACAAGAACAAGCAGGAGGCTCAAAATTCTTTTAGTTTTCATTTGTTCTATATTCTCCTCAAAAGCATTTTAGTTCATTAAAGTTGAAACGGGGTTATGCGAATTGATAAAACCATTAACCGATACCAAATACATTGGAGAGGAGAAGACCGATAAGCTGAGAAAGAGCAGCGATAATCTTTTCAAAGATTGTAAGCTCTGTCTTGACTGTTTCACCGGACTCAACAGATGTGTCTGTGGAATCTACAGTGATATCGGAGGATTCGGTACCCAAATCATCTTCCCAGTGAGCGTAGAGGTTCTTATAGTAGCTTGTTGTAACCTTGGTGTTCTCGTCAATCTTCATACCGCCCGTGAGCTTGGTGTACCAGCCGGCAAACACGTAACCGTTACGTGTGGGAACGGGAAGATCAGCATAAGTCTGGCCGTAGGTTACTGTAACTGTACCCTGGTCAACCTTACCGCCGTTAGCGTTAAGTCTGACTGTGTACTCGTCTGCTGTGTAATAGAACTCTACAACGACACCTTCACTTGTAATGGTAACAAGCTGCTGCTTGTCTGTTGAGGAGTAACCCATAATCTGGGGAACATTGATAAGAACTCTTTCACCAACGTCACCGTAAATAACGTCTGTGCTGATAAGATTAACTGTGCCTTCCTCGCCTACAACGGAAACTTCTGTTTCGGAGTTGGCAACGATGGGAGCACCGGACTTATCGTAGCAGCGGATATAAATCTTGCCCTGTGCAGGAACAAGAGCATTCATAGCTGCTCTAAGTTCTTCAACAGTTGTGTCGATAAGTGACTGCTCAAGCATGCCCTTATCGTAATCAATCTTATTGAGGATAGCTGTTACGGAGCTGAAGTCCTCATAATCGTAGGGATTGAGGGAGTTTGCAACAGAGATAAGCTTGTGGAGTTCCTTATAGTCTGCGGACTTGTACTCAAGGAAGGTTACTGCTTCCTTAAGGTTGTCGTTAGCCTCGTTAATCTGCTCCTGAGTTACGAGCGGATTATTGAGAACATAAACTGCATCTTCAAGGTCTCTCTTGTAAATATCCCAACCGCCGGAATAGAACCAATCCTGACGGCAGGCTGCGATAGCATCTGCTACTGTTGCACGCAGAGCTGACTTATCGTAAGCATATACTCGAAGGTAGAACTGAGGATAGGAAACAGTTGCACCGCCGTTTGTTGCTGTTGCAGTAACTGTGGGTGTGATGAGGGTTGTGATTGACTGACCTGCAGCAGGAAGCTTACCGGCAAACTTGAAGTTCTTAACGTCTGTCTGGAAGAGAGTCATGCTGTAGGAGGAAGGATCAACTGTGATGCTTGCATCAGAGGATGTAACATCTACATTGACAGCGGAGAAGCTGCCGCTACCGATGTTGCCTGCCTCGTAAGAGGAAGCATCCTTAGTCATTGTGAACATCAGACCGGGAACCTGTGAAAGGTCGTTGTAAACACTTGTATCAACATAAATCATACCTGTGGGAACAGATGTCATATAGCCTGCATCTGTGCCGTTATGGTCAACGTGGTATGTGATGTTAGCGATACTTGTATCGTTGATGCCGTGTACGGAAAGTGTGTACCTGTTTCTGACATAGCCGGGCTGGCAGGTGTTTGCATCAATAACAATTTCCTTACCTGCGGAAACGAAGGTGTAAGCCTGAGCCTTATAAGTTTTACCTGTTGAAGGCTGTGTGAAGGAAATGCTTGCTGTAATTACTGAGTAGAGAGGTGCTGCACCCGGTTCGATAACCCAGCAGTAGTAGTCGCCTTCTTTGTACATCTCGCCGATTACAGCGTTGTTGTTGACTGTTGCAGAAACATCTGTTACTGCTGCGCCGCTTGCCTCACGGAACTTGAGAACGGTGTTACCGTCCTGTGCAACGGAGGAGTCGATAACGATATCAGCACCAAGCTCATAGTTAATCTCCCAGAGAGCAAGGTTATCAAGAGCAAACTGAAGGTCGTTAGCTGCCTCACTGACAATATCCTGGTCGTTCTGGTCGTAGTCTCTGTCAAGATTTACGGCTGCTGCATAAGCTGCCTGGAAGACTGCAAGTGTATCTGTCTTGTAGAGCTTGTAATCCTCTTCGGGGATTTCCTGTGCAAGACTGATCATATAGTCAAGAAGGTCGTAACGTGCAAGACCGACATAAGGCTTAAGAGCGTTCTGAGCCTTGAAGAGCTCCTGTCTTGCCTTGGAAATCTGGGATTGCTTTACAGTGCTGGAAGCGTTAACAGCCTGTGCGTTTGTAAGAGCTTCCTGGTACAGTCTCCAGCTTCTGTCTGTGTAGAGCTTTGTGCCGTCTTCCTGCTCGTTGGAGGAAGCGTTTGTCTTAGTAGCCCATTCGATTTCACGGAAGAGCTGAATCTTGCAAAGCTGACTTCTTGCTGTAAGCTTATCGTAGTAGTAACCGAGTCTGTAGTGGAGATTCTTGATCTCAAGGCTGGTTACCTCGTAAGGAGCTGTGTTGTACAGTTCGACGAGAGCCTGGCAGTCCTCGTATGTGTCCATAAACTCTTCATACTGGTAGAGGTGTGCATAGTCCTCTTCACCGATTGTGAAGTAGCCTTCCTCAAAGTACTTAAGGTCGCCGTTATCAGGAACGAACTGATTCATAAGCTTCTTGAGGTCATTGATGGACTTGTTGGGGTAATCGGTGGGAGCATAAACTGTGTAGTTGTCGTTTGCGCTCAGACCGATAAGCTGACCGATAAGCGGAATAAGTGTCGGGAAGTTGTATTCACGCTCTGTGTAAAGAGCTTCAAGAAGGTTTCTGACGAACTCGCCGAGAACCTTACCGCCTTCACCTACAACGAGTGTTTCAAGGCGTGTTACACGCTCGGGGATGATAACCTTGCCGTTCATAAGAACAGAAAGAACATTGCCGAGAAGGTCAAGAATGAATTCAACAAGGCTCTTGTTGAGAACAGCGTTGGGAGAACCGTTCTTACCGATGAAGCTGAGAATCTTCTCGATATTGAATTCCTGAACACCTACAAGGATTGTATCGTAGATGAGGGATTCGGAAACGGTCTTGCCGTTCTGAACGTTGATAGTTGCCATTGTGGGATCAATGATTGAGAAGAGGATGTTGTCAAGCTTTTCCCAACCGTTCATCTTGGAAAGATCCTGGCGTGTATTAACAACAAAGCCGTAGTTGTTGATAACCCATGTTGCAAGAGCATCAATAAGACCCTCAAGGTCTGCATCCTTGGGAACATTGACATCGATCATAGAGTTGACAAGGTAAATAAGGTAGTCAACACCGACCTCAATCCATGCGCCGTCTTCGGGGTCAAGAGTGCCGTTTTCAATCATGCCGTAGTAGTCGTTTTCGGGAAGAATATCGATAACAAGGCTGATAAGTATATATGTAAGGCATTCCTGAACTGTGTCGCAATCGGGAAGGAAGCGAACCTCGGGAAGAACAAGCGGAATTATGAGCTTGACAATGTAGGAGATAAACTCATCTGTTGATGTGCCTGTAAGGTCTTCAAACTCGTAATCCTCGGGGAAATCATCCGGGAAGATCATCTGGATAAGACCGGGGCCGAGGTCTCTGAGAAGAGAGCTGAGAGTCTCGTAGAGCTTATCGTTGATGTCAAGACCGTGTGATGTGAAAGCGATAATATCGTAAAGAGCAGCAGGCTCCTTATAAATCTCGCCTGTTGTTTCGTTAACCTTTTCTTCACCGACAAGAAGCCATGTAGCAAGGTTATGAAGCTCGATAACCGGATACTCCTCGGGGTCGTAGTCGTAGCCGAGGCCTATCATATCGTTCATAACACCGACGATTGTGGGAAGAAGGCCGGGAGCGTCGGGATTACCGTTAGGCCATTCGGGGCTTGTTTCAATGCTGAGAGTATCAACAAGAGTCTCGTCAAGTGTGGGAACAAGGATATCGGCCATAAGGGCATCGATAGCGTTCTGAATAAAGTCATAGGACGAACCGTTTGTGATGGAGGTCTTGCCCTTCATGCTGGGAAGAAGACCGGTATATGACTGTGTTGAAACGTTGTAATCGCCGATAAGGAGTGAATCAACAAGATCCTGAATAACACCGTCGATTGTGAAATCATCAAGAGTAAGACCGATTTCGGAAACCTTGCTGATTTCGGGCTCGGACTCAGCCTTGAAGAAGCTGTTGTACAGAGCAGTGTAAATCATTTCCTTAAGGAAATTGGGAAGGTCAAAGAGATAGGGATAATCTTCTGCAGAAAGGAAGGTGGGAAGAAGACCCATATCAAGCGTTGTGTTGACAAGCTTTTCAAGGATGGGAGCATTGTCATACAGGAACTGAAGAAGAGCATAGAAAACAATGGAGTCCTTTGTACCGTCTGTAGCACCCATTGAGGAAGCTCTTCTCGGCTCTCTGATAGCGTCAACGCTGAGGTCTGTAACCTCGCCGAGAAGGCTGAGGAAATCAGCAAAGCCGACAAGGCTCATATCCATCAACTCTACAAGTGAGTTGTATGTATTGTTGATAGATGTGAGGTTAAGTTTGATTTTCGCTACGACGATATCAATTTCTTCATTGATATTCATTTCGTAGAGAAGTGCGTCAAGCCAGTCAAGAAGCATTGAGCAGGACTGCTCATAGCTGTAAACGGGCTTACCGAGGCTGTTGTAGCCTGCGGGCTGCGTGTAAGACTCGTATGCTGATGCACCGACAGCCGTTGAGCTTGCCATAATGACAAAAGCAAGGAGCATACACAGAAGCTTTTTCATTTTTTTCATAAAAAATACCTCCGTTTTTTGTTTGTGGATTTTCGTTCAAAAATGCCTTAATGTATGTACAAAATAATAGCGCAGATAATTATAGTTATATTATTACACTATTATACATTGCGATTATATCACAAGGTTTCCGCTAAATCAAGGCAATAAGCAATAAAAAATTAATTTTTTTATTAAAAATTAGTTATATTTGCAACAAAATCGGGCTTTATTCTTTTTCAGATTTTCTGCAAAGAAAAAGTGCGCCTGCACATTCGCCGCCGAGTCGTGGAAGTATTTGTTTCTCGAGAAAAATCCCCCGTATCTTTGACAAAAGCCTCGCAAGACGACAGCCTTGCTGCGGTTTTGGCTTCGATACAAGAAATTTTATTCTCTTACGAAACTGCGAAGCACTTTAAAATGAAAATTTAAGATGCAAGAAAAGAAAAACTCCACAGATAATGCTGACGCATATCTGTGGAGTTTGACGCATTATTTAAAATTCACATTTTAAAGAAATACTGCCTTGCGACTCGGCGGCGTTATTGTAAGCGCACTTTAATTCTTAAAATGGAATTTTAACTCAGCTGAAGAAACTTATCACTTTTGCAAGCACTTCAACTATTTTAAGGAAAATTTCAAGTATCGGCGAAATACTGTCAAACACCGGCGGCAAATCAACCGTAGCGGCAAATGACTGTACCGAAAGACCGGCCATTGCGGCAAGCGAAACGGCAGCACCCGTGAGGATACGTTTCATTTTTTCATTACTCCCTTTAATATATAAATGTAATTAATTAAGATTATTTGAGGTCAGCATCAGTCTTATTAATGGACTTCTGCTGTGCCTTAACCTTATCAAGTGCATCAACATCACCTGTTGTGACCTCGGAGGCCATCATTGCACGGCGGGCAAGAAGCTCCTCGTACATCTTATCCCTCTTCTTACCTGCAAGGTCGTAGAAGAGAAGCGGAATGATACCGAATGTAGTTGTAACAAGGGGAAGAACGGTACACATTGCAAACAGCCAGAACTTTGTATCGTCCGTTTGGGCGGAGCCGCTGGCGTAAGCGTTAATATCGTAACCGATCCACTTTTTAAAGAGCGTCTTAAGGAAGTTGCTGAAGGTACCGGAGAGCTTCTGAGCAAGACCCTTTGCCGCAGAAGTCATAGCCTCTGTACGGTAACCGTTCTTCCATTCACAGTAGTCCATAGCCTCGTTGTACATTTCGCTGGGGATAACGTGACGGACACCGTAGAAGAACATATAGAAGGTTTCCTGAAGCGCAAGGGCTATACCCATGGGAATAACCTTCTTATACAGACCGTTCTTCTTACCGCCTATACAGCCGATAAGGAAGACGGGAATGTATGTAATATCAATACTGTACTTTCCGAGAATTGCAAGGGCTCGGGTTGAGAACTTCTTGCGGAACCACGGAACAAGAGCATATGAGAACGGGTGAACAATGGAGCCGGGGATACCGACAATGTTACCCAAACTTGCAAAGTTGAGAACGTCGATAAAGTAGTCCTTCTTACTTCCGCTGAAGAGTGAGAAGCTGCTGAGCGTATCGGACAAAGTAAGAAGAAGAATGGGTTTGTTATTGACAATTGATTTGATACCCTCTTTGATACTCGGGGTTTCAATCGACTGCATAACACGCTCTTTTGCCATTGTGGCAAACCACAGCGCAGCAATACCGCTTACGAGTGAGGTGAACACACCCATACCCATAAACACGCCTCTGTAAGCGCCCTCGAAATTGCCCTTGGCGATAATCTGGTTACCGATAAGGTCAAGCACAAGGTCCATTATCTGCTGCGGCAGGTTTTCACCCAGGAAACCGGAGAAGAACTGTGCCTGAGTAATAAGCCTTGTTCGTTCAATCGGGTTTGGCGTGATTGTTGCCAGCATACCAGTCTGTGCAAAGCCACGGAAGGTACCGCCGGTTTCACGAAGAATGGCAAGCACAAGATAGAAGAAGAACTTTGCCATTGAGGTAGCACTTGCACTCGGGAAAATAGCAGGCATCAGCCAATAAAGACAGGTTGCAATTGTACCCGGAATACCGAGAACAATGAGATAGGGCTTGAACTTACCCCAACGTGTACGGGTTTTATCGACGATTGCGCCGGAGAAAGTGTCGTTGACAACGTCCCATATACTGTTGATAAGGTTTGCAACAGCCTGCAAGCCCAGATCCATCTTGAAAATTGTTGTGATAAAGCGTTCGGAGTAGGAATTTATGTTGAAACTCTGAGCCATATCGAAAATGACATAGCCCACGGTTTCTTTAGTACCTACATATCGTCTGTTCTGCTTGGCGTAAAAGCCTTCATCGTACTGAACAGGCTCGGTTACAGTATCTTTTTTAGCCAAAAATCATACCTCCCGATTAATATTTTTAGCTATTATAACACAATTGTTATAACAATTCAAGGGGAAATAAAAATTGAGTTATAATAAAAATTTTATTTCCGTACAAGCAAAAAAGAGTATTCAACGGCATATTGATAAATTATAGTTTGTCGGGATGTTTTGATGTCGTTATGTTTGGCTCCCTCTGACGAGGGAGCTGTCGAAATCGCTTGCGATTTTGACTGAGGGAGAGATGAATAATAATGCTGTTTCAATATTTTATTTCTCTCCCTCCGAGTTTTGCTTACGCAAAACCCACCTCCCTCGTCAGAGGGAGGCATATGCAACAACATCTTTCATTTGTTCGACAAACTGTAATTTGAAACGGAGAAAATACTATGTTAGCTGAACTTTTACAGACGATACTTTCAAACCTTATGTACTTCACGCTTCATCTGCAAAACGCAAATTCCTTTCCCAAGCCACTTTCGGCAAAGCGTGAAAGAGAGTGCTTCGACAAAATGAAAAGCGGCGACGAGCAGGCACGCAAAACGCTTATTGAGCACAATTTGCGCCTTGTGGCACACGTAACAAAAAAGTATTATTCACTAACAGCAGACAGTGAGGACTTAATTTCAATCGGCACTATAGGACTTATCAAGGCGGTGAATTCGTTTGACTATGAAAAGAACGTACGGCTTGCAACGTACGCTGCACGGTGTATTGAAAACGAGGTACTTATGTATATGAGAAGCAGCCGAAAAAACTCACAGGATATTTCAATGAGCGAGCCTATCGACACCGACAGCGAGGGCAATCCCCTAACCTTCAGCGACGTGATATACGAGGACGACACGATAGCCGATGACATTGACCTGAACGAAAAGACAAGACAGCTTTACGGCTTCGTGGAAGAGCTTACAAGCGAAACCGAAAAAACAATAATCGTGCTGCGGTACGGACTGTACAATAAAAAGCCGCTGACACAACGGGAGGTTGCACAGCGGCTGGGAATATCGCGTTCATATGTGTCGAGAATTGAAAAACGGGTGCTGGAGAAGCTGAAAGAGAGGTTTGAGGAATAATAAATGAATAATGAATGATGAATATTGAATAATGAATAATTGTGGGCGTAGCCCTTCCTTAATTATTCATTATTCATCAGCGTAAGCGACTTCATTATTCATTATTCATTTTTCATTTACAGTTTGTCCCCGACAAACTGTAATTTAACAGTACCCTATCGCCAGTCCAAACAGCAGCAAACCGCTTGTTACGAGCAGGTTGACCGCCTGGAATTTCCACGAGAATTTTACCCATTTGCCGTAGCTGACATCAGTTAAGCCCAGAGCAATAAGCAAAGCGGCATTTGTGGGATAGAAAACATTTGAGAAACCGTCACCAAAAGCAAAAGCCATAACGCAAAGCTGCGCTTCAATTCCGAAAAGCTGAGCCATAGGCACGATAAGCGGAATGAGAAGAAAAGCCTTTGCCGAGCCCGAGCTGATAAAGAAATTCATTACAAGCACTATGAGATAGACAAAAAGAATAATCATCCAAGTGGGCATACCGCTTGCAGCTTCAACAGCCCAATAAAGAATTGTGTCAAGAATTTTGGCTTCCGTAAGGATATACTTGATTGAGCTTGCCAGAAGAAGCATAAGCACGGCAGGCAGAATACCAACAACGCCCTTACCGAAATATTTGCCCAGGTCCTTGCCCTTCATACCCGAAACGAGCACAGCGGTAATGCCTGCAATGAGGAACATTACGGCAACGATAACCATTGTATAATCCTGCAATGCGGTGATAAAGCCCGAGCACAAGACAAGCAGCATACACAAGCCGACAATTGAAGCAAAGCTGATAAGACCCTTATCCATCTTTTTATCGGGAGTAAAGGGGATTTTACTGATTTCTGCAGAGGTATTTACCGAAACCTTTTTGGCGTGTCTGAAAGTGAAGACAAAAAGGATAGCATAAATCACAACGAAACTGACAAGACGAAGCCATATGCCCGAAAACATAGGCAGACCTGCCAGACTCTGTGCCACGCCGACTGTAAACGGGTTACACACACCCGAAGCAAAGCCGCAGCCGACTGCAAGCAGGCTCATAGCCATACCCGTCATAACGTCCCAACCAAGGCTTACGGCAAGCGAAACAACGATAGGTACAAGGGGAATACACTCTTCAAACGAGCCGATGAAGGCACCCATACCCATAAAGAAAAACATTACGACAGCCATCAGCTTATAGCGTGCACCGCCGAAGTGATAGACAATTTTATCGAGCATATATTTCATAAGCCCGTCGGCATCAAGGCTGTTGAAAACGCCGCCGATGACAAGCAGGAAAGCAATAATTGCTATCATCATACCGCCGCCGTCAGCGCCCAGCACAAGCACAGGAGAAAGCAGCCACTTCCACACGGGCAGACCGCCGTCAACATAGCTGAAACCGCCCTCGGCATCAATTATTGTATTGCCTGCAGCATCAAGCGTACGTGCATATTCGCCGCCCGGAATGAAAAAGGTTAAAGCGTATGTAAAAATCATCAGCGCAAGTATAACCGCAATTGCACCGGCAAAGGATTTTACACTGACGTTGAGACCTTTCTTTTCGGTTTTGTCGGACATTGTTGTACCACCTTTGTTTTCAATTTGGAATTTGTCAATCAGAAAACACCGTTATTATATTTTTTCTGCACGCAAAAAATGCAAATAAATCCGATTATTAATCCAACAATTAATACTGCAACCGCAACCAATGTAATCTTTTCCGAATCTCCCAGCAGACTTACTATTCCGCTGAGCAAAAGTGCCGTTGAGATAACAAACATAGCTTTTCCGAAAGATTTTCCATATGCGGATTTATCGGTAACGTTTGTTTGATGATAATCATGAATCAAATTAGTTTTTCCCCGATATATTGCAACACCTATCACAACAAAAAGTGTTGCTGTCAAAAACATAATTATCGAATATGTAATCATAATATTACCTCGTCAAATTCCTAATTCCGCATTCCGAATTCCTAATTATTAAACTCGACAAACTGCAATTTGTCAATTTCCATTCTATATTTTCGCATTATACATAATCCTGTATAATAATTCAATGTCAAATGTATATAAAATCCAAGGGATATTAACGCCCTAATTCAAAATAATAGATAAGGGTGATAATAAATGAAGGATTATAACATTGAAGAAAAGAAAGCAAAGCTGTCCGACTGTCAGATTGAGGACGATGCATTTGATATGGTGAACAAATACGGCAGGTGCAACGTTCAACCGACAAACAACACGGACAACACCTTCCCCGCAATAGCGCAAGGGCTGGCAAATAAGCATAAAAGAGGAGAAAAATAACTGACGCAGGTGCTTCACAAAGAAACACCTGCGTTGTTTTATTATCTCAATGCCCATTCAAGATTTGAGGCAATAATATATGAACATTCGGGATTCATCGGCTTTACGGATGCTTCGGGCGAAAAATCCTCGCTGTCTGCCCATATAACAAGGCCTTTTTCTTTATCAAGTTTCAGATAACAACTGCTGATATCACAGAAACAGCCTTCCTGCCAGCCGACAATGCCGAAAGCTCTGACACCGCTGAAACGCAATTCAAGTGTCTCCTTTGCAGACTGACTGTTCAACGAAAGATATAGTATTTTCTCTTGCTCTGTACCGTTTCTCATAACACCGTCTTCATCTGTAAAAGAACCTGAAAAATAGTTGACACTGAAAATACAACTGTCGTGAAAACCGCCGTATACAGTCATCAGTACATTAATGTCGGACTGTGTTGTAATTTCTTTCCATTCATTCATAACGATTATTCCTCTGCTTCTTTTCTTACAAGTGCGCCCGAATGCACGGGGGTATCACACTTAAAGCTGCATTTCATCATCGGGTGAGGTGCAACGTCTATATGCTCACCCTTTTCGTTCTGCAGGTCTTCAACCTTTATTTTAAGCGGCTGACTGCCCGAAACCATAATTTCAAGCTCGTCACCCTCAAAGAAGCGGTTGCGCTGGGTTACATAAGCCCTGCCGTTTTCGCAGGAATTGATTTCCGCCATAACGTTCCAGTTGCGGCGGTATGTGCCCTCATAATAAATCTGTGCATCGTCCTTCGGGTCGCCGAAGAAGAAGCCCGTGCAATACTCTCTGTGGCTGACCTTACGGGTTTCGTCTATCATCCACTGCTCGGGCTTATAATCATCTGTGGGATTCTTAAGATAGCCGTCAATTGCCGCCCTGTAGGCGTTTGTGACAACCGCTGTATAGTAGGATGATTTTGCCCTGCCCTCAATTTTAAACGAGCTTATACCTGCCTTTACCATTTCGGGGATATGCTCAATCATACACATATCACGGGCGTTCATAATATATGTACCGCTGTGGTCCTCTCCTATCGGCAGATAGAAGCCGGGACGTTTTTCCTCCATAATGGCATATTTCCAACGGCAGGGCTGTGCACACTCTCCCCTGTTGGAGTCTCTGCCGAGGAAGTAGTTGGAAAGCAGGCATCTGCCCGAAAACGAAACGCACATTGCGCCGTGGACAAAGCATTCAATTTCAAGGTCGGACGGCGTCTTTGCCCTGATTTCGGCAACCTCTTCAAGCGAAAGCTCACGGGCAAGCACAACACGCTTTGCACCCATATCGTACATTGCGTTGGCAGCGGCGTGGTTGACTAACCCCGTCTGCGTTGAAATATGAATTTCCATTTGGGGTGCGAGTTTTTTCACGATTGAAAGCACGCCCATATCGGAAATTATCATTGCGTCAACCTTTGCCTCAACCGCTCCCTCGATAATCTCGGGGAGCTTTTCAAGGTCGGTATTGTGGGCAAGGACATTACAGGTCTGGTAAACCTTTATGCCCTTGCCGTGGCAAAGCTCGACTGCGCTTTTAAGCTGTTCGGGGTTAAAATTCTGCGGTGCGGCACGCATACCAAGGCTTGTTGAGCCGAGATAGACAGCATCTGCACCGTACATAACGGCGGCTTCAAGGCGTTCCATATCGCCCGCCGGAGATAAAAGTTCGGGTTTAAACATAATAAAAATTATCCTTCGTTGTCTTTGAGTACCTGTGCCCAGTTCGCCTGGAACTGGCTGTAGGTTGAGGCAAGGTAAATCTTGCCCTTTTCGTTGTGGCAGAAATAGAAATAATTTGTGTCGGATGGGTTGAGTGCGGCTTCAATAGCAGCAGCACCGGGGTTACAGATGGGGCCTGTGGGCAAACCTGCACGTGTGCTGTTGGTGTCGTAACCGCTCATATATGTGTTAGCCTTTGCCGCACCGAGCTCCTTGGCAAGGTAGTTTGTGACATATTTCTTGGTGGAGTCACAGCCGAGTGTCGGGTAAGAGGAACGGTTGTTAAGACGATTGTGGATAACAGAAGAAACATCCGCCATCTGGCTCTGGTCGGCAGCTTCCTTCTGAATGATTGAAGCGATTATAATAATCTCGTCCATTGTGTAGCCGAGCTCCTGTGCACGCTTCTCGTATACTTCGCTCCATTTTGTTTCGTAGTTTGCAAGGAATTTACGTATAACGCTGTTGGGGTTTTCGCCTATACCGCCTGCCTTATCGCTGACGAAGAAATCATAGGTATCGGGGAACATATAGCCCTCAAGATAATAGGCTCTTGAGCCGTCATTTGGAATTGTACTGACAAAGCCATAGTCAAACTCAACCTTGGCAAGTGCATCGTAAAGGTATTCTTCGGGGCAGACATCGTTAGCAGCAAGCTTTTCGATAATCTGCGGAATTGTCCAGCCTTCGGGGAAGGAAAGTCGGATTGTTTCGCCCGAGGTTCTGTTTTCCTGCATTGCGGTGAGCATACCCTCAACGCCCATATCGGCTGTGAGATAGTGGATACCGTTGATGTAGCTTTTCTCATCAAAGTGTCTGAACTTCGTCATCAGCTTACAGAACCACTCGTGCTTGACAAGACCGTTATCGCCTAAAACATCAATGATTTCCTTGTAGTCGGCATCCTTTTCGATTTCAACCGTTACAAGCTCATCGTCACGGCTGAGGGCAAGGACATCGTTTATGCAGGAAATGCAGTACATTGAGGCAAGTACGGATGAGAGCACAACAATAATGCACACAAGCGCAAAGCGAAGGCGCACAACCTGTTCGGATTCCTTCTTGCGCTGTTTTGCACGCTGCTGTTTTTCCTGCTTCTGGCGCTGCTGTCTTGCCTCCTCCTGAGCACGTCTGTGCTCAAGCTGTGCCTTGCTGGGCTGACGGGCAGCAAAATAAATTGCCTTGTTCTTCGGCTTTTCGGGCTCGGCTGCAACGGGCTCGTCGAGAATAGATTCATCAATATTAAGCTTGAAGTTTTTTACCGTTTCCCGTCTGCTTACGGGAATATCGGCAACGGAACCGCCTGAGGAAACCTCCTGCGGCTTTTCAACGGGCTTAGCAGGCTCAACGTTTCTTTTTGCAACGGGCACGGGAGGTGCGGCTTTTGCCTTTTCCTCGTCGTGCTTTGCAAGCCACGCATCAAAATCGTCGTCAAATTCAATTTCAAATTTCTTTTTGTCGTCCATTTATGTAACTCCTGTCAACAAAAATAGTTATCTTTTTCAGTTACTATTATATCCACCTTACGGTCAAATTTTCCGTGCGGCAGGCTTTCCTTTACCCAATCCGAGTAGGCAAGACCTATGCAATTGCCCTTGTAGCCGGAAAGAAAGCGGTCGTAATAGCCCTTACCGTAGCCGAGGCGAAAGCCCTGCTTATCGTAAACAAGAGCAGGCACAATGCAGACACTAGACGTAAAATCGTTAAGCTTTCTGCACCTTTCGGGTATCGGCTCAAGCACGCCGAAGGCACCTGCTTCAAGGTCGTCAAAGCTTGTGATTACGTAAAAATCCATCTCTCTCGTGCCGGGCACGCAACGGGGCACGGCAACGGTTTTGCCAAGCGCAGACGCACGCTCAATAAGCAGCTTTGTGTCGATTTCAACTGGCTTTGCACAGTAGAGCAAAACGGTTGAAACCTCACGGAATTTCCAGAGATTCATAACCTTGCTCTGGATTTTAAAATCCATCCTCTGCTTTTCAGAGCGTGAAAGCGACTTTCTCCACTCTATTGCGGCGTTTCGCAGTGCCGCTTTTTCGGGTCTGATATCATTAATCATTGTAAAGCGACTCCCAAAGCTTTTCTGCTTTTTCTTTTCCGATAAACTGTTCGGCTATGACCTTGCCGAATTTAAGCGCAACTCCGCAGGCCTTTGCGGTGATAATCTTACCGTCGGCAACAACACTGTTTTCAGAAATGCAAGCGCCGTAGAGGTATTCCTCAAAGCCGGGGAAGCAGATTGCCTCCTTGCCTTCGAGCAGACCCTTTTTGCCGAGTATGCTCGGTGCTGCACAGATAGCGCAGATATATTTACCATTCTCATTAGCATAGTCAATAAAGGCGTTGACCTCTGCTGATTTTTCAAGATTTGTTGTGCCCGGCATACCGCCCGGAAGCACAACCGCCTGAATACTCTCATCGGGTGTAATTTCACTTATTTCACAGTCGCAGACTATCGGGACGCCGTGTGAACCGCTGACGGTTTTGCCCGTAACGCCGACTGTTTTAACCTCAAGCCCTGCACGGCGAAGAACATCGACCGTTGCAAGCGCCTCAACTTCTTCAAAGCCTTCGGCAAAAAATACATAAATCATTTTTCTCTCTCCTTTATTCAAGAGTTAAGCCTATATATGAATTAAGCTGTGTGAGCTTCTGTGATTTTTCATCCAGCTCAAGAAGCATACCGTAGCGGTATTCTTCATTTCTTTCGCACGGCACTTTTATATATTCACCGCCGAAAACGGAATATATTTCGCCGTCCTTTTCCAAAATATCCGTGCCGTATTCTGCGTGCTCGGCATGGATGTAATCTATATGCTCATTACACCATACAAAGCGGTTTTCCGCTTTAGGTACAGTCAGGTTTTTTGACTGCTTTTTTGCGTAAAAGGCTGTTTTGTAGCCAAAGCGTGAGTAATAATCAAAAAGGCTTTTTTCGGCAGGGACAAGAGCAATAAAGCTCTTGTTTTTCTGCTTTGCCGTTTCTTCTGCGAGCTTTAAAAGCCTTGCCATATATCCCTTTGAGCGGTGCTCCTTAAAGGTTGCGGCGGCAAAAAGGTAAAAGCCGTTTATACCGCAAAGAGTGCCGTCAATCAGGTAAAGTGCGCTGACAAGCTCGCCGTTATCGGTAAGCGGCACAAAGGTACAGCCCTTATGTGTATCAAGAAAAAAGTTTATATATTCTTCGCTGTCGCCGAATGCCTCTTTCCAAAGACAGACTGCCTGACTGCGTATTTTTTCGTTTTCAAACTTCACCAAAATCAATCACACTCTGCGCTGAATTTTTCGAGCCATATTTCGGGGTAGTAGGACTGCTTCGCCTTGCGCAAGCCGGGTGCACCCGTGTCCTCTTCCCTGTTGATAAGCTCGTATTCACCCTTAAGCCTTACCGCCATTTCACGGTTGATTATCGGGTAAGCACCCTGCACGGTGGCGTAAGCCTTTTCAAAATGGGTACAGAACACCTTATCGTTGAGCCTTTCGCCAAAGGAGAAGGCAACAATCTCACCGCCTGCACGGATAAGACCGCCCCACAAGCCCAGCTCCTCATAATGGGCTATGGCTTCATTAAGGGCATTGTGCTCGGCAGAAATTGCAACCTCGTCCTTATACTCGTTAAGCATAAGCCAGCGTTCATTCATAGCGGCACATTGGCCAAGGTTTTCATTGGTTATTTCTTCAAAAGTCCAGTCGGGATTGTTGCGCACAAAGGCGGAAATATGGTTGCGCTTTCCGTGCAGCTTCTTGCCCGAAAGCGTGGCAAGCTTTTCGGCGGAGTAGATATAATCAAAGCGGCTGTCATCAGCGGTAAAGGTGAATTTATCGGGGAAAAGGCTTTCAATTTTCGCCTTATCCTCGGCTGAGCATCCCAGAATTACGGTGCGGTTGCCATCTTTTTTTGCATCTTTAACTATAAGCTCCACCATTTCGGCAAAATCGCCCTCACCAACGGGACAGCAATAGCAAATGCCGTCCTCGGTGACGTACTTTGCGGTGAGCATTGAGCCATGAAAGGCAATTTGTGTTTTATAAATATTTCTCCAAATAAACAGCGTGCCGAAGCAGTATTCGCAGCCCATATTTGCGGCTTTGAGAAGAATCTCGTCCGCACGGGGCTTGTCCGCCAATGTTATCGGGTGAAAATCAAGCATAAATAAACTCCTGAGGCAAAGCCTTGACTATCATTTCGTGAATTTCAGCAATGCTGTAGGGCTCGCCGTTTTCGGCGCAGGTAATAACCGTCCAGCCCATTTTTTCTGCGGCATACATAGCAGCCTCACGGCAGCGGTAAAGATATTCAACATCCGCCTCGTGGACATCCTTTTTCTCTCCTGTTTTTTCGCTGCGCAAGGACATGAGCTTCTGCGAAACATCAATAGGCATATCGAGGTAAACCACGAAATCGGGCTTTGGTATGCCGAGCTTTACATATTCAAAATCCTCAAGCCAGGCGAGATATTCGTCCCACTTGTCCTTTGGCATTTTTTCAAGCTGGTGATAGGCATTTGAGGTTGTGTAGCGGTCGGCAAGGATTAATCTGCCGCCGTCGTAATCAGCCTGCCAGTGCTGCTTGAAGCTGGCAAAACGGTCAACGGCAAAGAAAGCGGAAGCCGCAAAGGCGCCTACATCCTCGGGCTTTTTGCCGAAGGCACCGCCAAGGTACATACGCACAAGCGTGCTCGACGGGTCTTCATAATCGGGCAGCTTTATCTGCTTATATGAGCAGCCAACCTGCTGAAAATATTTCTTGAGCAACTCAATCTGCGTGGATTTTCCGCTGCCGTCAAGACCCTCTATAACTATCATTCTGCCCATATTTTTATCTCCTTAAAACGCTATTAACCTAATTATACGATCTAGATTATAGCACATAAATATTTATATTTCAATTAATATTTTATCTCTTAATTTTCTGTTTACAAATTTTAACAAATATGTTATATTACATACAAGAAGCGTAAATTATCGCTTCAAATCAAACAATATACACAAAAGGAGAGTTAAAATTATGTCAAACCTCAAGGGTACAAAGACCGAAAAGAATCTTATGGAAGCGTTTGCAGGCGAAAGCATGGCACGCAACAAATATACATACTTTGCTTCCAAGGCAAAGAAGGACGGCTACGAGCAGATTTCCGCACTCTTCCTCGAAACCGCAAACAACGAAAAAGAGCACGCAAAAATCTGGTTCAAGCTCCTGAGCGGTATCGGCACGACAGAGGAAAACCTCAAGGTTGCAGCAGCAGGCGAAAACGAGGAATGGACAGAGATGTATGCCCGTATGGCAAGAGAAGCAAGAGAAGAGGGCTTTGACCAGATTGCCGACCTTTTTGAGGGCGTAGCCGCAATTGAAAAAGAGCACGAGGAAAGATACCTCAAGCTCCTTGAAAACATCGAGAAGGATGAGGTTTTCAAGAAGAACGTCAAGACAGTATGGATCTGCCGCAACTGCGGTCACATTGTTGACAGCGATTCTGCACCCGAAAAATGTCCCGTTTGCGCACATCCGCAGGCATATTTTGAGCTGAGAGTAATAAACTACTGATACAGTTTATTACAAAGGAGTTTTTGCACAATGAAATATGTTTGTGACGTATGCGGTTGGGTTTACGACGAGGAAAAGGGTTACCCCGAGGGCGGTATAGCCCCCGGCACAAAGTTTGAGGATTTACCCGAGGATTTTGTCTGTCCCCTGTGCGAAGTCGGCAAAGATATGTTCAGCGAGGAATAAGAAAACAATTCAACACCGCAGATTGAGCATTTTCACTCAACCTGCGGTGTTGTTATTTTTCACTTGTTTATTTCCGAAATTTATAATTTTTTTATTCTGTTGTACAGCATAATCAAACGCTTGGGCAACCCTATCATTCGTGTTCTCATTTACATAGCATACTATTCTGTCCGCAACATCTGCCAATGCTTTTGCACGGGTAATGTAGTCGTTGGTATAGCCTTCCCTCATAGTAAACTGTCCGTCAAATTCAAACCACTTTGCCGTTTCTTCGTATTCTCGTTCAGCGAAAGATTTTTCAGCAAGTAAACCAATACTAAAGTTTGTTTTTTTCTTTGTCAGCCTTAACCAGTCTGCCGCAGCGAAGGCAACCAAATCAAACACGTTGCCGTCATAATTCGTCATCAATAAAATTGCGTTCTCTTCTCCCTCCAAGGCGAAAGAAAGATATTTACCGATTTTATCCTCTAACTCTGCCATTTCTGCAAACGATTCAATATGACTTTCTCCGAAAAAGCTTATGGTAAACGGCTTTTCCATACTCACTCACCTCAAAACAAAAAAGTGCACGCAACCGAAGCTACGTGCACCGAAAAACACGAACTCAAGTTGCTGTCACACAAACTTTCGACAACCATAAGAGTAGCGAAAACAGAGTCGTGTTTTTACCAAAATAAAAACACCAACCCTTATGGATGTCATATTAAGTTTGTGTGACACATTAACTATAACACACTTTTTATCTTTGGTCAATAATAATTGTAAACGGACAGTAACCTGTTACGGTTGCTGTCCGTTTGCACTGTGTTATAGTAATCGTAATTTTTTAATCGGTTGGTTTTTCGTTACAATTTGGTGGATTCTTTCCGCATTATGTCTGTCATAAACTGTTTACGCTATCCCCTGTGATTTTTTGACAGCCTCCAAATACTCTTCAAAGGTAATTGTTTTATCAAGCAGTTTTTCACACAGAGCCTTACTCATCTGTAACCGCAAAGCCTTCCATTTCAACGCTTGCAACTGCATTATTAATAGCTTTTGTATATAACGGACTCAAAAAAATCACCCTTTTCACTACTGTTATTCTAACCGAAAAAGTATTGACAGTCAACAACAAAATGTTCTATTATTAAACGGGGACGGCACCCATAACAAAAAACAGCTTTACTCTCTCTGCAAAAGGGGATGACACCCATAGAAAAAAACATCATTGTTGTAGATGAAAACGGCAACCAATATGAGGCTACCTATCCGAAAAGGGCAAAAGGTTTAGTCAAAACCGGCAGGGCACGCTTCATAAACGAAAACACAATATGCCTTGCGTGTCCGCCGAAAAATGAATCGGAGGACAGAATTATGTCAGAAAATAAAAAAGTTGTTAACTTAAACGCAAACGGCACAGAAGCTTCGTTTGATACAACTGAGCAAACATTTGAAATTAAGCTTACCGCAGAATACCTTTTACAGAAAATTGAAGAGCTTTCAGTGAATCAAGCGGTATTAACCGATGCCGTTACCGAACTCGGTAAACTAAAATCCATCGGACCCGGTGATGTCGGAATGCAGGAGCAGGCAAGAGCTTTAGGTACTATTGTTAAATCAAGAGAAGCCACAAACCAAAAGCTGATTGCTCTTTATGAAAAAATGTACGATGACATTATCACCAAAGACCTGTCGCTCAAGGAAAGAGCCATAAGGCTGTTAGAAAAGGTTGGCGAGGACGAAATTAAGCTTACCGCTATTTCAGACCTGTTAAACATCATAATGCAATCATAGTAAACTCCAAAAGCCTGTCGCATTTTCGTGCGGCAGGCTTTTACATTGTGTTGTAATATTTGTCGTTAAGCCAACGGATGGTGCGCTGGGTTTGCATTATTTCGCTTTTCTTTCGATAAGAGCGGCTAATTTGAGGACTGCGGCCTGAGTTTTACCGTCCTTTATCTGATTGGTGAGCACCATATCGACTGCATCTGCAAGCGGTATGTACTCGACGTTGAGGAACTCGTCCTCGTCGAGGTTCTGTCCTACGCTGACGAGGTCACGGGCGGCGTAGAGGTAGATAATTTCGTTTGTATAGCCGGGGGTGGGATAAAACTCGCCAAGGCTGAAAAACTGTCCTGCTTTTACTCCGCCTTCCTCTTCAAGCTCTCGCTTGCCTGCTTCAAGCGGATTTTCGCCTTTTTCGAGCTTGCCTGCCGGCAGCTCAAGCACCTCTTCCATATATGGGTAACGGAACTGTCTGACGAAAATGAGCTGCATATCGTCAGTTAATGCGGCAACGGTAACGCCGCCGTTGTGCTCAACAAATTCACGCACAGCCTCTCTGCCGTCGGGCAGACCTGCAATATCGACACGCAGGTTTATAATTTTACCTCTGTATATCGTGTTTTTAAATACGGTTTCTTCACGGGTTTCCATTTTCGTTTTCCTCCTCAAAATTAAGCCTCTCCTCCTCGACAACAAGGGGACGTTTCATAACACGGCTGTTGATATTCATAATGTATTCGCCAAGCAGACCGATAAAGAACATCTGGATTGAGCCCATAAGGAAAACACCGATAAGAATCGGGGTTGTGCCTGCAGGGAAACGGTACCAGTTGACGAGTTTTAATATAAGATAAATGAGAGCAATAACAAAACCTATCAGCGAAAACGCACCGCCTGCAAAAACAGCAAGGCGCAGACCGATTTTTGTATAGGAAGTGAAGGAAAGCATAGCCGCATCGTAAAGGCTGTAGAAATTGTTGTGGGTTTTGCCTGCCCTGCGCTGTGGCTGGGTGTACTCGATTTCCTTTCTTTCGGGGCCGAGCTCGGCAACAATGCCACGGATAAAGGGCTGCGGGTCATCAAGCTCACGCAGAGTTTTAACAAAGCTATTGTCGTAAAGACCGAAGCCTGTAAAATGCTCAATCTGCTCAACGTTGCTCATTTTCTTAATAGCCTTGTAATAGATTGAACGCAGAGCATACATCAGCTTGCTTTCCTTCGACTGTGTCTTAACACCGATTACAACCTTGTAGCCGTTTTCCCATTCATGCACAAACTTCGGAATAAGCTCAACGGGGTCCTGAAAATCGGCGCAGATTGTGATACAGCAGTCGCCGCTTGTGTTGATAATTCCGTAATAGGGGCTGTTGAACTGACCGAAATTGCGGCAGTTAAAAATAGCCCTTACCTTTTTATTCTCTTTGCATATTTCACGGATGATTTTTCTTGTGTTGTCCGTTGATTTGTTGTCGATAAAGAGGATTTCGTAATCGTACTGCGGCAAGTTTGTTTCAAGCTCGTTTTTCACCGCCTCGTAAATCGGGCGTGCGTTTTCCTCTTCGTTGTAGCACGGAATCATTACGGAAATTTTCTTTTTATCCATTGCTCTTTACTTCCTTTAACCAATTGATTGTTCTTCTTATTCCTTCCTCATAGCCGATCTGAGGCTTGAAGCCCGTATCGGCGGTAAGCGAAGAAATATCCGCACAAAGGTACATAACCTGATTTTCGTTATAAGGCAAAGCGCCTAATTTTATTTCGCCGCCTGCTTGTCTTTGCATAATTTCAATGTAATCTTTAAGCGGCTTTGCTTCGCCGCTGCCGAGAGTATAGACAGCACCGTTTTTACCGTTCAAGGCTGAAAGGTAGAAGGCATTTGCGGCATCGTCGCAATAAAGAAAATCCCACAATTGCTCGGCAGGAGTAAACTGAGCCGTTTCACCGTTAAGCAGCTTTTTCAGCGAGGAAACGGTAATTGTGAAATCATTATCGCCTACGCCGTAAACACTTAAAACACGAAGCCAGATGTGCTTTATTCCGTAGTTTTTAGCTAGTTGTCGGGATTTTTCGCCTGCCTGCAATTTAGCCCTGCCGTACTCATTTTCGGGGTTGCAAGGTGTATCGGGTGTTAGCTTACCCACTGCCCTGCCGTATTCCGCCTGTGAGCCTGCACCGACAAAGGCTTTGCAGTTTAATTCTTTTGCAAGTTCAACAGCGTCCAGCGTATACTGAACATTTTTCTGCTGAATTTCAGCGTTGTTTCTCATTGCGCCGCCAGTACCGCCCCACGCAAAGTGAAACAGCACGTCGCAGTCACAGCTAATTTTGATTTTTGCCGAAAGCAAATCAGAAACGTCCGCTTCGATAATGTGAACGCTGTCGCTTTTTATTATATTGTCAAGCTTTTTTGAGTTTGGTCTTACAAGGGCAAACACCTCGTGACCGTTTGACACAAGCAGACGAATCAGGGATGAAGATATCATACTGCTTGCGCCTGTTACAACCGCTCTCATAAATTAACAGCCTCGATTATAGTTTTTGCCATATAGTCAATCATTTCGTCCGTCATACCGGGGTAAACACCAACCCAGAAGGTATCGTTCATTATTCTGTCGGTATTTTCAAGATTGCCAACTATGCGGTAGCCTTCGCCGATTTTACGCATCTCGTCAAAGCATGGGTGCTTTGTGAGGTTACCTGCAAAGAGCATACGGGTCTGTACGCCCTTGCTCTCGATATAAGGCACTACCTTTTTACGGTCAACGCCGTCTTTACAGGTAAGCAGGAAGCCGAACCAGCTCGGATCAGAATTTTCGCACGCAACGGGCAGAATTAGCTTATCCGAAACGCCTTCAAGCGCTGCACGAAGCCGACCAAAATTGTGCTTTCTTCTTTCGACAAAGCCCGGGAATTTTTCAAGCTGAGCACAGCCGACAGCCGCCTGCAAATCGGTTGCCTTTAAGTTGTAGCCGAAATGGGAATAAACGTATTTATGGTCGTAGCCGTAGGGCAGCTCACCGTACTGGCCGTCAAAGCGGTGACCGCACAGGTTATCCTGACCCGAGGCACAGGAGCAATCTCTGCCCCAGTCACGCATTGAATGCATAATTTTTGAAAGCAAGGGATTATCGGTATACACCGCACCACCCTCGCCCATAGTCATATGGTGAGGCGGATAAAAGCTGGAGGTGCCAAGATCGCCGAAGGTGCCCGTGAAGCCCTCTTTGCCGTCAAGGGTGTACTTTGAGCCGAGAGCGTCGCAGTTATCCTCAATCAGCCAAAGATTGTGTCTGTCGCAGAAATCCTTTACCGCCTTGATGTCAAAGGGATTTCCGAGGGTGTGGGCAATCATTACAGCCTTGGTTTTTTCGCTTAACGCTTCTTCCAGTTTAGTCACATCAATGTTATAATGCGGAATTGTAACATCTACAAAAACGGGTACTGCGCCGAACTGAATTACAGGCGTAACCGTAGTCGGGAAGCCTGCTGCAACGGTGATAACCTCATCCCCTCTTTTAACCGCTCTTTCACCGAGCAGAGGTGAAGTGAGTGTCATAAAGGCAAGCAAGTTTGCGCTTGAGCCGGAGTTGACAAGAGCGCAAAAACGTACACCGAGGTACTTTGCAAGACCCTTTTCGAACTGCTGTGTATATCTGCCGGCGGTAAGCCAGAATTCAAGCGCAGAATCAACGAGATTTACCATTTCGGAACTATCGTAAACACGGGAAGCGTAGGGTATTCTCTGCCCCTCTTCAAAGGGCTTTTTATTGTTGTGGTAGGTTTCGCAGTAATCCGCTACCGCCTTGAGTATTTCTTGTCTTGCTGTTTTTTCGTCTTTCATTTTCTATCCTCACCTTTACTTTTTGTTTTACCCGCAATAGTAAAACGCACAAGAATTTTCGTTCTTATAAAATCCGCCAGAAACGGAGCGTAGCGTGACAGCCACAGATACCCCCTTACCATTAAAGAAGCGGAAAGCGGCTTTCTCTCACGGGACATATAGTATGAGTGTATTTTTTCGAGTTTTATTTTATCAGGCTGTTGCTTTATCATTGAAATTGCCATAGCCTTGATTTCTTTTTTTGTGTCCTCTATATCAACGGGCTCAGGGTTCCAGTCGATTTTGTCATATTCATCGGGAGTATAGAGGTGAAGGTATCTGTCAATCCAGCCGTAGCGCTCGTCAAAACGGTCACGCACCAGAATAACGGGTATACCCATAGCCATACAAGGCGAAGCACAGTGAAGCCGTGAGGTAATCACCAACGATGCCTCGTTGTAATACCTTTCATACACCTTTCGTGTTGCCGTCTCGCATTCCTTTATGAGTGTTTCAACGTTTTCGGCATCGTTCACCGTTATTTCGTGGCTGACATATTCGGCATTTTTCTTTATCTCTTCGGGTATATACGCATCAATTGACGGGTGGGCGTCCACAATAAACACCTTGCCGTTTTCGGGTGCTTTTTCTCGTTTGGGGAAAAGCACGGTCATACAGCCCGTAAGGTATGCGTCATACCCGTTCTTTTTTACTGCCTCATATGTTGCCTCGTCACGGCAGCCGATTACACCGGCATTCTTCCAGAACGAGTTGTGCCTGAGGTATTCCTTTGAAGTAGTATAAAGCCCCAAAAAAACTGGTGTTATATCCTCGGACAAGGGGAAGGACGGGTATTCACGGTTATAGTAAAAATAGCCGTTGAGAGGCAGAAGCACCTTTTCACCCTTGTAGCTTGCAAGGGACTGAAACGGAATATCTACCGTATCCTCTTTTGCTATTCCCATTTCTTTATACAATAAATCAATTGCAAGCGTCTGAACAAAATCGCCGACGTTACACACGGTTGACGATGAAACAAATTCCCTTGAAAAAACAAGACGGCCGTATTTCATTTTTATGCTTTCGCCTCCGTTTTTTCCTTTTTAATAAGTATAGCCAGACCTGCACCTACCGTAAACACAAGGCGCAGAGTGTTTGCGGCAAGGCTTGCGGTTACGAAGCCCTGCAGTCCGTTGCTGTTTGTAAACAATACGCTTAAGCCAAGGAAAACAATTGCATAGATAAGCTGAATTACAAGCTGCCACCTTTCGCTGCAGAAGGTGAGCATAATTGTAAGCAGCAAGCTTGACGCAAAGCAGATAATCTGCGATAAATTGGCAAGCGTTGAAACAGACAAAACGGAAGTATAAATATCGGGATAAAGCAGCTTTACAAAAACCGGCATAACTATACTGATGCCTGCAAAAAGCACCGCACCGACAAGGAGCACGACAAGCGACACAAGAGTAAAGCTCTTTTTTGTTATCGGCTTTGTTTTGCCCTTTGTAAGGTGACCTATAACAACACCGTTAAGAGGGCCGACAAGAAGCGCCGCCGTTTTACCGAGCAACGATGCAACATAATAAACCGTGACGGTTGACGAATCAATAAGGTGCTGTAGCAGCACTCTGTCAAGGTTTAATACCATATTGACAAGCAGATACGAAGCCGCCAGCACCAATACCTTTTTGCTGACAGCAAAAGTATTCTCACTTCTTTTCAGCGGCTTATATATGTGCCCTTTAACTACAAGCAAAAGCCACACCGCCGCTTCGCCAAGAAGGAAGCAAAGAAGCCAGCTTTTGGTAAGCGGATAAAGCAACACGCCGATAATATATCCAAGGGAAAGAACAAGATAATAGACAAAATATCCCTTATAATTGAGCGTCATACGGTATTCGACATCGCCGTAATAGCGCAGGGTTGTCAGCACTATCAGCAGCGCCGCCATAATATAATCGGACACTCCGACAAAATAGCCGTTGCAGACTGCAAAAAATATTATGCCCGAAACAGCAAGCAAGGGTAGCATTGCAAGCAGAGAATCACCGTTTGAAACCTGTCTTTCTCTGCTTTCAACAAGGCGTATATTGTTAGCCGCAAGGCCGACAGAAGGCGCAAAAACCGCCACAATTCCGAGCACATACAGCACGTTTCCAAAGGCGGCTTCGCCAAGTTGACGGTTGAGCAGCGGATACACAAAAATCTGAAGCACGCCGTTCATTGTTACCAATGCGGCGATGCTCCATATAAAATCCGTTGCAAATTTTTTCTGCATTTTCTGCATAAAATGTTTATCCTTTGAAAAACTCGTTTATCTGTTGGTCGAGCTTATGCTTACAGTCCTCGCCCGAAGCCCAGCTTTTAGTCCACTCCACCGTTTTTTCAACGGCTGTTTTTGCGTTCCATTTAGGACTCCAGCCAAAAACAGTTTTGATTTTGGTACAGTCGAGCTTTAAGAAATTGGCCTCGTGCGGGCCTTCTTTATTCAGCACGGTATAGCCAAGACCACCACCCCAGCTTTCGCAGAAGCAGGAAGCAAGCTCACCCGTTGTAAGGCAGTCCGTTTCATTGGGACCGACATTATAATAATCGGCAAACTTAATATCCTTATACTGTGCCTCGGCTATCATAAGATAGACGTAAAGCGGCTCCAAAACGTGCTGATAGGGTCGCACGGAATTGGGATTTCGCAGGGCAATTGCCTCGCCTTTTACAGCCGCACGAACACAGTCGGGTATAATGCGGTTGTCCGCAAAATCTCCGCCGCCGATAACATTGCCTGCCCTTGCGGTTGAAACAGCAACACCGGCTTTATCAAAAAACGAGCGCTTATAGCTATGCGTCACCAGCTCCGAGCAGGATTTCGAGTTGGAATACGGGTCAAAGCCGTCAAGAGGCTCACCCTCTTTCATAGGTGTGCCGCTTTCATTGTTTTCGTAAACCTTGTCCGTTGTAACGTTGAGCACGGATCTGACACTTTCGCAATGTCTTACGCACTCAAGCACGTTCACCGTACCCATAACATTTGTTTCGTAGGTGTATTTCGGCTGCTCGTAGGAGGTTAAAACAATGGGCTGTGCGGCAAGGTGGAAAACGATTTCGGGCTGAAATTCGTCAAACACAGCCTTTAATTTATCAAAATCACGTATGTCGCCGATAACGGAATTCATTCCGTCCGCAATATCTGCCGCTTCAAAAAGGCTCGGAGAAGTCGGCGCATCAAGGGCATAGCCCGTGACAACAGCACCGGCATTGACAAGAATACGGCTCAGCCACGCACCCTTAAAGCCCGTGTGCCCTGTAACAAGCACACGCTTGTTTTTATAAAAAGATAAATCAAGCATTCATATCACCACAGTTTCCAAGGAGCGCAATTTTCCGCCCAGAGCTTTTCAAGAAGCTGTTTGTCACGCAGGGTATCCATACACTGCCAGAAGCCGTCGTGCTTATATGCACCGAGCTGACCTGTTTTTGCAGCCTGCTCAAGCGGATACTTTTCGAATACGGTGTTGTCGCCCTCAATCAAATCAAAAATTCCGGGCTCAAGCACCATATAGCCGCCGTTGATAAAGCCTGAATCCTGTGCGGTTTTTTCACGGAATTCGCTTACGGCATCAGCTTCATCAATATCAATTACGCCGAAGCGCTGGTTGAGGCGGATAGCGGTTAATGTTGCCATTCTGCCGCTTGCTTTATGAAATTCAATGAGCTTGTTTATATCGACATCGGCAACACCGTCGCCATAGGTGAGCATAAAGGGTTCATCGCCTATATACTTCTGCACACGCTTTACTCTGCCGCCTGTCATTGTGTTTAACCCTGTATCGACAAGTGTTACCTTCCACGGCTCGGAAAAGTTGTTATGCACCGTCATTTCGCCGCCGCTTGAAAAGTCAAAGGTGACATCGCTTCTGTGCAGAAAATAGTCCGCAAAAAATTCCTTTATCGAGTGCTGCATATAGCCGCAGCAGATTATAAACTCATTAAAACCGAAGTGAGAATAGGTTTTCATTATGTGCCAGAGAATAGGCATACCGCCGATTTCAATCATGGGCTTTGGCTTGAGGTGACTTTCCTCGCTGATACGTGTGCCAAAGCCGCCTGCAAGAATTACAACCTTCATTCAAACACATCTCCTCTCATATTACAATAATACATAATAATTATATCACTATATATTATTTATTGCAAGTGGAAAATTACAGTTCGTCTGTCAAAAAACATTGGGTGGTTTTTTTCAATTCCGCTTGACACCTTGATATATAATGGATTATTATTTGAATGTATAGCGAAAAATTGCGGAGGGAAAAGAAAATGGATTTCAGACCCGGTGTTTATATTTTAAGCGCAAGCGAATGCAAGGAAAAAATGTGTGCCGCCGCAGGCAGAATTTCAACTCAGCCCGGCAACGCACTCGGAATATGGGAAAAATCGCAGGACGATGAAAAGAACGCAAACCTTATCGACAAGGTTACCCGTTCCGGCCACAACTCCACGGTTGAGCACATTATGTTCAACCTTGCTTTCAACGATGTTTCCGTTATCGTTGAACAGTTTATGATTGAGTTCCGCCTTGCTTCGTTCACAGTTAAGTCACGCCGTTATGTTGATTTTTACGATGCAGGTTACTATGTACCCGAGTTCAAGACACAAGAGAACAAGGCAAAATATCAGCAGACAATCGAGTCTCTTTTTGAAACGTACAAGCTGCTTATGGATAACGAAATCCCGAAGGAAGATGCACGCTTTGTTCTGCCCTACTGCTTTTTGAGCAACTTCTTCTGCTCGCTTAACGGCAGAGAGCTGCTGCACGTGCTTCACGCAATGCTCCACGGCAGAGGCAGCAAGAGCCCTGAAATAAAGGCACTCGGTGAACAGTTACTCAAGCAGGCAAGAGAAATTGCACCCGGTGTGCTCACGGGCTTTGAAGAACGCAGCCCCAAGAAAAATGACACGGTTGACCTCAGCTTTATTGCCAAGACCCCCAAAACAGAAGCTGAGCTTGTTGAATACATAGGCGGCAGTAAGGATGCGGCAAAGACTGTTGCAACAGCCGCAATGCTTGAAAATAACACATTTTCCTCAAGCGACATAAAATCAGCGGTTGAAAACAAAGACACAAGAAAGCAGATTATTGATGCCGTGCTTAACTGCTCACGCCCGAGAGCGTTAGAGAGCGTACAGTTTACCTTTGCACTCAACAAGGTATCTTTATCAACCCTGACCCACTTTGCACGCCACAGAATTCACTCAATTCAGGTGCCGTCACTCGACACGGTTGACAGAAATGATTGGGTTATGCCCGAGAGCATAAAGGCAAAGCCCGAAATGCTTGAAGCCTACAACAACGCCTTCAATTCAGCCGTTGCACTTTTTGATGAATTAAAGGCGGCAGGCGAAGAGGAAGCTCTCCCCTACCTCATTTTAAGCGGCAATACCTTAAGCATTGTTTCCACAATGAACGCAAGAGAGCTGCTGCTGTTTATGAAGCTGAGAAGCTGCACAAGAGCACAGTGGGAAATTCAGATTTATGCAAACAGAATGCTCGAAATTCTCCGCAGCGAAGAGCCCGAATTATTCGGCAAATACGGCCCGAGCTGCTACGCAGACGGCTTCTGCCCCGAAGGCAGACTTTCCTGCGGCAGAGCAACGGAAATTAAAGCAAAATACAGCATATAAAAGTTTAAGAGTGTGTATCAAATCTTTGATACACACTCTTGTTATTTATTTTAATAAATTACGTTTTGTAGGGGCGATAAAACGGACAATTCGTGAATTGTCCCTACAGTGTTCATCAGAATTTCAATGCGTATTTGAGAGCATTGAAGATATTTTCAAAGAAGCAGATTACTGCGTTGAGAGCTTTATCAAATACGTTGTCATACTCTGCATAGGGCTCGTCAATCTGCTCTGCAAACTCGCCGTTTTCATATACAAAAAGCTCGGTTTCGATTGTGCCTGTTGCTTCGTCAAGAGTTACCGTTCTCACGCCGTATGGACCCATTTTTGAAAACTGACAGCCGTAGGTCATACCGAAGGTTACGCCGTCCCAAACGCCTGTATAGCCGCTTGTATGCCAATGACCGAAGAAGGCGCCGACAACGTTTTTAGCCTTGTAAGCCTTGAAAATATCGGTGGTTGTACCAGGCTCAATAATACCCTCTGCGTGACCCATAGCAATTTCGCCGTTAAGGCGGTAAGCCTTTGTACCGCTGATAAGAGCACCCTCATCCCAGATTTTACATTCTTCATAAAGATTTCCCATATCGTCAAGCGGAATATGCTCAAAAACAACACCAGGCACGCCGCCGTTATCGTAGGAAGTAAACCAATTCATCTGTGCTTCGCCAAAGCCCTTGCCGTTGTCGAGCATCCAGATGCCGAAGGCAGGCTCACCCGAAGCGGAGTAAACGGGAACATAATAGTCAACCTTTGTGGAAAGCATATCGCAGTATTCGGCGGTAATGCAGTTCGGGTATTCGGCGTAAATTGCCATCCAGTCCTCAAGGGTAACCTCGCTGCTGTAATCGTTGTTGCCCTGTGTTACGGCATAGGGAATGCCCGAAGCCTCAAGCGGAGCAAACATCTGCGCAACTGCCTTTTTTGTGTTTTCAAGTGTCTTTTCGTAATCACCGTCAACGGTGACACCCTCTTTAAAAATTTCGCTGTCGGAAATATCACCGGCACGGGAGTTTTCAACAAGGTCACCCGTGATTACAATAAAATCGGGGTCTGTTGCTTCAATTGATTTTTCGATAAACTCAATAAGTCCGTCGGCAAGACAGGCATCCTCCTGCGGGTCTGTAAGCTGTAAAACGGTGAACTTTCCGTCAGCACCAAAGCCGAGCCTGGTCAATTCCTCGCCGTCCTCGGCATTTACGCCGAAAACAAAAAATGAACAAAGCAGACTGACGGTAAGCATTAAGGACATAAACTTCTTCATTTTATTTTCCTCCTTGAAAACTAACGCCCGTGTGCTTTTGCAAACACTCGGGCGCTGCTGGTTAATTATTTTGTAAGAAGTGATGCTGCTTCCTTGTCAAGATAAACAACAACATCATCGTGTGTCTGGAGAATGGAAGCGGGAAGCTGAGGTGTTACCTCGCCCTCGACCATACCCTTGACAGCCTGTGCCTTGCCTGCGCCCGTTGCGACAAGGACAATTTTCTTGGAGCGCATAATTGAGCCGATACCCATAGTCATTGCATAATGCGGCATCGGAGCATCGTCAAAATAAATGGAGTTAGCGTTGATTGTGCTTTCAGAAAGGGTAACACGGAAGGCTTCATCCGTAAACGCATCTGCCGGCTCATTGAAGGCGATGTGGCCGTTGTGACCGATACCCAGAAGCTGAACATCAATACCGCCCTTTGCCTTGATAGCCTCGGCATAGCGCTTGCTCTCTGCGTCGTAATCGGTTACGTTGCCGTCGAGGAAGCCGACGTTTTCGGGGTTGATGTCAACGTGGCTGAACAGATTCTGGAACATAAAGGTGTAGTAGCTGTTCTTGTTGTCCTTGGGAAGGTCGCAGTATTCGTCAAGGTTGAAGGTGCTTACATCCTTGAAGCTGACCTTACCGTTTTTGTAGGCATCAACTATGTAGTTGTAGGTGGGTACGGGAGTTGCACCTGTTGCAAGACCGAGCACGCAAGAGGGGTTTTCATTGACAAAGTCAACATAAAACTGACCGAGCTGCTCACCAATCTGCGCTGCGTTTTCAAGTACGATGATTTTCATTTTTGTGTTTTCCTTTCTGTTTATAGGTTTCGGGCGGAATAGTATCCGCTCCTACAATTTGTTAATTAAAAATAATCTCTTGGTATATTTCTTCAAGCTCTTTTTTGACTATTGCGCTTGAATATTTCTGTGCTCTTTCATAGGCTTTTTCACCCATTGAAAGGCGCAGATTTTTATCTTTATAAAGTCTTTCAAAGGCTAAGGCACATTCCTTCGGGTCATCCGTCGGCACAAACAGACCGCTCTCATTTTCTTTAACAAGCTCGTTATGCCCTCTGTTGTGAGTTACAACCGCCGCCTTACGGCTGAACATACCCTCGATTATATTTACGGGCAGACCCTCACGGTAGCTGGCGGAAGCCACAAAATCGCTTATTTTCAGAAGCCTGTCAATATCCGCTCGGTAGCCTATAAGCTGTGCCGAATTTCCGACACCGAGCTGTTCAATTATACCCTTCAGCTCTTCCTCGCTGTCGCCTGCACCTGCAAAAAGAATTTTGAAATCGGGACAGCTTTCTTTAAGATATTGCAAAGAATTTATAAGCAGCTTCTGGTTTTTGTTGGCGTTGAGCTCACCCGTACAAAGGCAGAGCACATCCGAGTCACTAAAGCCATATTCCGCTCTTAAATTATTCTTCGTTTCTTCATCGGTATTTGTATACTTTGCTGCATCAACACCGACACCGTGAATTCGCCGAACGATTTTGCACAGCTTCAAACGCTTTGCTCTTGCCTCGTCCTCGTCACCGATTGTAATAAGGCAATCGGTAAAAAGCGAACCGCAGAGCTTTTCTATAGGATAAAAAATCAGCCAGTTTAATTTTGAAGCACCCTTGTAAAAGTGAAAGCCGTGTGCGGTGTAGATAACCTTTGTACCGTTTTTCCTTGCCTTTCTTGCGGCAAGGCGGCTTAAAATTCCGACAACGGGTGTGTTGCAATGAACAACATCATAATCGCCCTCATCAATCATCTTTTTGAGGGCTTTGTATGCCGCTATGTTTTTCTTACTCAACGGCGAACGGTCAAAATCAATGTCGTGAAAAGCATCAATTCTGTCTGTCAGTCGCTTCAAGGGCTCCTTGTCGGGGATAGCCTTTGCGGCTATATGTACTTCATATCCGTTTTCATGAAGCAGATCTATCAGCGGGAAATGAAAAGCTGTGAAATGGTAGTGTATTGAAGCCGTAAGCAGAACCTTTTTCATCTCTCCGCCTCCCGTGTACCTCTGAATTCCTCCATAGTTGCGGAGGTTTCGCTGCTGATACCCTCTCTTTTCAGAACGTTGAGAACGGTTTTGAAAAGAATTTTTATATCGAGCCACGGGCTGATGTTTTCAACATATTTAACGTCCCACTCAAATTTTTCTTCCCAAGTGAGAAGATTTCTGCCGTTGACCTGGGCAAGGCCGGTAAGACCCGGTCGGACGTTGTGGCGCATAGCCTGTCTTTCATTGTACAAAGGCAGATAGCGCACGAGCAAGGGTCTCGGACCGACAAAGCTCATATCACCCTTCAGTATGTTGTAAAGCTCGGGCAATTCGTCAAGTGAAAGACTGCGCAATAATCTACCGAATTTTGTAAGCCTTATTTCATCGGGCAGTAATTCGCCTTTTTCGTCACGCTCGTCCGTCATTGTGCGGAATTTGTAAAGCGTAAATATTTCGCCGTTTTTGCCGGGTCTCTCCTGCTTAAAGAGCACGGGACTGCCAAGCCTTGTTCTTACCAGAAGAGCAAGCACGGCAAGCGGAAGAGCAAGCACAGCAAGCGCAAACAGGGAGAGCAGAAAATCCGCCGCTCTCTTTATTAACTTGTCATATATCTTTCTCAAAAAATCCGCTCCGTTTTTATGTTATTTCGGGATAGGTTATTTCCAGAGATTTTTAACTATTGAAGCCACTCTTTGGAGCTCTTCATCCGTCATCTTTGTATCCGACGGCAGGCAGACACCGCAATCGAATATTCTTTCTGCCGTATGACCGTTGTCGATATAATCGCAGCCCTCAAACACCGGCTGGAGATGCAGAGGCTTCCATATAGGTCTTGACTCTATGTTTTCCTTTTCAAGTGCAAGCAGAATATCAAGCGGTTTAACCTTTTCACCAGTAAGAGTAATGCAGGTAAGCCAGCAGTTGCAAACGCTGTCCCTGTCAACAGGCATCATATGAATATCCGCTATATCCGCAAATGCTTTTTTATAAAAATCGAATATGTATCTTTTCTTTGCCACACGCTCGTCGAGCACTTTGAGCTGACCTCTGCCTATACCTGCAACAATGTTGCTCATACGGTAGTTGTAGCCGATTTCGCTGTGCTGGTAGTGGCGTGCAGGGTCACGGCTCTGTGTTGCCCAGAAGCGGGCTTTTTTAATTCTTTCCTCGGCTCTTTCATCATCGGCAAGGTTACAAACAAGTGCACCGCCGCCCGAGGTAGTTATAATTTTATTGCCGTTGAAGCTGTATATGCCGTATTCGCCGAAGGTACCCGTCATTTTACCCTTGTAGGTAGTGCCGAGGCTTTCTGCGGCATCCTCAATAATAACGGCGTTATGCTCACGGCAGATGCGTATTATTTCATCCATATCGGCGGCAAGACCGTAGAGATGGGCAACCGAAACAAACTTCGTATCGGGATATTTTTCAAAAGCCTTTTCAAGCGCCTTTGGCGACATATTCCAGGTTTCCTCATCACAGTCGATAAAAACGGGAATTGCGTTTTCGTAAACAACAGGGTTTACCGTTGCGGCAAAAGTGAGGGTCGGGCAGAAAACTTTGTCCCCCGGCTTTATACCTGCCGCTTTCAGGGCAAGATGAATTGCCGCCGTGCCTGCGCTGAGTGCAGCGGCATATTTTGCACCCGTATATGCGCAAAGCTCGTTTTCAAAGCCGTCCACATTCTGACCCAGCGGAGCAATCCAGTTAGTATCGAAGGCAAGATTTATGTATTCTTTTTCGTACCCTTCATCACTCATATGAGGTGAAGAAAGGAAAACTCTTTTATTTTCACTCATCAGTTAAGCACAACCTCATGACCCGTACGGGCAGATTCGTAAACAGCATCGAGTATTTTCATCATCTCAACACCGTCCTCGGCAGGAGCAAGACACTCAGCCTTGCCGAGAATTGCATCGACATAGTTGTCAATTTCCTTCTGGAAAAGACCGTCAAAGCTCAGAGCGGTTTCCTGAGCAAAGCCGATGTTTACCATACGGTTATTGAGCTCTGTAAAGATTTCAACATTGGGGTCAAGCTTTGCGCCTGCCTTAGTGCCAAAGAGCTCGATATTGCCTTCATCCTTCTTGATATTGAGGCTGAAAGCGGCTTCCACGCTGAGCACGGCACCGTTATCAAAACGAATAAGTGCTGAAGCCAGGTCTTCAACGTCGCATATATCTTCAACGCCAGTGCTTGCAGCCTTCCACGCCTTACCGCCGACAACATCCGGACGGTTAAAGAGCTTCTGAAAAGTTACGCCGTAAACAGAAACGGGCTTCGGGTTGCCGAAAATGAAGCGGACAAGGTCAATAACGTGAACACCAAGGTCAATAAGCGGACCGCCGCCCGAACGGGATTTATCGCCAAACCAGCCGCCGGGGTTGCCGTTGCGGCGAAGGTAGGTAGCCTTTGCGTAGTAAAGCTCGCCAAAGGTGCCTGCATCGACGTTTTCACGGATAACCTCACAGTCGTTACCGTGGCGGCGGACAAAGCCAATCATAAGCAGCTTGTTGTTGCGCTTTGCAGCTTCAAGCATCTGCTTTGCCTCCTCGGCATTCATAGCCATGGGTTTTTCGCAGATTACGTGCTTGCCTGCGTTGAGTGCGGCAATTGTACACTCGGCATGAGCGCTGTTCCACGTACAAACGCTGACAGCGTCAATTTCGGGAAGGGCTTTGAGCATTTCGTCCTTGTCGGTAAATGTTCTCTCAAGCGGAACACCGTACTGCTCAGCCATCGCCTTAACACGCTCGGGGTTGATGTCGCAGAAAGCGTAAAGCTCGGTATCGGGATTATTTATGTAACCTCTGATGTGCTCGTTGCTGATACCGCCTGTACCGATAACAGCCATTTTAAGCCTTGCCATAACCGTTAATCTCCTTTTCAGTCGGGTTTATACATATACAGTGTTTATTTTACATTCTTTGTAAAAAAAAATCAATAGCTTTTAAAGATATATTTATAAATTTAAAAGAATCAAGCCGCTGTTCAGCAAAACAGCGGCTTTTGAAACATATTTCGGATTGTTAAATTACGGTTTGTCGCCCTTTTTATCCGCAATATTCTTCCAACGCCGAGCAATCGAGCTCGGGATAATTTTTTGTGAAGTCAAGCAGGATTTTTGCGGCGGTTAGTGTACCGCCCTTGCTTCTGCTTTCGAAATTGACGGGGATTACGGGGTCATGTACGCTTAAGCGTGCAAGCAGCCAACCGTCACCGCTATTTGAGTCGGCGTTGATGCGCACACCCTCATAGGTGTCGAGAACAACACTCCAATTTTCGCTTTCAACGGCAAATTCACGCAAATCCTCAATAAATCTTTCGCCATAGCTGCGAAAATCCTCAGCCTTGATTTTAAGGCGGATTTCTTTTTCCTCCTCCGCTTCCGCAAGTGAAGCGAAAAGACTTTCGAGGGACGTGCCCTGTTTTTTGAGCTCGACGAGCTTTATTACAATTCTTGCCGCAAGGTAGGCGCCGTCATCAAGATAATAATTATCTCTGAAAGCGGCGTGACCAGAGGTTTCTATTGCAAGCGGACAGTTTGTGCCAGAATTATTCAGCTCAATCTGCTTGTCGATAACGTTCTTATATCCCCTCTTGAACGGCAGAATCACACCGCCGAGGGTATTGTTAATAAAGTCAATCAGACCGTCGGAAACAATGCTGTCGGTAACTATTGTGCCGCCGTCATTACCCTCAAGAGCAATTGCCGCTGCAAGCGCAACAAGGCGGTTACGGGCAATTTCCTTGCCGCTTGAATCGACACAGGCAGCTCTGTCAACATCGGTGTCAAAGATTAAGCCTAGGTCGGATTTGCTGTCAATAACAGCTTCGGATATTGCCTGCATAGCCTGTTTGTTTTCGGGGTTTGGAATGTGGTTTGGGAACATTCCGTCGGGCTCTAAAAAACGGCTTCCCGAAACGTCTGCACCAAGGGGCTTGAGCACCTGTTCTGCGTAAAAGCCGCCAACGCCGTTACCTGCATCAACGGCTATTTTAAGCCCTTTAAGCGGCTTTTCCTCGCCTGTTCCTCTGATTATGATTTCACGCAGGATTTCAGCATAACGCGGCATAAAATCAACCGCTTCAACCGTGCCTTTTTTGCCTTCGGGAACGACAGGATTTTCAGCATTTTTAAGAATTTCGGTAAGCTGTTTGCCGTCAATTCCGCTCTTGTTGACAAAGAATTTCAAACCGTTTTTGTCCCACGGGTGGTGGCTTGCGGTGAGCTGAATTGCGGCATCGCAGGAGAGTTCAACATTGGTCATAAACATAGCAGGGGTTGAGGAAAGACCGCAGTCAATTACTGTTACACCTGCGTCAACGAGGGCAGAAATCACCGCATTTTTAAGCCTTGGGGCAGACACACGGCAATCGTGTCCGACAGCTATTTTAAGCGGCTTTTTGCCAAGAAATTCCACGAACCCGAGAACAATATTGCGCACGGCTTCATCGGAAAGAAACGGTATTTTGCCGTCACTTTCTCCCACCGCAATTCCTCTGACATCCGTACCGCTTTTGAACTTAAGCATATCCTGCATTATTACACGCCTTCTTTATTTTGTAAGTTTTATTGTATAAAGCCAGTTGCTGTCAAGGCTATCGGGATTGATTGCAGGGAAAACGATTTCTGCCTTGCCTGCGTTGTCCTTTACCTCGAGCACGGCATTACAGCCGAGAAGAGAAGCCTTAAGGTCTGCGGAATACTCAACCTCGTTAAGTATCTGTGAGCCGAACGGGAAACGGTTGATTATTGCGTAAACATCGTCACCCTTCCTGGTGTAGTATACGCCGCTCTGGAGCTTTTTAGTATAGACACGGGTACCGTAAATTGCTTCGCCGTTGACACGCAGCCAGTCACCCATCTGAAGCAGACGCTCTTCCATAATTACTGGAATTGTTCCGTCCGCATCGGGTCCGATATTCAGCAGGAAGTTACCGCGCTTTGAAACAAGGTCGCAAAGAGTTTCAAGCAGCTCCTTTGCGGAAAGGTAATCCTCCACCTCTTCCTCCTTGTTGATACCGAAGGAGCGTCCGATACCTCTGCACTCTTCAAACGGTCGGTCAAGAACGACATCTTCAATTCGTCTGAGTTCACCCTGGTAAACATCAATTATGCCGTACTCGGTTGTGAAGTTACCGCCGAGCTTACCACGGGTTTCCTTGCCCCAACGGTCGTTGGGAACAACAAAGTCCTTCACGCTTGACTCGTTGTAAAGCCACTGTAAAAATTCCGTTGAGTGCCAGACAGAGCTTTCGTGTGACCATTCGCCGTCAGTAAAGAGTGTGTTGGGCTGATACTTCTCAACAAGCTCCTTGAGCATTGGATGAAGGTGCTCAAGCGCATATTTTTCCGGGTCTTCAAGGTAATAGGGATGCCACCACTCGTAAACAGAGTGATAAACGCCGAAGCGAACACCGGTACCCTCCATAGCGTTTTTGAGTTCCATAAGGAAATCACGCTTGGGCGCACACTCAACAGAGTTGAGTCCGGGGGCATATTCGGTTTCATAGAGGCAGTAGCCGTCGTGATGCTTTGAAACGAAATTAATGTACTTTGCACCTGCTTTTTTAAAAAGCTGAGCCCACTTATTTGCATCAAAACGGCAGCCCGTAAAATCGTTTACAAAGTCGTAATAGGGTCTGGAATTGTAGTGCTTTTTATGAAACTCCTTGTATTTTTCCTGTGCCGGTGTTTCACAGTTTTCCATATTACAGGCATAGCCGTACCACTCTGCATAATCGCCCTTGGGTGCGTAGGCAGGTACGGAATAAAGCCCCCAATGGATGAAGATACCGAACTTTGCATCGGCAAACCATTCGGGCACGGGTCTTGAATTGAGTGACTCCCAGTTATTTTCGTATTTCATAGGTAATTCTCCTAATATATTTTTCTTTAATATAACAGAAAAAACCCTCTTGTGAAAGAGGGTTTTTGAAAAAATACATATTAATTACTTGGAAAGGAAGCCGTTGATAAGGTTAAGAAGCTCCGATGTGCTGATAAAGTTGATGAACATTTCATAGATACCGCCAAGATCGCCAAGCCAGCCGAACCACTCGTCAACAAGAGAGGGTATGCTGTGAACGCCTTCAAACTCACCCTTGAAGCCGAAGAGACCGAGAATAGCAGTTACAAAACTGTTAAAATCGCCCATATCGTAGTTGGTAATAGCATTAATCCAATCGGAAAATGCCTTTGAAACATCGTCGAAAGTGGTTTTGTCAGCTGCGAAGGAAGTGATGCTTGTTGCGCCGAGGAGCATTACTACGCTCATAATAACGGCAAGTACTTTTCTGAAAGACTTTTTCATTACAAATTTCTCCTTTATTTGTGTTTTTTAGGGTTTTGCCTGGAAAGTATTTTACCACACGAGGCAGATATTGTCAACACTTCTGTTAACACTTTATTAACAAATATTATTGGAATAGAGCAGACCTGCCATTATTCTTTCCGAGGAAAATGTGCCTGTCGGCAGTAAACGCAAACGAAGCAGCCTGAAGCCGCTTGAATCAAGAGCAGTTATTTTTTCTTTGACATTGCGGTAGAGCTCTGATTTTTCAAGGCTTGTGAGCTTTACCGCATAGCGCACGGTACAGAAAGCCGCCGAGCAGAAAAGCCCTGCAACCGCAAAAAGCAAAATATTTCCGCACACAAGAGCACCGAGCACCGCACCGCTGACACCGGAATTGATAAAGCTGAGGCTTACCGCCAGACAAAGCACGGGTACGGCAAAAAACAGCACACCCCTGCAAAAGCAGCGTACCCTTAAACTCAGGGCAAGCACGGCTGCACGGAAAATATCCGTAAATGAAAACTGAACAAGCAGACTTGAAGCGGAGATTTTATTACCGGTTATTCTGTGCATAAACCAACGGTCACGCAAAAGCTCCGCACACCAGACCAATATCCGCAGCAGAACTGCGGCAGAAATATACAGCACGCCAAGCACGGGAAACGAATAATACAGCGCTCTCACCTGAGGCACAGCAAGCACAATCAGCCCGAAGGACAGCATTTTAAGCACCTGCGGCACAAGCACCGCAAGACGTGAAAGCTGCCTTTCGCCCAGCAGAAGATAATCAACTTTAAACCTGATTCTTTCTTTTTCCATATATCCTGTCTACCCTTTTCGGTTTTCTTTTATTATTGACACCAAAACGGGCATAAAACAAAAACTCCCGCATTTGCGAGAGTTTTTATCTGCATAACAATTAAATTAGGCAATGTTAGCGATGAGGCCCTTAACTACATCGATAACCTTCTCGATGATACCGGACTCCTGAATCCAAGCAACTACCTTCTTAACTACATCGATAATCTGCTCAAAATCGATCTTGCCGATTACTTCCATGATAGCATCCATTGTAAATTTCACCTCCGTTTACAATACTTGATGTGAAAAGTATATTCCTATTTTTTTGCTTTGTCAATCAAAAACGGCATTTTTTTGCAATATTATTCATAATTTGTTAATAATTATTCTTTCAAAGAATTAAAAGCTCCCGTCTGATGACAGGAGCCTTTAAGAAGGGTCTATGAAAATGTGAATGAGAAGCTTTTCTTAGAAGAGTTCAATAATGCTCTTGAAGAAATTGATAACAGCCTCAACTACGCCGGAATTCTTTACCATACCTACGATGTCTGCTGCCTCACCCTCGTTAAGGTAAGCAAGAAGCTGCTGTACAAAACCGAGAATAGTATCCATTAATTTCACCTCCGTTGTTTTGTTGACTTAATTATACATAGGTTTTATACATTTTGTCAACAGTTTGTTCACAATTTATTAACCCCAACGTAACAAACAGGTAATCACAAGGTAACACGAAGGTAAAAGGCAGACCGCCCTGCTGAAAAAGCAAAGCGGTCTGTAAAAATCAAGTATTGTATATGCCTCTTAATAAATCGGGCAATTAGCACAGATTGCGTTGACTTCCTCACGGATTTTGTCTGCGCTGTTTTCGTAATCCGTTGCTGCAAGGTAAATAAGCTCGGCAATCTTTACCATATCCTCTTCAACAAGACCTCTGGAGGTTACTGCTGCCGTGCCGATACGCACGCCGCTTGTAATAAAGAACTTTTCGGGGTCGTTGGGGATAGCGTTCTTGTTGACCGTGATATAAACTGTGTCAAGGCGCTTTTCAAGCTCCTTACCCGTAATGCTGAAGGGACGAAGGTCAACAAGCATAAGGTGGTTGTCTGTGCCGCCGGAAACAAGGTTGAAGCCCTTTTCGAGAAGAGCACCTGCAAGAGCCTTTGCGTTCTTTACAATCTGCTCCTGATATGCCTTGAATTCGGGCTTGAGTGCCTCGCCGAAGCAGACTGCCTTACCTGCAATAACGTGCATAAGAGGACCGCCCTGGCTGCCGGGGAAGATAGCCTTGTCAATTTCCTTTGCGTACTCCTCCTTGCAGAGTATCATACCGCCTCTGGGACCACGGAGAGTCTTGTGGGTTGTGGTTGTAACAAAATCTGCAAAGGGTACGGGTGAGTCGTGAAGACCTGCGGCAACAAGACCTGCAATATGAGCCATATCAACCATAAACAAACTGCCTGCAAGCTTTGCAATCTTACCGATACGGCGGAAATCAATAACTCTCGGATATGCGGAAGCACCTGCAACGATAAGCTTGGGCTTTACTTCACAGGCAAGTCTTTCAAGCTCGTCATAGTCAATAAAGCCTTCCTCGGTTACGCCGTAGGGAACGAAGTTGTAGAGCTTACCGCTTAAGTTTGCGGGTGAGCCGTGTGTGAGGTGACCACCGCAGTCAAGGCTCATACCGATAACGGTATCGCCCGGCTTGAGGAATGCGTTGTAAACGGCGAAATTTGCCTGTGAGCCCGAGTGAGGCTGAACGTTGACGTGTTCTGCACCGAAAAGCTGCTTGGCTCGCTCAATGGCGATATTTTCAACAATATCAACACATTCACAGCCGCCGTAGTAGCGCTTTGCGGGATAGCCCTCTGCATACTTATTGGTAAGCACACTGCCCATTGCAGCCATAACTGCAGGCGAAACGATGTTTTCGGAAGCGATAAGCTCGATGTTTCTCTTCTGTCTGTCAAGCTCGAGCTGCATAGCATCGGCTACTTCCTTATCTGTCTTGGCGATAAGGCCGATTGAATCAAGTACATTTTCAAACATATTTTATATCCCCTTAAAATTTATATATCAAGATTCTGTACGTATTTAGCGTTCTTCTCAATGAATTCTCTTCTGGGCTCAACCTTGTCGCCCATAAGGATTGAGAAGGTTTCGTCTGCAAGGATTGCATCCTCAAGCGTTACACGAAGCATTGTGCGGTTGGCAGGGTCCATTGTTGTTTCACGAAGCTGGTCGGGGTCCATTTCACCGAGACCTTTGTAGCGCTGGACATCGCAGCTGCCGCCGAATTCGGCAATTTTCTCGTCACGCTCTTCATCGGAGAAGGCGTATGCAACCTTCTTGCCCTTGGTAACCTTGAACAGAGGCGGCTGAGCAATATAGATATAGCCGTTGTCAATAAGCGGACGCATATAGCGGAAGAAGAAGGTGAGAAGAAGTGTTCTGATGTGGGCACCGTCAACGTCGGCATCGGCCATGATGACGATTTTGTGGTAACGCAGCTTTGTAATATCGAAATCCTCGTCAATGCCCGTGCCGAGTGCGGTTACAACGGGAGTGAGCTTATCGTTGCCGATAACCTTGTCCAGTCTTGCCTTTTCAACGTTGAGCATTTTACCCCACAGGGGAAGGATAGCCTGATATCTGTTATCTCTGCCAAGCTTTGCAGAGCCGCCTGCAGAGTCACCCTCGACGATATAGAGCTCTGTGTTTTCGGGGTTTCTGTCTGTACAGTCGGCAAGCTTGCCGGGAAGTGAGCTGGAGTTGGAAAGGGCGCTCTTACGGGCGGATTCCTTTGCCTTGCGCACAGCCTCACGCACACGGGAAGCCTCAAGCGCTTTGTTGAGGAGAACCTTTGCAATCTGCGGATTTTCCTCGAAATAGGTCATCAGCTTATCGACAACCGTTTTGGAAACGAGCTTTGTCATTTCCGTGTTGCCGAGCTTACCCTTGGTCTGACCCTCAAACTGTGCCTCGGTGAGCTTTACGCTGATAATTGCAACAATACCCTCACGCACGTCCTCGCCCGAAAGATTCTTGTCGTTATCCTTGAGTATGCCGTACTTTCTGCCGTAGTCGTTAAAGACCTTGGTGAGTGCGGTCTTGAAGCCCGTTTCGTGTGTACCGCCGTCTATTGTGCGGACATTGTTGGCAAAGCTGATTATTGTTTCCTTATAGCCGTCGTTATACATAAGAGCGATTTCTGCACTCGAATCGTCACGCACACTGGAGAAATGAATAGGTGCAGGCTGAATGGGGGTAAGACCGTGGCTTTCGTTTGTATAGTTTACAAACTCACTCAAGCCACCCTCGTAGCAGAAGATGCGCTCGACAATATTGTCGGGGTCACGTCTGTCTGTAAAGGTGATCTTAAGACCTGCGTTGAGGAAGGCCGATTCACGAAGCCTGCGTTCAAGCACCTCAAACTCGTAAACCGTTGTTTCGGTAAAGATTTCGGCATCTGCCTTGAAGCGGATGAAGGTACCTGTGGTGTCACTGCTGCCGACAACGTCAAGGTCGCTCATAATGTTGCCACGCTCGAAGCGCTGGCGGTAAACGTTGCCATTACGGGAAACCTCTACCTCAAACCACTCCGAAAGAGCATTAACAACGGACGAACCAACGCCGTGAAGACCGCCCGAAACCTTGTAGCCGCTGCCGCCGAACTTACCGCCTGCGTGAAGAACGGTGAGAACAACGGTAACTGCGGGCAGACCCATTTTTTCGTTCATATCAACGGGAATACCACGGCCGTTGTCACGAACGCTGATTACATCACCCGGCTCAATTTCAACCTCGATGTGAGTACAGAAGCCTGCAAGGGCTTCGTCAATTGAGTTGTCAACGATTTCGTAAACAAGGTGGTGCAGACCGTTAGGACCTGTTGAACCGATATACATACCGGGGCGCATACGAACCGCCTCAAGACCTTCGAGAACCTGAATCTGACCTGCGCCGTATTCTTCGCTTACGGCGGTGTCCATCTGCTCGACAGGCTCTGTGTTCAGTTCTTCTGCGGTAAGGGGTGTTTCCTGAAGCTGAATTTCCTGATTATCCAAAGCAAGATTCCTCCTACTGTTATTTACAAATTAGTTAATTTTGACCTGCTTCGCTTGAGCAGGGTTGAGGGTGAAATGGGTGAAATATATACTGTAGTGCCGCCGTCTTTATTTCGGCAGACAATAAACGATTTGGGAAGCTCGTAGCCGACGTTGACAACCCTGCCCTGCTTCGTGGCTGTGGCGAGGTAATCCCTCGTTGCCTTTGAAACGGTGGTTGCCTCCAAATCGAATATACCTAAAATTTCGTCATAGGTTATGACCGTATCCTGTCCGAGGTGAAGATACATCAGTGTCCCTCCTGTTTACGTCGTTCACGAAGCCTTGCAAAAAACTCCGTGAGAAGCGTTGAACACTCCTCCTGCATAAAGCCGCCCTGTATTTCGGGCTTGTGGTTATACGGCAGGTCGCAAAGGTTAATAACACTGCCCATAGAGCCGGCCTTATAATCCGATGCGCCGAAAACGACTTTTTTTATACGGGAGTTTATAATTGCGCCCGTACACATCGGGCAGGGCTCAAGCGTAACATAAATTTCACATTGGTGAAGCCGCCAGCCGCCAAGCCGCTTGCAGGCGTTGTCTATTGCTTCAAGCTCGGCGTGTGCAAGGGCGTTTTTGCCAGTTTCACGGCGGTTAAAGCCCTCGCCTACTATTTCGCCATCTTTGACCACAATGGCACCGACCGGTACTTCGTCAAGCTCTGCCGCTTTTCTGGCAAGCTCGATTGCACGGAGCATAATTTCGGTTTCAGTCATTTTCATACTCCCCTATTCGATATAAGTGAGCATACCCACAACAAGGTAAGCAAGCACGAGAAGCATGGGGATATTTATAAAGAACGCTCGGATGCGCTTACCGTTTGAAAGCGTTGTATTCACACGGGGAAGCCTTAATTCACGCCTGATAAGCAGAGCCGCAACAGCACCGGCGCCAAGGGCAAATATGACGGCGCCCATAATGAGCTGCGGAAGAGTACCAAGCGAAGGAAAAGCATTGTAAAGCTCGTATGAAGCCACGGCATAGAAATTGTTGAGGAAATGAACCGCAATGCCAACCCAGATGCTTTTTGAAACGATTACGACAAAGCCGAGCGCAACACCGCAGAGAAATGCAAAGACGATGTTGGAAGGACCGCCGTGGGAAAGACCGAAAAGAAGTGCCGAAGCCACAACGGCAAACACATTGCCGAAGCGGCGCAGAGGCTGCATTATAACACCACGGAAAACAAACTCCTCGATAAGCGGTGCAACAACCGCAGCACACAGAAAATTGAGAAATGTATCGCCTACGCTGACTGATTCGACCACTTCATTCTCTACCGTGCCGACACCGACACCGTTTAAGAAAGCGTTGAAATAAACAGCCAGATAATTAAAGGCAAGGCAGAAGGCAAAGCCTGCACAGATGAGATAAAACGCCTTGCTCTTATCCTCGGGGAAATTAAATGGCAGGGCACGGCGATAGCTCAACGAGCCCTTACGGCAGCTCATAATGAAAAACGGAACGCCAAGACAGCCTGCCGTTACGAAAACGGCACTTACAGCATACTGAAAAGAAGCATTGCCGTAGTATGCATCAACCAGACCGAAAAGACGCAGCAGAAGGACAAACACATTCTGTAAAAGAAAATTACACAGCAGACAGGCACCGACCAACAGACCGTGCCTGCGCAAGGAGGAATACTCCTGCTTATAGAAATTGTAGTTTGTGTTTATTGTTTCCATCCGGCTCTTCCTTTAAATATTTGCGCAAATATTTAGTATTATTTTCAATAATAATATATAACGCATTAATTATACTATATGAAACACAAAAATGCAACACCGATACCCAAAATATTAATTGTTGAAATAACCAAATTTCTATGGTAAAATAGGCAGGAATTATGTTGGGAGAGTTGAAAAAATGAAGAAACTTATTTCTTGGAACGTAAACGGACTGCGAGCCTGTATGACAAAGGGCTTTGCAGATATTTTTAACGAATTTAACGCAGACATACTCTGCGTGCAGGAAACAAAGCTGCAGGAGGGTCAGATTGACTTTAATCCGCAGGGCTATTACAGCTACTGGAACTATGCGGAAAAGAAGGGCTATTCCGGCACGGCGGTTTTCACCAAGGAAAAGCCGCTTTCCGTATTCAACGGAATAGACATTGCAAAGCACGACACGGAGGGCAGAGTTATCACCCTTGAATTTGAGAATTTCTACTTTGTCTGTGTCTACACCCCCAACTCGCAGGACGGGCTCAAAAGGCTTGATTACCGTATGGAGTGGGAGGATGATTTCAGGGCATATCTTGTTTCGCTCGACAAATCAAAGCCCGTTGTCGTCTGCGGCGATATGAACGTTGCCCACAACGACATTGACCTTAAAAACCCGAAAACAAACCACCGCAACCCCGGCTTTACAGACGAGGAAAGAGGAAAATTCACCGAGCTGCTCGGCGCAGGCTTTACAGATACCTTCCGCTACTTCTACCCCGACCTTGAGGGCGCTTATTCGTGGTGGAGCTACCGTTTCCACGCAAGAGAAAAGGGCATAGGCTGGAGAATTGACTATTTTGTGACAAGTGCTTCAATTAACGAAAAACTCGTTTCGGCAAAAATTCACGATAACGTTTTCGGCTCTGACCACTGCCCCGTAGAAGTTGAAATTGATTTTTAAGGAGATAAATCAGGATGTCTATAGAAAGAGTCAGACCCTACCTTGAAGAAAGAGGTATGGCAGACAGAATAAAGGAATTTGACGTATCAAGCGCAACCGTTGAGCTTGCCGCAGCAGCACTGGGCTGTGAGGGCAAGAGAATTGCAAAAACACTGTCGTTTATGGTTAACGGTAAGGCGATACTCATTGTTGCCGCAGGCGACGCAAAGGTTGACAACGCAAAATACAAGGCGTTTTTCGGTGCAAAAGCCAAGATGCTTACACCCGACGAAGCGGTTGAGCTTGTCGGCCACGCTGTAGGCGGTGTTTGCCCGTTTGCAGTAAATGAGGGCGTAAAGGTTTATCTTGATATTTCACTCAGGCGTTTTGAAACAGTTTACCCAGCCGCAGGCAGCTCAAACAGCGCAGTAAGGCTCACGCCCGATGAGCTGGCAGCGCTCTGCCCAGACGCCGAGTGGGTTGACCTTTGCAAAGCATGGCAGGACGAGGCTTAAGATCAAAATGAAAAAAATTGCTCCCCTGCTGATCACCGTAGCCGCCGCTTTATGGGGCACTATGGGACTGTTTGTACGCACACTGACTGACCTTGGCTATACGACTTTTCAGCTTGTTTTCTGCCGTGCAGCTCTTACGGCGCTGACATTGATAGCTTATTTTTTGTTTTTTGACCGAGAAAAGCTGAAAATCAAGTTCAAGGATTTGTGGATGTTTTTATTGCCGAGTCTTGTGAGTGTGATACTCTTCAATTTCTGCTATATGAACGCCATAAACTCAGGCTCGATAAGCATAGCCGCAACCCTGCTTTACACAGCGCCGATATTCGTAACGGTGATTTCGGCACTTATGTTCAAAGAAAAAATAACACCGCTCAAAACTGCGGTGCTCGCAATGGCATTTACAGGCTGTGTGCTGGTATCGGGTGTAATCGGCTCAGATGCCGCAATATCAGCAAAAGCCCTTGGCTTTGGAATAGCCTCAGGCTTCACCTATGGAATGTACAGCATTTTTACAAAAATCGGTTTAAGAAAGTATTCTCCACTTACCTTTACAGCTTACACCTTTCTTATATCTGCAATTATAGCCGCTTTCATTTGTAAGCCGGCCGAGCTTGTAAACATCACTGCACAAAAGCCGTCAAATATCGTTACTCTTATTCTTTTTGCGCTTGCAACAAACGTTATACCGTACATTTGCTTTACAAGCGGTCTGAAATATATGGACGCAGGTAAAGCGAACATAACAGCCACCATAGAACCTGTTGTAGCAACGCTTTTCGGAATTTTTGTTTTTAATGAAAGGCTGACTGTAATTTCCGCACTCGGAATCTTTCTTGTGCTTTTTTCAGCGGCAATATTAAATGCGCCGCACAAAAGTCACACACCAAAATATTAAAAAATTGCCGCCAAAAAGGGACTTTCAGAAAAACCGAAAGTCCCTTTTGATGTTTTTGTCTCGAACATAGCGAAATATTAAAAATTTGCGGCATATTTGGCGACGAGCTCATTCGCAACAAGAAGAGTGTCCTCTTTGCCGACAAGCTCATTTTCGGGCGCATATTCGGCAATCCACGCTTTCTCCACCTTGGAAAGACTTATGCCGAATTCGCTGCCAAGATAGGTATCCCTGTCAAAAACCTGCGTTTTGGTCTTTTCGGGCAGACGCCTGAGCTTTTTGAAGTTTGCAGCAAGCGTTTCAAACAAAGCACGCCAGCGCTTTGCATAGAAGGTGTTGAGTGCACCTGCCCACTCCTTCCAACACATATCGTAAAGAACGCTGTCCTTAATCGGACCAAAGGAGGTAATCTGCGCAAGAACATTAATTTCATAATTCTCGCTTTCCTCGGGGCTGTTGCCAAATGAACGTGCAAGCTCAAGGTAATGAGGCAGAGCAAACTCCTTCTTTGTCATAAGCAGCCTGTCCATATCCTCGATTATGCCAAGGAAGAGATTTGAATTTGTTTCAAACAGCTCAACATCCTTGGTTTTGTAGCCTTCAAGCGCCTTTTTGCAGACCGTGTTTGCAAGGTCGCTGAGCGCCTGCCTTAAAACATCGCATACATCAAGCTCATATTCGTAGGTCTTGCCCTGCGCTTCAAGCAGCTTCTTTGCCACAGCAAACACATCAGCAATATCGTAGGGTATGTCGTTGCCGCTGTCACCGACAGATGTATGGCGCAGCAGAGTTGTGGGTCTTGTACAGATTGCACTGCCGTGTTCACGCACAGGCTGACCCTCACGCCAGCAGCTCTTTTTGAGCAATTGCAGTGCTTCATAAGCTTCATTTTTATCTGTCTGATAGCGGTTTTTTACATAGGTTTCAAGCCAGGACTCAACATTCTTTGCACCGCTCATTGCGGCGTAGCTGAACTGGCGGAAGGCTTCGTTGGAATAAGCACCGTCGGAAAATACGCCGACACCGCTTGCATTTTCGCCTGCCGCAATACCCGAAACAGCGTTAAAATCGCCGTGTATTGATGTAACATCGGCATTGTTGAACTGTGAACCGACAACGAAATTAAAGCCCTCAAAGCGGCTGCTTTCGCTTTCTTCCTTACTGCCGATAACAAGCACATTTTCCTTGGGGACAGCCCGGAACATTGCATCCCTCACAGATGAGGTATGAACAACCCATACTGCGTTTTCGTCAACGTCAGAAATGAGCTTATATATAGCCGCACCGACACCTGCAAGAAAAGCTGAATCACGCTTGGCAGGCTCGTGTGCGGTGAACGGGTCTGCAAGGAAATAACAGCCCTCACCCAGTAAAAGACCGAGGTTTCTGTAATAAAGCGTGCCTATGCGGTGGAAGGTGGTATCTCTGACAAGAATGTGATACTGTTTGGGGAAAAGACACCATTCGTCGGTTTTGTTTACCCTTGCACGGATTTTGGACTGGATAAAACTGCGTGAAATATAGCCCGAATAGCCGTGCATAATCGGGGTCATACCGAGCTGCTTTTCACGCTCGATAATCTTTCTGCCAAGTTCAATGCGCTTGTCAACCGTGGCGGCAGAGCTTTGCGGAAGGTAGCCGTCAAAGCAGTTGTAAAGCTGCCAACCCCAGAAGGCAGGACCCGAAATACCGGCAAGAGCAAAGTCCTCTTTTATTCCGAGATCCTTCATAGTTTTGAGCCACACAGCCTCTGTACCAACAACGGACAACGGCATATTAACGCCGTTCATAGCCATAAAGTCTATTTCGTTTTCCCAACGCTCCCAGCTCCACCAGCAGGCAGCGCAGGAAAAAGCGGTATATTCAAAGCAGGTGCGGTATTTCTTTTCGATTACGCCCTCTTTTTTCTCTTCGGGAGCCTTAAATTCGCCGACCTTAAGAGCGTGGTCAACGTCGAAATAAGCACCGCAGTTATCACGAAGAAAGGCGTAATAAGCTACAGCCATATCAACGGCATTGCCGCCTTTTATGAGCACCTTGCCGTCGGCAGGCTCATAGCTCCAGGTATTTTCGCTTTCTGCCGTTTCGGTTAAAAAGCTGTCCGCCCACTCAGGTGTGCGGCGCAGAATAAGTTCTTTAATCATAATCAGTCTTCCTTGATTTTCTGCATTTTCGCCGCTGTAACGGTGTTTTGCATAAGCATTGCAACGGTCATAAGGCCTACACCGCCGGGTACGGGTGTAAGGTGAGAAGCCTTTTCCTTGACAGAGTCAAAATCCACGTCACCGCAGCGGTTGCCGTTTTCGTCCCTGTCCATACCTACATCAATAACAACCGCACCCTCTTTTACCATATCGGCCGTAACAAACTTTGCCTTACCGATAGCGACAACGAGGATATCCGCATTGCGTGTAACCTCTGCCAGATTTTTTGTCTTGGAGTTACAGACGGTAACAGTACCGCCTGCATTTATAAGAAGCATTGCCATAGGCTTGCCGACAATGTTGCTTCTGCCCATTACAACGCAGTTCTTGCCCTCAATTTCAACACCCTCGAACTTAAGCATTTCCATAATGCCGGCAGGAGTGCAGGGCTTGAGAAGGCTGTCGCCAATCATAATGTGACCTGCATTTACGGGGTGAAAGGCATCAACATCCTTTTCGGGGCTGATTGCATTGAGAATAACCTTTTCGTCGATATGCTTCGGGATAGGAAGCTGGCAGAGTATGCCGTGAACACTCTCGTCCTTGTTGAGTTTTTCAACAAGCGCAAGCAGCTCTTCCTGCGTAGTTTCGGCAGGCAGAGCAAACTCGAGTGATTTTATGCCTACATAATCACAGGTCTTTTTCTTGTTGTTTACATAGGTGCGTGAGGCAAAATCGTCGCCCACAATAATAACGGCAAGGCAGGGCTCAATCCCCTTTTCCTTAACCTCGTTTACCTGCTTTATAACCTGCTGTTTGATGTGTTCGGATATGATTTTTCCGTCGATAAGCTTCATTGTGTTACCTCGCTTTTATAGCAAAATCGGGCGCACCTTGGGTGCGCCCTGATATTATATGCAGTTTCGGATTATTTCTTGTCGTTGAAGAAGTTGAGGAAATCGAAATAATCGTCGTCGTTGTTGCCCATACCTGCATCAACAGCGGGAGCTGTGGGAGCGGCAGGTGCTGCAGGCGCAACGGGAGCAACAGGTGCTGCGGGAGCATCTGTAAGGAGAGTGTCCATATTGGGATGTGCTGCGCTGCTGAAGATTTCTGCTGCGGTGGGAGGAGCGTCGATAGCGCCGTCGGAACCGAAGCCGAAGCCTGTGGCAATAACAGTGATGTAAAGCTCGTCGTTGAGAGAATCGTCGAAGGCAAGACCCCAGATGATGTTTGCTTCGGGATGTGCTGCATCCTTGATCTTCTCACTTGCAAGCTCAATATCCTCAAGACCGATGTCGGGTGAGGAGGTAATGCTGATGATAACGCCCTTTGCACCCTTGATGGATGTTTCAAGAAGCGGGCTGGAGATAGCTGCCTCTGCGGCAACCTCGGGCTTGTCCTTGCCCTTTGCGTAGCCGATACCCATGTGAGCGTGACCTGCATCCTTCATTACGGAGAGAACGTCCGCAAAGTCGAGGTTGATTACGCCGGGAATCTTGATAAGCTCGGAGATATTCTTAACGCCCTGAAGGAGAACATCGTCTGCCTTTGCAAAAGCGTTGCTCATTGTGATTTTGGTTTCGCTTGCAAAGCGAAGGCGCTCGTTAGGAATTATAACAAGGCTGTCAACGTGCTCTGTGAGCATATCAATACCGTTTTCTGCCTGAGTCATTCTGCGCTTACCCTCGAAGTTGAAGGGCTTTGTAACAACACCGACGGTGAGGATGCCCATATCCTTTGCAATCTGGGCAATAACGGGAGCTGCACCTGTGCCTGTGCCGCCGCCCATACCGGCTGTGATAAAGACCATATCTGTACCCTTGAGAGTATCGGAAATAACGTCACGGCTTTCCTCGGCTGCCTTCTGGCCAACCTCAGGCTTACCGCCGGCACCCATACCACGGGTAACCTTTTCGCCAATCTGGATTTTGTGTGTAGCCTGGGAGCTGAGAAGCATCTGCTTATCTGTGTTGACAGCAATGAACTCAACACCTCTGATACCGGAAGTGATCATACGGTTAACAGCGTTTCCGCCGCCGCCGCCGACACCGATTACTTTAATTTGCACCACGTTTTCTATTTCGTTATCAATTTCGAAACCCATTCTTTTGTGCCTCCCAAAAATATATTTAAATTTACATAATTTTTGATTATAATTAATCAGTTAAAAGGATAATATCACAGTTTCAAGTCAATTACAAGAGAATTTTATAAAAAAAGTAAAATTTTAGGGCAAAGAGTATATAAATGCTCCTTGCCCTTGTCTGTTTTATTCTGCAGCTTGTGTTTCGGTGGCTTCTTCGGCAGGTGCGGAAGTTTCTTCCTCACCGCCGGAATAGTCATCCGGATTTTCTTCGGGTCTGAAATAGACCTTATTGTCAACCGTCAGGTCAAGCGTTGCGTGCTGGTTGGGGTCAATTTCGTTTTCACGCTCTATAACCTTTGCGGCAAGGGCAAGCTTAACATCAATACCGCTTGTTGAGCCGACAATGAGCTTATACCTGCCGTCGTAAAGAGCCTGAATATAATCCGTATCGGAAAGGTTTACGGTTGTGAGCAGGTCAATTCCCGCCTCGTCAAACGCTTTGCCCAGCTCCTTGACAAATGAAAGCGACACTTCTTCGCCGAGCACTATTTCCTCACCGGGTACGGCATAGGTAACCGCTGCGCCCTGAACAATTGTTGCTTCAAGAGCGGCTTCGGGCAGACCGATTTCGAGCACCTTACCCGTCTTGTCAATCAGCACAGCCTGTTCACCGTTTATAAAAGACCATTCGGGCACAGCTCTTTTAACCGTGATTACGACCTTACCCGAAGCAGAGCGTTCAACGGTTGCCGAGCTGATATACGGCAGTGATTTTGAAAGGTTGCCGCTTACTTCTTTGGCACCGCAGCGGATAATATTCTCGCCAAGCGAAATACCCGATGCACCGATAATCTGTTCATCGGTATAGGGTGAATCGCCTTTGATGGTTATTTCGTTAATCTGGAAAAATACCGTAAGCGAAAGCACCACGGCTATTGCAACAACGCCCAGTGCAAGAGCAATATAGGTCAGTATCTGCTTGCGCCTGCGCTGTTTTTTGCGAAGCTCGTTATGAAGTCTGCGCTTTTCATTGGCAGACATAGGCTGTCCGTTGCTTTGAGCCTGTCCCGTTTTACGGCGTGGCGAAGCAGAAGCCTGCGGCTTCCTGCGCACGGGCTGTGCCGCAGACGGTCTTGCCGACGGTCTGACGGGCTTTGGCTGAGGCTGAGGCTTTTTCTCAGCAGGGCGCTGCGGCGGCAGATTGAAAGGCTGTGTGCTGTCTGCACTGCGCCTGTAGCCGTCGCTGTTGTCGCCCAGTATGAACTTGTTCTCCTTTTCCGACATTTTCATTCTCCCCTGATAATTTTTGCACCCAATGCCGCAAGCTGACCGTCAAAATTCTCGTACCCTCTGTCAATGTAGTGTATGCCGTTAACCCTTGTTACACCCTTTGCGCAAAGCCCGGCAACGACGAGTGCGCTTCCGCCACGCAAATCGGGCGAAAAAACCTGTGCACCGTGAAGAGCTTTTACGCCCTGTATAACGGCAACTCTGCCTTCCGTGCGGATATCCGCACCCATTCTTGTCAGCTCGGCAGTATATTTAAACCTGTTTTCAAAGATGTTTTCGATAATAACGCCCGTACCGTGGGCAACGCTTGCCATAACGCCGAAATCCGCCTGCGAATCAGTCGGGAAGCCGGGATAAGGCATAGTCCTCACCGAAGAAAAGCTCAAAAGCCTTTCGGGAGCTTTTATACGCAGACCTCTTGTGTCCTGCACAAGCTTACAGCCTGTTTTTTCAAACGGCTCGAGCACCGGCATCAAAATATCCTGTGTCATACCGCACAGCAGCACATCTCCCTTTGTAACAGCTGCCGCCGCCATAAAGGTACACGCCGCTATTCTGTCACGGGAAACGGTATATTCGGCACCGCAAAGAGTTTTTACACCCTCAACCGTTATTATGCTCTCGCCTGCGCCTTTTATTTTTGCACCGCAGGCATTCAAAAAATCGGCAAGCTCTTTTATTTCGGGCTCTCTTGCCGCATTGATAAGCACGGTTTCTCCCTTTGCCGTACAGGCTGCAAGCAGAACGTTTTCCGTTGCACCGACGCTCGGGAAGGAAAGCGTAATTCTTGCGCCCGTAAGCCCATCGGGGCACGAGCAGATAAGTCTGCCGCCTTCTTCGGTAATTTTCGTACCGAGTGCACACATTGCTTCAAGGTGCAGGTCTATCGGGCGCAGACCTATTTCACAGCCGCCCGGCGAAGAAAGCTCTGCCCTGCCGAAGCGGCCGAGCAAGGCACCGAGAAACACCACGGAGGAACGCATTTCCTGCATGAGTGAATCCGGAATATCGCACCGACAGGCACCCGTACTGTTCACAATAACACTTTCACCGCAACGCTTGGCTTTACAGCCGAGATATGTAAGTATATTTGACGCCGCATCAACATCCGTAAGGCGGGGACAGTTTTTCAGCACGGTTTCACCCTGCACAAGAACACAGGCGGAAAGCAAAGGCAGCGAGCCGTTTTTGGAGCCCTGCACCGTGATTTCTCCGCACAATCTGTTACCGCCCTCAATGATGTAGCAAGCCATTTTCCTCCACCCTTTCGCATAACACATAGTATGCAAAAGGCGGTAAAGCGGTTACTTTGCGATTTTGCCGAGAACCTCGACTATTCTTGCCTGTGCATCGGTCACAGCCATTGATTTCGCCGCCTTGCCCATTGAGTCGAGCTTGCCCGGGCTTTCGAGCAAAGTATCAATCTGCTGCATAAGTTTTGCACTTGTGAGGTCCTTTTCCTCAATCACTATTGCTGCACCCTTATCCGCAAGTGCCTTTGCGTTGTGGAACTGGTGGTTTTCCGTTGCAAAGGGATAGGGAATAAGAATTGACGGCTTGCCCAGCGCCTGAAATTCGCTGAGTGAGCTTGCACCTGCACGGCAGATAACAAGGTCAGCCGCCGCAAGACAGCGGTGCATATCGTTTATGTAATCTCTTACGATGATATTCTTTGCGTTAAGGTCAACACCGTTTTGTGCAAGGCGCTCGGGGAAATCCTTGCAGTCCTTACCCGTAGCGTGCATAAAGGTGCAGTTGTTTGCCTGCCAGCGGTTTGAAATCACCTCAAGCATTGCTTCGTTTATCGCCTTTGCGCCAAGCGAGCCGCCCATAGAAAGAATAAGCGGTTTTTCGTCAAGGCCGAGCTCTGCCCTGCTGATATCTCTGTCAGCTTCAAGAAGCTCACCTCGCACGGGCAGACCCGTGACGATAACGGGATTTTTGGGCTGCATATACTGTGCCGCCTGCTCTGCTGTGAGCATTACTGCATCAACCATTTTTGCAAGCGTTTTGTTGGTCACGCCCGGAAAAGCATTCTGCTCGTGTATAGCCGTGGGAATACCGAGCTTTGCCGCCGCACGCACAACAGGTCCGCTGACATAGCCGCCGAAGCCGATTACGACATCGGGCGCAAACTCTTTGATTATCTTCTTTGCCTGTGAGGAGGATTTGAGAAGATGAGAGAGAGTTTTGATATTCTGCTTTATGCCGTTGAAGTTGAGCACACGGTTAAAGCCGCTTATCTGAATTGTTTTGAAATCGTAGCCTGCAGCAGGGACAAGCCTTGCCTCCATTTTCTCCGCAGTGCCGATGAAGAGAATTTTCGCATCGGGGTACTGCCTTCTGACCTCACCTGCCACAGCAAGCGCAGGGTTGATGTGGCCGCCCGTACCGCCTGCGGCGAAGATGATTTTTTTACCGTTGAGCATTTATATCATCACCTTAAAGTTTATTTTCGTAAATTTGAAGCCCTCGAAACCGAAAGCACCATACCCATTTCCGCAAGCAGCATAACAAGCGACGTACCGCCGTAGCTGAAAAACGGAAGCGAAATACCCGTGTTGGGAATGGTATCGGTAACAACGAGGATATTGAGAATGGTTTGTATACCGACCTGGAAAACTATGCCCATTGAAAGCAGTGCGCCGAATTTGCTGCGGCAGTTCATTGCAATAACAAAGCCTCTCCACACAAGAAGGGCAAAGAGCACGATAATTGCCGTTGCACCTACAAAACCCAGCTCCTCGCAGACGATAGCGAAGATAAAGTCGTTCTGGGGCTCGGAAACGTAGAGATGCTTCTGCTTTGATTCGCCCAGACCCTGTCCGAGGAAGCCGCCTGAGCCTATAGCATTAAGTGACTGGTTGGTCTGCCAGCGTGCACCTCTCGGGTCGTAATCCTTATCGAGCCAGGCGACAATTCTTTCGCCTGCATATTCCTTGAGCAAATCGGGATTGGCGACAAAGAATATAATCAAGGCCAGAACGGCACCGACACCGAAGATAAACCACCATTTGTTGAAGCCGCCGAGGTAGAGCATAGCAACGGAAATTGCCGCCATTAGAATAGCACCCGAAAGGTGGTTTTCAAGAGCAACAAGACCGGCAAACACAATTGCCACAGCACCGAAATACAAAGCGTATTTCCAATCCTTTTTAATCTGCTTTTCCCACTTTTCACACGCCCAGGCATAGAAAAGCACTATTGCGATTTTAGCTATTTCCGAAGGCTGGAAGGTAAAGCTGCCTATGGCAATCCAACGGTAAAAGCCCGGCTTCCACTGCGGAAGCACAAAGACTATCAGCAGCAGAAACAGCGATATGCCCATACCAATAATTGCAAACCAACGGAAATAATTGTAATTGATTTTGGAGATAAACAGCATAGCCGTAACACCTATTGCGGCAAATATGCCCTGGCGCACGATGAAATGAAGGCTGTTGTCGTATTTATAATAAGCGTAGGAGTAGCCTGCCGAAAAGAGCATAACAAGACCCGTAATCAGCAACGCAAGAACTATAAGCAGAAAGGTTACATCAAAGTTCCCCTTTGCAAAATATTTTTCAAAGCGTGCGAAAACGCCGTTTTTCTTTTCCACCATACCGCCTCCAAAAATCAAATTCAGCCATAGTATATGATTGCCGCACCCAAAGCGCAGCCGATAATGTTCACAATTGAAAAAACAATAACAATTTTCTTTTCACCCCAGCCGCTCATTTCAAAATGGTGGTGAATTGGTGCCATTTTGAAAATACGTTTGCCGTGGGTGAGCTTGAAATAGCCTATCTGAAGAACATCGGAGAGGCCTTCGATAAAGTAAATTATGCCGACGGGCAGAAGAATCAGCGGACAGTCCACCGCATAGGCAAGGGCTACTATCATTCCGCCAAGGAACATTGAGCCCGTGTCACCCATAAACACCTTTGCGGGATTCCAGTTCCACACGAGGAAGCCTGCGCAGGCACCTGCAAGACAGGCGGCAAGCAGACCTGCACCGAGATTGTTGCGCATAAAGGCAATTACAATCATCGCTGCGGCAGAGGTGAGAGTAACCGAAGAGCAAAGCCCATCTATTCCGTCGGTAAAGTTGACAGCGTTTGTTGCGCCGTAAATCAGGCAGATGCCGAAAAGGAAGAAGAATATTCCGAGGTCACCTGTTGCCCCATAAAACGGAATATACATATACGAACACCCTGCAAGCTTTAAACTGCCGAGATAGGCAATTATCGCAAGAAGCTGCATAAGCGTTTTCTGCCTGACGGTAAGACCGAGGTTGCGTTTTTTGACAACCTTGATGTAATCGTCCACAAAGCCGATAAGGCCGAGTGTCAGCGACATAAAGATACCTGCAAAGAGCTTTGTGTACATAGACGAGCGCACAAGGTTATCGCCAAGGACAATATCGCCGCCCATTATTCTGTCCGAAACGAGCACAACAAGAAGCGACAGCAGCGTACCTGCAATAAAAATCAGACCGCCCATTGTGGGTGTGCCCTGCTTGTTTTTGTGCCACGCAGGACCTATTTCAAGAATAGTCTGCCCGAATTTGAGCCTGCGAAGCCACGGAATCATAATAAATCCGAGCAAGGCAGTAACACCGAAGCCAAGAAGCGCACCCAGACCCAGGGCAAAAAATGTATTCATAAAACGAAAGCCTCCGAAAGTAATTTATTCTTTAAAAGCTGTTATTACTTCCTCTAATTTCATTCCCCTGCTTGCCTTGAAAAGAACAGCATCACCTGCAGAGAGTTCTTTTTTCAGTTCAGCAGCAAGTGCGTTTTTATCGTCAAAGCTTTTGGCAAAGGCTATGCCGTTTTCCCTTGCGCTTTCTGCGGCAAGGGCTGCCATTTCGCCGTAGGTGTAAAGGCGGTCAATTCCCTTCTGTGCCGCAAGCACGCCTATTTCCTTATGAGCAGCAGCCGAAATATCGCCAAGCTCAAGCATATCGCCGAAGACGAGAGCCTTTGTTTTTGCGTTGAAGCCCTTGAGCACTTCAATTGCAGCACGCATTGAATCTGGGCTTGCGTTGTAGCAATCCTCAACAACGGTAATTCCGTTAAAATCGCTCACACGCTGGCGCATACCCGAGGTTACGTATTTTGAAAGACCCTCCGCCGCCTGTTCGGGAGTTACACCGAGGTAAATGCCGACAGCAAAGGCGGAAAGAGCATTATAGACATTGTGAATACCCACGGTGGGTATTGTAACAGTCTGAGCCTTGCCACCGAAAACCACTGTAAAGGTTGTTTCCTTTTCACCCTGTTCAATATCCTTGGCGATATAGTCGCAGGCAATGTTTTCAATGCCGAATTTTATGACCTTGCGGTCAGTAAGCTCAACAGTTGAAAGTAAATCATCATCACCGTTTACAACAAGAGGTGCACCGGGCTTGAGACCGTCGAGAATTTCCAATTTAGCTTTGAGTATACCCTCTCTTGAGCCGAGGTGCTCAATATGAGAAACGCCGATTTTGCTTATAACACCTATGCTCGGCTGTGCAACCCTGGAAAGGCGTGAAATTTCGCCGAAGGCACTCATACCCATTTCAAGTATTGCTGCCTCATAATCCGCATTCATACGGAACACGGTTGTCGGCAGACCGATTTCGTTATTGAGGTTGCCCTCATTCTTTAATGTATTATATTTTTCGGATAAAACAGCATAGACCATTTCCTTGGTTGTGGTCTTACCTACACTGCCCGTAATGCCTGCAACAGGAATTGAGAAAAGCGAGCGGTAGTAAGCGGCAAGAAGCATAAACGCCTTGCCGGTATCCTCTACAAGAAGAATTTCACCGTTCGTTTCAACGGGCTTTGAGCATACAGCCGCAGCAGCACCCTGCTCAAAGGCAGAGGCAACAAAGCTGTGTCCGTCAAAGCGCTCACCGACAAGGGCAATGAAAAGACAGCCCTTTGTTATTTTACGGGAGTCTGTGCAGATGCTTAATATCTCCGCATCCTCACGGCAGGAAGTACCCAATGCGGCGGCTATTTCTTTAAGTCTGAGCGGTATCATTCACCGCACCTCCGGATTTATTTATTGAGCAGGTCACGCACGACCTCACGCTCGTCATAGTGTCTTTTTTCTGTTCCGATAATCTGATAGGTTTCGTGTCCCTTACCTGCAAGAAGCACGATGTCGTTTTCGTTTGCCTCGTTGAGAGCAAATTCGATAGCTTGAGTTCTGTCCGTAATTGTAACAACGGGAATTTTTGCTCCCTTTGTACCCTCGGCAATCTCGTTGACTATTGTCTGAGGGTCTTCTGTACGGGGGTTATCGGAGGTGATGATTACAAAATCGGACATATCTGCGGCAATTTTACCCATCTGCGGACGCTTGGTTTTATCCCTGTCACCGCCGCAGCCGAAAACGGTTATAACTCTCGCTTCGGCAATTTTACGAAGTGCGGCAAGAATATTCTGCAGTCCGTCAGGAGAATGGGCATAGTCGATAATAACGGTATAGTCCGTATCGGTGGGAACAACCTCTATTCTTCCGGGCACGCCTACAGCTTCGCCGAGTGCTTTGGCAACACCATCCATAGGCAGACCGAGCTCAACGGCACACACGGCCGCACCCATTGAGTTATAAACGGTAAAGCCGCCGGGAATACGCATTTTGATGCGTTCAAGCCTGCCGAAGCCGACAAGAATATAGGAAACGCCGCTTGTTTTGTACTCGACATTTTTTGCCGTATAATCAGCATTGTCGCTTAAAACGGAGTACGTTACCTTGCGGCAATCGGTACCTTCTACCATTGCGGTGTGTGCTTCATCATCGCAGTTGATAACGGCAGTATCGCACATTTCAAAAAGCTTGTGCTTTGCGGCAATGTAGTTTTCAAAATTGCCGTGGTAGTCGAGATGGTCCTGAGTGAGGTTGGTGAAAATTGCACTTTCGTAGTGCAAACCTGCAACACGCTGCTGTGCAAGCGCCTGTGAAGAAACCTCCATAACGCAGAATTCACAGCCCTGCTCAACCATTTCGGCAAAAAGTGAATTGAGCTCAAACGGGTCGGGTGTGGTGAGGTGAGCAGGATATTCCTTGTCACCTACCATATTCTTGACCGTGCCGACAAGACCTGTTTTGTGACCTAAGCTTTCAAAAATTGCTTTAAGCAGGAAGCAGGTTGTGGTTTTGCCGTTTGTACCCGTTACGCCCACAAGGCGGAGCTTGCGTGCAGGATTTGAGAAAAACGACGCAGAGAGAAGCGAAAACGCTTCTCTTGTGTCTTCAACTATTAACTGGTTTTCACAGCCCGTGTCGTGCTGCGCAACAATGAGCACGGCACCCCTTTTTACGGCATCGGCTGCCGCATCGTGTCCGTCAAAGCGTGCGCCCTTTACGCAGACAAATACGCTGCCCTCGCACACCTTGCGTGAATCCTCGGTGACAAGCGTTACCTCGGCGTCCTTTATACCGCCCAAGCCGTAGCCTGCACCCTCCAGAAGCTGAAATAATTTCATTTACCTTTTCCTCTTTTAAATAATTATAAAAATTATCCGTATATTGAATCGGAAACACCCGAATACGATTTGAAGTAAACCGTTACCACAGAGCCGTAAGGAACTTCAGTGTCTTTTGCCGTGTCCTGACTGTAGGCAAGAATATCGGAGCCCGAGAAGGCATTGCCCGAAATTTTGATGTTTAGTCCTAAGTCGTTTGCGCTTCGCCTTGCCATTGAAAGGCTCATACCTGCAAACTCCGGCACTGTGGTCATTTCCTCTGCCCTGTCGTCGGTATAGAGTATTACTACGCCGTTTCTCGGCATAGTCTGACCGAAGGCAGGAATCTGCTTTACAACGTTGTCGCCGTTGCCGATTACTCTTACCTTAAGGTTCTGGTCGTCAGCAATCTGCTTGGCGTCTTCAACCGTTCTGCCCGTAACGGCAGGAGCAGCAACATCAATAAGCGTCTGCTCTTCTTCGGTATATTCGGGCTCAACGCTCAAATATGTCATAACCTCTTCAACGAGGGCTGCCGCAACAGGAGCAGCAATCTGACCGCCGTTAATCTGTCCGACAGGCTCATCTATTGTAATAAGTATTGCTACCTTGGGGTCGTCACCGGGTGCAACGCAGGAGAAGGAAGCAACATACTGGTTGTTGGCGGCACCAATTTTCTGCGAAGTACCGGTCTTGCCTGCAACATGGAAGCCTGCAACATAGGCATTCTTACCCGTACCTGCGCTGACAACCGCCTCCATCATATCAAGAACGGTTCTTGCCGTAGATTCGGAAACAACCTGGCGTTTTACAGTAGGCTGTGTTTCCTTTATTACGTTGCCCTCACCGTCGAGCTGTTTTGCAACTATATAGGGCTTCATCAGCTTGCCGCCGTTGGCAATTGCGGCAATGGCTGTAATCATCTGCATAGGGCTGACCTGGAAGGTCTGACCGAAGGAGCAGCTTGAAAGCTGTGAAATACCCATTTTTTCCTGCGTGTGGTAGGTTACGCCTGCCTTGGGCACAGCTTCACCCGAAAGGTCGATACCCGTGGTTTCAGTAAAGCCAAAGGCTTCAAAATATTCGCAGAACTTTTCAACGCCGAGCTTCTGACCGACGGTGATAAAGAACGGGTTACAGGAATTCATAAGAGCCATCTGGAGATTCTGTCTGCCGTGGCCCTCGTGCTTGTGGCACTTGATGTAGTTGTTGGCAACCTGAATACCGCCGACACAGGTGTAGGACATATCCTTTGTTGCAACACCCTCTTCAAGAGCGGCGGCAAGTGTGATAACCTTGAAAACCGAGCCCGGCTCATAGGTGTCACTTATCGTTCTGTTTCTCCACTGTGCCTGACGGGCAATTGAAACAGCCTCGTTCTTTTCGGCCGGGTCTTCAATAGCCTCTATTTCCGTGTTTACAGATTCACTGAGAATTGTGTAGGGCTGGTTGAGGTCGTAGTCGGGCTGGTTGGACATAGCAAGAATTGCACCCGTTTCAACATCCATAACAAGTCCGTAGGCGGCGTTGGCGTTTGCACTCTCGTATGCTTTTTCAAGCTCCGCTTCAAGCAGGCTCTGTATTGTTTCGTCAATAGTGAGAACAAGGCTTGTGCCCTGCTGTGCGGCATAGCTTGCGGTGTATTCAATAGGCATACTGCCGAGCGTACCGTTTTTGGCGGTGATAACTCTGCCCGGAATACCGGTAAGAACGTTATCGTACTTGTATTCAAGGCCTTCGATACCGACATCGTCCGTACCCGTAAAGCCGATAATTGTTGAGGCAAGTGAATTGTAGGGGTAGTAGCGCTTTGTATCGGGCTCAATACCGATGCAGTCATAAAGCTCGTTTTCGGAAATAAACTCGCTGACACGGTTTTTGGATTCGAGCTCAACCTCACCCTTGATTTTCTGGTATCCGCTTGTGGATTTCAGGGATTTTTCGTAAATGCTTTCAGCCTCTACGCCGAGAATTTCTGCAAGGCCGTTTGAAACAAGACGTCTTTTTGCTTCAAGTGCAGCCTTGATTTCGTCCTCAGTCTTGTCTTTTTCATTCACCTTGATGTTTGACGGGTCAATAAAAACCTTCCATGCGGTGGCACTTTGAGCAAGAATTCTGCCGTTACAGTCATAAATTGTGCCTCGAAGCGCCTGAACGGAGCTGTCACCCAGCTGCTGAAGCTCCGCCTTCTGTCTGTACTCCTCGCCGTCAATAAGCTGAAGCTTTGCAAGGCGCACCATACCTGTTCCGAAACCTAGAACAAGCACGAGAGCCAGAAGTATACCCGCTCTTTTAATCATAAGTTTTGACGGCTTTGAGGCCATACCAACATTCTCCTTTCTATTGCATTGACGAGTTCGATTGTCTTTTCGGGGTGACTTTTGAAAACCATTGCACAAATATTGTATAGAAGTTTTTTCGTCAGAGAAGTTTCAAAAGCACAGGTAATACTTTGTGTATTGCCGAGCATTTTGGAACGATATGGCGGAAAAACAGCATGCAAGATTGTGCTATTATTTTCAAAAGGCGCCCTTTTTTAGGGCAAAATGACGAGAGTTATGAAAACACTAACTCCCGTCTGTAAATATATATTATTATTAATATTTTTAACCTTAATATATTATTACTGTGCAGGGATTATTTCGTTGCCTGTTTCAAGGTCGAAATAGATTATCTGGTAACGCTCCCTTTTAACCATACCGAGCACATTCTCTGCATAGTCCTGTACATTCTCAAGAGAAATTTTTGAATTGAGAGCCATATTAAGGCGTGTGTTTTCGCTCTTCTTCTCGTTAAGCTCCTTGTCAAGGCTTACAATTGCACCGTTGAGCTCGTTAATCTGAACTCTGTAGTTGATATTGGAAGCGATAAAGGTAAAGCAGACAGCAGCAACAACCAAAAACTTTGCAATCTTACCGAGATTGAAGCGTCTTTCAGCCTTGAGCTCCTGCTCTGTCTTACGCTGGGGCTTGACAAGCGTCGGACGAGCCACAGGCTGCTGTACGGTCTTTTCTTTTTTGGGGGCTGCGGAAGAGAATCTGTCAAGATCGTAAGCGATGTTTTCGTTCATATAAGCCAAGGCTTTGTCCTCCGTTTGTAATTATAGTTTTTCGATGGTGCGCAGCTTTGCGCTGCGGCTTCTGGAGTTTTCTTCCAGCTCCTGTTTTGTTGCCGTTTTCGGCTTGTGTGTTCTGCCAAGCGGTTTTTTGCCGCAGACACACACGGGAAATTCAGGCGGGCAGGTGCAACCAACAGTGAAGTCAGAAAAGGCATTTTTGATGATTTTATCTTCAAGCGAATGGAAAGTGATGATTGCCAACCTGCCGCCTCTGTTAAGCGAATGGAACATATCGTGAACTGCACGGTCAAGATTTGTGAGCTCGCCATTGACCTGGATGCGCAGTGCCATAAAACTCTTTTTAGCAGGGTGTCCGTCCCGCCTTGCAGCGGCAGGATATGCGCCCTTGATTATTTCAGCAAGCTGAAGGGTTGTTTCAATTCTGCCCTTCTCCCTCTCCCTGACTATCGCCTGAGCAATACGGGGAGCGAATTTTTCTTCGCCGAAGGTGTAGAGAATACTTTTAAGCTCGTTTTCGGAAAGTGTGTTGACTAAATCCGCCGCACTTGTACCACTTTTGCTCATGCGCATATCAAGCGGTGCATCACGGTGAAACGAAAAGCCTCTTTCCGCTTCATCGAGCTGGTAGGAGCTGACGCCAAGGTCAGCCATAATTGAATCGGCACTTTCTATGCCGAGTGAAGCGAGAATTGCTTTTATGTTAAAGAAGTTGTCGTTGACTATTGTTACCCTGCTGTCACCTTCAAAGCGTTTGGTGAGAACAGCTATTGCATCGGGGTCACGGTCGATAACGATTAATCTGCCGTTTTTGCCCAGCCTCTCAAGTGCCGCAGCGCTGTGACCGCCTCCGCCGCCCGTACAGTCGACAACCGTGCCGTCGGGCTTTATGCTGAGAGCTTCTATTGTTTCGTCAAACAGAACTGACTTATGGTTGAATTCCATTCGATAGTCCTTTCAGAATCAGAAGTTGAGCTTGGGTGTGCCTACTACCCTGCCGGCGTGGCTTGCCTCTTCTGCCTTTGCAAAGGTTTCGGGATCCCAGATTTCGAGGCGTTTCATATTACCGATTATGGTAACCTCATCTTTTAAGCCGGCATACTCGCACATATCGGCGCTGATTGTGATTCTGCCCTGCTTGTCCATTGTGACATCTTCGGAGTAGCGGTACAAATCTCTGCGTTCCCACTCCTGCTCCTCGGTAAGCTCACCCATGGAGTTTTTCTGGTTGAGTTCCTCGCAAAGCTCGTCCCACGTTTCTTCGGGGAAAACGTAAAGACCGATTAGCGGCTGAGGCGCACGGCAGATAACAAAATTAGTGCCAAGGGGTTCACGGTACTTGGCAGGGATAAAAAGACGGTTTTTAGCATCCAGACCGTGACGGTATGTGCCTTTAAATTTCATGTATGCCAAGCCCATTCACTCCTTTTCTATGTATTTTCGCTCTTAAATGGCGCTTTTTTGCTCCACTTTTAGGTTTATTATAATATTATGCGCCCCATTAGTCAAGTTTTTTGATAAAAAAATCTTGTGCAAACCGTAGAAATATTTACCAATTTTTTGTTAGCTTTCAACAACAGTAAAATAGCGCTCATATATCTTGTGGAGAACATTTTTTCGCCCACAAATCAATACGTAATCCGCAATGTGTAATGCGTAATTAAACAATAAAAAACAATAAAAAATGCTTGCAACCCACTACGGATTGCAAGCATTTTTTACATTATTATTCCTTTTAATATTTAATTAATTACTTTAAAGTTTCACTGTTATTGAGCACAAGCGTACTATACAGGAAAAGTACATCTGCGTTTTCAAAATTGATAAAGCGGCCGAGTATTGCGCTCTGAACATAGCGGATATCCACAACCGTAACCTTACTGTAGCCGGTTGCAAGAAGCGGAGCAATACTGCTGCCGAATGAATCACGGAAAAGCACAAGCTCTTTGTCCGTCTTTGCGTTGGGGTTGTCAATTGTAATAAGTGAAAGCGAGCCTGAAAGGAACATTTCGTAGGGGTCTTTGCCCTGTGCCTTATCCATATCGTAAACAGACATAGGCTTGTCGTTCTGATAATCATAGACCTCAAAGGAATTTATTATATCAGATGTATAATACTTGATTTCTTCCGTATCAAGCGGCAAAGCGGACTGGCCGTAGTAGACACCGTGAAAGGGTACATCCAGTGTGTTTTCTTTCAAGCCGTCAAAATCTGCACTTGCGCCCATTTCTTCAAGCAATTTTCCTGCCGTATCAAGCAGATTTTCCTGTTTCCAATGAGTATCTGTTTTATAATAATCATTTATATTAAGAAGCTCAAAAATATCAATATATTCTTCGCCCTGCATCTCCTCACAAAGCTGACTGACTAAGGCTTTGTAATCAAGCGAAAGCCTGCCGCTTGTCGGTGCGAGGAAATAGTTTTTATCGGGAATCAGTGAAAGATAAATCTTATTGTTTTCGTTAAGATATTTATCCTTAATATTATTGAATTTCTTCGCCGCATTTTCAATAGAAGAATTATTCAGCGGATATTCAATCTGTGCGGCAATACCGTCCTCGACATAAATATCGTTATTGTCCTTGTGGCGGAATATATTTGCGGCAAACAACGCCTTGATAGTACGGAAGCCGTCACGAAGCGGAAACTGGTCCAGCGTGTAGCTTTCAAAATCCGTCATAAATTTGCCGGACATAATATTTTCAATGCTCACAACAGGGAACTGCAAAAGCGCCCTGCGCTCCGAAACCGAAAACTCACCGGCAGGCTTGAGAATAAAAGAAACGGAGAGACCGAAGATAACAACCGCAAAAACAACTGTTACGGCAATGTTTTTTATTTTGCTTTTCATTTACGCTCTCCCTCCTTTAGAATCTGAAGTACAGGAACGGATTGAACGAGCCGTCCACAAGATAAGCGGTCATAACTATAAGCAAGGCGGCTATAACAACGGGCTCAAGGACATTTATAACCTTTGCCGTTTTTTCGCCGTTGCACAAACGCAGCGCCGCCGTTTTAATAACGGGAGTTGAGCCGATAAGGCTGAGCACAAGCACGAGCGCATAGCTCTTGAGATAATAGAGCGTTTCGGCACTTACAAGCGGAATATCTCCTGCGCCGAACATACCGCCGATATATTGGAACGCTTCCTTCATATCGGTTGCGTTGAATATTACAAAGCTGATAAGCACGGCAAGCGCAATATAAACACGCTTGATAACCTTTGTTTTTTCGAGGAAATCTTTGAGGAAGAGTTTTTCAATAACGAGAAGCACAGCAAAGAACAGACCCCATATAATAAAGTTCCACGCTGCACCGTGCCAGAAGCCCGTAAGCAGCCAGACAACAAAGATATTGAAAAACCATCTGACCTTTGAAACACGGTTGCCGCCAAGCGGAATATAGACATAATCTCTGAACCAGGAGCCAAGCGACATATGCCACCTGCGCCAGAATTCGGTAACGGTTGAGGAAACAAAGGGATAGTTGAAGTTTTCGAGGAAGTCGAAGCCGAAGATTTTGCCAAGACCTATAGCCATATCACTGTAGCCGGAGAAATCAAAATAGATATGCAGAGCAAAGGCAACGGCGTAAAGCCAGTAATAGAGCACGGCCTTTTCATCGGAAGCACGGAATATGTCGCAGAGCTCACCGAGAGTATTTGCAATCAGAATCTTTTTGGCAAGACCTATTACAAACCTGCGGATACCTGCGGCAGCCTTCTCAAAGCTGTGTGTTCTGTCTTTAAGCTGCTTTGCAATATCGGCATAGCGGACAATCGGACCCGCAATAAGCTGCGGAAACATAGTTACATAGGCAGCAAGATTTACGGGATTTTTCTGCGCAGGCACATCTCCCCTGTATACATCAATTGAATAGCTCATAATCTGGAAGGTATAAAAGCTGATACCTATAGGCAGAGCAATTCTTAAAAGCGGAAGAGAAAGACCAGTTACTGCGTTGAAATTTTCAATAAAGAAATCGGCATACTTGAAATAAGCAAGGAAGCCCAAATCCACTATAACGGAAACGCCGAGGAAAACCTTTGAAAGTGCTTTACCTTTAAACTTTTCAATCAGCAGACCGGTGACATATCCAATACCTATTGTAGCTGCCATAAGCAGAACATATTTAGGCTCTCCCCAGGCGTAGAAAAACAAGCTGACGAGCATCAGCACAGCATTTTTCAGACACCTCGGGACAGCAAAATATAAAACAAGCACACACGGCAGAAAGAAATAAAGGAATGGGATACTTGAAAATAACATTTATGTTTTCCTCCTACTGTGTGTGCATTCTTAATTTATTTGTGAATGTAAAATGCAGTTTAGCAAAGCTGAACTGTATTTTATGCTACGGGCTTTTCTACAAGAATCTGTGCGGAAGCGAATTCGCCTGTGAGCTTTGCCTTGAAGTTGGAAACGATGTCGTTTGCGCCGAATGCAGTTACAACGAAGCCGTCAACAGCAACGATAAGAAGAGTTTCGGGGATACCGCACATCCACTGTCTGCCTGCAAGGTGTGCTTCGATTGCGGAAGCAAGGGCAGAAGCGTCCTTACCCTCCTTGAGGTGGTAAGCAGCACCTGTGAAGGTGTTAGCGTTCATAGCGTGGATAACGGAAGCTGCATCGTCAATATCTGCAACGCTGGCAGCGGGAATACCAAGCATAGCATCCATATCCTCAACAAGAGAGATGTCGAACTTGCCGGGTGCGCCGTCAACCATTGTGTCTGCATAGCCGCCCATTACGAAGGGCTTTTCATCGTCGCCGAACTTTGCCCATACCTGGTTGAGGAGAGCTGCTGCATCTGCTGCGCCTGTCTGAGCCTCGGGAGCCTGAGTAGCTTCAACGCTTGTGTCGTTTTCGACTGCTGCATCTGTTGTTGCCTCTGTGGACTCAGCAACAGCCTCGGTTGTTGTTTCGTTTTCGGGTGTTTCGTTGCCGCCGCAAGCTGCGAAAGTGAGAAGCATTGCGCCTGCAAGAATGAGTGCGAGAAGTTTTTTCATAGTAGTTTTCTCCTTTGATAAAATTTTTATACGTCTTTATATTTCTTCAAGCACACAGCCCTGTACACCGTAGTACAGTCTGTACTGCTTGTTGATTAACCCTTTTTTAACCGTGAGCACGTGCTCGCCTTCGGCAGGCACAAACCATTCGAGCTGCGTTTCACCATCAAGCTCAAGAGCTTTCACCTGTTCGCCGTTTTGTAAAACATATCCCGACGAAACCTTTACCGTGTAGCTGCCGTCTATATCCAGCTTCACAACCGCTCTTTCATCTGAAGCTGAACGGTAATAAGAAGCCATCTGCGGTGCGGCAACAAGCTCGGCGTTTACACCTGCACTCATACCAAAGTACGAGCCGAGCGCAATTACCGCAACAAGGCACGCCGCAATTGCAGATACGGTCTTGCGGTTGAAAGCGTAGATTTTACCGCTTTTTTCAAGCGACATAACGCTTTCCCGAAGCTCCTGCGAAGCCTTGACCGAGCGATACTGCTCAAGCTGTTTTTCATTAAACATTTATTTATTAGCACCTTCCAATATTAATTTTAGCTGTTCTCTGCCCCTTGCAAGCCGCATTTTGACCGCCGAAACGGTTATTCTGAGCAGTCTTGCAGTTTCCTCAACGGAATAGCCTTCAAGATAGTGAAGCACTATTGCCGCCCTGTATTTTTCGGGCAGAGAGTGTACGATACGGAATACCTCGGGCTCTTCGCTATCCTCGTGAGCTATGTCGTACGCTGCTTCAATTGCTTCGTGATTGCGCTTTGAGCGTTTGCGCAGCAAATCGTGACAACGGTTTACCGTAACACGGATAAACCACGCTTTTTCGTGCTCACTGTCCTTGAATTCGGGTGAAGTGTTGATGTATTTTTCAAACACATCGTGCACGGCATCCTCCGCATCCTCCACCACACCGAGATGTGAAAGAGAAAGCCTGTAGAGCATATCGGCATATCTGTTGTAGACAGCTTCGAGGTCCGCTTTATTCGGTTGTGAGGCAAATGAAAAAAGCATTTACCGTTGCCCTCCGTAACTAAAACGTTTCACAATAATGAAAGGTCACAAAAAATTTATAAAAAAATAATAAATTTTTTCGGCGTCTGTTTCTTTAAAAAAGCTCCGACAGTTTTGCCGTCAGAGCTTTATAGAAATATATTTATTATACCTTTAACTATTAAAATTCAAGAAGTGACTCGATATGTGCTTCCAGCTCGTCAATCTTGATTCTCTTCTGCTCCATTGTGTCACGGTCACGGACTGTTACGCAGCCGTCCTCAAGGCTATCAAAGTCGAAAGTGATACAAACGGGTGTACCGATTTCGTCCTGTCTGCGGTAGCGCTTGCCGATTGAGCCTGTTTCATCAAAATCAACCATAAAGCGCTTCTGCAGCTTCTCATATACCTTGAGAGCATCGGGAGAAAGCTTCTTTGAAAGCGGAAGAACAGCAGCCTTATAGGGTGCAACCACGGGGCTGAGGTGAAGAACAACTCTTGTGTCGTTCTTTTCAGCATCAATAACTTCCTCATCATATGCCTCGCACAAAAGAGCAAGAACCGTTCTGTCAAGACCGTAGGTTGACTCAATGATAAAGGGAATAAACTTCTCATTGGTTTCAGGGTCAAGATAATCCATTTTCTGACCGCTGTATTCCTGGTGTCTTGTAAGGTCGAAGTTTGTTCTGTTGTGAGTGCCGTTGATTTCGCCCCAGCCAAAGGGGAAGAGAAATTCTATATCACAGGCAGCCTTTGCGTAGTGAGCCAGCTTTTCATGGTCGTGGAAGCGGAGGTTTTCAGCAGCAATACCAAGATCCTGGTAATACTTCATGCCGTATTCCTTGAAATAACTGTAAAGCTCGGTATCAGTGCCCTCCTTACAGAAGGTCTGGAACTCCATCTGTTCAAATTCGATTGTTCTGAACGTGAAGTTACCGGGAGTGATTTCATTTCTGAAAGCCTTACCAATCTGACCGATGCTGAAGGGAAGCTTTGCTCTCATTGTTCTTTGAACGTTGAGGTAGTTTACATACTCACCCTGTGCATTTTCGGGGCGAAGATAAATGACGTTTTTGCTGTCGTTGGTAACGCCTCTGAAGGTCTGGAACATAAGGTTAAATTCTCTTATGTCCGTAAAATCGTGCTTGCCGCAGTGGGGACAGGGAATTGAATTGGCCTTGATGTACTCAAACATTTCTTCCTTTGTCATACCGTCTGCGTGTGCATCGGGATTGAAATTGTCAATAAGATTGTCTGCCCTGTGGCGCTTTTTACACTCCTTACAGTCAAGAAGCGGATCGGAGAAGCTTGCAACGTGACCGCTTGCCTCCCATACTCTGGGGTGCATAAGAATATCAGCATCAACCTCGTAGCTGTTCTTTCTTTCCTGAATAAATCTTTTGCGCCATGTGTCCTTGACGTTGTTCTTCATTCTTGCGCCGAGAGGACCGTAATCCCACGTATTTGCAAGGCCGCCGTAAATTTCACTGCCGGCGAAAATAAAGCCTCTGCCCTTGCAAAGCGCAACTATTTTTTCCATTGTTTTTTCTGTATTAAGCATTGCAAAAATCCTTTCAATACCAATTAATCATACTAAAGTATAATATCACAAATATTTCCCGTTTTCAATATCGCATTAATACATAAAGTATTTATTTTAGCCTTGTTTTTTAAGCAGTCTGACTGTTGAACATTATAATAAACGCCTTTTCGCCCTCGGGAAGCGTGAGGGTAATACCGTCTGTCATAAGCTCTTTGCCCGTTTTTCGCAACACGGTTTCGGGCTTGTCGTAATCGTAAACGCTGTAAACGGTGTCCGCATTAAGGCCGTTGAGCTTTACCGTGTACTCGGTCTGCGTTACATCCGCACGCTTATAAACGAGTGCCATACCGCTGCGGGCAGAATAGTCCGAATACTGCATTGCGAGCATTCTGTCGGAGAAATATCCGCCTGCAGAAAGCGGATAGTAGCAGCCATTCATCATTTTGCGCTGGGTGATATATTCGCCGTAATGCTCACCGTGTACCGTGCCGAAGGTTTCAAGGCCGAGCGGCATAATACTGCTGCGTGCGGCATACTCGCTTTCGCTGTAGAACACCGTGCCCGAAAGCGGAAGCCAGAAGGAAAGCCCAAAGGTCTGCGCCTGAGTAGCTTCCAAAATATCCTCGTGCGGGCTGCAGTTGTAGTCGCTTCTCCAAACAGGAACGCTTCTGCGTGTCATTTCAAGGTCAAGCCTTCTGCCACCCGAAGCGCAGTTATCTATAATCAGACCGTCTACATTTTCGCAAAGCCCGTCAAGGTATCTGTAAAGGTTTGTAATGTAGTGATTTTCCGTTATACCCGTTCTGCCGTCATAATAAGCCTTGTCAGCCTGCTTCCAGTAAACATCAGGCGAGAAGTTAAAATCCTGCCTGTATATTGACACCTTGTTATCAACCAGGAAGTTTGAAATATATTCAATAAGATAGTCCGTTGCACCGTCCTCGGCAAGGTTGAACATAAGGTTGTCTTCATCCTTAACTGAGATAAGCCAGTTTTTGTTCTCTGCGCCTTTCTTGTAGAAAAGTGACTCGGGTCTGACTCTTTCGGGCTCAAACCACAGCACAAGTCCGCAGCCCTTTGAGGCGGCATACTCGGAAACTTCGATTATTCCGTTTGGAAAACGGTTCGGATTGGCAACCCACGAGCCGACACCGTCGTGCCAGCCCTCGTCATACTGGTACCAGCCTGCATCCATCCAGAAATAATCAACGGGTGCATAGGTTTTTTCGCCGAAACCGTCTGCCGCAGCCATAAGCTCGGCAGCAGTCTGGGTGTGCGCAGGACCCGAAAATTCAAGCATAGTCAGCGTATCGGGGATGTTTTCGGGGTAGACACAGCCGCTTATCCAGCTTCTGAAAACGTTGAAGCCCTTCAAGGGATTTGCACCGTCGTAGAAGCTCAGAGAAACAAGCGGCGATCTTATTTCTTCGCCGGGGAGCAGATATGCCTTGAAACTTTCCTGCTTTGCCTTTATGCTGACAGTTTTTCCGCTTTGCGCAATATCAGCCTGCCACAGACCCGTCCAACCGACGGCGAATACAGCACCGCCGTTTTCACCGCTGATGTTAAAATAAGGAAGATAGTTGTCTGTTGATCTGCCGTCATAGCTCGTGAAGGTTTTCGGAATAAGAGAAAGAGAGTTTTGCATCAAAGCAAAATCATAGGGCTCGTCGTAGCTGCCTTTAGAGTAATAAATTTGTGCTTTTTCAATATTCAGAGCTGTATTGACGGCATAAAAGTCGCTGATAACGGGTGAATTTTCTTCAGCCGTGTTCTCAATACAAACAGTCCAGTCACAGGTGGCAAAGTCCTCATAGACAGTGGCTTCGACCGTGGCTTTCAGCCCGCTCAGCTTATGAGTAAGGGTGATATACGTTGTTTTACCGCCCTTATAAACGGCACCCGTTTCGCTTTCATTGCCTACAGAAATATCCCAGTCAGCAATATTTTTGTTTACCGGTTTTCCGCCGACTTTAAAATCGTATGGCAGTTTCTCAGCCTCGCCTTTCAGCAGAATGTTTCTGTTAAACCATTCACGGCAAAGCTGTTTTTCCGCTTCGCTTACCTTTGTTTCTTCGGCAGTAATGCTTTCAAAAACAATGTCCTGGTTATATTTGTTCTCGGGCAGGCGTTCAAAAAAGCTTACAAAGCCGCCGAAAAGGCTTGAAAAGAACATTACTATTGCCATTATGAATTCAGACATATTTTTCACTCCCGTTATTTTGTGAGAAGTTTTACGATTTTATTATAAGCCCAGCCTGCAAACTCTATGGGCTTATAGGTAATGCGCCTTAATCTGTTTGCGGTTGAATTTTCGTTATGTACCCTTGTGCGTTCAAGCGTTATACTGTCAAGAAGCGCACCGCTGTCGCCTCTTCTTGTTTCAAGTATAAGTTGATTATCCTTATATTCAAGCGTTGTGTAGGTCGTAACATCGTTTTCCATAAAGGCATAGGCAAGATAATCCGCCTCGTAATCCATTACGACCTTACCGCACACGGAGTTGGCGTTGATATAAACTATACCCTCGGGGTCTTTATAGGGTTTGCCGTTTTCAGCCCTGCCGACAATTTTCCTCTTTTTCATAAAGTGAGAACGACCCTGCGAATGGGTATGTCCCGTTATTACAAGGTCCAGGTCGAAGGACTCAAAAATCGGGGTAAAAATAGAGTTGAGAAGGATTTCCGTTTCCTTATCGCCTATACAGTCGCCTGCGCCGTAGATGCCGTGGTGAATAAGACCTATGCGCCACTTTGCATCCCTGTTCTTTGCAACAGCCTCTTTTGCCATAGCCATATGGTCAGGTGCGCTGCCCGAGGTTGAATCAAAAACAAGGTAAAGCACGTCGCCATATCTGAACCAGAAATCACGGTCAAGCCCGAAAAAGCCTTTGCCGAAATATTCGTTGGGCATATTGGTGTAGTAGTGGTAGGTTTTACCCTTTTTGTCGTGGTTACCTATTGCAAGAGCCTGCGGCAGAGAACGAAGGCAAGGCGGCATAAGAAAGCTCTGCCATTCTTCTTTGGTTTTGCCGGTATTGGTGTTGTCACCGGGCGAAAGAAGATAGGCTATATCGGGGTTATCGCCGAGTGCTTTTTCAAGGACATTGTTCCAGTAATTGCTTTCCTTTATCTGCTCGGAATTGTCGCCGTCATGAATCTGTACAATCTGAATATCGCCGAAAATCACAGCCTTATGTGAGATGAAAGACTTCGTTTCATATTTTTGGATGCTGCTCCAACCGTTGCCCGTATTCCATTTATAGTAATAGGTTGTGTTTTCTTTGAGACCCATTATATTCACCCTGCAAACGCTCTGGAAATCGTTTTCCGCCTCGGTGATTTTACCTTCAAAAGCTATTGCGTCTGACATATCTTCATTAACGGACAGCATAACCTGTGCCGAAGCCGTTTCCTTCGGTGCATGCCAGCAAAGGCTTACCTGAGTTTCATCCGCACCCACGTTGAGCATAGGCAGAGTGTTGCTTTCAATTAATGATGAATAGGTGTTTTTCCAATTTTCAAGGTTAAGTGTATATAAATCCATAATTCTCCTTATTCTATTCCGAGTTTTTCCTTAATTTCAGGGTCGCAGGTATCGGCAAGAGTGCCGATTTCGTTCCAGAGCTTATCCGCCTTCACTTTCCACTCCTCAAAGCCGTCGGGTGTTTCGGGGTAGGCGTCATAAAGAGTGCCGACCCTAATCATATTCGTAAGACCCTTAACGATTTTGCTGAGTGTTTCGGCACGGAATTTTTTCTTTGCAATTCCCTTTGCAACTCCCTTGAGCATATCGGCAACATCCTTTGCGCCGATTACAAGACCGTCGTCCATACCGCCGAGAATTTTATCGCTGAAAATAACATCGTTTGCAAAAAGGTACTCTGCCTCATCAAGGCTCATTGAAACAAGACCCATAAGCAGCGGACGCATTGAATCAAAGTCCTTGCCCTGTGCCTTCATATAACGGGTGTTGATGCTCCACAGCTTTTCTTTAGTGAGAAAACCGCTGTATTTAAGAAGCTGTGAGATAACCTCAACGGCAATTTCAGCCTGAACAAGCGAGGAGGTACAGCCCTCACCGCAGGTGGGCTTTGTCAGGCAGGCGGCATCACCCATAACGATAAAGCCGTCATCAACAAAGGAATAAACCGAGTGGTGCCAGGGCGTCATACCCTTTTCAACCTTTTTGACCTTATATTCGGGGAAAGCAACGTTCTTCATAAACTGTGTGTTGAACACTTCCTCGGAGTAAGCGTAAGAATAGCTGCCGCCGATGCCGAGAATTGCGTCGTACCCCTTTCCGGCAGGAGCAGACCAGGATTTGTACTGCATAAAGAAGCCGTCAAGATCACGGGGATTTATGCTTTTATCGAGGTATTCAATATAGTAAAGAACAACATAGAAAATATCAATCGGTGTGAGCTTGAAATTTTCAACCGCAGAGGAGTCGGGAAGAGTTGTTCTTGCAACGGAAGGGATACCCGAGCAGTCGGAAACAATTCTGGCAAACGCCTGCTGCGTGCCTTCTTCTGTTTCATATTCGCAGCCGATTACCCTGCCCTTTTCATCATAGATAAGCTTTGTGAATTTTGCGCCGTAAAGAATTTTTGCACCGCTCTTTTTTGCCTTTTCAGCCATTTTCATAATGTAATCGTGCTTGTGCAGACCGATCACCGGCAGATTTCCGGCAGACTTGCGGTATTCTCCGTAGGGAGAAATCATAGGAGAGCCTGTAAAGCGGAACTCCCTTACAGAATCACCCTCATCGGGCACCTCAAGACCGAACTGCTCCATTTCGCCCTGACCCATATGGAAAATGTCGTAGGAACGGGAAACTTCGTCAGGCTGTTCCTTCTCGATAACCAGTGTTCTGAAGCCATTTTCAGCCATTCTCTGCGCAAACCAGCAGCCCGTTGTAGAAGCGCCGATAACAAGAACATCATATTTTTTCATAGCCATTTTTCTCCCTTAATTTATAGATTTACCGCATACTGTAAAGTACATAAGCTTTACAAAGCTGATTTAATTGTCCCACTCACAGCCTGTAACTTTGTCAAGATCTATGCCCTTTGTGTCGTGTGTTTTTGCCGCCATTGTGATAAGTGCGCCGACAAACCCGGGCACGGTGAGAGTAAAAGCGATTATGCCCATAAAGCTGTTACCGAGCAGAGTAACAAGCGGCAGGCTGACACCGTAGGAAACCACAACGCCTGCACCGACAACAACAAACTCTGCCGACATAATTGACGAGCGCAGGTTGGTAGGTGCGGACTCACCTATCATCATAATTATAACATCGTTTGAGGAATAGAAGCTGCCTATGCACGCACCGCACAGGAAGCCGACAAGGTAAGGCGGCCAGGCAAGCCTTGCGCCAATACTGAAGCCAAGAAAGGCAAGCAGGCAGTTGAAGGCGGTAACCATAGCGGCTGCCTTTCTGCCTTTTGAATCGGAAATAAAGCCCATTATAACCTGCGCAACAGCCGAGCCTATCGGGAACATAAACAGCGCAGTTGTGACGGGACCTACGCTTACAACATTCATAAGCTCATCCGTAAATGATGAATACACGCCCGAATCAATATAGCTCTGCGCATAGCCGTAGGAAAGAATAACCTGATAATTAATTGTTGTAATAAAGCCGACGTTTGCAATTGCGCCGACAATATAAAGCCAGCGAAGCTGCTTATGTTTAAAGGCAAATTTTAGTGCCGCAATTACACCGCCCTGAGCGTTTTCGGTGTTTTTGTTCTGCTTATCCAGCGCACGCTCTTCATCCGTCATTCTTAAATATTTAAGCCTTGAATCAATAAACGCATCCGTTTCACGGGCAAAGAAAAGCGCAACACCGCAGGTTACAAGACCGACAACGGCAGGAACAAAATAAACGTTTCTCCACTCGGAAGCGCTGTGCATGAGCATTCTGCGAAGCAAGGGAATGAGCATAACGCCCATATTTGCAAAGAATTTTATTGTTGAATAAATCCTTGCTCTGTGCTTTGACGGAGCTGTTTCCATTATATAGACAACCTGCATATCGTGCGGAATAAAGAACTGAACAATACACGCACCGAGCACGTAGGCAATAATGCTGTCCGAAAGGAAGATGAGCAGCATTGAAAGGCTCATACCGAAGGTATTCACAATAAGGAACAGTTTTCTGCCAAAGCGGTCTGCAAGCGGCTTATACACAATCGCAAGCGCCTGGAAAGGAACGACAAGCATCGTGACAATATCCAGCAGACCAACGGAGCTTTCACCGTATTTTGCAAACAGGTCATTTGCTATTTCCGTTTTCATAAGCGTGCCTATCTGCGAGGCAACCTCATCCGTTATGTAAACAAGGCAGATTATGAAAATCATGTATATGAGATATGTATTGCCCTTGGGTCGCAGCTTTTCACGTTGCCACTTTGCAATTTCTCTTTCACGCTTCAGGCGCTTCTTTTCGAGCTTTGTATCAGTCATTTCCCCACCTCACACAAAAATTCATTTTCATTATATAAAAACTTCTTTCAGATTTCAATAACTACTTGCAGATATCGGATATTTGTTATAGAATGTTTACAAATAAAAGAAAGGAAATAATTATGGATAAATTTGCAAGATTCAAATATCAGCCCTGTGTTCCGCTCGGTGAGGACGGACGCTGTGTTACGGCATCATTAAAACACATCAACCTCTCCCGTGAGGCGGCAACAGAGGGTATCGTACTGCTTAAGAACGAAGGCAATGCTCTCCCCCTTAAGAAAGGTGAAAGAGTTGCTCTTTTCGGCAAGGCAACAATTGAATACATAAAGGGTGGCGGCGGCAGCGGCGACGTGCATTGCCCGTACATCTGCAACATTGCCGACGGCTTCAAAGAAAAAGAAGAGCAGGGCAAGGTCTGGGTTTACAAGCCTCTTGTCGAGTTTTACAGAGAGTATGTTGAAAGAGAAAGCGTAAACGTACTTACGCAGGAACAGATTAACGCACGCTGGGACATAGTCAACAATATGGAATTCTGTCAGAAGCGTGACGATATGACCTATGACACCTTTGCGGCTATGCACGTAAAAGAGGCTCAAGTGCCCTACGACGTAATCAAAGCAGCCGCAGACAATGCCGACACGGCGGTTATAACAATCAGCCGCTTTTCGGCAGAGGGTGTTGACCGCAGACCGCAGGGTGATGACTATTACCTTTCCGACCTTGAAAAGAACCTTATTGATACAGCAGGCAAGCTGTTCAAAAAGGTTATTATCGTTATAAACTCGGGTGCAGTAATTGACTGCGAATACTTTGCCGAGAACGAAAACGTAAAGGGTGTTGTTTTCGCATGGCAGGGCGGTATGGAAGGCGGCAGCGCAATTGCCGACATGCTCTGCGGCGATGTGAATCCCTCAGGCAGACTGGCAGACACAATTGCAAAATCCTATGATGCATACCCCTGCAAGGATGATTTCTGGGAATGCTTTGACCACGTTGATTATTCCGATGATATCTATGTCGGATACCGCTATTTTGAAACAATACCCGGCGCAAAGGAAAAGGTACGCTACCCCTTCGGCTTCGGTCTTTCCTACACCGACTTTTCGCTGACAGGCAAGCTCTGCGGTGAGGCTGACGGCAAAATCACAGCCGCCGTAACCGTTACAAACATCGGCAATGTTTCAGGCAAAGAGGTTGTACAGCTTTACTACTCTGCGCCTCAGGGCAAGCTGGGCAAGCCTTCAAGAGAGCTTGCGGCTTACGCAAAAACGAAACTGCTTGCACCCGGCGAAGCCGAAACAATAGCGCTCACCTTTGATGTCAGCTTTATGGCAAGCTTTGACGACCTTGGCAAAATTCAGAAATCCGCCTATGTGCTTGAAAAAGGCAAGTATGAATTCTACCTCGGCAAAAACGTAAGAGAAGCCGAAAAGTTCGCCTTTGAATATGAAGTAAAAGAAGACACCGTAGTTGAACAGCTCACACAGTGGTGTAAGCCCTTTAAGTTAGAAAAACGTATGCTTTCCGACGGCAGCTTTGAAAGTCTGCCCACAGGCGAAGAAAGCTATTACTACGGAGAGGTTAAGCCCACAGGCGCTGCCGCACCCGAAAAGGAAGTAATGTTTGACAAGGTAGGCGAAGAAATCAGCCTTGATGAATTCGTGGCACAGCTCACCCTTGAAGAGCTTATGGATTTTGTCGGCGGTCAGCCGCCCACGGGTGTTGCAAACACGGGCTGCTTCGGCCCGATAAAGCATCTGGGCGTTCCTGCCGTACCCACGGCTGACGGCCCTGCAGGTATCAGAATTGAGCCGTGCACAGGCATTCCCACAACAGCCTGGCCGTGCGCAACGCTTCTTGCCTGTACATGGAACACCGACATCATTTTCAAGGTTGGTCAGGCAGGCGGCGCAGAGCTTAAAGAAAACAATATGGGTATCTGGCTTGCTCCTGCGCTCAACATTCACCGTGACCCGCTTTGCGGCAGAAACTTTGAGTATTACTCCGAAGACCCGCTTGTAGCAGGTAAGTGTGCAGCGGCAGACATCAGAGGCGTTCAGTCCAACAGGGTTGCCGTTTCGATGAAGCACTTTGCCTGCAACAACAAGGAAGCAAACCGCTTTGCAAGTGACTCACGCCTTTCCGAAAGAGCGTTGAGAGAAATATACCTCAAGGGCTTCGAAATTGCCGTTAAGGAATCTGACCCGTACACGGTTATGTCCTCATATAACCTTATCAACGGTCAGCACACCTCGGAAAGCTGGGAGCTTCTCACGGGAATTCTCCGCAACGAATGGGGCTACAAGGGTATGGTAGTTACCGACTGGGGCGTAAAGAACGACCCTGTCAAAGAAGTGTGGGCAGGCAACGACCTGAAGATGCACTGCGGCTACCCCGAAGACCTTAAAGCTGCCTACGACAAGGGCGAGCTCTCAAGAGCACAGCTCGAGCTGTGCGTGAGCAGAATACTCGGTATGTTCCTGAAATTAGCATAAAAATATGTATAAAAAATGCACGGAAACCCCCGTGCATTTTTTGTTTTTCAAATGAATAATGAATAATTGATGGTGGGACACCCACACCCGAATTATTTTATATAGGTAAAGCGAAGCCCTTCCTTCTATTATTCATTATTCATCAGCGCAAGCGGCTTCATTATTCATTAACAGTTTGTCCCCGACAAACTGTAACTAATCCGCCCTATTCATTGCTGCTAGCGGGTCAACGGTGCTGCCGTTGACGGTTATTTCAAGGTGGAGGTGCAGACCGTCCGCAGCTTCAACGGGAATCGGTGCAAGCTCGCCTATCTCCTGCCCGTTTTTAACCGTTGCACCTTTTTTCGGTGTGGTACCCTCTTTAAGTCCGCAATACTTTGCAAGCACCGTGTTACCGTGGTCAATTTCAACAACCGTGCCCCACATTTCGTCTGTATAGACATCCTTTACCGTACCGCTCTGGATAGCAAGCACCTGCGAATTTTCACCGCCTGTAAAATCAATGCCGTTGTGCACACGCCAATCGCCCATTGTTTTGGAGCTTACCATTTCGCCGTGTGAATAGTCCTTAAGAATATCCGTACCCAAAGGCAGCGTGAATTTGCCCGTAAACGGCAGGTTTTCTTCCTCTTTCACGGTTGTTGCCTGTTCGGTTGTGAAGGCTGCCGTTGTTGTCTGCTCAACGGTAATTTTCTTTTCGGGCTTATCCGCTTCAAGCGTTACTCCCTGATTATCCCAATCGACCGTGGTAGACGCTTCGGGCACGCCGAAAGACCTTTTCATTGCAGCATAGGAGCCAATTCCGAGTGCCGTTATGCACAGCAGCAAAAGTGTGTATAACCCGAGCCTGCCCAATGTATTTTTGCTTGTTTTTTTGAATTCAAAATCCATAATTTTATCCCTCCGTAATGCTGTTTGCGTAACACTATTATTGGAAAGATGAATTTTGTTTATTCAGACACAATGAAAAAGACACCCTGCATAACACAGGATGTCTTTTTCACAAATTTGAGGGGGTAAAAACACACCATTCGGAAAACGTTGCGGCTCATTTTCCGGGTGCATTGTTATAGTAACAGGTGTATTTGCTCTTGTAATGAACAAACTGTAAACACAATGTGTTTTTTATTTGTTTTTTAGCAATATAATTTTTTTTTAAAATTTTGCAAACAAATGTTTGCTTTTTGTAAAAAGATGTGTTATAATCGTTTCAGCAGAACATATGTGCTGCTGGCTTTGGCTCAAAATAGGGTGTTTTAAACATCTTCAGGAGGATGTACTTATGTTAAACGAAACTCAGCAAAAAATATACAACTTTTTACTTGAGCGCCTTCAGGACGGCGTTCCCCCTTCAATAAGGGAAATCGGTGCTCACGTCGGCCTCAAATCCACCTCATCCGTTCAGGCCTCGCTTGATGCTCTCGAAAATGAGGGCTTCATCTCCCGTGACCCTCTTCTCAAGCGTTCTATCCGCATAGTCGGTCAGGAGGATCTTTCCAACATCAAGCAGGTGCCGATTCTCGGTACAGTTACCGCAGGTGCGCCCATACTTGCCGTTGAGCAGATTGAGGGCTATCTCCCCTACGCAGGCTTTGCCTCCAAGGACAAATCTCTCTTTGCCCTTCGTGTTCGTGGCGAAAGTATGCTCAACGCAGGAATTCACGACGGCGACCTTGTTGTTGTCGAAAGAACTCCCGTTGCACGCAACGGTGAAATTATAGTTGCTCTTGTCGGCGATGAAGCCACGGTCAAGACCTTCTACAAGGAAAACGGTCATTTCAGACTTCAGCCCGAAAACGATGCTTACGAGCCGATTATTGTCGATGAGGTTGCCATTCTCGGCAAGGTAGTTGCGCTCCACCGCTATTATTGATTTTTTCAACAAATCCTACGGCAGAAACGGGCAAATTTTTCTATAGTTTTTTTATTCATAATATATTGATATTTTTCTCTTGCCTTGTTATAATTTAGTTTAATAATTTAAAATAAAAATGTGGGGAGAGATAAATATGATGACTCGTGAAGAAAAATTCTACAAAGAAGGTCTTACCTTTGACGACGTTCTGCTTATTCCGGCAGAAAGCGATGTTCTGCCCAAGGATATCGACGTTTCCACAAAGCTCACAAAAGATATTACGCTGAATATGCCTATCATGACTGCAGCTATGGACACCGTTACGGAGTCCCGTATGGCTATTGCAATTGCACGTGAAGGCGGTATCGGCGTTATCCATAAGAATATGTCCATTGAGGCACAGGCTGAAGAGGTTGACAAGGTAAAGCGTTCCGAAAACGGCGTTATCCACAACCCCTTCTTCCTTTCTCCCGAGCACAGCGTAAGCGATGCGCTTGACCTTATGAAGCGCTACCGCATTTCCGGTGTGCCGATTTGTGAGGGCGGCAAGCTTGTCGGTATTCTCACAAACCGTGACCTTCGCTTTATGACTGATTTCAGCGGCAAAATCGGCGCTGTTATGACAAGCGAAAACCTCGTTACAAGCCACATCGGCACAACCCTCGACGAGGCTCAGGCTATTCTTATGAAGCACAAGATTGAAAAGCTTCCCCTTGTTGATGAAAGCGGCTTCCTCAAGGGCCTTATCACCATCAAGGATATTGAAAAGGCTGTTCAGTACCCCAACTCCGCAAGAGATGCAAGCGGCAGACTTCTCTGCGCCGCCGCAGTTGGTGCAACGGCAGACGTTCTTGAAAGAGCTTCTGCTCTTGTTGATGCAGGTGTTGACGCACTCGTTCTCGACTCTGCACACGGTCACAGCCAGAACATTCTCAAGTCCGTTTCCAAGGTCAAGGCTGCATTCCCAAACCTTTCCGTTATCGCAGGTAACATTGCAACAGCAGAGGGCACAAAGGCTCTTATTGATGCAGGTGCTGACTGCGTAAAGGTCGGTATCGGCCCCGGATCCATCTGCACAACACGTGTTATCGCAGGTATCGGCGTTCCGCAGATTACCGCTATCTTTGATGCTGCAGAAGAGGCTTCAAAGCACGGCATAAACGTAATCGGCGACGGCGGCATCAAGTACTCCGGCGAAATCGTTAAGGCTCTTGCCGCAGGTGCAAGCGTTATTATGGTCGGCTCACTTGTAGCAGGCTGTGAGGAGTCACCCGGCGATACAGAAATCTACCAGGGCAGACAGGTCAAGGTTTACCGTGGTATGGGCTCACTCGGTGCTATGGCTAACGGCAGTAAGGATAGATACTTCCAGGAGGACAACCGCAAGCTCGTTCCCGAAGGTGTTGAAGGCCGTGTTCCCTACAAGGGAGTCCTTTCCGACACTATCTTCCAGCTTCTCGGCGGTCTTCGCTCCGGTATGGGCTACTGCGGCTGCCACACAATTAAGGAACTTCAGGAGAAGGCACGCTTTGTCCGCATAACAGGCGCAGGTCTTATTGAGAGCCATCCTCACGATGTTTACATCACCAAGGAAGCTCCCAACTACTCCGGCGGCAACTGCTAAAATAAAAGAAAGGTTATGAGCGAATGAACAGAATCCGTCTCATACTTCTTGCAGGTCTTTGCATATTTGTGGCTCTGTTGAGCATAGCTTATATTACCGTAGGTATGGACAGCAAAGAGCCTGAAACGACCACACAGAACACAACTCAGAATTCCACCGAGCCCGACACATCATCCGGTGAGCCGGGCACGGAAAACAATTCAACAACCGAAGTTGTTTCCGAAACCGAAACGACTACGCAATCTGAAACCACGACAAGGGAGCCTGAAACCATGGGCGGAGAATACGAATACGCCTACGCAGGCTTCAACCCGTCGGTTGCGGTTGTTGACAATGAAAAGTGGAATCTTCTGCTTGTTAACCAGAAATATATCCTGCCCACCGATTACACTGTGCAGACGGCGGAAATCAAGGGCGGCGGTCAGTCACTCGACCACCGTGTTGTACCCCACTACAACAAAATGATAGCAGCTGCTCAGGCTGACGGAATTGACCTTATCCCCGTTTCGGGCTACAGAAGTCTGACAAGGCAGAAGAATAACTTCAATCGCAAGATTGATTATTATTCTTCCCTCGGCTACTCCAAAGCGGAGGCTACACGCCTTGCCGCAAAGATAGTGCTTATGCCCGGCACAAGCGAGCACAACGCAGGCCTTGCAATGGATTTCGGTACAAACGGCAACTACACGCTTGACGAAAACTTTGCCAACACCGATGCTTTCCGTTGGCTGAGCGAAAACGCAGCCGATTACGGCTTCATACTCCGCTACGAAGAGGACACACAGGATATCACAATGGTAACCTATGAGCCATGGCACTGGCGTTATGTAGGCGTTGAAGCCGCAAAGGAAATAAAGGCACAGGGCGTAACGCTCGAAGAATACCTCGGAATGGATTAAAAGGAATGAAAAAGAAAACTTTAAACCCCATCACACCGATGCCTAAAAAGACAATCGCCGTGTGGTGGATATGCAGAGGTGCTCTGCTCATCTGGGGCATTAACGGTCTTTTCAGAGGCTACACCTCGGAATTTTTACAGGGTCTGTTTGCAATTGCCTTCACCCACCTTTGGGATTTGTTTCAGCTTCTTGGCGGCAAATCCTTCATCACAAGATTGCCCTGGCAGTTTCAGACACACCTCACGCTGTTTATTACACTTGGCGTATGCATAGGCTCAACGCTGAATAACCGTACTGATTTTTCTTATTCGGACATTGTAACCCACTTCTTTGCAGGCTTTATTGCCTCGGGCTGGAGCGCAAGACTGCTTGTGATAATGCAGGAAAAGAAGAATATTCCCCTTGCGCCCTCAATTGCCGCTATGGCAGGCTTTGCAATGGCTGTTGCCATTCTTGTCGGCTGGGAATTCTATGAGTTCACAATGGACAAGATTTACGGCTTCAACCTCCAGGTTTCAAGTCCGTTTACAAACGAAGGTCTCATCGACACTATGTGGGACTTCATACTCGGCGCAGGCGGTGCGCTGACGGGTATGTTCTGCTTCGCCTTTGCAGACGCAAAGAAGCGCAAAGCAGCAAACAACAAATAATTTTTTAGAGCACGAAGACAAATTCTTCGTGCTCTTTTCATTTTGCAGGCATATTTATAATAAGGGTGATTTATATGTTTGCAGTTATCTGCGTTGAGAATGAGAAAAGAAAATTGAGAAAACACAAGACAAGAATTGAAGCAATCCAGACTCCCGTGCGTGGCGGTGCACCCTTCAGAATTATTACAATAACAAAAGGCAGAAATGATATTGACCTGCACCGTGTTGCCGAGGCAGCAAGCTGCGGCAGCAGAAACCTGCTTGTTCCCGACGGCTTTATTCTGCCCGACAGCCCCTACCTGAGCCTTTTTAAAGCTGATACCCTTCCGCTTCTGATTATGCTCAACACAGCGGCAAAAAAGCTGAAAGCCATACCCGGCGCAACAAGGCGCAGTCTGCTTATTGAAGATAGAAATGCCGTACTGCCCGACTATATTGACAGGGTTGCCAACTGTGCATCAAAAATTAAAATCGTAACGGATAAACCGCAGGCATATTATAGCGCAGGATTAAGACTTATGGAGCGTTTCGGCGCTTCGCCAATCGTTTGCGGAGAAAAAGGAGAGAACGAAAAATTTGATGCTACCGTTGCCAACGAGCCCGAAAAAAACGCAAAATTAAATTTCAGCGTTTCATCCATTAAAGCTGACGGCACGCCCGAAATACCCGAGCAGTATACAAGGCTTTGTCCCGTGGGAATTGACCGCTTTGATTTTCTTTGTGCCCTGTTTGAATGCAGCGGTGTGAGAGCAATCGGCGAATATACGCTTGACGACTTGATTTCAGGAGAAAAAAACGGTATAATCTGACATATAAAAAGCCAAGGTAAGTGAAAAAATGAAGCTGATTGCGCCCGATTACTATAACAAATTCTCCTGCATAGCCGACAAGTGCCGACATAGCTGTTGTGTCGGCTGGGAGATTGATATTGACGAAAAAACATACGAATACTATAAATCTGTCAGCGGTGAGCTGGGTAAAGCCCTGCAAGCCAACATTGTCGTTTGTGACGGCACGGCAAGCTTCACCCTTGATGAAAACGAGAGATGTCCGTTTTTTGAAAAGGACGGGCTTTGCAGGCTGATAAAGGAGTTGGGCGAAAGCTCGCTTTGCAATATCTGCGCCGACCACCCACGCTTCAGGAGCTTTTATTCAGAGAGGACGGAAATCGGGCTCGGGCTTTGCTGTGAAGCGGCGGCAGAGCTTATTTTAAGCCGGCAGCACAAGGTTGCACTTATAACGCTTGAGGATGATAAAGAAACACTTACCAAGGATGAAGAATATCTGCTGAAATACAGAAATCAGCTTTTTGCAACAGCACAGGACAGAGAGTTTACGGTAGAAGAACGGCTTGAAAATCTGGCTGTTTTAGGCGGATTTGATTTACCGGAAAAAAGCTTTGCCGAGTGGGCTGAAATTTATCTTTCACTCGAAAGGCTTGACGGGGAATGGACGGACAAGCTGAAATTATTAAAGGAAGCAAAAGGCTTTGCTATCCCCTCTTCGCTTCAGATTCCGTTTGAGCAGTTACTCATTTATCTGCTTTACCGCCACATTCCGTCTGCGCTTGATGACGGCGATATTGCCTCCAAAATCGGCTTTGCAGTGCTGAGTGTGAGAATTATTGCCGCCATACTTTCAAAAGAAAAAGAGCAGAATTTTGAAGCATTGAAAGAGCTTGTCAGGCTATATTCATCCGAAATTGAATATTCGCAGGAAAACCTGAACACACTTTGGGATTTATTATATGAACAGAACACTTAATTACACCATACCGCCCGAATATGACGGCGAAAAAGTGAATACATTTCTGCGCAGCGGAATAGGTCTTTCCTACCGTATGGTGCGCTCACTCAGGCAGATTAAAGGCTCAATGCTGCTTGACGGCGAATATATCCGCACAATAGACCCGTTAAAGGCTGGTGCAACGCTGACACTCACCTTACCACAGGACAAGAGCACAGCCGAGCCGCAAAAAGCGGATTTTGAGGTAGTTTACGAGGACGGCGACATTCTGGTTATCAACAAGCCTGCAGGGCTTGCAATGCACCCGACACACAACCACCAGGGTGACACGCTGGCAAACGCAGTTTCGTATTACCTTACACAAAGCGGCAGAGATGCCGTTTTCCGTGCCGCAGGCAGGCTTGACAAGGGCACGTCGGGGCTTGTAATATGTGCCCTTCACAAAATGGCGGCAAGCAAGCTGGCAGGCAAATACGAAAAGCAGTACACCGCTATTGTTGAAGGTGAATACACGGGTACAGGCACAATTGATGCACCGATAATTCGCCCCGACCCGATGAAAACAATCCGTGCCGTAGGCGAAGGCGGAGAGGAAGCGGTTACGCATTGGAAGTCGCTCGGCAGTAAAAATGGGCTGAGCCTGCTTGAAATCAACCTTGAAACAGGCAGAACGCACCAGATAAGGGTGCATTTTGCGTCCCTTGGTACACCGCTTGCGGGCGATGAAATGTACGGCGGACATACCGATAAAATAAACCGCCACGCCCTTCATTGCGGCAAGCTGACCCTCACCCACCCCGTAACGGGAGAAGAAATGACCTTCACAGCAGAGCTGCCAGAGGATATGAAAACAATCGCAAAGGAGATAAAAAATGAAAACATATACTGTCAACAAAAAGAGGTTGTTACTGATTGATTCAGTTGTTTTGCTGATTATGCTGGCAATCCCCTTTTTGATTTATCTTATATATAAAAAGACAGAGTTCTTAACCTTTTTTATTGTACCCGCGTTTGTCGCAATCTCATTAATTCCATCAATTAAAAGCTGTTTTAAAACGAGCATCACCCTAACAGATGATAAAATTATCTGCAGAAACTTTAATATAGGTACAAGTTTCTACAACACAGAGGTGAGTTATGAACAAATAACAAAAATCTCTTGCAAACGCAGATGTGCTCTCATTATAGCAGGTGTTGACGAAAAACACCCGATTATAATAAGCAGGAACTTTAAAGATTATAAAGATCTTTTGAGCACCGTTTGCAACCAATGCAAAAAGTTTAATCCGTCGATCGAAATAGATCCCAAAATATATGGAATGATACAATAATAAGCAAGAGCAAGGTTTACCTTATCAGTAACCTTGCTCTTATTCATTTAACCCTAATTAAAAAATCCCAGGAATTATATGTGCCAGACCCAGACCTGCACCGAAGGAAAGCACGTTTGCAACAAGTGCATAAAGAATCACTTTCTTTTTGCTTATATCAAGCTGCTTTTTCTTTATATACAGGCTGTAGGCAACCGCCTCAACAGCGAAAACGCAGATTTCAAGGAAAACATAATACGCTGTAAATGCCATACTGCCGTGGTTTATATCCACGCTGAAAAGAATGAGGTTAAGAAGAACCTGTGTTATTACGTTTGTGACGGTAATAAAGCCGAGAAGATTTTTCTTCCCTAAACCGAAAACAAAGGCAACTGCGATTTCGAGCGCAAGCGTTATTGCTATTCTTGCAATGAGGGATATTATTTCCCACTTATAATCGTAGCTAGGCTCAGCGTGAAGCAATACATCTTTTACGGAATGCAGTTCTTCGGGCACGGTAGAGGGCTCGGTACTGCCCTGCTGTGTACTTTCCTGTATGCTTTCCTGTATGCTTTCCATATCCTCTTTCAAGGGATATGAGCAAACCTCGGTTATGGGCTCAAAAACGCCCGGTAAATCTTCTTTTGTATCTGCCGATAGTGGATTGGTTGTAGATACCTCTGTTTCCTTGGTGATTGCTTGTGTAAAAATATCTCCCCAATCCTCTTGCCATATATACGTGGTTTCAACCTCAGGTATCATTTCACTTACATCCACCGTATAGTAGCTGTCAAAGGCATACTGCTCGTAAACGGGTGTTACGGCAAAGCTATCGGTTTCGGGGAAATAAAGCAGGAGCTTGAACGGGTCAGGCGGATAATAGCCCCACTTAAAGCACTTTGTTTCGGTGCAGTTCCAGAACTGCTGCAGAAAATAATAGCCGTCCGTGTCCTTATAATCAACGAACTTCCGCCAGATTTCGGGGTCATCCTCGTGGTAGGCGTACATTTCCTCGCCTTCTCGCCACGCTCTGTTGGGGCCGTAGCTATCATCCTCGGAAAGCAATGTTGCGTAGCACTCCTTGCCGTCAAGACCGACAAGGTCAATTACAACGCTCGGCTTCGGACCCGTATCGGCAAAGGCGGTGAACGAAAAAACAATACTCAGTATAAGGACAACAGGAATAATTCTTGTTAAACATCTTTTCATACGCTTACCTCCCTTAAAACAAAAATCACGTTTCAGTTGTGTCATTCTGAACGAAAGTGAAGAATCTTTTCGCCTCAAGATCCTTCGCTTACGCTCAGGATGACATTCTTTTTAAAAGCTGTTAAATCACAGTAAACTGTGCTTCGTAGGCTTCGGATTCAATATTTATAATTATTTTGTACTGCGTGCCCGCTTTCAGGTTTTCGTATTCAGCAAGGTCAATTTCAAAGCTGACGGTAATTTCGTCCCTCATACCTGAAGGCAGGGCTTTGTAGGCAACTGCAGGCTTGGGGTGATTATTTTTAATAAATACCCACTCGCCGCCGTAATTTTCCCACAGGTCAACAAATTTGGAGTAGCCGAAGCCGACGTTTGCCGTATCCGTAATTGAAAGGGTGATTTTATCGTCCGCCTTGTATTCAGCCCTGTCAAGCTCGATGAATATTTCGGGGCTTACCGTAGTCGGCTTTACGGCCTCGGGCGGACAGGTCGGCGCAATTTCATCTGACGGCACAGAATGGGCAACGCTCGTTCGTTCAGCCCCGTCTGACGGTCTGGTCGGCGATATTTCGGTTGCAGACCCGGATTGATTTGCGGTTGTGGGTGAGCCGTTCAATGAAGGCTGCTTTACGGATGTTGCCGCTTCGGTGTACACATCTGTAAGGTGTGAAAATTCGTCAGCCGCAGCCGTTGTGCTTTCCTCATCGTTCGGAGTTCCCTCACTTCCTGCGGGCAGCATTGCAGGCAGTATCATAACCGAATAAAGCACAGCAACAAGCACGAAGGGAATTGAAAAGGTGATTATGTTCTTTCGTGTTTTCTTTTTGTTTCTTAAATATGTTTCTTTTCTGTTATAAATTTCATTTACGAATTCTTCGTGGTTTCTCATAAAAGCTCTTCGCCCTCCTTTCCGAGGATGGTACGAAGCTCTTTCTTCGCCCTGTACAAGAGATTATCAACCTGCTTCTTGCTTTTTTTCATTACCCGTGCCGTTTCCTCATAAGTAAGGCCTTCAAAATACACAAGGTGAACGGCTGCCTGCATATCCGTGTTAAGCTTGGCTATAGCCCCGTTGACTGCCTTTTTGCGCTGGTCGGCAAGGATTATGTTTTCGAGTGAAATATATTCCTCTGCCGTTGCCGCCTCTTCAAGCGGCAGGAGCTTTTTCTGCCTGCGCAGAAAATCAACCGCACGGCTTCTCCCAAGCATAAAAAGGTAGGTTTTAAGGCTTACTTTAAAATTATAGCGTTTAGGGTGCACGAGGATATACATAAACACATCAATTGCAATATCCTCTGCTGCCGAGGTATCGTGCACATAGCGGCTGATGAAAAAAATCAAGGGCTCACGGTATTCTCTTACAATAAGGTCAAAGGTGGCTTCATCACCATCAAGAAAACGGCGGTAGCTACTTGCACCGTTATCCATTTTTCTCCTCTCCCTTCAACCATTATACGAATGAGCAAACCGAAAGTCCTTACACATTAAAGAAGAAATAATAAAGAATAAATAAGAAAGAATAATTGTGGGCGGGACACCCGCACCCGAACAAAAATGGGTGTGGGCAAAGCCCACCGTTTTTATTATTTATTATCTATTATTTTTTATTTCTTATTTGTTACCGAAGGTAACACTCAAAGTTCCCCGTCTTCAAACCTTGTGGTCTTGATTGTAAGCGTCAGCGCAATTTCGGCAAAGCGGCGGCTGCTGACGGGGAAATCCTCCTCAATCCACTTTTTGAGTATACCGATAAAGCCGTTAAAACAGAAAACAAAGCAGTATTCGTACTCTGGATCTTCAAAGCCCTGAAAGCTCCTGGGGTATTTTGCAAGCACGGTACGGATAAGCCTGTTAACAAAAACATCGTCATCAGCGTGAGTGATGAGCACCTTGAAAAGCTCCTTGTGCTCAATAACGTAGTCAAACACGCCCTCTATTTTATCGAGGAAAGATGGAATTGAATCAATAAGCGGAAGCTCGTCTGGCTCGGGAATCTGCGAAATCACCTCGTCCTCTATTTCGTGCCTTAAAGCAATAACATCCTCATAATGGGCATAGAAGGTTGAGCGGTTGACATCTGCTGCTTCGCACACATCCTTTACACTTACCTTCGATATGGGCTTTTCGGCGCAGATTTCAATAAACGCCTCTTTTATCATTTTCTTTGTCATTTTTACTCTTCTGCTCTCTGCCATAACCAACCATTCTCCTTTTGTTACCTTATTTTTACCGACAAATCGACAAAAAGTGTTGTTTTTTTATCTTTTTAGAAAAAACTGCTTGTTGATTTTTAAACACAGTGTTGTTAAAATGATACAGTATGCGAAAAAAATTGTCAAGATATAGGGAGGATAATAGATGGCAGGTACATACACAGAAAAAAGATTTTCAAACTACAGAGAAATTGTAAATTTTGCGGCGGCAACCTTTCCCGAAAACAAGGCGTTCACAATAAAGCTCGAGGAAGGCAAGTACCGCACAATTTACTATAAAGAGCTCAAGGACCTTTACTACCGCCTTTGCACACATATGATTGAAAAGGGTCTTATGGGCAAGCGTATTGCGGTTGTAGGTCACAACTGCTTTGAGTGGGCTATTTCCTACCTTTGCGCTGCTACAGTAGGCGTTGTTGTGCCGATAGACAAGGAGCTGCAGGCGCAGGACGTAAACGACTTTCTTAACGCTGCCGAATGTGATGCAGTTTTTACCGAGGCAAAGCGCAACAAGGAGCTTAAAGGAATTACAGACAGAGAGATGTACCACGTTGATTTTGAAGAGCTTGACGGTATAATCAAGGCTTCTTCAATTGACGCAAAAACAATTGATTCTATCACTTACGAAAAGGATCAGATGAGCATTCTCATCTTCACCTCGGGTACAACAGGCAACGCAAAGGGCGTATGTCTTTCACAGTACAACATCTGCTCCAATATTCACTCCACCTGCCGTATGTTCAGAGTAAACGAGGACGACAGCACGCTTTCAATTCTTCCGCTTCACCACACCTACGAATGTACGCTCGACTTCATCCTCTTCCTTACACGAGGCGCAAGTATATGCTACTGCGACGGTCTTACAAAGGTGCAGAAGAATATGGCTGAATACAGCCCGAGCATACTCGTTGTTGTTCCTGCCCTGCTTAAGGTGCTCAGCAAGCGTATAAAAGCAAAGCTTGCAAAGGATGCACCCGGCAAATACAAGACCTATTTTGAAACAATGCCCATTGCCGACGCACTCCAGAAGTGCCCGTGGCTTATCCGCAAGATTATCATTTCAAAGGTAAGACAGACTCTCGGCGGAAAATTGCGTGTTTTCATTGTCGGCGCAGCAGAGCTTGATGTTTCGCTTATTGACGATTTTGCAGCCTTCGGCATCCGCACACTTCAGGGCTACGGCCTTACAGAGTGTGCACCGCTTGTTGCAGGTAACGGCGACTTCCACTTCAACGCTGCTTCAACAGGTATTGCAATTCCCGACGTTCAGGTTAAGATTGACAACCCCAACGAAGAGGGTGTCGGCGAAATCATAATCAAGGGCGAAAACGTTATGCTGGGCTACTTCAACGACCCCGAGGCTACAGCAGAAGTACTTAAGGACGGTTGGTTCCACACGGGAGACCTCGGCCTTATGGACGAAAACGGCGATATCTTCATCAAGGGAAGAATAAAGAACGTTATCGTTACCGAAAACGGCAAAAACATCTACCCCGAGGAGCTTGAAACAAGGCTTTCACAGTGCCCCGAAATCGGCGAAGCACTTGTCTGCGCTGCTGAAGAAGGCGGTGTAACGACCGTTAAGGCAAAGATATTCCCGAATATGGAATACCTCAAGGAAAAGTTCGGCGACAAAAAGCTCAGCGAGGAAGAAATCAAGTCAATTGTGCAGAATGCCATCAAGACCGTTAACAGCAAAATCCCCAACTACAAGCACATCAAGATGGTTGAGGTGCTTTCAAACGCACTTGAAAAGACAACAACACAGAAAATCAAGCGCTTCGGCAAAAATGTAAAATAAAAAGCAAAGAGCACACGGGCATATCAATTGCCTTGTGTGCTCAATTTTTATATGTTTTCGCTCTCTGTTCTAATAGTATAAAACACTCTTAACCATTCGGGCTGATTGTTGATATTGTCTTTTAGTTGTGCTAACGTTCGTTTCCCTACCCGTCTGTCAAAAACAGCAAACATTCTGACAATCGGGTTTTCAGAATTCAATGCTTCACTAATCGGCAAAGAACGGTAAAGAACTAAGCCGTCTGCAAAATCCTCATCGTCAAAAGCGTTTCTGCTTTCAACAGGCTTTTTCTTCTCTGCCCAATATGTTTCCCAGATTTTGCCGTCAGTCTGCATTTCCTTGCCCATTGTTTCAGCAGAAAAGCGTTTGAGCAAATTGCCGTCGGCAAACACCTCAAAAATACCCCAACAAGTATCCATGTTGCTGTACTTTGTGTGAGCATACCTTATCCTGCCCCGTAAACTTTCGCAGAGCATTTCCTCTTCAAGGTATTTTCTCATTGCGCTCCAAGAGCCAAGTGCCTTTGACATAAATTTCTCCTTTGTAAATTACAGTTTACCGAGCCATTTTACACCTCATCCGTCATTTTCTTACGAAAATGCCACCTTCCCCTCAAGGGGAAGGCTATTGCGTTACTACTATATCCAAAGGCTTCCCCTTCGAGGGGAAGCTGTCACCGCAGGTGACTGATGAGGTGTATGCGAAGCATTTTATATTCGGAGCGAAGCGACCCTTAACTTTGCACTTTGCATTTTGCACTAATTAAAGTTCATCGTATTTAATTTTCTTATCTTTATAATAATAAACCTTATCGTGCTCACCTATTTCACGGATTACTTTGCACGGGTTGCCGTAGGCAACAACATTTGCAGGTATATCCTTTGTTACAACGCTGCCTGCGCCGATAACGGTATTATCGCCGATAGTAACGCCGGGCATAACGAGCACGCCTGCGCCAAGCCAGCAGTTTTTGCCGATATGTACTGGCATATTGAATTGGTAACCCTTTGAACGAAGTTCGGGGTTAATCGGGTGACCTGCCGTTGCAATAACAACATTCGGCGCAAGCATTGTGTTATCACCGACAAAAATGTCCGTATCGTCAACAAGCGTAAGCCCGAAATTGGCGTAAACCGCCTTGCCGAAATGAACGTGCTTTCCTGCCCAGTTTGCGTGCAGAGGCGGCTCAATATAGCAGTCCTCCCCTATCTCGGCAAACATCTCCTTGAGAAGCTCGGCTCTTTTGCCAAGCTCACTCGGTCGGGTCATATTGAAATCATATAATTTATCAAGGCAGGCAAGCTGCTCGGTCATTATTTCGTCGCCGCTGGGGTAATAAACATCACCGCTGTGCATTTTTTCTTTGTCTGTCATTTTGTTATCTCCTTAAGTTGTATCAGTTTTTATTATAGAGATTTATAGTACAAAGGTCAAATATTTGTTGTAAAATTGTTATTATTATTGTATAATTGTATTCATTCCATATAAATGAGGACAAACACAATGATAATCAACCTTGTTAACTCAAGCAAAATTGATATATCAGTAACAATCTCAAATCAGGCAGACTCTTTTCAAGATTATAGACTGTCACCTGACGAAGAAAAGCAATTGATAATAGATAGTAATCAAATTAATCTCAACATCTCACACTGTTATTCAACAAAGGTTAAAATGGTTACAAAAATTGTTGCTGACTTACGTTTAACCATTACAGATTCTACTGAAACTGAAAAACACATCAATATTTTTCAATCTGAAAAATTCACTGAAAAAGGTATATTTATTTTAGATTTTTTGCGAGTTGAAACCGATGCCGACTCCGTCTGGGAAGAATATTATATTCGTGATAAAGAAAATGTCAGGAATGAAGTAACAAACTATATTTCAAAGGAAAAAAAGAAGAACAAACGGTTTGACCGTATTTGGCCGATAATTTTAATGATGGGCGGTTCTACTTTTGTTTTAAGACAACTAACAAGCGGACTGTTATTTGTAATACTATTAATTGTGGATTACATATTGATTTTTCTTCTTAACAAGCTTGTTGATAAGGTGTTCAAAATTGATAAAGGCATAGCAAAACAACAAAAAGAAAAAATCAATACCTTTGATAAACTTTGCAACGATTCATATCTTTTTGATTTTATCAATAAAAAGGACTGATTAATTATGTTCGATTATCCCGTATATGACAGCAACGGCGTTAAGACGCTTTGCGAAATCGGCGGACTTAACAAGGAAATGAATATGACAATCCGAGTAAAGAAATTTGCCGCAGGCGAAAGCTTTACGGTTGAAAGTGACACGCTTGAAACCGCCTGCCTTATCCTTTACGGAAATGCGGATATAAGCTGGCTGGACAGAACAGAAAATATGCAGCGTGAAACTCCGTTTGCAAAAACACCCTACTGCCTGCACACACCTAAAGGCGTAAAAATCGAAATAACGGCAAGGGCCGAAAGCGAAATTCTGATTCAGCAGACTGATAACGAAAGAGAGTATGAGCCCGTTTTCTACACACCCGATATGATTCTTTACCAGGAATTCGGCAAGGGTCAGTGGGGCGGCACGGGACACAGAATTGTTTCCACGGTTTTCGATTACGACAACGCCCCCTACTCAAACATGGTTCTCGGCGAGGTTTTCAACCAGCCGGGCAAGTGGTCAAGCTATCCGCCGCACCACCACCCGCAGCCCGAGGTTTACTACTACCAGTTTGACAAGCCGCAGGGCTTCGGCGCCTGCTTTATCGGCGACAGCTGCTTCAAGAGCACACAGGGCTCTGTTGCCTGCATTACGGACGGCAACGACCACGAGCAGGTTGTTGCACCCGGATATGAAATGTGCTACATCTGGATGATTCGCCACATTGACGGTGACCCGTGGTACAAAACGACACGCTTTTTTGCCAAAGAGCACGAGTGGTTAACCAAGGAGAACTGAAAATGAAATTAAAAAATAAAGACATACATATCCGTGACCCGTTTGTTGTTGTGAAGAACGGCACATATTATATGTACGGCACAAGAGGCAGGAATTTCGGGCAGCAGACAGGCGGCATTGACGTTTACAAGGGAACAGACCTTGAAAACTGGGAAGGCCCTGTCCAGGTTTTCGATTCCGAAAAAGTCGGGCTCAACGAGCAGGCCAACTGGGCACCCGAGGTACACGAGTACAAGGGCAAATACTATATGTTTGCCACATTCTTAAAGGAAAACGGACTGAGAGGCACATACATTCTCGTTTCCGACTCGCCTGAAGGTGAATTCAAGCCGCTTACGGGTGAAGCAATTACGCCCTATGAATGGGAATGTCTTGACGGCACGTTTTATGTTGAGGACGGTGTCCCCTACTGCATATTCTGCCACGAGCACACACAAATTTACGACGGTACGGTTGAATTAATGCAGCTTTCCGACGACCTTACAAAAGCCGTTGCCCAACCGAAAACGCTTTTCAAGGGCAGCTCATTCTTAAACAAGCAGGCAACCGAAAAAGACCACAACGTTACCGACGGACCTTTCCTTTTCAAGAAGAAAAACGGCAAACTGATTATGATATGGTCAACCTGCCATAACGGCTACCTGCAATGCGTAGCTACCTCCGACAACGGCAGAGTAGACGGCAACTGGACTCACCTGCCCACAATGTTTGACAAGGACGGCGGACACGGAATGATATTTACAGGGCTTGACGGCGAGCTCTATTTAACGCTCCATTGCCCCAACAACCAGCCCGACGAAAGACCCGCATTTTTCAGAATTGAGGAAACTGAAGAATCCTTGAAAATTAATGAAATAACAATAAATAAATAATAATAGAACAGCTATGCGGAGTACTACCGGCATAGCTGTTCTGTTATATCTACGAAATCCTTGCATGCTATAAGCAAGGATTTTTATTATTAATCCGGAAGATTGCAGAGCATATCACTTAACTCAAGGTAATAAGATTGAACGGTTTCTTCATCAGCAAAAAGACCGATAGCAGAACCGTGGTCACCTTCTCTTACGGGCATAACATTCCAAATGCCTTTTTCAAAGGTTTCGTCAAAATCTTTATGAGCTTCATCAAAGGGATAAGTTGCGCTCATCGTATTAATCAATGCATCGTTTGAACGCCAGTTGTCATCATATACAACTTGCGTATATTCGTCCTTGAATTCAGGCATAAATACCATAATCAAAGAAGTGAGATAAATAACCGGGTTGGTGTTGAGTTTCGGAAACTCAGCACCGATAACAGGAAGTTTTTCGGTTGTTGAAAACGAATATGAAAAATAATATATGCTGTCCGTTATTTCAAGCATATCATTAAGCTCTGCCGTACCTTTAGGAGACAGATCATATGCACATGTATCTTCGTTATTGGTTTCAGCACGATATATGGCTGCCAAAAGGTTATCCGCACCGCCTTCGCCCGGAATATCGGTTAATCCGAACTGCTCAAGGTGAAAATCAACAAACCTGCCGTTCAAAAAGCTTCTGCCCATAATTCCTGCATAAAGATAACTGAAAATCCGAACTACATCATAAATTCCGAAATATTTGAGGGGATAATATATATTTGAGCTATTATGAGGAGTACTGACCGTTGTTACGCTCTTTACCCAATCTTTTTTGCCGCCTATAAAAAGACCTGAAATATCGTTTGATTCTGTTGCTGCAATTTCTTCGGGTGAACCGTAGGTTAAAAGATGCACGAGCATTCTGATTGTTGTACCGCCGAAGCTGTGACCGATAAGATGGATTTTCTGGATTTTACCGTTTTCGTCAAGCTCTCCCCAATCGGGAACAAGTGCACTGTAATATGTTCTGCCGAACCTGTCGTGACCGTTTTTCTCTGAGTGTGCAACACCGTAATCAACGGTTGAACCTATAATCTGGGCATAAAGCTCGCACGCTCTGTCCCATGCACTGCTTATAGGACCTACTGATGCAGAATAACATTCGTATCCGTTTTTGTTCAGAAACACCATCAGGTCGCCTGTGGTTGCTCCCCAATAAGGTATCAGAGAGTTAATACCTTCATCACTACCCCAGCCGTTTAAACCGTGAACAAAAATAAACGGTTCGTTATTTTTAGGCTGCCAACTGTCCTGAGCAGCAAATGAAGCAGTTGGAAATGCACCGAGCAACAGCGTAAAAATCAGAACACAACTTAATACTTTTCGCAATTTCATTAAATTACTCCTCCTTTTCGTTTCTTACGATGAATGAATTAACTTCAAACATAATTAATTTTACCACTTCTGTAGGAGTGCGTCAATGTAGTGTTACTTTATTTTAATTTATCTATCAGAGCCTGTTGATGAGTTTGAGAATGTCTAACTGAAATTTGAAGATGTTAAAACTGATACGCTCAAAAACGGCTATTCGCAATGCGTTACTACATCCGACAATGGCAGGACAGACGGTAACTGGACTCATCTGCCCACAATGTTTGGCAAGGACGGCGGACACGGAATGATATTTACAGGGCTTGACGGCGAGCTCTATTTAACGCTCCATTGCCCCAACAACCAGCCCGACGAAAGACCCGCATTTTCAAAATCGAAGAAACGGAAAAGTCTTTGCAAATTAAATAATAAAGAAAAAAATCCGACCGAAGTCGGATTTTTTTAATTTACTTTTTATCGCCTTTCTTTTCGTAGCCGAAGGTGGAAGCGAAAAGGTCAATTTTGAATGCCTTGATTACGCCGCTGAAAAGTCTTGAGCCCTGGACAGGCATAAGTCTGTTAAATCTGCCCATTGCGTTGCCGTCGAAGCCTACAACGATATAGGACTTTTTGCGGAGTATACCCTTAAGAATTTTGTTAACCGCCTTGTGGCAGGGAGTTGAAACCATATTGATAAGGTCCATACCGTTGGTTTCGCCCTGATTTCTGAAAATATCCGTTTTGGTAAAGCCCGGGCAGACAAGACCTATGTATGCTTCGCCTCTGAGCTCTTCTCTCATAGCCTCGGTCAGACCCTTGACGGCTGCCTTACTTGCAGAATACATTGAAGTTCCGCCCAGAGCCATAAGCGCTGCAGAAGAAGCAACATTTACGATTGCGGGAGTTTCGCTCTTCATAAGAAGAGGAAGCATAATTTTTGAAGAATATGCTGCGGAATAGAAGTCGATATTGATGGACTCGTCAATTTCCTCTTTGGTGTAGTTCATAAGTCTGTCAAAACGGGGAAGAACACCGGCATTATTGATAAGCACATCGGGCTGAATTTTGCTTTCGACAAGCCAATCGTGAAAGCTCTGCCAATTATCATAGCTTGAAACATCAAAGAGCTTATAAGAAAACAGCTTTGAATACTCGCCGAGCTCTTCAACGAATTTAATCATTTTCTTTTCGCTTCTCGCTACACCGATTACGGTACAGTTGTGCTCTTTCATAAGCCTTTCGGCAAGCATTTTGCCGATACCGCTTGAAGCACCGGTAATAATTACGGTCTTGTTATCAATCCACTTTGACATAATAGACACCTCAAAATTTATCATTATAATATTTAAAATTATATCACAGATATTTCCTGTTTTCAACCGTTTATAAGAATTATAGTCATACTACAAAAACCGCCCTGCTCTTTCGAGCAAGGCGGTTTCTATTTAGGTCGGTTTAATTAGCCTTCCTGTGCTGCACCTACGGGGCAGGAACCTGCACAAGCGCCGCAATCGATGCAGGTATCAGCGTCGATAACGTACTTGCCGTCGCCCTCGGAGATAGCGCCTACGGGGCAATCTGCTGCACATGCACCGCAAGCGATGCAATCGTCAGAAATAACGTATGCCATGGGTAATATCCTCCTCTTTGAATTTATTAATTTGATTTTACCATACTTTTATGAAAATGCAAGCACTAAAGTCTTACATTATTCAGCAGGAGCGTAGAGATCCTTAAGTCTGAGAAGGTGATCGTATCTGTCGAGAGATGCCTTCTCTGCCTGTGCGAAGAGCTCTTCAGCACGCTCGGGGAAGGAACGTGTAAGTGAAGAGTAACGAGCTTCGCCGAGGATGAAATCACGGTAGCTGCCTGTTGCGGGCTTGGAGTCGATTGTGAAGGGGTTCTTGCCTTCTGCCTTGAGAGCGGGGTTGTAGCGGAACATATTCCAGTAGCCGCATTCAACAGCCTTCTTCATTTCAGCCTGGCAGTTAACCATACCGCCCTTGATGGAGTGCATCTCACAGGGAGCGTATGCGATGATGATTGACGGACCCGGATATGCTTCAGCCTCTGTGATAGCCTTGATTGTCTGGTTCATATCAGCACCCATAGCAATCTGAGCAACGTAAACGTAGCCGTAGCTCATTGCGATTTCGGAAAGGCTCTTCTTTGCGATAGCCTTACCTGCTGCTGCGAACTGTGCAACCTGACCGATCTGAGAAGCCTTGGAAGCCTGACCGCCTGTGTTGGAGTAAACCTCTGTATCGAATACCATGATGTTTACATCCTGGCCGGAAGCGAGAACGTGGTCAACACCGCCGAAGCCGATGTCGTATGCCCAACCGTCACCGCCGAAGATCCATACGGACTTCTTGGCAAGGTAATCCTTGTTGTCAACGATGTCCTTGCAAAGCTCACAGTCGCAAGTGGAAGCTGCTGCAACAAGAGCGTCTGCTGCTGCGCCGTTCTTTGCGCCGTCGTTAGCTGTATCAAGGTATGCCTGTGCTGCTGCCTTAATCTCATCGCTTGCCTTGTCGGACTCAAGAAGAGCCTTAGCATCGTCGATAAGTCTGGAACGGATAGCGTTCTGACCAAGAAGCATACCGTAGCCGTGCTCTGCGTTATCCTCGAAGAGGGAGTTTGCCCAAGCAGGACCCTGACCCTTAGCATTTACTGTGTAGGGAGAGGTTGCTGCGGGACCGCCCCAGATGGAGGAACAGCCTGTTGCGTTGGAGATATACATTCTGTCGCCGAAGAGCTGAGTGATAAGGCGAGCGTAGGATGTTTCTGCACAGCCTGCGCAGGAGCCGGAGAACTCAAGAAGAGGCTTCTTGAACTGGCTGCCGATTACTGTGTTGTCGCACATATCAGCCTTCTCGGAAACGTTAGCAACCATATAGTCAAATACAACCTGCTGGTTGTCCTGAGACTCTCTGGGAACCATTGTAAGGGAGTTTGTGGGACATACGCCGATACAAACGCCGCAACCCATACAATCAAGCGGAGAAACGGAGAGAGTATACTTGTAAGCGTCCTTACCCTTACCCTTCTTGTCAACGATGACAGCGTTTGCAGGAGCTGCAGCAGCCTCATCAGCTGTAAGAGCGAAGGGACGGATTGTAGCGTGGGGACATACATAGGAGCAGCGGTTACACTGAGCACACTTGGAAGCATCCCAAGCGGGAACCATAACTGCAACGCCACGCTTCTCGTATGCGGAAGCACCCTGCTCGAAGGTACCGTCTGCGTGGTCTGTGAATGCGGAAACGGGGAGAGAATCACCGTTCATAAGGCCAACGGGCTTCATGATGTTGTCAACCATCTTGACAAGCTTTTCTGCGCCCTTGGAAGCCTCAACTGCTGCATCGTCCTGAGCATCTGCCCAATCTGCGGGAACATCAACCTTGACGTATGCGCCGAAGCCTGCGTCGATAGCCTTGTGGTTCATATCGACAATATCCTGGCCCTTCTTGAGGAACTTCATAGCTGCGTCCTTCATATACTTGATTGCCTCGTCCTTGGGAAGAACGTTTGCAAGAGCAAAGAAGGAAGCCTGAAGGATTGTGTTTGTTCTCTTGCCAAGACCGATTTCAGCGGCAAGGTCGATAGCGTTAACTGTGTAGAGCTGAACATTGTTCTTTGCAATGTAACGCTTTGCCTCTGCGGGCATCTTTGCGCTCAGCTCATCAGCAGACCACTGGCAGTTTACAAGGAATACACCGCCGGGCTTAACGTCGTTAACCATCTTGTAGCCCTTCTCAACATAAGAGGGGTTGTGGCAAGCAACGAAGTCTGCCTTGTTGATATAGTAGGGGCTCTTGATGGGGCTGTCACCGAAACGAAGGTGAGAAATGGTGATACCGCCTGTCTTCTTGGAGTCATACTGGAAGTATGCCTGAACATACTTGTCGGTGTGGTCACCGATAATCTTGATGGAGTCCTTGTTTGCGCCGACTGTACCGTCACCACCGAGACCCCAGAACTTGCACTCGATTGTGCCTTCTGCTGCTGTGTTGGGAGCTTCCTTCTCTTCAAGAGAAAGGTTAGTTACGTCATCGTTGATACCGATGGTGAACTGGGGCTTGGGAGCATCCTTTGCAAGCTCGTCATATACAGCAAATACGCTTGAGGGCGGTGTGTCCTTGGAGCCGAGACCGTAGCGGCCGCCGACAACTGTAAGACCGTTTCTGCCCATAGCTGCAAGAGCAGCAACAACATCAAGGAAGAGGGGCTCGCCAAGTGAGCCGGGTTCCTTTGTTCTGTCGAGAACGGCAATCTTCTTTGCTGTTGCGGGAATAGCCTCAACAAACTTTGCAGCGGAGAAGGGACGGTAGAGGCGAACCTTTACAAGACCGACCTTTTCGCCCTTAGCTGTGAGGTAGTCGATAACTTCCTCTGCAACGTCGCAGAAGGAGCCCATTGCTACGATAACACGCTCTGCATCGGGTGCACCGTAGTAGTTGAAGAGCTGGTAGTTTGTGCCGAGCTTTGCGTTAACCTTGCCCATATATTCTTCAACAATGCCGGGAACTGCATCATAGTAGCTGTTGCAAGCCTCACGGTGCTGGAAGAAGATATCGCCGTTTTCGTGGGAACCACGCATTACGGGGTGCTCGGGGTTGAGTGCACGGTCACGGAAGCCCTTGACAGCGTCCATATCGCACATTTCCTTGAGATCGTCATAATCCCAGATTTCAATCTTCTGAAGCTCGTGAGAAGTACGGAAGCCGTCGAAGAAGTTGAGGAAGGGAACACGGCTCTTGATAGTTGCAAGGTGAGCAACTGCACCAAGATCCATAACTTCCTGTGTATTTGTTTCAGCGAGCATTGCAAAGCCTGTCTGACGGCAAGCGTAAACGTCGGAATGGTCGCCGAAGATGTTAAGAGCGTGAGAAGCTACGCAGCGAGCAGAAACGTGGAAAACAGAGGGAAGAAGCTCACCTGCGATTTTGTACATATTGGGGATCATAAGAAGAAGACCCTGGGAAGCTGTGTAGGTTGTGGTGAGAGCACCTGCTGCAAGAGAACCGTGAACGGTACCTGCTGCACCTGCTTCAGACTGCATTTCTGCAACCTTTACTGTTGTTCCGAAGATGTTCTTACGACCGTTTGCTGACCACTGGTCAACATAGTCTGCCATGGGGCTTGAGGGAGTAATCGGGTAAATGCCGGCAACTTCCGTGAAAGCATAGGAAACGTGAGCAGCAGCTGTGTTTCCGTCCATGGTTTTCATTTTTCTAGCCATGATTTATTTCCTCCTATATTTAATAACAATATAAATGCTAAAATGCACCGTCAATATATTAGCACTTTTAAATCAAGATGTAAAGGGTATATTTTATGTAAATCTTGTTTTTAAAGAGAAGTTTTTGTATTTTTTACCGATAATGGCAGACACTAATGGTTTATAAATAAAAAATCACACCAACGGAATGTACCGACGGTGTGATTAATGAAATATTTATTTATACTTATTTTTATAAGTCATTATACTCAAGCTCTTCTTCGGGAACCTTTGCCTCGTCCTCTACGGGTTCAGCTGCCTCGGGATCCAGGAATGCATCCGTCCGGTAGTTGCCCGTTATAAACTTGGCGTTGCGCTTTTCCTCTTTTTTAAAGGTAATGTGTGACATTGTAAGAATTACAACACCGTTGAAGCCGTTGATAAGGTAAACAGGTGAAAGGCTGTCAAGCACACGGGACATAGTCTGGAAAACGCCGTCCGAGCTGTAAAGCTGAATTTCCTTAAGACCGATTACAAAAAAGCCGATACAAAACGAAATAAGCGACGCAGCCATACCCAGAACAACAAGCAGCCGCATTGTGCCGTAGTGCAGGTCCATATACTGGAACTGGATTATCGGGAGAGTAGAAAGGCAGGCGATAACAAGAATTGCCACCATATATGCCGCCCTTGTCGTGCCTGCAGTAACCACCGCTGCAGAGGCGTAGTAGGCCTCAACCAATGCGCTGATAATAAGTATAACTATCATCAGCGAGCTTGACCGCCTTGCCAGAGCAAAGTCACCGCCGATTTCCATATAAATCGAGTTACGGTGGGCAAAAAGCGCCGTTTCTATCGCAAAGAACATAGTCAGCGCCAGGCGGCAGTAAAAGCGGGGGTAATTCACACAGTAATTATAATTTATCAGGCCGAGCACCGCATACGCAACCGCAATAACCATTGCGGCAAGCATAACCGTGACACACAGCCCTCGGAAACGCTGGTTTTTAAAAACAAAAGTCTCTTCCACTGCATACATCCTTAAAAAATTTCTATTCAAATAAATATTAATATTTTTAGAGTGTTTTGTCAATACAAAACTTATTTTTCCAGCTTTATCAAAGCAAGCTCTTCGGGGGTGAGATACCTGCATTCGCCTTGTTCGAGGCTTCTGTCAAGCTCAAGTGCACCCATTGCCACACGCTCAAGCTCATTTACGTGAGAACCGCAGGCGGCAGCCATACGCTTAATCTGGTGGTATTTCCCCTCTTTAAGCCGGATTTCAACGGTCAGTCCGTCATCACTTAAATTTTTTATTTTAGCAGGCAGACATTCATACCCGTCCGCAAGGACTACGCCCTTTTCAAAAGCGAGCTGTTTTTCGGCTGAAACGGGCCTGTCCAGCACGGCGATATATGTTTTTTCGATGTGGTTTTTAGGCGAAAGGATTTCGTGTGCAAATTCGCCGTCATCCGTAATCAGTACAAAGCCGGTGGTATCCTTGTCCAGCCTTCCGGCAGGAAAAAGACCGCTGCGCCGCATCTCCTCGGGCAGAAGGTCAATTACCGTTTTATCGTTTGGCGAATTGCTTGCGCTGACAACGCCCTTGGGCTTATTGAGCATAATATAAACAAATTCGCTGTAGCCGAATTTCTTGCCGTCAACAATTATTTCATCCGTGTCGGGGTCAGCCTTGAAGCCAGAATCGGACACAGCAACCCCATTTACAAGCACACGCCTTGCTTTGACGAGTGCTTTGACCTCGCTTCGGCTGTACGCACCCTGCGAGGCTATTATTTTGTCAAGACGTTGTTTGGACATCCGAGGTATTACTCTCCTTTTCGGGGTAAATAAAGCTCTGAATAAAGCCGTCCTGCTCAAGTGAACATATATCTCCGCCGATTACGGCACCGTCCAGCACAAAAATATTTGCCTGAACAAGTCCGTCTGCCGCCTCGTAGCCGGGATAGTTCTTCACCTGATAGGTCCAGCGTTTGGCACGTCTGCCTGCGTATTTTGCAAGGTCAAGCCCGTGCTGCTTCTGCATTTCGTTATAGTCAGCGTAAGCTAAATCAAATTCCGCAGGCACAATGACCTCGCTTACTTCAACGGGATCCTCCTCAACCTCCCAGCCGAACTGGGAAAGAAAGGCTATTCTCTGCGTGGCATCTCCTGCAAGATAGGATATACCCGAAGCAGACCGTGTAACGGCGGTTGAAACACTTTTGCCTGCCGCAACAAGTCCGACAGCCGCACAGGCAACAAGGAGCACGCTGAGCGCAACGGTTTTGATTGACGATGACCGAACGGAAACTATAAACATAAGCCCACCTCTGTACATTTTCACTGTTGGTGAAATATATGCATTTAAGGTGGGCGATATTCTTATTTTGTTTTGTAGGCATCTATGAGGTATTCGTCACCGATTATAGTGCGGATATGGTCATAGATAAAATCAAGGGTGAAATCCCCTACACCGTGTGAAGCAGCAAGGGAAGACGTATAATCTGCCAGACGGTAGAGCTTGAGCCCCGAATAGCCTGCACGGTAGTGGGTTATTACTATATCGAACAAGGGCTTGTCGATTTTAACCTCACCCGTTGAAAAATCCTTGTGGAAGGTTATGTTAGCCATTCCGCCGATAAGACGCTTGGGCTTATTCTGTGCGGAAACGAAGTTGCCCAGCGAATAGAGCACGGGCACTTCCTTACCCTCGGGATTTGTGAGATATTCCACAGGCTGAAGTGTATGGGGATGAGTGCCGAGAATAAGGTCTGCACCCCAATCGACAACATCCTGCGCAAACTCTGTCTGCACATAGTAGGGCTCGTCGGAATACTCAACACCTGCGTGCATTGACACAACGACTACGTCAGCCGCCTTGTCAGCATATTCAACCTGAAGTCTTACATCGTCACGCTCTTCAAGGTAAATAGCATAATCCTCCTTATCTGTCGGAAGGGTTATGCCGTTTGTATGCTCCGTAAAGGAGAGGAAGGCAAAGGTAATGCCGTTAACATTTACGATTTCAAGGTCGGTATATTCCTCACGGCTGTGGTATGCACCGCTTGCAAGCAGACCGTCTGTTGAGTTGATAAGGTCAAGTGTAGAAATAAGTCCCTTGCTTGCCTTGTCAAGCATATGGTTGTTAGCAATAGTGAGCACATCAAAGCCGAGGTCTGCCAATTGCTTAGCCATAACGGTAGGAGTATTGAAGCAAGGATAGGTTGAAACCTCGTGGAGAGATGACATCATCGTTTCCTGATTGATAACGGCTATATCTGCCGCAGTTATCAGATCCTTGAGGTTTGCATAGACGGGTGAAAAATCGTAGGTGCCGTCCTTTGTTCTTGACTGTGCCTGCTCGTAAATAGGCTTATGAATAAGGTTATCGCCTACTGCGAGCATATTGACACTTGCGGTACGCTTTGCCGTTGTGACAAACTGTGTGGGCAAAAGCTCAAGCGATTCGTCGGATATTGAGCGCCTTGATGACACGGCAAAGCCGACACCGACACACGCTATTACTACGGCGAGCACCAATGCTGTAAGCTGTTTAATTTTCAATTGCCGCACCTCCAATGAAGTAAGCGGTTAATTACTGCTGGTTATTATTGCCGATGGCGTTGCGGATATTCTCCTTTGCCTGGCGGACGTTTGCAAGGCTGTTTGTGAGTGAGCGCTCTGTTGTGCCGATAACGTTTTCAACAAAGTTTGCGGCGGAAGAACAGATTTCGTTGGACCACTTTGCAGCTCTTGCCTTTACCTCTTCTGCCTGAGCGTTAGCCTTTTCAACCGTTTCGGTTGCGGCGGCATTTGCGTTAGCAATAATTGTATCAGCCTGTGCCTTTGCCTTCTGGAGCATATCGTCACAGTACTGCTTTGCACGGGCGGCAATTTCGCTTTCCTCAACCATCTGGTGAGCTCTTGCGTCTGCCTCTGCTACGATAACGCCTGCTCTTTCCTCAGCCTCGGCAACCGTAGCCTTTGCTCTGTCTTCAGAAGTGAGTATGTATTCCTTTGCCTTTGCGTTGGCCTTGTTTACGGTTTCTCTTGCCTTTTCGTTAGCCTTGGTAACCGTTTCCTCTGCCTGTGCGTTAGCTTCGCCGATAATGGTGTTGCGGTCGCTGACAATGTTGCGTGCCTGGCGAACCTCTTCGGGCATATTGGCACGGATTTCGTCAACGTAGTTGCGGATTTCTTCAATATTGACAACTATTTTTGAGCTGAAAGCAACCTTCTGTCCGTTGTCGAGGACCTCTTCAATTTTTTCGAGCAAATCTTCAACGTTCATATCTTTCGATCCTTTCTGAGTCTTTTTTCTATATCATCCCGAATTTCGGGAGGAACAAATTCCGAAATGTCCCCGCCGAATTCGCAGATTTGTTTGACAACACTTGATGAGAGGTACATATTTTCACCGCTTGCCGTAAAGAAAACGGTTTCAACCTCGGGGTTGAGCTTTTTGTTGGCAAGTGCCTGCTGGAATTCCGTATCAAAGTCCGACACGGCACGAAGGCCCTTTACTATCGCAATAGCATTTTTTTCTCTTGCGTAATCTGCAAGAAGACCGTAGGAAGCCTCAACCTCAACGTTTGGTATATCACCCGTTACACGCCTTATAAGCTCAACTCTTTCATCGGGAGTAAAGGCGCCTGTTTTTTTGAAATAGTTTGACATTACAACGACAATTACCTTGTCAAACATTCGTGAAGCACGTCTGATTATTTCAAGGTGTCCGTTTGTAATCGGGTCAAAGCTGCCGGGACAAACCGCAATTTTCATAACTGCTTGTCCTCCTTATCTGTAAACGGCAAGCTCTACCCTGCCGTACTTATAGCGTTTGAACAAATCCAGACCGCCTGCGCTTTCCGGGATATCCTCACCCACGGGAAGCTCACACACGATTATTCCGCCCTCGGCAAGCCTGTCAAGCGAATCGAGAGCCTTCTGCAAAAGGCCTGTGCCGTAGGGAGGGTCAATGATAACAATATCAAAGACCTCGTTTGTCGTGCGCAGGAAATTGAGCGAATCGCTCTTTCTTACGACAGCCTTGTCCGAAAGGCCGGTGTGAGCAAGATTCTGCTCAATAACGCTGACAGCCTTGGAATCCGAATCGACAAAGGTGCATTTTTCGGCGCCTCTGCTGAGTGCTTCGATACCAAGCTGACCCGAGCCTGCAAAAAGGTCGAGCACACGCCTGCCCTCAATATCGAACTGAATTATGCTGAACATTGCTTCCTTAACTCTGTCGGTTGTCGGGCGTACAACATCGCCGCCTTCAAGAGTGATAAGGTTTCTGCCCCTTGCGGAGCCTGTAATAACTCTCATAATATTCCTACCCAAAGTAATATACCAATATATTATCTTTTATTATAACATATTTGTCAAGTTTTAATTAGAATTAAGTATTTTCCTGATGAAAATAGTCGTAAACCGTCTGTGCACTTTTTCTGTCAACGCCCTTGGCTGCGGCAAGCTGTTCAACGCTTGCTTCTTTAATCGCAGAAACGGATTTGAAGTGCTTAAGAAGTGCCGAAGCTCGCTTGGCGCCTATTCCGTCAATCTGCGTGAGGGTGGTTGAAATGCCTGCACTTCTGCGCTTGCGGTGGTATTCGATTGCAAAGCGGTGCACCTCCTCCTGCATACTTGAAACAAGAGTAAAAGCACTGCGCTTTGAATTAATCGAAATCTCTCCGCCGTCACCCGTAATTGCTCTTGTGCGGTGGCTTGAGTCCTTCACCATACCGAAAACGGGCACCTCAATTCCCATACGGAGAAGCACGGCTTTTACTGCATTGACCTGCATCTGTGCACCGTCAAGCAATATGAGGTCGGGCAGCTTTGCAAAGCCCTCGTCACGCTTTTCGCCCTCGGGCTTTGCGTTTTCTTCGAGATAGTGTGTAAATCTGCGCTCAAGCACCTCTGCCATTGAAGCACAGTCATCCTGACCGTCAAAGCCCTTAATCTTAAAGCGTTTGTATGCCGCTTTAAAAGGATGTGCGTTTTTGAACACTATCATACCTGCAACATTTTCCGTGCCTGCGGTATGAGAAATATCGTAGGATTCAATATATTCGGGCGGTGAAGGCAGGTTGAGAAGCCTTGCCAATTCGTCAAGAGCCTGAGTGTCTGAGCCCTTTCTGCCAAGACTTAATGATAACTTTTCCGCCGCATTTGAGCGGCACATTTCAAGCAGCTTCATCTGACCGCCCTTTTGCGGTACAACAAGGCTGACCTTTTTCCCCAAGCGTTCGGAAAGCCAAAGGGAAAGCAATTCGCTGTCGGCAGGCAGAGAATCAATAAGTATTCTCGGAGGAATTCTGTCACGCATTGAGTAATATCGCATTATGAATTCATACCTTGCCTGTGCAGGGTCATCGGGTGCTTCGGTTATGAAATGCTCCGTGTCGACAAGCCTGCCGCCAAAGAAACGCAACACGGCAAGACAAGCCTTGTCCGCAGTCTGCGAAAGAGCAAAAATATCCTGCTCGGCAACGTCTGCGCTGACTACCTTCTGCTTTTCGCCGAAGCGTGTAATTGCATTTATTCTGTCACGCAGGGCAGCCGCTTTTTCAAATTCAAGGTTTTCTGCGGCAGCCTCCATTTCCTCCTGCATTGTTTTTATAATAGCGGAGGAGCCTCCCTTGAGGAATTCAACAGCCTGCTCAACGCTTTTCAGATAATCTTTATATGAAATCTTACCTGCGCATGGAGCAGAGCACTGCGAAATATGAAAATTAAGACAGGGTCTTTGCTTAACGGTTACGGGAAATGTTTTGCCGCACTGTGGCAGACGGAAAATCTTCTGCGCCTGCTCAACGGTACTGCGCACGGCAAAGGAGCTTGTGTACGGGCCGATATATTCGGAGCCATCGTCAACAAGCTGCATTGCCGCCTCAATTTTGGGCCAGGACGAGTTTGTGATTTTTACATAGTGGTAGCCCTTATCATCCTTAAGGAGAATATTGTATTTAGGGCTGTGCTGTTTGATAAGACTGCATTCGAGCACCAGCGCTTCAAACTCGCTGTCGGTAACAATATAGTCAAAATCCTCAACGTGCTCAACCATACGGATAACCTTTGCCGTGTGGTTGTAATTCGAGCCAAAGTAGCTGCTGACACGGTTTTTGAGTGCCTTTGCCTTGCCGACATAGATTATTCCGCCCGATTTATCCTTCATAAGATATACACCGGGGCGAAGCGGAAGGCTCATTGACTTTTTTCGCAGTCTTTTTATTCTGTCCTTGTCGTTTTCCTTTTCCATTAAAAACTCACTTCGTAAAGAAGGTTAAAAATCCTTTATATGCCATATAGAGGTCGAGCTTTGAAATTACTTCGTAAGGAGCGTGCATTGAAAGCACGGGCACACCGACATCAACAACATCGATATTGTGATATGCAACATACTTTGCAACGGTGCCTCCGCCGCCTTCGTCAACCTTGCCGAGCTCACCGACCTGCCATACAACGCCGTTTTCGTTGAACAGACGGCGTACTCTGCCCATAAATTCGGCACTTGCGTCGGATGTGCCGCCCTTACCTCTTGAGCCCGTGTACTTTGTAACAACGATACCTTTGTTGGCGTAGGATGTGTTCATTCTCTCATACACGCCGGAGAAGGTCGGGTCAAACGCAGCGTTTACGTCTGCGGAAAGACATTCGCTGTTGCTCAGTGCAATGCTGCCCACACCGCCCTGCATACGTGCAAGGTCATTAACGAAATAAGCAAGATAAGATGAATCAAGACCCGTGTTACCCTCGGAGCCTGTTTCCTCCTTATCCGCAAGCACGGTGACCGCCGTGTATTCGGGCTCACCTGCTTCAAGAATAGCCATAACAGACGGATATGCACAAACTCTGTCATCGTGACCGTAGGCACCGATGAGGCTTCTGTCAAAGCCTACATCGTCCGCACCGAAAGCAGGAACAACCTCAAGCTCTGCGCTGAGGAAATCGGCTTCAACTATGCCGTATTTTTCATTGAGAATATTCATAATATTGAGCTTTACGCTCTCGCTGCCCTCGTCATCCTTGAAGGGACGGCTGCCTATAAGGACATTGAGCTCTTCGCCCTTGATGCCTTCGGCAAGGCTGCGCTTCATCTGCTCTGCGGCAAGGTGAGGCAGAAGGTCTGTAACAACAAACTTGGGGTCTCCTGCATCTTCGCCGATATTTACTTCTACCGTTGTGCCGTCAGCCTTTACGATTACGCCGTGAAGGGCAAGCGGAATTGCAGTCCACTGATATTTTTTGATACCGCCGTAATAATGTGTTTTAAACAGAGCAAGCTCAGCCTCTTCATAAAGCGGATTGGGCTTGAGGTCAAGTCTGGGAGAGTCGATATGAGCAGCGGCAATACGCACACCCTCTTCAACGGGGCGCTTACCGATAACGGCAAGGATAACCGCCTTACCTCTGTTATTATAGATAACCTTATCTCCCGGCTTGTAGCTTGCCTTTGGGTCAAAAGTGACAAAGCCGTTTTCGTGTGCAAGCTGCTTTACAAAATTTACAACCTCACGCTCAATCTTGCACTCTGACATAAATTTCTTATAGCCCTCTGCAAAGCTGTCGGCAGCTTTCAGTTCGTCATCGCTGATTTTTTTGCAGGCGTGCTCTGCAGTGTAAAAGAGTTTTTCTCTGAGTTCTTCGTTCTTGCTCATAATTTTTTCTCCTTGTATTTCTCGATAATTTTTTGAATTTCAGCATCGGTGTCGTAGGGTGCGTAATTGTACAGAACGACATCCGCATTTTTTGCATATTCTTCGTCCGAAAGCTGTGCACCCATTCTGTCAAGCGCCTTTTCACGGGTGATTGAGTCACGGTACATTATTCTGTCAAGCCTTATTTCAGCCGGAGCACTCACAACCGCTGTAAAGGCACACAGCTTGTCGATTTTGCTTTCAAAAATCGCCGCCGCATCCAGCAGTACAGCCGTTTTGCCCTCTTGTGTAAAGGCGTTGACCTTTGCAATTGCCTTGGATGTAATTATTGGGTGCATGATGCTGTTGAGGCGTTTTGTGGCTTCTTTTGAGGAGAAGGCACGGGCTGCAAGAGCCGCTCTGTCAAGACTGCCGTCGTCGAGAATTATATCCTCGCCGAAAGCTGCCGCCAACTGGGCAAGCACGGGTGAATTTGCAGAGGTAATTTCTCTTGCAATAGCGTCACAGTCAATATGAGCTATGCCGTATTTTTCGCAAAGGCGTTTTGCAACAGTGGATTTGCCCGAGCCCGTTGCACCCGTAAGACCGATTATCATTGCACCGTCAACATCAATTACGGTAAATGCCGCCGCACGAAGCAAACGGTTGATAACCGCAAGACCTACGCCGTCGGTATCGGGACAGCGTGCATAGGCGGTTTCCACACCCATATCGTCAAGAGTCCTCAACGCTTCAAAAAGCAGATGCGCCTGTGCAGAGCTGTCGTGCTCCCTGCCGATTTCTATGAAAGGAATGTTCAGCATTGCACCCTCGCCGTCAAAACAGAGTGCGGCGCAATTTTTCTTTCCGCTTACAAAGCGGCGGTAGTTTTCAAAGCTGCCCTTTACTATTATTACCCTTGCCTTGGGTGAATAATGCTTGTATTTCATACCCGGTGAAGCGGCTTTTGCGTTTTCCTGTAATTCGGAAAGCACGGCTGAATCCACCTCAACCTCGCCAAGCACACTTTCAAGCTGCTCAAGCGATATTCCGCCCGGGCGCAGAAGCCTCGGCTTTTCGCCCACAAGCGAAACAACGGTTGATTCAACGCCTACGTCGCAGCTTCCGCCGTCAAGAATAGCGTCTGCCCTGCCCCACATATCATCAATTACGTGCTTTGCCGTAGTGGGACTGGGACTGCCCGAAAGATTTGCGGAAGGAGCCGCAAGCGGTACACCTGCCGCTTTTATTATATCTCTTGCCGCAGGGTGTGAGGGCATACGCACAGCCACGGTATCAAGTCCGCAGCTCACCTCATCGGGAATTTTTTCACCCTTGGGCATAATAATCGACAACGGACCAGGCCAGAATTTTTCTGCAAGAGCAAGTGCACCGTCGGGAATTTCGCTGACAATGCCGTCAAGCTGTGAAATATCGCAGATATGGACAATAAGCGGATTGTCCTGCGGTCTGCCCTTTGCCTTGAAAATCTTTGCAACCGCCTGACCGTCAAAGGCGTTGGCGGCAAGACCGTAAACGGTTTCGGTGGGTATGCCCGCTATTCCGCCGCTATGCAGAATTTCGCCTACCTCACGGACACCGTCCTTATCATATTTAAAAAGTCTGGTTTCAATCATATCAAGTACCCGATTTAAGTTTTTCCGCAGTATCGGCTGAAATAAGCGCATCGACAAGCTCGTCAAGGCTGCCGTTGAGTATTGCCTCCAGCTTATAAAGGGTAAGCCCTATGCGGTGGTCTGTCATTCTGCCCTGCGGATAGTTATAAGTTCTGATTCTTTCGCTTCTGTCGCCCGTGCCGACCTGAAGCTTTCTTTCGCCTGCAATTTCGCTTGCCTGCTTTTCACGCTCGGCTTCAAGTATTCTCGAACGCAGAATTTTCATTGCCTTGTCACGGTTTTTGTGCTGGCTTCTCTCGTCCTGGCACTCAACAACCGTACCCGTGGGAATATGAGTTATACGGATTGCAGATTCGGTTTTGTTGATGTGCTGCCCGCCTGCACCGCTTGAACGGAAGGTATCCACCTGCAAATCCGCAGGGTTGATTTCAACGTCTACTTCTTCCGCTTCGGGAAGTACGGCAACGGTAACGGTAGAGGTGTGAATTCTGCCCTGGCTTTCGGTTTCGGGCACACGCTGCACCCTATGAACACCGCTTTCAAACTTAAAGCGTGAAAACGCACCCTCACCGCTTATCATAAAGCTGATTTCCTTGAAGCCGCCAACCTCTGTTTCGTTTGCGCTGAGTATTTCGGACTTCCAGTTCTTTGTGGCAGCGTACATTGAGTACATTCTGTAAAGCGAGTTTGCAAATAAAGATGCCTCGTCACCGCCTGCACCGCCACGGATTTCGACGATAACGTTCCTGTCGTCGTTCGGGTCACGGGGAAGAAGCAACACTTTAAGCTCCTGCTCTGTTCTTTCAACAGCCGCCTTCGCTTCTTCAAACTCTTCCTCTGCCATTTCCCTGAGCTCTGCGTCAAGTGAGGAATCCTCAAGCATTTCCTTTGCGCCGGCTAAATCCGAAAGAGCCTTTTTATGCTCACGGAATTTTTCAACAACGGGTGTGAGGTGCTTGATTTCCTGCATATACTTTTTATAAAGCTGAATATCGGAAACAACGTCCGGCTCACACAGCAGAGCGTTTATTTCCTCATAGCGTTTTTCAACCTGGGCTAGCTTATCAGTCATTTTCTTTTCTCTCTATCCTTTTAATACTTTTTTCCGCTTTGGAGCGCACAACCATAATCTCTCTGCCGCAGCCGACACAGCGCAAGCGGAAATCCATCCCCGTGCGAAGCACTTCAAACGTGTTTGAGCCGCAGGGATGCGGTTTTTTCATATGAAGAATGTCACCTGTTTTAACATCCATAGTTACACCACCCCAATTTATTCCATTGTTATTATAGCATACATTCATAAAAATATCAATCTTCAATAAAGCAGGGAATTTTCAACAAATGACGGCATATATATATAATCAGTAAAACACGGTAAAACCTAAAAACACAAGGGAGGGAGCGGCAAACAGTGCCGCAGACAAATGAAGAGATACTCACCCGAAGGCAAGCTTATTTCCACGCCCGAAAACAAAAAGAATATGGCTGACAAAAGCTCACTCATTCACGCCTGCCGAAGCCGCACAGTGCTCGAGGCAAGAGTTCTGCTTTGCGACAATGAACACAACCTGCACCTTGATCTTGGGCCGATGAGAGGTATTATTCCCCGTTGCGAGGGTGCAATAGGAATTGAGGACGGCAGCGTGCGTGACATTGCGCTGATTTCACGGGTAAACAAGCCCGTTTGCTTCATCATAACAGGCTTTGAAACCGACAGCTACGGCGAAACAATGGCAATACTCAGCAGAAGGCGTGTTCAGCAGGACTGTTACAACGAATACATTTGTAAGCTCAACAAAGGCGATGTCATTGACGCAAAAATAACGCACACAGAGGGCTTCGGCGCTTTTGCGGATATTGGTGCAGGACTTGTTGCGCTTATGCCGATTGACGCAATTTCCGTTTCACGCATTCCCCACCCGAATGTGCGTTTCAGCGTTGGTGACGATATAAAGGCGGTTATCAAGGACATTGCACCCGACGGCAAAATCACGCTCAGCCATAAAGAATTGCTCGGCACCTGGGAGCAGAATGCGCAGAATTTCAAGGCAGGCGAAACCGTGCCAGGTATTGTACGCTCGGTTGAAAAATACGGCATTTTCGTTGAACTGACACCAAATCTTGCTGGGCTTGCCGAACCTGCACCCGATGTAAAAGCAGGACAGAACGCAACCGTTTACATCAAAAGCCTGATACCAGAAAGAATGAAAATCAAGCTGATTGTAGTTGATGCGTTTGACGCAACCTATCCGCCTGCCGCACCGCAGTATTACACCGATGCAAAGCATATCAGCCGCTGGGTGTATTCGCCGGAGAGCTGTACGAGGGTGATAGAAAGCGTTTTTTAAATACAGTTTGTTAAACAGACTGCTAATGAAAAATGAATAATAAAGGGAGGGCACCACCCTCACCCATTTATATATTCGGGTGCGGGTGTCCCGCCCACAATTATTCATTTTTCATTATTCATCATTCACTATTCATTACAAAACCCCCGTCGTTCACGGGGGTTTTCACTTTACATATCCACTTCTAAAACAGTGTTAATTATATTCGATGCCACCATCATTGCGGCGAGGGCAGTTATTACGACTATCTGCTCATCAGTAAAATATTCTTTCAGCTCGTCCATCTGCTCGTCATAGACCTCGTGGGGATTATCGGCAATATTTCTGCCGTAGGAAATCAGTGCGTGCTGCTCGGGTGTCATAACGAGCGTGTCAAAATCCACGCCGTTTTCGTCGAGGAAATTTCTGAAAATCTGCGAGCAAACGGCACAGTCATTTTCCGTTGAAATTGAGTAGCAGAAAAGGTTGGCGGTCAGCTCACCGAGAAAGGTTTTTGCTTGAGCCAGCACGTCGTGAAAGCCCATAAGAGCTCTGAAAGCAACCGGGTTATGGAGCAGAGTGAGCTTCATATTGTTCATAGGCGCTTTCTTTATATATTCATCGTACACGGCTCTGATTTCTTCGCTTGCGCTGTTATAGTCAATGGGATTAATTCTTGCCATTTTCAACACCTCTCCCCTATTTTAAATGCTTTGTTTTTCTGTTGCAATAGTTTTGGTTGATTTTATCCGGGATATTTGGTATAATTTGTTTTGTATAAATATTTCTTTTTGCCAAACGAAAGGAAAAGACAATATGAAAAAGCTTCTTGTAACAGGCGGTGCCGGCTTTATCGGCGGCAACTTCGTCTATTATATGCTCGAAAACTATCCCGAAACAAAACTCGTCTGCCTTGACGCACTTACCTATGCAGGCAACCTTGAAACGCTTAAAGGTGCTTTCGGCAACCCGAATTTCAAGTTTGTCAAGGGCGATATTACGGACAGAAAGTTCATTTATGAGCTTTTTGAAAAAGAAAATTTTGACACGGTGGTGAATTTTGCCGCCGAATCGCACGTTGACCGCTCTATTGAAGAGCCGGAGGTTTTTCTTAAAACCAATATTCTCGGCACACAGGTGCTGCTTGATGCGTGCAACAAGTATTCCGTACCCCGTTTCCATCAGGTTTCGACCGACGAGGTTTACGGCGACCTGCCGCTGGACAGACCCGACCTTATGTTCACCGAGGACACACCTATTCACACCTCCTCACCCTATTCGGCAAGCAAGGCTTCGGCAGATTTGCTCGTGCTTGCTTACCACCGCACCTTCGGCACACCCGTTACGGTTTCCCGCTGTTCCAACAACTACGGCCCGTACCAGTTCCCCGAAAAGCTCATCCCGCTTATGATTGCTAACGCCACACACGGCAAGGCTCTGCCCGTTTACGGAGAGGGTCTGAATGTGCGTGACTGGCTTTATGTTGAGGACCATTGCCGAGCAATTGCAATGATACTTGATAACGGCAGAATAGGCGAGGTTTACAACATCGGCGGCCATAACGAAAGAGCAAACATTCAGGTTGTAAAGACCATAATCAAGGCGCTGGGCAAGAGTGAAGACCTTATCACCTACGTTAAGGACAGACCCGGTCACGACCGCCGCTACGCAATTGACCCGAAGAAGATTTCGGATGAGCTCGGCTGGCAGCCGCTGACCCTTTTTGACGAGGGAATTGAAAAAACAATACGCTGGTACGTTGAAAACAGTGCCTGGTGGGAAAACATTCTCAACGGCAGCTACCGCAGCTACACAGAAGAAATGTTTACTTGATTTTTACATTGTTTAATAATTATATTAAATATATACAAAAATTCCGAAATTATTTGGTAGAAATTACAAGGTGTAAATCTTGTTAATATGTGTTATAATTGACACGCAAATTTTCTTAAATTAAAAATTATTTAGGAGGAATAAACCCATGCAGACAAACAAAAAGCTGATGCGTCTCATCGCTGCCGTAATGACAGTTGTTATGATGCTCACAGCAATTCCGTTCACATCACTTGCTGCAGACGATTCTACAGACTACGTAGCTTTCGGTAAAGCAGGCGACAAAGAGGTAATCTGGCGTATACTCGAAAAGAAGGCTGACGGCAGCCTCGTCCTTATCACAAAGGACACAGTCGGCGCAAAGGTTAAGTACAACAACTCCGTTGTATTCCCCGATTATGCAAACTGCTCCATCAAAACGGCAGTTGAATCCGCAATCACACTCACAGATGCCGAAGCAGCTTCTCTTGCTGACACAACAATGGTCTACAACGCAAGCGTAAACGGCACAAAGACAGAGAAGACACTTACCGTTAAGTTTGCTCTTCCCACAATGGCAGACTTCACCAACTATGCTCTTGCAAAGGCTAACGCAGTTTACTTCCTTGCAGATGCTGTTGCCAGCGGCTCATCAAACAAGCAGATTTATGTTATTAACGCATCGGGTAAGACTCAGGCCATTGCTACTTCTATGGCACAGGCTTTCCGCGTTATGGTAACAATCAAGGCTGACGCTTACTCCGCTCTTCCCGCTGTTGACGGCGTTACATACACAGCACTCGACGGTACAACAGCTATCAAGTACGCTGTTGCAGGCGCAAGCTTCAAGCTTACACTTGACGAGGCTTACAGCCAGTCTGACGTTGTTGTCAAGTTCGGCGACACTCAGGCAACAGGCACAGACGGCGTTTACGCAGCAGGCAAAGGCGCTATGACAGTTGAAGGCGTTGAGGTTAACCCCGCTGACTACGCAGCATACGATGCAGCAGTTGCAAAGACCCAGGGTCTTGTAGCTGAACACTACACAGAAGAAACATGGGAAGCTCTTCAGACAGCTCTTGCAGCAGACGTTGCTAACCTCACAGCAGTTGACCAGGCTAAGATTGATGCAGCAGCACAGGCTATCGAAGCAGCTCTTGAAGCTCTTGAAGCTCTTCCCGCAGACCTTGAAGCATACAAGGCAGCAGTTGCAGCAGCAAGAGAGCTCCTTACAAGCACACTCCACAACCTCAACGCTTCTCCCGAAGGCGAGAACAAGGCGTTCAGCACCCTTATCAATGTTGAGCTCAAGAACGAAAAGACTATCCTTGCTCTTACAATCGACAAGCAGGCTGACGTTGACGCAGCAACAAAGGCTCTTGAAGACCTTTGCGCACAGGTTCCCTACAAGAGTGCTTCTCTTGGTAACTGGACAAATGCCATCAAGGCAGCACGTGCTCTTGACCCCAAGATGTACGACCCCGCTTACGTTGCAGAGGTTAACGCAGGCGTTGATGCTATCATAGCTGAAAAGGATTTCGAGGCTATCAAGGATACTCTCGACATCAGAGACCAGGCTGATATTGATGCAGCAGCAGCAAGAATCAACGCACTCTTTGCTGACAAGGATTCACACTTCATCCAGACAGATTTCTCCGCACTTGAAGCAGCTCTTGAGCGTGCAACAAGCTATGCAGAAGAAAACTACTACAAGGACGAAGACGTTAAGCGTGAAGAAGAAATGGGCGGTACAGCCGCATGGACTAACTTCACAGAGAAGCTCGCAGCAGCTAAGAACTATATGGACAACAAGGACAAGTACACAACTGCTTTCTCCTCACAGTCCTATATCGACGCAGCTACAACACAGCTTGTTGAAGCTATGGATAAGCTCGACGGTTTCGTTAAGCTCGGCAAGTGGGACAGATTCGTTAAGGACGTTGAATGGTTCTTCTATGACGTTAAGTACGAAATAGACGGTATCATTGCTCTTCTTCAGACAGTATTCGGTCTTCTCGGTATGCTCTTCCGTGGCGAGATCGACCTCTACGGTCTGTTCGAGATGCTCGATGTCGGCGAGGATGTTCTCAACATTCTCATCAAGCTCGGTATCAAGCCCAAGGATTACATTGATCCCGGTGCAGACCCCGAAGCTCCTGAAGCTCCCGAAGCAACAGCATAATTAAACTTACCCTGCAGGACAGATGGTTACCTATCTGTCCTGCTTTTTTATTTTTATTAAGGAAAAGAAAATAGTGCTCGAATAAAAAGTATGAGGCTCGGTGAGTTTGAAGTTACTCACCGAGCCTCGGTTTTATTGCGTTATATTATTGAATTAAGGGAATTGACAAGAGATTTATTTCTTGTAGCCGATATATTATTAAGGAAGATTACATCATCTATGCCGTTCTTTTCCGCAAATTCAGCAATACTGCCGTCCCAATAGCGGTAGTCGATAACGTGCACCTCGCCGTAATTCGCTGTAAGGAAAGGCACCATAGCATTACCGAAGGATTCCTTGATTACAAGGCAGGAGGAGCCGTCCGTAATATCGGAATTTCTGATATAAGCATACGGCTGGTCACCGCCGATAAAGGTGTTGTACTTCGTTCCCCTGCTCCAGCCCGAAACATCGGACACAACAGGCCAATTGTACTTTTTGCCGCCTTTATCGGTAAACTCGAGCTTGACATTGCCCTTGGGTTTATAAGCATAAACTGTATCGGGCTCTTTTTCAAGCGCAGGGTCTTTACCGGAATCATTGTAAAAAGCGCCGACAAAATTATCAAACTGTTTTTCTTCAAAATCCGTAAGCTGAGCCGCCGTGATGTCTGCCGCCGCAGCATATTCGAGGTAGGCGTAATAAGCGCCGAGTGCTGTCCAATGGTGGTCTGTGCGGAAATAGATATATTCATCCCTGCGAGCTCTTAACGGCTCATACAGCTTGATTTTTGCCACATTCGGTGACATTACGGAATACATATAATTTATTGCTTCGCTTTGCTTGGATGAATTTACGTTTTTGCGGATATTATCGTCAAGCGTAATATCCGTGCTCGTAGGAATAATCATACAGAATACTCTTGATTTGCCCTTGAGCACATCTGCCGTCGCACTCACCGCTGAGGCATAGCTGTCTGCGGTTGAACGAATAAAGCTGTAATATTCATAAGCCGCATTGTCCACGATTATGACACTGCTCAGCTTCTGTACAAGCGGTTCATCCTTTTCCGGCTGCTTTGTTGCAGGCGGCTTTGTTGCCGTTTCGTTTTCCTTGGCTGTGGTATCGTTTTCCTGCGGTGCAGAGGTTTCGGGCACAACTGGAATATCATCACCTATTTCATTGGAAAAGCCGCTAATGCTGTCCCCTATTCCGTAAAAGGACTTTATCCTGCTGTTGACATTGATAAACATTTCTCTGAAAGGAAACGTGTCGGAATACCAGGTGCTGATGCCGTTAAAGTAGCTGCCGTCAAGCAGCGCCTGCACGCTGAATTCGGGAAATTTGGTCAGCTCTCTTTTTTCCGCTTCGGAATAAGTCGGTCTCAGCGGCATATAAAGCGCCACCGCAGCACCGACAAAAAGCAGAACGAAAAAGCAAGCAATAACCGCCCGTGCCTTATTCTTTTGTTTCTTAATCATATTCTTCCTTGACACCCCCTAAAACTGGAAATACAAAAACGGATTGTAGCTGTTGCCTACAAGTGCCGCAGTTGAAAGCGCAAGCATTGCGCAGGGGTAAACAGCCCAAGCTGTTGCCGCCAAGACATTGCCAATTTTACCGCCCTTATATTCAAGGCGGATAAGCACCGCTTTAATGAGCTTTGCAAGCGGCAGACAGGCAAGGCAGGCAACAATTACAATAAAGATATTGCTCTTGAACATTATGTCTGCCTCGTAGTTGGTAAAGGCGTTTGAGTTGCCGCAGAAAAGACCCTTGATTACTGTCCACACAAGCGGCAGGCGTTCAAACTTGAACAGCACCCAGCCGAAGAACACGACGACAAGCGTATAAGCGTGAGAAAACAGCGAAGGCAGTTTTTTCAGCATCTTGCCAAGGAAAAGCTTTTCCGCAACAAGGAACACGAAGTAGTAAAGACCCCACAGCACGTAGTTCCAGCTTGCACCGTGCCAGAAGCCCGTAAGCATCCAGGTAATGAGGAGGTTTACTATTGTTCTTGCCATTCCCTTGCGGTTGCCGCCGAGAGGGATATAGACATAATCTCTGAAAAATGAGCCGAGACAAATGTGCCACCTGCGCCAGAATTCGGTAATTGAGGTTGAGCAGTAGGGATAGTCGAAATTTTCTTTATACCTGAAGCCCGTCATCATACCCATACCGATAGCCATATCGGAATAGGCGGAAAAATCAAGATAAATCTGCAGCATATAAAAGAGCATTCCGAGCCAGAGCGCTGAGGCAGGTCGCGAGGAGAGGATTCGTATATTCTCACTTAACTGCGATAAATCCGCCGCAGTCGCATCACTTAAAAGCAAGGTATCAGCAAGAGAACCGCAGGCGTTTGCAAGCAGAGCCTTTTTGCCAAGACCGGCTGTAAAACGGATTATACCTGCGCCTATATCCTCACGCTTTATCGTTCGGTGCTGAATCTGCTCGGCGATATCCTTATAGCGGACAATAGGACCTGCCACACACTGGTGGAATAGACCTGCATAAAGCAGAACGTTGAAAAAGTTTTTCTCCGCCTTTACATCGCCTCTGTATACATCAACAACATAAGTCAGCAGCTGGAAGGTGTAGAAGGATATACCTATCGGCAGAGCAATCTGCGTAACAACGGACGGAAAGCCCGTAACCGCCTGCAGATTTTCCTGAAAGAAGGTACCGTATTTGAAAACGCCGAGCAAGCCAAGATCGGCTACGCAGGCACAGATAAGTGCAAGCTTTGCCGCCTTCCTCCCTCTGCCCGTTTCTACAGCGAGGGAAAGCAGCCAGTCGATAAACGCCATTGCCACGAGCAAAAGCACATATTTCGGCTCACCCCACGCATAGAAAACCAGCGAAAAAATGAGCATTACTGCATTCTGCACAGGCGTGCTCTTTGCCGGATAATACAGGCAAAGGTTAAGCGGCAGAAACGCAAAAACAAAGAACAGACTTGAAAATACCATTTCTTTTTCTTACCCCAACCAAAAAAATTTCTGAACGATAAAAATAGCCGAACACAATGTCCGGCTATTCCTTAAACAATATTAATGATATTATATTTTATTACAATTATCAATAGATATACGCAAATTGTAATAATTTGTAACTATTTTAATATTTTCGTAATAGTTAATTCCCGGCTGAAATTATTTTTGAGGAACAAGCTTCTGGTTCTTGATATCGTTCTGTAAGAACTGGGGATAGTCCTTGTTTGAGAAGATATTGAGGTCTGCATTATCGTCATTCTCAAAGAACCAGCGGTAGAATTCGCCGTGACCGTCGTGAGTTGTGCAGTGCATCATATCCTTGACAAACCATGTGTTTTCGGGAAGCGCACAGGTAGTGGCGTCGATATGGTTGTCGGGTGAAACGTGAGCATGACCGTCAGGATTTGCAGGCTTATAGCCCGAACCGAGGCTTTCGCCAAGAGGTGCTACGGTTGCGCCGACGGAAGAATACTTAAGGTCAACAGTACCGTCGGAATCGTTGTGCCAGGTGGGAACAAGGGGTGTACGCTGAACGCCGTATGCGGCAACAATCATAACGGGAACACCGCTGTCAAGCACACCGTTGAGGATTTCGCCTGCCTTGCACTGGACATTGTAGTGGTAGTAGTCAATTCTTGCTTCAAGTTGAGCGTTGGGGTTATCGCCGAGCATATACTTCTTTGCGTCAAGGTAGTATTCATCGGGCACAAACGACCAGATACCGCAGTTAGCCTTGAATACGGGGATAAGAAGCTCGTCAAAAACTCTGCCTGCGCAGTTGTCAACAACACGGTTTACGGCATCAATAAGCGTGCCGAGAACGCCGGTGTTTTTGAGCAGGTCGATAATAACCATAAGGAATCTTGCAAGAGTTTCATCCATAATGGTCGGAAGAGCTGTTGCACCGTAGCGGTAGAGAGAATCCTCGTTGATTTCAACTCTGCCGCAGAAAAGGTCACCTGCAACGGCTGTACCGGAAATCGGACAGTTCTGGAAAATAACGGACTTAATCTTCTCGCAGCCGTACTGCTCAAAGTAAGCCATAGTCATAACGCCGCCCATAGAGGAAGCACGAAGTCTTACCTTTTCGTGGCCTGTGAGTTCAAGAACGTGGTCGATATAAGCGGCAAGATCCTTTGCAACTACAAGCGGATCGGCACGGAAATCGTAGCCGAAGTAGTAGCTGTAATCAAAACCGTGTGTCGGGTCTGTCGGAAGCTCCTCCTTGGTGGTGACATCAGCCGTGGAATCGCCGTTTTCAGCGTTTGCAAGAGGGCCGAAAACATCGCCTACAGCAGGAATGAGCTTATCGGCAAAAGCGTCGTAATCCTTGGTTATAACAACGGAAACAAGCGGAATGAGAAGCTTTGCAATGAGCTTAACGTATGCAGAAGTTTCGGGACGGAAGAGTACCTTTTCGCTTTCCGTGCCGGCGTTCTGGTAAAGCGTTGCACTGCCCAAAGCCGCAACATAGATAATCGGTTCTTCGCCGCAGTTGCACTGCTGAGAAGCGGCTGCGGGATAAAGCACGATACCGCTGGAAAGCACGAGCACAAGCACAAGGCTTACGGCACATTTGATAAAGCGTTTCATAAATAAATCCTCCAAGCGTTAGAATATTTTGGATTTTGATTTATTGTAGCACATATTAATATATTTTTCAACTTTCTCTTGTAATAATATTAATTTTATAGTACAATACTATTTAATTATAAACAAAGGAGTTGCTCTAATGGATCCTATTAAGGTTGATTTTTGGGGCAGCGGCGCTAAAAAAGGCGGCTCGGTTATCATTCCGCCCAACAAAGCCGGTCTGAAAATCCTCATCAATGTCATTGGTACAGTTATTGCTGCAGCAGTAGCATACTACTTCTATCTGCCTGCCTTTAACTTCAAGGCCATTGAAATGTACATTTATTTCGGTATTATTATTGCCGCCTACTGCGTAATGGCTTTCATTACCTCGGGCGCAGTTATGTCACCCGAATATTCCCCCTACGCCAGAAAACAGGCTACCGTGCCGATTATTATCGGTCTGGTTATTGCAATTGTTGTCGGTGTCGGCTACGCTGTTTCGAGCGTGTTCTTCCGTGCGAAGGATTACAGCGAGATTCTTCCCGTTCAGTCTGCCGATTTCAGCGAGGACGTAAACGAGGCAGATTTCTCAAGCGTTCCCCTGCTTGACAAGGATTCTGCCGCAACGCTTGCAAGCAAGGCTCTTTCCGACCTTGTTGACGAAAACCTTGTTTCACAGTTCACGGTCAATTCTTCCGACACACAGATTAACCTCAACAACCGTCCCGTAAGAATTGCAACACTTAAATACCAGAACATCATCAAGTGGTTTACCAACCGCTCCGAGGGTCTTCCCGGCTATCTTGTTATTGATATGACAACACAGAAGGTTGACTTCAAGAAGCTCGAAGGCGGTATCATTTACTCAGACGTTGACCACTTTAACCAGCTTCTCAAGCGCCACCTGCGCTTCAACTACCCCACTCAGCTTCTGGGCACCTCCGTTTTCGAGGTTGACGAGGAAGGCAACGCATATTGGGTATGCCCGATTCTTGACAAGACTATCGGTCTGTTCGGCGGTACGGATGTCAAGGGTGCAATCCTTGTAAACCCCACAACGGGTGAATGTGTTGACTACACAATCGACGAAATCAGAAGTTCAGAAGAGCTCAACTGGCTTGACAGAGTTTACGATCCCGACCTTCTCGTAGAGCAGTACGACTACTACGGCAAGTACCAGGGCGGCTTCTGGAACTCCGTTCTCGGTCAGAAGGACGTTGTTGTTACAACAGACGGCTACAACTACATTGCCCTTAACGACGACGTTTATATGTACACAGGTGTTACATCAATCACCACCAGCGACAGCTCAATCACAGGCTTCACACTTATCAACCAGCGTACAAAGGAAGCAAAGTTCTACCGTGTCAACGGTGCAACGGAAAACGCTGCACAGGAAGCTGCACAGGGTAAGGTTCAGCAGTACAGCTACACAGCAACCTTCCCGCTGCTGCTCAACATCGGTAACGAGCCGACATACTTTATGGCTCTTAAGGACAAGAGCAACATCGTTCAGCAGTACGCACTCGTTAACGTTAACCAGTTCACAACAATCATTTCAACCGGCACTTCAATTCAGTCCTGCCTTGAAAGCTACACAAAGATTCTTGCCGACAACGGCATCAAGACAGACATTGACGTTGAAAACGTTGTTGACCCCAACGCTCAGGGCGGCGAACAGACACCCGTTGAAACAAAGAGCGTTGCAGGCGCAATCGAGGATATCCGTGTTGCGGTTATCGGCGGCAACAGCGTTTACTACCTGCGAGTTGCAGGCAGCGACAAGTACTTTGCTGTTGATGCTTCCGACTTTGCAACGGTTATCATTGCAAACAAGGGCAATGCAGTTGAAATTGAGTACAAAGACAGCGATAAGGCTATAATTGACGCTGACAGCTTTGTTCTTAAATAAGGATTATATAATATAATTAATTAAAAGAGCCGTATCGGATGATGCGGCTTTTTTAAAGAAGAAAGGGAGATATAATATGGACATTCTTGAACAAACAACAGATATTGCACAGGAAGCATTTGAAGAGGTTTCCTCAGTTGCAAAATGGTTCGAAGAGCTGCCGACAAAAATTCTTGATGCTTCGCCGAAAATCATCGGTGCAGTAATCGTAATCGTAATCGGCTTCTTCTTCAGCAAGCTGGCAGGCAAGCTGCTCATAAAGATTATGAAAAAGAACGGCGTTGACGAATCCGTTCACCACTTCCTTAAAAGTATGCTCGTCGTATCATTAAGAATACTGTTTGTGCTGTTTGCGCTTGGCGTGCTGGGCATTGACGTCAGCTCCTTTGCCGCTACCCTCGGTGCCGCAGGTATTACGGCAGGTCTTGGTCTGCAGAGCCTTATTTCACAGTTTGCAAGCGGTATTGAGATTATGTTCAACAAGCCCTTCCGTGCAGGCGATTTTATTGAGCTTGAAAGCGTTATGGGCACGGTTGAGGAAATCCACTTTATGAACACAACCCTTCTCACACCCGATAACAAGCGTGTTGTTATCCCCAACTCGCATATCACCTCAAACAATCTTATCAACTACACCGCACAGAAGCAACGCCGAATTGATTTCAAATTTTCCATTGGCTACGGCGACGATATTGAAACAGCAAAAAGGGCTGTTGCAAAGGCTAACGAAGATTGCCCGTACACAATTGCAGAGCCTGCACCAAGAATTGCTGTCGGCGGTCACGGCGACAACAGCATCCGCATAGATGCACTCCTCTGGTGCAAGAGTGAGGACTACTGGTCAGCCTATTACGATATGTATGAGCGTGTAAAAACAGAGTTTGACAAAGTCGGCATACATATTCCCTATAACCAGCTCGACGTACACATCACAAACAACTGATATTTCAGCCGTTGGTAAAACAACGGCTTTTATTTTTCTTTAAAGCAATTGACCGCAGTAAAATGTTGTGCTAAAATTGTGGGCAGTAAGAAATAAAAGAGGCGACAGAATATGATAAAATTCGGTACAGGCGGATGGCGTGCCGTAATCGGTGACGATTTCATCTGCGAAAACATACGCAAGGTTGCCGCAGGCATAGTTGAGCTTGCAAAAAAAGAAAACAAAACCGACAAGCCGATTATAATAGGCTACGACCGCCGCTTCCTTTCCGAAGTAGCGGCAAAATGGGTTGCCGAAACACTTGTACACGGCGGTATTGAGGTGTGGTTTCTCAACCGTTCTGCCCCTACCCCGCTGATTATGCACACGGTTAAGGACAGCGGACTGCACTTCGGCGTTGAAATTACCGCAAGCCACAACCCGTCCAACTACAACGGCATAAAGCTGATTGTTGACGAGGGCAGAGACGCTCCGCTTGAAACAACGGCTGAGCTTGAAGCACTTATCGAAAGCATTGATAAGGTTGAATATGATGATTTTGACAAGGCGGTTGAGGCAGGCAAAATAGTTTACCGCCGCAGCCCCTTCAACAAATTCCTTGACGATATTATTGACCTGCTTGATATGCAGGCATTGCGTGAGAGAGGTCTGCGTGTGCTGTTTGACACCATGCACGGCTCGGGTGCATATCCGCTGCAGGTTATATTCCACACCGCACGCTGCACCATTGACACGATAAACCTCAACAAGGACGCATATTTCGGCGGTATGATGCCTGCCCCCACGGAGCAGACACTCGTAAAGCTCTGCGACAGCGTAATCAAGGGTGGCTACGATATGGGCATTGCAATGGACGGCGACGGCGACCGTCTGGGCATTGTTGACGGCAACGGCCGCTACATCAACGCAAATGAAATTCTCTGCCTGCTTTACTACTACCTCGTAAAGTACAAGGGCTGGAAGGGTCCCGTAGTCAGAAACCTTGCAACAACTCATATGCTTGACCGCATTGCCGAAAGCTTCGGCGAAAAGTGCTACGAGGTACCCGTAGGCTTCAAGTACATATCCTCAAAAATTGACGAGGCTGATGCCGTGCTCGGCGGTGAGTCCTCAGGCGGTCTTACGGTAAGAGGTCACATTCACGGCAAGGACTCAATTTACGCCGCTTCCCTCTTTGCCGAAATGGTCAGCGTTACGGGCAAGACCCCCTCACAGATGCTCAACACGCTTGAAAAGAAATTCGGCAAGTTCATTATGGTTGAAGACAACCTTCACTTTGCGCCCGATTACAAAGCGGAAATTGAAAGAATTGTTTTTGAAGAAAAGCGCTTACCCGAATTTTCCGTTGAGGTTAAAAAGGTCAATTACGAGGACGGCTGCAAGGTATATTTCAATGACGACAGCTTTGTTATCTGCCGTTTCTCCGGTACAGAGCCTTTACTTAGAATTTTTGCGGAAGCCGGCAACAAAAAGCAGGCTGAAAAATACATCAGCGATTTTAAAGAGTTTCTTAATATATGATTACAACCAAAGACCTCAGGTGCTTTACCTGAGGTCTTTTGCTTTGGAGATATAAGTTATGAGAGGAAAAATTATACTCTGGGAATCTGATTGAGCTGTGCATTAATGCCGAGCAGCTCTTCCTTGGTGAATTTTACGTTTGCTGCACCGAGAAGGCTTGTAAGTCTGATAACGGTAAAGCCGCCCATCATTTTCATCAGACCCTCGCTCATCATTGCGCCGTCACCCATCGCGGCGGCTGCGCCTTCGCCTTTCATGATGCTGCCCATCATCTTTTCCATCATACCGCCGAAGAAGGCTCTGCCCTGCTCGCTCATCATAATATCGCTGAGCTTATCGTTGAGTGAGTAGAAGCCCTCGGGTGCTGTGATGTCAAACCAGTTAAGAACTGCGCCCTTTTCCTTGAGGCGGTATTCCTCGTTGAAGGTGTCAACCTTGCGGATTACGCTTTCATCCGTAAACTCGCCTGCAACTGCTGTGAGCTTAGTTTCGCCCGAATTGGGTACATCAAAGTAGAAGAAGTGCTCTGCGCTCTGCTTTTTGCCAAGGCTTACACCGTTTGCAAAGAGCTCAACTTCGGGCATATTTGAGTAAACAGTTACCTTTGTAACATCCTCAACTCTGTCAACGTAACGCTCGCCGCAGATGTGGACAAACTTTTCGTCACTAAGCCATGCCTTGTATGCGTAGAAAGAGTCCTTCTTGTACTTTCTGTCAAAGGTTACAAGTCCCTTGTGGTTCTGTCCGTTTTCACCGCCCTCTGCTCTTGCATCAGCACCGAAATCAAACATATTCCACACATGGGTTGCCCAGATATATTCTCTTGAGAAGAGCTGCTTTATAAGCTCCTCGTGGTAATATGCCTGGTATTCCTCGGTGTAGTCACCCTGTGTAGGGTCTGAGGTGTGCCAGTTGAGTGCTTCACAGCCGTACTCACTCATACCAACGGGAATATTGGGGTACTTTGCGTGGAAATTGTCAAACCACGGGCCGTTCATTGATGTGTCGCCGCCGTACCAGCCGAAATAGTGGTTGAAAGAAACGACATCGGGAATCTGAATATACGGGTCGTCGATACTGCACATTGAAACAACGGCAATTGTTGTAAGCCTTGTGCTGTCCATTTCGTGAACCATATCGTTGAGAATTGAGTGATTTTCGAGCAGGTCGTCGCTTGACTTACCTGTCATTGTAATCTCATTGGAAAGACCCCACACAACGATTGACGGGTGGTTGTAATTCTGAACAACAAGCTCCTTCATCTGGGAGATTGTATTCTCACGGCCGGCAGGCATATGGCTTGAAATATAGGGGATTTCAGCCCAGAGAACAAAGCCCATTTCGTCACACAGGTCGTAAAAATACTGGTCGTGCTGGTAGTGAGCAAGGCGGATTGTGGTTGCGCCTACTTCGTATATCAGCTCTGCGTCCTCCTTATGGTGCTCGGGAAGAAGGGCGTTACCGATACCCCATCTGTCCTGGTGGCGTGAAACACCACGGAGCGGATATTTTTCGCCGTTGAGGATGAAGCCCTTTTCGGGGTCGATTTCAAAGGTACGGCAGCCGAAGCGTGTGCTGATGTTGTCGAGCACTTCACCGTTTTCAAGAAGGCAGACCTTTGCGGTGTAGAGATACGGGTCTTTTCTGCCGTGCCAGAGGTGAGCGTTTTTGATTTCAAGCTCTGCAACTGTTTCGGAAGCTTCCTTTTCGCAGTAAGCAACCTCATTGCCCTCTTTGTCAACAAGACGGAATCTGAGCTTCTGACCTTCCTTTGCATTTGTAAGGAAAGCCTCAACCTTTACCTTTGCATCCTTGCCGTTTGTTTCGGGCGTTACCATAACACCGGGGCCGCCGTAATAATCAAGGTCGAAGTGTGATTCACTTACGCCGATGATGTTTACGTCCCTGTAAAGACCGCCGTAGAAGGTGAAATCAGCATTCTGCGGATAAACTCTGTCGTTAGCGGAGTTATCAACAGCGATTACGAAGAGGTTGTTATCTGCAATTTTGTCGGTAAAATCCACTCTCCAGGTTGAATAACCGCCGTCGTGTGAGGCAATTTCCTCACCGTTGAGGAAAACCTTGGCAGAGGAATTTGCGCCCTTGATTTCAAGGTAAAGCCTGTCTGCCTGCGGCAGCTCGTGCTTCTCAACGCTCTTTGCGTAGTAGCAGGTGCCTCTGTAGTAATCGTTGCCGCCGTCCTGGCCGTCTATAGCGTTCCAGGAATGGGGAAGATTAACCCACACCCAGTTGGAGGGCATTTCGGCAGGCACAGCTTTTGCTTCCTTTGAAAAAGCCCATTTTGCATTAAAATTTAAAATATCTCTCATTTGTTTTTACTCCTTTTTTATATAATGCCCGACAGACTTGCATCTATCGGGCAAAAATATTGCTTATTTTACCGATTGAATTATTTTGCAGCGCTTCTTCTTGCTTCAAGGTCTTCATTCATCTGCTCAAGAGTCTTCTTGTCAAGGTTATAAATGAAGGTAACGCCGATGAACTGAACAACTGCGCTGAACAGGTAAAGACCTGCAACAAGCCAGCACATATTGTGTGAGGTTTCAACGCTCTGACCGATTGTGCCGAGCTTTGAATCGTAGCCGAGAACGCCCATAATAAGAAGCACGATGGACGGGCCTATGCCCTGAGCGAGCTTACGGAAGAAGGAGTGAAGGGAATAAACAGTACCCTCTTCACGGGTGCCGAACTTCCACTCGTTATAGTCAATAGCGTCAGCCATAAATGCCCAGCAAACGCAGGTGTAAACACCCATACCGATACCGAAAAGGATAAGACCTGCAAGGTAGACGATAAGAGCCGTATCACGGTTTTCGATTGTGGGGAAGATAAGCATAATTACGCCGCCGACAACGGAAACGATTGTACCTGCAACGGAGGCTTCCTTCTTGCCGAATTTGTTGACGAGCTTCTTGATAAAGGGAAGGAAGAGCACCATAGGCAGGAAGCCTATCATCTGAACAATACCGGACATTGATGCCTTCTGGAAGTAGGTTGCAAACATAATTGTGTTTGCTGTTGTTGCAGACTGCATACCAAGGAACATACCCATTGCGGCAACTGTTGTACCGACAGCGGGACGGTTCTTCATAAACTTGCCGAAGGACTTGACAATGTTGAACTTTTCGCCACCCTCATTTGTCTTGACAGAGTTTTCATCAACACGAATGGTAATCTTCTTAACCATAAACATAAAGGCTACAAAGCCGAGCACACCCATAATAAGAGCAGCCCAGAATACACGCTCACCAAGCAGTGTTTCAAACTGCTTACCGGTCATCGGGTCAAGCACGGGATCGCCGATTTCGTAAGGCTTACCTGTAATGGGGTCGGTATGGTAATCACCCGTTCCGTCATAAGTAACCTTCTGCCAGATAAGCATGGGAAGAATAATCATAGGAACGATGTTACCGAACATAGAGCCGATTGAACGCCAGGTGGAAAGCTGTGCTCTTTCGCCCGAATCCTCTGTGATGAGGGAAAGCATTGAGCCGTATGGAACGTTAGCAACAGTGTAGCAGGCATCCCAAACGATGTAACCGAGAACAAACAGTATAGCTTTGACTACTACGCTTGCGTTCGGGAACGGGAGGAAAACAGCCGCACCTGCAACAAGCAGACCGCAGGCACCGATAAATATATAAGTTTTGAACTTGCCCATCTTATATTTGCGCTTGTCGTTATCTATAAGATTGCCGATAAGCGGGTCATTGACAGCGTCCCATATCTGAACGAGAAGCAGCAATGCGGAGAGCAGACCTGTTTCCATCATCATAAAAACAAGCCAGAAGGTCTGGACTGTGCCCTTGAGCGCAAAGCTCATATTACAGCCGAAGTCACCGGCTGCGTAGGCAATTTTGTCAAGCATACCGAACGGACGCTTACCGTCGGCACCGAGTTGAACTTCTTTTTTCATTAGAAATTCCTCAACTTTCATAAAAAATTCGCCGTAAGGTGATTTGTTTTGTGGAAATATATCAACCTGACAAATACATTTTATAATATCACGGTTTTTTTGGTGAGTAATATTTTTACTGATTTTAGTATTATTTTTGTTTCCAGTGTTGAAATTCTGCGAAAAATAAGGCATAATAAAAGCAGTAAAAAATTGCAAGGCGGTGTTTTGGATTTGTTTACCTGTCAGGCAGAGCTGGACTTACTAATTAATATACTTAAAAACTTCCATATTAATACCAATGTAATCACCCAAGACACGGAAATCAAGGCAAAAGCCGACCTTGGTTTACGGGATTTTCTCGGAATGCAAGGCGACTACGAAAGCCTTTTTGCAATAAAAAATATTGAGTCCAACACCGTTTACAAAATAACGGATACCTTTTACTGCTGCTATATATTTATAGTATTGCCGGACCGACCCGAGAAAACTGCACTCATAATCGGTCCGTTTACAAACATCGAAATTACAAAGCAGAGACTTTTGCAGGCAGCAGAGGACTACGACATCACACCCGATGTTCTTTCGCAATTTGAAAAGTACTACACTAACATTCCCGTGCTCACAAACGAAAGCACGCTTTTTGCAATAATCAATGCCTTCGGAGAAAAGCTGTGGGGAAGCCTCGAAAATTTTCAGATAAAATCCGCAAAGCAAACGGCAAGCAAGTCAGAAATTGAAAAAAATTTCAGAAGACTGAGCTCACAGAAAAGTGAAGATGCAAACCTGAGCATTCAAACATTGGAAATGCGCTATGCCAAGGAAAACGAGCTGCTTGACGCAGTGGCAAAGGGAATGGTAAACAAGGCGGAGCTTATGCTCTCCGACACCTCACGCAAAAGACCCGAGCAAAGAATTGCCGACCCCGTAAGGAGCTTTAAGAATTACACGATAATTCTCAACACGCTGTTAAGAAAGGCTGCGGAAAAAGGCGGTGTGCATCCCCTGCATATTGACACGGTTTCATCCGATTTTGCCAAGAGAATTGAGCTGATAAACTCGCTTGAAGCAGGCGCCGCCCTACAAAAGGAAATGGCACGAAGCTACGCAAGCCTGGTGCGTGACCACTGCGTAAAGCAGTACACCCACCCCGTAAAGCAGATTATACTCAACATTGAATACGACCTGACGGCTGATTTGACGCTAAAAAAATTCAGCGCTATGTTAAGCCTTAACCCGAGCTACCTTTCCGCACTTTTCAAAAAGGAAACCGGAATGACACTTACCGACTTTGTAACAAAAAAACGCATCGAGCACGCCGCCGACCTGCTTACCTCAACAGGCCTGCAGATACAGACGGTCGCACAGCAATGCGGAATACTTGACGTTAACTATTTCACAAAAGCGTTTAAAAAAATATATAAAGTAACACCGAGTGAGTATAGAAAACAATAAATATTTTCGGGTGTGGGTGTCCCTCCCACAATTATTCATTATTCAATATTCATCATTCATGATTCATTAAAAATGCTGCCATTCACAAAAGAATGACAGCATTTTAATTTATCTTTGCACTCTGCCGGAGGCGTTGCCGCCTGCGAGCTTTTCAACCTCGTCAACGGTTACGAAGTTGTAGTCGCCCTCAATTGAGTGCTTGAGTGCGGAAGCCGCAACGGCAAACTCAACAGCGTCCTGTGTGCTCTTGCCGCTGAGAAGTGCGTAAATAAGACCGCCGCCAAAGCTGTCACCGCCGCCTACACGGTCGATGATATGAAGGTGATAAACCTTTGAGAAGCAGTATTCATCGCCTGCAACATCATAAAGCATTGCGCTCCAGTCGTTATCGAAAGCGCTCTTGCTTTCACGCAGGGTAATTGCAACCTTTTCAAAGCCGAATTTGTCGGCAAGCTGACGGGCAACGGACTTGTAGCCCTCCTTGTTGAGCTCGCCTGCCGTAATATCGGTGTTTTCTGCTTCAATGCCGAAAACATCCTTTGCATCTTCCTCATTGGAGATACAGACATCGACATACTTGCAAAGTTCTGTCATAGCTGCTCTTGCCTCGTCACGGGTCCAGAGCTTGCCTCTGTAGTTGAGGTCACAGCTTACCTTTACGCCGTGTGCCTTTGCTGCAATACAGGCCTGCTTGCAGATTTCAACAAGGTTGCCGCCAAGAGCGGGAGTAATGCCGGTGAAGTGGAACCATTCTGCGCCCTCAAAAATCTTGTCCCAATCGAAATCCTCTGCGACAGCTTCTGCAATTGCGCTGTGTGCACGGTCGTAGATACATACGCTGCCACGCTGGGAAGCGCCCTTTTCGAGGAAGTAGATACCTACTCTGTCACCGCCACGGGTAATATCAGAAGTATTTACGCCGTACTTACGAAGAGAATTGACAGCCATCTGACCGATTGCGTGCTTGGGCAGCTTTGTTACAAAGTGAGCATCAAAGCCGTAGTTTGCAAGGGAAACGGAAACGTTTGCCTCACCGCCGCCAAAAGTGGCTTCAAAGGAATCTGCCTGAATAAAACGAAGATAATCATAGGGCTGAAGGCGGAGCATAAGCTCGCCGAAGGTTACTACCTTTTTCATTAGCCTCTTGCCTCCTTGACAATTTCAACTGATTTTTTGCAAAGCTCGGTAATCTCGTCCCACTTGCCGTTGTCAATAAGGTCTGCGGTTACCATATAGGAGCCGCCGCAGGCAGCGATTGTGGGGCAGGAAAGATATTCGCCAAGGTTTTTAAGTGAAATACCGCCTGTAGGCATAACCTTGAACATCGGGAACGGAGCTGCCATAGCCTTGATTTTGGCTAAACCGCCGCTCTGCTCTGCCGGGAAGAACTTGAGCACTTCAAGGCCGAGCTTATATGCGGCGTGGTAATCGGTGGGAGTTGTACAGCCGGCGTAAATTTCAACACCCTTTTCCTGGCAGTACTTGACTATCTCAATATCAAGACCGGGTGTAACGATGAACTTTGCGCCTGCAGCAATTGCCTCGTCAACCTGAGCTGTAGTCATAACCGTACCTGCGCCGACAAGCATTTCGGGCACGTTGTCGCTCATGAGCTTGATTGCTGTTGCAGCACCTGCTGCACGGAAGGTAACCTCCGCAACGGGTACACCGCCGGCAACGAGAGCCTTTGCAAGATTAACGGCATCTCTTTCGGGGTTGTTGAGCTTTATTACGGGAACAACGCCTATGGATGAAATCTTTTCTGATATAGCGTTCATTATATTTTACCTCTTATATTCAATAATTATACACCCGAGTAAGCGGAGAAGCCGCCGTCAACGGGAATTACAACACCTGTGATAAAGCTTGCGGCATCGTTGTTGAGCAGGAAGAGAAGGCTGCCGTCAAGCTCTGCACTCTCGCCAAAGCGACCCATAGGTGTAGCTGCAAGAATTTTGCCTGTGCGGGCTGTGGGAGAGCCGTCGGGATTCCAGAGAAGAGCCGCATTCTGCTTTGTGGAGAAGAAGCCGGGAGCAATAGCGTTTACACGGATACCGACTCTGCTGAAGTGTACTGCAAGCCACTGTGTGAAGTTGGAGATAGCAGCCTTTGCACCCGAATAAGCAGGAATCTTTGTAAGGGGTGTGTAAGCGTTCATACTGCTGATATTAATGATGTTACAGCCCTCACGGCCAACCATCTGACGGGCAAAGGCCTGGGTCGGAATAAGTGTGCCGAGGAAGTTGAGGTTGAAAACAAAGCCAACGCCTGCACTGTCAAGGTCGAAAAAACTTTTTGTGTCAGCGTCAATATCGCCAAGCTCAAAGTATTCCTTGTCCGTTGTTGCCTTGGGGTTGTTACCGCCTGCGCCGTTTACGAGGATATCGCACTTGCCCATATCCTTTTCAACCTCATCTGCCACAGCATAGCAAACCTCTTTACTGAGAACATCGCACTTGTATGCCTTGGCTTCGCCGCCTACGGCACGGATTTCTGCTGCGATTTCTTCAGCCGCCGCATCGTTAAGGTCAAGCAAAGCAACCTTTGCGCCTGCACGGGCAAGAGTTTTTGAAAAAGCGCTACAAAGCACACCGCCTGCACCGGTTACAACCGCTACCTTACCTGTAAGGTCGGTATTGAGAACATTCTTCTGCATTTTATTTTTTCTCCCTTTATTTTATTTACAAGCCTTTTCACAGGCTTCGAATAATCCGTTAATATATGTGGCACCCAAAGCTCTGTCGTAAAGACCGTAGCCGGGCTTTCCTGTTTCGCCCCAGATCATTCTGCCGTGGTCGGGTCTGACATAGCCGTCAAAGCCTGTTTCAACAAGAGCCTTTGTAATTTCATACATATCAAGGCTGCCGCAGCTTGACAGATGACCGCTTTCCTCAAAGCTGCCGTCCTCCATAATGAGGATGTTTCTCATATGCATAAACGCAATTCTGTCCATTGCAGAGTACTTGCGAATCATTGCAACAACATCGTTTGAAGCGGCACAGCCGAGTGAGCCTGTGCAAAGGCAGAGGCTGTTGGCAGGGCTGTCAACGATAGCCAACATTCTGTCGAGATTCTTTTCGTCTGTAATAATTCTCGGCAGACCGAAAATCGGGTACGGCGGGTCATCGGGGTGAATAGCCATTCTCACGCCGCATTCCTCGGCAACGGGAATAACCTTTTTGAGGAACTTTTCAAGGTTTGCCCACAAACCCTCGGAGCCGATTTCGCCGTAGGCATTGATAAGCTCTCTCACCTCGTCCTGAGTATAGCTTGAATCCCAGCCGGGAAGGTGTATATCATTCTTAAGCGGGTCAAGACCCTTCATCTGCTCCCAGTACATAACAAGGCTGGTTGAGCCGTCGGGAGCTTTTTTGTCAAGCTGTGTTCTTGTCCAGTCGAAAACGGGCATAAAGTTATATGTTACACACTTTACGCCGTATTTTGCACAGCGGCGGATATTCTCGCAGTAAACCTCTAAAAGCTCGTCAACATTGCCTCTGCCGAGCTTAATATCCTCGTGAACGGGAATTGACTCTACAACATCGAAAACAAGACCGTTATCCTGACACTGCTTTGCCATTTTTGCAATAGCCTCTTCGGGCCAGACCTCACCGGGCTTAACGTCATAAATAGCGCTTACGATACTGCGCATATTGGGAATCTGACGGATATACTCGAGGGAAATGGGGTCGCTTTCGCCATACCAACGGAATGACATTTTCATTGTGGATACCCTCCTAAACAAAATTCTTTCATTGTAATTATATCACAAATTCAAAGTAATAGCAATGTAATTTTCTCAAATAAAAAGCACCGCTGAAGTTCAAAACCTTCAGCGGTAACTGTTTTATTGATTTTTCAGCCTTTCGTATTCTTCATCCGTTATTTCAATAACGCCGCCGTGTTTGAAGCCGTAAGGGAAAGTGAAAGCTGAATCGCAGCGAACGAAATCGTTGCTGCCGGGCTCGGGTGAAACAAAGGGCACATAGCCCATTTTCTCCTTTTCGCAGCCGAAGAAATCAATCAGCAGGCACCATCTGCCGTCGGGCAGAGTAAGGGTTGTAGGCGCTTCATAAGCACCGGGAGCTTCAAGCGAAGCCATAAGTGTCTGAAACTTTTCATCGTTTTCATACGGGCCGTAAAGGCTCTTTGAGGTTGCGTGCATATTCATCGGGGGCTTATCGGAATTCTTGTAAAACAGGTGGTATGTATCCCCCACCTTGGTTATGTGCGAATCAAGAATTTCGTTGTCCTTTGTAAAGAACATTTTCGGCTGAGAAAAGGTTTCAAAATCCTTGGTTGTGCAGCAGTAAATTGACATATGTGTAAAGTTATCTTCCTTTACTGTTGAGCCCCAATGAATGAGATATTCTTCATTTTCGTCATCAAAGAATATTTCGGGAGCCCACAGACAGCCAAAATCGTCCCTGCCGAAATAAACGAGTTTCTGCTCGGAGAAATTTACAAGGTCATCCGTTTTCCAAAGGCACAGGCACTTACTGCCCGAGCTGTTGACCTTTTTCCAGTCTACCCAATAGTTTTCGTCCATTATATTTGCAATGCAAAGGTCGGTTGTCAGCACGACAAAGCCACCCGTGTGCAGGCGGATAACCTCAATATCACGGCAGCCGCAGGTGCCCATAGTGCTTGTCAGCACGGGCTCACCGCCATTGACCTTTTCCCAGTTCAAGCCGTCACGGCTGACGGAAAAATAGACCTGCTCACCGTCAGGTGTGACCTTTTCTTTAAAATGCGAAAACAGATAAGGCATAATTATTCCCCTTTAAATATAGTCAAAATATTCTGTTTCCTTATCGACGCAGCGGAGTACAACCTCAAAATCAATATGGCTGTCATCAATCACACGTTCAGGCTCTTCGGCAGCTTTATAATCGTTGACACCGCTGGGAGGAATTATAAACTTATCGGCGTTTACAACAACCTCTTCAAGCGGTACAAGCTCATCATCGTGCTTTGCAGCTTCGAGCATTTCGGGCTTGAAGTGAGTTGCGTTGAAGTAGAAGCCGTTTGTATCTCTTACATAAACCATAAGTCCGTTCCCGTCGTTATCGCAGAGCACACCGAAACGGGTCTTTGCGTGAGCAGAATTTTCCATCGGGCGGACATAGTGCACAAAGTTGTCCTCTACCTTCATTTCATAAAGACCTATTCTGCTTGCTTCCAGACGGTCGGGGTAGGATTCGCCGGGACCAAGACCGTAGAACTTAAGGTTGTTGTATTCCTTATTGAGCACTGCACGCAAGCCGAATTTCGGCAGCTTGGGTGTAAGCTCACGCTTGTCACCGACAAAGCCGATTTTAACTGCGCCGTCAACTGCTACGGTGTAAGTCAGCTGACCCTTCATAAACGGCACAACGCTCGGACCGCCGAGAGAAATATCGCAGACTACCTTAATTTCATAATCGGTCTTTTCAACCGTGCAGGAATAGGTTTTCTGCTTTGCGTTGTGGATTTCTGCGCTTCGTCTTTCGTCAGCATCGCCCGAAACGTTCTTCCAATGTGCAAGCCAGGTTTCGATGCAGATAGGCTCGGCAAGAATATTTTTGCCGTTTTGTACAATCTCGTTAATTCTTCCGTACGGCTTATCGAAAACGATAGTGCTTGTGGCAGTTTTTACGGTTAAATAGCGCTTGTTTTCTTCGGCTTCAAGACCGCCGCCTATAAAGGCTTTGCCCTTTACAGCAGAGCAAAGCTCAAACTGCTCAAAGCCCATTTCGTAGCCCTTTTCTGCCCAGACTTCGCTATTCTTCTTTATAAAAGAAAGATTGAGCAGGCAGTTGCCGTCGAAGTGCTCCTTATCGAAGAGCTTAATTGTTGCGCTCTCACGGGGCTGAATGTCAAGGGTTTCTACTTTACCACGCTTAATCTCCTTACCGTCACGGACTATACTCCAAACGAGCTCCATATCCTCAAGAGTGGTGAAATATCGCACGTTGAAAAGGGTGATTTCGCCGTTTTTATAGGTAGTTCTGAACGGCTGGTAAGCACGCTTCATATCGTAGTAGCCGGGTCTTGGTGTACGGTCGGCAAAAACAAGACCGTCGATACAACAGTCCGCATCGTTGGGGTAATCGCCGAAATCGCCACCGTAGCGGTAGCCGATTTTATCGCCGTTTTTAACGGCAAGAGCGTGGTCGTTCATTTCCCAGATGCAAAGGCCGAAGAGGCTGTCGTACTTATCGGCAAGGCGGCAATGAGCAAAAATATCACCTGTTGAATAAGCGCAGACATACTCACAGAAATAGAAGGGCTTTGCAGGGTTATTGTCAAGATAGTTCTTTGTGTAATCAAGGTCTGCATACATACGGCTTTCAACGTCGGAAATATCCTTGAAATCCTCTCCCTCGGGAACAGCCTTGAACTCAAGGTGAGAGTTTTCGTAGTGAACTATTGCACCCTTGTCACGGCTCTTTATGTATTTACCCATGGCCCTGTGGTTTTTGCCGCAGCCCGACTCGTTACCAAGTGACCACATAACGACACAGGGGTGGTTTTTATCACGCTCGAAAAGGCGTGCAGCACGGTCAACATAAGCTGCCTCCCACTCATCAACCGTGGAAAGCATAGACCAACGCATCCAATCCCACGTATCTCGGTACTCAAAACCCATACCGTGTGTTTCAATGTCTGCCTCATCAACGAGCATAAAGCCGAGCTCATCGCAAAGGGCAAGGAAACGGGGATCGTTAGGATAGTGAGAGGTACGAATGCAGTTGCAGTTAGCCTGCTTAAGCAGGTAAAGGTCACGGAGCATTTCGTCAACGGTTGCAGTATAACCGCCTGTGGGGCTGTTGTCGTGTCTGTTAATACCCCAGAGCTTGACGGACTTGCCGTTGAGATAAACTACACTGCCCTTGATTTCAAGGCGCTTGAAGCCGATTTTCTGTGCGATAACCTCTTCGCCTGCTTTAATAATCAAAGCATAGAGTTTCGGCTCTTCCGCATTCCAGAGAACGGGATTTTCAAGAGTGAATGTGTTATCACTGCCGCAGTAAACCGTTTCACCGTCGGGAGAAACAAGAGTGTATTCGGGAGTGATTTCACCGCAGTAAGTGTTTTCAAATTCAACCTTAACGCTGTCAAGGCTAACGCTGACATCGCTTCTGACATAGAAATCCTTAATATGGCTTTCAGGTCTGCCAAGCAGGTATACCTCACGGAAAATGCCCGAAAGGCGGAAGCAGTCCTGGTCCTCAAGATATGAACCGTCACACCACTTGACAACAAGCACGTCAAGGCGGTTTTCACCCTCTGTAACAAAGGCGGTAATGTCAAATTCGCTTGTGCAGCGGCTTACCTGGCTGTAGCCGACAAACTGCTTGTTTACAAAGAGATAAAAGCCGGAGGAAACGCCCTCAAAATTTATGTAAAGCTTTTTGCCCAAATCAGCGCCAACGGTAAATGTACGGCTATAGTGACCGCAGGGATTTTCCTCAGGCACGTGAGGCGGGTCAAGCGGGAAAGGATAGCGAAGGTTTGAGTAAAGAGGAGCATCATATCCCCTGTCTGTAAGTACCTGCCAGCAAAGCGGTACTGTTATTTTTTCTGTGAAAGCTTCTTCAAGGAAAGTGTCCTCAATATCCTCAAAGCTGTTATAAAATTTAAAATCCCACTCTCCGCAGAGATTAACAAAGCTTTCCGACTTCTCTCTGTCGAAAGTGAGTGCGGCAGCTTCACTCCTAAAAGGCACAAAATATGCTCTCGGTGTTTCACAGCCGATGTGAAGAGAAATTAAATCCTTGTGATATGCCTTGAATTCCATAATCTATTCTCCCTGTTTTATATTGTTATATCTTTTTGTGTGCCGTAGCCTTTAATACTAACTGTGCCGTTTTCAACCTCAACCACGGCAAAATTATTCGTAGGCTCATTGCACATTGAATTAAAAACGACATAGGGTATGTTGCCGAGCTTCATTTTCAGCCCGTCGTGGTAATGACCCGAAAGCACAGCCTCTACCTTACCCGAAGAAAGCAACGCTTGCTTTACCTCGTCAGCGTTTACCAGCACGTGGTCGTTGCGCTCACCTTCATCAACATCAAAATCAAGCAGAGCGTGGGTGAAAATTATAACCGGCTTATCAGAGGCTGAAATTTTTTCCTTTGCCCAGTCAAGCTGCTCATAATCCATATAGCAGTACGCCCATTTTATCTCGCTCTCGGGGTAAGGCTCATCGGGTGAGTTCATATTCGTGTCGAGCATAAGGCAGAGATAATCGTGCGTTTCAATGCTGTAATACCTGTGAGGCATACCCGTAAGCCGGCAGAATTCGGGCTTGCTCATTGCGGTGTCGTGGTTACCTATCATAGCATAAAAGGGTATATCAAAGCTGCGCCAGACTTCACAAAGCTCTTTAAGCCCCTGCGCCTGCGGTTTATATCCGTCCGCTGCATCCGCAATATCGCCAAGACAAACGGCAAACTCGCATCCGTCAGAATATTTTTCCAACGCCTCCCGCAGCTTCGGCAAGGACATTTCGTGGTATCTGCCGTTGCTGCCCAAGGGCTTGTCGGAATAGTGCAGATCCGTTACAACAAGAAACTTCAGAACATCACCCCCATATTTATGGTATATTATAACAAAACAAAAAATAAACCGCAATAGCAAAATACAGTTTGTCACTTGCAAACTATAAAAGATCGGGGTATAATACCGTTAAAGAAGTCTTATCTGATTTACGGGAGAAAAACAATGTACTTTGAAGAATTAAAAATTAATATGGTAACAGATATTCCGCCGGCCATTATAGAAAAAGAAAAGATGATTGACTTTGCCCTGAACTATGACAACATTCCGCTTCATACAGATGAGGAATACGCCAAAGCCACCCCTTTCGGCAAGCTCATTGCGCCCGGTGTAATGTCATTTATGTCAGTGTGGGTCAAATACCTCGAGGTGGATTTTATCGGTGACGAGCTCCTTGCCGGCAAATCAACAAAAATCGAGTGGATAAAACCGGTATATGCAGACGATATTCTGACAGGCAAGGCAGAGATTACCAACCTTGTAAAGAGAAACGAGAAAAACGGAATTGTGGAAATTACAATTAAAGCATATAACCAGAACGGCGAGCTTGTGTTAACAAACGTTACCGAAGCTGTTGTCAAGTGTAAACAAATATAGTAAAAGGCAGGCAGCATCGTCAATTGATGTTGCCTGCTGTCTTTCTGTATACAAAAGAGCCCAAAACCGTTGATTTAAAGAGGTTCCAGGCTTGGCGCGCTGGAAGGGACGACCGCCTGCTTTGCAGGCTTTTGGCTCGCCTTACTGCTTGCCACTCAATGCTAAAAACAGTTCACTGAACTGTTTTCTTAACGCTTTGACCCTCTCGGGTTCGAGCCCCCACACCCCGCGTCAAAACCTCCGGGTAAGCCGGAGGCTTGAATAAGCCCTAGAAGGGCTTTTTGCAGACAAAACCCCTAAAGGGGCGCTGAACAGTTTGCCGACCGCATTACTTTTTCAGCTACCCCTAAAGGGGTTCTTTTTATGCTTTCTTATTCTCGCTACCCGTAAACGGGTCTACATACTCTTTGAGGCTCATTTGGTCTGATATTTGATCTTCCGCAAGTTGGTTCCTTATATACTCTGCCACTTGCTTTTTATTACGCCCTACTGTATCCACAAAATATCCTCTTGCCCAAAAGTGTCTGTTTCCATACTTGTATTTCATATTTGCGTGTCTATCGAATATCATCAAACTGCTTTTACCTTTCAGGTATCCCATTATTTGTGACACACTATACTTAGGCGGTATGCTTATCAGCATATGGACATGGTCCGGACACAGTTCTGCTTCTATTATCTCTATTCCTTTCTGTTTGCATAACTGTCGTAATATTTTCCCTATATCCGCTTTTATCTCTCCGTATATTGCTATCCTTCGATACTTTGGGGCAAATACTACATGGTATTGACATCTCCAGCTTGTATGGTCTAAACTATTTATGTCTTTTCCTTTCACGATAAAGACCTCCTTGTTATTTTAGTTGTGTGGTCGGCAAACCACTTCTAATATATCAAGGAGCTTTTTTCTTGTCTACTTTTTCCCTCGCTTTAAGCTCTCCTTCTCCCCTGGCATAGCCAGGGGTTGCCTTTGTTGCAAACAAAACAAAAAACAACCGATACACCTTTTGGTGTATCGGTTGTTTTGGCGCGCTGGAAGGGACTCGAACCCCTGACCTTTTGGTTCGTAGGGACACTCGTATAGCGGAATGACATTCCATTTCGTGGTAACTTGCAGAATTCTCTGACAAAAGTTCAGTTTGAGTAACCAAAAGGTCAATTTCTGCAAGCGTTGATACACCGTGATTCACGCAAAAACTCATTTTCCGTCCGTTTGTTAGAAAATTGTTAGAAAAACAACGCTGTCTTTTTGGCGCAGGATTTCCTGCAGAATGGAAATTAGTCCCCAAAGTCTGTTCAAAGACGAAATTTTGCATATGTCAAAAGAGCTCACCCGCAGGTGAGCTCTTTGCTGGTTAATAATAGATTGACTGAAGGATGATTCTTGATATTCCGAAGAGGTTTTTGAAAAAGGAAACGATCTTCTGCCAGAAGCTTGCGTCGGATTTGAGTTGCTTGCTGTCGGACATTTCGTTGCCGTCTGCATCAAGTACAGCTTCGCCGTTTTCGTCAACAAGTGTTGCTTTTACGGTAACATTGCCGCTTGAAACGGAAGTTACTTTGAACTTGAGTCCGTTCTCTTCAACCTTTGTTGAAAAGCCTGTGCCCTCAACAGTCCATTCGATTTTCCAGCCGTCGGGAAGCTCTGCTTCTGCTATATCAGCATGCATTACAAGAGTTTCTCCGTACTTGACCGTATTGGTTGACGGCTTCTTGATCTTCAGCTGCTTGACGAGAAGCTCATACTGAGCTGTGAATATCAGATTCTCAGCAGGCATTGTTGTAGGAATTGTCTTATCCCATTCAATGAATTTGTAACCGACTTTAGCCGGAGCAGAAGGCTTAACAATAGTTGCGCCAACTTCATACTCGGTTTCGCTGATTACATTGCCGTCAGCTATAAATCTGACTGTATATGTTTCAGGTTCAACCTCTTCAACAATAACTGTTATCATTACGCTCTTACCGCCATAAGAAACAGTTACAACTTGTACACCGGCTTTATCAAGAGTCTCGGGGATACAAACAAAACCGTCTGTAACAACAATTGTTTCACCCTTATTGTTAATCGCGTTTATAGTAAGCCCTGCAGGATCAAACTTATCGCCAACTTTGTAGCTTGTTGTCTGTGGCATAGTCACTATCTCAAGTTCAGTAATCTTAATCGGAGCCACAGATACATCAAAAGATGTCGTTTTGCCGCCATAAGTAACAGTAATCTTTTGTGTGCCTACAGTGCTGAGTGTTGTCGGTGTGCAAGTAAATCCGCTCGATATGGTTTTGGTTGTACCGTTGTTGTAGGTTGCGGTAAGTGTCAAACCGTTTGTGTTGAGGGTATCACCAACATAGTAGCTTGTTTTTGTGGGAGCGGTCTTAACTGTAAGACTTGTAACTACAACTTCTTCAACAATTACGTTGAACGACGCTGCCTTGCCTTCGTAAGTAACGGTAATCTTCTGTGTACCTGCGGTGCTGAGTGTTTTAGGTGTGCAGGTAAAGCCACTGCTTATAGTCTGAGTTGTACCATTGTTGAAAGTTGCGGTAAGTGTAAGACCAGTTGTGTTCAATGTATCGCCGACATTGTATGTTGTTTTATTAGGATTACTCTTAACAACTACGCTTGAGAGCACAACATTTTCAACGGTAACATTAAACGAGGTTGATTTTCCGCCATAACTAACTGTTATTTTCTGTGTGCCTGCGGCATTGAATGTTGTCGGTGTGCAGGTAAAACCGCTGCTTATAGTGTTGGTTTTACCGTCACTGTATGAAGCAGTTAATGACAATCCACTTGTATTCAATGTTTCACCAACAAAATAATTTATTTTGTTTGGTTTTGTTTTTATTGATATTGAATCAAGAACAACCTTCGTCCATTGGGCGTAGAGAGTAATTGCTGCATTTGAAGTATAACTTGCACCTGCAGCGTATTTGGTGCCCGTTCCGTCGGCATTGGTGTTCCAGCCCGTAAATGTATAACCTGTTCTTGTGGGCTTGGTCGAACTGAGAGTCAATGCAGTGCCATAAATTTTGGTCTGTGCAGAAGGTACACCAGCACCTCCATTAGCATTGTAAGAAACGGCGTATGTGATTGGTTTCCAAATAGCATATAAAACAACGGTTTTATCCGAGTTAGCAACATCAGGGCAAATTGCTTCTGCTTTTAGTGTTGTATCATCTTGTCCAAAGATCCCTGTACTTCCGTCCGTAGATAAGCTCCATCCAACAAAGTTATAGCCGTCTTTTTGCAAATTAAATGATGTGTAATTAAATAAACCATATGTTGTATCGCCTTTACCATATTCCCAAGAAGTCTTGGCGAGACTTGAATCGGAATATCTGTAAACCTTGTTTGAGTTTACGTAATAACCTTGTCTTACAGTATAATCTAAAGCACACCATCCCGTTTTGCCACCATATGTTGTTCTTCCCCAAATGTATCCATTGGCACTCTTTGTTTCGGTAACTGTAAGAACAGTATTATCAGGTATAGAAATCAAGAATGTACCTGATGTACTTGCAGTGCTCCGGAGGCTTAATGTTGAACCATCACACGAAACTTTATAGCTGTTAGATGCAGGTATTGTTGCACCGTTGGGAGAGTAATTTATTGTGAGAGTGTTTGCATCTTTCCAATATTTATAGTGTGCAACCCAACCTGTAGTTGTTGCATTGTTGTGTGTCAGTTTTTCGCCAACAAGTGATTTTAAGGAACTTTTGCTGGTGCTTTTATTGTATTTAACAGTATTTTTGCCATCAGCATTTGCATCACAATAATATATTGTATTTCCAACAATTTTTGTTATAAATATTGAATGAAATCTATATCGAACAATATCACCAACATGCAGATTGTCTACCGCACTTGAGCCATATGTTCTTGTCCAGTTTGCATTTATGTTGTTCCCTGACATATTGCTGCAAGGAAAGCTACCAAAAATATATTTTGCTATTTCATTTGCAAATCCAAAACATTGGTATCCACCATAACTGGAATTGTCAACATATGTTGAATCGTGTTTATATTCATTTGATTTAAAATTATTTAATGCGGTATCAAATTGAGATAATGTTACATAAGTCGCTGCATTAGAAGTGATTTGAAAAAAAGAAAATGTTGAGCAAATTGTAACGGACACAATAATTAACGATAATATCTTTTTCAAAAAACTCATTTTTAGTCTCCTTCTTTTAAAACTCTTAAATTTAGTCATTGAGATCGTTTCCCGATTGCAATGCATGCAATCATTCCAAGAACAGCACACGCCATTGCAAGTTTCTGAATTTTTCCCAATGTTTGAATACATAGTTTTTGTCTCCTTATTTTTAAAATTATTGAATATAACTGCTTAATGCTTTAGGACTTTCTCTGTAAGAACTAACAGAATAATCGGGTACTTTTTTAAATTCGCTCTTAAAAGATTCAACGAAATCCTCATATTCAGCTTGAGTAATCAATTCACCTTCCTCATCAGTACCTTTATAATAGCGCCATTCTTCTTTCTTACCGGTTTTGTTAACAGGATCGGCAAAGCCTTCAAAATGCAGAGCTGATTCTATATTGTTCGCGCGTGATTTACCTAACGAAATTTTCGAAAACGCCGCATCATATTCACCGCCGCTTGCATAAATACGATAAGTCCCGATTTCTCCGTTTGAGCTAACATACAAATCCGTAGCACTTAAATCAATACGCTCATCCTCTTGTATATCTCCGTTCATAAATATGAACATCCAATCCGTTTGGGCGGTTCGGTCAATAATTACAAGTTCAGGTGTTCCGTTACCGTCAAGATCTTTTAAAGTAAAATCTGAATAATCAAAGAAATCATCTGTTTCGCCATTTAGAACTTTTTTATAATTTCTCTCCCATTCAAAACTTTCTGATTCGTTGTTTGGAGGAATAGTGGTTGTCAGCTCTGGTTTGCTCTCTTTTCGTTCAATTGCGTAGAAAGACCAGTACTTTTTGCCGTCAATGTTCTTCAAGGCTACATGCAGAGTAACATAAGCAATTTGCGGAATATTTTCTTCAGGTGTTTCATAAAACTCCGGATAAATCAATTGTTTTACTCTTACGGAATAAGATTTATCCTTCTGTTTTTCATATTGTTCAATCTCATATTCGGCGATTGGACCGCCGCTTGGACAAAACAAAGAATAATATTTATTACTGTGAAAATATCGATCTGTTTTGTTTAAGTTGCGTTTCGGAGTTTGGTTGAAGATATTTTCAATAATCCAGTCCACATTATCCGCATCAAAAATACAGTACTCATCATTTTTGAAATAACCGGACGGATCATTTCCGTATCCTGAATCAACACCCGATTTGAAATAGTTGCGATAAATGTGTCCGTCACCGTAATGGCATAAAACCCAATCATAAGCATCCGAACTTTTATAACTGTAATTTCCGTTGTAGCGCATAATGCATTCCAAGGTGTCTTCTAATACAGACCAATCTGACTTCGTGGCCGCAACAACTTTAACAGTAGCCGCAGTCTTTTCCTGCTGCGTTGTGGTCTGTGGTAGAGTAATAGATGTTGTTGATGAATCGTATAACAATGTTTGCTCATCATTGACCTCGTTGATAAATACTTCCTGCTTTGCTTTTTTTAAATATTTGATAAGAGAATTTCCGGAATCAATATAATCACTCAATACATAACTGCTTAATATCCGGTAATAACCGTTAAGCAATTCCTCTTTCTTTTGGTAATACTCATCCCAACCGCTTAGATACAGCATGGAACTTTCTGCTTCGGCCATATAAATCCAGGTTTCTTCATATGTATCATCATTTAGGAACTTTTCGTATTTTAAACCACCGCAGAATTCTTTGTCATTTTTTTCATTAATATAATTGTATTTATAGTAAGCTTCTGCCTTAACCGAACCGTAAGGTATGTTGTCCAAAACTATATATGAGCCTTTTGTTCCAAACCATGTGCTGTCAGGAAATTCCGTAAAACTTTCATCGGTTTCCCCATCCATGAAAATGATGATCTCATCATATGTTTCGGGCGCATTTGTATAATAACGCTTGTAATTTATTGCCAGATCAGGAATGTCATTGTTGTTAAAATAAATAAAATTGAATCCTAAGTCCAAATAGTCATTTTCCTCAACTGATGCTTCGTAAAACAATTTCATAATATTATTATACGATTCTTCATAGGGTTCAATATTAAGAAGCATTTCCGAATCCGGCTTTAACGTTTGATTATCCCCGGAGGCTTCGCTCGGAGAAATCATAGGAATAACAAGAAATGCAACCGCACCTAAAGCAACAACCAAAAATATAATCATAACAGAAATTAACAATGTTTTTTGATTGATTTTTTTATTGCTTGCTTTTTTAACAGGCTTTTCATTTGGTATAACCTTTTTAGTCTCAACGTTTTCAGCTGGGACGGACTCGGCAACAGAGTTGTTTGCTTTTTTATCAGTCTGATTAAACAGTCCTTCTGTTGCATTATTGAAAACCAATTTAAGAAAATCTTCAGATATAGCCTGCTGTTCTTTTGCTTTTTGCAGTATCGTAGCAATAATTGGATCCCCTGCCATTGGGTATATTTGAGTTTCCCTATTGATCATTTTGTCCATTTTTGCTTTGATATTGAATCTTGCTAATTCAAGCTCGTTTACAATAACTGCTTCTGAACACCCAATAATTCTTGCAATATGAGGAACCGGCATTTTATTGTAGTAATGAAGTAATACTACGGTTTTCTGTTCCTCAGACAGCGAATCAATAATTTTGTTGATTGCTGAACAAACCTTGTCGGCATTTTCTATACCTTGGGGTAGAAACTCAGTATATTCGTCAATTCTATCAGAAAAATTCGATACAGAATTTTTGAAATCAATTCTTTTTTTCTCTTTTGCGAATTCAACGCAGCACTTTGCTGTAATGTGTTGAATCCATATTTCAAATTTTTCAGGATTTTTCAGAGTTGAAATTGTTTCAAAAGCTTGCTTATAGCTTTGTGAAATAACTTTTGCCGCATTGGCTTCATCTCCGACAAGTCGCAACGCAAGATAATATGAACTCTTAAATGTTAATTGATAAAGTTTTGAACAAGCTGACCGTTCCTTTTTTTGAGCTTGAAAAACCAGTTCATTAAAAATAATTTGCATTAACAATCACCTCTAAAACACTTATACATTTTTAAATTAATAAAGGATAATAAGCTTATCAACCCCCTTTGTAAAAACTCGCCCTAAAATGTAAAAAATATCCAAATTATTTTTCTTTACTTACCACTTCGTTTCTGTTATTTTTATGTAAAGAACTTTATAAGGAGATTCTTGTTTTGAAAATTGCTATTTGTGATGATGATATAAAAATTGCTGAATATATTGCTCACAAAATATCAAACTACAAGCCTGAATATGATGTTCAGGTGTTCAGTAAGTCCGATTCATTGGTTGATTTTTTGAGTGATAAGTCAAAAGTTGTCGATTTGCTGTTTATGGATATCGTTCTCAATGATGAAAACGGAATTGATGCCGCTGCAAAAATCACAGAAAAACATCCCGATATTATGACGGTGTTCATTACAGCCTTTGCCGATAAGTTTTCGGAAGAGATATTTCTTAAACTAAAGCCATATGGTTATCTTCACAAGCCGATTAAGGATGAGGTTCTGCATCATTATCTTGACAGTGCCAAGCATGACCTTGAAATGAAAAACAAAACCCTTTCTGTAAAAATCGGTCTTGATACGTTGGAAATTCCGTTTTCGAAAATTATTTATATTGAATCTGAAAAACGGCTTTTGCATATAAACGTAAACGGATGCGAAACCGCCTATGATACATACTCAAAGCTTGATGATATTCATAAAAGCCTTGATGACAGATTCATCCGCTGCCACAAAAGCTATATTGTCAACGCAGATTATGTTAAGTCAATTGAAAAGGATTATTTTATTCTTAAAGTCGGTAAAGAAATATCCATTTCAAAAGCTATGCATGCAGATGCAAGAATCAATTATTTTAAGGCGAAGGGAAGAGAGTTGAAATGATGTTTTTTATTCTTGATACATTTTTTGGCTTTTTTCAGATGCTGATAATTGGGCTCTACTTCTATAAGGCTCACGGTGCAAAAAACAAATGGCTTGCCTTGAGCCTTGTGCCTATTATCGGTAGCGTAGTTTTAGCTGTTACCGACTTAGCAAAAATAAACCCTAACATAAGGGTAATATTAAATCACTTTGCAATTTTTTTGATGCTAACGCTTTTGTTCAAAGGAAAAATATCGAAAAAAATCGCAACTTTTTTTGTTTATTTCTGCCTCAGTTTTGCTTGTGATTTTCTTGTTTTCACCCTTACAGGTTCGCTTGGAATACAAAACGAGTTAGTGTTTGTGCTTATAATGAACATAATGATGCTGGTTTTACTTTCGCTTATTCTTGCAATTGCAGCAAAATTCATGTCCGATTTCGGTAAAATTTATGACAAAAGACTGTATCTTGTTTTTATCCTTATTCCTATAACTCAATTCGGGTTTATTGCTGTACTTATAACACTTATGAATTCAATAGGTATCATAGCAGACTCATACAGAGGTATTTCGGCTCAGAACACCTCGATAATTGTTTCGATTTTGCTCATATTCGCTCTTATTGCAGATATGATTTTTCTTGATGTTACCCACAAGGCTGCTGAAAACTTCAAAAATAAAGAGCGTCTTAAAACTCTTGAATCAGAAGCAAAAATGAACTATAAGTACTACGAAGAGTTGCAGGAAAATGCCGACAAAATGAGAAAGTACAGACATGATACAAACAACATTATTCAAAGCATTTACTCTATTCTCGAAAGCCCTGATAAAACCGATTCTGCAGAAGCACTGAAGCTTGCAAAAACTCTCGAAGAAGAAATCAATTCAATTAACATCAGCCGCTATTGTTCTAATACAATTGTAAATGCTGTTCTTTCTGATAAAGAGAAGGTTTTTTCTAATTCGGGCATTATCTGCAATTTTAATGTAAATATCCCGCAAAATATAAGTATAAGTGGTTTCGATCTTTGCAGAGTCTTTTCAAATATGCTCGACAATGCACTTGAAGCCTGCCGGAATTCAAACGGCAAAACGGTTTGCATTGACGCTTCTATCATAGATGAATACCTTTATATAAAAATGAAAAATCCGGTTGCTGAATCTATGAAAGCGGAGAATAAAGACAGAGGTAACGGACTGGAAATTATGAAGCAGATTACCGATAAATACGACGGTGAAACAATTGTTACGGTTGAGAATGGGATCTTTGAAACACTTGTGACGATGAAATGCAGTCAATAACTTCTCTGTAAAATAAAAAATGCGCAGCCGAAACTGCGCACGAAAAAAACATAGTTCCAACTGTCGCCAAATAAAAACCATATCACATAAATAAGTTATAAGTGAATCACTCAAAATAAAGGAGGAATATTTTGCTTTCGGTTACAATATTAGCTTTTTTAAGCGTATTACTAAACATTATTGATCCATTTGGCATACTTGATATTTTGTTTTAGTATCAATGGGTCTGTAATTCAAATAACAAAACCAGCAATAACCCCCGAAGTGAAAATCGCACTCACTTCGGGGGTTGTTTTTTGCCTAAAAGCAGATGAAACTTGATTTTGATAAAAGCCTGACTACTTTTAATAGGAAAGTTGAAGTTGCGATTTGCAATGTCTGTCAGTCATTCTTACATACTTTAAGTGATTAATGAAAGATGATAGGAGTAAGAATCATAGCGCAAGTGATTCTCAAAAATCCCAGTTTAATTCTACTGTCAGGGATAGAAATTGCGAAGGCGGTTGGAGAATTTGAATTGAGGAGGAAAATCAGTGCAAGGGCACATCGGTAGTTTGATCTTTAAGTTCGGCGAATCTCGGTAGCGGCATTATCCCCTGAGATGTTCACCCCCATAGTGTGGGTGTGCGGATCGAAATGAGATGAGAAAACCACCGCGTATCCTGCACAATCCGTACGGTTTTAAAACGTACGGATTGAGAGTGATGAAACAGTAAAAACAAAGATTTTCAAAAGCTTTGTTGCTCTGTTCTCATCACAGACACGGCAACTTTTCGAAAGAAAAGAGCCGGTCTTACTAACGGTTATTCAGGTTATTAACCGGAATAACCAGTTAGTAGGGCGAATGAACGGTTTTCGTATACGGAAAATCGTTTTGGCGTTATGGTTTGCATCGACCTTAACGGATGGCTTGTTCTCAACAAGTCATCGCTTCAGGATGAAGCCCCCGAACAGTTTAACACTAATTTTTTAGTGGGCGTTTTGGTAAAGTGACGTTGCTATGCAGAACACTTTACGAATATTGAGGAAAGGAGAAAAGGCCTTGAGTAAGAAAAAGAAACATTACAAGCAGAGCACTTCAGGCAAGCTCAGAAATGATGCTGCGAAACATTTTAAGCAGTATGAAAACAACGTAACAAGAGCGGCATACATAAAGAACTACGACAAATTTATCAAGTTCTGCCGTACAGTGTATGACTGCAAAACCAAGGAAGAGTGTGCCGAGCATATTGAGGATTACATTGAGTACCTGAAAGAAAAAGACCATACCGCAAGCACAATTCATACATATATGGCTCCGGTCGGATTGTACCACGGGATTCCGCTTAATGTGATGAATCTGCCTAAAAGGTATGCTGCAGAAAATACCCGTTCCAGAAAAGAACGCAAGCATTACCGTTCGGACGGTGATGAAAACAACCCAAAGCATTCAAGAACGGTTGAGCTGCAGAGATGCATCGGAATCCGCAGAAACGAACTTAAGAACCTTCGCGGCAGTGACCTGAAGGTGGATGAATGCGGATATTTGTGCATTGTTGTTCGTAGAGGTAAGGGCGGCAAAGAAACTTATCAGCGCATACTGCCTAAAGACATCGGAACAGTAAAGCAGTTTTTTGACGGCACGGAGAACAAAGTGTTTTCTGCGCAGGAAATGAACAACAGCATTGATTACCACCATATGAGAGCCGAACAGGCGGTAAGAGCATACAACTACTATCTTGACAGAATCAACAGCGATCCGGGATACAGAAAGCAGCTTGAGGATGAGATTATAAAACGTTGGAACGAAAAGTGCATTGATAAAAAGACAAAGAAACCGAAGCATCTGGATAAGAAAGAAATCCGTGGCAATTATTTCGTGCGCGGAAAGAATAAACAGCTTGCACTTGAGAAAGGACTCCCGATTGTTTATGACAGACTGTCGCTGATGGCAGTTTCGATCTATCATTTGTCGCATTGGAGACTCGACGTAACCGTCTCAAACTATATGCTGGCGGTATGATTACCACACCCACTGAGGATACGGGGAAGATTTGACGCTGCCCGTTTTAATTTAAATTCTCAGAATGAACACGAATATAACTCGCTATGAGTTCAGATATAAATCCTCAAAAAATACTTTTATGAGGTAACAAAAATGTTTGAAAACAAGGAACTTCTGACCGTTAAAGAAACGGCAGAATTTCTCGGAGTTTGTGAAAAAACCATTTACAAGCTCATCACCGAAAAAGAGCTTTTTGCTCTCAAGGTAGGTAAAAAGCTTCTTGTGCCGAAAAACAGAATCTTTGATTCGCTCGGTACGAAATAATTAAAAAGGCTGAACGGAGTAAATTCTTCGTTCAGCCGGAAATTCACAATTAATTTACTTTACACAGAGCGGTTTGCGCGCTATTCTTAAGTTGCCAAAAGGACAGCGTTGTATAAACCGCTCAAAGGAGATGATTTATATAGGCGCTACAATACAGACCAAAAGCAACCATTATTATATCGTTGTAGACACTTATGACGAAAACGGCAAAAGAAAGCCAAAATGGATTGCAACAGGTCTTGAAATTAAAGGTAACAAAAGAAAAGCTGAAGAAATAAGAAAGGAGATCGAAAGGGAATATGAGTTGAAAAATAAGCTTGTTCCTTCAGACATCACACTTGATGAATTAGCCGAAAAATGGTTGGTCGAGTACGAAAACGAAGTTGATATAATCACATTCGGCGGTTATGAAAGCATTACAAAGGTTCATATCATTCCGTATTTCCAGAAACACAAAATAAAGGTGAACGAAGTTACCTATGAAACAATACAGAAATACATTGACGAAAAGAAGGTGTCCGGGAACAAAGTAACCGGAGGCGGTCTTTTACCCAAAACACTTAAAAGTCATATGACGGTGTTTAAGCTGATTTTCAATCTGGCGAGAAAGAAAAAAATCATTTATGATGATTGTCTGGAGTTCGTGAAACTTCCGACACTTACTCACGAAAAGGTTAATTTCTACAGTGCAGAAGAAGTTCAGAAGGTTTGGGAAGCTATTAAAGATGACAGAATCTTTCATCTGATTTATGCGACAATTTATTTCGGAATGCGCAGAAGCGAAGTGCTCGGACTTCGTTGGGATGCGATAGACTTCAGAAATAAGATGCTTATTGTCAAGCACACGGTTGTAATGTATAACAACAAGGTTGTTGCGAAGGATTCAACCAAAACCGATGCAAGCAACAGAACATACCCTTTGTCAGATGATATGATTGAATTTTTCAAGTGGCTTAAGGCTCGTGAGGAAGAGGAAAGGGCTGCTTGCGGTAAAGACTACATTGAAAATGATTATATTTTCAAATGGCCGAACGGCAAAACTTATGACCCTGACTATATTTCAAAACATTTCAAAAAGCTTTTGGAAAAGAATGATTTGAAGCGTATAAGATTTCACGATTTGCGTCACAGCTGTGCGGCTTTGCTTTTGTCTGAGGGTCGTGAGCTTTATGACGTTTCTGAATGGCTCGGACATTCCGATGTGAACATCACCGCCAAGTTTTACGGTCATCTTGATATGAACAGAAAAAAGGCTCTCGGAAACACTTTAGGAAATTCCATAGGCTTCAAAAACGTTGTGTAGCTTGAGTCTGAGCACATCTTGTTAGAAATTTGTTAGAAAAACGGTGTTTTGGAGTGGCTTTCAAAAGGATATAAAAAAGCCGCAACCCTTGATATACAAAGGATTGCGGCTTGGCGCGCTGGAAGGGACTCGAACCCCTGACCTTTTGGTTCGTAGCCAAACACTCTATCCAGCTGAGCTACCAGCGCAAAAGTGCGGTTTTTTGACCGCTCAAGTATATTAGCACAACTATCCGGAAAATGCAAGTGTTTTTTTATATTTTTCAAAAATATTTTTAATCTACTGTTATTCAAGGCTTTTATGAAGCAAATATCCGTAAAAGCCTTCAATAATTTCCATAGACATATCATCCTTATGTGATACACCCATTTTTATAAAGAACTTATACACTTCACTTTTTTCAGTTAAAATATTATTACGTATCCAAGTCCCTAACCCAAAATGATAAATGTATAACTCCTCTACATCGTGACTAAGCATTTTCTTTTTTTCCTCATCGCTCAGCAAATCATCCAACCAATCATAAATAACTTCATATTCCTTTTCCAAATTCATTTTAATCACCTCATAATTATTTTACTATCGCATGATAGTAAAATCAATACTATTTTTTGATAGTACATATACTTATTTTTGAGGTGAGTTTATGTATTATCCTCGTTTAAAGGATTTAAGAGAAGATCGTGACCTTAAGCAAAAAGAAGTAGCGGCATATTTGGGCATAGACCAACGTGTTTACAGCAACTACGAAATCGGCAAGCGTGAGATTCCGACAAAGTTTGTTATTGCTCTCGCCAAATTTTATAACACTTCGGCTGATTATATCCTTGGTATGACAAACGACCCTAAACTGTATAAATAAACCCAAAGACTGCAGATGTTTACACGCACCTGCAGTCTTTTGGTTTCTTTGTAGGGTCAATTCACTTTCTCGACCTAAATTCACCGTCATATCACTTTTACGACGGACAAATTCACAATCATAAATAATTATCTCGGCAAATTATTGTTTGTCGATATGTGACCTGACGGTCACTTGATATATTTTGTTTTACAAAATCCGATTATGTTTGAGTTAAAACTCAAACACGATATGATATAAATTCCCCCTTGCGCCGCAGCGCATATCGAGTCCGCAAGAATTTATATCGATACAGTTTATCTGCCAACAGGCAGACAAACTGTAATTTACGGCTGCTCTGTAATCGGTTTATCTTCGCTTTCGTGCTCGATGAGGATGAAATTGTTGCGCTTTGCGTAAGCCCAGCGCATTTCAAAGATATCAAGCGCTTCAAGCGGAATATAGAGCTGGTTTTTCCTTTCGGCGTTGCGGTAAACAGCATTTTTGAGCGTTACCTCTCCCCTGTCGGTTTCGACAACATTACTGTCCTGCGTAAAGCGTGCCCAATGGCCGTAGCCCTCGAGGTAGACCTGATTTTCGGTTTTCTTTACCATACCTCCGAAATAGGAAAACAGCACAGAAAGGCAGCCGTACCACACGCCGTCCTTATTTTCGCAGGTGGTCTGGTACTGGCAAAGGCCGAGGTCTGCACCCTTGTACATCATACGGGTGCGGTTGAAATAGGGAGCAAGTGCGTATGGTTCAATTACGTCACGCTCCTTGTCTATAACACAGCGGTCGGCAATTCTGCCGTCCTCAAGCGTAGCGGTAATTGTCATTTTTTTGCCCTCAACCTCGGCAACAGCAACCATAGAGGTTCTGTCCTCCATTGTGTAGAAGGCGCTGTGCCATACCTTGCTGAGAGAACGTGTGCCGGGGGGATTCTGATTGGAATTACCCAGGACATAGCTAATCATGCCCTTTGACGGCTGCTCAAAAAGCTCCTCGTTCTTTCGGGGGAAGCTTCTGCCGAAGCTGTGCTCATGGCCGGAGAAAAGCAGGTCAAGCATTTCCATACCTTCGGTCATTACGGGATAACAGTCGTAATTCTGGCAGTCGCTGCCCGTATAGCATACGGGGAAGTGATATGTACCGATATTCCAGTCTGCCTTGCTGTTTTTGAGGTCTTCAACAAGCCATGCGTTGACATCCTCAGGACCGTTTACGCCGAGCACGGTAAAGTGAGCGTTGCCGTAATCAAAGGTGTAGTTTTCGGTTTTCCAGCCCTCGGGACCATTATAGGCGTAGCTGCCCTTAAGCTGCTTGCAGAAGAACTCGGCAGGCTCGGAATAATATCTGCCAACACCGTTTCTGTAATCTTTAAAGCCTCTTGTATCGTGGTTGCCCTCGGTAAACATTACGGGCACATATTCGGCTATACCCTTCCAGCCCAGGAAGGCACCGTTCCACTGCTGCTCGTGCTGACCGCAATCGGTATTGTCGCCGGCAGTAAGGATAAATGCGGTGTCGGGATGCTCCTTGAGGTAGCGTTTTATCAGAGCGTTGAAATATGAATAGTCAGGGGTTTCAAACGGGTCACCCTTCTGCTGGTCGGAAACGCAGAGGAACTTGAATTTTTCAAGCTTTTCGGGCTGTGTTGTGAAGAAATATTCCTCACTGCGGTTGGTTTTATCGCCGCAGGTATAGTAGTATTTCGTGCCGGGCTTAAGGTCTGTGAGCCTTACCCAGTGCATCATACTTATATCAATATCACTTTCGAACACTTCATTGACAGATTCTGTTTTCATTATAACATCGCTGCCATCCTCACGGTATTCAACATAGCCGTCGGCAACATCAACACTCGTTCTCCAGGTAACTGCCATAGATGTTTTTGCATCACCGTTTATGCTTATCATTATATGGTCGGGTGCAGGAGTTGAGCCGCACCAGGGTTTAATTCTTTCCATTTTTCTTATCCTCCGTTCAGGTGGTAATTTGCAGTTTGTCGAGGACAAACTGTAAATGAAAAATGAATAATGAAGCCGCTTATGCTGATGAATAATGAATAATAAAGGGAGGACTACGCCCTCACCCATTATATATTCGGGTGTGGGTGTCCCGCCAATAATTATTCATTATTCAATATTCATCATTCATTGTTCATTCTCAACAATAAATCTGCTATGTCGAAATTATAATATCTTTCCCCCTCAATTTCAACCCCTGCAAAACTTATTTTGTGAAATATACATAAAAAACAAATAAATATTCAACCAATTTGCCCGTTGTTTTTAGTTTTCAAAGTCTTATAATGTTAGTTAAATATTCTAGAAAAACGGAGCAGAAATATGGTTGAAGCAATCGGACAGATTATAGGCTTTGTTGCAATGGGAATAATCGTGTTTTCCTACCAGCAGAAATCACATAAGCGCATACTCACATTTCAGATGGTGTCGGGCTTGCTGTTCACGCTGCACTATCTTTTACTCGGTGCGTACACGGGCTGTATCTCAAACTTAATCGGCGCTGGACGCTCCGCCGTTTACGCCGGCAGAGGCAAAAGCGCATTTACTTCTTTTAAGCTATGGCCCGTTATTTTCAGCGTTGTTTTCACCGTTTCGGGCATACTCACATGGGACAACATTTTTTCCGTTTTCCCGATGATAGCAATGATTTCTTCCTCGGTTGTGCTGTGGATTGATTCGCCGAAAATCAACCGTGCGTTTTCAATTCCGACCTCTGCCTGCTGGCTGATTTATAACATTGCAAATCTCTCCTATGCGGGCATTGCAACGGAAATTTTCGTGCTTTCCTCAATCATTATCGGAATGATAAGGCTTGACAGAAAAAAGACTGATAAATAAAGCTCATTTGTTAAAATTATACAATAAATATATATAATATTTTACGATTTTAACTGTTGAATTTATATACCTTTTTTATATAATTAAGTTGTAATCAAATGCCGCTGCAGACTGCGGCAGAAAGGAATAAAACTATGGAGAAAAAACTCAGAGTAGGTATCATCGGCTGCGGCGGTATTGCCAACGGCAAGCATATGCCCGCAATTGCAAAAATCAAAGAGGCTGAAATGGTTGCATTCTGTGACATCATTGTTGAAAAAGCAGAAGCTGCAGCAGCAAAGTTCGGCGTTGAAGGCGCAAAGGTTTACGAAGATTACAAAGAGCTTCTCAAGGACGAGAGCATTGATGTTGTTCACGTTTGCACACCCAACCGTTCACACAGCTTTATTACAATAGATTCACTTGAAGCAGGCAAGCACGTTATGTGCGAAAAGCCCATGGCAAAGACCTATGCAGAGGCAAAGGCTATGTGCGAGGCTGCAAAGCGCACGGGCAAGAAGCTCACAATCGGATACCAGCAGCGCTGGAGAGACGATTCCATCTACCTCAAGGAGGCCTGCGATAACGGCGACCTCGGCGAAATCTATTACGCAAAGGCTATTGCCCTTCGCAGACGTGCTGTTCCCACCTGGGGTGTTTTCCTCAACGAGTATGAGCAGGGCGGCGGTCCGCTTATCGATATCGGTACTCACGCACTTGACCTTACTCTCTATATGATGAATAACTACAAGCCCAAGATGGTTGTCGGCACAACCTTCAAGAAGCTCGGCCAGCAGAAGAGAGCTGCCAACTCCTGGGGCGATTGGGACCCCGAAAAGTTTACGGTTGAGGATTCCGCTTTCGGCTTCATCGTTATGGAAAACGGTGCTACAATCACACTTGAATCCGCATGGGCTCTCAACATTGCAGACCCGAGAGAAGCTATCTGCACACTCTGCGGTGACAAGGCAGGCGCAGACTTCTACGGTCCGGACGAAAGCCTTCGCTTCAACTACGTTAAATACGGCAGACAGATTATTGAAACACCCTCCTTTGATGCAGGCGGCGTAGCCTTCTACGAGGGTGACAGACATCCCGACCCGAAGGATGTCGAGTGCCGTGTATGGTACAACGCTATTCTCAACGACACAGAGGTTGCCACAAAGCCCGAGCAGGCACTTGTTGTAACACAGATTCTTGAGGCTATTTACGAATCCGCAAAGACAGGCGAGCCTGTATACCTTAATAACGACTGATACATAGGAGAAATAATTAATGAAAATTGCAGTTCAGCTTTACAGCGTAAGAGATTGCATTCATAATGCCGAAGACTTTTTCAAGGTGCTTGAAGAAATCAAGGCTATGGGCTACGAGGGCGTAGAATTTGCCGGCTTCCACGGTGTTGATGCCGCAAGCCTTAAGGCAAAGCTCGACGAGCTTGGTCTTGTCCCCGTAGGTGCACACATGGGCATAGAAGATTATCTGCCCGAAAAGATTGAAGAAACAGTTGCCTACCATAAAACACTCGGCACACTTTACTCAGGTGTCGGCGGTGCGGCACACGACACAGTTGAGGAATGTGAATACGCCGCAAAGGCACTTGCCTACGGCGCAGAAAAGCTCGGCATTCCCACCTACTACCACAACCACACAGAAGAGTTCACTCCCCTTGAAAACGGCAAAATCGGTATGGAAATCTTTGCCGAGCACACAAAGCTTGAGGTTGACACATACTGGAGCCACTGCGCAGGTATGGACAACTACAAATACATAACAGAGAACAAGGACGATATCTGCCTGCTTCACGTTAAGGACGGTCTTAACCGCAAGCCCCTTTCACTCGGCGACGGCGACTGCGATGTTGCCGCTGTTGTAAGGGCTGCAAAGGACGCAGGAATCGAATGGCTTGTCGTTGAAAACGATGACCCCGTACCCAACGGTATCGAGGACGTAAAGCGCAGCATCAACTACCTTAAAACTCTTATCTGACGGAGAAATAAAAATATGAAAATTGGCGTAATTACTAATCTTTTGGGCAACAAGCCCTTTGAAGAGGCTCTTGAATATTTCGTATCCAAGGGTATTGAAATGGTTGAAATCGGCTGCGGCGGCTACCCCGGCACAGACCACGCAGACCCCGATGTGCTTCTTAATGACGAGGCAAAGCTTGAAGAGTTCAAGGCTCTTATCAAGAAGTACAACGTTGAAATCAGCGCTTTAAGCTGCCACGCAAACCCCGTACACCCCAACAAGGAAATCGCAAAAGATTTCGACAGCGCAATGCGTAAGGCAGTTCTTCTTGCCGAAAAGCTCGGCGTTCACCAGATCAACACCTTCTCCGGCTGCCCCGGCGACTGTGAGGAGTCAAAGAATCCCAACTGGGTTACCTGCCCGTGGCCTAACGAATACGGCGAAATTCTTGAGTGGCAGTGGAACGAGGTTCTTATCCCCTACTGGAAAGAGTTCGTTGAATTTGCAAAGGCTCACGGCGTAGACAAGATTGCCCTTGAAATGCACCCCGGCTTCTGCGTTTACAACCCCGAAAGCCTGCTCAGACTCAGAGCAGCTGTCGGCCCTGAAATCGGCGCAAACTTCGACCCCAGCCACCTTATATGGCAGGGTATCGAGCCCGTTGCGGCTATCCGTGCACTTGAGGGTGCCATCTTCCACTTCCACGCAAAGGACACCAAGGTTGACAAATACAACACGGCTGTCAACGGCGTGCTTGACACAAAGCCCTATTCCGACGAAATTCACCGCTCTTGGGTATTCCGTTCAGTCGGCTACGGCAACGACGAAACCTACTGGAAGGACATCATTTCCAACCTTCGTATGATAGGCTACGACTACGCTATCAGCATTGAGCACGAGGATTCCCTTATGAGCCAGAACGAGGGCTTCTCCAAGGCGATTGATATGCTCAAGCGCTGCGTTATGAAGGAAGACCCCTGCACAATGTGGTGGGTATAACTTGAAGTAAAAGGTAAAAGTGAATAGTGAAGAAGTAAAATTCACTTTGGGAAAGGTTTGACTGTTATTATGATTAACAACAAATTCGGTCATGCGGTTATCGGCTACGGCGGAATGGGACATTTCCACGGCAGACGCCACGAGAGTATAAAAGACCTTGAATTTTTAGGCTTTTACGATATTGACCCGGCCGTTCAGAAAAAAGGTGAAGAAGAGGGCGCACACAGCTACTCCAGCCGTGCTGAGCTTCTTGCCGACGAAAGAATTGACCTTGTTACCGTTGCAACCCCCAATGATGTTCACAAGGAAATCGTTATCGACGCCCTTCGTGCAGGCAAAAACGTAATCTGCGAAAAGCCTGTCACAATGTCAAGCGAGGACCTTGAAGAAATGATAGCCGTTGCAAACGAAACAGGCAAGATGTTCACCGTTCACCAGAACAGACGCTATGACGGCGATTATCTTAAAATCAAGCACATTTACGAGAACAACACGCTCGGCAAAATCCACTGCTTTGAGCACCGTGTACACGGATCAAGAGGCATACCCGAAGGCTGGCGCAGCGAAAAACAGCACGGCGGCGGTATGGTGCTTGACTGGGGCGTACATCTGCTTGACCAGATGCTCACCCTTATGGCAGACAAAAAAATGCTTTCCGTTTACGCAGAATGCACCAACATCACAAACTATGAATGTGATGACGGCTTCAAGGCTATCATCAGGTTCGAGGACAACGTAAGCTGGCAGATTGAGGTTATGACAAACAACTTCATTGAAATGCCGCTGTGGTATGTCTGCGGCGAAAACGGAACCGCCATTATCAAGAACTGGCAGGGTGACGGCGAAATCGTTATGGTTGAGGACTGGGAAAACCGTGACAGCGTGCCGATTAAAGCAGGCGTCGGTCTGACAAAGACCATGGCTCCCAGAACCGAGGATTCAATCAAGCGTTTTCCGCTCCCCGATGAGGGCAAGGACGATTGGGATGCCTACTACCTCGACATCTGCGACGCATTAAAAACAGGCAGAACTCCAAACGTTACCCACGACCAGCAGCGTAAGCTCATAAAGCTCATCGAAGCCATCTTCGAATCCGCAGAGAAAAACGAGACGATTAAATTTTAAATAAAAATAGTAAAGGGCTGTATCGACGATACAGCCCTTTACTATTTAGTCAATTTATATACCTTGGTTCTTTGCCATAACAAAAGAATACTCTTTTTCAGGAATCAATTTAATGAAATAATCATAACACTTGTAATCGAAAAGCTTTTCCTCACCATTATTCAGCTTAAGTACCACTTTTCTGTCATCGTGTGTTTTGGTTGAAGATGTTACAGCCTGACGGCTGCCGATAACTGCACCTGCAGCACCTGCAACCATTCCGCCCACAACAGCACCTGCAAGGTTAACGCCGCCACCACTTACGGAAGTAGTATATTGTACGCTGCCTACTTCACGGAAGAACATAATCTGATTAATGGGATAACACTCTATTAATTTAAGAAAACCAGGTTTATTAGGAATTATTTCATAACCCTTTAAACGCACTTTAACTTTATACTTTTGAACGTTACAACATTCATACAATGTCAAGTCATCTTTTAATGTTTTTGCCAAACACAACTGCGAGAAAGAATCACCATAAGTATTGTATTTTTTATCTAATACTATTTCATTACAATACTGTTTTGATTTTTCTGTTGTTAAGTCTTGGCATAACTGATTATATTCACTATCTAAAGAAGGTGTAATCGATGAGAGTTCTTTTAAAGACTTATCTGGCCGTAAAAAGATAAAGAAGCCAAGAGTAACCAAAATACCGAATATTAAATTAAACACTTGAATATCTCCTTTTTAAAACTAATTAATATATTTTCTACAAAAAGAACATATCCTTGTCGGCTTATCGCCTGACGGTAAGTAAGCTTGTGCTTCATCTAATGAATTAAAAACCTTTTTATGTTCTTCTCTGATTTGTGGCAATTTGCATCTGCCGTCTGCTGAACAAGAAATATGTATTGTTCGTGTTGATAGATTGAGCAAATATTTCATAGTTATCACCCCATAATAAATATCAATCAAATTATAGGACTATTTGTCCTAAATGTCAATAGGTCAGATAGTCCTAAGGTATAATTTTTTCGGGTGATAAATTATGAATTTACGCATTAAGGATATGCGAGAGGACAACGATCTTACGCAAAAACAAGTTTCGCAAATGCTCTTGTGCGACCAGTCGCTTTATTCAAAATATGAGCGTGGTGAGCGTGAAATCCCCTTGAAAATCCTTGTTGCACTTGCAGACTTCTACAATGTGAGCATTGACTATTTAATTGGCAGAACTGATAAACCCGAAACAAACAGATAAAGCTGCTGTTCTAATTGAACAGCAGCTTTATTTATTGTAGGTTGATGATTATGTTACAGATACACACTATTAAACCTCTGCGAAATCTTAAACTCTCCGTCGGGTGCAATATCGGTTACGGTTACGCCCTGCGGCCAATCCTTTTCGGGTACACCGAGGTTATCACCCGTTGTATAGGTTTCGTAGCCGCCCGTCTGGTTATAAACGAGGTAAACACCGTCGTGGCGCACGCAGAAATCGTTCATATGGTCGTGGCCACAGAACATTGCCTGAGTGCTGCCCAGCTTCTTAATCAGCGCAAACAACCCGGTATTGTGCCTTGACGAACCGACTCCTTCACGCACAGCACCGTGGATAATCTCGCACTTGCCGCTGAACATAAAGTTGCCGTTTTCGTCCTTTTCAACAGCAAGCTCGTACTCCTTAATCGGGATATGCATATACATAAACGACTTAACTTCGCCGTACTGCTTTTCGAGCATTTTGAGCTTATTTTCGTACCAGTTCATCTGGTTATACTTGATATAATCGTAGCTGTCATATTCCTTGGGACAGCCGTGCTCCTCACGGTATTCGTCGAGAATATCTCTGCCCGAATCGAGCATAAACAGCGTTTTGAGAATCTTGTTCTCGCTGCCGAGAATGTTTATGCAGTAGTTGCAAAGGCCGAAAAGCTCTTTCTTACCCTGCCTTGCAAGGCAATGAGGAAAGTTAGTCTGGCACTTCATAAGAAGCTCCTTGAATCTTCCCTTCTCCTCTCTAGCCTCATGGTTACCGAAAACGAAAGCCCAGTAAACGCCGATTTTCTCCATAAAGCGTGCAAACTGAATTGCATCGATGTGCTGAAATCTGCCGAGGATAACGTCACCAGTAAGCACTACCAGATCGGGCTTGGTGTCTGCAATCTGGCGCATAAGCATACCCATACACTTGTCACGAAGCACAGGGTCGTCGCCGAAATGCAGGTCGCTTGTGGAAATAATGCGAAAACCCTTGTTGACAATTTTACCGTTTTCATCAAACTTTGCTATCGTCACGCTGTCCTCATCCTCACGGATAATTCTGACATCCGTGCCAACCTTCTTCACACCAAGGCTTTCGGTAAACATACTCTTGCCGAGTTTACCGCCGCTCAACTTATATGCGGCACCCTTAACATCCAGTAATGCCTCGTCAATACCTATCCTTAACTTTTCATAGATTATGTTCATAGTGTACCCTCCGTTTTAAACTACGGTCAATTATAAAATTATTATCTCTTATACTTTACCCGTTGTCAATATCTCCCACCGTTTTGTGCGTTTTAATTTTTTGCCGTACATTCTGTAAGGACAATTCACGAATTGTCCGTTGTAAAAGCAATATGCCGTTTGATTTAGCGTAACGGCAAAAAAGATGTCATCCTGAGGCGAAGCCGAAGGATCTTTCAGCACAAAAGATTCTTCACTTGCGTTTAGAATGACATCATCTTTTTAAATTAAGAGAGCAGTACAACGTCACTTCGACGCTGTACTGCTTAATTATTCATCTTCAAATGTGAACAAATCGTTTGGCTGACACTCAAGAATTTCGCACAGCTTTTCTATTGTTTCAAGCTGTAAGCCTGTCAGCGTATTGTCGCAGATTTTGTTCACGGTCTTATAGGTTGTCTGCATCTCTTTAACTAACCAATACCTTGTCCTGTGCTTTTCGTCAAGCAACTTTTGTACATTCATTTTAATCAATTCAATCACCGATTAAATTTTAACATTAGTCTACCTAAAATATAATTAACCAATAAGTAGTGTACCAAGCGGTTGACTATTTTATAAAAATGTGTATAATTAACCGTGTGGGGGTGATTCACGAATCACCCGTCGAAAAAGTGATATGACAGCGAATTCCGGGCAATTCGTGAATTGCCCTTACAAGTTGATTTGGAGGTAATGTATAGTGCTAAAAAAAGTAACATCTGTTTTACTGTGCTTGATTATTATTTTAATCTTGCCGTTGCAAGCTTCGGCTGCCACTGTTTGTTACACAAATTTCTATAGCGCCGATTATTCAAGCGATCCTGGACAATATATGGTTAATATTGCAAAAGCACAGTTGGGTAGAGGAGAGTATGATTTAGGATATAACGGAACAGCATGGTGTGCATATTTTGTTATTGACTGTGCAAGAATTGCCGGACAAACAAGCGCAATACCGGAAGGATATGGCAGATGTGATCTCTTATGGAATGCAGTAGAAAAAGCAGGTGGAAGAGAGGTTTTCTCCGGAGAGTTAAAAGCAGGTGATTTAATTTTTTACGATTGTTCAAAATGCGATTCCAATGGTGACGGTGTTTCGCTTGAACATGTCGGTATTGTTAGTGATGAAACTTATTCGTATGAGGGTAATGTGAGTAATAAAGTCGGTGAACAATCTTCATTTACTGATTCAAAGAAGCATAGCACCTCAGATGGTACTGTAAAAAGAAGGTATTTGAGACCGAATTATCAGGGTGCGATTGAAGCGCCAGCCGATTGTTATATTGAAGCAAATTTACAATCAATCGGTGTAGGAGATACTGTAAGTTTTGAATACAATATACTTGGAGCAACAACTAAAAGCATAGGAATTGATAAAGATGGCAAGAGGTATACAAGTATATCTGTTAGCAAGGATTTAGGTACTGCAAATTATACATTTTATGAAAGCGGAGTATATTGTTGTATTATTGAGGGAAGCAACAGCTTAGGATACAGCTGTAGTCAAGGAGTATATGTCACTGTTGTAGAATCCAAACCCGAACAGCATTATATATCATCAAATATAACTTCAGTTGGTGTAGGAGATACTGTAAGTTTTGAATACAATATACTTGGAGCAACAACTAAAAGCATAGGAATTGATAAAGATGGCAAGAGGTATACAAGTATATCTGTTAGCAAGGATTCAGGTACTGCAAATTATACATTTTATGAAAGCGGAGTATACTGTTGTATTATTGAGGGATATAATGGTGCAGGATACAAGTGCAGTGAGGGTGTTTACATTACTGTCGTAGAATCTGAACCGGTACAACTGTCTGTATCTGCAAACAAATTATTAGTTGGCGTAGGTGATACAGTAAACTTTGAGTATAATATAATAGGAGCAACGACAAAATGTATTGGTATAGATAAAGATAACACCAGGTACACTAGCGTATCGGTAGATGCAGATTTCGGGCAAACAAGCTATACTTTTATAGAAGCGGGAACATATTGTTGCGTTATAGAAGGATATAATAATATAGGGTATAATTGCAGCAATGGCATATATATTACTGTAGTTGATTCAGTTCCCGATTATTCAGAAATCAGCATTGTGGGCGGTAATAAAAAAGCGTATGCTGTTGGTGATACAATAACCTTTAATCTAAATACTAAAAACGAAAGTTCAAAATATATAGGTATTCATAAAAATAAAGAGTTTTATTATGGTACATACTTATCGGAATATCAATATTCTTTCACGTTTACTGAACCAGGAAGTTACCACGCTAGTTTTGATGCATTAAATCCGTATGGTTACACAAGAAGCAATGATGTTTGTTTTAATGTTTATGACACATTTTCTTTGGAAAATAATGATTTGAATATTGATAAATCTAACGATTTTATATACGGTGTAGATTTGTTCGGTATTACACAAGCACAGCTTGAAGCACAGTTTGGTAACAGTAATCTGAAAATCGCAATGAAAGACAAAAACCGTGTGGCAACGGGAACTATGCTTGAGCTTGTTGACAGCGATAACCTTGTTTACGACACCCTAACAGTTGTTATTTTCGGCGACGTCAACAGCGACGGTTGGTATGACGGCAACGATGCATTCCTTGTAAATCTTATTGTAAACGGTATGCTCGACAAGGACGATATCGGCGAGGCGGTATGGACTGCGGCAGATTGCAACCACGACGGCGTGATTGACGAAAATGATGTTGATTTGCTCACGGGCGCAGGTTTATTGCTCAATAATGTTGACCAGTCCGCAGCACAGGCTGAACTTGCGGAAAACGCATTCTATATTGAATATATGGGTCTCATCGACCAGAGTATTGATGTTGATATAAATGACAACACAAACATTGATGATAACGTAGGGAACGGTCTTGACCGTTCCGAAAACGAGAACAATTTTGAAATAATCCTTGCCGATATAATCACATTCTTAAAACAGTTTTTCTTGTTTATCCTTTCGTTGATATTCAATTAAAAACAGACGACCGAAGGTCGCCCCCTACAAAAAGCAACACCCGACGGACTCAGTTTGGTTCCATCGGGTGTTTGCAATTATTCTTCCATCTGTCTGCCGAGGAAGTTTGCGGCAACCTGAACGAGCTTAATATCCGCCGTATTGGGCACAGAGAGCTTTTCGTCACCGAGAAGCACTACAGCACCCGAAACGTCGCCCGCAGCTATAATCGGCGCCGCTACGCTCGCCTTGCGTTCAATCCCCATCGCAGGCGTAAGCCCTTCACCAGCCGTCTGTGCAATAAAGCTCTCCCGGCGCTCCATATAATCCTCAAGCTCTGTGGAAAGCTGGCGGTCAAGCACCTCTTTTTTCGGCGCACCTGCGCAGGCAATTACCCTGTCCCTGTCGCAGATAAGCACAGGCAGATTGGTCCCCCTGTGAAGCACCTCCGCATACTGCGTAGCCACACCCGAAAGCTCACCCACCGGCGAATACTTCTTAAAAATAACTTCCCCGTCCGGCGCAGTAAAAATCTCCAACGGGTCGCCTTCACGTATGCGCATTGTGCGGCGGATTTCTTTAGGGATGACAACCCTGCCAAGGTCGTCAATTCTACGAACAATTCCTGTTGCTTTCATAAAAATATCTTTCTCCTTGTTTTACATTGCGTTAATTCGGGAGGCGAAACGCCTCCCCTACACAATTTTTCAAATTGTGTTGTTAGGATATGTGAAACTTGGAGATTTATACTTGTTTATATAATTCGGAAATCTGCTTGGACATTTTATTTGAATTTTCAAGTGCAAAATGCTTTGAGAGATTTGATTACAAGCAACACAAATATCCACACTCATCCACTTTCAGATCGCTGCCGCGAAGGTTCTTAAGTTCGTTTCTGCGGATTCCAATACATCTCTGCAGCTCAACCGTTCTTGAATACTTCGGGTTGTTTTCATCGCCGTCCGAACGGTAATGTTTGCGTTCTTTTCTGGAACGGGTGTTCTCTGCCGCATACCTTTTAGGCAAATTCATCACATTAAGCGGAATCCAGTGGTACAATCCGACGGGAGCCATATATGTATGAATTGTGCTTGCGGTATGTTCCTTTTCTTTCAGGTACTCAATGTAATCCTCAATATGCTCGGCACATTCTTCCTTTGTTTTGCAGTCGTACTGCTCACGGCAGAACTTGATGAATTTGTCATAGTTCTTGATAAACGATGCTCTTGTCACATTGTTTTCATATTTCTTAAAATGTTTTTCAGCATCGTTTCTGAGCTTGCCTGAAATGCTCTGCTTGTAATGCTTCTTTTTCTTACTCAAGGCCTTTTTCTCCTTTCTTTGATATTGGGAAAGTGTTCTGCATAGCAACGTCACTTTACCAAAACGCCCGCTAAAAATAGTGTTAAACTGTTCGGGGGCTTCATCCTGAAGCGATACCTTGTTCTGAACAAGCCATCCGTTAAGGTCGATGCAAACCATAACGCCACAACGATTTTCCGTATACGAAAACCGTTTATTCGTCCGACTAACTGGTTATTCCGGTTAATAACCTGAATAACCGTTAGTAAGACCGGCTCTTTTCTTTCGAAAAGTTGCCGTGTCTGTGAGAAGTGTCAGCTCAAACAAAGCACCGGTACAGGCAATGTTTTCGCCGACATTCTCACTGCTGCTCCGAACATCCTTTGCATATACACAAAGCTGTTCGGATCACATCGGGTACGCACTTTTTCCTCAAACGAACGCAGCACTCTTTTGCTGCACACCTCAACGATACTGTGTCCTTTATGAGGTTATTTGGTTTCGTCTGATATCTTCGGACCGAAAGTGCATACCGCTTTATTCTCCTTCTTGATTTATTTCATTCAACCGCCTTCGCAATTTCTATCCCTGACGGTTGAACTAAAACGGGATTTTTTAATCACTTGCGCTGTGATTTTTACTCCTAACATCTTTCATTAATCGCTTAAAGTATGTAAGAATGACTGACATTGCAAATCTCAACTTTAACTTTCCTGCTAAAAATAGGCGGATTTTCAGTGAAAATCGCATTTTCATTTAATTTTTATATATAAATAAACCCCTGAAACAGGTGTGATATCATTTCAGGGGTACAAGAAGCCACCTGACCTGAGTTCCGCTCAAGCCGGGTGGCTTTGTTATATTGCTATTCTATTATTCAGATTGACTGAAGGATGATTCTTGAAATGCCGAAGAGGTTTTGAAGAAGCCTGCTTTTGATGTGAGCTGTTTACTGTCGGACTTTTAGTTGCCGTCTGCGTCAATTACAGCTTCGCCGTTTTCATCAACGAGAGTTACTTTGACTGTTACGTTACCTGTTGCCATTTTTAAAGTGAACGGTAAACCGCTCCGTTGGTGGGGTGTTCCCACCTTTAAAGTGAACGGAAAACTCACGGACACAAACACGGCGTGTCCTACCCTTTGTAGTAAGGTTTGAGAGCGTGGCAAGCGTTCACGACACCGCAAAGGCAACGGACAGCCGACAACAACGGCGGTTTGTATGACCCTTTGAGGTAAGGTGTGAGAGCGTTGCAGGGGTGTTCCCACCTTTAAAGTGTACGGCAAACAAGCCGTTGCAAGGGTGTGGTCACCTTTAAAGTGAACGGCAAACCGCTCCGTTGGTGGGGTGTTCTCACCTTTAAAGTGAACGGAAAACTCACGGACACAAACACGGCGTGTCCTACCCTTTGTAGTAAGGTTTGTAAGCGACAACGCTCACGACACCGCAAAGGCAACGGACAGCCGACAGCAACGGCAGTTTGTGAGTACCTTTGTAGTAAGGTTTGTAGGCGTTCAGGCGTTACTGCAAAAGCAACGGGGGTGTTCCCACTCTATAAGCGAACGGCAAACAAGCCGTCGGTTGCCTGTTGCCACCTTTAAAGTGTACGGCAAACAAGCCGTTTCAAGGGTGTAAACCTTGGGTGTTCGCACTCTATAAGTGAACGGCAAACAACAGTTTGTACCCCCCCTTTGTAGTAAGGTATGTAAGTGCTGGAAAGCAATGAAAAAATTTAGAAAGGAGATGAAAACGCTACGCACACTCGCAACTCCGAAAAGTCAAACCAAAAACAAACAAAACAAACAGAGAAAGGAAGAAAAAACAATGAGTTACATATGTGGCTTGAAAGAGAAAACATACATCATAATCCCAAAACAATATTAAGAGTAATGCAGAAATATAATCTGTTATCTGAAATCAGAAGAAAGAAATATCGTAATTACGGAGAATATCTTCATCGTTATCCGAATCTGCTGAACAGAGATTTTAAAGCTAACAGACCTAATCAAAAGTGGGTAACGGATATATCATACATCAAGACACAGCAAGGAACACTTTACCTTTCGGTTATTAGGGATTTGTATGACAACAGTATTGTTGCATACAAGACCGGTACAGAACAAAACATCAACCTTGTGTTAAGTACAATTAGAGCAGCCAGGAGAAAAGAGAAGATCACTGCAGACTGCAACTCCACAGTGACCAAGGGTTTCAATACACATTGCAAGCATATTTTAACCTAACAAAATCATACGGCATAACGCCATCAATGTCAAGACGTGGAAATCCGTATGACAACGCAATGGCTGAAAACTTTTTCTCAATTCTTAAAACTGAATGTATTTACAGAACAAAGTTGAAAACTTATGAGGATGCTCGCATCCTCATAAGCGAATATATACACTTTTACAACAACGAAAGAATCCAGTTGAAAACAAAACTGACTCCGCTTGAAAAACGAAGTCAGTATGTCGCTTAATTAAATATTTCTGCCATAGGTGTGTTTTTGTACTGTCCGCACAATTGGGGGCAGTTCATGATTCAAGTCGAGTGTTTTCTGATATTATATACTACTTGATTGCGAATGATAATAACCAACAGTTTATTCACTTAAAGGCGCACTGCTCTTCATGCTTTCTCTAATTCGGCAGTAGATCATATTTAACTTTATTTTTTGCGTTTTTTAAGCACTATCAGGAATATTGCTGCAGCAGTCAGCAGGATGATACCTGCTATTGTTCCCCAACGCAGAGGCTTGTTAGCCCAGAAAATCATAAAAGCATTAGGGGAAATCGTAACATTGCTGTAAATTTCATCTGCTTGAACACCGACAATGTTTCCCGCACAGTCTTCACATATGATTTGAACATTCTGGTAGAGACCCTCGCCGAGTTCAAACGTAATTTCGCCGGCCTCAACAGCCTTCAGCAGTTCCTCACCGGACAAGTTGAGCAATTCCGCAAGCACATTACCGTTTTCATCAACCGTGCGCACAATAAGCTTGCTCAAAGAGCCACCATCATCAGTCGGAGCAAGAGTAACAACCTGCTTGTCTACCTGATATCTGCCGTTTGTTTTAAGTCCGCCTACAGTAACAACAGGAGCTGTTCTGTCCACAACAAACTTAACGGAAACATTCTTCACATCGCTAAATGCCTTATTTGTAGCTTTATCAGTTGAGGAAACCACTACATTATACTCACCCTCATTTTCAAACAGCGTCTTATCTATGCTGTACGAATATCTGTACCATGTTCCTGCGCTGTTATCAAGAGTAACAATATAATCATTATCTTTCTCAAGCACCTTGCCGTTGAGCATTACATCGCTTTGCGTAATCTTATCAGCATTGATTTCAATTACCGTAATGTTTTCCATAACATCCTTGGTGTAATATCCCTCTACAAGAGCCTGTGTATAAGAATCGAGAGTAAACACGGAGCCTTCCCTGTTAACAGAAAAGCTTACCATCTTATCGCCCGAGCTACAGTTTTTGGTGTAGGCTTTACCGTTGGCGTCCTGAAGAAGCACCGATGTGAAGGCATTGCCTGCTTTATCCGTAACAACACAACTTACACCATAAACACCATCGGTATCGATATTGCTAACCGTATATTTCTTTCCGTTTGAAATGCTTTCGGTTTTACCAATCTTAAGCATCTTAACTTCAAAGCCATCATCAGCCATCACAACTGCTGATAAGTTCGGAGTAAATACGTCGAAATTCTCATCAGTTGCTGTAACGGTGAAGCCTATATCGCCCTCATTGTTATTCGCCGACTGGTCTGCAATACCGGAAACAACCACCACAGGAGCTGTTTTATCAATAATAAATTCCTGTGCTGCAAAATCTTCAATTGAATTGCCGGCCATATCCGTAATTTCAATATCAAATTTATAATTACCGTCATTTTTGTATGTGATGGTCGCTGTATGAACATCGCCTGAACTCTCCCAAGTACTGATCGACGGCGAGGATTCAAGAACTTCCACACGGTCAGCAACAAAATTATGCTCAGTAACAGTAATAGTGGCAGTACGGTCAGCGTTATAATAATTACCGTTTGCTGATGAATTATTATTGTATACTACAGTAACCGTGGGGATAGTTTTATCCACCGTAAATTTCACAGGAGCAATTGAACTACCATAATCTACCGTTTCATTTTTGTTTTCGGCATTATCCGTAAATGAAATGTCAAATGTATAATCGCCATCCGCTGAATAAGTAACCATAGCGGTATATGTAGTTTCATCAAGATTTGCTTCATTAACGTTTTCTTTCCAGACAGAAGTGCTGTTCAAATCAACAATTTCAACCGCTGTACCATCCTTGGTGATAACTGCAACAACATTTTCTGCACGGAAGTTACGCTCTGTAATTGTAATTTCAGCTGTTCTGTCAGTACGGAAATATTCAATGAATTCTTCATCATTTTCCGATTTCTCATCGTCATATCTGACATCAATCAACGGCTTAACGCTGTCAATTCCGAATACATAATAATCATAGCTGGTGTTACCGGCACGGTCAGTAAGCTCTACAAGCAGGACCATATCATTATGATTACCGGAAATCGAAAGCTGACCGTTCAAACTATAAACAAGATTATCACCGTTTAATCCTTCGGTAACCCTCCAGCCTTCGGTATCGCCGCTGAGAACTCCGTTGTTGCTAACGGCAAGCATTTTCTCTGCTACAGCATTGCCGTCTTCAATAACGGTCCACTTAACATAGCGTATACCGGAATAAGAATCTGTAACATCTACTTCAAAATCAAGGCTACCTGCAGAATTGTAAAGCGGAACAAGCTGGGCATCATCATAAGCCTTATCGGCATCTGCAATTTCAGCATCACCGGTATAATCAAAGTTGTAGGATTTGTTCTGCGTACCAACTTTTTCGGGAGCAATAATCACTATGCTTGAGGTGGCTTCATGCTTTGCAATACTTTCAACAATTGAGCCATAAGGGTGCGAATATCCCTTATACTCACCGATTGTAACTACCTTATCATCCGTGCAGGTTACGCAATCATTAGGTGTATTTCCGACATTGTCTGTAGCGTAAGCGTAAATTTGGCCCTTGAAGTTTTCTTCTTTTCGGATTTCAAAGCTTACGCTGTTATTACTTTCGCTGACAGGTATATCTACGCCACTGTATTTTACCTCACCGTTTATATCTACTGCCTTATAAGTTATACTCTTTACTCCTGAAGCAACCGTTTCATTGTCACCAACCAAATCCTCAGCATAAACGGTAACAACAACGGTTTCCTTGAAATAAAACCCGTAATCCTCGATTAAAACAGCATTATAAAGGTTTTTCGCCGTATCCTTTTCAACATCAATATTGTCCGAAAGGCTGAAATCAAAGCCCTTAATAATCGGAGAATTCTGATCCAAATAGACAACAGAGCTCATTTCAATAGCAGCATTGCCCGAGTTATCGTAAGCATTAACCTTGATCTCCAAGGTTCCCTTATTCCAGTTGGTAACTGTTTGTCCGTTCACTGTTTTAGCTGCTGTATTGACAGCCAGCGAATATGCTTTTTCCTTAACCTCAATTTCGCTGAAATCGTCAAGCAAAACGACGGTATCATTAACAGTCACCATAACCGCATTCAGACCTGAGAAATATTTACCTTGCACTATATCGGTAACGGTAAATTCAAAATTAAAGTCGTTTTTAAGAATACTGTTGTTGGGCGGAGTAATTTCGCTGATTACCGGAGCATCATTTTCAAGCATAAAGTAATCAAAATTCTTCAAATCCGAATTTGCGGTAGTTATGTCAATTTTTTCGGTTTGGTTGCCTGCGTTGTCAGAAATTACTACCTTAATTGTGCCTTTGAAATTTTCGATAATATTGTTGTTTAAAACAAACTCGTTTTCAATGTTATTTTCTTCTCGATAAATTTCTGTTGAATTTTCATCGTAAAGGTAAATGGAATACGATTTTATGCCGGTGGCATTGCTGTCATTCTTTTCAACATCTTCACCGTTGATTTTAACCGTAACTGTTTCATTAAAGAACACACCAAAGGTGAGGAAATTGATCATATGTGTGAATGACACATCATTATTCTGATAAAAATTTACCCAAACAAGCTCGGGCGCTTCAGCATCATAGTTTTTCGATGTGTATTTTGCTTCCTCATTTATTACGGAAATATTACCTGCATTGTCAACTGACTCAAAAACATGCTCTTTGTTATCTGAGATACCGAACAGATTTGAAGCCTGCCACTCACCACCGTCTATGCGGTACGCATTGATCCCGGAGTTGTTATCATTCGCCGTTACGGTAATTATTATCTCCTTATTTGTAGGCTGTGTGGTAGAGGGAGTTACAGAAAGCACCGGAGGTGTGGCATCATAATTTTCTGCAGCCTTTTTAGAAACTTCAGAAACATTACCTGCATTATCAATAACCTCAAAGCGGTGTTCTTTATCATCAGCAATATTCTCAAAAACATTGGAAGTCTGCCATTCACTGCCATCCATTCTGTAGCCGGAAATTCCTGAGCCGCCTTCATCGCTTGCTTCTACGCTGAAGCTTACAGGTTTGTTTGTCCACTCTTCTGTAGAAGGCTTAACCTTTGAAATTTTCGGGCTTTCCTTATCAATTTTTGCGGGTTCAGACATATTATAAGGATATGAAATATTGCCGGCTCCGTCTTTTACAAAGAAGCTGTAAAGCTCTGTATCAGTAATATCGAACTCAGGCGAATCACTCCAAGTAATATCATCTGTATTATCATTGTCTTCTTTAAGAATAATACCGTAGGCGACTACACCCGAACTATTGTCATCAGCAATTACTTTATAAGTAATTGAGGTATTCGACCAGATCTTGTCGTCATATTCGATGTCTGTTATTTCAGGCTTTGTGTTGTCAAAGTTATCCGCAGATTTCGTAACGGGGAAAAGAGTATCATTGCCGAGCGCATCTCTGACATAAAACCTGTGTTCCTTGGAATCGCTAATTTCAAAGAAACGTTCCTTTTGCCATTCGCCGTTATCCATTTTGTATTCAGCCACACCGCAGCCATCATCAGAAGCTTTAACCTCCATAATAACCTTATCCTTGGTCCAGCTTGTGGGGTCAATTACAATATCATCAATATCGGGAGCATTTTTGTCGATTTTAGAAACATTAACCGAATAAATATCACTTTCATTGCCAGAAGAGTCTTTTACTTTAAATCTGTACCTTCCGTTTTCAGTAATAACAAAAGTCGGCTCGCTTTGCCAATCGTTGGTCCAACCTACAAGCGTATATGCTACTATATCAGTATCATCGCTAACGATCTCAAGCGTAACGTCTGTATTTGTCCAGTCATCGGGATTACCGGAAATATCTTTGATTGTCGGATTTACGCTATCCTTCATAACAACACATATGTTGCCTTGTGCCGTTACGGTTATTGCATCTTGCTCATCAATTGAAACCTCCTGATAATTCTCGGCAGTAACAGTATAGGTTGCCTCAAACTCGGTGATTTCGCTGTTTTCCGAAAAGTAATCGTAAATTGTTTCAAATACTGCGTCACCTTCATCGTTGGTAAGGACTGGTGAAAGCTCAGCAATTTCTATTGACTCATCTAAAGGTACAATTGTTACTGAAGCACCTTCAATAAATTCACCATCAACGGTTATTACGCTTACTGTAAACGGATTATAATCTGTAGTAGCAAATACGCTTGTGACCAATCCGATATTTAGAGTAGTCAAAAGCAAAATGGCACTAAGTGCAAAGGACATTATCTTTGCAAAACGTGAATTGTTTTTCATAAACCTCATAATTTTGCTCCTCTTTTTTGCAAATAATGTTTATATCTGTAGTTTTTTCCGTTTGCAATACAATGTAAGCGAAACGATAAAACCATTAAAAACAACAAAATATATTGTGCGACCTTTTCTCCCCAATTACCTGCAAGCAGTATAATGTAGATAACTGTCGAAACAACCCAAAGCACATCTGATATCAGTCCCAACTTTGTTTTAAAAAAAGAACATATCCCGGGTAAGCCCTGTGCCTTGTAGCCGGAAAGACGCCGTTCGACCTGTTTGCGTTGTTTGTTTGCATTCCATAAAAAAATTTGTTCTGCTATAAGGCAGCCCCAAAACATCAACGACGCTGCTAACATAACGATAAACTCTTTTGATTCTTCAACATCCAATATAATTAAAAGGACAGCCAGCGACGAAAGAAGCGTGAAAATTTGCGCAATTCGCAAATTCTTTATAAAGCAAGATATCAGTTTCATTTTATAACCTCATTTGAATGAACATAAGTAATTTCGCATTCTATTTTGAAATCGATATCATTACTGTCTGTTTCGCTTTGGACCGGCATTTCCACCTTCTCTATGTTTGAAGTCAAAACTGTTGTTTCAGATGCAGACGAATCAACAAGCAGAGAAGTTTCAGGTGCTTCCAATGTATCATATCTGTCTTGCGGACTGATTTTGGAGGTTTTTACAGATTCTTGTGGAGGACTTTTGTCCGCTTTATCAACTGAATTGGCCTTAGATGTAAGCCGCTTATCAGTCTGTGGCGTTTTGCTTTTGTTTTGCAGACTCTCTATAGCCTTGCGCTTGCCTGAACCGGTTATATCAGCAATCGCCGTTCTTATGTTCAGCACGAAAAACAGCGTAACCGTTACCGCCAGCATTACAACAAAGAGAACGAGACCTGCAACAAAAACATTATGATAAAAATCGTATGACATTTCCAGCGTCTCCCTCCTTAATTACCTTCAACCGTATTTATTTTGGAAAGAGTTATGCCGATATCAGCTTGCAGAGAACTGATACTTTCGTTGAGGAAGGTATTCGTAATGTCCAAGGTCTCTGAGGATATATCTGACAATAAAGAACTAATTTCCGCTTTAGAAGCAACCTCACAGAATTCCTTGCAGTTGTTGTTAATCATACTGACAATCTCATTCCAGACCTGAATTTTCAAATCGTCCTCTATTCCGTTGGCCTCGTTATACAAAACAACAACCTCGTTCCACAAATTTTCATATTCTTCGTAAAGCTTTGCTGTTTGATTGGCCTTTGAGTATTTATATACATTTTGCAAGCAAGCTGAAATGTCGCAATAAATTTTTGCCACAGGGTAATTTTCCACAGTTTCCTTAAACCAGGAGGATGCCGTCTGGTACTTATCCTTTGCTACTCCTACACTATAATAAAAAAGATATGTTTCTCCGATTTCGTAGCAAACCTGCTCATACCCCTCGGGATTGTTTTTTTTCAGCTGACCCAAAACGTCAACGGTACTGCTGTATCCGCCACTTCCACTTTCCTCAATACCGATCTTTAACTGAGCGAGTACTGCGCTGTCCTGCGCAGAAAGTTCGCCGTCTGATATAAGGAAGCTGATAAGTCCTTCAAAATCGTCCGTCCCGAGATAAGCCTCAACACGAGTGGGATCGGTTAGTATCGTTTCACAGTATTTCTCCCGACTGTCGGCATTAGCCAACAAATAATCGTAGTTTTCCTTCTGTGCTCCCTCAGCTAAAATATAACCCATAACGGAAACAAGCAAAAACAGAAATGTTAAGGTAGCGGACGAAGCAAAAAGCTTGATTTTGTTTTTTTGTTTTCTTATGTACTCGTCCTCAAAGTCCTTGTAGTGCTCAAGGTCATACATTAGCTCGGCGCAGGACTGATATCTGTCAGCGGGATTATTCTGAGTGCATTTGAGAATAATTTTTTCAAGACCGGTAGAAAGCGTTGAATCAATCTGAGTAATAGGACGCATTTCATAAGGAGGCTCACTCGGATTCATACCCGTTACCAAATGGTAAATCGTAGCACCCAAACAATAAATATCCGTCCTTGCATCCGTTTGTCCCATTCCGCCGTATTGTTCAGGAGCAGCATATCCGCGTGTTCCCAAGCAAGTAGTGTCCTCAACCTTGAAGGCCTTGTGCTCTCGTGCAGTTCCGAAATCAATAAGCGAAATGCTTCCGTCCGGCTTGAGCATTACATTTGCAGGCTTCATATCACGATAAATAATCGCAGGTGTCCTCGTGTGCAGATAATGAAGAACATCGCAAAGCTGCTTAGCCCATTCGATAACATCCTCCTGCGGCTGAGCTCCAAACTCCTTCAAGGCCTTGTCCAAAGAATTTCCCTGAACATAATCCATTATTATAATAAAGGAATCCTCTGTATCAATAACATCAACTATACTTGGCAGATGCTTATGGCTCAGCTTCTTTAAAATGTCAGTTTCAGCTACAAGACCTTGTTTAACAGATTCAAAATCCAAAACGCCGTCCTTGCGAACCTCTTTAACTGCCCATTGCTTATTTGCTCTTTCGTTCATGGCAAGGTAAACAATGCTCATCCCGCCCTGCCCGACTTTATTTAATATTTTATATTTGCCGTCAACAAGTGAACCTACTTCTAACATAACTGCCACCCCTAATATGTTTTGATAAGAGCAACCGAAATATTATCCCGTTCCGAGCGCCGCTTGTTCAGCTCAATTAATTGCTTAGAATTGTTGTCCATAACAGCGGTATCGGTTAAAACATCGGGTTGAAATTTCTCATATATTTCATCAGATGTAATTTCGTGTCTAAAGCCATCGGAGCACAGCATATATACCGCATCCTTTTTTGTATCTCCAAAAAACATATCCGGATATATAACATCAGAAGCTCCGATGCATTGAAGCAAAACATTTCTCCGCGGATCGGTTTTGGCTTCCTCTTCTGTCATTTTGCCAAGCTTTATTTCACGTGCAACAAAAGTTTGATCCTCTGTCAGCTGATGAATTGTATCAAAAATTTCATAAGCGCGTGAATCACCTATGTTCATAATATAAAATCTCGTTTGCGTAATCAACATCGCTACAACCGTTGTTCCAAGCCGTATACCCTGTGCAGCACCGTAGGAGCCGATAATTTGGTTTTGTCTTATAACAATAGATTCCCATTGGTTTCTTATTATCGAATCCGTGATACCTGTCCTACATAAGGCTGGCAATTCATTGTAAACCCAATCATTAAACGCCGAAACAAGCGTGGTGCTTGCCACCTCGCCTTTTGAAAGACCGCCCATTCCATCACAAAGAATTGCAAAAGACATTTTTCCCTGCGGCGTATTGATAATTTTCACAGACAAACCATCTTGATTTGTGTCTTTTACAATGCCAATATCTGTGTTAGCTGAAATAATGAAATTCATAATTGCAACCTCTTGAACATTCGGAATATAAATATAGCCAACAAATAGAATAAAGGCAGCAGAGCCACCTTTATTCTATACTGTAAGCCAAACCGAATTTCGGTTATTTATTAAACTCAAACTTTTCGTCGGCAAGAAGAATCTTGTCGCCACTCTTGAGCTTTATTTCCTGACCTGCACGCGCCTTAACGCCGTTAACGAAGGTACCGTTTGCTGCATTATTGTCAACAATGTATGTGTCGCCCGCGCGCACAACAAATCTTGCGTGAACACGGCTGATATTAGTGTTGCCGCCCACGCAGTAATCAACCGCAGTACGCTCTCTGCCAACGGTAAATTCAGCAGAACAAACGGGAATACGCTCGTTATTGGAAACGCGAAGCAGTGTGCCTCCGTTAATATTCTGTGCCAGAACTGTAGTTTCGCCTGCACCCTGATTGAGTACGGTTGTTTCTGCGGACACGGGTGCTGCAGGTGATACAGGTGCTGCAGGTGTAACAGGCGCAGCAGGTACTGTAGATGCTGCAGGTGCCTTTTTCTTCTTGGAAAGAACAACGATAATGACTGCCGCTGCGATAATTACAAGTAATGCGATTGCGCCGATTATCGCAAGAGAATCTATTGATGAGGTTGTATCATCGGCAGGTGTATCAACATCATCCTTGGGCTGTGCCACTGCATCCTGAGTGATGTCTTGCGGTACGGTTGTCGCAGCAGGAGCGGCTGTGGAGGTCTCGTCGATAACGAAATCGGGAGCATCAGCGGAAACATAGGTTATACCCAATGCATCTAGTACATCAATAAGGTTTTTACTTGCTACTGCAAGGTTTCTGGTACCATCAGCGTGGGCATTTATTCCGACAACGCTACCGTCAGCATCAATCAGAGGTCCACCAGAGTTACCGGATGCTATTGTAGCGCTACTCTCAACGACTCTAACGCCCTTAAGGTATCGACTATCTGTGAAATAATCTGATTCGCCCATCTTATTGACTCTGCCGCTGGTAATCGTAACATCCGTCGGCTCATAATACTGTACGCCATTTACCTGTACAGCCTCCATATCATCGGGAAATCCAAGAGCATAGACCTCTTCTGTTTGAACGAGTGTGGAGCTGTCACGAAGCTTGAGGGGCGTTCTGTTAACAATATTCTCTTTAAGCGTCAAAACAGCGTAATCCATCTCATAGCTTGCTTTTTTAATGGTTGCCAGAACATAAACGTCACGGTATACGCTGACTCTTATTTCCATTTCTTCTTCTATGTCGCCAGCCGTATACTTTGTACCAAACTCGGCGTTTACCATTTTTGCCCACTCTCTGTAGGTTTCATTATCAAAGCCGTCAACAACATGCTGACATGTGACAACAGTATTCTCGTTAATAAGGAATCCTGTACCGGCTTTAAGATAAAATTCTCTTAAGGTTTTTGTATCGTTAAACCAGAGCTGAATCTGAACGACACCTTCTCTTGAAAACATTACAGACTCGTTTTCACCTGCTGCGTTTGCAAAGATCGCTGTGCCGCATACAAAGCACAAAACCATAAGCATTGAGATAACACGACCAAACAAACGGCTTTTATTCGTTTTTTTGAAGTTCATTTTTTATCCTCCGTACTCAAAAAAATTTATCTATGTAATCGGCAATATACCGCTCACATCGCCCCGAAAGCAACTAAAGTCATAATAAAAAACTATTGCGTAGAACTAATGGTTCTAAAATGCAAAGATATGCAGAAATTTGTTGAGATTTGGAGTAATTATAACATCACTTTTTTAACATGTCAAGCAAATTTATCCTTCTTTGACTTTAAAATATAAAATTTGTATATAAATGGATTTCAAGTTTATTATGAATTGTGGTCAGAATTTGGGTCAAATATTTCTAATAAACAGAAAGGGATATGATTATGTCAAGAAGAGGAGACAGCATTCACAAAAGAAAAGATGGTCGTTGGGAAGGCCGTTATAAGAACGGATATAAGAACGACGGTTCTGTAAAATACAGCTCCGTATATGCAAAGACTTATACCGAATGCAAATTAAAATTGGAGCATTCAAAAACAGAAACGACACAGAACGTGTTGTATCATAAGGATGTTAGAGTTTCCGATGTTATAGAATTTTGGTTGAAGGCTAACCAAGTACGACTCAAAGGTGCAACTCAAGCAAAATATCGTAATATAACAGAAACTCATATTATTCCATTGCTCGGTGGTTTAAGAGTCTCGCAAATCAACTCGATTATTATAAACTCTTTTTTGGATGAAAAAATTAAAAGCGGCGGAATAAAATCCGGCAAGGGACTTTCGCCGTCATATGTTAAAACAATGGCAATAATAATTGAATCTGCAATAAAGTTCGCTTGTGCAGAAGGGTTGTGCTTACCGTTAAAAACGCCTATAAATAAGCCTATTATTCCAAAAAACAAGCCAAGAATTTTAAGTCAAGAAGAAGAAAGCAGGCTTTTAGATGTTTTACTTTGTGAGCAGCACCTTGTAGCCATGGGGACATTAATTGCACTCAATACGGGGATGCGTATCGGAGAGGTTTGCGCTTTACGTTGGAGTGATATTGATTTTAACAATCGCCTTATCCACATAAGGCATACAATTTCCAGGGTTTATGACGGCACCTCAGAGCAGAAAACCAAATTAATTCTTGATACACCAAAAACACGGTCATCTCAAAGAGATTTACCTATGACAGAAACATTGATAAGCATTTTGAGTAAGGCGTTTGAAAATCGAAAATCAGTATTTGTTGTTTCTGAAAATGAGAAATTTGTTTCACCAAGGACATTCGATTATAACTTCAGAAAAATGCTTAAAAGGAATGGACTTGAGGTGGTGAACTTTCACACACTTAGGCATACCTTTGCGACAAGGTGTGCTGAATTCGGAATGGACGCCAAAGCGTTAAGCCGGTTGTTGGGTCATTCCACCGTAAATATATCTTTAGATGTTTATGTTCACCCATCGTTTGACACAATGAGGCAACAACTCGATTTGATATACACGCCAAATTTTAATGGTCGACTTTGTGGTCAAAAAATTCAAATAACTTAGGTTTTAATAACTTTGGGAAATATGTTGATAAGAACCATTAGTTCTACGCAATGAAACCTAAAGTGATTTTTTAGCCGAGCATTATTTCTTCAATTCACTATTTGAACAAAATTTAACCGCATTTCAGTTAATTAGATAATTACAAGATAAGCAAATAGGCTGTAAATAGCAGAAACACTGATAACTGAAGTATATGCAATAACCCCTGATTAAGCCGGGGGTTATTGTTATTTGGTTATAAAATTCAAAGCTATCTTTTAGCAATATAACTTGCTTTAGAGTCTCATTAATATTAAACAATTACTCCTTAATTAGTATTAAAACAACAAATCCCAAGGCACCACCTATCAAGTTAATTGTGTTCGGATTCATCGCATGTGGCAAACTTTGTGAGATAGAAACCGAACTCAGAACAAAGCTCACAGGCGGCGAGAAAAAGCTGTGTTTAGAGTATGTTGATTTGTGGGTAATCATCTCCGGAGACATTGATTTTAACAGCTACAAAACAGGCTTCAGATACAGTGCAAATTTTGCTTTGGATGCATTTGCAAAGACAACCGAAGAAAACAGCGACAGCCCGCAGGTTTTGTGTCTGCGGGCTGTAATCATTTTGAAGATAATTAATCATCAAATTTGATTCTAAAGTATTCAAGATACTTTTTGAACTTATCCTGCTGAGATAAGCAGGTGTCTGTGAGATAGCCTTTTTCTGCGCTCCATTCTTTGAGACCTCTGTAATAGAACAGCTTTATATCATCCTCAATAATAAACGGAACGATATTGTGTTTGAGGCACTCTTTGAGCATAATCAGCCTGCCAATTCTGCCATTGCCGTCCTGAAACGGGTGGATGCGCCCAAACTGAACATGAAACTCAATAATATCGTGAAGAGTTTTTTCTTTGTTAGCATTGTAGTTTGCCAGAAGTTTCTTCATCTCGTAGTCAACGTTTTCCGAGAGAGTGGTATCTCTTCCTCCGACTTCATTGGGAAGCTTTTTGTAATCACCAACAGTAAACCAATCCAGCTTGCTGTCGCTTGTACCCGTTTTGAGAATGAAATGTAGCGATTTAATGAACTTTTCACTGAGCTGCAAGGTTGCATTGTCTATTACCTCATCAATGCAACGAAAATGATTTACCGTTTCGACAATGTCATCAACTCTTACACCCTCTTCGGCAATTCCTATTGTGTTAGTTTCAAAGATATATCGTGTCTGGTCGTGAGTCAGACGGCTTCCTTCGATATGATTGGAGTTATAGGTCAGCTCAATCTGAATTTTGTGGTAAATGCCACCCTTGGAGCCACTCTTTTTCTCGGCTTTGAGAACTTCAAGCAATGTTTTTTGGTGCATCGCTCTTTTTATTTGTTCTGTCAGGCTTCACTGCGTTTTCAGGTATATTCCATGTTTTGCCTGTCAGAAACGCACCTTCCACTCTTCCCTCTGCACAGTAATTACGAACACTGCGCTCAGAAGTGTTCCATTTCAAGGCAATTTCTTTAACTGAAAGGTATTTCATTTTCTTCACTCCTTTGGTTCTGACAATAGTATATCACATTATCGGCAAGATATCAATTGGTTTACTCTCGTGTTTCGAAACAGTTTTTGCCGATAACGGCAAAAATTAAGTGTCATTTTGGGTCAGGACACTTGATTTAATCTGTTATTGAATTCTGTCATACCGAAAAGGAACTTTTCGGACACTGTCAATGATGTATGTAACAGGTCGCCTTCACGGATACGCATTGTGCGGCGAATTTCTTTGGGGATGACGACTCTGCCAAGGTCGTCAATTCTGCGAACAATTCCTGTTGCTTTCATAAAAATATCTTTCTCCTTGCTTTACATTGCGTTAATTCGGGCGGATATTCATCCGCCCCTACACAAATTTTCAAATTGTGTTGTTAGGATATGTGAAACTTGGAGATTTATACTTTTTATATCATTTGGAAATCTGCTTTGACTTTTTATTTGAATTTTTCTAGTACAAAAGCTGAATTTAGTTTTTTATTATCAACGAGCAAAACACTTTGAGAGAACTCAGGTATAAATAACAAAAAATAATTTTTTAAAACGCAAACAGGTGCAACGGGAATAAACTCTCGTTGCACCTGTTTATGTTTTGGGGTATTAATTTTTTACAGCTGAAATAAGCATATCCGGGTCTGTAGGTACGGCAAACACGTTGTTACCTTTGTATAGCACATCTGTGTCCGTTTCGCTTATTTGTTTGATTTCGCCGTTTTTGAGGCTGAATACGCACAGAATCATCTGGCGGTCTTCCTCTTCGCTTTCCTCGCTGAAAACATAGAGGGAGCTGTCGCCGTCTGCGGTTTTGACATAATACGGATTCAGGTCATAGGAAAACCAATCTACCTCATAGCTTGAGCTTTCCGAATTTATTCCGAGCGTATAATAATATCTGCCGTCGGGGTCATAGTTACCCGAAACGGTAAGCTCATCCGCACGCTTGTCACCCGTGATGTCGGTAAAGAACGGTGACGATAAGGGCAGGCTTACAACATAGGCATCCGGTACGGCAGTATATTTTTCTTTGAACAAATCGGGATGCTCTGCAAAGGTCGCCGTTGCTGTCTGAATACCGAAATTTGTGGGAGCAACAGCACCGGGCTCGAAATAAAAGGTTATGCCGTTATATTCAAGCACCCATGTGATATCCTCTTCCGGAGTGTTTTTGAAATAATCGGGAATGGCGGTTTCGACATCGGAGTCACCTTGAAAAATACGGCTTGTAACTTCTTTTTCAACGATTGACGGAAGCTTTGAAACATCCGTTACAACATCGGAAAGAGCAAGCAAATTTCCGCTTTTTGTGTCGTAATTAAGGCAGTTGAATGCTCTGTCAGTTTCCGAATTGTAATCTTCAACAAAACTGACGGCAACGCTGTCGGCACGGCGTACCTGAACATCAAGAGTCGAAACATAGGTTGAAAAAGCTTCACTGTCGTTCAAAAATTCTTCGGTAGCAGTAACGATGAAATTATCCTTTTCTTCTTCCATTGCTCTTTTTCTCATAGCGGAGGTTTCCGTGAGAGCTTTGGCAAGAAGCGGATATTTTTTCTCCATTGATTTGTCAAGGGTAACATCCGTATATTCGCTTCTTACAAGCATTTTTGGATGATCCTCATACCATTCATAATGGGAGATATATTCCTTGTTGAGTGAAAGAACGGTTATTTCTTCGCTTATTTCATTTTCGGCAGTCTGTGTTGTTTCGTTTGGAGTAACCCCCTGCGGAGAATCTTCTCCGCAAGAGGTAAAAGCAACCGTGAAACACAAAACCAGTAATATGCCGATAATTCTTTTTAACTTACCCATTAACATCAGAATCCTTTGACGATGAACGCAACAACCTCTGTTGCCGAACGGTCTTCACGTTCATCTGTCATAATTGTAATAATACTTCCGTCGTCAAGAACTGCGGAATCGCAGAACCACGGGTAATTTGTGCTGAACAGGTCGCCGTCGGAGATTTCGGAAATAAATGTACCGCTGTTATCCCAAAGAAGAACATCTCTCATATTGCCGTCAAAAGCGATGTAACCGTTTGCAGTCTGAGTTACAAAAGTAACGCTGCCGAGTCCTTCACCTTCGGCATCACAGAGAGTTTTCTGAAGAACACCGTCTTTGTTGTAAATAAATACCTTATGTCCGCTGTCGTCTGCAGCATTTGCACAGACATAAATATTGTTTTCATCAACGCAGAGCTGCATTATTGTATCCGCTTCTTTGAAGGTTACGGGAGTTGAAGAGTAAGTACTGCCGTTGAAGGTAACAATTGCACATTCGTTGGAAGTGAAGAAATTCACACCCCAGGCACCTGACGGATGAATCGCAAGGTTGTCAATGTCTTCGTATGTTGCAACTGCCTTGCCGTCCTTGATGCAGAGAATGTCATTCATCGAGCCGCTGACCCAAAGTGTGCCGTCGGCTGTTGCTTCAATTCTGTCGTAATCGTCTTCGGGAAGCTCGATTTTGTTAACAAAGGCAAGAGTTGTACCGTCATAATGACATTCGCTGAGCTCGCCGTCAACAAGAACATAAACTCTGTCACCGATTGCTGCAACGGAATGGTCAAAGGTTTCAAAGGTTGTAACGGGTGCTTCAAAGGGTACGAATGTTGAAGTAACGGTAGATGATCCGGCATTTATGCTTGCATCATCAGCCGAGAATCTTTCGCCTTCCCACTCCCAAGGACCGTCTTCGTTTCCGATATCCTCAAGAGTGAAGGTTATGCCGTCAAGAAGAGCCTGAATACGGCTGTCGCCGGTGTCTGTTGCATCAAACTCAACATAGACCGATGCGTTTGCATTTTCAACACGGTTGAAATAAACGAGTGTGTCATCGCCGTCGTCATACTTAAGAAGGTCAACACCGCCGACCTTTACAGTTTCATAAGCGTTGTTTTCCTTGTATTCATACTGATTGAAGCCGTAGTATACAAGGTCCTCACGGAAATCGTAGGGCTCGTCAATTTCAACGCTGATTGTTGCCTCGACCAAGTAATATTCGTTGTCCTCAGGGTCAAGAATCTGAAGAACAGCCTTGGAGTAGCCTTCTTCATTCTTGAAGTCATCTTCAATATTTATCCAGTCGCCGCCAAAATCAACGGTAAAGAGCGATGCTTCAATGGCTGCATCGGAATTGGCAGACGGCTGTTTTGTGTTGTCGGGCTTTTCGGGAGTATCTTCGCCGCAGGCGGCAAAGGAAAACAACATTGCAAGTGCGAGAAGAACTGCAAGTAATTTTTTCATGGTAATATCTCCTTTGTTTAATTTATGCCCAGGGATTTTCTTCTACGGGCACACGGATATCCTCGAGGCACTGGATTTCAACCAAGAACCACTGGCCTGTTGAGGGTTTTCTGCGCAGCTTCATGGGTCTGGGGTTATCTGCACCGCCACTGTGAACGTAAAGCGTTGCCCAATCCTCATTATCAAAGGAATATGGATTTTCGATAACGGTAATTTTATAGGGCACGTTGGGCTTATAGCTGTTCTGCGGTGTTGCGCCTTCGAAATATGAGCGTGCTTTGTATCCCTCGGAGCCGAGATGCTCTTTGATAAATTGCTTTTCAAAGCCGCTGACTTCGCCCGGACCTTTTAAGAAGTTGAGCATTTCAATTGTCGCGTCGGGGTTGTGCTCATAATTGCACAAAGCCGCAAGAGTGAGTGCCGTTGTTTTGAAGGCGGAATCAAGGCTTGCTTCGGGCAGAGCTTTAAGCTCGGCAACGTTTGTCGGAAGTGAAGCAAAGGTAAAGGTTTCGGTGTGGTTTCTTCCCTTACCCACTGCCTGCACGGCATTGTTTACCGCCTTGTTAATTCCTTGTGAAATCTCTCTTTTAAGTGCGGATTCTGCCTGCCTTTTAAGTGAATCAAATAATCCCATTGGTAATTCCTCCTATTCTTTGATAAATCTGTAATTCATAAAGGTAAAGTATCCGCTTTCGTCAAGCGCCTTTATCCATGATTGAGCTTCTTCGTCAAAAACCTCGCCCGTAATTCCTGTGTCGTAACAAAGCTCACCGTCACGCAGTTCCCACTTCATTGGTGAGTCGGCAATCATACCGTCAACGAGAGTGAAATATCCCGCTGCAACCGCTTTATCCACCTCAGCCTGCGACACACCCTCGGGCAGCGGCATAAGCATATACATTTTGCCGTCATCGCATATTTTAATCTGCATACCGATAATCTTTTTGCGCTCCTTCATTTCTTCGTCAACGGCATCTTCATCTGTTTCATCTATGTAAAGCATAGGTGAATCAAGATACCCTTCTGCTGTCAGATAAACAAGCTCGTCATTATCGTTGAATACTCCTATCGAGTGAAATTTCCACTTGCCGATAAAATCCATATCGTTTCCTCCATAGGGTGGCGAGTATAATCTGAACCCATTTTTTGCGGGGCGGATTTTCGCCATCCCTTCGTTAAAATACTCGTAAATCCGTTAGGATTTACTGCGTTTTGTGCCTTGATATGCCAAAAATCCGCTTCGCAAAAAATCTGTGACCCAAAAGTGCGAATTTTTGATGGATTTTTGGATGTTGAGGGTGCCGACAGGCTGTCGCCTTTCAAGTCCGAAACGCCGAAAAGCCGAAAAAATTCACTCTTTTGGGCGAGTTCGGATTATACTCGTCACCCTTGTTAATTTTGCTTGTTCTCAGTTTGCTTGGGCTTTTCTCTGCGTTCAATGTTGTTATAAAGGAAATTGTCCGCACTTCCTGTTATAACCATACTGCCCGGCCGGGTATAAACGGTTGCATTTTCCTGCATTTTTACCGACTTGTTTTTTGAGGCGATGCCGTTAATGATAAGGAAGCCGACAAGCAGACCTATCAGAAGCGAAACGGGCAGCCATATAATTGAAACGCCGTCCTTTTCTTCGATTGCTCCTGTTGTATCGGTATCGTTATTCAATGGCTCTGAGTCATTAACATATCCGCCGGAATATCCGTTTTCAAGATATTCTTCTGCCAGCTCATAGCAGGCGTAAATTCCGCCGTAATAGCTGTCGTCAGTATCATAAGCATCAGTCATGCTGTCAACGGCGGCATCGCTGAAATATTCATCTGCGTTGCCCGAAGTGAATACGGAATATGCTTTGTTCCAATCATCGTGAACGAGAATTATACCGTTTTCGTTATCTGTGTAATCTGAATATGTTCCTGATGCAAATTCATCGGCGGTTACATCGCCCGTACCTTCGGTTATGCAAAAAAGTACGGTAACGCCGTAAGCAGCTTCAATCTTTTCGGCAAACAAATCAAGTCCTTCAATTTCACTTGAAGAGAGCTTATCGGCGTAGTCTATTACATACTGCTGAGTGTAAGCAGATGCAGAGAACACGAATGAAGCACAAATCAGAGCTGCAATAATTATTGCAAAAATCTTTTTAGTCATATTTTCCGCACCTCCTTAAAGCAGCTCTATCAGCCACATAAGGCCGTAAATTACTGCGCCTATGCCTGCACCGAGTAACAGAGAAGCCTTGGTGACGGCTTTTTTATCTGTGGGGATATTGCCGACGAATTTACCCGTCTGTCCGTTCATTGCAAAGGTGAAATTCTCACCGTTCCACTTTGTGTTGAGAAGCCACACGGGATAGAGTGCGTATTTGTAAATGCCGTTGGCAACGTTCATATTTGCGCCCTGATTTTCAACCTCGTCATAGCCCTTTACGGTTTCCTTGAACGAATCAATAATGCTCTGTCTGATTCTTTCATTGGCTCTGGGCATACTTTCTTCTGCCGTGACATCGTATTTGTCCGCAAGATAGCCTGCGAGATATGCGGTGTTGAAATCGACAGCCTGCGACAAATCAAAGGGCTCAACGGATTCCATAAGGTCGTCGGGCATTTTGGTTGAGCCGTCAACGGGAATGTTGTCAAAGCCTATGTTACCGCTTCTGTAAACGTCAAAATACGAGGTTTCGGTATATTCGTAATTTTCGTCCGACCATTTTCTGATTTTCTTTGCTTTATAGCTTGCGTTGCCGATTGCATCACAGGTAAAGAGCCAGTGCGGCACATAAACGCCCTTGATTTCTTCAAGGCGGTTATCGGTAAGGAATGATTTCGGCACAAATTTTTTGGTTGAGATATGCTTTTTGAGTGCTTCCTTTGCCGCTTTTTTATCAAGCTTGAAAGGAATTACAAGGTCCGGCTTCAATGCTCCCGAAAACTGTCCCTTCATAACAACCTGATTGCCGCAGTAAGGGCAGGTTGTTGCACCCGTTGTTGTGTCGGCAACAATTTCACCGCCGCAGGAATTGCAGGCATAAACGCTCATACCGTCTGTTTCGCCTGTGCCCCACTGTGCGCCCTGCGAATTCCAGTTGATTTGCTCAACCTGATTTGATGTATCTTCGGGCATAGCGGTAATATCAAACTCGGTGTCGCAGTAAGGGCATTTGAGCCTTTGTGCACCGGTGTTAAATTCAACCGCACCGCCGCAGCACGGACATTTCTGTTCAAGAATTGTTGACAAGGTTAATCATCTCCTTGCTTATTTGTATCTGTCTGAGAATAAACCATACCGTTTTTATCCGGTACATAGAACTTGGTTTTGTAATACCAAACGCCTGCCGCAACGGCAGAAATCAAAACAACCACCGAAACTATGATTATCACAGCCTTCATTTTGTTCATTACTGTTTAGGTGTGCCGCAGAATGCACAGAATCTGCCGCCGTCGTTATTTGCCTGACATGAGGGACATACCCAACTCTGTGATACAGGCTGCTGTACGGGAGGCTGATTATACTGATTCTGCTGAGCATAAGGATTAGGCTGCTGTGCATAAGCATTCTGCTGAGCGTAAGGATTGGGCTGTGCATACTGGTTAGGCTGAGGCTGTGCATAAGGATTAGGCTGACCGTAAGCACCTGCAGGAGCATAGCCCTGATTCATAGGCATACCGTTATTCATAGGCTGATTATAGCCGCCGGTCATACCCATACCTGCATTACCGTTCTGTGTGAGGTTGTTTATAACCTGCTGCGCCATCTGCTGATTGCGGTTATATTCCATTGTGCCGATACCCTCAACCTCGTTATCGTTGAGCTTTGCTGTGATTTCATCAAAATAGGGGTTATTAACCTTGATGTCAATATAGAAATCGTATGTAAACTTGTATCTGGGCGGATTGTAGCTTACTTCCTCGCCGTCCTTGCCCTGTGTATAGATTTCTTCACGGTCTTCATCTACTCTGAGGTTACAGCCCGTAACACTTGAAAGCGGGATAACATCGGGGTTTTCGTCGCTCCAGCTTCCGGGATTACGGCGTGAAACAACAAAGCTCTGCTTCATCGGGTCGATATAAATTTTGTCGTCCTCACCAAAGGTGAACATCGGTGAAAAGCCTGCAAGAATCTGCTTGTTCTGCTCTCTGTATTCAAGCTGCTGTTTGATTTCGTTAACAGTTGAGCTTCTTCTTTCGCTGAAGAAGGGTGACAGCTTCCTTGCACAGTCCTTGCACATATTGCCGTCTTCGAGTTTTCTGTTGCCCAAAAGTCCGATTTTGTCGCCGCAAATGTCACAATATTTCTTGTCAAAAAGTCCCATAATTAAAATCTCCTTTATAATAATTTATTGATATCGCTTGAATCGAAGGTGTCGCCGCATTCGGGGCAGAACTTCGGGGGATTGTGGGGGTCTTCGGGCTTCCAGCCGCATTTGTCACACTGGTAAAGCGGTGCACCCTCGGGCTTTTTCTGTCCGCAGTTGGGGCAGAATTTGCCTTTGTTTACTGCTCCGCAGGAGCAAGTCCAGCCCTCTGCTTCGGGCTTCTTTGCTCCGCATTCCGTGCAGAATTTACCGCTTACGGTTGCACCGCAGGCGCATTTCCAGCCGTCGGCAGAAGGTGTCGGTGCTACCTGCTGCTGTTGAGCAAACTGCTGTTGCTGCGCAACACCTGCCTGGTACATCTGTGCCGCATTGAAGCCACCGTTAGCACCCATAGCCATATTAAAGCCCATAAAGCCGTTCATTGCGCCGTTGGGGTTGTTGGCTGCCGCTTCCATTGCGTTTGCCTGTGCATCAGTCATTCTGCCTGCCATCATAAACGGATTTGAGCCCATTGTTGCGGCATCTTCCATCTGCGTAATCTTCTTCATATCCTCGTCTGTGAGGGTAATGGGATTAAGCGCAATAGACTCAACGGAAATACCTCTGCGGTCTGTCCACTCGGATTTAAGTGCCGCATTCATTGCATCCTTAAGCTCAGTCGTGTGTGCAGGAATCTGTGCAGGGCGAAGCTCAAGCTCTGTCAGTCTTGCAAATGCAGGCTGAAGCGCAGAGATAAACTCTGTCTTGAGCTGCATATCAATTTCTTCTCGTCTGTATTCGTCGTCAACATTACCTGCTATCTTTGTGTAGAAAAGAAGCGGGTCAGTAATTTTGTAGGAATAGACACCGTTGCATCTTACCTGTACGGTTCTTGCCATACCTATTCTCTTGTTGACAACCTCGAACATAAAGGGGTTGGGCGTGCCGAATTTATTATCAAGAATCTCCTTAGTGTTGAAGTAGTAAACACGTTGATCCTTGCCTGTATCGCCGCCGTAAGTAAATCTCTTACCGACTGTTCTGAAAGTTTCCTTTATTGTGTCGCCGAGCTTACCTGTGAAGATTGAAGGCTCTGTTGAAGAATCATAGGTGAATTCACCGGGCTCTGCACAAACCTCAACAACCTTACCCTGCTCGACGATAATCATACACTGACCGTCAGCAACGGCAATACCTGAGCCGTTTGAAATTATGTTGTCGTTAGCCTTGGTGTTGGAGCTTCTGCCGCTGACACGCTTTGAACCCTTGACCATAAGCACGTCGTTTTCAAGCGAATCGCAGTAGAAAAATTCCTTCCACTGGTCTGCCAATGTTCCGCCGAGTGCTCCTATACCTGCTTTAATAAGTCCCATATCATATTTCCCCTTTCTTATATGAGAAATCTTTTAGTAATTAAATTTTATTATTTCTCACCTATAAAAATAAGTAGCCTTTGAGGCTACTTCATCCTGAAAAGGGCTACCTTTAGGGCTACCGTGTCAAAAAACAGTATATCGATTTGTTGCTGTTGCACAAATGGATTGTGATTTGACAGTTACAATTAATTGTGGTAAGATTTTTAATAGTAAATTGTGGGGAGGGATAATATGTCAACCGTTTACGGCATAGCAATGGCTGTTTCGCTGGTTATGATAGGTATTTATTACTTTGTTGACCGCAAGCACGACAAATGGCTCGGACATCTTTTTGCATCGGTTGCCGTTTGTGATATCGGCTATTTCTTGTTATCCCTTTCTGATACACTCAATGCAGCACTGTGGGCAAACAGAATTGCATATCTCGGCAACGTTTTTCTTCCGTTTTCTCTTTTGATGATGATAATGACTCTGTCACGCTTTACTTATCCCAAATGGCTTCCGAAAGTTCTTGCTGCAGTTAACACGGTTATGTTTTTGATTGCCGCAAGCGGAGGCTTTCTGCCGATATATTATAAAGATGTGTCGCTTGGATTTGTCGACGGTTATCCCGTACTGATTAAAGAATACGGTCCGCTTCACCCGGTTTATAAGGTTTTCCTTTTTGCATATTTCGTTGCAATGGTTGCTGTAATTGCTCATACCGCAGTCAAAAAAACCGTTGTTTCAAGCAAGCACACCGTATTTCTTGCGTTTGTTGTAATCGGAAACATTGCAATATGGCTTGTTGAAAACATGATTCATTCAAGCTTTGAGTTCCTTTCAATTTCATATATCGTAACCGAAGGAATGATACTTTTACTCTATTCGATTTTGCAGGATTACGGAATAACCGACACGCCCAAGGAAGCTGTTGCGTTAACCGAACAGCACACAGAAACGTCTGAAACAATCAAAGCGTTCACAAGCGAACAGATTGAAAGCATTATGAAAAGCTGGGGTGCAGTAGACACTCTTTCTCAAAGAGAAAAAGAGGTGCTGCGCATCCTGCTCGAAAACAAAAAACGTAAGGTTATTGCCGATACGCTTTTCGTAACCGAAAGCACAATCAAAAAACATACGGCAGCAATATACCGCAAGCTCGAAACCGCAAACAGAGCAGAGCTTTTTGAAAAAGCAAAAGAATATATAAAATAAAGCTGTTGCACCTGATGTGTGACAGTTTTGTTGCAAATAACAGCGACAGCCCACAGGCATCAAAACCTGCGGGCTGTTTTCACTTTTGTATTCACACAATTGTTGAGAAAGGTAACGGCTTGAAATTGCGGAAAAGCAGGTGTATAATGTATTAAAAGGAAACATAGGGAGATATAAATAAAAAATGGAAAAAGAAAAAGAATTTTTGGGTACAGAGCCTATAGGTAAGCTGCTGTTAAAGCTGGCCGTGCCCACCGTTATTGCTCAGATAGTTAATATGCTTTACAACATCGTTGACCGTATTTATATCGGTCACATTCCCGGTGAAGGCAGCCTTGCGTTAACGGGTGTGGGTGTTTGTATGCCGATAATTATGATTATTTCGGCTTTTGCTGCGCTTATCAGCTCGGGCGGTGCTCCGAAGGCATCTATCAATATGGGTATGGGCAACAAAAAATCCGCAGAGAAAATTCTCGGCGGATGCTTCACGCTACAGATTATTATTTCTGCAATTCTTACTGCGGTTTTGCTGATCTGGAATGAGGATTTGCTGCTCGCCTTCGGCGCAAGCGAAAACACAATCGGCTACGCAAGCGCCTATATGAACATTTACGCAATCGGCACTGTTTTTGTTCAGCTTACGCTTGGAATGGGTGCATTCATAAATGCGCAGGGCTTTACAAAAATCGGTATGATAACTGTGCTTATAGGTGCAGTCAGCAACATTATTCTTGACCCGATATTTATTTTTGTTTTTGATATGGGCGTTCGGGGTGCGGCGCTTGCGACAATTATTTCTCAGGCAATTTCCTGCGTATGGGTAATCTCTTTCCTTTGCGGCAGAAAAACATATCTTAAACTGAAGGTTTCGGATATGAAGATCGACGCAAAGCTCGTTTTCCCCTGCGTTGCGCTCGGTCTTGCAACGTTCATTATGCAGAGCAGCGAAAGCATAATTTCCGTTTGCTTTAATTCGTCACTGCTCAAATACGGCGGCGATATTGCCGTCGGCGCAATGACAATTCTGACGAGCGTAATGCAGTTTGCAATGCTGCCAATGCAAGGCATAGCACAGGGTGCACAGCCGATTTCGAGCTACAATTACGGGGCAGGAAACGTAGAAAGAGTTAAGAAAACCTTTAAGCTACTTCTTGTCTGCTGTATGGTTTATTCATCTGTTTTATGGGTGCTCATTATGGCTTTTCCGCAAATCTTTGCAGGCATTTTCACACCCGATGCATCACTTATAGAATTCACTTCAAAAGCACTTCGCATTTACTGCGGTGTGATGTTCCTCTTCGGTATTCAGATTGCCTGCCAGATGACCTTCGTTTCAACAGGTAACGCACCGTGCTCAATTATAGTTGCGGTTGTAAGGAAATTCGTGCTTCTGCTGCCGTTTATCTATATTATGCCGAGCTTCGTTGCCGACAAAACTATGGGCGTTTACCTTGCAGAACCCGTAGCAGACTTTATAGCTGTTACATTCACGGCAATTCTCTTCGCAGTTCAGTTCAAAAAATCATTGAATAAATTGAAGATGAAAACCGGATTGCAATAACTAATTCAGAAAATATTCTTTTGATTTTTTGATATAACAACAGCCAAGCAGCCTGTCATCACCTTTGACAGGCTGCTTGGCTTTTCCCAAAAATCCACTACAAAAAAATATGTTATTTTCAGATATTATTATTTTTTTATGAATTACATACTCTGTTTTATATAAACATAATACATAATTAAGTTTCGCTATTTATTTGTTAGTTAGTTAGTTAATTAATTGATTTATTTTATTCTTTCATTCGATAAGGACTGCGGTTTTGACTGATTTGGAGTAGGGCAATTCACGGTCGTTATAGCCCATTGTGAGTCCGCCGGGGTTACAGGTTATTGTATCGCCGATGATAGAGCCGTGGATGTCGAAACCGCCCGAGGCGAGGGCTACATTGCCTTTAGGTGCATAGACTATGCCCCACAAATCAAAGCCACCCTGCTGTGAATAGAGGGTTATATCGCCACTGCGTGAATAGAGCGAGAGGGTGGCGCCTGCTTCGTTGTAGGTATGGGTGCTGCCACCGATTAAGATGTCGTCTTCGGCTACCATACAGCCGCTTAAGGTTATACCGCTTGAGCCTTGGTTTGTGCTGATGCTTCCGCCGCTGTAGACAACGCCTTTTATATTGTATTCACCCTGACCCGAAAGGGAAAGAGCGTGCCTTCTGTTATACAAATCGCCATTGATGGTAAACGGACCTGCAATATCGGCCGCAGGTGCTTCTTCGTTGGAATTTTTGCCCCAGACATAAATATTGCCGTTTACGGTTGTGCCTCCGCTTTGCAATTTCAGGGTATCGTAAATATACATATTGCCCCTTGTGCTCATTGCCACGCTGCCCTGCTTGTCAAACACACCCCTGCAATAAACAGCGCCGTTTAAAGCTGTCGGGCCGTTGAGAGTTACGTTACCGCCGACAAAGGTTTCACACTCGCAGGTGAGCTTATAGTTTGAGCCTCTGTTGAGGTTGCCGCCCGTGTAGAAATACTCGCCGTTGATTGCGGCATCGCCCTGGAAAGTAGTGTTGCCGGCAACGTAAAGGTTGCCGCCGACGTTAAAAGCACGGCTCCATGTGGTTGTGAGGTTACCGCCGATATAGGCGTTACCCTTTACATAAACCGGGCATTGCGGGTTAAAATCGCCTTCAACATAGAGGTCGCCGTAAATAATGAGCACATCGGAAAAATAGCCTGTTGAAAGGCTGCCTGCGCAGTAAGTGTTACCGTTAATTGAAACAGATGAGTTTATCGTTGCGCCTGAAAGATAGCTGCTGAAATAAAAGTTTTTCTTTGCCGGCTTTTCATAGACCTTTTCAAACATTCCTTCCGTAACCTCGGGCACGATTGACATTATAGTTTCGTCAAAATCGGGCATTTTCTGTGAATTGACGTTGCTCTCAAGCCTGCCGACAGTTACGCTGTACTGGTTGTGGGTAGCGTTATTTGCCGAGAAAACAGTACCCGTAACTGCGCTGCCTGCACCGCCGTCGGCGTGAACGTTGCCGTTGCCGAAGATACTGCCGCCAAGGTTATAGTGACCGTTAAGTGTAAACTGCGAATTATCGCCGTGGAACATAAGATAATCAAAATCTATAGCCATATTTTTATTGACAAATTTTGCCGCCGCCTTTGCGTTAATCTGAACGGAGTCGACCTTGAAAAGGCTGGCAAAAATCGTTTTGCCCTCACGGGAGTCGGAAACACGGACTATTTCGCTGCTGGGAAATTCGACAACAACGCTCTCCGTGCTGAAGCCGTTTTTTTCGACATATTCGAGGGCAACCTGCTTGGCTGTCTGCTCGTCGGGCATATAGCGCACAGCCGCCAAAGCAGCCGCATCCATTGCGCTTTGCAAAACACTTTTCTGGTGGTATTTAAGCCCCATATCGGTAACGAGAGAGACAAGCGAAAGAAACGCAACAAGACCAAAGGCGGCAATGACCATTACCGCTCCGTCTTCTTTTTTTGCAAAATGCCTGAGTTTTTTCATTGCTGCCTCCACTTTCGTCATTTTAAAAGTATCTTACAATTTCAAGTGTTTTATAAAAATCCGGTGTGTTAAGCCCTGACGGATACATCATAGGACACTCTTCGTTATCCATTAAAAATATTTCACCGTTGCCGTCGGGAACTATTTTCCTGAGAATTTCAATTATTTTATCCGCATCCAGATTATCAATTGATATATAGCTTTTGTTAAAGCGCAAATAAGTAACGTCCGGCTTGTGATCCCACATCATAGTTGCCATATCCACAACAACATCGAAAACAAGCGTCGTATAATCGGGCGGCAAAGCGTAAAAATGGATATAATTTATTGAGTCTTCTTCCCTTTTGGCACGCTCGATTCTTCTTTCAAGGCTTTTGTATTTCAGCAAGCCCGGTTCCTTTTTCAAAGTGCCGACACTGCAGTTTGTAGGCTCAACGTTTATAAGAGCAAAAATTTCTCTTGCGCCTTCAACCCATCGCTCCCACGATTCATAAGACCCGTCGAACTTATGCCATATTGCAAAATTCAGCGTATCTGAAGGGTTTTCTCTGTAGCACAGGCGAGGTGAAGCATTTTCTTCTGTTCTGAATTTTTTAAACAGATTTATTATTGACACCGCTCTCACCTCTTTTTTATTATCTTATCCAACAAACTAAACTTTCTTTTTTGTTTTTCTTCATTAGGTCTTATGGTTTTGATATACTTGAGAGCATCTATACATTCGTCACGGTTAAGTGCATAAATATTGACAGAAAGAAGCAGTCCGTCTTTACAGCACCCTATCATAAAGCGATAAACCTTAAGGTCGTCTTCTTCATAATAATAGGTTTCGTATGCGAAGGTATCAAAAGAATCCGGGCTGAATCCGAGTTCATACGGCTTTGAGCCTTCGGGTAGGGTTTCATTATATGTTGCTTTTAAAACATCAGCCGTTCCATTTGTATAAAAATCGGTTATTCTAATTGTCAACTCGCTTCTTGCAGGGTAAAACATATAGCCTGTACCGTCTTCGTCCACTTCGCCTGTCCACGAATATGGAATATCTATACACCAGCTGTCGTTAAACTTATACGTTTTAAGTCTTTCATCTGTTGGCATCAGTGCTTTCTCCTTTGGAGCTTGCGGCTTTAACCGCTTGTTACAATAATCAACAACAAAATCATATATGTTCTTGTCGCCTGTGCCGTAGCCGCCGTGATTACCTTTTGATAATTCCTCTTTTGCCAACTCCAAAGCTTGTTCAAAACGGTTATTTTTTATATAAAACAGCATCTTTTGCAGACTTACATCACGTTCAAGCTGTTGGGCAACAACAATATAGTTATCAACGTCATCGCCCAAACCGTCAATAAATCTGATAATTTCCTCATCTGTTTCTTTAAACAACGTTTGCACAATCAGGTCAATTTCATCAAGAGATTCTTTTATCTTGCCTCTTTTTTTCAACCGGAGCAATACCGTGTATAGTAAATGCACCGTTCGCCCGAAGACTCATAGGTCTGTCCTTATTGGAGCTTATATCAAACACATCCCAGAAAAGATCGTCAATAAAAAACGGTTTAATATAAGCACGGGTAGTGACCGCCGAATCACCGCTGTCAAAACAAATTGAAACAAAATAATCCTTATATTTTTTATAGGCATAACAGTCAATTTTTTTGTATCCGAATTGCTTTACGTGATTTTTTAAAGCTGTAGCAATTTCTTTATCTATATCTTTGTATTTAAACTTTTTCATACAGATATTTCTCCTGTCAGCCTGTTTTGTGTTTTTATTCGAGAGAGTCTTTTATTCTGTTCATCTGCTTTTGCAGCTCTGTGAGTGTTAACTGTGCCTGCTCTATATAGTAGCTGTGAACTTTAAGCTCCTTTTGTGATTCGAGCCTTTGCTTTGCGTGCTCGTTTTCGAGGGTGTTGATTTTTTCCGCACACTCAAACGCCTGCTGTTTGTTGACATCCTTTAATCTCGCTATTTCCTCTTCGTTTTCGGTTGCACGCTGTTCGAGCACGCCAAATTTGATTTCAAGCTCTGCGTTGAGCTTTTTCACATCCTCGTTTTCCGCATAGAGAGCTTTGATTTCTTCGCTCTTATCTTCAAGCTGTGAGTTGACGGCTTTCAGCTCATCCTCTTTTGTGAGTAGCTTTGCTTTGACTATTTCGTACTGTGAATAAATGGAATTGTACGAATCAAACAAGGCGTTGTATTTTTCCGAAACGGTTGTAAGCTCGCCGTTTTCATTCTGGAGTGACTGTAGGGTTTGTGCAAGCTGTGCCTTTTCCTTTTCAAGGGCGGCAATTCTGTCGGTATATTCGAGCGCCTTCGTTTCGTTTTTGCTTTCTGCCGCTTTTCTGAGGTTTTCGTTTTCACGCTCAGAAAGCTCCAGCTTTTTTCTGAGTGCTTCAATCGTTTCCTCATACTCTGCGGAATTGTCCTGCACCTTGGGCTGTGCTGAATTTGCAAGGAGATTATCAAGCTGAGCCTTACAATCTCTGTACTTTTCGGAATATGAATCTCTTTCCCTGTTGGAAAGAAGCAGCTCTTCCTTGAGGGAGGACAGCTTCCCCTCGTGAATGCGCATAGAGGAATCGTATGTAGCGCTCATTTCTTCGATATATGCAGCAACCTCTTCGGGGTCGTAGCCGTAGAGGGCTTTTTTGAAGGGAAGCTCACCCTGTGACTTTTCCTTTTGCGGTGCACCTTTTTTGGTGTTTTCCGCAGGCTTGGTGTTAACCTTTGCGGTATCGTTCTTTGCTTTTTTCATTTATGACCCCTCGCAATACTGATTATTTTTCTACCGTCATTTCAAGGACATCTCCTTGATTTATGCCGAGCTTTGCGGCGGCAGATGCCTTCATTTCGATTACGCTTTTTGCATTTCTTACCGTTTTGCAGATTTTGCCCGGCTGTACGTTTTCGTCAACCTTCACTACTCTGCCGTTTTGGTCAAGATAGATTACATCAAGCGCAAAACGCATATTGAGCATATGAATCTGGTTGCACGGCGTTATATGCAAAGCGTAATTATCTTCTATTTCTTTAACGAACATCAGCCCTTTGAAGCGGGTAAAAAAGTTATCTGCTCTTTGGGCATTGTCCGTAATCATCTGTGAGTTCTTCTTTATTATTATTTTCTTCATATTATATAAATTAAAATGTTTCGATTATGTTCATTACGGTCGGCCCCATCAGGATTATGAACACGACGGGGAAGATAAACAGGAGCATGGGCAGCAGCATTTTGATTGACGCCTTCATACCCTTTTCCTTTGCCTGCTGGCTGCGCTCAATTCGCAGCTGTTCGGACTGGGCACGCATTACGTTATTTATCGGGATACCGAGCTGTTCTGCCTGAACGAGTGCCGAGGCGAAGGTTTTCAGCTCGTCAAGGTTTGTTGCTTCGCACAGATTCTGCAGGGCTTCACGGCGTGTTCTGCCCATCTGGATTTCACGGTAAACTATGAGCAGTTCGTCGATAAACGGGCCCTTGAGCTTCTGCGAAACCTTAAGAAGAGCGGCATCAAAGCCGAGACCTGCTTCAATACAGACACACAGCAAATCCATCGCATCGGGAAGCTGTTTTTTTATTCCCGTCTGGTGGCTTGTAACACGGGAACGAAGGTACATTGTCGGACCCATAACGCCTACGAGCACGCCTACCATAAGCACGAGAAGCATAATCAGCGCTTCCATATCGACCGCAAGTATTATGACGAGTGTCAGACCGACTGCACCAATCAGAAAAGCGTATTTGATGAACTGAAAGTCTGCCGGCTCCATAAATATGCCTGCGTAGCGAAGCTGTTTTTTAATTGCTTCAAGCTGTTTTGTTTTGTTTGCGTTTTTCTTTTTCGGGGCAAAACGGCTGAGCTTTTCGGAAACAGCCTTTATGCCCTTGCCGATAAACCTGTCGTAAAAAGACGAGTCAAGCTCCTTGAATACCGGCTGACCGACTGAATTATTTATTCTGTCGATACGGCTTTGCTTGCTGTCCATTTTTTTGCCCCAGGGGGAAGCAACAAGCACGACCAGCACAAAAGCCAGAAACGAATACGCAATAACCAATAGCTCCAAAAAGCTCACCTCCGTGTTTTGATTCTTGTTTTAATACTCTATTGTAACTACCTTTCTTATGGCGAAGAAGCCGAGGATTTCCATTATAACGGAAACTATCAGCATTATGTTGCCTGCCGTTGTGGTGAAGAAGGTTGACATATAATCGGGGTTGACAACCATAAGTATTGCCGCTATTGCTATGGGCAGCGAGCCGATAATCAGACCGGACATTCTGCCCTGGGCGGTGATTGAGCTGATTTCGCCTTTGATTTTAATTCTGTCCCTTATGGTTTCGGATATTGTGGAAAGTATTTCGGAAAGGTTGCCGCCCGTTGTACGCTGTATGAGCACGGCGGAAACGACCAGCATAAGGTCGGCACTTTTTACTCTTTCCGCCATATTGTTGAGCGCCTCTTCCATTGTTGCGCCGTAGCGGATTTCGTTGCAGACTCTGCCGAATTCCATTCCGATAGGTGCAGGCATATCGCTTGCAACGTTTTCCATTGTCTGCTGAAACGAGAAGCCCGATTTTAGTCCGTTGCACATCATAATCAGCGTATCTCCAAGCTGTGCTTCAAAGGCCTTTCTGCGGTTTTCCTTTTTGATTTTTATAAAGATTATCGGCAGGAAAGCACCGACAGCCGCAAGCGTTACAGAGGGCATCAGCCCGAGCTTAAAAAGCGCCGCAAGCCCCGAAGGGATAAAGGTAAGTCCCAGCCACACAAGGCAGAATTCCTCGGGCTTCATCATAATATCCGCAAGGATGAGCTCGTTAAAGATTGTATCCATAAGCCTCTTTCGCTGTACGGACTGCTTGCCGCCGTTGATTGCACGGTTGACAAGCGAGCTTTTTCGGTTTTTCTTGCGCTGCTGAATCTGCAGGGTCAGACCGCTCTTTTTGCTTGCGATTTTATTGACACGCTTTTCAACACGGCGTTTGTCCTGTGTAACGCCGCCGAGAATGCTTACGCAAAGGAAGAAGCCGAGAAGCGCAAAGGCAACGGAAAGGATTACTATACTAATTTGCAAACCATTCATTGTTGACCGTCACTCCGTTTCCTCTGATTTTTTCAAGGCAATTCGGTCTTACTCCCGTTGCACGGAACTTGCCGACGAATTTGCCCGAGGCATCAACCGTGCCGTCAGTTTCGTAAACGAACAAATCCTGCATACTTACTACGTCACCCTCCATGCCGATTACTTCGGTTATGGAGGTTATTTTTCTTGTACCGTCACGCAGACGGCTCTGCTGAACGATAAGGTCAATAGCCGAGGAAATCTGGTCACGGATAGCTCTTAAAGGCAGCTCCATACCGCTCATAAGCACCATTGTTTCAAGTCTTGCAACGGTATCTCTTGGCGAGTTTGCGTGGGTTGTGGTGAGTGAGCCGTCGTGACCCGTGTTCATAGCCTGGAGCATATCAAGCGTTTCCTCAGAACGAACCTCACCGACGATAATTCTGTCGGGGCGCATACGAAGCGCATTCTTTACAAGGTTTCGGATTGTAACTGCGCCCTTGCCCTCAAGGTTAGCAGGTCGTGCTTCAAGCGTGATTACATGATTCTGCTTGAGCTGGACTTCGGCTGCGTCCTCGATTGTGACTATTCGCTCATCCTCGGGAATGTAGGAAGAGAGAACATTGAGAAGCGTTGTTTTACCGCTGCCCGTACCGCCTGCAACAACTATGTTGAGCTTGCCCTTGACACAGGCTTCAAGGAAGTGAAGCATATCAGGCGTCATTGAGCCGAACTGCAAAAGCTGCTGCGCCGTGATGGGCTTTTTGCCGAACTTTCGGATTGTAAGCACGGGGCCAACCAATGACAGCGGAGGGATGATTGCGTTTACACGGGAGCCGTCCGCAAGTCTGGCGTCAACCATCGGGCTTGCCTCGTCAACGTGACGGCCAATGTTTGAAACAATGCGGTTGATAATATTCATCAGGTGTTCTTCATCCCTGAACTTTATGTCCGTGAGCTTGAGCTTACCCTTTTCTTCAACATAAACATTGTCCGGACCGTTTACCATTATTTCGCTGTAGGCAGGATTCTGAACAAGCTCTTCTATCGGACCGTAGCCCATAATATCGTTAAAAAGCTGGGTGGCAACCTTTTCACGGTCAATTCTCGGAACAAGAAACTCGTCGTCATTTACCTTGTCATCAACGAGCTTATACATAACGTCACGGTCGGTAATCGTTTTGCCGCTCTTATTCATTTCGTCGATGATTGCGGTGTGAATACGGCGCTTGACTTCAAGATAAGGGTCTTCAACAATTTCTTCTGCCCTGACTTGAGCCGTTTCCTTTACCTCGGTCTGTTGTGCTTCAACCTGAGCCTGCAGCTTTTTCTGACCGTCTATTCTGTCTAAAAGTCCCATAACAGCACCTCTTATTTCTTCTTAAAGCCTCTCTTTTTGGTCGGCTTTTCCTTTATGGGAGTTATACCTGTGTGAACTTCAATTATTTTGTCCGCCATATCGGCAATACCCTTTGCAAGGGAGGATTTCGGCTGAGCAACCGTTGCCGCCTGACCCTTGTTGACGCTCATCAATGCTGCCTGATAATCGGCAGGAATGCTGATGAAAATGCCTTGCGCAAACATTTCTTCAAAATCCTGCTGCTTGATAAGGCTCTTTTCAACCTTATTGAGCACGAAACGGATTTTTTCACGCTGATGAAGCTGGTCGAGTATTGTATAACAGATTTTTGCGTTATTGAGTGAGAGAATTTCATTATTATAAATGAGATAAAGCTCTTCGCAGTTTTCGCAGGCAGTTATCGTAACATCATTAAAGGCTGAGGGAAAATCGACGATTATGTATTCGTAGTAGGGTCGCATAATGTCAATTATTTTCTCTACATGGTTGGGTGTTACGAAATCCGCAAACTCTGAGCTTTTCGGGGCACAGAGCACACTCATACCGCTTGAATGCTCAATGGCGAAGGCGTTTATGTTTTCTATCGTTATGCCGCCTCTGTCCTGAACAAGGTCAACGATTGAGTTTTTTGTATCGAGATCGAGCGCCATTGCAACATCGCCGAACTGCAAATCAAGGTCGAGCAGCATTACTCTTTTGCCCGATTTTGCAAGACTTGCAGCAACGCCGATTGCAAGAGTTGTCTTACCCGTGCCGCCCTTACCGCCGAAGAAGCCAAGCGCCTTACAGCGCACCTTTTTGCTTTCGTTGTTATCAAGAACTCTCTGCTGTTCGAGGGAGTAAACCGTTTTTATGTTCTCGGAAAACTCAGCGGAGTCGATACCGTAAATCGGGAGCACCTTGCGAATGCCGTACTGTGCTGCCTTATTGACCAGGTCAACGGAAATGCTGTCGTTAACGAGGATAACCGTTGTTTCTCTTGCGACCACGAGCAAATCCTGAACAAAGGTAAACACGCTTTCGGGTACCTCACCCTTGACTGCGCACAGGACAACCTCGGGGAATTTGTTGACAATCTTTGTTTTTCCGTCGGGAGTGAAGTCCGAATAGCCGCTGATTGCAAAGTCCTCATCACAAACAAGGTTTTTGATTTCTATGCGTAAATCCAGGTCATCTGACAAAACAAGCAGATTTATTTTTTCCATTACCGGTTCCTCCCCTCTTTACTGCTGTGCTTCGGGCGGTGCTGTTGTGATTTCGCCCATACCGAGGTTTGTCTGCGGCTCTTCGGGCTGATCCTCGGGCACATCAGCATTGGCTATATCGTCCGCAAGCTCGTAGGCTTCTGCATAGGAAACAAGTACCGCTCTGAAGCGGCCATCATTTGCATCCGGAGTGTCAACTGTCATCATTTTTGTTATCTGCTTTTTATCAAGCTCCAGAGTCATAACCGAAAAGCTGGTTATTTCAACTCCTGCATCCTGCTGGATGTTTGAAGGATAATCGTCGATTTTCAGCACTCTTACATTTTCGAGCAGCGGCTTATCGGGAACCATAATATCGTAAATGTTTATCTTATCGTTTTCCTTTATAAAGTAGGAAACCGCATTTTCGATAGCAACACAAACCGAATAGGCATATTTCCCGTCTGCCAGCTCGTAGGAAAGTCTGCCCTTTGCCTTGTCGCTTCCGACGGGGATTATATTACCTGCCATAAGCTGTTCTCCACGGAGTATTCTGTCGGTTGACATATAGCCGATAATATCGTTTATTTCGCCTACCGTACCGAAGGAAACTGCGGTCTGCGGCAGCTTTACCGTCTGGAACATATCTGCGGTGAGAATTGTGTTTTCGTCTATATCCTCAAGCGCAATCAGCACCGTTGCTTCGTTTACGCCGGTTACGATTTTGCTTGTTTTAAGCTCGTTTGCAAAAAAGTATGTAGCAAGGCCTGCCAAAAGTGCTATAACCATCGCTATAAGATAAATTTTTTTCATAACAGACAAGCACCTTTCTTATGATTCTACTTTCATAATTACCGTTGAGGTTATTGTTTTTTCTTTACCCAATACCGTGCTTAACACCGGTGTAAAGAAGGAAATATCCGCTTGCATATCCACCCGTATGTCACCTGCTGTCGGGTCGTTGGGTGTGGTGTAGGTAACCGTTATCCGCACACCGTCGTTGCTGACAACGGTAGAGGAAAGATTTTCAATGTGGTTTACTATTGCCTGGGTATCGGCATCTTCTGCGGTATGCACGACAGCGTAACGGGCGCCTTCACGGCAGGCGTTATTGAGCGATAGCTGATTGTAGAAAAGCCAGCCGAAGTCAATTATTCCGCAGAGAATGAGCAGAAATATCGGCAATATGAGCGCAAACTCAACCATTGACTGACCGTCCTCACGGCCGAAAGCCTTTTTCAGACGCTTTTTCATTTTGCTGTCACCTCCGCATTTAAAATGTTTTTTCTTTTATCAATATTGGGGTAAGCTCGCTCCGCGAGCGAACTTACCCCAACTCTCACTTAAGGATTATTAATTTGGTTTTTATGCTTTATTATGTACCTGCGGGTGTTGATGCGCCGATTTCGTCGATTGTGTCGTTTACATCCTGGAACATATCACGAATCTTCGGACCGAGTGCTACGAGAGCAACGATAACTACTACTGCTATAAGGCCGATGATGAGACCGTACTCAACCATACCCTGACCTTCTTCATCCTTAAACCATTTTCTTAACATATTAAAACCTCCGTTATAATTTAAGTAAGTGTTTTGTTTTCTGAACCGTTTAAATATATTGTTTTCTCTGAACCTTTATGTTTTAGTGAACCGATTTGCGAGGTTGCGGACTATCAGGTACCTGCGGGTGTTGATGCGCCGATTTCGTCGATTGTGTCGTTGACGTCCTGGAACATATCACGAATCTTCGGACCGAGTGCGACGAGGGCAACAATTACAACTACTGCGATAAGACCGATGATGAGACCGTACTCAACCATACCCTGACCTTCTTCATCCTTGAACCATTTTCTTAACATTAGTAAAACCTCCGTCTCTTTCTTTAATAATTTTTGTTTACTGAACCTTTAAGTAATCTGAACCTTTTTAGTTATTTAACCTTTTCATTGAACCGATTGAAAAGGTGATGCACATATCAAGCTATCAGGTGCCTGCCGGTGTTGATGCGCCGATTTCGTCAATCGTGTCGTTGACATCCTGGAACATATCACGGATCTTCGGGCCGAGTGCTACAAGAGCGACAATGACGACGACTGCGATAAGACCGATGATGAGACCGTACTCAACCATACCCTGGCCTTCTTCGTCCTTGAACCATTTTCTTAACATTGTTTTTTACCTCCATTTTATTTTTTATTTTTCCCCTGTCGTCGGGGTTAGTTGCCTGTGATTAAAAAAGCTGTGAGAACACTGTTGTCTGAAGCTCTCCGAAAACCGGGAAGAGCACCGTTACAACTGCGCCGAGTGAAAGGTAGGGACCCATGGGAACCGATGTTTTAAGCGAGCCCTTTTTGGTTGCCACCAGGTAAACCAGATAAACCAGAAGTCCGACTGCCATTATCAGCGCTGCCTGTATGTATCCGAAAGCTCCGAGGCAGTAGCCTATTGCTGCGCTGTATTTGACATCGCCCGTTCCTATCGGTATTCCTATCAGCATCGGGAGCTGATAGAGAATGAAGCCTGCTGCAAGACCTATCAGTGAAGGGATAAGAGTTTCTTTAAGCGGTGCACCCGTTGCTATCTGATAAATTAGAGCCGCTGTTCTGACTATCAGTAGGGCAAGTACAGAAGAATTTGGGATTTTCTTTATATCCATATCAACCGCACCGATTGAGATTGCTATTGATATGTAAGCTATCGACTCAAGTCTTACCGCTGTTTCGGGGTACCTTGCGAAGACTGCTGCGAAGAGTGCTCCCGAGAGCAGGACCCAGCCGACTATCAGCGCCGTATTTTTCAGCGTTTCGATTTTTGCGGTTTCCTGTGTTCTTTTCTGAACCTGAAAGACCGATATGCGGTTGAACGCCAGCGCTGAGAGTGTTCCGAGTGCCGTTCCGTAGATTGCTTCTATCATCGGCTTTCACCTCCCTGTGGTTTGTTGTGTTTGTGCCGTGTTGTTCTCTGTGGCTTCATCGTAGCACCGGGTTTTGGGCAAGTCAACAGTTGGAAAATTCAATTGTGAACAACTTTTGAACAGTTTGCACAAGCGGCAAAAAATTCCTTTGTTCCGCTATATATCAAGGGTTTTTCCACAATTTTGCACAATTTCACCCTTTTATAAATTTATAAAGTATAGCCAACAAAAACCGAGGCGAAAAATCAGCGTTTTTTCAGCACATTGCATAACGAATTTCGGCGCTTGTTCGCAAAATGCTAAATATTCAACAAAAATGCAGATTTCGAGGGCGTTTTTGCATAAAATGCTGTATATTTTTTGCAAAATTTAATAAATATGCATTCCAAACACATTGAATCGCCCAAAAAAGCAACAAAATTGCAAAAATTGAAAAGAAAACATTTCCAAAAAGTCTTGCATCTGTCGCACAAACGCTGTATAATAAACTCGTATTCAGCGCACAAACGACGGATATTGCGTATCGGGAGATGACATTATGGATAAAATGAGCGTACAGCAGGCGGCAGAAAAATGGAACGTTTCCGTAAGGCGTGTTCAGGACTATTGCAGGCAGGGTAAAATACCAGGCGCTGAGCGTTTCGGACTCAACTGGAGCATACCGGCAGATGCGGTAAGACCTGCCGACGGAAGAAGCAAGAGCGCAAAAGCAGAGGCACAGGCGGATATGCCTATGCCCCGCAAGAGTCCCTTTCTTGATATGACCAACCTTTATTCCGAGCCTGGCACGGCAGACGAGTGCATTCTTGCCCTTGCCTCCCACCCCGAGGCGCAGGCACTTTTCGCCGCAGAAATAGCCTACAGACGGGGCGAAGTGAACAAGGTTTACAGATACGCACAATACCTGCTTGAAAGGAAGTCAGGCTTCTACGCCATTATTGCCGGCGGTATGCTTCTTGCCCACTGTGCGTTGTGGACAGGCGACGTAAATATGTTTCAGCAGGCAAAAAAGCACATCTGCGAAGCGCACTGCCACACGCAGGCGGACAGAGATATAGTTGCGCTTTCGCTTGCAGTAACCGACAGCTCAATCCGCTCCAAGGGCGATTACCCGGAATGGTTCACACAAGGGCGTTTTGACACGCTACCCACCGACGCCCACCACGCCGCAAGAGTTTATTTTGCAAAGAATATGCTTGTTGGTTCGCAGGAGGTTGCAACCGGCGAAAGGCAGTACCCCAATATCAGAGGTCTTGGTATGATAAGGTTATACCCTTATATGGTAGAGCCGATGATAACAAAGGCACACACCGACAAAACGGTTGTACCAGAGATATATTTAAGGCTTCTGTGTGCAATAGCCTACAGCCAGTCCGGCGACACAAAGCAGGCAAAATTCCACATAGACAAGGCGGTTGCGCTTTGCCTGCCGGACGGATTATACGGCCCTCTTGTTGAATACCGCAGGCAGCTTGGCAAGCTGCTTGACGAGAGGATAGCAATGGTCGACCCCGATGCCTCACTGGAAGTAAAGGAGCTTCACAAGCAATACCAGACAGGCTGGACAATAATACACAACGCAATACTTGAAAGAAACGTTTCCGTTTCACTCACCATTCGTGAGCGTGAAATTGCACGCCTTGCCGTTTTCGGACTATCCGACAGACAGATTGCCGAACAGCTCAAAATTTCCGAAGCCTCGGTCAAAGGCTTTATCCGTGCAGCAAAGAACAAAACCGGCGTTGATAAGCGCTCCGAGCTTGTACTTTTCATATGAGTTTGCCTTAATTTTACCCTACTTTTTCGGCACGAATGCGGTTATTGTATTTTATACAGAAATAATATATAATACACTTGTACAAAGCTTTGTGCCCAAATTCACTTTACAGATACTGTTTAATTTCTTAACAAAATTAAACTTTTGTCTCTGAACCGCAAAAATCCGACGGCTTGAACCACCGTCGGATTTTTGTTTATTTATTCGGGTTTATGTAATTTTTATTTCACAGCACAAAATGTATTTTTATATTGAAAAAACAACATAAAAAGAATATAATATCAAACTGTAAAAATGACACGGGGCGATGAAATGAAGAACACCAAGAGGCTTGCGTTACTGTGCTGTGCGGTATATTTCGTAAGCTACATAACGAGAATAAACTACGCCGCAACGCTTGCAGAAATTATAGCAGACTTGGGAATAACCAAGCAGCTTGCAAGCATTGCCGTTACGGGCAGCTTTGCAACCTACGGTCTGGGGCAGATTATAAGCGGCGTTGTGGGAGATAAATTCAAGCCGCACAACGTTATACTTTTCGGTCTTTTCGGCACTTCTGCCGTTAATCTGTCGATGGTATTTCTGCCGAACATATATTATATGAATGCGCTGTGGTGCCTCAACGGCTTTTTTCAGGCGCTCATGTGGCCGCCGCTTGTGCGCCTTGTTTCCGAATACTTCAAGGGCAGGGACTACACGAGAGTTATCGCCAAGGTAAGCCAGGCTTCATACGCTGCAACAATAGCCGTTTATACTGTTACTCCGCTCATCATTACGGTTTCTGATTGGAAGGCTGTTTTCGCTGTTTGCGGCACGGTTGGTCTTGTGTTTGCGCTTATATGGCTTACTGCAACGAAATCGCTTGAATACACCGACACCTCTTCCGCTTCAACGGGAAGCGAAGAAAAGGGCGGGCTGCCCGTAAAAACGCTCATTTCCGTTGGTATAATACCGATACTTATTGCAATTATTCTGCAGGGCTTTCTGCGTGACGGCATTACAACGTGGATGCCGACATATATTTCCGAAGTGTTTGACCTGGGCCCCGAGGTTTCAATTCTTTCAACGGCAATACTACCGATATTCAGCATATTGAGCCTTACGGTTGTTACAAAAATCGGTGAAAAAATTGCAAACGAGCTTAAAAGTGCCTTCGTTTTCTTCATCACCGCACTTGCCTGCAACCTTATACTTATTGCCTTTTTCTCAAAGGCGGCAGCGCTCGATATTGTTACAATGGCAGTTATTACAAGCTGTATGCACGGCGTAAACCTTATGCTTATAGGCAATGTCCCCTACCACTTTTCCCGTTTTGGCAAGGTTTCCACCGCCTCGGGCATACTCAACAGCGCAACATACATCGGCTCGGCTGTTTCAACCTACGCCTTTGCCGTTATTTCGGACAGGCTCGGCTGGAATTTTACGGTCTGCTTCTGGGCAGGCATTGCCGCCGTCGGCGCTTTGCTTTGCCTTATATGTGTTAAACGGTGGAAAAAATTCCGCATAGAGAAATAAGCTTCTCAAACCGACACAATTGTGTCGGTTTGTTGTTTTATTGTGCTCATACTGTTACTTTATTGTGCTCATGTATTATTGACAAGTAAAAAAAAAGTATGTTAAAATTCAAAATGTATTGTTTTTAAAATATTATTAAGGAGTAAAATAATGAATCCTGCATTAGAAAGATTAGCTGTTGAGTTCAGCTCAATGCTCGGCAGAATGGAGCACCTCAAGCTTAAAATATACTCAAAGCACGCTATCAAGGTTCAGGAGCTGCTTCTGAAGGCAGTTATCAGAAAAAACCGCACCTGCGAATACGGCAGAAAGCACGGCTTTGCAGACGTAAAAAGTATAAGCGACTATCAACGCATTGTTCCGCTTACCACTTACCCCGATTATGACGAATATGTAACCCGCATGACGAAGGGCGAAAAAAAGGTTCTCACCAACGCCGCATACCGCAGGTTTGCAGGTTCATCGGGCAGCACGGGCAAGGCAAAGACAATTCCGCTCTCACTCTGGGCAGAGTGGGTGTGTCAGTGCTTCGGCTTCAGCGCACCCGTTGGCTGTGCATACAAATACTTCAAGCAGCAGGGCAAAAGCATGCCCCTGCAGAGAGGTCTGCTCACGGCTGAGATAGGCTGCACAAAGGTTGAATGCGGCAAAACACTCAGCTGCCTTTCTTCCATCCCCCTGCTCAACCTCAAACCGGTTGTGCCTGTATTTGCAACATCGCCTATGGTACTGCAGTTCACAGACGACGACACGGTAATGGATTCGCATTATCTCAAACTGCGCTTCTCCCTTCCCAGAAGAGATGTAAGCTACCTTGGCACAATATTCATCACAACGCTCGAATCAATGTTTTTCTATCTTGAGGAAAACTGGGAAAAGATGTGCGACGACATTGAAAAGGGTATAATCAGCCCTGATATTGTTTGTCCGCCCGAAATGAGAAAGGAGCTTGAGAAAAAGCTCAAGCCCGACCCCGAGCGTGCAGAGGAGCTGCGCAAGGAATTCCGCAAGGGCTTTGATTGCGGACCCATCGCTCGCAGAATATGGCCGAAGCTCGGCTGGATGTACGGTATGGGCACAGGCGCACTTGCAATCTACCAGAAGAAGCTGGAGCGTTATCTCGGTGCAGACCTGCCGATCCACTACCTCGGTTACGTTGCATCAGAAGCTATGATGGCTGTGCCGATTGAGCTTAACAGCTACGAATACGTAATGCTTCCGCAAAACGGCTTTTACGAATTCCGTCCCGTAGATTCGGACAGTTACGACAACCTTCTGACCATCAAGGACCTTGAGGTCGGCAAGGAATATGAAATCATCCTCACCAACACAAGCGGCTTCTACCGCTACAGAATTGAGGACGTTATACAGGTTACAGGCTTCTACTATGAATCGCCCAAGGTAACCTTCCGCTACAGGCTCAACCAGATTTCCAACTTCAGCGGCGAAAAGATGACACAGCTTGCCTTTGACCACATCGTAGGCAAAATGTCAGAGCAGCTCGGCGAGCTTTTCATCGGCTACAGCATTTACCCCGACCACAACACCTCGCCCGGTCATTACGTTATGCTTATTGAAACAGCTAACCCCGTTGATGTCAGCAAGGAGCAGGAATACGCCGAGCTGTTTGAAGAGATTATGAGCGAAAATCCCTCAGCAGAATGTGTATTCCGCAACGGCAGTCTCGGCCATTGCGAGGTTAAATTCCTGCGCCACGGCACATACGACGATTACCGTGCAATGCTCAAGGCGAGAGGTGCAAGCCTCAACCAGGTCAAGCCCGTAAAGCTTATTGACAACGAGGAAAGAAAAGAATTCTTTTTCTCACACGTAATCAGAAGCGAGGAGAATGCTTAAATGGCATCCACGGACAAAATAAAAAGAGAATTGCTTGAGTATGCGGCTGAAAACAACGCTACCTTAAGCGCAAAAGCACTCAAGGCAATTGACAGCCGAATAAAGGAGCTTTCAGACTTCGGACTCGACAACGACCGTGTGATTGCCGACCTTATAAAGAAGGATATTTCATTTGTCGGCAAAGAGGCACACCTGAACAGAAGACCCCGCACCGTCAAGGCAGAGCTTTATGACAAAATAAACTATATGTGCCGTGCGTATATGGACAGAATGGAGCGCATAGAGTTTGAATACGACTTTACCATTGATGAAAAGGCATTCAAAACCGTAATTATCGGTCTGCTTGAAGCCGCACCTGTTTTGCGCTCACGCTTTGTCGCTAACCCCGTTTCGCCTTACTGGAAGCCTGTTGCCTACAATATAGACGAGGTTGTTACCTGCTCGCACGGTGATTTTTCAAAAGAAAAAGTGTATGAGTTTATGTCACAGGAAATACCCGTCAGCAGCAACACACAGATGAAAATTCATCTCTTTTTCCACGACGGCAAAACCTATATATGTTACCTTATAAACCATATGTGTATGGACGGCGGCGGTATTTTCACAATGATTCCCGATATCTGCCGCAACTACACGAAATTCACCGCGGAGGGCATCAGCCCTACAGATTTCAAGAGCGGTCCGCGCTCGGAGGAAGAGCTGTACGCCGACATGACACCCGAAACCAGGCGCAAGGCGAAAAAGCTGTTTTCCAACATCACACCTAAAATCAAGTGTGATTTTCCTTACACCAAGAAGAGCAAAACAGACCGCACAATTCTTATTCGCCGCACTTTCAGCCAGGAGTGCTTCAAGCCCACGCTTAGCGTTGCAAAAAAGCTCGGCTGTACGGGCAACGATGTTCTCATTGCCGCATATATGACAGCGTACAAGGAGCTGACAAACAGTTCTGCTGAGCGTGCGTTGAATGTCACAACGGCAATCGACTTAAGACGTCACGTAAAAGCCCCTGACCGACTAGGCTACACGAATCTGCTCTCGTTTTTCAACTGTACGGTTGAACACACCGGCGACAGCGTTCACGATACGCTTTTAGCCGTAAGGGATGCCACTATGCCGATTAAAACAGACCCGTTAATCGGTCTGACTGGGTTGCCTTTGCTATCTGCGGCATATAAAACAATGGTTTACGTACAGGCTGAACAGATAATCAAAATGTTTTACAGCAACCCCTCGCTTTCCGTCAGCAACCTCGGTGCGCTTGATATGAAAGCCTTCTCATTCAGCGGGAATGAGCCGACCTACACCTGTGTTGCAGGCGCAGCAAAGAACAAGCCCTGCGCCGTTATGACCTGTGTAGGCTTCAAGGGCGGACTCACCGCCGCAATAAGCCTTTACGGAAACGATGAGGATTACAGGCTTCTTGAAAGGTTCTTTGACCTGTTTGAAAAAGCCCTGTATGATTTAGCAAAATAAAGCCAAAAATTACTGCCTTATCCCACGTGAGATAAGGCAGTTTTTGTTTGATTATTTGAAAATCTTGTAAAGTCAATTAGCTTTACATATTTGAGTTTTCATTGATTTATATTCGGTATTTTGTTGATATATCAATAATTTCAAGAATCCGATTGTTGTTTCGGCGAGTTTAATAATTTACATAATTTTGTAAAGTTATTTTGCTTTACTTGGAAAGCCTGCTCATTCTTTATTATTCAGCAATTTTTTGCTCGTTTTGATTGTTGCGGCATAGGCGCTGTTGCAAAGGCCGAGCACGGCAGAGATAATAAACAGCAGCTCCATACCAAGTGTCTGCCATATCCAGCCGCCGAAAAGAGCGATAAAAATCGTAATAAGGTGGTTGATTGAAACACCCGTTGAAATTGTGGCCTTTATTTCGTTGGGGTCGTCCGACAAATCCTGAACATAGACGTTTGAAGCCATTGACGCAAGGGAAATAACCGAATCTAAAATATATGTAATACAGCAGATTATGTAGGCAACATTCATCGGGAAAATGCGGTGGGCAAAGCCATAAAAGAAGCAGACAGCGACAAGAATAATTGTGTCCGAAATCATAACGACCTTGTAGCCGATTTTGTCAATAATTCTGCCGACTATGGGCGAAGCAAAGAAGCAGGTAATTGCCGAAACGGCAAAGAGAAGGCTTATTGTTGCGGCATCGGCATCGTAAAAGAGAATAAGCACATAGGGGCCGAAAGTGAAGAAAACCTGCTTGCGTGCGCCGTAAAACATTTCGAGCATATAGTACTTCGTGTACTTCTTGTGTAAATAGAAACGGCGCCTGTTTTTATCCGTTTCGCTTTTGCCCGTAATTCGTAGCGAAAGCACGGCACTGACTGCGGCAAGCACAGCGGCAATTGCGAAGAAGAGTTTATACGGCTGGTTTGCGGTAATCATTGAGAAAACAACCACGACAACCATATAGCCTATAAGCGTACCGACCTGGCTTGAGGCATTCTGTGCGCCGAGTGCTGCACCGCCGTGACCGGGACGAGCGTATTTGAGCGAGAGGGTATTTTTCATACCAATCTGTATATGCTCACCAAGCGAATACATACAGATTGAAAGCGTTACAAGCACCTTGCCGGGCGGAAGAATTGCGAGCATACCCATACCGGCAAGCATAATTATTGCGCCTGCTTTATAGAGCGTTTCGGCAGAAAGCATATAGAACAATGCAAGGATTAGGATGAGCATTACACCCGGGATTTCACGGAAGAATTCTGCCACTCCCCTGTCCATTTCGCCCATACCGACAATTTCGGCAAGGTAGTTATCCAGCAAACCTTTATAAAGGCCGTAGGAAAGACCCGTTACGAGAATTGAAAGCAACAGGAATTTGTAGTTTTTACCCTCAAGGAAGGTATCCTTGAAGCGTGGCAGCAAGCTCTCTTTTTTCATAATATTTCATCGCCTTAAATAATATTTACAAACAAGAATTTTATACTTTAAAAGAAAAGATGTCAAGTAAAGTAAGATATAAAAATACGGTGAAAATTCATCAGAATAATCACCGTATTTGTTTTGTGTTTTAAATTATTGAGCCTGATTGTTTTTTGCGGCTTCCTTCGCCTTTTTCTTTTCGAGCTTCTTTGCTTTTCTGTCAGACGAGGTGAGCTTATTGAGCGCTGCAACGCAGGCAATAATAACGCCCATAACAATGAATATGCCGAGCATACCCGTGCCCATAATGGGAAGAGCATCTACAAAGTTGTCGGGAGTAACCTTGAATTCATACTGCATTTCTTCTGCTGCCGTGCTTTCCTCGGCAACGGCAGAGGTTTCGTTTTCTGCAGCTTCAAGAGCAACTGCCGTATCGGCGCTGAGCTTTTTGATTATAATTGTATCCATTAACTTTATCCTCCTTTTCAGTTACCGAGTGCATTACCGACAAGTGTAAGGATAAGACCGCCCGCAATAACGGAAGCAACCTGACCCGAAACGTTTACGCCTACGGAGTGCATAAGAAGGAAGTTCTGATTGTCTTCTTCAAGACCCATCTTGTGAACAACACGAGCCGACATCGGGAATGCAGAAATACCTGCTGCACCGATCATCGGGTTAATCTTGTTCTTGCTGAAGAGGTTGATGAGCTTTGCAATCATAATACCGCCGAAGGTATCAACGATAAACGCTACAAGGCCGAGACCCATAATAAGGAGGGTTTCCAGGCGGAGGAATTCGGAAGCAACCATTCTGGAAGCGATTGTAAGACCAAGGAAAATTGTGATAAGGTTTGCAAGAACGTTCTGTGCGGTTTCGGAAAGAGAATTTACAACACCACACTCACGAAGCAGGTTACCGAACATAAGGAAACCGATAAGGGCTGTTGCATCGGGAGCAACAAGGCCGACAAGAACGGTAACGATAATCGGGAAGAGAATCTTCGTTGTCTTGGAAACCTTCTTGCCTGTATTCTTCATACGGATAAGGCGTTCCTTCTTGGTGGTGCACAGCTTGATGATAGGCGGCTGAACCAGCGGAACAAGAGCCATATAGGAATAAGCCGCAACCATAATGGCAGAAATATAATTGGACTCAAGCATATTTGCAACGAAAATAGATGTGGGGCCGTCTGCCGCACCGATGATAGCAATTGAAGCGGCGTCCTTAAGGTCGAAGCCGAAGAGAGATGCAAGGCAGAGAGTGAAGAAGATACCGAACTGTGCCGCCGCACCGAATATCATCAGCTTTGGGTTGGTTAAAACGGGCTCGAAGTCAATCATAGCACCGATACCGATGAAAAGAATCAGCGGCATAAGTTCATGAGAGTCGATACCGATATGGAACAAGAAGTCGATAACCGCTCTGACACCAGATATGGGTCCCTCCGCAATAGGCAGGTTAACGAGAATTGCGCCGAAGCCCATGGGAAGCAGAAGCGTGGGTTCCATTTCCTTTTTGATTGCCAGGAAAATCAACAAGCCGCCGATAATCCACATAACGACCTGACCGAGCTGCAGGTTTGTGAGATTCTCAAAAACTGCGGCAAGATTCATCAGAAATTCGCTCATTAAAAAATCTTTCCTTTCTTAAAACCAAATTCTACGCCATTATAGCATAGTTTAATCATACAGTGATTTATTATAAACAAAGGCCTGCAAAAAAGCAAGCCTTAAAAGGAAATTATTCAAATTATTTCTTTTGTTGGGTCAACTGAACCACTACTTCTGTATGAAGGGTAAAAGGGAACTGATCAACGGGTCTTATTTTCACGACCTTATAACCGTTATTGGTCAGATACCGCAAATCACGCTCAAGGGTTTCGGGGTTACAGGAGATATAGACCACCTTTTCGGGGGCGAGGGTGACAACGCTTGAAAGGAAGCGTTTGTCGCTGCCTGCACGGGGAGGGTCCATAAACACTACGTCCGCCTTTTCGCCTGCCGCTGCCATTTCACGCATAAATTCGCCGGCATCGGCGCAGATGAAACGGATATTATCCGCATTGTTCCTTACAGCGTTTGATTTTGCGTCACGCACGGCGGAAGCATTGAGCTCTGCGCCTATAACCTCGCCTGCCGTTTTTGAGGCAATTATGCCGATTATACCGGTGCCGCAGTAGGCATCGATTACACGCTCCTTGCCCGTAAGTCCTGCGTACTCAACAGCTAGTGAATAGAGCTTTTCAGTCTGGGCAGGGTTAATCTGATAAAACGACTGCGGAGAAATACGGAAGGTGCAGCCGCAGAGGCTATCCTCAATATAGCCGTTACCGTAGAGAACTTTGTTTGTGTCGCCGAGGACAAGGTTTGTGTGCTTTGAATTTATGTTCTGCACAACTGTTGTTATTTCGGGATGCGCCTTTAAAAGAGCACCGACAAAATTGTTCTTTGACGGAAAAACGGCACTTGCCGTGACAAGCACTACAAGAATTTCGCCGCTGTTGTAGCCCTTGCGGATAAGAACGTGGCGAAGAAAGCCGCTGCCCGTATCCTCGTTATAGGGTCTGAATTTGAATTTCGGGAGGAGGTTTCTTATTGTGACAATGATTTCGTCCGCTTTTTCATCCTCAATCATACAGCTGTCAACGTTTACGATACGGTGGCTGCTGCTCTGATAAACGCCCGAAACAATTTTGCCGCCACGGGTTGTGCCGAAGGCCGCCTGCACCTTATGGCGGTAGTGATACGGGTTTTCCATACCGATTATTTTGCCGACTCTGCCAAATTTGCCGAGCAGCTTTTCAACCTGCGCCTGCTTGAATTTAAGCTGACGGGGATAATCCATATTCTGTAGCTGACAGCCGCCGCATTTTTTTGCAAGCGGACAGCGTTTTTCCTGTGCTATGACAATCACCTGCTAAATTTTAAGTAATCTTTTTGCGTTTTCGCTTGTGATAAGCTGCTTTTCCTCATCTGTCAAAGGCAAAGAATTTAAAATTTCAAGCTCCTTTGAGGCATTGCTCCAAGGAGAATCCGAGCCGAAAAGAATTTTATCTGCACCGTGGTTTTTCACAATTCGCAAAAACTGCTCACTCGGGAAGCACTCGAAGCCCATAGAAGTGTCAAAATAAACATCTCTGCCGACGAGGTATTCTTCAACCTTGTCCCACATCTGCTGACTGCCCAGGTGAGCCAACACAAACACTCCACCGCTGATTTTATCGAGCATTTTTGCAAAGCGCTCGGGGTCTGAATGAAACGGCTCGGGCATACCGGGGTCAAAGCCTGCGTGGTGGAGAATTATAAGCTCTTTTGAAAAAGCATAATCGTAAATCCGCAGCATTCTTTCTTCGTCAGGCTCAAAGCGCTGATATTCGGGGTGGAGCTTTATGCCTTTCAGCCCAAGGGAAGCGACCAAATCAATATCTCTTTTATAATCATCCGTTTCGGGGTGAATGCCGCCGAAGGCAACTATTCCGTCGCCCTGCACCTGTGCCGCCCAATTGTTGGTTGTAACCGTTTGCGAGGACTTTGTTACAACGGGCTGAATTACGCTTATATCAACGCCCCACATAGCCATATGCTCAAGTAAGCTGTCACGGGTCATTTCGGTAAGCGGTGTATACGGATGGCCGAAATGCACGGTGCTGTCCGCAAGCGACTGCCTTGCACGGGGTGCAAGAGCATCGGGAAAAATGTGAGCATGAAAATCTATAACCATTTTTATTTTACTCCGCTTATTCTGTAGCCGTAGCTGAATTTCTTGAATGCGTGGAGAATATACGGCTCACGCAGGCAGGCATAGCCCGGCATATCGCCGCCGACGCCGCAGGAGAAGCCGTCAATACCGACACTGACATAATCTTCATCCTCAAGCTCGTAGAGGTGCTTTGCCTTTTCAAGCCTTTCCTGGCTGTAGTTTCTGGCGTTAAACTCAAAGCTGCCGCCGTCAAGAGCATCAAACCTGAAGCCCCTGCCATCATTATCGGTGAGCTTGAGCATACGCACATCTACTCGTGTACCGTTTTCCTGCGGACGCATATAGCGGTGCTCAAGACCTTCTATATCTGCGTAGTGAGTATCAATTCTTGCACCTGTCTTACGGTCGCAATAACACTCGTGAGGACCTCTGCCGTACCACTCAACATTCTGCATTGACTGCGGCATACCAAAGCGCATACCGACCTTTAGAAGGGAGAGGAAGAGGCTCATTGAGCTGTGGCGCACATCAACCGTGCCTGCTGAATTTATAATATACTCCGTCTTGACCTTTACGGCAGGCAGAGCAAACCACTTGACCGTGACGAGGCACTGCGTATCGGAGAGCTTCTTGACCTTGAAGGATGATACGCTGCAGATTTTTGTTGCCACTCTCCACAGGTATTTCGGGTGTATAAATTTAATCATCGGAACAAAGTTGAGGTAAGCGGCGTCGTTATCAGTAAGCGCACGGAAGAAGTTGGGGCGCATACCCTTACCGCTTTCGAGCATTTCCTTGCCGCCTATGATAAGTGAGGAAAGGATACCGTGGGTAAACTCAACATTGATTTCGGGAGATTTTACGGTGAGGTTTCTGCCGCTTCTAATAATATCAAGAGCTTCTGCACCCTCGGCTGCTTCAAGCGGCTGTGCCTGCTTTACAACAAACTGCTCAAAGGTCATTTCGTAGCCCTTCATAGCCCAGGAGGTATCCTCACCGAGCTTCCAGGAGAAGGTGAGCACGCACTCACCCTTGGGAAGCTGGTCAAATTCATAGGGCACCTGCACTTGGAGCGCACCACGGGGAGCAATATCGAGAGTGCCGAAGGTGCCCTCGCCTATCAGCTCGCCGTTTTCGGTGAGTGACCAATCGAGAATATAGCGTGTGTGGTTTGTGAAATAGTGCTTGTTGAAAATCTCGTAAATACCCTTTTCGATGTCAACAGCCTTTGCGGTAACATCGGCATAGCACTTTTTAACCTCGTAATATGACGGGTGAGGAATTCTGTCCGCACCGATAATGCCGTTTGCGCAGAAATAGTAGCTGCTTGCGCCTTCCTTAAAGTCGCCGCCGTAGAGCCATTTCTCAACGCCGTTATCGTTGACGTGGATTGTCTGGTCAACATAGTCCCAGATAAAGCCGCCGCAGAGGTTGTCGTACTTTTCAAAGGCATCAATATATTCCTTGAAGTTGCCCAGACTGTTTTCCATAGCGTGAGCATATTCGCAGAAGATAACGGGACGGGTTTCGTAATGCTCGGGCTTGATTGGCTTGCTGTCTGCTGCAAGCATATTGAGGAAATTCTCAATAAAGCTGACCTTGACCTCCTGCTTGTTACCGAGCTTTTCAACATAGTTTTCAACCGGGTACATACGGCTGATGAAGTCGGACTTGTCAAAATCAAACTCGCCCTCGTAGTGGATAAGCCTTGTATCGTCAAGGGCAAGGATAGCCTTTCGCATATACATAAAGTTTTCGCCGTCACCTGCTTCATTGCCGAGTGACCAGAAGCAGACACAAGGGTGGTTTCTGTCACGAAGCACCATACGCTGTGCTCTGTCAACACAGGTGCCCGTCCACCTCGGGTCATCACCCGGGCAGTTTTTGCGGCGTACACCGTGGCTTTCAAGGTCGGTTTCATCCATTACATAAAAGCCCATTTCGTCGCACATATCGTAGAAAATCGGGTCATCGGGATAGTGGCTGGTACGGATTGCGTTGATATTTGCCTGCTTCATCAGGGTAAGGTCGGCAACATAGCGCTGCCTGGGCACTGCCCAGCCGTGGTCTGGGTCATAATCGTGGCGGTTGACACCCTTAATGATAATAGGCTGACCGTTGATATAGAGCACATTGCCCTTCTTTTCAACACGCTTGAAGCCTATGCGAACTGTTTTTACACATATAATTTTATCCTGACCACGAAGTACAACACTTACCCTGTAGAGGTTGGGTGTTTCGGCAGACCAATGCTTCGGGCTAGGTACAACGTGGGAGAAATTGAAATAGCTTTCGCCCGGCTGAATTACAATCTGCTCGCTGCCGATAACCTGCGGGTCCTCCTTATCCTCCATAAACAGCACGTCTGCAAAGGCTGCCGCCGCACCGTCGGTAAAATTGCGGAGATTGATTTCCACATCGAGCTTGCCGTCTTTATATTCCTCGTCAAGCTGTGCTTTTGCGTAGAAATCCCAGATTGTGATTTTCGGCTCGGCATAGATATAAACCTCACGGTAGATGCCGCTGAAAATCCACATATCCTGATTTTCAAGGTATGTACCGTCGCTGTAGCGGTAAACCTCTGCCGTGACAAGGTTTTCGCCCGGCACAAGGTACTTTGTGATATTGAATTCGGCAGGTGTCATTGAGCCCTGTGAGTAGCCGACACGCTGACCGTTAATGTAAAGGAAAAATGCGGATTTGACAGCACCGAAGTGAATAAATACTTCTCTGCCCTCGAAATTGTCGGGCACGGTGAACTTTCTTCTGTAAATACCGACCTCGTTCTTTGAATGGCTGATTTTCGGAATCTGACTCTTGCGCTTGGAAACGGTATTGGGCATAAAGGAGCAAAGGTAAACGGGCTTGCCGTAGCCTCTTAACTGCCAGACGGAGGGCACGTCAATATCATCCCAGCCGCTGTCGTCCAGCGAAACGGAAGCGAATTCACCCGGCAGAGTATCAACACCCATCTGCCAATAGAATTTCCACTGACCGTTGAGTGTTTTCTTGTAAGGCTTTTCATCCTCGTAAACAGCCTGCCTGAAATTATCGTACGGATGAGCAAGAATGTGCCCGTCCTCCTTGTTTTCTTTAAAAATAGTCGGGTTTTCCCAGTATTTGAGTTCTTTCATTTTCTTTCCTCCAAACTTGAATTTGGTTTTAAGCGGACATACAAATTTATTATACAATAAGAGTGATAGTTTTGTAAACCGCAAAATTATAATTTTGAAAGAATAAAGAATAAATAAGAAATAATAAATGTCATTCGGGCCATGGCAATAAAAACGGGAGGCGAAACGCCTCCCCTACAGGAAAAATTTATTCTTTATTATTTATTCTTTCTGCTTTATTCTTTAAAAATCATTCGTTTGTTGTGCTTTCTTCCGTTGTGTTTTCAACCGTTGCGGAAGCTTCGGTTGTGCCGTTTTCATCGGTTGAAGTTTCTTCCGTAGATGCTTCTTCGGTTGATGCTTCTTCCGTTGATGCTTCGGTTACACCGGCGTTTTTATCACGGAAATAAACACTGCTGAAATTTGAAGCAAATTCCTCCGCTGCGGAACCGGCTGTACCGTAAATAATAAGCTCGGTACAGTATTTGAACGCATCCTCGTGAATTTCCGTAACAGTATCGGGAATGTTGGCAATTTTAAGAGCCTGACAGCCGAGGAAGGCATTTGCACCGATTCTTTTAAGTGAGCCGGAATGAATCGTAAGATTCTGAAGTTTACAGGCGTTATAGAATGCTTCGTCCTCAATTTCGGTATAGGTAGCCGGAATAATTATCGTAACAAGAGTAAGACTCTCTTTAAAGATTTTTCCGAAAGAAGTAACAGGCTTGCCGTTGATATAACCGGGAAGTGAAATATATGAGTTATATCCCTTAAAAGCGGTAAGCTCGATATGGTCGGAATACTCAAGGTATTTATAGGTATCGTTTTCGCCTTCGACAGGCTTTTCTGTAACAGCTTCCTCGGTTGTAGTTTCTTCGACGGGTTCATCGCCGTTGCAGGCGGTAAAGCAAAGAAGAGCACTAACAGCCAGAAGCAGAGCAATAATTCTTTTCAAAGCAATTCTCCTCACACTAAAACTATTTTACATATTAACATATTGATTAAGATATTTCAACCGACAAAGCAACAATAACGGCAGAAGAAAGGAGATTTTTTCGGTGAAAATGCAAAAATTACGCAAAAATGCTACTTGACAAGCGAACATTTGTTCGATAGAATTAATATCAGAGCCGTAACAAACGCCCTTTCCAAGCAACCATAGGGTGAATTGCGGCTCGGCGGAAAACATTACAAAACAAACGGAGGAATGAATGAAAAACAACCTTAACCCACGAATGAGAGAGGGCGACGATGTAAACACCGAGTGGTCACAGGCTTCCTATGAAGCGTGGTGCAGAGAAAACGCCGCACAGTTCATCTCCTTTCCCGAAAAAAGAGTTGTTGACCTTTACAAGGTGGTGCGTTCCGTTATCGAAAACGATTTTTCGCCCGTTGAGCAAAGGGCAGCCGTGCTCCATTGGTACAAGGGGCTGAGCGTTGCCGCAGCGGCAGAAAAGGAAGGAACAAGCACAGCCAACATGTACAGGGCACTTTCACGGGGGAAGGAAAAAGTACGGCTTGTTTTAAAGCACCTTATTGACTGCGAGGAATACAAAATCCCCGTTAACAACTAAAAAAGAAAGGAAGTAAAAATGACAGAAAAATCACTTGACCGGCTTGCCGATGAATACTCAGAAACCATAAAAACGATTGACGAACAGATAGAGGCCTGCAGAGCGGATATACGCCGAGCAAGGCTTGCACGCAGAAACTTTGTACTTGACAACCTTAACCGCAAGCTGTCGGTGCTTTATGACCAGCGAAGCGAGCTGACACAGACCCAGGCGCATCTGCGCCACTACTATGACGATGATGAATTGAGGTGTGCCGTATGAGAGACTGCCTTATTCACATAAATAACGACAACACGGTTGATGTCAGCAGCGTCAGCCAGTACATAGGCGAGCACGCTGCCACACAGCTTATAATCACGCTCAATGATGAACTTAACTCATCAGGTATTCACTACTACACGCTGAGCTTCGGTATGAGCACAGACTTTCCCAACCCGTACCTGATTAAATTTTCAAGCGACGCAATAACCGACAAATCCCCTTACGGCTACGCAGACGGGGGAAAGATTTATTTCGTTCTGCCAAAAGCGCTGACCCTTTTCAGCACGCTTCAGATTCAGGTTGAAGCACACAGCACGGACATAAACGACAACATAATAAGAACTATCAAATCGCCCGTGTTTGAGATTTCGTTCAACAAATCCGTTGACGGAGAAGAAGCAATTATACCCGAAAACAGCTTTACAATAATCGAGGAAATGCGCAAGGCGCTTGCCGAAATCAATGCCGTTTCAGACGAAATTGCCGGAATACGCAGTGAGGTTGAAAGCATCAAAGGCTTAGCAGACGAAATTGAAACAATGATTGATGAAAGCGGGGTGCTTGAATGAGCCTTGCAACGCTGAAAGGAAAGGTTGAACAGCTTATTGATAAGATTGAAAGTTTTCCCGTTCTTACCGAAAACACCGAAGTAAATTACACCCGACCGAGCTGGTGGCTGCCCTATCCCGAGCTCACCAAAGCCAACGGCGTGAACGAGATTTTTCTGCTGATTGAGGTTGACGCAGACACAGCAGAATACGACGGTATCGATTTAAGCAACACGGCGGTTTTGCCCAACGGAAAAAAGCAGCTCTGGAAAAGAATTGAAGGCACACAGATAGAGGATGAAATGCCCGACCTGCTTGAGGTTTACGCCAACTGCAGCGATGAATGGTGCTTCAGCCACACGTCAATGGCTGTCACAACCACACCCACCAACGCAAAATCGTTTTATCCGAAGCTGCAGATTATAGGCGGCACGCCAATGAAAATTGCATCAACCTCAAACACGCTTCCCGTTTCGGGCAATCTCAGATTAATTAACTGCGAAGTAAACATCCGCTCTTCAACGCAGTTAAACGGTGTTTTCGCTTTTTCGGGGCTTACCAAAGCACCCGTAATAAAATCCGATGTTGCCCTGCCCTATATTTTCAACACCTGCACGGCGCTTACCGACGGAGGTGTTTTCGGCGGCAGCACCTTCACAAGCGGCAACTACGCCTACCAGTACTGCTTTTCAATGGAAAAAATTCATATTTCTATGCCCTGCTCAATAACCACGGCAACCTTCAACAAATGCACTTCGCTAAGGTATGTCACGGTTGACAAGGGCTTTTCAGGCTCGCTTTACCTGCACCATTCCACAAGGTTTTCTTCCGAAACGCTTCACGCAATAATCGAAAACTACGCCGACTGCACGGGGCTTGGCGTTGTGTTCCAGGTGGGTGAAACCAACCTTGAAAAAATTGATGAAGCACACAAGGCAATGCTCACCGAAAAGGGCATTGAATACAGGTAAGGCGGTGCGAAGAATGATACATTTCTTATTTATTTTTGAACTGTATTTAGCATATTTTCTGCACCTGATTGAGGCGGTGTTAGTATGATTTACCGCTCACCGTTCAAGGGAAAAAGCAGGCAGACAACCGCATTCAGAAAGGAAGGAAACTGGAAGCTCGGTTATCACACGGGCGTTGACCGTGTATGCGATACAGACAGGACGCTTGTCGCTGTCTGTGACGGCGTTGTTTCACGCACCTCCGGCTGCGGCAAAAGCTACGGCAACCATATTGTTTACCGCACCGACGACGGAAAATGCGTGCTTTACGCACACATGAAGGACAAACCCGAGCTGCCTGTAGGAACAAAAATAAAGACGGGTCAGAAGCTTGGCACAATGGGAAACACAGGCAACAGCAGCGGTGCTCACCTGCACGTTGAAATTCAGGGCTGTGCGACCTGGGGCTACGGCAAAAACCTGCTCGACCCGAATGATTTCATTGACTGGGACAATTATAAAAACGATTTTGCAGCTTATGTATGGAAAAACGGCAGCACTACGGAAAAAGTATATCAGACCGTTGCAGACTGCAAGGCGAAAAAGAACAGTATCGGCTCGCTTTTACCGAGAGAAGCTGCTTCTTGCGTGGCGGTAATTGACGGGTGTTATCTGCTGACATATTCTGCAAAGGACACCGTAAAATGCGGCTTTGTTGCATACCCGGGAGGTGTGTAAAAAAGTGACACTTGAAGAAATGGAACACCGCATTGAAAAAGCGGAAGCAGACATCAGAAAGCTGTACAGCCGCACGAATAAATTCGGCGAAGAAATGGCAGTTGTGACAACAAAGCTGGACAACATTCTGATAACGCTCGGCGAATTAAAGGAGAGCGTAGGCAAGCTCAACGCCCGACCTGCAAGGCTGTGGGACAAAATTCTGCTCGGCTTTGCGGGTGCGGTTGCCGCCGCAGTTGCAACGGCGTTGATTGCCGCTTTATAAAAGGAAGGAGTAAATTATTGAATATCAGCGATTATCTTTTTGAGCAGGGGCTTGCGATAGTTCCCCTGCTGAATATTATAGGTAAAATTATAAAAGAAACAAAATTTGTAAGCGACAGGTACATACCCGTAATTCTGCTTGTAATCGGTGTTGCCTGCACCTTCGGGCTTATGGGCATTTCAGCCGACTCGGCAATTCAAGGCGTGCTGCTGACAGGCACAGCCGTTTTCGGCAACCAGCTTGTAAAGCAGTTTTCAAATGCGTAATTCGCAATGCGCAATTAGTAATTAAATTCAATTAACCCTATATGTCATTCTGATGTAAAGCTGAAGAAGCCTTTATTCTAGTTAAGTTTCTTCGCTTCGCTCGGAATGACATTTATTTTTTGCTTGCTGACACCCTATGATATAAAATAATTTAATATCACTAAAATTTGCTCTTACAAAAATACAAAAACTGATAAATTTTCCAAAGAAAAAATATTGAAAAACTGTTTACTTGGTGATATAATAATTGAGTTGTTTTTTGCAATATTATAATTCCGGTTAATTTTTTATCTTCTAAAGGAGATGTTTTATATGAGCCGTACTATCGGTACAGTATCACGTGGTGTCAGAGCCCCCATCATCAGAAACGGCGATGACATTGTAGAAATCGTTACCAATTCCGTGCTTGAGGCAAGCGAGGACGCAGGCTTTAAGTTCAACGACAGGGACATTGTTGCAATGACCGAAGCCATTGTTGCCCGTGCACAGGGCAACTACGCTACAGTTGACGACATTGCTGCAGACGTAAAGGCAAAATTCGGCGGCGAAACCGTCGGCGTTATTTTCCCGATTCTCAGCCGTAACCGCTTTGCTATCTGCCTTCGTGGCATTGCAAAGGGCGCAAAGAAAATCGTGCTCATGCTCTCCTACCCGTCCGACGAGGTCGGCAACCACCTTATCAGCCTTGACGCACTTGACGAAAAGGGCGTTGACCCCTACAAGGATGTACTTTCACTCGAAAAGTACAGAGAGCTTTTCGGCTACGAGAAGCACACCTTCACAGGCGTTGACTACGTAGAATACTACGAGCAGCTTATCACCGAATGCGGCGCAGAGGCTGAAATCATTTTTGCAAACAACCCCAAGGCTATTCTTGATTACACAAAGAACGTACTTTGCTGTGACATTCACACCCGTGCACGCACAAAGCGCCTTCTTAAAGCTAACGGCGGCGAAATCGTGCTCGGTCTTGACGAAATCCTCAACGCACCCGTAAACGGCAGCGGCTTCAACGCTGATTACGGTCTGCTCGGCTCAAACAAGGCTACAGAGGACCAGGTAAAGCTCTTCCCCCGTGACTGCCAGCCCGTAGTTGACGCTATTCAGGAAAAGCTCTTTGCAGCAACAGGCAAGAAAATTGAAGTTATGGTTTACGGCGACGGCGCTTTCAAAGACCCCGTCGGCAAAATCTGGGAGCTTGCAGACCCCGTTGTTTCCCCTGCTTACACCTCCGGTCTTGAGGGCACACCCAACGAGCTTAAGCTCAAGTACCTTGCAGACAACGAATTCTCCGCTCTTTCCGGCGATGCTCTTAAGGAAGCAATCAAGGGCAAGATTCAGGAGAAGGACGACAACCTTGTCGGCAAGATGGCTTCCGAGGGTACAACACCCCGCCGTCTGACAGACCTTATCGGTTCACTTTGCGACCTTACCTCCGGCTCAGGCGACAAGGGCACACCGATTGTATTCATTCAGGGCTATTTCGACAACTACACAACGGAATAATTAATTCGCAATACGTAATTAAAACACCTCTGCAACACCAAAATTGCAGAGGTGTTTTTGTTTTGCTTGACAAATATATATACATTATTCTAAAATGTTAATATTATATTGATAATATTGTTATAATCCTTTGATATATTTTAATAAAAGGGAAAGAAGAAAGGAGTATGTGCAGATGAAGGACATATTTGAGTATGCGGCCGAAAGAGAAGAAATCTGCCGCAGCAACGACAGAATTGAGCCTGCGCTTTACAAGGAGCTCGGCGTAAAGAGAGGACTGCGTGACGAAAACGGCAACGGAGTTATTGCAGGTCTTACAAACATTTCCAAAATCACCTCGTTTGAAATGAGCAACGGCGAGAAAAGACCCTGCCACGGCAAGCTATGGTACAGAGGCTACAGGGTGGAGGAATTGCTCGGCGGACTCGGCGAAACCGAGCTGGGCTACGAAAAGATTGCCTATCTTCTGCTTATGGGTGAAATGCCCGATGAAGCACAGCTCAACGAATTCAAGGGCTTTATAGGCTCAAGCCGCACCCTGCCGACAAACTTTACCAGAGATGTAATTATGAAAGCACCCGGCAAGGATATAATGAACACAATGACACGAAGCCTTCTCACGCTTGCATCTTACGACGACAAAATGCTTGACACGAGCGTGAGCAATTCCCTGCGCCAGTGCATCAGGCTTATTGCGCAGTTTCCGATGCTTGCAGTATATGCCTACCACGCTTTCAACTACTACGACAACATGGAAAGCATGGTTATCCACCGCCCCGACCCCAGCCTTTCAACGGCAGAAAACCTGCTGATGATGCTCCGCCCCAACAAAAAGTACACCGCAACAGAAGCCAAGGTGCTTGACACGGCACTTATTCTTCATATGGAGCACGGCGGCGGTAACAACTCCACCTTCACAACAAGAGTTATCACCTCTTCCGGCTCGGACACTTATTCAACGATTGCAGCTGCAATGTCCTCACTCAAGGGTCCCAAACACGGCGGCGCAAACATAAAGGTAATGGAAATGATGGAGGATATCCGCTCCCACGTAAACGATTACGCCGACGAGGAAGAGGTTGCGGCATACCTTACCAAAATCATCAACAAGGAAGCCTTTGACAAAAAGGGTCTTGTTTACGGTATGGGTCACGCCGTTTATTCCCTCTCCGACCCGAGAGAGCGTGTATTCAGAGGCTATGTTGAAAAGCTCGCCGCCGAAAAGGGCAGAGATAAGGACCTTATGCTCTACGAGAGCATTGAAAAGCTGGCACCTGAGCTTATTGCAAAATACCGCCACATCTACAAGGGTGTAAGCCCCAACGTTGACTTCTACAGCGGCTTTGTTTACGATATGCTCGGCATTCCGCAGGAGCTTTACACGGCTATGTTTGCCGTTGCCCGTATAGTCGGCTGGAGTGCACACAGAATTGAAGAGCTTATCTGTATGGACAAAATTATACGCCCCGCATACCTGAGCGTTATGGAAGAAAAGTAGGGTGCTCTTATGGACAAAAGAATACGTTTTGGCATAGTCGGCACGGGCACGATTGCCCACCGTTTCGCCCAAGCAATAAAAAATGTTCCCGAGGCTGAATTGGTTGCAGTTGCCTCAAGAACAAAGGAAAATGCTAAAATATTCGGCGACGAATTCGGTATACCCGTGCATTTTGACAGCTATGAAAAAATGGCTCAGTCAGACGCTATTGATGCGGCCTACATTGCCGTACCCCACTCAGGGCACATAGGCTGTTCGTGCCTGATGATGAATAACGGAAAACACGTAATCTGCGAAAAGCCGATGGCTGTAAACACCGAAGAGGCAGAAGAAATGTTCCGCTGCGCAAGGGAAAACAACGTTCTGCTTATGGAGGCGATGTGGGCAAGGCTTGTGCCCGGTACGCTGAAAATGCTTGAAATAGTCAAAAGCGGTGAACTCGGTGAGATAATGGGTGTCGAAGGCAAATTCTGTTACACTATGGACGAGGACGAAATGGGTCACCATGTTTTCAAGCCCGAAAACGGCGGAGGCTCCCTGCTTGACGTAGGTGTTTACGGCTTGAATTTTGCAAGCTGGTATCTCGGCAAGGATGTAACCGCAATCAACGCACAGTGTGACACCTACGGCGGCGTTGACAGCCACACCTGCGTTATTATGAAATACGCAAGCGGTGCAATTGCCGACCTTTCCAGTGCAATTCTTTTAAGAAAGCCCAACGAAGGCTACGTTTACGGCACAAAGGGCTACGCCAGACTGCCACGCTTCTATGCTCCGCAGGAAATTGAAATAAGGCTCAACAACGGTGAAGCAAAGAACATTTCCGTGCCCTATGCAGGAAACGGCTTTGAAGAGCAGATAAAGCACTTTTGCGAATGCATTGCACTCGGGCTTAAAGAAAGCCCGATAAACACAGCCGAGCAAACGCTGTACATAACAAAACAGATGGACGAAATCCGCAGAATGACAGGTATCGTTTATCCGCAGGATAAATAAAAGAACAAAAATCAAGGGACTTTCTCGGTGAGAAAGTCCCTTGATTTTTCAGTTTACTTTATCCTTATACTGGTAGCATCTTACATAGTCAACAATGAACTCGGCAGGCCAGTTTTCCTCGGGAGTTTTGCTGATTTCGCCTGTGCCGTGTCTGTCGGAGTGCTGAACGCCGTCCGAGCCTGCAAATTCGCAGGAGAGAATCAGGTGCTCAGGATTCTGTGAAACGCCGCCGTCGGTGAGTCTGCCCGTTTCATAGCCGTCAACATAGAATATGTACTCGTTTTCGTTCCATTCAAGACCGTAGGTGTGATATTCCTCGTAGGGGTTGCCCTCCATAAATACCTTACCTATGGAAGCGTTGCCGTTATCATCACCGTATCCGTCGTAAACAATACCGCTGATAACAGCGTCGTTGCCCCACCAATGGTCTTTATAGTACATTGACTCGAAAATATCGACCTCTGTGCCGTCCTTACCCGAGCCGTCAACCTTGTAAACGCCCTCATTCATCATCCAGAAAGCTGACCACATACCCGTTGCAGCAGGGAGAATACAGCGCACCTCAAAGTAGCCGTAGCACTGCTCGTACTTACCCTGGGTTGTAAGCTCACCTGTATACCAGCCGGGCTTATACTCATCAAACTCAATTTCATCGTGCCATTGCTCGTAATACCTGTTTTCAAGCGGCTCTTCAAGATATTCCGCACGGATTACAAGATTGCCGTCACGAACACTGACCATATCCTCGTGCCAATAGCCGCCCTTACGCATTGTGATCCACCAGGAGGGAGCCCATTTAGACTTATCAACCTCGGTGCCGTCAAATTCGTCACACCAAACGGGCTCATCGGTGAATTTAGACATATCTATTTTGTTATCTGTCGGGAATTCACCGAAATCCAGCACCTCAAGAAACGCAGGATTGATAAGGGTTATGAGTGCAATAAGAAACTTTACGCCGGATTTGAGTATTGTTTTCAGCATAGCCATTCTCCTTAAATTTTTATTTGAGAGTTACTATTGTTACGCCTGTTTCGCCTTCGCCGTAGATACCAAGACGGAAGGTTTTTACAAAGCGTGATTTACGCAGATAGTCGTGGGTTGCAGCTCGGAGTGCACCCGTACCTTTGCCGTGAATTATTGTGAATTCACTCAAGCCCGTGCGCAGTCCGCTGTCGATAAAGCGGTCAATTTCAATCAGCGCATCGTCAACCATCATACCACGAAGGTCAAGCCTTGTTGTTGCGGCAAGAGTGCCTCTGCCCTCAAGGCTGTCACCAGTTTTTCTCGGACCGGATGAAACAGCCTGCTTCTGCTTACCGTTAAGCAGTCGCAGATTATCGACCTTGACACGCATTTTGGCTGTGCCTGCCATAACCTGTACGTTGCCGTTTTTCTCAATTGAAAGCACGGTTGCCTGCTTATTAAGACCTGCAATAAGCACGGCATCGCCGACCTCAAGCGGACGGGGAAGAACATAATCCTCATCCTCGTTGAAATTATCAACGGGGTTTGCCGCCTCGTCCATAGCGTCAACGCCTTTGCGCACAGCCGCCCTTGCCCGCCTTGCAAGGTCTGCCATATCCTTGGTCTTGTCCTTCTCTTTTTTGAGCTTATCCAGCTCGGCAAGCAGGGCGTTTGCCTCTCGCCTTGCTTGGTCAACAATTCTTGCCGCCTGGGATTTTGCATCGTCAATTTCCTTCTGGCGAAGCTGTTCAATTTTGCCTTTTTTCTCTTCTGCTTCAAGGCGGATTTTTTCAGCAAGCCTTGTCTGCTCGTAAGCCTCCTGTTTTTCGGTTTCAAGGTCCTTACGGCTCTTTTCAAGGCTTTCGATAACGTCCTCAAACCTTGTGTTTTCGGCAGAAACAAGCTCTGCCGCACGGTCAACAATCGCCTTATCCATACCAAGTCTTTCGCTTATTGCAAAGGCATTTGAACGGCCGGGCATACCGATAAGCAGACGGTAAGTGGGGCGAAGAGTTGCAACATCAAACTCGCAGCAGCCGTTTTCGACTCTGTCGGTTGAAAGAGCGTAAGCCTTCAATTCCGCATAGTGGGTTGTAGCGGCAATTTTTGCACCCTTAAGATGAAGCGATTCAAGAATAGCCATTGCAAGTGCCGCACCCTCAACGGGGTCTGTGCCTGCGCCGAGCTCATCTATCAGCACAAGGCTGCGGTCGTTTGTTTTAGAAAGAATATCAATTATATTTGTCATATGTGCCGAGAAGGTGGAAAGCGACTGCTCAATGGACTGCTCGTCGCCTATATCGGCAAGTATTTTTTCAAAAACGGAAATCTCGCTCATATCGCTGACGGGTATCATCATACCGCAGGAAGCCATAACCGTGAGCAGACCGACTGTTTTTATCGAAACAGTTTTACCGCCCGTATTGGGACCCGTTATTACAAGCGTGTCAAAATCCTTGCCGAGCCTGATGTTGACAGGCACTGCCTTTTTCTTGTCAAGCAGAGGATGCCTTGCGTTGCGAAGTTCGATTATGCCCCTGTCGTTAATTGACGGTGCGGCAGCATTCATACTGTAGGCAAGCTGTGCCTTGGCAAAAATTACATTCAGCTCAACGGCACACTCAAAGCTGCTCTTTATCGTTGCTGCAAAGCTGCCTGCCTCTACGGAAAGAGCAGAAAGTATGCGCTCAATTTCGTCACGTTCTTTTGAAAGCAGTACCTTTATTTCGTTGTTTGCTTCAACAACGGCAATCGGCTCAACAAACACGGTTGCACCGCTTGAAGAGGTGTCGTGAACAAGACCGGGCACGGAGGCTCTGTGCTCGTTTTTAACGGGCAGCACATATCTGCCGTTACGCATTGTGACTATGCTTTCCTGCAGGATGTCCTTATATTTGGGTGAGCGTATCATTTTGTCAAGCTGCTCACGGACCTTACTCTCCTGCTGACGGATTTTGCGGCGGATTGAAGCAAGCTCAGGCGAAGCATTGTCCGACATTTCCTCGTCACTGACAATTGCGTTTGTGATTGACTCCTCGAGATATTTATTGGGTGTAAGTGCGCCGAAGAAAACGTCCAGACAGCTTTCTACACCTGCGTTTGTGCTGCGCCACTGAACGAGTGAGCGTATTACACGAAGGGTTTCGGCAATCTGCAAAAGCTCATGCATTGAAAGCGTTGAGCCGGCATCCGCACGGTGAAGAGCGTTATTGACGTTTTTCATGCCGCCGAAGGAAGGACCGCCGAAACGGGCAAGGAGCATATGTGCATCCCTCGTCTGATTCATAAGTGCCTGAGCTTCAACAGCCTCATGCACGGGGCGCTGACCCAAAGCCAGCTCACGGCTGTCCTCACAGCAGGTGAATTCCGCCAGACGTTCAAGTATTTTATCAAATTCAAGAGCAATAAGGTGCTTGTTCATATTCGAGTTACTCCTAAAAATTTCAGTTTGTCGAGTTGAACGCAGAATGCAGAACGCAGAGTGTAGAACGAAGGGTCGCTTCGCTCCGATTTTATAATAAAACCTTACGGGGTGTCATCCTGAACGAAGTGAAGGATCTTTTGGTAGCGTTAAAAGATTCTTCGCTTGCGCTCAGAATGACATCATTTTTTATTCTGCACACTTACAAATGGGTGAGGGCGGAGCCCTCCCACCGTTCTGCGTTCTGAACTCTGCACTCTGCACTTAAACAAACTGTAATTTATAATATCATATATTTCCTAAATTGGCAAATTAAAATTCAATGATGGTGATGGTGGTGTTCTGCGTGGCTGTGTTCGCTGTGGCAATGGGTATTTTCGCAATGCTCTCCCACCGCTTCAAGCTCGAGTGTACAGTGGTCTATGCCGTGCTCTTTCAGCTCGGCTCTTACCTTTTCCTTGATTTCGTGGTGGTCACAATCCGTCACTATATGCATTGTTGCAAGGTTGCGGTATCCGTCCGTACTCCATATATGAATGTGGTGAACATTCTTAACGCCTTCAATTTCGCAAAGGTGGGTTTCAATTTCCTTCACACTTATACTATGAGGTGTTTTTTCAACAAACAGGTCTGTTACCTGTTTAAGGTTTTTTACTGCATTTATCAGGATAAATACTGCAACTGCCATTGACATTATAGGGTCAATTACTGCTAAATCGGTAAATTTCATAACCACAGCACCGACAAGCACAACAAGCCAGCCGAGCACATCCTCGAGCATATGAAGATTTACAGCCTTCTGGTTAAGTGAATCGCCTTTATGGGTAAACCACGCCGCACAGAAATTTACAATAACACCGATTACGGCAAAAACAAGCATTCCGTTATAATTAATTTCAACGGGATTGAAGATACGCTTTACGGCATTGACAATCACCGCCGCAGAACCAAGCAGAAGAATAACGGTTGTTATTACACTGCCAAGCACGGAATATCGCACATAGCCGTAGGTGTGAGTTTCGTCAGGCTGCTTTTTGCTCTTGTGCTCAAGCAGAAGAGATATGCCTATGCTTGCCGCATCACCAAGGTCGTGCACAGCATCGGACACAATTGCAACGCTGCCCGTAAAAGCACCGCCGAAAAACTCAAAAACCGCAAACAGCAGATTGAGTATGAACGCAGCAAGAATGTTTCTTTCAGTTTTCATTTCAAATACTCCTCTTGTGTTTTATATGCTCTGCAGTAACGGTGAAGATTTCGGCAATGTGCTCATCATCAAGCGAATAGTAAACTTCCTTCCCCTCTCGCCTGCACCTGACAACGCCGCTGTTTCTCATTTTGCCAAGCTGGTGTGAAACGGCGGATTTGCTCATAGAAAGAACATTTGCAAGGTCGCATACACACATTTCGCTTTGCAGCAGGGCAAAAATAATCTTACACCTTGTAGCATCACCCAATATTTTATAAAAGCAGGCAAGGCTGTCAAATGTATTTTCATCGGGCATGCTGTTAAGCGTGCTTTCGACGAGCTTTGAATTGACGGCATTGCAGTCACAGGTAAATTCGTTTCTCGGCATATTTATCTCCTTTTCGGTTGAATAATTGTTCAACTATCTGTATTATAGTTGAATAGTTGTTCAATTGTCAAGTAATTGTTACAGCTATGTAAAGAAATTTATAAAGTTTCCTTTAAACTGATTGTAATTTTTTGTAAGATGTATTATAATACTAATACTTATAAGTATAATTAGATACTTATGAGTAAAAGGAGGGAATTGAAAAAATGACCGCTTCGGTCGAAAGAAGAAAAAGCGTGCTGATAAACGTAGCGTACTTTGCGCTGATTATCGGTGCATTCTACCTGTTTATGCGTTTTGCGTTCTGGCCGCTTTTTCCGTTTATCTTCGCATTCTTTGCGGCAATGCTGCTGCAAAAACCCGTAAGACTGCTCACAAAACGGACACCGATAAAAAAAGGTCTTGCCGCCTTTCTGCTCACGATGTTCTGTGCGCTGTTTCTTATCGGCATTCTCGCTCTGGCAGGAACAAAAATCGTAACCGAGGTAAAGGGACTTGTCGAATCGGTAATATCCACCTTTGACAGCATTCCGGATTTCATCATGACTGCTGAAAAATGGCTGATTTCGCTTGTGGAAAAGCTACCCACGGCGCTTGAAGCTCCGCTTACACGGTGGATAGGCAACCTTGCGGACAGTCTGATTGCCGCCGCACAGCAAAATCCGTCACAGCCCTCGGGGTCGCTGTTATCGGGCTTCAAGCTCGACTTTTCCTCGCTCAAAACACCGCTTTCGGGTGTTATAAATACAGCGAGCAAGGTACCGAGCGTTCTTATAGCAATAGTGATAACTTTTATCGCTACGGTGTTTATAGCCTCGGACTATGACAGAATTGTCACCTTTATCAAGCGTCAGCTTCCGGCAAAGAAGCGTGAAACGCTTTCCAAGACCAAAAACCTTACCATTACAACAATAAGCAAGATGCTCAAGGCATACTGCCTGATTATCTGCATAACCTGCACGGAGCTGTTTATCGGTCTTTCCGCACTCAAGCTTTTAGGCATTTACAACGGCGGTTATATTTTCACGATTGCGCTTGTTACGGCGATTGTGGACATTTTTCCGATACTCGGCTCGGGCACAATTCTTATCCCCTGGGGCATAGTTTCCCTGCTGATGGGTAAAACTGGGCTCGGAATAGGCATACTTGTAATTTATGTTATAATAACCGTACTCAGGCAATACATTGAGCCCAAGCTCGTTGCAGGTCAGCTCGGTCTGCCGCCTATAGCTACACTTATGGGTATGTATATCGGTCTGAAGCTTTTCGGCGTTCTCGGTATGTTTATGCTACCGTTTACAATAACGATACTCAAGGTTCTCAACGATGACGGCGTAATCCGTATCTGGCGCACGGCACGTCCCGTAAAGGCGGAGGACGGACACTCCAGCGTTGAGCTCAAGAAATTTTCGCAAATCAAACCGACAATGAAAAGAAAACAAAAAGAAAGGAAACACAAGCAATGAGCAAAATCATTGAAGTAAAGGGTCTGCAGAAATCCTACGGACACAACCAGGTTCTGCGTGGGCTCGACTTAAGCTATGAGCAGGGTCAGATTATCGGCCTGCTCGGCCCTAACGGCTGCGGCAAAACCTCACTTATCAAAATTCTCACAGGTCTTATTCACGACTACGAGGGTGAAGTCCTTATAGACGGACAAAAGCCCGGCATCTACACAAAATCAGTTACCGCATATCTGCCCGAGCGCACCTACCTGCCCGAGTGGATGAAGGCGAAGGACGCAATTGACTATTTCCAGGATTTCTTTGCAGATTTTGACAAGGCAAAGGCTCTGGATATGCTCAGCCGCTTCCGCCTTGACCCCAACCAGAAAATCAAGACCATGTCCAAGGGTATGCAGGAAAAGCTCCAGCTGCTCATCGTTATGAGCCGTGCAGCAAATCTCTACTGCCTTGACGAGCCTCTTGGCGGTGTTGACCCTGCAACAAGAAGCGCTATACTCGACGTTATTATGAACAACTACGCCGACAAATCCACCGTGCTTATTTCCACCCACCTTATCAACGACGTTGAAAGAATTTTCAACTCCGTACTTATGATTGGCGAGGGCAGAGTAAAGCTCGATGCAAGTATAGACGAAATCCGTGAAAGCGGCAGAAGCGTTGAAGAAATTTTCAAGGAGGTGTTCAGCTTTGGTTGGTAAGCTTATAAAAAATGAATTCAAGGCAGGACTTCACTCCATTGCCCCGATTTATGTTGCAGCCGTTGCCGCAGTAGGCTTTATGGCGCTGGCACTCGCTTTTGAAATTGCGTGGCTGACGGCAATTTCACTCGTAGCAGTTATTGTAATTGCACTTGGTATACTTATAGTCACACTCATTTCCGTTATTTCCAATTTCAACAAAACGCTGTTCCGTGACCAGGGCTACCTGAGCTTTACGCTTCCCGTCACAAGCGGTCAGCTTCTTTTCGCAAAGGCACTCAGCTCCTTTGTGTGGATACTGCTCAGCTACATTGCCGTTATCGGCATATTTGCAGGCATCTTCCTCTATTCGTCCGAAATGGTAGGCGAAGAAAACATTGCAATGATTAAGATTCTTATTTCCACCGTTGCCGAAATTCCCGACACCGGTGCCGTTATAAGAGTTATTTCCTTTATATGCATACGTATCTTCCTCAAAATAGTCTGCCTTATTGCCCAGATTTATTTTGCAATTTCTCTTTCAAACGTGCGTCCCTTCCAGCGCCAGAGCTTCCTGCCTGCCATTCTGATTTTTGTTGTTATTTACGGCTTTATGAACACGGCAAGCACCCTGCTTACCGCTTATGTTCCGCTTTCAATTGTCATTTCCGTTCAGGGCATTGAGCTTTCAACAAGAGCTATGGCAGCAGGCGGTATGGTTTACGGCGTGGCAGACATTATTTTTGAGTTTGTTATGACAGCCGCATTCTTCTACCTGAGCTCCTGGTTTATGAACCACAAAATCAACCTTAAGTAATTGGAGAAAATATGCGTAAATTTTCGAATATACTTTTATGTGCTGCTCTTGTTCTGTGCATGAGCTTAACCGCTTTTGCACAAAGCGAAGGCACTCAGCAGGAAATCAGCTTTGCCGCCTACTGCGAAAGCGAAGAGGATATTGCTGTTGCAATAGAAAGCGGCGCAGACTATATTTCCTTGGCTGAGAGCGTAAACCTCTCCGCAGCTGTAAAGGCAGTTGAAAACACCGGAACGGTTCTTATTGTTGATGCCGACAGCCTTGAAGAAGCTGACGAAAAGCTGAAAGAAGCAGCCTCGCTCATTGAAACAGGCAGTGTTGTGTTCCGCATCAAAACTGGTGCCGGCAAATCCGTTGAATGGGCAAACAATAACGGCGTTCAGCTTATAGGCTATTACAAAGGCAACATCTATCCCGTTGCCATTGCAAAAATTTCCGGCTACGCACAGCCCTGCTGCCGAGCAATACTGATGCAGACAAATAATCAGGACGGTGTTATTCTCCACAACAGCGTAACCTCTTTTTTTGAAAAGCACGGTATAAAGGGTATGTTCTCCTTTGCCGATTCCGCCAAAAGCGCAAAGCGCACAGACTCGGCAAGAAGCTGGGACGACCTTATTGCAAGGGGCTACGAAATAATCGAAACAGCTTACCCTGCCGACTTTGCCCAATATCTTGCGCTCAACACGGCAGAGAGAGAAAAGCTCGGTGAAAGCGTTGAAAAAGCACTTGCAGTAAACACCGAAGGCTGTAAGCCCAACCGTATTTCAACCTATGAAAGTGCTCTTGAGGATGCAAAGGCTCTCCTCAAGGACGGCAGCAGCGCCACATACGCTATGGCAGACGCAAGAGCCGTGCTCGACGAAGCAGTTGAGAAGATAGGACTTGACGACGGCTCAAAAGTAACGGGTGATTTTAAAATCACTCCCGCAAGAGCCCTGTGGGCGCTTTTCGGCATTGCCCTTGTGCTTTCGTGGCAGATTTATTTCAGAAAGCATTGGGGAAAAGTTAATTAAGAATTATTATAAGTTTGTATTATGCCGTTCTCTCGTGCATAAATCAGGTTGCTGAAAATAGCCTCATTTATTGAGGTAACTAAAAAGGAGGTTGCATTTTATGTTTAACAATGAACATTCCATTCCCAGAGCGGAGAGTGCTGAGGCTGTCGGCGTTTCCTCGGCAGCGGTTGCGGCAATTATCCGTGATATGGAAGAAAAGCAGATTGAAAGCCATTCAATGATGATAATTCGTCACGGCAAGGTTGCTTTTGAAGCGTGGCGCAAGCCCTACGGTCCCGATATACTTCACACGATGTATTCCGTAAGCAAAAGTGTAACCGCCACAGCGGCAGGCTTTGCCATGGCAGAGGGTCTGCTGACCCCCGACACAAGGCTTGTTGATGTATTCCCGGAATACGCAAACCCCAAGGACGACGACCTTGAAAGAATTACATTACACTCGCTTATGACTATGACGGCAGGCAAAAATGTAAGCCTGCTTGCCGACAAGACCTCTGACACCTGGGTGAAGGACTTTATGGAAACCAAGCAGTCCTACTCTCCCGGTGAGGGCTGGAGCTACATCAGCGAAAACACCTACTGCGTTGCCGCAATGATTGCAAGAGTTACGGGAATGACGGTGACGGAATACCTCACACCGAGGCTTTACGAGCCGCTGGGAATAACCAAAACCCAGTGGGAGCGTGATTCACACGGCACGGAAACCGGTGGCTGGGGTCTTTTCCTCAAAACCGAGGATCTCGCCAAAATTGCGCTTTGCTACCTCAACGGCGGCAAGTTTGGCGGCAAGCAGGTTATCCCGAAGGGCTGGTGCAAGCTCGCAAGTGCCAACCACACAAGCGGTATTCCCGGCTCACCCGAGCACGGCTACGGCTATTTTATATGGGGCTGTGGGTGCGGCAAAGGCGTTTACCGCTTTGACGGTATGTTCTCGCAGTTTGCTTACATTTTCCCCGAAGAGGATGCCGTTGTTATTATGACGGACAATGAAATTAACGAGGACAAGGCACGACGCTGTCTTGAAGACCACGTTGACGGTCTTTTCTTCGACGGCGAAGCACCCGAGGCAAAGGAAATTGCCGAATTCCCCGAGCTTGAAGAAATTGAGCCTATGTCCCGTCAGCCCGAAACTGAAAAGAAAGTTGACGGCAGAACAATAAAAATAACACCCAACCCTGTTTTGCAGGCATTGGGCTTTCCGCTGAGCGTGCTCACCTTCCCTGCCATATATATGTGTGCAGACAAGGCAGGTCCTATTGACAACGTAAGATTCAATTTTTACGAGGACGAGTGCACAATGTACTGGACAGAGGGTGACGAGAGCAACATAGTCCACATAGGACTTGACGGTGAGGCAAGGCGAAGCAGAATCCGCCTGGGCAAGCTCAACTATACCTTAAGTTCAAGCGGCACATGGGTTGACGAAAACTGCTTTGAGATATGGCTCAGACCGCTCGAAGCAATAGGACAGCGCAGGCTTAAATTCACCTTCAAGGGTGACAGCGTTACCGTAACACCCTCCTGCTATCCCTCATTACAGTACCTTGCAGGTGAGCTTGCACCTACGCTGCAGTCAATGATACCGGGGCAGGCAGCCTACGCAATGTTTAAGCTGATGATGCTCCACTCATACAAAATTCTTGACGCAGACCAAAAGGCAAAGTTAGTATAACCATACAACAGATTTATAACGGAGCGATTCTTATGTCACCTGCTTCATTCGCTTTATGCGCAGCCCTTGTTCTGGTTGAAATTATATTCGTGCCGCTATACCTGAAAAAAATGTGGCCGACAAAGAATTGGGGCTCACTCGGCTGTAAAATGGTGTGCGCCACGGCGTATCTTGCCTTAGCCGCCGTTATTACGGCAAACGTCGGCGTCAGCAAATATTCCTTGATGATGCTTGGCGGCTTTGCGTTTTCGTGGCTGGGCGATTTTACGCTGCACATACCCAAGCCCAGCAAGCTGTATTTCTCAATCGGCACGGCATTTTTTGCAGCGGCACATGTTTTCTTCTGCCTTGCTTATATCGGTGCGCAGAAAAGACTGTTCCCCGAGATACCCGTATTTTATTGGTGGGAAATTGCGCTGACTGCCGCACTCGTAGCAGCCTACTTTACAGCCTGCCTTATACGAAAAGTACCCTTCGGCATACTGGCTGTGCCTATGGTACCCTACGCCTTTTTTGTAACGATGATGATGCTCAAATCCACGGGTCTTGCAATCAGGCTGCTTTATTCGCAGGGTATTGAGGCCTTACTGCCTGCCGTGCTGTTACTGCTTGGCGGCTTTATGTTCATTCAGTCGGACGGCTCACTGGCACTCATCACAGTCGATACAAGATATAAAAAGTTTAAATTAAAGGTGTATAATATAATTACATATTTCGGTGCGCAGGTCTGCCTCGCACTGACAATACTGTTTATTAAGTAAAAATCAAGCGGAGATGACAAAAATCATCTCCGCTGAATTTTTTATTTTATTTGATTAACTGAAAAATCCCACCGTATCGTTGGGGTATATTTCTTGGAAGGTATCGGAAAAATCCGTATTGTTTGAAGAAATATAAATCTTATCACAAGTCCAGTTTACAAAAAACATCTGTATATCGGGTCGATTAATTATGTAATACCCCTCAAGCAGTTCACCCTCACAGCCTTCAACCCTATCACCGAGAACTGCTTTTGCAAACTCATTGGCTTTGTCTTCATCAAAAGGAATACCGTCTTTCCAAGCTAAACCCATATCCGAGCCCATAAGACAGAAATATATGCTGTTATGTTCCGGACTGACATAGTTAAAATGCCCTCTCATATAACAGTAAGCATATCCGCCGTTAAGATAACTGCTTCCGCTGTCGGGAGAATGACTTCCCGAATCATAACGTCCTACACAAATACTGCCTTTAGCGTCAACATCATCTTCACAATACTGTAAAAACATCTCTTCTGCTCTGACACGGTCGTTCTCGTCTGTTTCTTCAGCAGCGTGAAAGCCTGACTCTTCCATAATATATTCAAACGTAAACTTGTTGTAAAAATCCTCTATGTAGCTTTCCGGTACCCATACCGATACTGTCAAATGTTCATTATGCGAATAGCTATGCAAGGGCAAATCATTTTCGTGAGTCGGCTCAAATCTTCCGCTGTCATACACCAACAGCTTGGTATGTAAATATCTTTCATTCTCACTTAAGCCGAGTGTAACCTCGTAAGTTCTGCTGATTGTGTCCGCAAAAACAAATTCTTCTTCAAAGGCGGCTAAAGCTTCGGGGCTTTCATCGCCTATGTAAAAGCGTTTCATATCTTCGGACATTATCCAGCCCTCAGCCGTTAAATCTGCTTTGTAAAATTCCTCTGCCGGCACAACAACGGGCTTTTCCTCAATGGTCGGTTGGGTTGTTTCGTCCTGTATCGGCTCGTTTGAACAGGCGGAAAACAGGAACATCGCAGCCAATAACAACGCTATAATTCTGTTTTTCACATCTTTCTCCCCTTTTTCTTTTATTATACCAAACAATAACAGTACTTTCAACAAATAAAATATCCGTTGGGCGGTTTACTTATCCGAAATATAGTGATATAATTATAAATTGTATTATGTATTTTACCTTTAAGAAAGGATATGAATATTATGAAATACGTCGGAATTGTTCTGCTCTGCCTGTTGGGGCTGCTTGTTGTTTTGCTTGCTGTTGCGGCAATCAAGGCTGTCAAAATCAAGGCAAAGCCCAACACAAGCACACCTGCCATTAATCCCACCCAGCAAGAAGCTGACGATTACGCAGTCAAGCTCTCAAAGATGATTCAGGTGCCCACAATCTCACTTCGAGGCAACACCGACCTTTCGCAGTTTTATAAGCTCCACGAGGTTATGAAGGAAAACTTCCCGAATGTTTTTGCCAAAATGGAATGCACAGAGCTTGAGGGTAACCTTGTTCTCCGCCTGCCTGGTAAAGACCCGAAGAGAAACGGTCTGCTTCTTATGGGTCACCAGGACGTTGTTACGGCTGACGAGCCCACCTGGGAAAAGGACCCGTTTTCGGGCGAAATTTCCGGCGGCAACATCCACGGCAGAGGCGCTATGGACTGCAAGTCCACCATTTTCTCCGAATTCCAGGCTCTTGAAGAGCTTATAAAAGAGGGCTTTGAGCCGCCTTGCGACGTTTACCTTGCCACAGCCGTTGACGAAGAGATTTCGGGCGGCGGTGCACCGATGATTATTGAACACCTTAAATCAAAGGGCGTTCACCTTGACGTTGCAATGGACGAGGGCGGAGCAATTCTCAAGAATCAGCTCCCGACAATGGACGGCTGGTGTGCCGCAATCGGCATACTTGAAAAGGGCTATATTGACGTTAAAATCAAGGCAAAGGGCAAGGGCGGCCACTCCTCAACACCGCCGAAAAACACTCCCCTTGCAAGACTTTCAAAGTTTGTTGCGGATATTGAAAACGACCAGCCCTTCAAGGCTGAAATTTCAACTCCCGTTTATGCTATGCTCGACCAGGCTGCTCCCTTCCTCGGCTTCCCGCTGAGAATGGTGCTTGGCAACATGTGGCTGTTCAAGGGTCTGCTTACAAAGGTGCTTCCCGTTATTTCGCCGATGTGCAACGCCTTTGTCAAGACAACCTTTGCCTGCACAATGGCAGGCGGCTCACAGACACCTAACGTTGTGCCGACCGAGGCTTACGTTGTATGTAACCTACGCCCCTCACCCCACCAGAATGCTCAGGCTTCTCTTGCAGTGCTTCAGAAATATGCTGACAAGTACGACCTGGAATTAGAGGTTATCCACGCAAGAAGCGCCTCCAACTGTGTTGACTTCAACGGCGAGGAATTCGGTTACCTCAAGAAATGCCTTAACGAGTGCTACCCCGATGCAGGCGTTATCCCCTACCTTATGACGGGCGGTACAGACTGCCGCCACTACGAGGCAATCGCAGACAACTGCCTGCGCTTCTGCCCGATTAAGATGAGCAACGAGCAGCTTGCCGCAATGCACGCCGCAAACGAAAGCATAGGCGTTGACGAGGTTGCACACTGCGTAAAATTCTACAAATACTATATCAAAAACCACAAATAACATTAAAACTTGATAAAGATACTGTGTTTTCGGCAAAGACACAGTATCTTTTTTCTTTTTATTAACATTTTGTGAATAGAGTATTAACAATTTACCTTTTTGTTACTTTATTGTTACCTTGCCATTGTATATTGTAGCGGAATGATTATAGTATATAAATAATAATTTTATTTTTTATAGAAAGAGAAAGTATTTATGGAAAGACTTGCTGAAATCAAAGAAATGTACAAGGGTATCAATACAGTCAGAGACCTTATTGACAACAGCGCCAAGCTTTACGCAGACAAGCCCTTCATCAAATACCTCAACGGCGAAGAAATTATCGAAAAGAGCTTTATCACCCTGCGTGAAAACAGCCTTGCTCTTTGCAGATACATCCGTGACATCTGCCCCGACAGAATGCACATTGCGGTTATCGGCAAGACAAGCTATGAATATATCACCGCTCTCACGGGTACGCTCATCAGCGGCAATGTTTTCCTGCCCTTTGCTCCCAACACCTCTGCAGACGAAGCAGCAATGCTTTTCGAGGACGGCGATGTTGAGGCGCTCTTCTACGAAAACGATTACGAGGAAACCGCTCAGCAGATTCTCAAAAAATACGACAGGCTTAAGGTTGCCGTAAATATGGGCGATGCAGAGTGGTTCAAGGATAAGTACGAGAAGTATTCCTCCGAGTCCGAATATGCTTCTCTTTCCGAAATTGAGCTTAACCCCGAGGACTGTGCAGCCATCATTTACACCTCGGGCACAACAGGTGTACGCAAGGGCGTTATGCTCTCCTCCTCCAACCTTATTGCAAACGTTACCTACCCCGAAATTGAGCTGAGCTCGGATGACGTTTATCTTTCCGTTCTTCCGATGCACCATATTTTCTGCTTCTCCTGCGACTATTTCAAGCCCCTGCTTGACGGTCTTACAGTATGCCTCAACGGCGATATGAGTAATATAGGCAGAAGCCTTGCAACCTTCCAGCCCACGACAATGCGCCTTGTACCGATGATTTGTGAATCACTCATACGCAAGGTTAATATACTCCACAAGCGTTTCCCCGACAAAAAGCACAGAGAGGTTGCCGAAATGGTATTCGGCAAGAACATCCGCTGGGTTGCTGTCGGCGGCGCTTACCTTGGCCCCGGCCTTGTTGCCGAGTATGAAAAGTACGGCATTATGCTGCGCCAGGGCTACGGTATGACAGAAACAAGCCCCAAAATCACAACAGCAGATTTCACCGACTACTGCAAGGATTCCAGCGGTAAGATTATCAAGAGCATCTGCGACGTAAGACTTGTTGACGGCGAAATCCAGGTAAAGGGCAAGTCCGTTATGATGGGCTACTACAAAAAGCCCGAAGAAACAGCCGCAGCCTTCACCGAGGACGGCTACCTCAAGACAGGTGACCTCGGCAGATTCAACAGCGACGAAACTCACCTTTATGTTACAGGCAGAATCAAGAACCTTATCATTCTCTCAAACGGCGAAAACATTTCCCCCGAAGAGCTTGAAAAAAAGTTTGCTGACGAAAAGGTAATCAAGGAAATTATTGTCTGTGCAGAAAACAACCGTATTATTGCAGAAGTATTCCCCGATGAGGAATATGCAAAGGCAGCAGGCATTGAAAACATTGAAGAGTATCTCCAGGAAAAGGTAAGACTTGCAAACAAGGGCGAAAAGTCCTACCGTGAGATTGCCGCACTCCGTTTAAGATCAACTCCGTTCCCCAAGACCACAACAGGTAAAATCAAGAGAAACCACATTAAATATTAAGAGGGTGTTTTAATGCAAATCAAACTTCCCGACGGTAAAAAGGTTGATGCCTATCCCGTTATTCCTGCGCAGCACCTTATGTATTACCTTTCAGAGCATCACAGCACAAATGCTCCCGTTCTCAACATCGTAACCGGCTACTACTGGCAGGGTGAATTTGACACCGAGGTAATGAAGGAAGCCATTTACGAAGCAATGGACAGATGTGACTGTATCCGTCTTCGCTTTGCAAAGACAGGCCTTATTATGAAAAAGGTTGTCCAGTACCTTGCGGACAAGCACGAAATCGAAATCATCGAAGAGGATTTGTCCCATATGAAGTGGGACGATGCTCACGAATTCCTCAAGGAACGTTCACATTCCCTTATTGATATGTTCCACAAGCCCGTCAACGAAATCCGCATTATTCACCTTGAAAACAACTACAACGGCATCTATATGAAGCTGCATCACCTTGCCTTTGACGGCTATTCATCAAAGGTATTCCTCGGTGATATTCTTGCAATTTACCTGCACAAGAAGTACGGCACGGCTTACCCCAAGCCCATGCGCAGCTACCTTGAAATGGTAAAAAAGGAGCTTGAATACAAGGACTCCGAGCAGCACAAAAAGGACATTGCCTTCTGGAAAAGCACAATTAAAGACACAAGCGAGCCCATTTACACGGACTATGTTCGTCCCAGCCGCCTGATTGAGCAGAGAATTGAGTCCAAAAAGCCCAACCTGCGCAAGGCAAAGGTGCTCGACGGCGATAACCCCGCATCAAGAACGCTCAAGTTCAGCCTTGATGCCGAAACCTCCGCAAAGCTGATGAAGATGTGCGAGGAAAACAGCCTTTCCGTTCCCTGCGTGCTTATGATGGGAATGAGAAGCGCACTCTCCTCCTTCAACAGTGATGAAAAGGATATTTCCTACAAGCTGATGATTAACAGAAGAGCTACCCTGCTTGACAAGAAGGCAGGCGGCGTAAGAATGCACTTCTATTCAATGAGAAACATTGTTGAGCCCGAAATGACCTTCAAAGAGGCTGTAAGAGTTATCGAAAAGGCACAGAACGAAATTTTCCAGCACTCCAACATCAGCCCGATGGAAGCTGTTATTCACAGACACCTTGCAATGAAGTGCTCAATGCGCTATACTTATGAATGTATAACCTTCTCATATCACCCTTATTTCCCGATGCCTTACTACGGTGAGGAAATGAAGAACTCCAGCAGAGGCTTCTGGTACAATAACGACGCCTCCGTTCAGCCCCTTTATCTGACGGTTATGCACAGAAGCTACGACAACGGTCTTGACTTCAACTTTGAATACAGAATCTGCAACAACCCCGGCGAAGAGCTTCTTCACTTCTACGATAAGATTCACGACACGCTGATACTCGGCATGGAAAACCCCGACATTACCGTAGGAGAAATTCTTGACAAAATCAGAGAGGATAAGGTGAAATAAAATGTTTGAAAAGCTTGTTGATATGTTCCTTAACTACGTTGAGCCCGATGAAGAAATTACCCCCGACACAAGAATCAAATCAGGGCTGGGTATGTCCTCGTTTGACCTTATCTGCTTTGCAGACGATATTAACATTACCTTCGGCGTAAAGCTCACCGCAGAGGATTTCAGAAACAACCGCACAGTCGGTGCACTTGCCGAATTCATTGAAAAGAACATAAAGTAAATTAATTTAAACCGAGCCTTCATTCTGCATTGTGCGAAATGAAGGCTTTTTTTGTTGCAATAAAACTAAAAATCATATATAATTGCTATTACTATAAATTATTAGGGTGACTGTTATGGCAAAGTTTTTTGACAAAATAATCCACGGCGGAGATTATAACCCCGAGCAATGGTTAGACACACCGGAAATTCTTGACGAGGACATAAGGCTGATGAAGCTTGCCCACATCAACAGCGTAAGTATAGGCATATTCTCGTGGGCTGTGCTTGAGCCTGAAGAAGGTGTATACAACTTCGGTTGGCTTGACTCAATAATGGACCGCATGGCCGAAAACGGCATATCGGTTGTGCTTGCCACACCTTCTGCCGCAAGGCCGCATTGGCTGGCACAAAAATATCCCGAGGTTTTGCGTACCCCCGAAAGCGGCATACGCAACGAATTCGGTGTACGACGCAACCACTGTATGACCTCACCTGTTTACAGAGAAAAGGTGCAAAACATCAACCGCAGGCTTGCCGAAAGGTACAAGGACCATCCTGCGCTCAAAATGTGGCACGTTTCAAATGAATACCGTGGCGAATGCCACTGCGAGCTTTGCCAGCAGGCCTTCCGTGAATGGCTTAAGGATTACTACCACAACAGCCTTGACGAGCTGAATTTCAAGTGGTGGAACGATTTCTGGGGTCACAGAGTAACGGACTGGTCACAGATTAATTCACCCAAAAGCCGTGGCGAATACCACACACACGGTTTACAGCTTTGCTGGAACCGCTTTGTTTCGGACAGCCATATTTCATTTTTTGAAAACGAAATTGTGCCGTTGCGTGAAATCACGCCCGATATTCCCGTTACGACCAACCTTATGGATATGCACGAATGCATAGACTACCAGAAGTTTGCAAAGCACCTTGACCTTGTTTCGTGGGACAGCTATCCCCACTGGGACAAGGGCTTCAACGAAAAGGAAGCTGCAAGGACAGCTTTTGCACACGATGCCTTCCGCTCAATGAAAAACGGACAGCCGTTTTTTATGATGGAGTGCACACCTTCACTTGTCAACTGGCACAAGGTCAATAAGCTCCCCCATACCGGCAGAAACGCTCTTGCGGCAATTCAGGCTGTTGCCCACGGCGCAGACAGCGTGCAATACTTCCAGTGGCGCAAAAGCAGAGGCGGCTACGAAAAATTCCAGGGTGCTGTTGTTGACCACTGCGGACACGAAAACACAAGGGTTTTCCGTGAAATTTCACGCATTGGAGCAAATCTCGAAAAGCTCAGCGAGGTTACGGGCAAATACTGCAACGCAAAGGTTGCCGTGGTTTACGACTGGGAAAACAACTGGGCAATTAAAGATTATGCAGGCTACAATAACATAAACCGCAACTATCTTGCGGAATGTGTGAAGTGGTACACACCGTTTTTTGAAAAAGGAATAAGCGTTGACGTTATTTCTATGGACAGCGATTACTCAAAGTACGACCTTGTGATAGCCCCGTTTTTGTATATGCTCAAGGACGGCACAGACAAGCGGATTGAGGACTATGTGAAAAACGGCGGCAATTTTGTTGCAACCTACCTGACTGCCGTTGTTGACAAGGACGATTTGTGTTTCCTCGGCGGTCTGCCTGCAAACAACCTTAAAGAGGTTTTCGGCATTTGGGCTGAAGAAACAGATTCCCTGCCCGAGGACATTACAAACAGCGTTTCCTGCCTTGGCAAAGAATATGATGTACAGCACGTATGCGATATAATTCACGCACAGGGTGCAAAAAGCCTCGGCGAATATAAAAAAGATTTTTATGCGGATATGCCTGCGCTGACTGAAAACAGCTTCGGTAAGGGAAAAGCATATTATGTTGCCTTCCGCAACGACAAGGATTTTGCACACGACTTCTGCGAAAAACTGATTGAAGAACACCAAATTGAGCCCGACTGCAAAATCAATACACCCGATGGTGTATTCATACGCAAGAGAGGCGAAATTGTTTTCATAACCAATTTCTCGGACACAGAGAGAAAAGTTACGCTTGACAGAGAGTATCTTGATTTGGTAAACAACGAAGCCGTCAGCGGTGAAATCACCCTGCCCGTATGCGGATACAGGATTATAAAATAAAGTTTAAGGTCTGATTCGTTTTACACGAATCAGACCTTTGATTTATATGGTTTTATTCACTTCTCAATGCTATTACGGGGTCTTTTTTGGCGGCTACCCTTGCCGGGATAAGACCTGCAATAACCGTAAGCACAACGCTGATGCCAATAAGTGTCAGTCCGCCGTAAAGGGGAAGCTGGGCAAGATTCGGGATATTCGCAACCGCATAGATAATTGCGTTTATCGGAATTATCAGCAACAGTGAGAGCAATATACCCATCACGCCCGACACAAGACCGACGATTATTGTTTCGCAGTTGAAAACACGGGAAATATCCCGCTTGGAAGCACCGATTGAGCGTAAGATACCTATTTCCTTTGTACGCTCCAGAACGGAAATATAGGTAATAATGCCTATCATAATGGACGATACGACAAGCGATATTGCAACAAAGGCAACGAGAGCATAGGTTACAAGGTCGATAACCTGTGTAACAGAGCTCATAATAAGGCTGACATAGTCCGTGTAAGAGATAACGTTTTCGTCCTTGCCCTCATCGGTCTGCTGCTTGTTGTATTCGTCAATAATCTCGACTACTCTTTCCTTCGCTTCAAAATTGAGCGGATATATGGTGATTGTTGAAGGTGACTCAATGTCAGATACGCCAAGCAGCTCAAGGTTTTCCTCACAGGTGGCGTCGGAGAATTTCGGCTCCTCCTTTTCGGGCTTCTGGGGCTTTTGTGCATTCTGGTTGTTCTTGTCAACAGTGTCCTTGATTTCGTTTTCGGTCGGCACATCAATTTCGCCGCCGCTTTCAACAGCAGTAATGATAGCGGAAAGAAGCTGCAGCTTCATATCCTTGCTCATCATCTGGATATAGTTGTAGACGGTTGAAGAATCCGCATCGCTGCCTGCAAGCACCTCGTCAAGCATAGCCATCAGCTTGCGTCTGTCGGAAACAGTGCGAATGTCCTTTAACATAAGGCGGACAAATTCGTTCATTTTGTCCTTTTCTTCGCCTTCAAAGTTCTTGTCGATAAAGTCGTAGATTTCGTCCTCACTCATAACGGGAATATCTTCGTTTGCAACGGGTGTTACCTCGGGCAAAGCAGAGGTTTTTGCGGCAAATTCAACCGAAGGCATTGAAACAACAGAGGTTGCAGCTGCGGTTTTCTTGTCCTTTTCGGTTGCAAAAGGCAGCCCTGTGAAGACATCTGTTTTTGTGTCCTTTTTCTGTGCCTTTACAACGGGGGCATCATTTGTTGCTTTGAGAATATACTCGGTAAGTGAGCTCATATAGCCGATTGTGCCGCCGTCAACGGCTGACTGTGCCGTTTCCTTCGGTCTGGCTATGCCGACAATCTTAAGCTCCTGCGCTTTGTCGACAACACCCTTCATATATTTGCTGTCCTCACTCTTGTCAACCCACTTGTCGCCATCCTTGCCGTAGCAAAGGGCTGTAGGCATAACCTTGAAGGTAAGACCGAGGAATTCCGTGTATTCATAGCCCTCAAGCTCAACGGGTACTTCCTTGCCGTTCTCGTCTGTTGTAGGCTCTTCGGGAATCTTTTCAAGCTCGCTTACATCGGCAAGGCCGAGTGCATAGAATGTCAAATCACTGATTTCGTTGTTTTCATCGACAAAGAGTACAAGCTCGTTGTGGTTTTTCGGCCACGCACCTGCAAGAATGTCGTACTGCCTACCGTGCAGGGTTTCGTTGCCGATAAGCTCTTCCCATATCCTGGAATCCATACCGCCAAGGTCAGCAAGGTCGGGGTTTGGCCTGACCTGCTTGACACCGCCTGTCGTATCCGCCTTGTAAACACGGAAGTCAACATCGTAGCCGTATTTTATATCGGTGCACAGTGTATACATTTCCTCGTTGAATTGCAGGAAGTGTTTGAACTGCGAAAGGTCGTTAAGACGGGTCTGCATAGCTGCACTACCCACACTACCCTGCAAACTCGGCAGCTTATAAATCTTGTCGTTTCCGTGTTCTGCGGCATTGACCTTGTTTTCGGTCATCGTACCGAGAAGCTGTGAAATATCAAAGCTTTCCTTTTCTATTATCAATGGGTATGAGGCAAGCGTATCCTGCTCGATTGAGCTGATAAACGCCTGCATACCGTTTGAAAGAGCTAAAATCAGAGCTATGCCGATTATGCCTATACTGCCTGCAAATGAGGTGAGCACAGTTCTTCCCTTTTTAGTGAGAAGGTTGTTAAAGCTCAACGACAAAGCCGTTGCAAAGCTCATTGAAGCTTTGGGCTTTTTCTCTTTTTTCTGCTTAACCTTCTTTTCTTTTTTCGGTACTTCGGACTGTGCCGGCTGTACCTCTTCGGGGTTGTAGGGATTGGTGTCCTTGCGGATTTTACCGTCCTTGATAAGCACAAGGCGGTTTGCATATTCCTTGGCAAGCTTTGGATTATGAGTAACCATAATAACAAGCCTGTCCTTTGAAATATCGCGGATAAGCTCCATAATCTGCACGCTTGTCTTTGAATCGAGCGCACCCGTAGGCTCATCAGCAAGAAGAATATCGGGGTCATTTACAAGGGCACGGGCTATTGCCACGCGCTGCATCTGACCGCCTGACATCTGGTTGGGCTTTTTGTAAAGCTGGTCGGAAAGACCGACCTTGCGAAGCACCTTTTTTGCCCTCTTGCGTCTTTCCGTCTTGGAAACACCTGAAAGCGTGAGCGCAAGCTCAACGTTTGCGAGTACGGTCTGGTGCGGTATGAGGTTGTAATTCTGAAAAACAAAGCCTATGGAATGATTGCGGTACACATCCCAATCCTTATCCGTGTACTGCTTTGTTGAGCGGGAGTTTATAAGAAGCTCACCGCCGTCATATCTGTCAAGGCCGCCTATGATATTAAGCAGTGTCGTTTTACCCGAGCCTGACTGACCGAGTATTGCAACAAACTCATTATCACGGAAATTCATGCTCACATCGTCAAGAGCCTGAACCTTGTTCATGCCTGAAAGATATGTTTTTGAAATGTTTCTCAGTTCAAGCATTTTTCTTCTTCCTTTTTGTTTCTTTTCTGTTTTTATATTATTTCAATTTCAGTACAGCGTTGTAATCATCAATGCCGTAGTTGCCTGCGGTATGTTTGAGAAGGTCTGCCAAATCCGCCTTTTTACCGTCGAAGGTTTTGGCGTTTATCCTCTTGAGAATGAAATTCAAACGCTTGAGTGCGGCGTTGAAAACATCACCCTCCGATGTGCCGATAACCATTTTCTGGTTTCCCTCAAAAACACCCCTTACAAGGTCGGTTGCAAAGCGCTTGACGGTCATATTTCGAATTGACTTGTCGCACTTAATAAACAGAAGCCTTGCAAGCGTACCGAGCTTTATTGAATTGAGGAGCTTGCCTGCCTGCTTTACGGCAAAAACAGCACCCTTGCTTGTGCTTATCCCGACCTTTCGCAACACCCTGGGAGTATCGTTCACCATATCCTCAAGCAGATTTACTATCATAGCGTCAAAGGTGTCCTTAAGGTACTGCTTGCAGTCCTTACCCTTTGTGTCCCATTCAAAATCGGGAGTCGGGATGGATTTGATTTCAACCGTGTTTTCGTCCTTGATTGTAATATGGCGGATTACCGCAGGGTCGGCAATAACCGAGCCCGTGCACACATCATATATTTTGTTTCCTTTTTCTGTTACATATTCATTTATGCTCTGCTGGTGCATATGACCCGTGAAAACAATGCCGACACCTTCATCCGCAAGAAGTTGTACAGCCTTTGCACTCTGCTTTTGCATAGCTGAGCCGATGATAGTAAACAGAGGCTGCGGCGGAAGCAGCGGAAAATGATTCATAGCTATCATCATCTGACCGTCTTCCCTTGCCTTGGCGGTCTGCTGTTTAATCCAATCAATCTGCGCCTGGTCAAATTTGCGTATTCCGTCACGGCTGCCGTCGTTATTCAGGGCAAGCAGCCTTACTCCGTCGGAAAGCTGTGCAACATAGGAAAGGTGCTCACGGTCAGCGGCAATTGCATCGCCGAAGCCGTATTCGCTATAAATATCAAACAGCTCGTCACGCTGTATGCCCTCAGGCTCAAAGCGGCCGTTTTCGTTAAAGCCAAACGGATGAGCGCTGCAATCGTGGTCTGCCGTTACGACAAACACACGCTTGCCTGCCCTTTTCAGCTTTTCAAGCAGTTTCACAAAGCCCTCATGGCTTGCTCTTTCGCCGTTGAAGCTCAGGTCGCCGGCAATAAGCACGGTGTCGGCTTCATCGGCTTTTTCAAGCCACTCGAAAACAGAATTGTTTATGCTTTCTGTTTCGGCAAAGCACTTCTGCTCGTAGCGCATAAACTCGTCATATTCCCTGCCGTAACAGCCAAGGGAATTCTTATAAAAATGCGTATCGGTAATCAGATAAAAGCTGAAGGGCTGCATAATAAGCACCTCATACAGTAATTTTTATTTGTTCTTTTTCTTTATGTTAAGCAGTCTTACTGCAACTGGGCTGAGCACAATATTAATGATAAGCTCAACAATGAAATTGCCGCCCGCAAGACCGAGGAACATATATTCCACAGCCGTGCCGTAGCCCTCTGCAAGACCCCATTCTTCTATGGTTTTAAAGAAGAACAGCACACAGCCAAGCAGGAAAACACCTGTATTGACTATGGGGCAGAGTATCGCCGCAACAACAACCGCCGCATAGCGGTTTTTCTTTTCAACCGCCTTGTAGGCAAGACCTGCCACAAGACCGCAGGCAATACCCTTGAGCAATACTGTCGCAACCGTGCCCGGCACATTGATAGCCAGAAAAGCGGCGGCATCGCCCGTCATAAGTACTACTGCGCCGAACACCAATCCAAGCCAAGCACCGATTTTCACGCCGCAGGTTGCCGCACCGATAACAATAGGCAGCAGCACAAGCGAGATTGAAAAGGGTCCGAGGTGGATAAACTGACCGAGGTATTGAAGCACAACCACCAACGCAGTCAGAATAGCACCAAGCACCATAGTCTCGGTTGACATTCTTTTTTGTTTTTTCGTTTGCATAAAAAATCCTCCTTGCTGTCACCTCCATACGGAGTGCAACGCTTTTGAATTAATTTATATTAACTTCTTTAAGAAGCAATATACAGCAAAATTATTCTGTTTTGTTTTTGTTGTAGAGAATATTAAGACCCTTAAGCAAAAGATTATCGTCAATTATAATTTCGTGCCTGCAATGCTTTACAACAGTGTTTGCAAGTCCGCCTGTAGCGTAAACGGGTAATTCACGGCCTACCTCTTCGTTTATACGGTCTATCATACCGTCAACCAGCGAAGCGTTGCCGTAAACCACACCGGAGCGGATGCAGTCCACAGTATTTTTTGCAACTACAAGGGGCGGTGCTTCCAAACCGACACGGGGAAGCTGTGCAGTACCCGTTGCAAGGGCGTTGAGCCCCATAAGTACACCGGGAATAATTGAAACGCCGATAAAAGCGCCCTTTTCGTTTACAACCATCATTTTTGTTGCCGTGCCCATATCAACTATAAGCGACGGGCTGCCGTAAATATGGTGGGCAGCCACACAGGCGGTAATAATATCCGCACCGACGGAAGCAGGGTTATCGCAGTGAATGTTGATACCCGTTTTAATGCCGGGGCCGACAAGCAGCGGACTTACGCCGTAAATAAGCTCAATTGCCTTTTTGATAACGGAATTGAGCGGAGGCACAACAGACGAAATAATAGCACCGCTCACCCTTTCCCTGCCGACATTGTGGAGCGAAAGAGTAGAAAGAATCTGCCCGGCGTATTCATCCTCCGTGCGTGAAATATCCGTAGCCATACGGGCGACGAAAACAAGCTCCTCACCCTCAAAGCCGCCGAAAACAATATTTGAATTACCGATGTCAACCGTAAGTATCATAAATCCACCGCCTGTAAAAAATAGCGTGTAAGGCACAATAAGCTGCCGAAAGCCGAATTCAGCCGAAAGTACCCTTTATTATTGTATTATAACATATATTGGCAATCAGTTCAACAAAAAGAAAAAGCATTTTCCTGCAGTACAAGAAAATGCTTTAATAAACAACTTATAAAACCTTTGAAAGGAAGTCCTTGAGTCTGTCGCACTTGGGGTTGGCGAAAAACTCCTCGGGCTCGCCTTCCTCTTTGATCACGCCCTCGTCAATAAAGACAACCTTGCTTGCAACCTCACGGGCAAAGCCCATTTCGTGGGTGACGACAACCATTGTCATACCCTCTTTTGCAAGGGACTTCATAACCTCGAGAACCTCGCCTACCATTTCGGGGTCAAGCGCAGAAGTGGGCTCATCGAAAAGAATAACCTCGGGGTTCATTGCAAGTGCACGCACGATTGCGACACGCTGCTTCTGACCGCCCGAAAGCTGGCTGGGGTAAGCGTCCTTACGGTCTGCAAGGCCGACACGCTCAAGCAGCTCGATAGCGGTTTTTTCCGCCTCTTCCTTGCTCTTTTTGAGCAGCTTCATCGGACCTATAGTCATATTTTTGAGTATGGTCATGTGGGGGAAGAGGTTAAACTGCTGGAAAACCATACCCATTTTCTGGCGGTGAACGTTGATATTTACCTTGGGGTCGGTAATTTCCGTACCCTCAAAATAAATCTGACCGCCCGTAGGCTCTTCAAGAAGATTAAGGCAGCGCAGGAAGGTGGATTTACCTGAGCCTGATGCGCCGATTACAACAATAACGTCGCCTTTTTTGATTTCAGCATCAATGCCCTTGAGAACCTCGATATTGCCGAAGGCTTTCTGCAAACCGTCAACCTTTATGAGAACGTTGTTATCAGTGGTCACTGTTACGCAGCCTCCTTTCGAGCTTTCTGACAAGGGTTGTGAAAATCATAACCACAACAAGGTAGATAAGCGCAACCGCAATAAGGGGCATAAAGGCAGAGAATGTTCTGCCACGGATAAGGTCGCCCGCCTTTGTAAGGTCAACCGTGCCGACGTAGCCCGCAACGGAGGTTTCCTTGAGAAGAACGATAAATTCGTTACACAGGGTCGGCAGAACGATTTTGAACATCTGCGGAACAACAATGTGAATCATTGTCTGTATGTAGTTAAGACCAAGGCTTCTGCCTGCCTCAAACTGACCCTTGTCAACGGACATAATACCGCTGCGGAAGATTTCCGCAACATAAGCACCGGAGTTGATACCAAAGGCAATAACGGCAACCATAATGTCGTTTGTGGAGCTTGCAAAGATTATGAAATACATAATAAGAAGCTGAACAACAACGGGTGTGCCACGGATAATCGTGAGGTAAATATTACATATTGCGTTGAAGAAGGCAAGCACGCCGTAGCCGATGCCGCCCTTCTTTTTAAGATCCGAACCCATTTTGTCATAGGTTGAGCGGACAATGGCGATAACTACGCCAAGCGCAATGCCGATAAGACCGGCAAGCAAGGTTATGAGCAGAGTGTTGCCAAAGCCCTCAACAAGCCATTTCCAACGCTCGCCCTCAATAAAGTTAAGTGTGAATTCGTCTACGAAGTCCTGCCAGCCGAGCTTGAAGGAATTTACAACCTCTTTGCCCTGCATCTGGACGAATGTAGCGAAATCAGCAGCTATCCATGCAGTCATTTATTTTACTCCTTTGCGTGGAAAAACAGCGGACAACACTGCTGCCCGCTGTTGTTTTAAGAGAATCAGCCTTTGATGTACTTGTTGATGATTTCGTCAATCTTGCCTTCTGTGCTGAGCTCTGCAAGTGCACCGTTGATGCTGTCAAGAAGCTCTGTGTTTTCCTTTGCTACGCAGATTGCATAATCCTCAACTGCCCACTCAGCGTCAAGAATCTTAAGGCCTTCGTTAGCAGCTACGAAAGACTTTGCAGGCTCGTTGTCGATGATAACAGCGTTGACCTTGCCAGCCTTGAGAGCCTGAACAGCCTCAGCACCTGTCTTGTAGCGGATAACGTTGTCGCTGCCGTAGCCGCCATTATCGGGTGTGTCGGAAGCGTAGATGTCGCCTGTTGTATCCTGCTGAACGCCGTACTTCATAGAGCCGTCAGCAAGCATATCGTCAAGAGAAGTAATGGGAGAATCCTCTGCAACGATAACAACCTGAATGCCTGTTGCGTAAGAAGTAGTAAAGTTTACGCTTTCAAGGCGCTCGTCTGTAACGGTCATACCAGCCATGCCCATATCGAACTTGCCGCTCTGGACACCGCCGACGATTGAGCCGAACTCAACGTCCTTGATTACAAGCTCCATGCCGAGCTTTTCTGCGATAAGACCTGCGATTTCAACGTCGATACCTGCAAATGCATCGCCCTCTTTGAACTCATAGGGAGGGAAAGCTGCGTTTGTTGCCATGATGAGCTGGTCCTTCTGCTCAACCTCGGGCTCCTTTTCGCCGCAAGCCCAGAGAGCTGTGAGGCCAAGAGCAAGCACAAGAACTACGGAAAGAATTTTAACTATTGTCTTTTTGTTCATTGATAATTACCTCCTGTAAATATTTATACGGGTATTATAGCATTGAAGAAACGTAACTGCAAGCAGTTTTATGAAAATATTCAGGAAAAATGTAAATTTATTCACTAATTAAACCGTAATATCTTCCCATCCAATACGGCAGGAGGAAGGTTGTTGCCTCGTGCAGCACGGGGAAATTGCGCACAACATCGGCTCGGAAGTGATTTCTGTTATAGCGAAGTACGGGCTTTTCATCATAGGGCAACGGCTCCTTGAGCTGCGGCTTTTCGCCGAACTGCTCGGGCTCATAATCCCAGACAAGGTCGTTTCTCGTGCTGTTGATAACGGTAACATCGAGCATTTCAAGCGGAAGTTCACGCATGGTGCCGACCGCTCTGTCAATATCGCAGCACTCTCCCGAGAGCGCACCGTAAATCACATTCAGCACGGGGTTGCGCTCAACACGCTCGTACTCCCAGTGCTCACGCATACCCACAAGCAGGCACTGCCTGATGTCGGGGTTGGTTTCAAGCATAAGCAGCGGAATTGAAATGAGGAAGCAGAGGTTGTCATCAATATGCACCGTGTGTGCATCGTGAATTTTGCGGTACATAGTGTTGACCAAGTAGTGCTCCTCTTTTATAAGCCTTAAATATTCGGCGTTATATTTTTCATCACCGCTCATACGGTAGGCAATTTTGAGGAAGGCAAGCATTTCAAGGGCATTTGTGCCGTGCTCGCCCGACCAGAATTCGTTGCGGTTAATATCGCCGGGATTCCAGTTGCCCCAGCGTGTGAATTCGCCGTCCGCATCACGGAGCTTATAATCGTTTTCAAGGATATGGTCAACAACAGCGCAGAGGTATTTGCTGATTTGAGCCTTTTCCTCATCATTTGCACAAAGCTCATAAAAAACAGAAAGTGAGGAAAAGTGACCGACCATTTCATCGCTCGAAACGTTGCCCAGCCACTCGTAATCGCCTGCATCAAACCACTTGGGCATAGTGCCGCAGTAGGCAATATCGCCTTTTTTACGCACACAGCGTGCGGTAAGACCCGGCACGCCCGTAACAGTCAGAAGCCTGAGCAGAGCTTTTACGCTTCTGCGGCAAATTTCCAACGCTTCGCTCTCACCCGTTACGGCGTAGCGGTAGCACTGCGAAAGAAGATATGTACCCGTGCGAAGTCCGTCATTATCCGTGATATAAACATAGCCCGAATTGAAGTCCGTTGCATTTTCCAGCTTACGGTGGGCTACAAAGCCGACATCACGGACGTTGTATTTTTCGGTGTATTCCTGATAAAAATCCGCCTTTTCCTTAAGGGTCATCATTACGGTTTCAATGCAGACCACGCCGTTTTCAGTGCCTACCCAGACTGAATTGCCGTTATCGCTTTCAGCTATTGCTGTAACCCTTGCATCGGGCAGCCAGTAAGAAGCGGGATAGAAGTGGCGTTTTGCGCCGTCATAAATTGCAAGTCCAATATCCGTGCCGACATAGCGTTTGCCGCTTTTGCCGAAAACGATTTTGCTGACGCTGTAGTTACAAAGCGACTTAACCTCTTTGTGGGTTACCCAGTAGTTTTTGGAATCGTAAACAAACAGACCCTTGTCCGTACCAACCCAGACTATGCCGTATTTATCGCCCGCAACGGTACGGATGTAAGAATCGGGCATATGGGAATTTTCGGGGCTGACGTTAAACCAGCGTAAGCGCTTGCCGAGTGCGGTTTTGATGTTTTCGCCTGTTGCAACAAAAATTTCGCCGTCTGCAAAGCAGCACATATCAAGCGGTGTTTCGTGCTCAGTATGATACCAGCGCACAAAGCTGCCATCCTCAAATCTGTAGAGGAATTTATCGGTTATCAGGCGCATTCTGCCCATATGGTCCTGCGAAATTGCAACGACATCTCCCTCAACCTGCTGACGGTTTTCGCCGTCTGCGGTACATATTTCATTACCGCTCGCAAGCCACAGCCTGCCTTCATCATCGGCAAAAACTGTCTGTACAATCCTGCCCTCAAACAGATTAACCGCTGCAAAGCTGCCGTTTTCAAAGCGGGCAGCGCCCTTGTCAGTACCGACCCAGGGCACACCGTTTTTATCCACAGTAACAGAAAGAATTTTGCAGGAGGGCAGACCGTCGCTTATGCCGTAAATTCTGCGCCTGTCCTGCTTGAATGCATCACATTTAAAACCAAACATAATATATTTCTCCTTTCTGCTTACTCGCCTATAAGCCCGTAATATCTGCCCAGCCAGTACGGCATAAGGTAGAACGTGCCCTCAACTATACGGTAGCCGCCCCAGTTTCTGTCCGCAAGGTACTGGTTATGGTCGTAGGTTGCAAAGGGCTTTTCGTCATATGGCAGAGGAATAAGCAGCTGCGGGTCTTCGCCGAAGCGTTCCTCACCCTCATAATCCCACACAAGGTCGTTGCGCACGCTGTTATAAATCGGGATTTCCATAGTCTCCATAGGCAGCTCGCAAAGGCTGTTTATGCCAAGGTCAAGGTCACAGCATTCGTCGGTATAAGCACCGTACAGAATGTTCCAGAACGGATTTCTTTCTGTGCGCTCATACTCCCAGTGCTCACGCAGACCGATAAGATAATACTGGAGTATATCGGGGTCTGTTTCATACATCATAAGCGGAATTGTTGTGAGGAAGCCGAGGTGGTCGTCAATATGGTTTGTGCGTGCATCGTCCAGCTTTCTGCGCATTGAATTGACTGCAAAATGCTCCTTTGAAACGAGGCGCACATATTCATCGTGATATTTTTTATCTGCACCGAGGTGGTCAAGAATTTTGAGGAAGGAAAGTAATTCAAAGGAGTTTACTCCCCTCTCGTTGAACCAGCGGTCGTTGCGGTTGAGGTCATCGGGGTTCCAGTTGCCCCAGGTTGTTGGCAGCCCGTCAATATCGCAGAGTCTGTAGTTATGGCTCATAATATGGTCAACAATATCGCAAAGCGCCTTGGTGATTTCCGCCTTTTCCTCGGGTGTTGCGCAGAAATCGCAATAAACTGCGGCAGGCACAAAGTGACCGCTCATTTCGTCGCTGGAGGTTTCACCCTTCCACTCGACCTCGCCTGTTTCATCGGTTACAAGATGCCATTCGGGGTGACCGTTGCCAAAGCCCGTTTCCCCCGGACGTCGGATAGCTCTTGCGGTAAAGCCCGGAATACCCGTAATTTTCATAAGGTAGAGCATAGCCTTCATAGACCTGCGTGAAATTTCCAGAGCTTCCTCTTCACCCGTTACGGCATAGCGGAAGGCCTGGGAAAGCATATATGTACCCGTCCACAAGCCATCGTTGTCGGAAATTTCAACCTCGCCCGTGCCGAAATCCGTAGCATTGTCAATAAAACGGTTGGCAACGAAGCCGATGTCACGCACGTTGTATTTTTCGGTGAGAGCAACAAAATTATCTGCCTTTTCCCTGAGGGTCATCATAACGGTTTCAATGCGAGAAACGCCGTTTTCTGTGCCGACCCAGATTGTGTTGCCGTCACCGCTTTCGGCAATTGCAGTAACACGGGAAGCAGGCAGCCAGTAGCCGGCAACGTAGAAGTGGCGCTTTGCGCCGTCGTGAATGCCGACACCGATATCCGTGCCGATATAGCGTCTGCCGTTTTTACCGAAGAGAATTCTATTTGTATTATAGCTGCAAAGGGCTTTTACTTTTTCATTGCCGACCCAATAACCCTTTGAGTCAAACACTTTTACGCCCTTGTCCGTACCGACCCAGAGCATACCGAGGCTGTCGCACTCAACCGCCTGCACAAAAGCTTCTGTTTCGTATGTGCTGACCTTTCCCTCTTTATCAATCTTCATCAGCTTACCGCCTGCGGCAAGCCAGAGCGTATCTTCAAAAATTGCTATGTCTGAAATTTCCGTTTCGGCTGTGTAATACTTTTTAGGGCTGTTGTCCAATACATAAACACAGTTTGCAGTTGCAGCAAAAAGCCTGCCCGAAATATCCTGCGCAAAGTCAACGACATTGCCGTCAAGCACATTGCGGTTTTCACCGTCTGCAGTGCATATCGTATTGCCGCAGGCAAGCCACAAACTGTCCTTGCTGTCGGCAAACATTGCCTGAACGCTGTCCTTGAACAAGGGCACATCAACAAAGCTGCCGTTTTCAAAAACCGACACGCCCTTGTCCGTACCTATCCACACTCTGCCGTCCTTACCGACAGCGGCGGAAAGAACGTTATTTGAAGCAAGACCTTCTCTTTCGCCGAAAAAAGTGCGCTTATTCTGCTTAAAGGGTTTTACCGTAACAGTTGCCATAATTACATCTCCCTTAAAGATTCCTTTTTTGAAAAAAAGCAGGAGTTGTGGGTAAACTCCTGCTTTAACGTTTAAGTAAAATTATTCAGCTGCTTCTTCTGCTGCTTCCTCAGCAACTGCCTCTTCAACAGCTTCTTCAGCAACGGGCTCGATGAGAGCACGGATGGAAAGGCTTACACGCTTCTTGTCGAAGTCGATTTCTGTAACCTTTACGTCAACCTCTTCACCGATTGTAAGAACATCCTCGGGCTTGTTGATGCGGCGGTCAGCAATCTGGGAAATGTGGATAAGACCGTCGATGCCGGGGATAACGTTTGCGAAAGCACCGAAGGTTGTCATACCGACTACCTTAGCCTTGCAAACTGTACCTACGGGGTAATCACGGCGCATAATCTCCCAGGGATTGTCCTCTACCTTCTTGTAGCCGAGAGAAATCTTCTTGTTTTCAGCATCAAGCTTCTTGATGTAAACTTCGACGGTATCGCCGACGTTGACAACCTCTGAAGGATGCTTGATACGCTTCCAGCTGAGCTCTGAAATGTGAACCATACCATCCACACCGCCGATATCGACAAATGCGCCGTAGCTTGTAAGGGACTTAACGGTACCTGTGATTACCTGACCCTCTGCTGCGTTGTCCCAGAATGCCTTTGCAAGCTCCTTGCGAGCCTCACGTGCAACAACTCTGATGGAACCGACAGCTCTCTTGCGCTGCTTGTTAACGTCGATAATCTTGAACTGAACCTTTTCCTTGAGAAGGGACTCAAGAGGCTCGTCCTTGGAAAGGCCTGTGTGTGAGCCGGGGATGAAGACACGGGAACCCTTGCAGGCAACGAGAACGCCGCCGGCCGGGATAACCTCACATACTGTGCCTTCGAGAACCTCGCCGCTCTCTTCTGCTGCACAGATGTCAGCCCAAGCTCTTGTAGCGTCAAGACGGCGCTTTGAAAGCATCATTGTGCCCTCTGCGTCGTTTGTCTTCATAATGATAAGCTCGATTTCGTCACCGATCTTGAGCTCCTTTGCGGGATCTGCCGTAGGATCGTTGCTATATTCATCGATGGGAACATAGCCGGTCTGCTTGCGGCCGATATCTACCTGAATCTCACTCGGTGAAATGCCAACAACGATACCACGAACCTTCTGATCCGAGCTCATGCTTTTCAGTGATTCCTCCATCATAGCCTCAAATGATTCTACTGCGGAGTCATCAGCAGCTATAGCGGCGTTTGCCGACTCCTGACCTGCTGCTTCGGGGTTGAGCACCTGCTCGATTTCAGCCTGGAGAGCGTCAATCTCGGGCTGTACATTGTTTACGTTTTCAGACATGGTTTGTAGTACCTCCTTTATTATACCGGCAGGGGTGGATGCCCCTGCAGTAACGCCAACCTTGGTGCAGCCGCTTAAATCAATCCTGCCTGCCTCCTCGGCATTTTCGACAAGATAGGTTTTACAGTTGGGCTCACACACGGCTTTCAGCTTTGCCGTGTTGGAGCTTTGGCGGCCGCCGACAATAATCATTGCATCACTCACGAGGGAAAGCTCATACGCTTCCTCCTGTCTTTCTTGAGTGGCAGAGCATATTGTATCAAAAATAATTGCATTTGTATAGAGTTTTTTTATCTTTTTTTCACACAAATTCCATTCTTTTGTGCTGAATGTGGTTTGTGCAACGGCAAAAACCGACTTTTGAGCTAAATCCTGCCGCTCGGCAGCAATTTTTTCGAGCTCCTCAGCGTTTGAAAAAACTATTGCCTCGGTTTTGCAGTGGCCGACTATGCCCTGCACCTCGGGGTGAGCAGAGTCGCCGGCAATGAGGACAACGCTGTTTTCATCGGGCTTTTCGGAAACGATTCTGTGAATTTTCTTGACAAACGGGCATGTAGCGTTGCAGAAATCTATGCCCATATTTTCAATTTCGGCTTCAACTGCCGCAGTAACACCGTGGGCACGCACGACAAGCGTTTCGCCGCTTTTTGCCTGCTTGGGGTCTTCAATTATCCTCGTGCCTCTTTTTTCAAGGTCTTCAATAACCTGGGGGTTGTGGATAAGTGGACCCAGGGTGCACACTGCTTTGCCCTCATCAAGCATTGAATAAACAAGGTCAACCGCACGGTTTACGCCGAAGCAGAAGCCTGCCGTTTTTGCAAGAGTTAATCGCAATGCTTTTCCTCCCAGAGGTCAACAATTTCTTCCATAATCTTATCTGCCGCCGCACGAAGCTCCTTGGTGCTGCTTTCTTCGGTAAGACCGAGCTCCTCGTACTTGATAAGCTCGCCGTAGCGGACTGTCACCTTGCGGAAAAGACCGCCCTTCTTCTCGCAGTAAATTGAGCAGGGAAGAATATCCGCCTTAGTCTGTCTTGCGATAAGAGCAATACCGGCCTTTGCCTTGTGGGGCTTTAAATCCTTGGAGCGTGTGCCCTCGGGGAAAATACCCATAACATGACCGTTTTCAATCAGCTTTACGGCATAATCAATGGAAGCCTTGTCGCTTCTGCCACGGCTGACGGGGAAGGTGTTGAGGTGGGTGAGAAGCCAGGCTGTAATCTTATACTTGAAGGCCTCTACCTTTGCCATAAAGTGAATGGGTCTGGGGAAGTTGGCAAGAAGCACGGCAGGGTCAACAAAATGAATATGGTTACTGGCAAGGATGAAAGCACCCTCCTTCGGGATGTTTTCAACGCCCTCGCACTTGATTCGAAGACCTAATTTAAGCAAAAACTTGCACGGACCCTTAACTATATCGTAATACTTTCTGTCCTTGACTACGGAATAATCAAAACTCATTTCCTGTTTTCTCCTTCACTATTGTTTCAAGTGCCTCCAGCACCTGCTCAAGGTTCATTTCAGATGTATCAACAAGCACGGCGTCATCCGCCTGCTTGAGAGGGGCAATGGCTCTGTGTGAGTCCTGATAATCACGCTGAATCATTTCCTCCAGAACCTCATTATACTCCGCTTTCATCCCTTTTGCAAGCAGTTCGTCATATCTTCTTTTTGCTCTTACCTCTGCCGAAGCGGTGAGGAAGATTTTAACCTGTGCCTCGGGCAGAACAACGGTGCCTATATCTCTGCCGTCCATAAGGCAGTCGTTTTCCTTTGCGATATTGCGCTGCAAGTCGAAAAGGAACTCTCTTACGGCAGGAATTGCGGAAACGTTTGAAGCCGCCATTGATGCTTCGGGTGTACGGATTGCGAGCGAAACGTCCTCATCACCGAGGAAAACTCTCTGCTCACCGTTAACAAAACGGAGGCTTACCTTTGTTTCATCAAGAATTGAGGTCACCTGCTGAGCGTTTTTTGTATCCATTCCTTTGCGCATTGCGTTGACACCGACCGCACGGTAAAGCGCACCCGTATCAACGTAAATGTAGCCGAGCTTTGCGGCAAGCTGTCTTGCGATAGTGCTTTTGCCTGCGCCTGCAGGCCCGTCAATTGCTATGTTAATCATAATTTATCTTACCCTTTCGGTTAAATTACATATTGATTCCTGCAGCGTAACCCGTTGCAAAGGCTATCTGCAGATTAAAGCCGCCCGTGTATGCGTCAACGTCGAGTACCTCGCCGGCAAAATAGAGGTTATCAATGAGCTTTGAACGCATTGTTTTCGGGTCAACCTCGCTTACCTTGACACCGCCCGAGGTGATAATTGCCTCATCAAGCGGACGGAAGCGTGTGACGGTGACCTTGAAATCCTTTAGCCATTCCACAAGTGCGGCACGCTGCTCACGGGTTATCTGGTTTGCCTTGGTTGTGGGCTTGATGTGAGTTAACTGTGCGGCAACGGGAATGAGCTTACGGGGAAGCAGCAGCGCCAGCACGTTTGCGTAGTCCTTGTTTGCGTTTTCCGTCAGATCCTTGACAATTCGCCTGTCAAGCTGCTCGTGTGAAAGCGCAGGCTTAAGGTCAATGTGAATAACGTATCTTTCGCTTTGCATATCACGCATATGTGAGCTTGCGCTTAATATCATCGGACCTGAAACGCCGAAATGTGTAAACAGCATTTCGCCGAAATCCTCATAGACCGTGCGGAATTTTTGTGTATCCTCTACCCTGATTGCGGCATTTTTTAGTGAAAGACCCTGAAGCTGTGAGCAGAAGCCCTCGTGTGCTTCAAGCGGTACAAGGGAAGGCTTTAACTCGGTTACGGTGTGCCCTGCCTTTTCAGCAAGCGCATAACCGTCACCCGTTGAGCCTGTACCGGGGTAGGATTTGCCGCCCGTAGCGACAAGCACGCTCCCGCAGGGTATCTCCTCGCCGTCCTCTGTCATAACGGCAGCCACTCTGCCGTCCTCAATTTTCAAATCAACCGCTCTGCCCTTTTTAAATTTTACGCCCTCGTCCGTTGCGGCGTTATAAAGTGCATCAACAATATCCTTTGAAGAATCGGAAACGGGGAAAACCCTGTTGCCTCTTTCAATTTTCAGCGGCACGCCCTCACACTCGAAAAACTCCATTGTGTCCTGCGGCATAAAGGCAGAAAAAGCGCTATAGAGAAACCTGCCGTTTACGGGCACGGCGGAAATCAACTCATTGAGCAGATTTGTTGCGTTTGTGACATTGCAGCGCCCCTTACCGGTGATAATTATTTTTCTGCCGGGTCTGTCGTTGCGCTCAAGCAAGGTAACGCTTTTACCTAAGCGTGCTGCCTGTACGGCAGCCATCATTCCTGCCGCACCCGCACCGATTATTACAATTTCATCTGTCATTTTCAATCCTGTCCTTATCGTAAACGTTGTACTCATCCCAGATTTTTTCAAGCTGGCTTAAGTTGTCGTAAACCTCGCTGCGGCGGTTAAAGGTTGCCGCAACAATCAGCGCATTTATAAGGCTGAGCGGTGCTACAAGCGAATCGACAAACGAGGCCATTGTGCTGCGTGCAAGCAGAAGATAGTCCGCAAGCTGGGCAATGGGTGACAATTCGCTGTCGGTAATAGAAATTATTTTTGCGCCCTTGTCGTGAATAAAGTGCAGGGCGCTTATGGTCTGATTGGAATACCTCGGGAAGCTGATGGCAATGCAGATGTCACGCTCATCAATGCGGAAAATCTGCTCAAAAACCTCGCTTGCCCTTGCGCTGTCCACCAGAATTACGTTGTCGTAAACGGGTCTGAAATAAAACGCAAGGAAATTTGCAAGCGTTGCCGCACTGCGCACACCGAGAATGTAAATGTTTCTTGCCCTGTTTATCGCTTCAACGGCTTGGGTGAAATTCTCCTTCGAGGTCTGCTCAAGCGTGGATTTAATCATAGCCGCATCGGCAGTGAGCACGGTTTCGAGAATTTCGTCCTGCGCTATTCTTACGCTTGCGCTTTCCATACGCTGCACGCTGGTGAGCTTGCTGCGGATAAGTTCCTGCAAATCGCTCTGTAAAGCAGGATAGCCCTCAAAGCCGAGCTCCGTTGCAAAGCGCACAACCGTGCTTTCGCTGACTCCTACGGTTTCGCCGAGTCTTGCGGCGGTCATAAAAGCCGCCTTGTCGTAGTTTGCCATAATGTAATCGGCAACCTTCCTGTGACCCTTGGAAAGCTTGTGGTAAAGCGCATCTATTTTATTGAGTATTGATTTTGTCATCTGTTACGCCTTCTTATTTTTAAATAATACATAACATTATAATTTTATATCCGTTTTTGCAGTATGTCAACTGTTTTGCAAGTTAAAATTCATAATTATACAACAAGAAGAGCACACCCTAACTGATGTGCTCTTCTTGTTCGTTTTTATTGTGCCACCTGTCAACTACGGCTTCTACCTGTTTTATCAGCTGTTCTTTATCGGGCATATACAGTACATACCGTGAAGCAAAAATATTGTTTGACAAACCGCCCAAGGCATATTCAGCAGTTACACTATCCTTATCCGTACACAATATTATACCGATAGGAGGATTATCCTGCGCATCATTCACCTCGGAAGCATAATAGTTGAGATACATATTAATCTGACCTGCTGCTTCCGGTGTAAACTTTGTTGTTTTCAGTTCGATAAGGACGTAGGCCTTAAGAATTTTATTGTAGAACACCATATCCACATAGTAATGATTATTGTTGAGAGTTACTCTTTGCTGTGTTCCGACAAACATAAAACCCCTGCCAAGCTCCAGCAAAAACTTTTCTATATGCTGAACCAGCGCACGCTCAAGGTCACTTTCCATTATCGGCTTGTTTTCAGGCAACCCCAGAAACTCAAAAACATACGGGTCGTGAATAATATCGGCAGGCTCAACAATTTCGTTACCTTTTAAAGCCAACGACAGCAGTTCGTTTTTATCACTGTCATTTCTTGAAAGCAACAGTCTTTCAAACAAAGAGCTTTCTATCTGCCGTTTCAGTTCTCTGACGGACCAATTGGATCTGACCGCTTCCTTTTCGTAAAAGCTGCGTTTATCCGAATCGGAAATAGCTAACAATTCGCAATAATGAGACCAGCTCAATTTAACAGACAGTGTCTGTTGAATTTGATAAGTCTGATAAAAGCGGCGCATAAACTGAATATTCGACACCGAAAAACCTTTGCCGAATTCTTTTGTCAGTTCTTTTGACAAAACCCTGAGTGTTTGTTTTCCGTAATCTGCTCTTGATAATTCAGTTTGCTCATGCTCACATATAATTCTGCCGATATTCCAATAGGAACAAAGCAGCTCATTGTTAACCTGTTGTGCTACATTTTGTCTTGCTGTGTCCAAAACAGATTTTATTTCATTGATAACAGATTTCATAACCGCTTCGTTTGCGGAAACAATATCCCCCATTGAAATACCTCCTTCAAAATATTATTTGCTTTTCTTGTTCTTTTCTTTCTTGGCTTTTTTCAATTCATCATACTTGAGCTTATCTGCTTCAATTTTGCGCTGTCTTTCGGCTTCGGCTTCAGCCTTTTTAGCCCTGACCTTATCAAGCTGAATTTTTGCAATTATTGCAGCAACCACAAGCACCGCCGCTATAATGCCGAAAACGATGAATGCACATTTACCGAAAACGGGCTTACATATACCGCACGTTGTACACTTTGCGTGAAGCACGCCCTTACCCTCTTCCCAACGGGGGGCAACAGCTTTGAGAATTTCGCTTTCCTCGGAATAGATGGGGTTGTCGTTTTTATCGTAGATGAGATAAGAGAGCTTGAATTTAAAGGTCTTTTCGTCGTCGAATTTATCCTTGTCAAAGCGCACGGTCTTTTCTTCGTTGGAGAAAAAGCTGCCCATGGAGCTCATTGCCGTATCCGTCCAGCCCTCGCCGTAATCGACAAAGCATTTTAACTGGAAGCCCGATGGAACATAGGCAAGGTAAGCAGACTGTGCCTCCTTCATGCTTTCGGGTGTTTTTACGTCGAACGTGAAGTACGGTGCTTCCTCGTCGGAAGAATGCACCTGAAGATTGCTTATTTCGGGCGCTTCAAATTCCGTAGGCAATTCGGGAGCTTCCTTACGCTCAACCTTTATAGTCTCCGTCCAGTCGGAATGGGTGATAAAACTGCCCGAGCTGATATAACCGACAGAGGCTCTCAGGCGAAATTCAAGCGTGTGATTGTCAAGGTCAAACACTTTACAGCCATTCTCAAGCGTTTTGGCAAGTGCGCCGGAATTATCGACAGCCGTCTGGTTGGTAAGATACAGAATATCGAACGAGGCAACTGTTGCACCGCTGTTAACATTCACGCCGTAGTCGCATATATCGGGCTGTGTGTCCCACTCTGCGGTATAGTGCCAGTCGCCGCCGTCAATGCGGTAGTCCGCCTGAATGTAGCCGTATGCCTGTGTAATGCCATTGCTCGGGTTTGCGGTAAGAGAGGCAAGCTCGTCGGTAAGCAGACAGCTTACAATTACACGCTCGTTGTTACCGTCGTTATAAACGGAATACTTGATGCTGTAAGGAACATCAACGTGCTCCACCTTACCGAAGGCAAAACAGGGAAAAGCCGCAGTCATAACAACAGCGGCAATTATAATAAAACTGAAAAACTTCTTCATAGACATAAACTCCTTCGGGTACAAACTGATATATCTATATATTACGGCAATAACCGTTAAAATTCAAGTATAAATTTATTTGACTATCTCGGATTATAGGTCTATAATAATGTAATAAAATTATTAAGGATAGATTTCATTATGGAAAAGCTGCTTTGTCCGGTATGCAAAAAGAATATGGCTTTGGTAGGTAGCTCTTTGCGCTGTGAAAACGGGCACAGCTTTGACCTTGCAAAAGAGGGCTATGTAAACCTGCTCACGGGCAGCAAGGCAGGCGCTTCAACAGGCGACAACAAGGATATGGCCCGGTGCAGAAAGAGCTTCCTCGACAAGGGGTATTTTGAGCCGCTTGCAGAAAGTCTTTGCCAAATTATTAACCGTGAAAGCGCCTCAACCGTGCTCGACATCTGCTGCGGCGAGGGCTATTACGCCGAATATATCAGCCGCAACACCTCTGCCGCCGTTTACGGCTTTGACCTTTCAAAGGAAATGGTGCGCCTTGCCGCCAAGCGTAAAAGCAAAGCACAGTTTTTTGTGGCAAATATGTCCGCTATACCCGTCGGCGACGGCTTTGCGGACTGTGCAATTCACCTGTTTGCGCCGTTTTGCGAAAAGGAATTTGCAAGAGCCGTGTGTAAAGGCGGTTGCCTTGTCAGTGTTTGTCCGGGCAAAACTCACCTATGGCAGCTGAAGCAGACACTTTACGCCACACCGTACGAAAACGAAGAGGAAAACCCAACGCTTGAGGGCTTTGATTTGGAAGAAGTTTTCAATGTAAAAGCGGATATTACTCTCACCTCACCCGAGGATACGGATGCGCTTTTCCGTATGACACCGTATTACTACCACACCTCTGAAAGTGACAAGCAAAAATTGGCTTCTCTTCAAACGCTCACAACAGTAACAGATTTTTATATCAGAATTTATCGCAGGAAGTAAACTATGAAAAGAACAAAACACGAAATTGATATGTGCAACGGCCCTCTGACGGGCAAGGTGCTGCTGTTTTCGCTGCCGCTGATGCTGTCGGGTATGCTCCAGCTGCTCCACAACGCCGCAGACGTTGCCGTTGTAGGACGGTTTGCAGGCAGTGCCTCACTTGCCGCAGTAGGCTCAACAGGCTCACTTACAAACCTTATGATTAACCTGTTTATTGGTTTAAGCATCGGCGCAAGCGTAGTTGTTGCACGCAACCTCGGTGCAAGAGATTTCCGCCGTGCACACGATGCGGTGCACACCGCAATTGCGCTCAGCCTTGTTGCAGGCGTTATATCGCTCGTAATAGGTGTTGCGTTTTCACGCAGCCTGCTTGTGCTGATGGATTCACCTGATGACGTTATAGACCTTGCGGCACTTTATATGAAAATATATTTTCTCGGTATGCCTGCGCTTATGGTTTACAATTTCGGCAGTGCAATTCTGCGAGCAATGGGCGACACAATGCGTCCGCTCTATTTCCTTACCATATCGGGTATTATCAACGTGCTTCTCAACCTGTTTTTCGTGTGCGTATTCCATATGGATGTTGCAGGTGTTGCGCTGGCAACGATTATTTCGCAGTATGTTTCCGCCGTGCTTGTCGTAATCTGTCTTTCAAAGCTGGAAAACTGCTGTCACCTGAATTTCAAAGAAATTAAACTGCACAAAAAAGACGTTGGCGAAATGCTGCGTGTCGGTTTACCGGCAGGAATTCAGAGCTCAATGTTCTCGGTTTCAAACGTGCTTATTCAGTCGTCAATCAATTCCTTCGGTTCAACGGTTATGGCGGCAAACGCCGCAGCCGCCAATATCGAAGGCTTCACCTACACGGCAATGAACTCGATTTATCAGGCTTCAATCACCTTTACCAGCCAGAATGTCGGCGCAAAGAAGCCCGAAAGAATAGGCAAGGTCTGTACGGTCTGCCTGCTGACGGTAACGGCAATCGGCATTGTTATGGGCTGCGGCTCATATCTTCTGGGCGAAAGCCTGCTGAAAATCTACTCCAATGACCCCACTATCATTCCCTACGGAATGATAAGGCTCAGATACGTCTGCCTGCCCTATTTTATGTGCGGCGTAATGGAGGTTTTTGTAGGACTGCTCAGAGGTATGAACTGTTCAGCCGCTCCGATGATTGTTTCGATTTTCGGCTCGTGTGTTTTCAGAGTCGCCTGGGTATATACCGCCTTCCGTGTGAGCCCCACACTTGAAACGCTGTACATCGCATATATTATCTCGTGGACAATCTGCTCGCTTATCCAGTTTGCGTGCTATCTGTTTGTGAAGAAAAGAACAACTAGAAGGCTCACGCAAGCAATGAATAATGAATAATGAATAGTGAACAATTGTGGGCGGGACACCCGCACCCGAATAAAAAGCGAGGAAGGGCTGTGCCCTTCCTTTATTGTTCATTATTCATCAGCTTAAGCGACTTCATCATTCATTATTCATTAACAGCTTATCTGCGATAAGCTGTTATACGTCCGCAAGTGCTGCTTGACATTAATCAAGCAATCTGTGCTTGGCTTGAAGAGGTGTTTATGCTATAATCGGGTTGTAGCTACGAAACAACCTTACCGCATACACAGGAGGCGGAAAAATGACTACAGGCGAAAAAATACAATACTACCGCAAAAAGCTCTCGCTTTCGCAGGAGGAGCTCGGACAAAAGCTGCTCGTCAGCCGACAGACCGTAAGCCTCTGGGAAAACGGGCAGACCGCACCGACAATAGATAACCTTGTAAGGCTCAAAGAAATCTTCGGCGTATCGGTAGACGAGCTGTTGGGCTGTGAAACCGCAGCCGCAGAGGAAAGCCCCGAAGGCAACTCCGACACCCCCGTACCGAGTGAGAGCTACAGTGTAAGCTTTTATAAAAACGAGCTTGATAATATATATAAATATATTTTGAAGCTCTCCTTCAAAAAACCGTTGATTTCAATAATCATCCTTGCGGCAATGCTTGCCATTTATATATCAATAGATGTGCAAGATGTTATGATCGGCGTTTTTGCCGGCGTCCTGTTCATTTTCGTTGTTTCCGTTTTTAAGCAGTTTCTGTCCCACAGAAAAATTTGGCGTGAAAGCTTGAAAAAGGTTACAAGCAGCCGATATGAATATCGGGTTTATGACGATTATTTTACGGTTGACATAATCAGAAACAATGAGCTGATGAGGTCGGAAAAAATCAAGTTCACTGACATTAAAAACGCTCACGGTTCAGATGATGAAAAATACGTTCTGTTAAACATTAATAATCAGTTGTACATTTTAAGAAAAAACGATCTTGTCTCAAACTCCGCATTTTATAAAGCACTTTATAATTCTTCAAAGCAGCCCGACAAAAAAGACGCAAAAAAACTGATAGCTGCAGCAAATGTTTTCTTTGTCCTTTCCCTTGTTGCTGTATTGCTTTTAAGTGCTGTTCAGTATGAAGCTTTTATGCTTGAAAACCCGTGGCTTTATGCACTGTCGCTGCCTATACCCGTTATATGTACAATACTCGGGTTTGCGCTGAAGGCAAAGGGCTTCAGCCACAAGAAAAACGTTGCCGTCGGACTTATCGTAACAGTTTTTTTGTGTATTGCTTTTTCATTCAATTATTTTCTTTCGGATATAGGATATGACCCTGTTGCATCTTTTACCGAAGAAACAAGAATTGCCCTGCCCGAAGAGGTAATTGACGAATACACCGTAGAATTTACCGACGATACTCAACCCAGCGATAACGGATATATCTATTCAATGTCAAGAGTTATATTTGAGGAATATTCCGCAGAAGCCTTTGAAAACAGCCTTGACCATGACCCTCGCTGGCTGAATGAATTTCCCGAAGAATTTGACAGTATACTTTTACCTTTGGACTTTGACGAGGGACATAAAACAGCCAACAAAATGATGCTTTACAGCCATTACAGCGGCGAATACAACACCATACCCTACCACGAAGAACCGTATTACCTTATGGCTGTTTTCTACTACAACGACACAAATATGCTTGAAATTTTTGAGTACGACTACATTGGTCCTAATAAACAAAACGATGAAAACGCAAAGGAGAAAATTATGAAAATTAGAATTAGTGAAGTCGTCACTTGGATTGAATGGGACAGTGAGGACGAAGATGACAATATTTACGAAGTGGTAAATTGGTTTGAGAAAAGCAGTTATCAATTCTTTTCTACAGAATGGTTGCTTGAAAAATTCGGCTACGGTAATTATCAGGAAATTGTCGATTCGGGCTTTTTTATCCCTGTTTCAAAAACCGATACGGTTGCCATTATGAAGCAATTTGTCGCCTCTCATAACGAAGGCGAAGAGATTGACAAAGAAATTGACAACATCATAAAAAATGATAATTACGGCTATAATTCAGGTTATGCTGTTGCGTTCAGAATTCTTATGGAAGTTAACGAAGATATTTTGGATGAATACGTACAGTTTGAAAAAGAACGTCTGACAAAAGACGCTGTTAAATGGTGCGAAGAAAACGGAATAGCGTATTATTTTGAAAACAGCGAATACAGAAAAATTGATATAAACGCTATTGCGGATTACGGTATATATTATAGCGATGACGAAGATGCTAATGGAACTGTTTTGTTCGATGTCAAAAAATTTGAAACTATTTCTTTTGATGAAGCCAAGGAAAATTTAGGTGCTGGCAAAGTATCTGAATTATTATATTCTGGTCGTTTCATAGAGTTATTCCGTACAGATGTAACGGTATTACAGAAAGACTATGTATCAGCATATAAAAACGGAAAGTATCTTGCAAAAATCGAAAAGACAATGGCTAAATAAGACTGTCCTTTTTCCGAAGCTTTTGAAATAGTGTTTGGCGACGGAAACCTTTATACTGAATGGGATAGTTTTATAAATAAGAAATTAATGAGTGATGCTATAGAATGGTGCAACAAACACAATATTGATTTCTTCATTTCCAAAGACCAACCCGACCATTTGGGGAGTAATTTTTAAAATTGCAGGCTCATACCCTGTAGGGGCGATTCACGAATCGACCGAAATTTACTGACATATCGTTTTTGAAACGGACAATTCGTGAATTGTCCCTACAACTCACTGTCATTCTGAACGAAAGTGAAGAATTCTACAAACAGAACGCAAGGAGATAATTATGAGAACAATCGAACTGTTACACTCAATTGCACGGCTTTTTGATTTCAAGGTTATTAAGGATACCGAGGACACCGAATACGTTGTTTACAAACACAGCCATATGGACAGCGTCGGTACTCCGCCCGAGGACAAGACGGCTTTTGAGGCGCTTGAAAACCACGAACATATTTCCGTAAGGCAGAAAATGTCCGATTTTGACAACGCCTGTTTTATTGCACAAAGCCTCGGAAACGCCCAGCTTGCCGCACTCAAACAAGCCTTCCCCGACAAAAAATTTATCGTTTTTGTCAGCGTTCACAAAGACGAAATAATTATCCGTTTTCATCAGAAATGGGAAAACGAACCCGTTTACTATGACGTAAACGCCAAATACGAAGACTGCTCAAAGCTCTTTGCGTTTGAATAAGCATAAAAGCGATGTCATCCTGAGCATGTGCGAAGGATCTTTTACGCACAGTCTAAGATTCTTCACTTGCGTTCAGAATGACATATTTTTTTGTTGGATAACAGCCGTAAAAAATGTTTCACGCAAAGGGACGTCGAGGACGCCGTCCCCTACGGTTTACTCATAATTCACATTTCCCATCAAACCATACCGTGTAGGGGCAATTCACGAATTGCCCGCCACAAAAAAGATATAATAATAAACAAGACAACTCAAAGGCGTCCTTACGCCGAAAATTGTCAATGTGTTTCACTTGACAAAGCCGTAATATGTGTTAAAATAATCTTTGCGAAAGCCATAGGTGACGAGAATAAAGTGAGGTGAGAGGCTTTTGGAAAATCAGAACGGCAAAACAGTTGCACAGAATAAGAAAGCCTATCACGACTACTTCGTCATTGAAGAGGCAGAGGCAGGCATTGAGCTTTTCGGCACGGAGGTCAAGTCCATCCGCCAGGGCAGAGTCAATCTCAAGGACTCGTGGTGCTCAATCAAGGAGGGCGAGATTTTCGTAAACGGTATGCACATCAGCCCCTACGAACACGGCAACATCTTCAACCGTGACCCGCTTCGTGTGCGCAGGCTGCTTATGCACAAGCGTGAAATCAACCGCCTTTTCGGTCTGACGAAGCAGCAGGGCTACGCAATCGTTCCCCTTTCGCTCTATTTTGTAAAGGGAAAAGCTAAACTCAAAATCGGTCTATGTAAAGGCAAGAAACTTTACGACAAGCGTGAGGTTGCAGCTAAAAAAGATGCCCAGCGTGATATTGAGAGAAACTTATCAATTCGTAATTCGTAAATCAACCAAAGGTTGTGCCTGTTTTTCGGCAATATCAACCTATGGTTAAGCAAAAATATACGATTTCAACCTTTGTTCGCTTCAAAAAAACGCTATTCTCCGATAGAATAAAGGCACAAATTCATTTGCCGAAAGGAGAACACGAAATGTCATTATTCAGCAGAAAACAAAACGAGGCCCCCCAAGAAGAGCAAGTTATCCAAGAAGAAAAGGTTGCAGAAACTCTCGGTGCAAAAATTGCAAGGCTGAGGAAAGAAAAGGGTTACACTCAGGAAGAGTTCTCACAGCTGCTTGATGTAACGGCACAGGCTGTATCAAAATGGGAAAACGACATCTCCTGCCCCGATATTATGCTGCTTCCTAAAATTTCACAGTTGCTCGGAGTAAGCATTGACGAAATGCTCGGCAACTCCGCACCGAAAGCCGAAACGGCAGAGGAAACAAAGCCCAAGGTCGATATAAACAAACTCAACCTTAGAATCAGAGTTACGGGCGAGGGCAAAAAGCCTGTAAATGTCGCTTTTCCGATGGCAATGGTAAAAAAATTCACCAAGCTCGGAACTGGTATTTCAAATATTGTAAATGTCAATTCTCCGTCAATCGACAGCAAAAAAATCGAACAGATTTTTGACCTTGTTGACGAAGGCGTAACAGGCGAAGTGCTGAATATAACAGACGAAAACGGACAAAATATAATCATTGAAATAAGTTGAAACATAACTTGCTTTTGAGTGAAACGGGTAAATACTTCTTCACTGTTCACCTTTACCTGTTCGCTCACACGCAAGTGTGATATACGGGGATGAAAGGATTTCGACGGGGATTCAGAGTCACGATAAGCGAGTAGCAGTGCGGATACTGCTTTAAAAGCCGCAGTTTATTAAAAATAAACGACAACAATACAGTTCTTAAAGCTGCTTAACTTTTAGCAGCCGTCGTTACCGGGAGTACCGCGGCCCGGATAACGGCGTCGATTAGCGGTGAACGTGCGTGTCAGATTAGCCTTGTATGACACCATGAACTAAAGGCTACCGTAGGGTAAAGCCTGCCGGTCGGCGCTACCCGAGGGGAATCCTAAAAGAGCGGATACACTCGTAGAAAGTTGTGGTAATGGGTTTTCGGACGCGGTTTCGATTACCGCCATCTCCACCAAACACAAGTCAGACGAACACCTACTACTTCTTCACAGGCGGCTTCGCCGTGAGAGTGGAACTCTGACAAAACAGAAAAAACCAAGGTTAGAAATAGCCTTGGTTTTTTTGTTTGTGTAGTGATAAAATAATAAGAAAGAGCATCTTATAGAAGTAACTCGGCAAATATTGCAAATAGTGGGCAATAAGTGATTATTTCAACGTCGCTCAGTTCACATTAACAGTTGAGACTGCAAAGGAATATCCCTATTCCAAATCTGGAAAAAGATGTGTACACACTTGGAATGATACTGAAGTAAAACTGTATGTCTAACATAAATCTCCGACTCATCCAAGCTGAGGATTTATGCAACCAATCACATAGATTCTATTGAGCCAATTAAAACACTGTATGATACAGAATTGAAATAACTTGAAAAATAAGAAAAATTATGATATACTATTTTTACCGGTGATGGTGTAATTGGTATAACACAGTCTGATAGCGGATGTACCAGCAACGGGAAGTCTTCTATTGGAAAATCACGCAGGTTCGAACCCTGCCGCCGAAAGAAATTGCAATGTGTGATTTTTTTCGGGGGCAGAGTTTTTTTACGGAGTTGAGCACATGGACAGAAAAGACTACTACGAACATTATCAGTCCAATCTCCAATTGTTGGATTGTGAGATGGAGCAAGTGAAGAGCGCAGCACAGCAGGCAATCGGTGAAAAAGCTTGGCTAGAAAAAATGCATCGTGATGAAAATCAGATTGCAACAATTGACAATAATATTAAAGCATGTACGAGATTGTACACTTTCTTGCTGTGTTCTTGGTTTGAAGCGCGGCTACTAAAGATGCTTTATGAGAATTCATCTGTTGCATTTACGGATCAGGAAATCGTCACCATTAGAAGCAATCGACCAAATTATAAGAAAATGAACCAAAAGTGGACAGAGAGCTTCTCCATAGCAGTATGCCGAAGTTATGGCTTTTCATATATTCCAAACACAGATTATACCTCTCAGTTTGTTAACGGGAGTATTGATCAAAGGAACTACTCTACTGTGTGTAGTTTTTTTTCTGATATCGACGACGCAATTACCATTCGCAACAGATTAGGACACGGACAATGGGACGTTCAATTCAATGGTAATAATACCAATGTGGCTAACTATTCTTTTTTTACGAAATACGACAATATTCAGAAACTCAACATGTTAAAACAGGCATTCAATGAAATTGCCGAAATTATCAATTCCTATGTTACATATAAAGATAAACACAACCCAAACTTTAATACGCTTATTGAAAAGAAGATTAACAATGTGTCTCAAATAAAAACCAGAATTCAAAACTCAGATTTTGAAAAATATGCACGTCAATTTGAGAAACTGCATGCACGAAAAGTTGAAATCTCCAAGCAAAATAAAACTTCTAATTAATTTTGCTCCACGGTTCTTTGGACTGTTCCAATTTGTGCGGATAGTACAAATTGGAACAGTCCAATATTTCTATTCTACCATAGGAAGGTGCGTTTTCTATTGTCCGTTTACGGACTTGTGCAATTGTTAGAGCCTGATATTATTTATATAAAAACAGAGGTGATAATTGTGAAATGTATATATTGCAATTCTGAAGATTTAACTGTATCAGATATTATTCCTTATGCATTAACAGGCGCAAAATTAAGGCGAGAATTTGTCTGTAAAAAGCATAATGCTTTCACTAACGACAATTATGAAAAAATAATGATAAACAAACTTGCAATGTATAGAAATCTGCTTGGATTAGCTACAAGAAGTGGAAAACCGGTGTCTTTTTCTGCAGATTTAGAAATTGATGGTTATAAAATTGAAAACGAAAGTATTTCGGATAAGGCTTCAATAATGAGTGGTAAACGTGTATTTAGTACTGTGAATGAAAAAGGTCAAAAAGTTGTTCTTGGTGATAAAACAAAATTGTTGAAAATTAATGGTGCTACTGAGGAACAAATTAAAGATATTAGTTTAGGGAATATTTCTATTAGTAGAATCGATGACCTTAGAGATTTGTTTATTTCCAATGAAGCGTTGCATTCTGTTGCAAAGATTGCATATGAATGGCATTGCTTTATGAATAACATTGAAGAGTACAACGAAAAAGAATATAGTGAAATAGTTGATTATATTTTATCACCAGAGAGCAGTGCTGACTTGGTAGAAGTGGTAGTTGATGCTGGTATGTGGGCGGTATATGATAATTATTCAACAACAGGCGCCAATTTTCTTTTTGAATATGATGATACTGATGGTAAAACTTATGTAATATTTGGACTTTGGAATATTATGTTATATAAGGTGAAAATATGTGAAGCCACAACAAAAAAAGAAACTGAATATACTTTGAGAACAGCATTTTTATATCATATAGATGGTAGAAAAACTCAAGATGTTTTTATAACGCCAAAATCACTTCATATAGTTGGTGTTGAACCATTAACAGGTATTACACATCTATTATCTGATATTAAGATAAGGATGTCAAAAATTGGAGAAAGAGATCTTTCACGTGAATATTTGAAAATAAATATAGAAAAAATCAAGAAATTGTTAAGCCGTTACAAATCTGGTCAGATTACCATTTCTGAATTGCTTGACTATGAAGCAGATGATAGGATAACAACATTTTATATTTTAGAATTAATTTGGACAAACAAGTCTGAATACTTAACAAATGAAACATTTACAGCGAATATGATAAAGTTGCTCAATACAAACGACAGATTTATAGTAACTCAAGAAAAAAGAAAAGAAATAATTGAACATTATGTAAAAATGGATAACGACTCTACATTCATTAATCTAATAGAAAAATCTATCAAATTTTTTGAAGAAAATTGCCAAAATTAGTTTTTGTTAATAAGTTTTCACACATTCGACAAAATACAAACCTCTTTGTAAAATGGTATTACCAAATACAAGGAGGTCATTTTTATGTTTAATAAGAAAACCAAACTGAAGCTCACGGATTTTGAGTGTAACCTGTTAATCAACGGAATGAATGAGTTCCGAAATATGCTTCTCTCGGACGGTATCCCCACAGAAGATGTTGACGAACTGCTCATTAAAATTATCAATAAATCTGAAAGATAAGGAGTGATAATATGTCTGACTTTATTGAAGATTTTTATTACGGAAACATAGAGCCGCAGGAGTGCACAACTGGTCTGACGGCAAAAGTTAAAAAGAGCCTGGGTGAGCTTGCCGGCAAAGAGGAGCATCTGACATCAATCCTCGCTGACAAAGAGCAGGAGCTTTTCACCGACTATGTAGCGACCTACATCAAATTTTCAAGTCTCTGCAACGCAGACAGCTTCACAGTCGGATTCAGACTCGGAGCAAGATTCACATATGACACTTTTATCGAAAACAAGAAAGGATGAAATTTATGGCAAACGTTACCTACAGACAAGTCAATGATTATATGATACCCAATCTCACACTCCCGCCCGAAGAATCAGCTGTCCGCCTCGGCAAATGGGGTATGCTGTATAAGGACTACTTACAAAAACATAACCCCGTCCTTTTCGCAACTCTCCTTACCCAAGGTAAACTCTACCAGTGCTGTGCCGAGGTAGAAAATCAAGCAAAAGATATGTTTGATACTCTCGTTGAGCAGATGAAGGAAAGCGAAGGTGTCACAGAAGTATTAAAAGAACAAAACCAATGGGAGTGGGTACAAAGAATGAATAACATTCAACAAAGAGCTAGAGCCATAGTTGAACATATTATAATTTTTAGTTAAACAAAAATCAAGGGCAAAAATTCACTGCCCTTGATTTTTTAATACGCATAATATTCCGCACCTAAATTTTGGAGCTTTGCTACTCTATCATCACTGTTTGGATGTGTTGAATATAAAGCCTTGAGTAAGCCATTTTCCGGTTTTGAACACATATGTCTATCCAATACACTTTCTAGAGTTTCCCCGTAACCAATTTGATATGCATACTTATCAGCTATGAATTCATTCTGACGCATAGACCACATAAGAAATAACATACAAAATTTTGTCCATAACCAAATGGATACAGTAGACAACCCGCCAAAGATTGTCATAAGAATTGTACCCCAAACACTTTTAGTACCAATTCCCATTATTGTAAAGAAGCCTGTTATTAACCAGCAAACAACCTTTATTATCAAAAGAATACCGGAAATCATCAGATTCCCACCGCCAATTAATAATTGAATTGTTGAATGATGGTATGCGATGTGTCCGAGCTCGTGTGCAAAAACCGCCATAATTTCATTATCTGACAGTTTTAAAAGTCCATCTGTGACACATATGGTTTTTCTTCCTATAGCAAATGCATTTGGTGATTCATCATGTATTATTTTCAAATGTATTTCATCTACCATTGATGGTGTTCTTTTTTTTGCTTTTTCAAACACTATTTCCAACAAAGGGATTAGTCTAATTTTTATATCTTTACGTTTTATCTCTCTGGCACCGGACATAGCCGCAAGAGTCCATTCTCCCACAGGAGACAGGCTAATTAATACTGTTGATAGATAACAACCAACAAGCGGAAGTGCGGTTTCCAATGTTAAACTATACGGATAAAACAAAGCTAATATCAAAGAAATATTTAAAAGAAAAAATATTAAAGTTCCCAAATTAGATATTCTAAAAATTCTTCCAAGCCTGTGCCAAATATCCACAAAACAGCCTCCTTTTTAGCCACTAATCAATGAAGTTAAATACATCTTTAAACTTTTCTTTAAAGATTTCAAACACAACTTGCAGAGTTGCTTCATTATCAACACTGATATAACTCTCTGTTTCATCAGCTACTTCTTCAAGTTGTAGGATAACAACCTCATCAGTTTTATCGGAAACCGGAAGCAAAACCACATATTCTTTGCCACGATAAGGAATGAGATCAAGGAATTCAAACTCCGCTTCATTACCCTCGTCATCATTTAAAACTATTATATTTTCGTTTTCCATTTTTCCACCTTTTAATACAGATACTCATCATTCAGCTCAACACCGAGCAATTCAAGTAGAGTATCTTTTTTGTTTTCAATACAAGTTTTCATAGCGGATTTGATACTGTCCATAGAAATGCTGTCAGGCAGCATAGCTCTCGGAACAGTATGACCGAACATTGCCTTGTATTGTTCTTCGATTTGATAGTATTCTTGATCTATTACAGGTTCGGGAGTATCAAGAAAAGCATTCATAAAATCTGAAACCTTTTTATCTATACTCATAAGTTATCTGCTCCTTTCTAATACCCGAACATATTGGTCGGGTTGGATTGATTCAATAAGTGTTGAAAACACGCCAAACGCAGTTGGGAAGAAGTTAGCAAGCATTTCAAGTTTTTCCTCACTACCCATAGATGCCTCAAAAAAGTGTGCAAACGCTTCAGCTTGAAGATTTCCGGAACGAGTCCAATATTCTCTTGAATGCCCGTAACTTCCGTGTAATTGCCCATTAGTGGTTGCATCTATTAAGTCTGAAAAAGAATGTGCTGAGTCAGACCGTATGCGTGTTAAAAAAGCGTTCTGCCGTTCAGGGGGGAGATTGTTATATAATTGCAATATCCGTTGACCGTCTCGCATTAACGCATTTCCAAATTCAGGTGTATTTGACAAGTTTCCTTGATAACCCGTTGATGCGTGGTCGATCATATGTGCAAGCTCGTGAAAATATGTAGTACCTGCACCTCTCGGATTAGACATATCCAATGTCGCATTGTAATAAACACCTCTCCGGTGTCCCTCATAGTTCATCGGTGAGTAATGTGCCGTTTGATTTGACGGATAGTTCGCATCTTGTATCAACATTTGATTTGTAAAATGGTCAAATACTCTGCGAACTCTCGTTTCACCGTTTTGGTGTCTTTCAGATATTACATTGAGATAACCTTCAGGGATATTACCCCTCGTCAACACACCAAGACAATACTGATAGGAAGGTGTTTCACCTGCGGAATATGTCATATTTCTCAGGTTTCGAACAAAGGCATTGTCTGCGCCCATACTTCCATCTAAGTTAACATTATCATATTCCTGCAAACTTTTTGCAAGCGAACCTATGAATTGTTCGCCCTTGGATAAGATCTTCAAGATTTCATTTAAGGCTTTGCTACATTCTTGAACGACATCGCCTAATTCCTTATACTTTTTATCTTTCCATTCGCCATTAAGTTGCTGATACTTTCTCGTCATTGACGATCTTGTCGTTTCGATGCTTGTAATTGCTGTCTTGATATTATTCCAAGATTGCAATAGCTCAGTTAGATCGGCATTTACCATTCCCAATATTATCCTTCCCTTGCGTTATAAGTTTGTAAAGGTCAAGATTTATAATTTAATTCTTCCTTTTCTACTAAAGCAAGGACATTTAATGGTATTTGAAAGAACTTCTGTGGGTTTGCTTTCATATTTAGCACAACTATCTTTGCATTTTGGAGTTTGAAATTCGCATAAGTCACATTGTGATTTTGCGATAACTACCTCATTTTCTTTCCAACAAAACTTATCCATAATATTCCTCCGTTACACAAGCATTCTTGCAATAATCGTTCTGTTTCCAAACATGTCTCGTCTTACATCAGTTATTTGTAGCATCTGTCCACAATCGAATAATACTTCACTTTCGTAGTGTTGTGCGTGACTTAAATAACCAACATAAGCACCATTCGCTCCTTCAGGAACTGATATTTCATATCTGATTTCTCCACCAAACGCATCCTCTCTATTCAGGCTTGTACTCATAAAACCATCATCGCTTATAATGTTACCTATTAGTTCCTCATCGGTTGCATTCGCATAATTGCCAAGCGAACTACGCGAAGCACCTCTATATACGGTACAAGACTGAGGGATACTGCTTTGACTTAAAGCACTATGTATTAAAGATGCTCTCTCGTGATTTCCGGCATCAAAATCAGATTCCAATCCTCTTAAAACAGCGTTAATATTAACATATGAAGTGCCTGTATAATCTCTTATGGCTGATCGTTCAGAAGGCGATAGATTGTCCGACCATTCTTTACCCGCCAATTTTACTGTTGCATTATTATCATTTCCTGACAAGGAATTAGTTGTGTTTGATGCAGGATTAGAAGTTGGTGGTGGAGTTCCACCGGCAAAATTAACATTCTCATATTCTTGCAAACTTTTCACAAGGAGTGCAACATATTTTTCTCCTTGTAAAAGCGTTTTTAAGATTGTATTTAACGACTTTGAGCAATCGTTTACTACATCGCCTAAGTCCTTATACTTTTTATCATTCCAACCGTTTCCAAGTTGCTGATATTTTGTAGATATTGAAGCTTTTGTTGTTTCGATACTATCTATTGCAGTTTGCATATTCTTTACAGTGTACAATAAAGTATTCAAATCAGAATTAACTACACTCAAAATATCACCTCGGATTCATCCATCAATCATAATTCCTTGTTCGTTCTTTTGGGAATTAGCCATATACACAAAGGTGTGAACCTCTGTGTATATGGCATATCCACACATTTAATCAAATAGTTTCTTCACTTCATTTGCAGACGGTGTAATATACGGTTTCATTTGGAATGTGTTTTTAACTCCATCCGTGAAGTAAACCGTATTATCTCTTAAGCCTGCAACTGAAACATTTTCAATAAGGTTATCAGCATCGTTAGCGCCAAGGGAGAATATGATACGTTCGGGGAATTTGTTAAGAATATTCTCGCCATAATACATACATTCTCTTACCGTTTGATACTCGAGCGATGTAACAACGAAATGAATACCGAATCCTGAACCATCTGCAATCATCTTAAGAAGCTTTTCACCAACTGACATATTATCGTCATTACCTCTACTTGATGAGAAGTTGGCGATAGCATTCATTGCTGCAATAGGATCAACTGCAATATCCTTTTCAGGTTCTTCACTGATAAACTCACTTTCATCAATGTAGTCACCTTTAAACATTGATTTGACAATATCCAAGAACTGTAGATTTTTAATAATAACAAAAATTACATCATCGCTATTTTGCTTTTTCCATGCTTGATAGTTTTGATACACTTCATTTATAAAGTTGATAATATCTCCTCTGTTACTTGCAATTTTAAAATTATCACTACAATTTGAAATCGCATCATAAAAATCTGCAGAACTATCGTCACCAACAAGAGAATCACCATCTATGCAATATACTGTTGCATTCTGATTAAGCAAAGCTGATATCATATAGTTGTTTGACACAGTATTTGCCATTCGCTCATTTGAACCGCAAATTAGCAAGTTGTGTTTCTTCTTTTTGTCGATTGTAATTGAAAACGGTGGTGCAACTTTGATAAGAGTACCCATATGTATTTTTGCTGGCAATTCTGATGTGCGAGTAATAGAATTCTCAGTGAAATAATCAGACAATTGTGTTGTTCTTCCGCCTTCAAATGTTTGCAGTTTATACGGAGATTCTGAGTATGTTTCGCTTATCAACTTCAGATATTCTCGTTGCGTATTATCATCACAATATGCAGCTCTGAATCCTATATTGGATTGCTCTGTATAATCCAAATTCATTACTGCTGTTCCTATAGGTCCTTTCATCATTGCAAGAGCCTTAGAATCGTTTTCATCTGAGAATAGATACCTCGCATCGTTTTCACCACATTTCAAACCTATACGAATTCGCATCTGTTCAATAGTACCGTGTGATAACGTAAGGTCAGAAATAACTTTTGTGGACTGTGTTGCCATTAACAAATGAATACCAAAAGCACGACCCTCTGTAACAATTCTCTTTGTAAGTTCCGCACAATTCATTGCAACTTTACGATTTGTAGAGTCATTAAATAAGATTTGGAATTCATCCATAATCACTAAAATTCTTGGCAAAGCTTGTCCTGTTACCTGTGTATACCCTTTAAGACTAGTTTGTCCGGCATCTTTAAAAAGAGAACCTCTATGTTCCATTTCAGCAACCAGATTTTCAAGAATGCTTTCGCCGAATTCCTGCATCGCATCCAAAGCAAGAAGCTGAATATGCGGCAGCTTAACAGATTCATAAACTTTAAACTCTGTACCACTCTTAAAGTCCATAAGATACAAATGTAGTTGTTCAGGACTGTAGTGAAGCATACTACTCATAATAAGAGTATGTAGCAATGTTGATTTACCAGAACCAGTAGCACCAGCAATAAGACCATGATGAGATGAGCCCTCTCCGATAGTAATATTGATAATGCTATCACCATCACCAACACCAACCGGTATTTTCAAAGATTTCGACGATTCAAATGAGAATAAATCTTCAGCTATGATATCTTTAAAAGACAATCCTTGTTTTTTGATAGTTTCGCTCTTTTCGACATATTCTTTGACAAAGCTATCAATTGTGTTGAAGGATAACGAAGCAGGAGTATTAATTTGCAGATTATATGGAAGTAATCCATAATGTCCGTCTTTATAATCAATTGACGCACAATATTTTGAAATCTGCTCCAAGCGTTCATCAATACTTTCATAGCGAGAGAAGGTAATGTTGGGATTGTAACAAATTATAGTGAAAACACCACATTTGTTTCCGTTTCTTAGAATATTGGTCAGTAAATCCAAGCATCTTCCATCCATACCACTTGGGAAATCATATAAAAGCAATAAAGTAATAGGTTCTGCTCGATTTGGGGTGTTTAAATTATAATCAAGGATATCCTTATATCTATTGCCTAGTTTTTCCTGTATAAACTCATCAATTTGAGCGTTAATTTTTTGAAGCCTGTCATAAATCTGTTCTTGACTTGTATATATCTTTTGGTCAAAGGTTTCAGATGAGCGTTTTCTGAAATCTAAAAACGGAATTATGCTATTACCCCTTTGTTCGCAATCAGCAATACATACATTTACTTTCGTTATAGGCATAAATGAGAGAAAACTCCAAATTACATGGTGTGTAAAATCAAGCATGCCTTTATTATTTTCTTCCGGACAGTTTAATAATAAATTAAACGAATTTCTCAAATCGAAAGTTAGCGGCAATTCAACAAAAGAAGAATTTTCTGTTTCTGATTTCTTCTCTGCACCAAACCTATCCACTATAGTTTGATAGCCAATACTATCTGAGAAAATATCAGATGGATACATTACATTTCCAAGTGTAACAAGAGATGGGAACAAAGTGTTTATTTCGGGAACCTGTGCATATGCTTTTTCATAGCTTTTCATCATTTCACATATTTGCTCAATATGGGCATCAAGTTCCATTGAATCTCGAGCGTCAACAAGTTTTCTGATTAACGGAGAGAAAGCAATACCTCTATTTTTAATTCCTTCAAATATAAGCATGTATTTACTGAAAAATTTAGCAAACTCAACTTTTTCAGGCATAGAATGATATAAAATTGGCAGACCTCTCAAAGAGAAATTTTCTCCGTTTTGGGTTATTACCGTTGATAAATCAACAACTGACTGTAGTGCTTGTTCATATTCTCTTGAACGAGAACCATCAAAATTAGGCAAGTAAGATATCAAAGTATATATTCCGCATTTACTTCCGTTTCTTAAGATGTTTCTTAATTCACTGAGGGTTCTTTCATCAAAGCCTTTAGGAAAGTCAAATAATACAACCAGTTCAACATTAAGAGTGTAATCAGGAGTATTTCGTGCATAATCAAATATGTTCTCATACTGGTTACCTAATTTATCTTGCAAAATATTTTCAATTTTCTCATTAAGTTTTCTTACTTTTTCTACCACTTCATCTTTACTAATATATATTTTTTCTCCGAATAACTCGGGGAGTTTTTTCTTAGCATCAAAAAAAGGAGAAATACTATTGCCTCTATTTTCTGGGTCAACAATGGTATATGTTAGTTTCTCTACAGGACATGATGATAGAAAGCTATACATCATAGAATGAAGTAAGCTTTGAACTACAGAATTATTACTGTTATCATTTTTTATCATCCAAACAGGTGCATTGCGAGTGGATGTCATTATTGGGAATCTTATTGCACCATCATAAATAAGTCTTGAGCATTTTTCTTTAATTATCGAGGCTACAATTTTTGACTGAACAAAATATTCAACTGGATACTCAACATAGTACATATTCATAACTTCATCTAAAATTTCGTTAGATGAGTTTACTTTGTACACGGATTTTGAGTAGTTTGACATTATTGCAGCTAAATAGTCAACAAACTCATCCGGTAACACATCATCAAGTGATGTGCATATTCTATCAGCTACTTTATCAAGAGTTGCGAGATGGTTATTCTCAAAATTGGATATCTCTGTTTTATGTCTTTCTACCATGATTCCGCGCTGCGTGAAGTATGTTTCTTTTAATGAGGCAAGATTCTCCTCGGTTATCGGTGGTAAAACTTCTTCAATTTCCTTAACAAAAGCAGCAACTGTATTGCGAAGCACAATTAGTTCTTCATAATCTTTTTTTCTCTGACTGGAAAAAAGATAATTCAAACCATTTATTAAACCAGGGAGAATATCTTCCGAATACTTTTTGAAAAGCGAATTAAAAGAAGTCTTGATTTCATCCAATGCAGAGAAATAATCAGAAGTATCTGTATACTTCTCACTTGTAGTGTCAGCTAACAATTCCTCTTTCTTTTTCTTTGTTTTCACATAATACTTATCAACTTTCGACAATTTCTCATCCAGCTTGTCTATTTCGGAAAGTATTCTTTTTGCATCAGCTATAGTCTGTCTTGATTTTTTCTGCACATTAGAGCAATTATTCTTGTATGTGCTGTCTAAGCTTGATAAAGCATTACTGTGTTTGTTTAACAGCAGTCTTTTGTCCTTATCATAATTTGTTTGAGTTGTATTTATCAGTGTTTCAGAAGAATCTGCAAACTTATTCAAATCAGAAACAAGTGCAATTATTTCGCTTTGTGCTAACGCTTTCATGGTTGTCTTCCTTTCTTAGGAATTTTTAATTGAATTATTTTTCTTCTAATTCAAAATTACATTTACCTTCACAATCTTTCCCAAACCCAACAACTAATGAAGTGGTAACCTGTAACGGATAACTGAAAATTTCTACCATTTCACCGCCTATGGCAGGGTCACTTGTATTGCAAATAAGTGTATATTGTTTAAGATTGTTTAACAGACGAGGAATATACTCTTCGTTGTTAGAATTTAAAATGTCAATAATAAGTTTTATTCCTATACTTGTTATAAAGTTAATATCAACGGAAATACCAGGTTCAAATTTTACGCTCTCAACATTTTCTTGATTTGAATATACGTGATGATTTGCTTCAACACGACCTGAAAGGTCACCACTACCCAATGCACACTTATAACAAGGCATGTTTTTGTTGGGAAGGTGATAAAAAATTTCTCCAGCATACGCTCTTTCCCAAAATCCGATAGATATAAAAGCTGCGTCAAAATAAATTGCGATTTTATTTGCATAAACATCAGCTGTTCTGTTATCTCCACAACCGACAAATATTGTCTCAAAAGGAACGCACATCTTATCAAGAATATCCTTGGGAATATTCTGAATAATTCCGCCAAAAGTCTTAATATTTGCTTTTGGATTAATATTCAAAATCTTTCTTTTAAGTGCATTTACCTTTAAATCTCCAACATCTTCAATGCCACATTGATGGCGACATACATTGTGGTACTCAAGAGTGTCTGCATCACATAAAACATACTTTTCAACACCTGCTCGGGCCAATTCCATAGCAACTAAACTGCCAACAGAACCACAACCGATAATTACAGCACATTTTTTCTTCATAATATCTGTTTCAAGAATACCTTTATTTCTTGAAAAAATGCTCTGATATAAACCATACGATTCGGTTATTACTTTCTCTCCACACCAAAAGAATTCGATACTTTCATTAGTAATTACACCACAGAAACCATCAATGACAGGGGCACTATCTTCAGGAAGAATATCACCAAGATACTCACCTTTGTCGGATAATTCATTGGGAAACACATTGAAAATTCCAGTATCTTCAAAGTATTTACCATATAATTTCATACACTGTTTATTGTGCAGTTGTTCTTCGGAAATAAAAACGGTAAGAGGGATATCTTCACCAAAGAAATTTTTAGGGCGCTTAATATTCATATAATCAGTCCTCGTTTCTGTTAAATCTAATAATTTTAATAACAGAGTCAACAACTCCGGATTGCTTTCTTGCTTTTATTTTTATACCGCTGTCTTTTTCACGTTCAGCTTTTGCTCTACCATATGCTTCGGTAAAAAGACCTCTTTGATACTTATAGCATTTATTATCATAGGAAAGCGTAATACTTTCATCATCAACAATTAACATAAAGTACAACTTTGTTGTTTTATCAATAGTTTCTTGATAAACTGTAAGATAGTTGTTTTCAAGTGAAATAGCAGTTTCAATGTTAAGTGTCTCTGCCATAAAGGTTAAATCATCTACGATTTCATCAATTAAGTCTTCTTGGATCTCCTCATTAACAGGTGACTCACTTGTTTGTATTTCTGAACACTCATAATCTTTTAATTTCGGTAAGATGAATTTCATAAATGATTCCAAACTTACTGATTTATGGTATCCATCATTAATATTTCTGGTTCTATTCGATGAACCAAGAAGATTCTCCATAATAGTGCCAAAACGTTCTTGTGTTTTAAATTTCAGTAGATCATCTGGAATTAAATTATCTCCAACATCATATTCGATTTTTTTATACCTACAGGGGTAAGCAACATGATACATTGTGATTCTAAAGTTAGGGTCAATATTTACCAATGCGGAAATCGCACCTTCATTTCGCATAGAAGCATATTTGAAGTTTGTACCATCATCAGTTGATGAGAACTGGTCAAAAGACCCCGGGTGACGATGCCACAAGCCTATCAATGTAAGTTGCTTGTCATACAAATTAGCTATTTTGTTTATCAAATGTTGCGTATATTTTTGATCATATTCAAAATAAGCAACCTCAAAAACTGATTTTGGGCCGGGGTCTATAGCTTCAATTATGTACCACGTATCATCTTGCACGGTTCCTAAAAACAAACCACCGGTTTCTGTTTTAATTTTTTCAGTTGTTTCTGCCAAAACAGAGGTGTATGCTCTATTTGAAAAAACTACTCTCATATTATTAAACCTCCAGCCTAAAAGTAAAACCTCCAAACTCTCATATACTTAGCAAGAGAGTTTGAAGGTTTAGTAATTTTAATAATTACCTTCCATTGCGACATCGTCGCCGATTTCACCGTTTAACCACATCTCGCAAAGAATAATCCACTTGCAAGCCCAACTCAATGCTGAAGCAGCAGAAGTAGACTGTGTCTTATCTCCTTTAAAATACTTCGGGTCAGCGGTACAAATAAAATATTCTTCATTACGCCCGAAATGATCTTTATAGATGTGTGGAAGACCAAGTCCAAATCCTCTGCGACAAACTTCATCATAGTTATTGTTATAAGTATCCATAACAATAGGCATCATTTTGTCAGCTACATCTTTAAGTCTTGGACTAAGTGGAAGGATTTGGACAGTTCCACCATACTCATATTCACTGCCAACATGAGGATGTGAATTTTTATAAATAAGCATTATATCCCACACCATGCCACCAGCTCCGGTAGGCTGAACCTTTCCTCTCCAATATAATCTACCAGAACCATCCTGCAACTGGTTTATGGTAAATGAAGGGAAGAATTTTTTCATTGCGGCAACTTCCATCTGATAAAGTTGAGGGTCACTTTGATACCAATAATAAGCCATCGTGTGCCTCCTTATGCCAATTTTCCATCAGGAACCTGAATTCCTGAAAGTCCCTGGTCCATAGCATCATCTTTCTTTTCGACTTCACCACTTGCTGTAACCACAACAGGTTCACCTGTACGTAAAGCTTCAGCCAATGCTCTTCTTCTTGCAGCAACAGCATCATTGTTTACATTGTTATCCATTTTTATATACCTCCAACACGAATATTATGCAGCGTTATTTCCTGTAGCTGAAAAGCTTCTAATAATTTCACCGTTTTCATTAATTGAAGCAACACAGCCTCTAAGAACAGCTTCTGCTCCTTCTTCGCCCTTTTCCTGAACCATACGGGCATAAGAGTTATCAGCAAGTTCGCTCTTCTGATTAAGAAGTGTTTCAAGATCAACACCTCTGTTCTGATTACGAATCATTGTGTATTCCATATAGTCAGCCATCTGCTGGAGAGCAGCTTGGTCTGATTCAATAAAGCCGGAAGTTCTCTTAATATAAATAATGTATTCAATTGTATTCTTTACAGTATAGTAGAAGCTCTGAACTATAAGTTTTAAAATTCCCCAAATGATTGAGAGAACTGTGAGGAATCCGAACTGACCAGAAATAGCGATTTTGATTACGTCCCAAAGTAATGAGAAGAAATATTTTGCTGCGCTTAAGAATACGCCACCAATACCGGCACCAACAAGGCCCATCATTGCAGCACTACCTGCATCTCCGCTTTCTGCTCCGAGGATTATACCTATAATCAATCCGGTAACTATACCAACAAGAGATACAATAAACTGGAACATAATTTTCGCTTTATTTTTCTTAAGGTCTTCAACGTTTGCTGCAACTAATTGCTGACAGCAGTCATAACAAATGGCTTTATTCTTATACTGGTCATCATTTACACCATAGTTATCAAAACAATCTTGACATATGTATTTGCCACATCTTGCACATTTAGCTACTGCAGGTTCATCTTTGTGATAGTAACATGCAGGGCCATTGAATGACGGTTTTGCATTTGCAGGCGGAGTGAATGTGGGTGTTGGGGGTGTAAAGGTAGGAACAGCATCAGTTCCTGCATTAGTTTTCATTTGCTCGTTATCCATGTTTTTATCCTCCTAATTAATTAACCTTAGTTACAGGTTAAAATTTAACTTTGTTGTACTGGTCTAAAGATTGAGCCAGTTTTTCTAATTTAGGCAAAGCTGCATTTAAAGTATCAATAGGTGTTGCTGTTAATCTAGCTATTTGCTGCATTAACATATTGAACTGAGCAGCTTTAGCATCATCCCAATTAGATGTTGCAGACATTCCCGATTTGATACCACTACTTATTCTTTCAATATCACGAATGGTATTGGAAATATCTTTTTTCATTTCCCTGATTGTTTCAGGAGAGGCTTTTACTGCCATTTAAATACCTCCTTTAAAAATTAACATTTTCGTATTCGCCTACAGCCTGTAGTAAATCGTTAAGTTTTACCATACATTCCTGAAGTTCGGAAATCGGTTTTGTTAATGCACTACAGCATTCTTCAACGATACCACCTAAAGCAGCGTATTTTTGGTCTTTCCAACCACCAGAACCTGCTTGTTGATAACTTCGCTGTAAACTACGTGATGCTGATTCCAACTCGTGAATTGATGTTTTGCAACAACCAATGCCACCTTGTATAGCAGCGCTTTCAACAGATACACCACTTGCCATTTTTGGAAACCTCCTGACTTGATTTTTATATTGCAAGGCTTTCGCCCAAAACAATTACAAAGACGTACTCAAATACTCTTCAATACTTGAGATGCAATTATCTATAGCACTCTTGTTGCCCTGTGCTTTTTCTGATGAATTGCTCTCAAATTTTTTTGTCGCAGCTGTATATGCAGACAAATCGCTCTCAACTCTATTGAAAGTTGATTTCATTCTTTCTAGTTTAACCTTAATTTTATTGCATCTGTTTTTTTGTATAGCTCGTTCATTTTCGCATTGTGATTTTTTTGACTTACAGTCTGATATTTCTTTTTGTAGTTGTTGTTTCTTTTCCTCTGAATGTCTGACTTCATCTTCCAATTGTTCACACCGCATTTCACACTGAGATACCTGTTGCTCCAATGCATTTATTTGCTCTTGAATTGCTTGTCTCGTTTCATCGTCTTCTGTTTCCGCAAGACGAGCACGTAAAGAAGCTATCTGTGAATTCAAAGAAATTATTTGTTGTCTTAAAGTGGCAATATTATTTTTGATTTGGGGTATCCTTTTTATTAAAGAATTATATTCATTAGTTGCTTGATTTGCTTTTAATTCGAGTTGCTCGATTTGCTTGCTTAATTCTTCTATTTCACGCTCTAATTGTGTGATTTCTCCTTTTGTTCTATTAATTTGTATCTTACACTCCGACGTTACACTGTCAGCCTGATTAGTTGCTCTTAATGAGATGCCGTTTATATCTGTTTGAAAAGTAGATAACGCATCTTTAACTGTCTTTAATGCTTCTGTTGATACATCTACCATAGTAAAGCTCCTAATATTTTTCTGATGCTATTTTCTCAAACTTTTCGATTGAAGAACAACATCTGTCCGCAGTGACCATAACATCTTTTGATTGATTTGCAATCTCAGTTATAGAAGAGGATAATTCAGCATATTTTTCATCCTTCCATATAGCCGAAGCCTTTGAAATTCCTGTACTTAGCTTTTTTATTGAAGATTGAAAAACATGCATTTCTTTTCTGATATTTGCGTATCCCATATTACTCACCACTCACTTGATCCATTTTTCCATTTAACCAACATTCATCTAATTGATACGGAAAAACATCTAATTGTCTTATCGTATAGTGTGTATTAGGGTTATAGTCGAAAAATAAAATTAAAGACATATAGGTATTCCAAGACATTACTCTTTTTAAACTTTCAATAGAGTTATATGTTTGTCTCGACACACCAATCGCATTAGCAACTTCGTCTTGTGTAGCATTTGCAGCACCCCTCAATGCGGGTAACGCTTTTGTCAAACTGTTAATTAAACGATCTTTGTCTTCTTTGCTAAAATGCCAATAGTCCATATAATCTTTTCTTTTTCTTATCTGGTTCATTTATATATCCTTCAACCAACGTATAATTTTCGTAGAGTATTCTCCTTGACGAAAATTCAAAGACACAACCCTTTATACTTAGAGTTGTGTCTTTTTATTGACCATATTTTTGACGGGAAATAGAAATTTAAATTGCTATTGAATTTAGTTTTTCCATAGACATTCTTTTGAGTTGCATAGAGGAGTGCACATATTTATCAAGCGTGATTTTCACACTGGAATGACCTAATATTTCACTAAGTGTTTTTACATCAAAGCCAACTTCAACACATCGGGTTGCAAAAGTGTGTCGTAACGAATGAAAATTCGCATCAGAAATCATGCCTTGTTTCAAATAAGATTTAAATCGATTTTGCATCGTTCGCGGTTCTACAATGTCAATAGAATTACCCGATAAAAGATAGGCGTTGGGTATTGTAATAAAGGGTATCATTTTTTCTAACAAAAAATCAGGTAATGGTATTACTCTGACAGAATTATAAGTTTTAGGGTCTGTAATTATAATTTTAGTTTTTGATGTGCAATTAAAATCATCACATTGTAACCTTTGCATAGTTGCCTCAATTTTTAACGTTTTATCAGCTATAGAAATATTTTTGCATTTTAGAGCACACAATTCTCCAATGCGTATTCCTGTATACAAACAAATTAAAATACCTAATTTACATCTATCAATATCGTTTGATATCACTGATATTAGTTTTTGTTCTTCAGAAATACTTAAAACTCGCATTTCATTAGTAGCTTTTCTGATGGGAAGTCTGCTAAAAGTACAGTTTATTATCTCTCCATGACTTTGAGCAAATTTGAAAGTTTCTTTTATAATAACCATAATATCTGACATACTTTTGCTTGATAATCCACCACCAAATTTTTTACCATTTTGCATTTTGTTGGCGATAAAACTTTCAACTAATTCAGTACTGATTTTATTGATTGGATATTTACCGAGCTTGGGTTTTATATGATTTTCAATAATGTTTTTATATCTTATATAGGTAGACTCTTTAACAATAAGTTTTTTACTAATAAGCCAATCATCAAGCCACTTACTATATATGGTATTTGATTTAGAGGTAACAAAATTTACAGTTTGTGTTTGCTCATTAAATAATTTGTTTTTTACTTCGGCATATGTTTTTGCATATAAGTATCGATATTTTGCTTTACCATTTTCATCGTAAAATAAAATATATCTTGCTTCCCATCGACCGTCTTTTCTCTTGTAAATGTTTTCACCTGTACGTGGCATTATAAAGTTCCTCCGTTTCTTTACATTGACGGATTAATGACCATAAATGCAACTTAAATTCGTCAAAACAACTAATTTGTTCATTGTTGTTTTGCTTATAATGAATAAAAATTGTATTTTTATTCAACAAAATAATTGCACATATTGACAAATCCGACAACATTATGTATACTTATTTTAACTAATTATTGGAATTTTTCTTTCGTCAAGGAGAATACTCTACGAAAATAATTATTAATTTCGAAGCCGATACAGGCTTCTTTTTTATTGTACCGAATCCTGAAAATTTTATCGAATGTGTGGATTTTGAGCACTACAAAAGCCCCGTTGAGATTGCAGTAACTCTGCTTTCCAAACGGGGCTTTTGTTTTATCTGATAATGTGATATTAAGTTTTCACCTCTATAAATTGCAACCTTGTAATACACATAAATAGACATTAAGATAATTCGATAGAAATATTTGAAATATACAGTACATCATTAAGACAATTCCTATTTACCAATCAGTGCATTCCGCACATAGTAGTAAGGGTAAAAACACACCAAAAACAGCCCTATTGAAAAAATAAATATTTTTTAAGTAAACACTTCATTTAATCTATACCTGCTCACATTGTAGCTATTCTCACGCTCAATGGCACCGGATTTGACGAGTTCGGTTAATCGCTTCTTTGAAAATGATGTTGAACCGAAATATGCATCAAAATTTGCAACAGGAAGAACAACCCAATCTGTATCCTCTTGTCGGTTGGCATAGTAATATTTTACGAGAGTTTCAAGTGCATAAGCTGTGCTCGGTGCTGTTGTAAAATTAGTTATCTTTGCTTTCGTTTCTTGGGTCAGTTCATAATCCTTGTTTTTGAGTTCACCAAGTTCTAAAGCAGATGAAAGTATATCATCAAATCGCAGAATCCAAGCACCTTTGGTTTTGAGATAATAAGTGTTGAAATGCATACGGGCAACCTTGTCACGCCAAGCAGTATCAAAGTTTTTATCCATAAGAGTATATTTTTCAACCTCTTTTGCCGTAAACTTATCGGGATTGCTTATGGCAAATCTCATAGCATTATGGAAATGTCTGTAAAACCAACCTTCACCGTTTTCTGTAACAAGCCCAGGAAACTCGTTGTGGTACTCTCTGAAATCTGTACTGAACCGCCATTCTTCTTTTTCTTTTGATTTATCCTTATCGGGAATACTGCACCAAGCAGAGATTGCCCGTCTTGCATATTCAATGTCAGCAGTACCGTTCTTGAACATATATCCTCTTGCAATTATGGTCAGCACCCTCGGAAATCCCTCAAAGCCTTGTATTCCCTCACAGGTAAATCTGCTGAAAAAAGAGTTATCATTTCTGTTATCACGCTTGTATATCGGTGCTTCCGTGTAAGCCTTAAATTCGGCTATCTCGTTCAGCATAAGACTTGCTCCTGTCAATAATATATTTCTCTGTTTCGGTCAGCAAAATATCAAAGATATATCTTCTGTAGCCTGCCGCAACAACATAGGGTACCGCATCATTCAGCCTGATGATTTTTGAAAGCAGTTTTCTGCATTCTTCTGTTACAGCTTCTTTGTAATCATAGGTCTTTGATTTGTTTCTGTATGCCAACATCATAGCCGTCATTTCTTCACTGTCATTTTCAAAATGAAGTGAAGTAAGGTTACGCAATTTGTTCTCGGCATATCTGTCACAGATAATATCAGAAAACACTCTGTCACCGTTGTGTCTGAAATCACAGAATAAATCAATATAACTTTCAAAATGCTCACCGACAAGATAAGTTTTCAAAAATTGTTCTCTTTCTTCGGGCAGCATAAACTGCCATTTGCACTTTTGCATCTGAGTATAGATTTCTTCAATTTCTTCGGGTGTGAAATCGGTAAAGAGTGCATAAAGCTCGTCTGTGTCATAATCATTTTCCTGACCACGCATAAAGAGAATACGCTCAATATCAGATTTTCTTTCCGGTATATCCGACCTGTTTCTGTTATTACGGATTCTTTTTAAGCAATGCTCATAATCATCCAACAGTGTAGTAACTCTGTTTAACTTCTTTTTATCAAGACCTGATTTCCAATCAGGATTCTGAGCAAAAGTGAAAATTTCACTGTCAGGTGCAGTCGGTTCCTTGGCTTTTGGTGTGTTCCTTTTCAGCTCATAAGCATAAAATGGTAACCTTTCAAGGTTTGAGCTGACTTTCGACCAATCTGTATTTTTGAAAAACTCCTTGAACTGCTCGTCATAAGTCTTCTCGTACCAAGACCTGCGTTCGTTCTGCTTTTCAATAAGGGACTTGTATTTAAGGAACAGACTTTTCGGTGCTCTGTTGGTTACAAGATATTCCGAAAGGTCAGGCTTAACACCGCTTTTTGCTGAGTCAATTTCCAAGCCTGTAAGAATGGCCAGAGTTTCTGTTTCTTTCCTGTACTGTGCTTTTTTACCTTTTGCATTCTCATCATAAGCTAAAATACTTCTGTTAAGTGCCGCATTGGAAATTTGTCCCACACGGGAAGAAAAAGTATTTTTAACAGTTTCAAATCTTGCTTCCCAATCCTGTGCATCGGATACTATTGGTTCCTCTGTGGGTATGAATAACAAAGGTAACGGATTATCACTTTTGCCGTAATACTCAGGCTCCGTTTCTTTTGTGTAAAGATATGAAATGATAATTCTGTCTGCAATTGTCTTTACCATATCACCGTCAAAATCTGCACCGCCAAGTCTCATAGGTATATCAGAGCTATCCGATACCATAATGACATCGGTTAAATGGCTGAAATATTTATCTCTGTAATATCCGACATCTTTTAAAGGTCGCACCTGAACACTTTCGTTTTTAGATATATGCGGATTGCGAAGAAGTGAATATTTGTAATCTGTTCCATAGCTGTTACCGGGAGCATAAACATAATTTCCGGACAATTCTTCATCAATAATATCTGCAAATTTTCTGCTGCCATCAGCAAGAAAAGCAAAAAGCGACATTAAGTCAGCAGATAAATATCTGTTGTCACCCTGAACAAAAAGCTGTCCTATTGCATATTTCCTTAAAATATTCTCTGCAATATCGTCTATGTCTTTAGAGAAGAAAGGCTCATCAATGAGCAATGAGTTTTTGCTAATCAGCCTTGCTTTGATTTTTAAATCCTCATCAGCATCATCCAAATGCTTTGCGTAATAATCTATTCTGTATTTTCTGTTGTTGCAGTAATCGTAATATGCCTGCTCCGTTGCTTTTGTCAGCCACTCTCTTTTATCACGTGACGGACTTTCTTTCCAGCCTGAAGGCAAATCTTTAGGTCTGAATTTTTCTTCAGGTATTGCAACGGTATTTAAAAACTGAAAGTTAAGTTCAGTTAAATTTTCATTTTCACCCTTACCTACATTTGAAATATATAACGAGTGTCTGTACTTTTTACAGCGTTCAAGATAATCGTTAAAGCTCAATCCATTTTCTTTAAGCCAACCTTTACCCTTGAACATTGTATCGGTAAGAATAAGGTTAATCTTATCAACAGGATGCTCAACACCCCACATATCTTTAACGGAATATATACCTAAACTTTTAAGAAATGATTTGAAATCAACCTCGTGTACCATACCTTTTATGTAAGGTAAACGAATCTGAAAAGAAAAATGAATATGCTTACCGCAGAACTGTTTATCAATTTCTTTTGCAAATGCAGGAGAGATAAAACCTTCACCGTCGAATGCATCGCAAGTAAATTCAACTTCCTTTTCGGCACGGTTGTATTTTTTTACTGCCGTATTTTTATCTTTTGATGTAACTGTTACGGCGTGAGTTTTAATAAATCTTTCCCAAGTTTTTATGATAACAATGCTGTCTTCATCAAAAAGATGTTTGCTTTCAATTCTTGTACCGCCCGAAAACATAAGTCCGTTGTAAGCGTAAAGCTTACTTAACTGACACAAACCGATATTCATATCAAGCTGTATTCTTGATTTAACTTTTTCATAAACATCACTTCTTATGAAAGACAAGCGAGCGTTTCTGCTCATACTTGCAGAGCGTTCAAAGGCAACAAAGTTTTTCATACCTGTTCCTAAATCAATATTTATTCCCTCGGGACGGAACATTGATTTTGCTTTTAACTGTCTTAAACGGATACGTTCGCTCTTTGCATCTCTGTCAAAAATTCCACCGAAGTCAATGTAAACTATCACATCAGAGAGGTTAGAAATTTTTGTATCGCTCTTCGGCTGAGTAAATTTATCAGAAGTTAAAACACTCATTAACTGATAAAACATTGCACAGTCTTCCTGCAAACTGTTTTCTTTATTCATCAAGCACTTTGCAGTTGCACTGTTATTAAGATTAAAAATATATGTTTCTTCATTTTGCTTTTCGGCATAAGAGATAATTCCTCTCGCCGAAAGCATCGGTATTTCATAAGTAATATGTGCCATTGTTTCACCTCAAATGCACTTGTTCTGTATAAAGGATACTACAGCCACCCCTGTAATGTCAACTCTTTTGCACCCGAATAATCGGGTGCTTTTTTCATTTAAAACAGCGGTATTACTTTAACGAGCATTGGATTTTGGTACCACAAAATCCCTTTCGGGTGCAGTTGCCCCGAAAATCAAAACAGAAAAGAGGTGAATATTTTTGAAAGAAAACAAAAAGACGAAACTTGTAAAGGCATATTTTACTGAAGAAGATTACGAAAGACTTAATTATTTTTGCAGCATAATGAAGATTTCAAAATCAAAAATGATTCGGTTTCTGCTTTATTACAAGAACATTAAAGAAGCTCCGCCTGTTGATTACACAGTTTTAATCAGAGAAATGCGTGCAGTCGGTAACAATTTAAATCAGCTTGCGAGAGTTGCAAATGCAAAAGGTTGGATTAATGAAAAGGAATTGCGAGTCGCTATTCTTTCTCTTCGTGAACTTGAAAAGAAAATATCGGCTGAGTTTCAGTTAAGCAAGGAGGATGAATATTGGCAGTAACAAAAATATGGTCGGTCAAAGGAAAACTGAAAGGTGTTGTTGATTACGCAATGAATCCCGATAAAACTCTTAATGACTATTACAGTAATTCTGAATTGCAATCACTTAAGGATGTAATTGATTACGCAGTTGAAAGTGAAAAAACGGAAATGCAATATTTTGTAAGCGGAATAAATTGCAATCCCGAGTTTGCCCGTGACCAGATGACGGAAACAAAAAAGCTGTTTCATAAGCAAGACGGAATAATTGCCTTTCACGGTTATCAGAGTTTTAAACCCGGTGAAGTTACACCTGAGCTTGCTCACGAAATCGGAAAAGAGCTTGCACAGAAATTATGGGGAGACAGACACGAGGTTATTGTAGCAACACATCTTGACCGAGGTCACATTCACAATCACTTTGTTGTGAACAGTGTTTCAATGGTTGACGGAAAAAAGTTCAATGCCTGCAAGCAAAGTTATGCACTTATGAGAAAGGTTTCTGATGAACTTTGCATCAAATACGGATTATCAATAGTTGAAAAGCCGCATAAGGCTCCGAGAAGGATGACCTATTTTGCAGAGAGAAACGGAGAAAATCATCAGTATGATTTACTGAAGTTTCATATTGATGATTGCTTATCACGAAGTTCAAATATCAGAACTTTCATTTGGCTGATGGAAAAGAAGGGATATACTTTTGATTTCAATCGTCCCGAGCCGACTGTTTATCACAAAAGATTTAACCGTCCCGTATGGCTTTGCGACCTTGGTGACGGTTATGCAATTAACGATATTGAAGAAGTAATACTGACAAAAAGACATTACACGAGAAGAGTAACTCACGATTCGATTACTTTCAAAACCTTATTCTTTGACGGCAACCCTTACAATTACAAAAGCGGAATCAGCAGCTCTTACACTTGCTTGTGTAAAGGGCTGTTAATGTTTAAAGAGCATCCCCATTGCAATGAGGTTGAAATTTATCTTGAACAGGAGCTTTTGAAATTTGACCAACTTTGTGAAGAACAGAACTTATTGCTTGATAATGATGTTGAAAGTTACGAAGACCTTGAAGCACTAATTTTAAACACCGAAAAAGAATTGCAGGAAATGGACGAAGCAAGAAATGTGTTCAGAAACAAACTGAAGTGTGCTGTCCGTGCAGGTGATGAAAGCTTACAGAAAGAAATCCGTGAGGATATTGCAAATCTCACTGCCGCTATGAGAGTTGCAAGAAAGAATATAAGGATTTTAAACAGAGTTAAGTACAGGGCTGAGGGTGTAGTAAACAGAATGGATAGCATCAACGAGTATTCGAGAATGTATGAGCGTTACGCACGTGATGATTTCCGAACCAAAACAAATACAAACAAAATTCAGGAAAGGAGCCGATAAAATGGCTAGTAATAATTTAAAAGTACCGGTGAATATTCTGGTAGAAAAAATCCGTCCCTTTGAGGGACATCCGTATAAGGTGCTTGATAATGAAGAGATGAATAATCTTATCTGCAGTATTCAGGAGCAAGGTATTTTGTCTCCGATACTTTTACGCCCTATTGAAAATACAGATGAATATGAGGTGATAAGCGGTCACAGACGCTTGCACGCAGCAGTCAAGGCAGGGATGAAAGAAGTCCCTGCCTTTATTTATGCAATTTCCCGTGCTGAAGCGGCAGTAATGCTCGTTGACAGCAATCTGCACCGTGAGCATATTCTTCCGAGTGAACGAGCCTTTGCCTATAAACTCAAATCAGAGGCTTTGAAGCACCAAGGTAAACGTACAGACTTAACTTCGGTGCAAGTTGCACCGAAGTTATCAACAGAACAGATAGCTGCAACAGAAAATATCAGTAAAGATACAGTTAAAAGGTATATCCGTCTG
>JAZUQA010000003.1:0-105124 GCA_045605425.1 Acutalibacteraceae bacterium
GGCTTTTGCCACCATTGTTGCGGGTGTTGTTGCCGAAAACGGTGTTTCGGGACTTGTTCTTGCTACGATCATTGCGGGTATTCTCCTTATTCTTAAAGTCGGAGGCCAAGCGGTCTTAGGAAGACAACCATGCTCAGCAACTCCTTGGCTCACAGAACGACATGGCTACGATCCGACTTGGCTTTTGCCACCATTGTTGCGGGTGTTGTTGCCGAAAACGGTGTTTCGGGACTTGTTCTTGCTACGATCATTGCGGGTATTCTCCTTATTCTTATGGGTGTGCTGGGGCTCGGAAGCCTTATCAAGTTTATTCCCTACACAATCACAACGGGCTTTACAACGGGTATTGCGATTACCCTTGTAATCGGCCAGCTCAAGGACTTTCTCGGCCTTACCTTTACACACTCCCCTATCGAAACAATTGACAAGATAAAAGAGGTTGTAAAGTGCATCGGCACATTCAACTTTGAAGCGCTCATAATCGGTGCGGTTTCACTTGCCGTGCTTATAATTGCGCCGAAATTCATCAAGAAAATTCCGCCATCACTTTTTGCAATTGTAATCAGCGCCGCACTTGTGAAGATATTCGATATGAACGTCAACACTATAGGCGACCTTTATACGATTTCCTCTGCCCTGCCGAAATTTGCTCTGCCGGAGTTTTCTATGGAAACCGTTTCGGCAATTCTGCCCGATGCGTTTACAATTGCTGTGCTTGCCGCAGTTGAAAGCCTGCTCAGCTGTGTTGTTGCTGACGGTATGACGGGCAGCAGACACAACTCCAATATGGAGCTTGTCGCACAGGGTGCGGGTAACATTGCCTCCGCACTTTTCGGCGGTATTCCCGCAACGGGCGCAATTGCAAGAACAGCCGCAAACATCAAAAACGGCGGCAGAACACCGATTGCAGGTATGGTACACGCCGTTGTGCTGCTTGCCGTGCTTGTTGTGCTTATGCCCTACGCTTCGCTTATTCCGATGCCCACAATTGCGGCTATCCTCTTTATAGTTGCTTACAATATGAGCGAGTGGCGTGAGTTCGTTTCAATCATAAAGCACGCACCCAAGAGTGATACACTCGTGCTTGTTGTCACCTTCGTGCTGACTGTTGTGTTCGACCTTGTTGTGGCAATTATCGTAGGCATAATTCTTGCAACGGTAATGTTTATGAAGCGTATGTCAGACGTTACGGATGCCTACGGCTGGAAGGAATATGACGAAAACAGCGACGACCAGCACATCCGCCTTAAGGTTATTCCCGAGGGTGCAATGGTTTATGAAATTACGGGTCCGATTTTCTTCGGCGTATCACAGAAGATTGCCGACGTAATCAAGCGTGCCGACAAAAAGGTACTGGTTTTAAGAATGAGAAGCGTGCCCGCAATTGACGCAACGGGCATACACAGCCTTGAAACAATAGTAAAAACCTGCAAGAAAAACGGCTCAACGCTCGTGCTTTCCCACGTAAACGAGCAGCCTATGGAAGTGTTCAAAAAATCGGGTATGTACGGCGAAATAGGTGAAGAAAACTTCTGCGAAAATATTGACGCCGCACTTGCAAGAGCAAAAGAAATACTTAAATAAAAAATCAACAGCTCAAATCTTCACATTGAAGGTTTGAGCTGTTTTTTACATTTAGATGAAGCAAATTCAGCTTTTTACGCTGATAGGAGCAGACTGCACACCGTAGGCTGTTTCCGCAACAACCTCTACGGTGAAGTTTTCCGCATCTACTTTGCCGAGGTCAAGCACAATTTCGTCCTCGCCGTCAACAATATAATACTCGGGCATAGTCCAGGTCTTTGCAAGGAGCGTACCATCCTCGGCATATGCAAAGGCTCTGTAAAGGACTATCGGCATACCGTCGGTTGACTTTGCTTCGTCAACCTCAACGGTGTATTTGCCGCCTTGTTTCTTAAGTTTAATATCCGCATCAGCCTCAAATACGGGGGCGGTAGATTTTGCCGCCTGCTTTTCGGGTGTATATTCACGGTTTGCAGGGTCGGCAGGGTTATCGAGAATGTATTCGATAATTACCTCACACTCATTCATATCAATGCCTCTCAGGCGGATACGGTTGTTTGCGTCAACCTCAACAATCCAGAAGGTTACAACCTTACGGTTGCCCTCCGGGTGGTAGGTGCGAACATCGTCAACAGTGAATTCTGCGTAATAGAGTGCGCCTGTACCGACTGCAGTAAACTCACCCTGCCAGATTGAACGGGGGTCATTGAGCGGATAGTGGGAGTGACCCGAGAAATTGACAACTTGCGGATACTTGTTAAGCACTGCTCTGAAATCATCCATACCCCAGCCCTCAAAATCCGAGCTGCCGTAAACTGTGTTGGAAATATGCTCGTGCTGGAAAACGAAAACGGGCTTTGTCGGGTCCTCTGCTGTCGCAGCGGCAAGCTGTTCGTCGAGCCATTCACGCTGATAGTCGCTGTAGTGCTCACCCTCGGTTTTAGAAACTGAAAGACCGATAAAGTGGTAACCGTTGATTACCTTGTGTATGTCAGTATCCTCACCTACAACGCCCGAAAAATAGGAGTGTACACCCTTGTCGAGAGTTGAGCTGTCGTGGCTTTTTGCAATAACGGCAAGAAGCTGAGTTTCCTCACGCAGAACGGATTTTGCAGCAACGGCAAAGCCGAGAAACTGGTCTTTTCTGCCTCTGTCGGTAAGATCGCCTGCGAAAAGTGCAGCATCAAGCTTATTGTATTCCTTGTCGCTGTCAGCTATTGCGTAAGCCATTTTCAGAGCCTTCTGCATTCTGATGCTCTGCGTGTCACCCATTGAGCCCACGTGTGAATCGCTTGCGGCAAAAAAGCGGAGCACGGGAGTAAACTCTGTCTTGTCCTCGGGTGCTTCAACAGCAATGAATGAGCCGAAAAGGCTTGTAACAAAAACTGCAAAGGTGATAAATCCGGAAATAAATGCGTTCATATTCAGTCCTCCTAATTATTAATCAACAAATAATATACTAAGTGCAAACAACGCCTGTGCAGGGAAATAGGTCGGGTTAATCATAGCGCCCGTCATACGGTGGAAAAATTCAAGCGGTGCTTTGCCGAGCACGTGAATTGCAATACAAGTGTCCGAAACCATAAACAGCGAGCTTGCAACAGCAAGACATATGCCGTATGCCATATTGCCCTGTGTAATTTCAACCATGCCCCTTGAAAAAGCTGCAAGGAAGGAAACTATAAGCACAAGCGAATAAACCGCCACGGGCTTATTTTTGCCACGGAAGCTGATTTTGTTGAGCAGCACAACAATAACGCTCATAACCGCCAGACCTACCACGATAAAAGCAAGCTGACCGAGATAAGGCTGCACCAGAATATCGGCAATGCCCAGGGAAAGCATACTGATTATATAGAGAATATGACCCATTCCGAAAAAGAGTGTACCCGTGTTAAAATACTTCCTCTCTTTATAATCAAGGAAAAAGTCGCCGACTGCACCAAGCATAAGACCGCCGACCATATATGCGCCGTAATTCGTAAAGCCCGTTGCCAGAGCAGCACAGATGCCGGTAAGCACAAAACTGCCCGAGCACATCATTTTACAGGTCATTTTCTTGCTCTTAAGTGCAGGAATATGTTTAAAAACAAAATCCCCAATAAAAGCCAGAGCCGCAAAAACAAAGGCCGCTGTTCTGAAAAACATTAAATCACCCCGTAGGAATTTTTTTCATTATAACATTTTAAAGCACTGTATTCAATCCGCTTAAAGCAAATTTACGTTTATTTTATTCCAAGTATACAGTGACCCACTTTGCGAGAAAATTTTGTCGAAAGATTTTTTAACTTTTTTTGAAAAAAGGCTTGATTTTTTTAAAACAATGTTATATACTAATAAAGCTGTCGGTCAGCACACAAGTTATATATCGCGGAGTAGAGCAGTTGGTAGCTCGTCGGGCTCATAACCCGGAGGTCAGGAGGTTCAAGTCCCCTCTCCGCAACCATAAAAAAGACATCCGACCGGATGTCTTTTTTCCTTTATTGAACGATATGTTTCACAAAACGATTTTTCTTCTTCCCACTCAAACCTCATAGTATATAGAATAATAAGATTATATTACGGGAGGATACAGCATGGATATACTCAGCTTCGTAAAAAAAGCCGCAGTTCATATACTCAGGCTGACCAAAGCCAACCGCATATTGTACAAGCTTTCCGGCAACGATATAATCAAATTTGATGACGAAACGGTGAAAAATGCCCGTGTGGCTCTGGAGAGTTATTCCCCTACCCCCGGAACTTCGTGCAGATGTGAAAACACTATCACTCCTCAGGCAGACGTGCATATTATCATTCCGGCATACAACGTAGAAGCCTATATTGCAGAATGTATGGATTCCGTAGTGCTAAACCCGACAAAAAAATACACCTACCACATCACCGTTATCAACGACGGCTCTTCGGATATGACCGGTGAAATCCTAAAAAAATACGAGCATTATCCTAATGTCGAAATCATCAATCAGGCGAATAAGGGCTTTTCGGGCGCACGCAATACCGGGCTCAATTGTATCAGAGGAAAATACATTTTGTTCGTTGACTCAGACGACCTCCTAGATTGGTCAGGAGTTGAGAAAATGCTGGATACCGCAGTTCAGACAAACGCAGACATCGTTTGGGGCGCACACACTATGATATCCGAAAGCGGCATCAGATATAAAACCATTTTACCGCCCGTGGGACAGGTAGAGCCGACAAAAATGAGCGGACACCCGGTCGCAAAGCTGTTTCGCTCTCAGCTTTTTCGTGACGTTTGCTTTCCGGAGAAATACTGGTACGAGGATTCTATCCTGGCTCAGATTGTTTTTCCTAGAACAGCTGTTGCATACGCAATACAGGATAATGCGTATTACGTGCGCAACCGTATGTCGGGGATTACGAACAGCGGAATTAAAAACCCGAAAGCTGTCGACTCCTTCCGTATAACCGAGCGGCTTTTTGAAGAACGCCGGGAATACGGCCTTGAAATCACACAGCAATATTATGAATATGTGTTACATATGGTAAAGCTTACCTTCCGCCGTATCCGTGAACGGCCGTATGAAATAAAAAAATTGGTGTTCATTTTGTTTTGCGATTTTATTGACAAGAACTTCCGTGGTTTCAGCGCCGGCACAAAAGAAGGCAAGGAAGTAGAAAAGATAATAAAAGCACGCAATCTGAAAAAATGTATATCCTATTCAAAATGGATGTAAGCCCCTGCTGTGTTCAAGTAAACTGAATTCATTAAACATTGACCCCACCGTTTTCCGTTTTGAAACTCGGTGGGGTTTCTATCTGCAAATTATTCTTTTTCAAAATTAATGTTCAAACGGGTATTGAAATTATTAATGTGCAGCGTAAAAACTGCACTTTTTATTTTGGTTTTTCGTTGATAATTATATACAGTTGTGCTATATTTTTATTAACAAACATATCCTTCGGGAGGAATTAAACATGAAAACTGTAGGCAAAAAATTTCTTTCGTTAGTTCTTGCGGTTGTGCTTGTTTTTTTGTGCGTAGCTGCGGGTGTTAGTGCCGCAGATGTGCCGTGTGACTGTGAGCATTACCCTTCTATCGTTGTGCCCGGTCTTTTCCAGTCCAAGGTTATGTACCTTGACGAAAACGGCAACGAAATGCTCAACGCAAACGGAGAGCCGTATGCGGCTCCGTTTTTCCTTGAGCCAACGGACGAAATCGTAAAGCTTGCACTTGAAGAGGCTTTGCTTCCGCTTGGCAGTCTTCTGCTCACACAGCAGGACAAGGAAGCACGCTGCGCAAATGCGATTGCTGACGTTGCCGGCAAGGTGCTTCTCAACAACCTTGAGCTTGACAATAGCGGACACCCGATCAAAAACATTCAGCCCGATATGTATATGACGAGCTTTGCAGGCCTTACTCAGGAACAGAGAGATTACGCCTTCAGCAAGGTTCCGCTCAACAATTACGCCAACATAGCAGGGCTTGACCACCTTTACTTCCTGTCATACCTGCACACAGGCAACATAATGGACATTGCTGAGGACCTTTACGAGCTTATTCAGATTGCCAAAAAAGAAACAGGTCACGATAAGGTCAACCTTGTTCCCTTAAGTCAGGGCGGTTCGGTTGAAAATGCGCTGATGCAGTACTACAAGGACAACGGCTATGAGTTTGCCGAAGACGTAAACCGTGTTTGCTACGTTGTACCTGCGGCAGACGGTGCATACCTGCTCGGCGATATTTACCGCTACGGCTTTATAGATGATGATGAGGCGCTCTACGGCTATATGCTGCCCTCTCTTTTGGGTGAGGACAGCGCCCTTGCTTACGCACTCAACCTTGTTCTGCGTATTTTCCCAACAGCAGACCTTAACAATATTCTTGACATTGCCGTTGAAAGTCTGATTGAAAATTACCTTGAATATTCGACCTGTTTATGGGCACTGATTCCGTCAAGAGATTACATTGCTCTGCGTGACAGATTCCTTGATGACCCCGAGGACATTCACGTGCGCCAACAAACTGATTGGTACTACTACGCACAGACTCACGCAAGAGAATACATACTTGAAGCACAGAAAAAAGGCGTAGAATTTTTCGATATTGTTGACTACAATGCCGCAAACTACAGAATTTTTGATTCATGGGACAACGAAAACGGCGACGGCGTTATCCACACAGATTCCGAATCCTTCGGCGCAACAACCGTTTCCGTAGATGTTCCGCTGCCTGAAAATCACAAGCAGTCAGGTGCTTTCTGCACCGACCCCGAAAACCACAACCACATTGACGAGGACAGGCTGATTGACGCTTCAACAGGCATTATGTGCGAGCGCACCTTCTATTTCAAAGATCAGGGGCACGAATCGACAGCGTCAAACGACGTAATCATCCGCCTTGTAATTCGTATCGTAACGGATGAAAGCTTTGACAGCGTTTATTCAGACCCTGCTTTTCCGCAGTTTAACTATGCAAGAATTTCGATACCGGCAATTAACCTCTACAACACTTGGAAGAATTACGATATCTGTCTTGTTAACCCGAAAATCCAGGAAGAATTCGAGTCGGCAAGGAATAAACTCGGCGAAGCAATCGAAAGCACGTATATGCCGACGGAAGAATTTGATGCTGCCGTAGCAGAGTTTGAAGCCGTCGTTTTTGAGGTTGAAAACGGCTACGCCAAGAAAGACGGCATATCGGAATTTTTAAACAACCTGCTTGCAAAACTTTTAAAAATTGCCAACGAGATTCTGCTTATGATTTTCGGCGGCAAAGGCTTTTCGGAAATGCTAAACTTTTAATCAGGAGAAATAACTATGCTCAGAAAAAGACAGGTACACCTTGATTTTCACACAAACGGCACCTTGCCCGTAGGCAAGGACTTTTCAAAGGAGCAGTTTCAGGCAGCACTTAAAGCGGGTCACGTTGACTCGATAACCGTTTTTTCAAAGTGCCACCACGGTTGGAGCTACCACCCGACCGAGGTTAATGAAATGCATCCGTGCCTTGATTTTGATTTGCTCGGTGCACAGCTTGAGGCGTGCAATGAAATTGACGTAAAGGCACCCGTATATATTTCCGCAGGCTTTGACGAAAAGGAATACTTAAAACGCCCCGAATGGCATTGCATTGTTGACCCGGACAAAGAAGGACAGAGAGAGTACGAAAACGAGGCTCACTTCCACCTGCTTTGCTTCAACACAGGCTATCTTGATTTCCTGTGCGCACAGATTGAAGAAGTTATGGTCAAGTACAACCCCTGCGGAATTTTCCTTGACATCATCTCGCCGAAGGTCTGCTACTGCGAAAAGTGTCTTGCCGATATGAAGGCTCTCGGACTTGACACAGAAAGTGAAAAAGACAGAGAGAAGTTTGCACACATTGTTTTTGATAAATATGTCAAGGCAACCAATGCCGCAGTCAGAAAGCACAGCGACACGGCGACAATATTCCACAACAGCGGCCACATTTTCAAGGGCAATTATAATTTTATAAACGCAAACACTCACCTTGAGCTTGAAAGCCTGCCCACGGGCGGCTGGGGTTATGACCATTTTCCGCTTTCCGCCGCTTATGTACGCACGCTCAAAAACACCGAGTTTCTGGGTATGACGGGTAAATTCCACCGCAGCTGGGGTGAATTCGGCGGTTTCAAGCACCCGAACGCACTTATTTACGAAACCTCACTCAGCATTGCAAACGGCGCAGGCTGTTCAATCGGCGACCAGATGCATCCGCTTGGCGAAATGAATATGTCCACCTACTCGCTCATAGGCAAGGCATATGCCCTTGTTGAAGAAAAGGAGCCGTGGCTCAACGGTGCGGTAAACGTTGCGGATATTGCCGTGCTAAGTGCCGAGGCAACCACAGGCGACCGTGAGCTTAAGGCGGACGTCGGCGCAAACAGAATGCTGCTCGAAGAAAAATACCTTTATAATTTCGTTGACAGCACAGCCGATTTTTCACAGTATAAAATGCTTATTCTGCCCGACGTTTCAATCACAGACGAGGAAACAATCAGTAAAATTCAAAACTTTGCAAACAGCGGCGGCAAGGTAATTGCAAGCGGTGAAGCAATTGTGAAGGACGGCAGATTCTTCCTTGATACGGGAGCAGAATTTATCGGCAAAAATGAATTTGAGCCCACCTATTTTGTCCCCTGCTTTGACACGGTAAACGGCACGACACAGTATGTTATGCGCTGCAACTCATACAAGATTGAGGCTAAAGACTGCGAAACCGTGGCACTCAGACAAAACCCGTATTTCAACAGAACACTTGAGCACTTCTGCTCTCACGCTCACGCACCCAACAACCCCGACGAAAATTTTGCAGGCGCAGTAATCAAGGGCAATGTCGCCTATATTTCGTGGGATATTTTCACCGCTTACGCTCAGCACGGTCACCTTTGCTTCAAGGAGCTTTTCAGCTTTATTGCAGACAAAATGATGGCTGATGAAAAGACAGTTACGGTTGCCTTGCCCGACAGAGGTGTTGTGACACTGGCAAGGCAGGAAAAGGAAAGCCGCAGCATTCTCCACCTGCTTTACGCTCACACAACCGTAAGAGGCGAAGGCACGGAGGTTATTGAGGACACCATACCGCTTTACAATGTTGAGTGTTCAGTTAAGTACACAGAAAAGCCCGTTAAGGTTTACCTTGCACCCTCCGGCGAAGAAATACCGTTCACATTTGACAACGGAGAAGTTAAATTCACCGTGCCGAAGGTAGATATACACCAAATGGTTATTATAGAATAATTGTAATAAATTAGATATAAAATATTTAAGGCAGTACAGTTAAAAAAACCGTACTGCCTTGTTTTTTATTGTTGATTACGCCGCAGTTGAATCTGCTTCGGCAACCGCTCTGGTGTAGTTAGTGGTAACGCCTGTACCATCATCGGTAAGACTGAGTGTATTTTCAGTCAGAACAAAGGTTTTTGTGTCTGTGTAAGAAATACTGTAGAGCGTATAGGTAATGGTCAGCTTTGAGGTTTCCTCATCAACAGTATATTTGCCGTTGAAGGAGACTGTACCGAGAAGAGGCACATCGAGATTACCGCTTGCGACACCGTCTTCAGTGAAAATAAGGGAGTATACACCGTTTGAGGTTTTCCACTCGCCTACGATAAGGTTTTCGGGAGCCATAATAACTTCCTTTTCGTAAACATTCCAGCCGATAAGACCTGCGCCTGCAAGAACCGCAATAACGAGAACTGCAACTATAATTTTCTTCATAATTCAAATCAGCCTTTCTTTTAAAATTTATAGGGTTTAATTTCCGTTTTCTTCTTTTTCCTTGTCGCTGTTCGAATGGCTGTGTCCGTAACCGTAGCCGTAGCCATATCCGTAACCGTAACCGCCGTAGCCGTAACCGTAGCCGTACTTATATTTACCGTAGGCACCTCTTACGCCGCTTGTGGAAGCGTAGTTGTAAACGCAGCCGATAAGCTCTGCCTTGTTCTGGCTGATGTCGTCGATAACACCTCTGATTCGGGCACAGGCTGCAAAGTCCTCACGGACAACAAGTATTGCCGCATCTGCAAAGTTTGAAAGAATGTTGGCATCTGCAACAACGGAAGCGGGAGCAGTATCGACAATAACGAAGTCAAACTCGTTGCGTGCTGCCTTGATGAGCTTGTTCATCTGCTGTGAGGAGAGGATTTCCGTGGGCTCATCGTTAGCCTTAACAGTTGCAAGGATAAAGAGCTTGTGCTTTTCAACGTACTTGATAGCGTCGCTGAGCTCTGTTCTGCCGCTGATAACGTTTGCAAGGTCACACTCAGGGCTTACCGTGAGGTTGAGGAACTTACAAACAGCAGGCTTACGCATATCCGCATCTATTACGAGAACGGACTTACCGTTCTGTGCAAGGCTGAGTGCAAGGTTCATTGCAAAGGTTGTCTTACCTTCGTTTTCGTTGGCACTGGTAACCATAATAACCTTGTGCTCGTTACGGCGGCAGTAGGTTTCAACCTTGGTTCTGATAGCCTTGTATGATTCTATGAACGAGAAGCCGAGAGTTCTGTCCGTAATAAGCAGACGCTTGATTTTGTTCTTGCCCTTGCCTGTCTTGATTGAATCAACTGAGCCGAGAAGGTTTGCATCGAGCTTGAGCTGAATATCCTCTGCCTTCTGTACAGTATCGTGTACCGCATTGGTAATTAATATTACAACAAGCGCAAGAGCGAGACCTATAACAGCACCTACGAGCGCATATACCATAAACGATGTCTGTGAATCCGCCGACGTGGGAAGATAGGGCTTTTCGTACATCTGAAGAGTGGCGTTAGGATATGCGTAGTTTACAATCTCACCGTAATTCGCAGCAATACTCTTGGCTATTTCAAAGGTCTTTTTAGCCGAGCCGGTGGTAACGTTAACAATAATGATATTTGTACCGTCCATTACCTTCGCCTTGAGCGCTCTGCTAACGTCGCCTGAGCTTATACCGTCACCGCAATCCTTGGCAACCTCCTCACAAAGTGTACGTCCCTCAAGGATATAGCTGAAAGTTTCCGCAACCTTGATTGAGCTGTTGATATCTGCACTGTCATTAACGTCGTTTGCGTTTTTGTTGTAGATAACAAAGCTGAGGTTTGTGGTATAGGTCGGTGTGGTTGTGATAACAGCCAGACCCAGACCGAGTACACCCGACAAAAGTGATGCCAGAACAAGTATCCACCATTTTTTCAGCACTGATTCAAGCAGGTAGAAAACATTGATTTCTACTCCCTTGGGTGCCGATGTTGTGTTAACATTCATATCCATTTTATATCGTCCTCTCTGTTTTTTCAGTTAATTTTCCCTTTTATCCGTCGGCGGCGTTTGACTGAATTTGTTTCACAAGCACAAACACAAAAAAATGCCGCACATATAAACACCATTGCGTAGATCTGATAATAAAGCACTACGGCAAACTCACAAACACACATAACCGTCATAACGACAAGGAAAAGTTTTGCCATATCGTCTTGCAAAGCCATTGCCGGCTTAATCAGCTTAATGATAATATAAGCATACATACCGTAGTATATTAAGAACCCTACCAAACCGAAGCTGACAAGAATCTCGTAGTAGTTGTTGTGAGAATAGGTTCCCTGACCGGTTATCAAGCCGAGCTTTATCGAAAAACTGCCATAGCCGTTGCCAAGTATCGGATGCTCCATGAAAAACTGTCTTGCATATTCCATATACATCCTACGCTTGTACATACTGTAGTCAACTTGGGTATTATTGAGAGAGTTTATCATCGACTCAAAGCGCCGTCCTATTGCGTGATAAAGCTCAGACACATTCATTATCGCATAGAACACAAGCGCAAGCAACGCAAAAGCCAACAGCATTCTGAACAGCAGCTTGAAACTCTTGTCTTTAAGAAAAACAAGCATTACAAAGCCGATACATATTGCAAGAACGCTTTTTCTTGAACTTGTCAGGACAACCGCTACCACCTGCAAAAACAAAAACAGGTAGTAACCACGTTGCTTACGGTAGTAGGCAAGATATAACGTCAAGAGTGAGGTAACCGTAATAATCATACTTATCGTGTTGGCGTTCTGACCTGTAGCCGATGCACCCAGACCGCTGATAAACCATCTGCTCACAGGCGTGTTAGCAAAGATGTACAATACGTCAGCCGTGGCGGCAAAGACCAGAATTTTAAGAAGCCGTTCCACACCTCTGCGTGTAGCATAAGTCTGTGAAAGGCAAAAAAACAGCAATACAATCTGTATCATACGCCCGATAATGTCAAGCGCTTTATTCGGATAATCCGCCCACAGCGCCGAAGCCAGCGATAACAGCAAAATCGCTGCATACCACATAGTTGCCCCCGATATTTTGACCACACCGTCAAACCGCATACGGGCAAGCACCTTAACAAAGCTGAACGCTACAACAAGGAAATATGAAATATAATACAGTGAAGTCAGTCCCATTGCCGCATGGTTGAACGTAAACAGTATAAAGATATAGAAAAACAGCGCCGCATCTATAAAATGATCCAGCGTAGGCTTTTGCAATCTTATACTTAAATTTCTGTTTTCGGCAACAAACATAAAGAACACCTTAGCGTAATCCGAACCCGGGACTGCCTATATAGTACCCACATAGTTACCTATACACATACAGACCCAATATAGCGGTATTATAACACAAAGATTTTTTTTTGTACATATATTTTTAGAAAAATATACTTTTATAAATAAAGGGCGAATCCGCCCGACTCACCGCCGGACGGATTCCTGAAGGATATGTGCGCTAATGTGTCAACACTCAGCAGCAGCCGCAGCCGTTGGAGTTGTTGTTGCAGCCGCAGCCACAACCGCAATCGTTGCTGTTGCTGTAGCCGTTGCCGCCGCAGCAGCAAAGGAGAAGGATAAGAATGATAATCCATGAGCAGTTATTGCCGCCATTGCAGAAATTGCATCCCATTGTTGTTTCCTCCTTTCGTTGTTTACAACACATACTATGCCAAAACCTGAAAAGCGGTTACAAAAACTCAAAAAATTTTTTATTCTTGCTTAACGCAGGTTTATTTGATATACTTTAAAAAGGAATAATGAAAAAAGAGGAAAAGAAATGAAAAAGAAACTGCTTGATGCTTTGTCAATCGAAAAGCTCATCCAACGCTTTATAGCCGTGTGGTGCTGTATGAATCTTTATACGGTGCTCACAAGTGCAATCCCCTTTACAGACAAGGCCTTTGCCTTCAACGTAAATCCGCTTGTGTATGTACCCATACTCGCAGCGCTCTTTGTGTCCTTAACCATTATCAGCGCAACCTTCAGCGAATACAGCGTGGATTCGTGGGCTTTTGCGCTGGGCTTTGCCGCCTTCGCCTCGTATACGCTCACACTCAACCGTGAATTCTGGTACTGTATGAGCCTTATCGTGCTTGCCGCAATTGCGCTGAGCTTTCTTGTCAAGGACGATAAGCTTCAGATAGGTAAAATCAAGCTCGGCAAAAAGGTTACGGTGCTGATTGTTTCACTTTGTGCGCTGTTTATTTTCGGTGTAGTTTCCGCAATTTCCTGCCTGCGCTATGCAACATACAGCTCACCGAACTTCGACTTCGGTATATGGTGCAATATGTTCCACCATATGAAGGAGGGCTTCCTGCCTATTGTTTCCAGCGAAAGAGACAAGCTCCTTTCACACTTTGCCGTTCATATTTCACCTATATACTATCTGCTTCTGCCTCTTTACTGCATATTCCCGTCGCCCTATACATTACAGATAAGCCAGGGCATAATTCTTGCGGGCGGTATAATTCCGTTTTACCTGCTGGCAAAGCACAAGGGGCTTTCAAACAAGGTTATCGTATTGCTCAGCATTGCCTATGCCTTCAGCCCTGCCCTTATCTGCGGCACCAGCTACGACCTGCACGAAAACTGCTTCCTTGTACCGCTTCTGCTGTGGATGTTTTACTTCTTTGAGAAGGGCAAATATCCTCTTATGTATCTTGCCGCCTTCGGCGTTTGTATGATTAAGGAGGATGCCTGCCTTTTCGTGCTTTTCTTCGGTATTTTCCTCTTCCTTTCAAAGAAAAAATATCTGCACGGGATTATTCTCGCCGTGCTTTCTGCCGCCTATTTCGGCCTTGCAATGTTCCTGCTGACAAAATTCGGCGACGGTGTGCTTTCCGACCGCTTTAATAATTATATGTACGAGGACAACGGTCTTGTAGGTATGGTTCGAATCATACTCGCCGACCCTGCCTATGTATTTACACAGACCTTAAAGCCCGAAAAGCTCGTGTATCTGTTAAAGCTTCTGCTGCCTCTCGGCTTCCTGCCGCTTGCAACAAAGAAGGTATCGCATTTCGTAATTTTGCTGCCCTTTATGCTTATAAACCTGATGACAGATTACGAATACCAGTTTTCAATTGACTTCCAGTATTCCTTCGGCGCCGCTGCCTGCCTTATGTACCTTGCCGTTATCAACGCAAAGGAGCTTAGCGACAAACCGAAAAAGTATATGAGTTCACTCGCCGCAGTTGCCGCAGTTATGATATTCCTTATTACCGCAGGCGGCAGACTCAACGCACTTGAAGAGAGATACGAGTCAGGTGCAGAGGAATTCGCAACACTCAACAGCGCACTCGAAACTCTTCCCGAGGACGCTTCCGTAAAGGCAAGCACCTTCTTTATCCCCCACATTGCCGACAGGGACGAGGTTTACGAAATACGATCCAACAACGAAACTGACTACGTCGTTTTCGATATGCGTCCGTCACTCATACACGAAACGGATGACCTTCGTGTGCTCTATGCCGCTATGGGCTACAGCACCGAGCTTGATATACCCGACAGAATAATGATAATGAAAAATCCCCGTGCGGATTATTGAGGTAAAGAATATGTCACACAGCTTTTTTGCAATGTTTTCACGAATGAAATATATCGACCGCTGGGCACTTATGCGCAACACTCGCAAGGAAACCTTAAGCGAGCACAGCCTTGAGGTTGCCGCAATTGCCCACGCACTTGCCGTAATAGCAAACGAGCGCTGCGGTGCTTCACTCAACACGGAAAGAGCTGCCCTGCTCGGAATTTACCACGATATGCCCGAAATAATTACGGGCGATATGCCCACCCCGATAAAATACGGCAACCCCGAGCTCAAAGCGGCATACAAGGCGGTGGAAAAAGAAACCGCAAGCAGGCTCGTTTCCCTGCTGCCCGATTATATGCAGAACAGCTACAAGGGATTTTTCGTAAAGCAGGACAGCGATGCAGAGCTGTGGAGAGCAGTAAAAGCCGCCGACAAAATTTCCGCACTGATAAAATGCACAGAAGAAGAAAAAGCAGGCAACCGTGAATTTGCAGGTGCGAAAAAAGCAGTTTCTGCACTTATTGACGAGCTTGATTATAAGCCTGCAGCAATTTTCCTTGAAGAGTTTATGGATGCTTACAGTCTGAATTTAGACGAATTGCAACAAATGAACTAATATTTTTCCCGTCGAAAAATATCATTTGTAACATTTACATAAACATTTTCGTCAAAAAGCAAGAAAACTATTGACAAAAGATAAATAATAAAGTATTATGAATGTACTTGTCCGAGTGAGAGGGGTGTTTTGAAACGGACTTTTCTGTTTTCGGTAACACTTCCTACGGCTCGCTTTCCGAAGCCGAGCTTATTTCACAGGCAAGGCAGGACGCTTCGGGCGGCGCTATGCTCGAGCTGTTAAGGCGTGTTTCACCGTTCATCCTCTCAAAGTCAAAGCAGTTCAGCTCTACGGAGCAGGACAGGCAGGACTATTATCAGGAGGGTGTGGTCGGCTTTCTTTCGGCGGTTTACGCCTACAAGCCCGACTGCGGTGCAACATTCAAAACCTACGCCTGCACCTGCTCACTCAATAAAATGAAAGACCTGCTCAGCCGCAAGAACAAAGAAATTTCCCTTCAACTTTTCGATTCCGTTGTATCCGAAACCGAATACGTCGAAGATCCTGAAGAGGCACTTAACGCCGCTGTTAAGGCGGAAAACATAATCAAGGCAATATCCGAACGCCTTTCGGCCTTCGAAAAGAAGGTACTGTTCCTTCACCTTCGAGGAGAATCGTATTCTTCCATTGCCGAAAAAACAGGCAAATCCGTCAAATCGGTTGACAACTGCTTACAGCGCATACGCCGTAAGCTGCGCCCCGAAAAAGACGATTAGCACATAAATTTTGTTATATGCCCGATAAAGAAAAAGAACGGTGCAAATCCGTTCCGGGTGAAAAAAATACTTATTATTTTAGCGAGGTAACCAAAATGTACGAAGACAAGACTCTCATCTGTAAGGAATGCGGCAACGAATTCGTTTTCACAGCCGGCGAGCAGGAGTTCTATGCTGCAAAGGGCTTTGAGAACGAGCCTCAGCGCTGCAAGACCTGCCGTGATGCACGCAAGAACGCAAATAAGCCCGAGCGTGAAATGTTCGACGCTACCTGCGCACAGTGCGGTGCAGAATGCAAGGTACCCTTCAGACCCCGTGAGGATCGCCCCGTTTACTGCAGCGAGTGCTTTGCAAAGATGAGGGAAGAAGCATAAATTTATAAATAACCTTTCTATTTTTATGCACAACCAAACAGCCGTCCCCTTTCGGGAACGGCTGTTTTTCTTTTTTAATATCTGTAGCAGAGTCTGCCGTAGGGTGCACTGTCACCGCTTGTGTAAAACGAATGAACATCGCTATCAACATAGTTATCTGCCCATTTAAAATTGAAGCTTTCTCCGAAATCAACATCCGCTTTGCTGATTTTTATCATCATTCTGTTACCCTTAAAGCGAATGTCAGCCTCGGCTATCCTTTCATAGCCGCTGTCGGTAACAACCTCAACTGCTGTCTTACCGTTTTCGAGCGAAGTTCTGTTGACAACATAATGTTCATTGACAAACAGTGTCATCCAGTTTCTGTCCGTTGGTGCGGTCAGGTTTTCGGCAGTATCAACATAGAAACAATAGTTCTCGCTGTCCTCGGCAACCTTCATATTGACAATGTCGTTTCTGCCTGAGGTATCGGTTATCACATTCTTGGCAAAATCAACCGAATTTCTGTCAGCAGTATCGTTTATGTAATCTTTATAAACCGCTGTGATTTTTTCGTTATCCCACTGGTCAAAGCTGCCGTCGATATCAATTGTGACATCTTCACCCTTTTCAACTTTCGCAGTGCTCTTTTTGAATTCTGCGATATAGTTAACCATCTGCAGATAATAGTTGTCACCAAGCACACCTGCACTCGGCTCAACATCACGGGAAGTGTTTTCATCGGCACAGTCAACAAAAACAATAGGATATTTTTCCTCCGGTGCCTGTCTTTGCGCAACCCACTCATTAAAGCCTGTTACAAAAACAATATCCGGGTTCATTTTAATTGCAAATTCCCACTGCTCTGCAAAATTGTAGCCGTACAGCATTGCATTTTCCGATGTGTCATTTGCTCCGTCGTGCCACGAACGGGTACGGTCATTAGCGCCATACCACGCCGTTTTGCCGAAAGCACAGGTATCGGAATGCTGAGCCACGGAAACGTTCATAATACTCACACCGTCGTTTTTGAAAACAGCCTTGTAGGTAAGTGAACGGTCAAACTCCATCCACGGAAAGCCGTCGCTTTTCTTGCTCTCATTCGGCCACTGGTTTGCCTTGATTGTGAAATATGCCTTAACTTCTTCACGCAACGCCGCATCGTCGGCATCGCCTATTATCATCGGCTTACCGTCAAGCTCAAACCAAAGCTCATCAATACGGGGATATTTCGCCTTCAGCTCGGCATTATTATATATCTCATCATAGATTCTGTTCATCGTATCGCCCGATGCAGAATTGGTATAATACGCAATACGGGGAACGTTCCACCCCTGAAGCATATATTCATACCACACGCCAATCAGCTTCTTGGCAGGCTCGGAATATGTAAAAGCGTTCGTTGTATCGAAAACTATAAAATCAACTGCCGCATCGGTGAGCATCTGGACGTGCTTTCGGAAAACCCAGTCATCGTCTGCGGAATAGTAGCCTAAAAGCGGCTCACCCCAAAAATGAAACTCCTGCTGCTTTCCGCCGCCTGCAGCAAGCCAGGCTTCTTCGGAATTAATCGCATTCGGGTTTTCCTTAACCAGCTTTGTGTTGTCTATAATTCTGTCGCTGCCGTGCTGAGAGTGCCACAAAAAATAGAACACACCCACCAGCTTTTCGCTTTCACCTGCAGAAACAACACTTCTGCCCAGTGCATCGGTACACGCAAGTGAACCGTTAATCCCAACAACGGTTTCTTTGACTTCTCCGCCGCCCGTTATAAGATTTAAAATTGAAACAAACGCAAGAATAATCGCCGTAAACTGTTTAACAAAAAACAGTTCAAAACCGCTCATACATATCATTCCTTTTACTTATATTCTTTTGCAAGAGCTTCAAAAGCAGGAAGTGAGCGTTCAATCATTTCAGTTGAAACGCAGTAGGAAATGCGGACATAGCCAGGGAAGCCGAAGCTGTCGCTGGCTACGATAAGCAGGTCGTGTGCCTTTGCCTTTTCGCAGAAGGCACGGGCATCATCCTCAAGTGCTTTCACAAAAAGGTAAAACGCACCGTCGGGCTTTACAACCCTGTAGTCGTATTCGGTAAGGGCATTGCAGAGAATATCTCTGTTCTTCTTGTAAACGGAAAGGTCTGCCGTTTTGCCTATGCACATAGGAACAATTTTCTGGAAGAGAGCAGGCGCACAGACAAAGCCGAGTGCACGGCCAGCACCGCAGACGGCAAAATACACCTCGTTATGTGCCTTTACAGCAGGCGGAACAAGGATATAGCCTATACGCTCACCGGGAAGTGAAAGCGATTTACTGAACGAATAGCAGACAAGAGTATTTTCGTAGAAATTCGGGATAAAGGGTACTACCGTTTCGTTATCGTAAACGAGCTCTCTATAAGGCTCATCGGCAATAATAAATATATCCTTGCCGTATTTTTCCTGTGCGGCGTTGAGAATAACAGCCAGTTTTTCAATAGTGCTCTGTGAAAAAACAGCACCCGAGGGGTTGTTGGGAGAATTGATGATTACTGACTTTGTATTCTCATTGAGCGCTGCTTCAAAGGCGGCAAAGTCAATCTGGAAATCCTCTTCGCTGCACTTTACTTCAACGCATTTCATACCCGCCTGGGTGATGAAAACCTTATATTCGGGGAAGTAGGGTGCAAGCACGATAACCTCGCCATTTTCGGTTGAAAGAGCGTTAAGCGAAACAGTAAGTGAAGCTGCAGCACCGCAGGTCATATAAAAATCGTCCGCAGTACAGTTCATGCCGTGGGTTTTGTTTATATAATCGGCACAGGCCTTGCGCACGGCAGCATCACCCTGAGCGGAGGTGTAGCCGTGAAGCGCAACGGGGTCACCCTCAAGCACGAGCTTTGCAAGAGCCTCCTTTACGCAGTCGGGTGCAGGCACACTGGGATTACCGATGCTGAAATCAAAAACATTTTCCGCACCAACCTCGGCAATCCTCTTCTTTCCGTACTCAAACAGCTCTCTTATTTCGGAGCGCTTGCTGCCAAGCGCATACATTCTTTCGTTAACAGTCATTTTTCTTTCTCCTTAAAAGGGTAAATAATAATGTAATTATTATAATACCATCATAATTTAATGTCAACAAAAACACCTTTGTCCGTGTTGACAGATAACCTTCACACAATTATAATTAAAGCATAATATTCCAAGGAGAGATAATTATGCTTACTATAGAAAGAGCCAAGGAGCTGCTTACAACGACCACAACAGAGCCACACCTTTTACTGCACGCAATGAATGTTTCCGTTGCCATGGGCGGTCTTGCCGCACATTTCGGCGAAGACAAGGAGCACTGGATGGCTGTGGGCTACCTTCACGATTACGATTATGAGCAGCACCCCGACGACCACCTTGATTACACAGAAGAGCCTTTGAGAGAAGCAGGCGTTTCTGAAGAAGAAATCCGTGCAATACTTTCCCACGGCTATACACTGCGAAACGATGTTGAGCCCGTTACAAATATGGAAAAATCGCTTTTCACCGTTGATGAGCTTACGGGTATTATTCAGGCTGCGGCAAGGATGAGACCCGCAGGAATAACCGATATGGAAATTTCCAGCTTTATGAAGAAGTTCAAGGACAAGAAATTTGCCGCAAAGTGCAACCGTGATCTTATCAAGCAGGGCTGCGAAATGCTGGGTATGGAGGTCAAGGAGGTTGCCGCAATCTGCATTGAGGCAATGAAAGAATACGCCGATGAGCTTCAGATAGGAGCAAAATAAAAAGAGGATTTGTGTATGAAAACTATACTTATACTTGTTGACGGTATGCGCCCCGATTCCATCGGTGATATTGAAATTGCGCAGAAAATAATAAGTGAGTCCGCTTCAACAATGACCGCACGCACGGTTTATCCGTCGGTTACCCTGCCCTGCCACATCTCGCTTTTTCACTCCGTTACACCCGAAAGGCACGGCACAACAACAAACACATATATGCCGCAGGTGCGCCCGATAAACGGGCTTTGCGAGGTGCTCCGCCTTTACGACAAGCACAGCGCAATTTTCTACAACTGGGAAGAAATCCGTGACGTTTCACGGCCTAATTCTCTCACACATTCCTGCTTTTATGCCGGCAGACGCCTAGGCTACAAGGAAGCAGGCGAAATTCTGACAGACGAGCTTATCCGATACCTTAAAGAATACGACACAGATTTTTCGTTTCTGTATTTCGGGCACACGGATATGGAAGGACACCGCTACGGCTGGATGAGCAAGGAATATATGCAGGCAATCCAAGACTGCTGGAACAACATTGAAAAAATCATTTCAGAGCTTGGCGATGGTTACACCTACATAATCACCGCTGACCACGGCGGACACGACCGCACACACGGCAGCGATATGCCCGAGGATATGCTCATTCCCGTTATCATCAGGGGTAAGGATTTCCAAGCAGGCAAGGACCTCGGCGAAATCAGCATTCTGGACATCGCCCCCACAGTCGCAAAGCTTGCCGATGTAAAGCCCGACAGCGAGTGGGAGGGCAAATCAGTTATTTAAGCGTGGTGAAAGAATATGAAAACAACAGAAAAAATCATAACAAGTGAGCAAAGCAAGCTTGCTAAGCTTAAAAAGCAGCAGAGCCGTAGCTCCGGCGGAAAATATTTCTTCGTTCTGCTTATGCTTATTGCAATAGTAAATATCCTCGACGAGGTTACAAGCAACCTCACCGTTACGGTACAGTCCTCTTTTATAACCGAGTTTTTCGTAAGCAACCCCTTTATGGGCAAATACTACACCTACGAGGACGGACTTGCACTTCATTCCGGTATAGGCGTTTTCACCTATGTGCTCGGCGTTTTCACCCCGTTTTACAAGGCGCTTGCCGACAAGTGGGGCAGAAAGCCGCTGTTTGCAATTTCAACGGTCGGTATGGCTCTCGGCCTGCTGATAATTCACCTTTCCTCAAGCTACATAATGTTCCTTGTGGGTTTTGCGGTAATCAGCTTTTTTATGGGTCACGATATACAGATTATATACATTCTTGAAGAAGCCCCCGACAAGCACCGTGCAAAGATTTACAGCCTTCTCAAAAGCTTCGGCATACTCGGTGTTATTCTTATTCCGACGCTGCGTGATGCCCTTATGGGGGACGACGCAACAAAGTGGCGTGATATTTTCCTTGTGCCTGCGGTGATAGGCTTTGCGGCAACACTGCTCGTTATCCTTTTTGCAAAGGACACAAAGGTTTTCATAAACGAGAAAATAGAATATCTGTCCCGTTCCTATGAGGACAGGCAGAGAGAAAAAGAACTCAAAAAGCAGCTCAAGCAGGCACAGCGAAACCAGGCAGGTGTTTTCAACGGCGTAAAATACATTTTCGCCAACAAGGACACAAAAATGTTGATTATTTCCCACATCATTTTCGATTCGGCTATGCCGGCAATTGCACTTTACTTTGAATCCTCAATGCACCGTGCAGGAATGAGCACAAGCAGCATTACAAAGGCGCTGTTTATGGTGCCGGTAATATATGCCTCCATAACCTTCCTTTCCGGCTTTATCGCCGACAAGGCAGGCAGAAAGGCAACCGTTACCCTCTTTTCAACAACCTGTGTTATAGGCTATATCCTTTTTGTTGCAGGCATTCTCTGCGGCTGGAATCCTTACCTTATCGGCTCGTTTGCAGGTCTGTACCAGGGCTCTTACTGGATAGGCAGAGATTATATGAACGTTATGATGACCGAAAAGGTGCCAACGGATATTCGAGCCTCGGTTGTCGGTGCAGAAGGTCTGCTTGTCATAATCGGTCTGGTTGTCGGCTACGGGCTGATAATACTCGGTATGACACTTATGCCGATATGGTGGGCTTGTCTTGCAATTTCAATTCCTGCGGTCAGCATTGCCGCGATTATGTTCACACTTAAGGTTAAAGAAACCAAGGGCGTAAGCCTTGATACGATTGAATGAGAGGATGATATTATGAGAAAGAATTTTGGTGTTAAGCCGTGGGTTTATCCTATGCCCGTGTTTATAGTTGCGGCTTACGACCGTGACTCAAAACCCTGCTGTATGAACGCTGCCTGGGGCGGAATATACGAAGAAAACCAGATTATGCTATGCCTTGCCGAAGGTCACAAAACCACAAAAAACATAAAAGAAAGCAAGGCATTTACCGTAAGCATTGCCACCGCAGAGTATATGCGTGAGGCCGATTATGTAGGGCTCGTTTCGGGCAACAACACACCCGACAAAATGGAAAAGGCAGGCTTCACAACCTTCAAATCGGAGTTTGTAAACGCTCCGGTAATCGAACAGCTTCCCATGACAGTTGAGTGTAAACTCATAAAATTCAACGAGGACGGAATCTGCATAGGCGAAATTATAAATGTTTCGGCTGACGAAAAAATTCTCGGTGAGGACGGTAAAATCGCCCCCGCAAAGCTCGACCCGATAGCCTTTGACCCCGTACATCACGCATATTCAAAGCTCGGCGAAAAAATAGGCACAGCCTTCTCAGACGGAAAGAAAATACAGTAAAAGCACAATTGACCTGACATCATACAATGTCAGGTCAATTTTAGTTTACATCTTAAAGTAAAACCGTCCACTCTTTTTCTTTAAAGCCGACCAGCACCTTGTCATCGGAAATGAGCAAGGGCCTTTTTACAAGCATACCGTCCGTTGCAAGAAGAGAAAGCATTTCCTCCTCACTCATTAAAGGAAGCTTGTTTTTAAGCTCCATTGATTTATAAAGCAGACCGCTCGTGTTGAAAAACTTTTTGAGCGGCAAACCGCTTTTTTTGTGCCATTCGGCAAGCTCTTCCTTGCAAGGATTGTCTGTTTTAATATCACGCAGTACATATTCTATTTTGTTATCATCAAGCCATTTTTTCGCCTTCTGACAGGTTGTACATTTGGGATAGCAGATAAAAGTAATCATAAGTCAACTCCTGTTAAATAATCTTTTAATGTTACGTTTTCTTCGCTGATATATTCTGTTTTCTCTGTAGTTGCAACCTCGTCTTCAATGCCCAGACCGTCTTTAATGGCAGCAACAGCAACAGATATAACCAGCATTACCATAGCAACAGCAAAGAAAATCTTAAATATCGGTCTGAACATTTTATAAATACAGAAACCGAAAATGCCCAATAACAAAAGCACTATAAACATCATTTTGTTGTCCTCACACAGCCGCCAGTATATGCATATTACGTATGTGACTGTCCTTTATCAAATCGTTAACGGCGTAAGCCAGCCACTCCGTATCGGCACCGACAGCGTCAAGCAGCCCTTTCTCCTTCATTTTTTGTGAAATCTGCGTACAGATTTTTTCTATGATTTCACATTTTTTCTTTACAGAAGTTTCGCCGTTACCGCTTGAAAGCAGATACTCCAAATCCGAAGCAAGCAATTTGTAATCGGGCGAAAGCTCCCTTAAGGCACGGAAGCTCCATTTATAGTACGGAGTGTATTTTTCTTCAAGAAGAAAAACCGTATTCAGCGTGGCTTTGGCAAACTCAAAAATGCTCAGCTGTGCTGCCGCCGTTTCGCTTCTCAAAGCGCATCTTTTGTAATTATACTGCCCGGACTGCCCCATCAGCAAAAGATTTCCTGCCAGCTTTTTGAGCCTTACATCCTGCGGATAACGAGCAATTTTTTCTCTTATTGCGGTGAATTCGCCGTAATTGTCGCAGAAAACCTCGCCGTTGACTGCCTCTGCAAGTGCATAATCGGGAAGCGAAAGCCACTGTTCAGCCGAAAGCTCGCCGTCACAGCAGCCGATTTTATTTTCAAAAAAATCTGCCGTTCTGATTACGCCGTGTCTGTTGCCGCCGACAGGGCTTATAATGCTCCTTTTAAGACCCATAAATTCTTTGGGAAGTTTAGAATATGCTCTTTCAAGCTCAAAGGCTGTTTTGCGGTCAACTACAGTTTCATCAGGCAGAAAGATACAAAAACCCGGCTCAAAGTCGTGATCCTGCGAAACATCGTCATCGTATCCGTAGCACTCTGAACCGCTGCCGACAAGACCCACCGCAACAAAGGGCAGAATATGGCTGAACTGCTCCTTGAGCATTGGCTCGCCGTGCTGTTCATAGAATTTTCTTGCCAGTTCAAGCCCCTTCATAGATCCTCCTGCTTCTTTCATTCAGCTCTTTTTTATAAAGAAAATATCCGTAGTATTCAAACACCGTTGCACACTTTTCGCAGGCAAAGGCGTAGTCCCCGTCCGCGCGGTCTTTGCAGCTGTCGAGAAGCTCCATTGCCTTTTGGGCACAGGCTGAAATAATATCCTGTGCACCCTCAAGCCCGTAGCGTGTTTCAGCGGCAGAAGCCATATTGAGGTAAGTTATAGCCTGCTCAGGCTCGGCATTTTCGTTCAATTTCATAACGCCTATCGCCTTTTTATAAAGCTCATCCGCTTCCTCAAACCGCCCAAGATCTACAAACGCAAGCGCCATATTGTTGTAAAGTCCGCCGAGGCGTTCATCATCGGGTGAGAGATTTTTTTCATAAACCGCTCTCGCCTTTTCAAACAGCGGCACAGCATCCTCCGCACGGTCAAACGCCTTATATACGGTTGCGCTGTTAAGATAGGTCGTAGCCGCACCGATATTGTTTTCTATTCCCATTTTCTCAATCTGTAAAAGAGCACTTTCGGCATAGCCGACAGCCTGCTCACCCTCACCGAGCTTACGGCAAAGACCCATAAGCTCATTGCTTATAAGTAAAATCCCCTTACCGTCAGCTATAGCCTCAGCCTCGGCAAGCCAGTAAAGCAAATGGCGCTTTGCGCCCGAATAATCGTTTCTGCCTAAATATTCATCCAGCTTTTCAAGCACTCTGTTTGTCGGAATACTCCTCATACACCCTCCTGCATACCCGTGGCGGTTTCACCCGTCCAGTCTATTATGCCGCCGAATTCCACAACGTTTGTGTAGCCCAGCGCAACCAGCTTTTCGGAAGCCTGCTTGCTTCTGTTGCCGCTTCGGCAATAAACAAGTATGAGTTGGTCTTTGTCGGGCAAAGCAGGAATTTCAGCCGTGCCGATAGTTTCGTTAGGTATATTCACAGCCCCCGGAATGTGCTTTTCGGCAAATTCATCGGGTCTGCGAACATCAAGAATAATGTATCCGCTTTCTTCCTGCATAAGGGATACCGCTTCATCCATATTTATCTGACGGTAGCTGTCAGCCTCTTTTTCGGGTGCAGTACAGCCCGAAAGCAAAAGCATAGCCGATAGTAAAAGTAAAAATTTTCTCATTATAAACTCCGTAAATTATCAATTAATAAATATATAAGAATTATAACATACAGACAGAAAATACACAACAGTTTTTACTTTGTTATGAGGCTAGCCGACCTACCCGATTAACAATAAATTTTCATTTGCAAATAGATTTTAATTGTTGTAGAATAAAATAAACCTGTTTCACGAAAGGGTGGCAAGAAATGAAAACAGCTAAGGCAAAGGTTCTTTGCGGTGCGGATGTTATTGCCCGCAACGGCTTTGAATTTGAGGGCAGGTGCGGACTTATCACCAACCACACAGGTGTATTGCGTAACCTTTCTTCAACGGTGGATATGCTTACAGACAGATGCAATCTTGTTGCGCTTTTCGGCCCTGAGCACGGGGTCAGAGGTGATATTCAGGCAAACGAAAGCGTAACAAGCTATACCGATAAAAAAAGCGGGCTTCCCGTTTACAGCCTTTTCGGTGACGATATATCGGAAAGCGAAAAAGCGCTAACCTCGCTTGACACGGTTATTTTTGATATTCAGGATGTCGGCGCAAGGTTTTACACCTACGCTTACACTATGACGGATGCTATGAAGCTCTGCGCAAAAAGCGGCATTAAATTCGTTGTGCTTGACAGACCAAATCCCATAGGCGGAGTGAAAGTGGAAGGCACTGTGCTTGACAGACAGTTTTCTTCGTTTGTCGGCAGGTTTCCCACTCCCACACGCTGCGGTCTTACAATTGGCGAATTTGCGCTGATGATGAACGAAACTGAAAGCATCGGCTGTGACCTGACGGTTATACCGCTGGAGGGCTGGAAAAGGGAGATGTATTTCGACGATACCGACCTTTGTTTTGTTCAGCCCTCGCCGAATATTCCGACAGTTGACACGGCTTTTGTTTATATCGGCACCTGCATTTTTGAGGACACCAACCTTTCCGAGGGCAGAGGCACGACCAAGCCCTTTGAAATGATAGGTGCGCCGTGGCTTGACAGCAAGGCGGTTATTGAAAAGCTCGGACAGCAGGACGGTGTAAATCTTCGTGAATGCTCCTTTACGCCGACGTTTTCGGATTATGAAAATGAATTCTGCCACGGCATACAGCTCCACGTTACTGACAGAGATACTTTCTCACCCTTTGCTGTAGGAATAAAACTGCTTGACGCAATCAGAAAAACACACAGCGAATTTAGAATTGAGCCGGACATCGTAAAGTTACTCGGATCGGACGAGATTTTTCGAAACGATTTTGAGCCGGATGAATTTATAGAGCGTGAAAACCAAAAGAGTGCTGAATGGCAGGCACTTTCAAAAAAATGTTATTTATATTAACACAAATAACAGCCCTTATGAACGCTTGAGTCATAAGGGCTGTAAAATTATTTAACGGAAGCTATAAGCTCATCCATTGCCTCCAGCAATGTGCCTGCCGTTGCAGGGCCGGTTGAGTTTGTTTCCTCGTAGTGATTTCTGCCAGAAGTATCAACAGTTGTGTTGAAATATGGCAGCCACTCGTGCAGGAAGAAATCATTTTCGGGAATGATGTAACCGATTTCATCGTTGCAAAGACCGACAACAAATTCGTGCTTGCAATCTGTCATTTCGGTAAGCGGTTTGTAATCAACATCCGTACCGTTTGCCGCAGCTTCTGCTGTTAAGAAGTTGCCGCTTTCAAGCTCGGGTGAAAGCTCGCCCGGTATCATAAAAACGCCTATCTGTTTATTACCAAGCTCCATATACGAAACCTCGGTTATAATCGAAATATCGCCGTTTTCATCCTTTGATATGTCGTTATTGAGCACGCCGAGAATACGCACAAGCAGCAGAGCTATATTATCGCACTTTACCTCAACCGCTTCAGTTTTAACATTCACAAGCGGAGTAAGCTCGGTTTCGTCGGCTATACTCATAACAAGCTCGCCCACATCCTTACCGAATTCCTTGACATATTCAAGACCAAGCTCAAAATTGCGCAGAACGTCATCCAGCTTTTCGCAGGTGACAAGACCTCCGATAGCTCCGTTTATGAAAACGACGTTTGCACCGCCAGTCTGCTCAACAATTTCCTTTTCCATATATGCAGGGAAATCGGCGCTGACAACGGTTGTTCTTGCGCCTAAACATTCAGCGTGGCAGGCGAAATTGACAATATATGTATCGTCGCTGCCGTCTGTCGGGTCAAAGCGAAGGCGTGTGAGAGTTGCGTCGTAATCAACGGGCTGTCTTGTATCAATGAGAAGCCCTTTATCCTCTGCCGTGCCGAAGTAAAGAGAGCCGTCCTTGCGGTTTTCATAAGCTGAAATAACAGCATTTGCTGTTTTCTCTTTAAGGCTGTTCATAAACTCCGCATTTTTACCGTCGGAGAGGAAGTTCTTACCCCACAGACCCTGTGTGTCGATAGCGGAGTGTGAATGGGTTGAGCAGATGTTGATTGATTTGAGGTTCGGAATTTTGCCGCTGTCGATTACGATTTTTCTGATGTCGTTTATATCCTTGCGGCTGATACCTACACAGTCAATTGCACAGACAATCACACCGCCCCTGCCCGTGTTATCGTCAAGATAAACAGCCTTTGCGTGCATATCGTCAAGCACAGCCTTGGCAGGGTTATTGGGGTTGTAGCCAGCGATATAATATTTGTCTGCTGTAATATCCTCTGGTGTCAGAACACTGCTTGCAAAGCCGACTGTCCAATTTTCACCCGCCGTATCGGAAAACACGGTGTCACCCTTGAGCATATATTCCGAGGCTTCTTCAACGCTTGTATAGGTTGAATTGGGAACAAAAAGCAGAATCAGCGAAAGCAGAGCAGAGATAACCCCATTCACCAAATCGGGCAGACGAAGGAAACGTAAGAATTCCATTGTGCTTTACCTCCGCTTAATCGGCGTTTTTAAGGCTTTCAAAAAGCTCGATAAATGCCTTGGAAAGCGTTGTACCGCTCTTGGAGCCGGTGGAAACGGATTCCTCGTAATGACCTTCACTGCCTGATGCGCCGTAATCGTTATCGGGCACTATGTAGCCGACAGCGTCGTTACAAAGACCGAAAACAAGAATATCGTCATCCTCGGGAAGGTAGGTGTTCAAGGCAGGATACGGGTATTTCGTGCCGTTGAGTGCTTCATCTGCCGTAAAGAAATTGCCGTAAACAATTTCGGGCAGAACCTCGCCGGGTACCTGAAGAATCTTTATATCCTTACCGATTTCAACGTAGCCTATTTCGCTGGGCATATATACCGCACCGTTTTCCTTGTAGGCAATTGCGTTACAAAGGTTTGCTCTTTCAACGAGCTTGAAGAGGAAGTTGTCAATTTCAAATTCAATCTGCTTGATGCGGATATTGAGGATGGGCTCAACGGGCGTTGCCTTTTCGGCAAGCTCGGTAAACAAATCATCCATAATGTGGCAGTATTCCTTCATCTTATCATAGCCCGAAAGCTCTGCGGGAATGCCGTTTTCAACGCCGAGGTTAACGTAAATACCGCCGCCTATAGCGCCCTGAATGAATATGAAATCAGCCTTTTTTGCTGTGCTGACAGTCTGGTCAAGGTAGCCCGGGAAATCAGCGGAAATCTGAGTGTTTTCCCAAGGAAGGTTAACGGGATGTCCGCCGAAATTAGCTATGTATATTTCCTTCTTTGCTGTATCGTTTGGTACAAAGCGGAAAAGATGCACCTTGTCGTCCAGAGAGTCGGGCTTACGGCCGTCTGCAAAAAGCTGAGGACAGGACTTGGAGGCATAGTAGAGCTGACCCTGTGTTCTGCTTGTATATGCGTCCCTTATTGCCTTGGCTGTCTTTTCAACAACAGAAGCGATATAGGCATCGTCTCTGCCGGATTTCGGAATATTGCCCCAAAGACCCTGGGTATCAATTGCGCTGTGAGTGTGTGTTGCACCGACGTTTATTGCAATAAGTCCGTCCTCACCCGTAATATCGCTGAGCTTTTCACGGATATCCTTAATATCTGCGTTCATAAGACCTACGGTATCAACCCAGGCATAGGCTACAGCACCTCTGCCGGAATTATCGTCAAGCACTACCGCTCTTACGCTGATGTCGTCAATAACACCCGTTGCTTCCTGTGCGGGGAATTTAAGGTAGCCGCCAAGGAAATATCTGTGGCTGTCAATATCGTCCGGGGTAAGAACCTCTTTGGAATATCCGACAGACCAGTATTCGGCTGCGGCTTCTTCAATAAACTGAGTATTGCCCTCAAGAAAATTTGCGCTGATTGCTTCCTCGGGCTTTGAATCATAGCCTATGAGCAGAAGGCTTTGAGCAAGTGCCGAAACGAGAAGGGGTAAGCCTGTGATAACCGCAAGCAATGCTGCGCCAAGTCTGATGATAAATGCCATAATTATGTTCCTCCGTTTATTATACTTATATTTAGCTCATTCCTGAGCTCGGATTTAATATCAATATCGTTGGATATTCTTGCGGGCATTGCTTCATATTTTTCAACAAGCCCGAAAATTTCCGCAAGCGTTTTTTCATCCCTGCTCATAATATAGCTGAAAACGCTATTCAGAATATCGCACATTACAAAGAATTTTTCCGACCATTTTTCAAGCTCCCTGCAAATGGGAATATCCTTTTTAAGATATTCTCTGCAGGCGTTCATTCTGCCAAGGTAATTTTCAGCCGCCGCAAAGGCTTTTTCCCTATCCCCTGCCTTGAAGGCGGTTTCAATTTCGTCAAACGCCTCGTACATACGCCTTGAATTTGCGTCCTTTAAGCAGGAGGTATAGAGATGGTCGGCAAAGATAACGAAATTATCGGCATCCTCTTTTCCGACAACCTGCTTTATAGCACTCTCCCACGATTTTTGCGGGTCGTAATTAACGCTGTCCCACAGATAATCGGCAAAGGTGATAAGCGGAATTTTTGAACACTCGGCATACGCCATACAGTTTGAAATTATGCCTTCCGAATATTTATACAAATCGGGGTCACGCCCGATAATCGGCGAAATGTGCATTTCATTGAACATTGAGCAGTCGTTGACGGGGTAGTTGTCCCAGTAAAGCGGCTTGTGGTATGTGTTTTCAACGAACTTAATTGCTTCAAGGCTTGTAAGCTCTCGGGAGCAGATGTCCCTGCCCGTCCAGAAAAGAGATACATCCGGCGGAATATTCATACCGAGCTTTGATATGTAGTATTCGTTGCCCTTGCCGTGGTAAAGAGTGGGACAAACGGTAAGCCGTATTGACGGGTCAATTTCTTTCAGAGCTGAATAATATTTATTTATCAGCTCAATATGTGCGTTGACTGTTTCGCCGTAGGCCGCCTTATCTTCGGGGAAGGCAAGCTCCTCGTCAATATCGTCAAGAAGCAAGCCGAAGCAGCGCACGCCGATTGAATAAAGCTGCTTTGTCTTATTAATCAGCGTGTCAAACTCTTTTTCGTCGGAATACTTCATTGAAAGCCCCGGCGCAATACACCAATAAAACGACATATAGTATTCTTTTGCGCAATCGACAAGCTCCTTGAGCTTGAGCAGCTCAGCCTCGGGGTATTCCTCACGCCATTTTTCACGGTGATACAAATCATCCTTCGGTGCGTGGTAAACCGTGTTCATCCTGTTTTTCGCCATAAGCGACATAACGGATTTGCGCTGCTCAAAGCTCCACGGGTTGCCGTAAAAGCCCTCTATATAACCCCTTACCGCAAACGAGGGTGCACAAACAAATTCACCGTTCGCCAAACTGTTTTCTTCAATTCGTTTTGCAATATCGCAAAGAGCATAAAATGCGCTTTTTTCGCCCGAGCACTCAACGCCGATATTATTACCCGAAACGGTGAGTATGTATTTTTCATCGGTAAGCCTGTGTGTTTTTTCGCAGTAGCAAACACGGCGTGTGTTGCTGACATTAACGCTTATATCAAAGCCTGACAGCACGCCTGCGAAAAGCGCCTGCCAAGCAGCAGGATTATCAATGCCTTTAACCATAAGCAGCCCTCCTTTATAAAATAATATAATATTTTTTATCCTTTTACAATTATTAAAACAGTAGATATTGCGCCTTGATTTTTGTGCGTTTTAATGATAAACTCAAGTGGGAAGTGATAAAAAATGACAATCAGACCTTATGAAAGTAAGGATAAAGAAAATGTACGCTTCGTTCACCTCAACAGCGAGGGTCCCTGCAAAAGCTCAAAGCGTGGCATCAATTTCGGGCTTGCCGTTTACTGCGACTATTACATAGAAAAAGAGCCCGAAAACTGCTTTGTTGCCGTTGACGAAAACGACAGAGCAATCGGGTATATTATCAGCACGGAGAATTTTGACAAGTTCTACCCCGTGTTTGTTGACGAATACTGCACGAAAATTAAAAAGTGGGAATTCAGGCGGAGAAAATCTGCGTTAAGGTCAGTTATTCCCCACGAAAAATATAAGGAAGAATATCCTGCACACCTGCACATTGACGTGCTGCCCGAGTATCAGCGAATGGGACTGGGACACCAAATGACGGATGCACTTCTTGCACACCTGAAAGAAAAGGGCGTAAAGGGCATTATGCTCACGACCTGGATAAAGAACGAAAAAGGCAGAGGCTTTTACGATAAATACGGCTTCACCCTGCTGGCAGAAATGAAAAACTGCGCCGTATACGGAATAAAGCTATAATTATATCCCCGTGAAAAACGAACTGTTTTTTACGGGGATATGTTTTGTTTTATTCAACTGCCTTGCGGATATTCCAGCCGTTTTCTTCAAGTAGCTCTTCCGCTTTTTCAGCCGTGCAGCCGAGAATTTCGGTTACAATGCCCACCATTCTGCGTGTGAGCTTTTTGTTTGTGGGCTTGAGATTAATCATCATATTTTCATAAACACAGCCGCACTTAACCATAGCTGCGGTTGAAATCATATTAAGAATAATTTTCTGTGCCGTGCCTGCCTTCATACGGGTTGAGCCCGTAATCACCTCGGGACCCGTATCGGCACAGATGTCAATATCTGCCGCCTTGCCAAGCTCGGTGTCGGGATTGTTTGTAATTGAAAAGGCCTTTGCGCCGATGCTTTTTGCATATTTCACAGCGGAGATTACATAAGCCGCCGAGCCCGAAGCGGAAATTCCGATTAAAATATCTTTATTGCAGAAATTTCTGCTTTTCAAATCTTCAATGCCTGCTTCGGGGTTATCTTCGGCGTTTTCCGCAGCCTTGAACATACATTTTTCACCGCCTGCGATAATTCCGTTGAAAAGGTCGTAAGGCACACCGAAGGTCGGCGGACATTCCGCCGCATCGCAAACAGCAAGCCTGCCCGAAGTACCGCTGCCGATATAAAAAACTCTGCCGCCCGATTTTATTGCATCGGCAGCCGCATCGCATACCGCAGCAATCTGCGGCAAAACAGCCTCAACCGCAACAGTCACCTTTGCGTTTTCTTTATTTATTATCTCCACCATTTCCAAAGCGGACATTTTGTCAATGCCGTATGTATCGGGGTTTCTCTTTTCTGTTTTCAACATATATTATCTCTTCCCTTCGCAAGCGAAACCGCACCGTTTACCATCGGCTCATCAAGAAATTCAAGCGAAGCCTCACCGTCAATATATTTTTGCAGGAACGGTTCAAGTATATCTCTTTGTTTGCACAGTCCGCCGCAGATAACAATTTTTTTACCGCAATTATTTAAGACCCTGCGTGCACCGTTGATTACCTTTGCCGCTTCATAAGCATTGCGGTCTATAATTTCAAAAGCCGCTCGGTCGCCCAAATTAAATGCTTCAAAAACTACGGGAGCAAAAGAAGCAACAAAAGAAGTACCACCGCTGTATATGTCAGCAACAGACTCTTCAAGTTTTCTGCCGAGCTTGTTTTCGACAAGATTAAATATTGTTTCGCTGCCACCTCTGCCGTCAGTAAATTCAAACGCAGAGTTCAGCGCATCCGAGCCGAAATGAAAGCCGCTGCCGCCTTTGTCAATCATATAACCCCGTCCGCCTGCACGGTGAAGCCTCTCACCGCAACGGGCGTAAGCAACAATGCCCGTGCCCATAATAACAGCCGTTCCGTCTTCACCCTTGAGCGCCGCTTCAAGCGCAAGGTCAATATCGCTGCCGCAGCCAAACGAAGCAAAACCGAAGCGTGAGAGAAATTCATTGATAAGCCTTTGGTTTTCTCCGCTTTTTGAGCCTGCAACTCCTGCAAACACGGAAATCTCACCAAAATCAAAGCCGTCACACACCTGCGCAATTCCTTCACCGAGAACGGCAAAGGTGTTTTCTATTCCCCTGTTAACGGGATTTGACCCGTCGAGAAACAGTCGTCTGATTTCTTTTCCGTTTAAATCACAGAGCAGAAACTCCGTTTTTGTTCCTCCGCCGTCAACACCAAGCAGGTATTTAACTGTTTTATTGCTCATAGCCGTCCCTCTTTTTCATTCATCGAAAATCTGTTTGCTGCCAAGCTGATAAAAAGCTACTGCGGAAGCTGCCGCAACATTCAGCGAATCCACACCGTGGTACATTGGTATTTTTACGGTATAATCGCAGTCGGCTATGGTTTTATCAGAAAGTCCGTCACCCTCCGTTCCCATAATTACGGCGAGCTTCTCTTCATTCATCAACCGTGGGTCGCTGATAGAAACAGAATTGTCCTTAAGCGCCATAGCTACCGTTTTAAACCCGAGCGCTTTAATTTTATCAAGGCTGTCGTCATCCGAAAATGTCCATTCAATCTGAAACACCGTGCCCATGCTTACTCTTGCCGCACGCCTGTACAGAGGGTCAGAGCATCCTGGTGTGAGGATTACCGCATCCATTCCGAGCGCTGCAGCCGAACGGATTATGGCGCCCACATTTGTCGGGTTCATAACCTTATCGAGTATAACTATTCTTCTTTTGTTTTCACAGATTTCTCTTACATCACGCAGGGGCTTTCGCTTCATAGCGCACAGCATACCTCTGGTGAGCTTGAAACCTGTCAGCTGCGTCAGAACATCAAATTCCGCACAAAAAACAGGAACATTTTCAACCCTGTCAAGGATTCGCCTACCCTCGCCCTCGATATGCCTTTTTTCCATAAGGCACGAAACCGGCTCATATCCTGCATCAAGCGCACGTTCAATAACCTTCGGGCTTTCTGCTATAAACAGACCTTTTTCGGGAAACTCTCTGTTCAACAGCTGAACCTCGCTTAACCGTGCATATACATCCAGCTCAGGTGCAAGAAAATCTGTTATTTGAGTAATGTTATTCATTGTATTCTCCGTCGGGATTTCTCGAAAGGATTAAATCATCCCTTTATTTCTGCCTCATAAACACCAATACACTCTCTGCCACGGATGTTATCCGACACATTTCGGGCATTAAAATACAGCCTTAATCTGTTTTCGTGATATGTAAGACAGCAGGCATAAACATACTGCGCCATCCATTTATTGTCACCGCACTTCTGCGGTGTTAAGAACGGCTTTACGAATTCAAAGCTGATGCCGTCATCAGACCTGAGAAGCATAATGGCGGAATGACTTTTACCGCCTTCTTCATAAATTCCGTTCTGCAAGCCGATGTAACAGTCAGCCAGCTTATACACCTTCAGGCAGCCCGAGCAAAGATTAAGATACTGTTTATTTTTGTCCGGGCTGATAATCGGTGTTTCTCTTGAAATATAACCGTTTGCGATGCTCTTACTTTCTGCAAAGCTGATATGTGTCGGCTCACAGAAGCCGCAATCCTTAATAAAAGTCTGTCCGCAGGAATAATACAGGCGGTAACTGTTTTCAGTTTTCATCAGAAACGGATTGGAAATAGCAGTTCCCCTCTCATCCCCTTCAAAGCTACGGGTTTTACCGATTACAAGATAAGGCTCGCTCCAGTCAACAAGATTCTCGGACTGTGTACAGTAAACTTCCGATTTCCATTTTGCTCCGATAAGACTTAACAGATTGAATATAACCGGTCTTGTTCTCTCGAAATAGAGATAATATTTTCCGTCAATATAATTGATGTTCGGACGCATGGCACGATTGACAATTCTGCCCTTGCTTTCAAAGCTTATTCCGTCAGCGCTTTCATATCGGTACACACCAAAAAACGTGTGGCAGAATAAATGCCATTTTCCGTCGTGGGAATCCGAAGGTGTTAAAACGCTGGGGTCAGCAATAACAAAACTGTTTATCGGATTTTTTAATACGGGATTTTTTTCGTAGAGCTTAAATTCAATATTATTGAATTGTTCAAAAGTCAGGTTCAGCATTTCATCACCTTTTATACAAGTTTCATCTTTTTCTTTTATAATTGAGAACAACATTTCCGTTCATTGGCTGGGCTTTGATGAGTTCGTATCCTGAAACAACGCTGTCAGCAAACAGCGGTTTATCATTTTCACCTGCAACAATCGGCGCAACAACAAGGCTCAGCTCGTCGATTGCATCAGCACGCTGAAACGAACCGTTTATAATGCTTCCGCCCTCTAAAAGCAGAGTTTCGCAACCGACAATATTTCTGAGCTTGAACAAGGCAAAATCAACGTCAATTTCATCCTTGCCAGCAAAAATATACGGTATTTCCATGCTTTCAAGATAGCCGAGATAACGCTCATCAACCTGCTCTGTGAGCACTTCAATAATCTGTGCGCCGTCGTACCCCGGGTCACCGTCAGGGTCGATGATTTTGTTCGACCGCCAACCGAGTCTGCCCTTCGGGTCAAAAGCAACGGCATAAAAGTCCGTCATATATTCGCCGTCAAGCATAAAATCCATTTTTAAATCAAGGTCGTGACGCACAGGCTCATACTGCGAAAGGTCAGGATAATATCCGCCCGTAAAGCTGCCCTCCATTGTAACCCTGCCGCAAATAAAGCCATTACACTTAAGCTTGCGGTTTATATCATAATAAATTTCTGTCGCAGCCTCGCATTCAGGCGTGAAAAGGAAATCTCCCGTCACCTTTCCATCAAGCGATGTTACCATATGGCAGATAATATAAGGTCTGTTCATTTTAATTCTCCGCTGTTTTTTATTAAATTATATCACAACCGTGCCAAAATACAATACACTTTTAAACACGCCATATCGGTACAATCGCTATCAGAAATCTGCCGGCATCAGCAGTGTCAAAATCTCCCTAACGCCTACCTTTTATATAACATTTTGAAATTAAAATTATCCGTACAAAGAAATAAACCCTTGGAACCGTTGAGATTCCAAGGGTTGTTGATAATCGCCGTAAGGCTCTGATTATCTCTTTGAGAACTGAGGTGCACGACGTGCGCCTTTGAGACCGTACTTCTTTCTTTCCTTCATTCTCGGGTCACGAGTGAGGAAGCCTGCCTTCTTGAGTACGGGACGAACAGCGTCGTCGTACTGAAGGAGAGCACGGGAAAGACCGTGACGGATTGCGCCTGCCTGGCCGGAAACACCGCCGCCGCTTACACGGCAGATGATGTCGAACTTCTCGGTTGTGCCGGTGAGCTCGAGGGGCTGGCGAACAATGAGCTTAAGTGTATCAAGACCGAAGTAATCGTCGATTGAACGGTCGTTGATGATGATTTTACCTGTACCTGCGTAAACACGTACACGGGCTACAGACTGCTTTCTGCGGCCTGTACCATAGAAATAAGGATTAGTTTCGTACATTATTCATTTGCCTCCCTTCGATTAAAGAGCCCACTCTTCGGGCTTCTGTGCTGCGTGCTTGTGCTCTGCGCCCTTGTAGATACGAAGGCGGCCAAGTGCGTTGCGGCCGAGAGTGTTGTCCGGAATCATACCCTTGACAGCGAGCTGCATTGCAAACTCGGGCTTTGTCTTCATAAGGGTGCTGTACTTAACTTCCTTCATGTTACCGATGTAACCTGTGTGGTGGTAGTACATTTTCTGGTTGATTTTGTTGCCTGTGAGAACTGCCTTCTCAGCGTTAATGATGATTACATGATCGCCGCAATCCACATTGGGTGTAAAGATAGCCTTGTGCTTGCCACGAAGAAGAACAGCGGCCTGAGCAGCTACCTTACCCAGAGGCTTGCCTGCAGCGTCAAGAACATACCAGCTGCGTGTGATTTCGCCTGCTTTGGGCATATAAGTTGACATTAGCTTTTCCTCCGAATTAAGATTTTTAATTTCATTGCTCGAATATACTACCACAAGCCCAAACCAATGTCAACACTTATTTTTAAAAAATTTAATTTAGCAAACGCAAGCTCCGTTTTTCTCCCGTTTTCTCGTGTTTTCATACGATTTGCTCACTTTTAATTTTTGAAAAAGTTTGTGCACTGTTACAAATTTGAAGGCGAATTTTCGTCTTTATGACAAATTGCAGTTTGAAGGAGCTACCTTTGTTCATCCGTATTGTAAATATACCAACATGAATTTGATTATCCTGTAGGGTCGATTCATGAATCGACCGTAATTTACCGATATATCGCTTTTACAGCGGGCAATTCGTGAATTGCCCCTACTGTAATTTATCTTACTACAACAAACACCCGACGGGGTATTCCGCCGGATGTTTGAGGTTTATACAGACTGTAAGATAATACGTGTTATTCTGAAAAGATTCTTAAAGAATGAAACTATTCTCTGCCAGAAATTAACTTTTGATTTTAACTGCTGTGCAAAGAAAATTTCGCTGCCGTTGATGTCTGTTACTACTTCACCGTTTTCATCAACGACTGTTGCGATAACGGTAATATCTCCATTCTGCACAGAGGTTACCTTACAGGTTAAGCCGTCCTCGCTCGGAGTGAGAACTACACCGCTGCCTTCAACTCTCCAAACTATCGTACAGCCTTCGGGCAAGGCAAAAAGGTTAATGTTTGCGTGAAGAATCAGAGTGTCTCCGTAATTAATAACGGTGGTTGACGGATGCGTAATTACTATTATTTTGTCCTCGTTGGTCAAGCGGTTAATAATTTGTGTCTGCTCGTTACCACAGCCTGTGCAGTGTCTTATCTGTTCACCGCTTGAATAAATTGTAGCTTCAACCGTTACTGTCCATTCGCCGTAGCGGTGACCCGTTGCCGGAATAGCCTGTGTGTAGGAATTGCCGCATTCGCAAGTGAAGGTTTTGACACCGGACTGGGTGCAGGTTGCCGCTTTTGTGACTGTTAAGGTATACGAGCATCTATGTTCTTCGGGAACAGGTGCAATGCTCTGCTCCTGTGTTGTGCCGCAGGCGCCACAGGTTCTTACCTTTTTGCCGCTTGTTGTTGCTGTGGGCTTTACGGTCTCAACCCATTCGCCGTAGCTGTGTCCCTTTGCCGGAATAGTTTCGGTATAGCTGTTGCCGCATTCGCAGGTAAAGGTTTCAACACCAGTCTGAGTACAGGTTGCCGCTTTTGTAACCTTTGACGTGTAGGTACACGTGTGTGAAGTATGGTTGCCGCCGCAAAGCTTAAAGGTATAGCCGTAGGTTTCAGCATAGGTTTTGGCGTAAGCTGTATTGCTGTCAGAGCATATCGTGTAGTCGGATTGATCCCAGTATGCAAGTAAACCATCACCTATCGCTAGCACGCTTGAGGGAATATGAATCTGCGTTATATCCGTACTACCAAACGCACTTGCACCTATTGATGTAACTCCGTCAGGGATGACCAGCGTACCATCTTCCCCTTTGAGTGCCCAACAAGTACGGAATGCAGCTTTGCCTATAGTTTCTAGACTTGTGGGAAAGTTTATTTTTGAAAGATATATGCAACTTTCAAATGCTCCTTCACCAATTTTTTTGATTCCTTCGGGAAGAACAACCGTCAAGAGATTGTCACTGTTTGAGAAGGCTCTTACCTCTATTTCCGTAACAGTTGAGGGAACTGTATATACAGCCGAGTCGTTATATTGATTATAATGAATAAGTGTCGTTTTGTCCTTATTGAACAGTACGCCATTTTCTGCTGAATAGTAATCGTTATTTTCATCAACATTAAACTTGTTTATGCCACTTCCAATGAAAGCTCCTTTGCCAATACTTGTAACACCGACAGGAATATAAAACTCAAACTCAGCAACATCTTCCGCGTAGAGAGATGAAAATGCACTTGCACCTATTAACTCGAGTTTGCTGTTTTTACTGATTTTTACGCTTGTGAGGTTACGGCAAAGCCAAAAAGCACTGTTGCCGATACTCGTTACACCGTCGGGAATACTGATTGACGATATAGCCGTCTGGCCAAATGCATATTCACCTATACTCGTTACACTTTCGGGAATATTTATAGACGATATAGCTGTACCGTTAAATGCATAATCAGATATCTCAGTCAATTGAATGTTTTCAGCAAACGTTACCTTTTTCAGATTTCCACACCCACTAAATGCACCGACAATGCCTGCACATTCGATACTCGTTACAGTACTCGGGATATGAATACTTGTTAAAGCCGTAGCACCGCTGAAAGCTCTGCCGAAGCTTTCAACACCCTCGGGTATGACGTAATCCTTAGCTTTACAGCAGGAGGGATAAACATACAGCTCCGTTTTATCCTTGTTATAAAGTACACCGTATTCATCGCTTGAAAAATATTCGTTTTCCGGATCTACGGTAATGCTTTCCAAGGATGTGCAAGATTCAAAAGATCTGCTATAAGAATAGTTGCTGATTTTACTTACACTCTTCGGGATAGTAATAGTTTTTAAACTATTGCAATAAGCGAAGGCGCTTTCACCTATTGTCGTTACTCCGTCAGAAATGTCAGTGGATGTCAGGTTGCTACAGTTATAGAAAGCATCAGCACCAATAACTTTGAGGCTATCGGGAAGTGTAACACTTGTAAGCGCCTCACAATACCAAAAAGTACCGTCCTGAATAGTTGTTATTCCGTCAGGAATGTCTACCGATGTCAAAGAAGCGCATTGCCTGAAGGCTTGAATACCGATACTCGTCAATGTGTCAGGCAATGAAACGCTTGTCGCCTTGTTACAACCGTAAAAAGCAAAATCGCTTAATGAGGTTACTCCGTCCTCTACGACGATTTTAACAATGCTTTCTCTTTGCGTGTACCACGGAACGAAGTATTCGTAACCGTAGTTTTTCATTGCACCCGTACCGGAAACAGTGAGTGTGCCATCGTCGCTGAGCGACCAGGTAAGGTTTTCGCCGCAGGTGTTATCGTCCGCAGCCTGCACATTCACAGCAAAAATTCCGGAAAAATCCAAGCCCGAAAAGCCGCTGAGCGGTGCGGCTGAAAGGACGAGAATCATTGCCATAAGCACAGAAAAAAGTTTTTTAATGTTTTTTCTCATAATAATTCCTCCAATACTTTAGTTTGGTAACTGTATTATAACTCTGTTGAGTATTATTGTCAATACAATTGTTAACTGTTTTGCCGTTCAATTTAGTAGTAAAATTAACTCAAAGGAGTGAGCGAATTGGATGCAAAGCAAAGAATTAAAGAGCTTATGGCAAAGAAAAATATAACTGAATACCGCCTTGCAAAACTCAGCGGACTTTCACAAAGCACTATATCAAATATCTTCAACCGCAATACTGCCCCGACGATACCGACAATTGAAGCAATCTGCAACGGCTTAGGGATATCTGTGGCACAGTTTTTTGCCGAAGAGGGCAACGAAGCCCCGGTTTATTTGTCAGACGAACAAAAGCTGTTTTTTGACAAATGGGCAACATTGACAGCCGAGCAAAAAAGCGTTGTCGAAAAGCTGATTGAATCTTACAAAAGCTAAAGCCACCGGCGTGTTAAAACGCTGATGGCTTTAATTATTATTGCAGGGTATATTTACGAATAAACCAAGGATTTATTCATCCGTATGGCAATAGAACACGAGTAATATGAGCATTGCGTAGGGAAGGTCAAGGAAGATTTCGTTGAGCAGACCTCGCAGGAAAATAAAGATTTCCATATAGAGGGGATAATTCATCTGCTCCTCGACGTAGAATTTGAGCACCTCGAAAACGACTGTTACGGGCACGCACAGCGAAAGCACGGTGAGGCAGGCTATCGGACAATAGGCGGGAAGGCGTTTGCCGTGGGAGAGCTTGCCTGCAAAGAGTATAATCAGAAACGCTGAAAACAGCAGGCTTTCCACCGTTTTTTCAAGCACGGACAGTTCGCCGAGCAGGTTGCTGTAATGAACGCCGAAAAGCGTTATCAGCCCCGAAACTGCTGCATAGAGCTTTATGCACAGCAGGACAAAATCGGGTATGAGCAGGTATTTGCGGTTTACCCGTTGCGAAATGAGCACCGCCATTGAAATATAAATCAGAAGCTGAACGACATCGGTGAGAGAAAAGGTGAAATCGAAAAAGGTTTTGCCCGCTTCAAGGCGCATTGTTGCGCCCGAGGCAACCTTTTCCACCGCCAATAATATAAACATTATAAATGTTACGGTGTTCAGGTGCTTATCCCTGTTACGGCGGTGCATAAAGGCGTTTATTCTTTCACCCGGCAATGGCTTCAGCTCCTTTCGTTTTGTTATATTTATATTATCATACAACGATACCGGTTGTAAACAGATTTATTCTGTTAATTTTATACGAAAAATTTCTTGCAAGGTTATTGTCATTTGCGGGAAGATATTGTATTATTGAAACAGCGACCCCTAACAAACAAAAAAGAGGTATGTTTATGAGTAAGAGCGTTAAAGACATTCTTGCAATGATTGAAGAAAACGGTATTCAGATGGTTGACTTCAAAATGGTTGACATCAACGGTCAATACCGCCACGTTACAATCCCTGCACAGAACTTTTCTGAAGACACAATGAAGAGCGGCATCGGCTTTGATGCCTCCAACTACGGCTATGCCGTTGTTGAAAAGAGCGATATGGTCTTTATCCCCGACCCCGACACAGCGGTTATTGACCCCTTCTGCTCTGTTCCCACGCTGTCAATGACAGGTAACGCAATGATTATCGACAGCCCCGAAAACCGTCCCCTCGCACAGTATCCCCGTAACATCATCAAGGCAGCTGTTGAGTATATGAAGAACAGCGGCGTTGCTGACGAGATGAAGATTCTGCCCGAGTTTGAATTCTATCTTTTCGACAACGTTACATGGAACGTTGAGGGCAGACAGATTGCTGTTGACGTTGACGCACAGCAGTCCTACTGGAACTCCGACACAGAGGGTCTTGGTGTTGTTGTTCCCAAGCAGAAGAACTACCACATTGCAAAGCCCTTTGATATTTCCTACGAGTGCCGCAGCGAAATGTGTATGCATATGCAGGATGCAGGTATTGAAATCAACTACCACCACCCCGAGGTTGCCGCATCCGGTCAGTTTGAAATTGAGCCTCAGCTCGATGAAGTAGTACACATGGCTGACGCCACAATGATGATTAAGTACATCATCCACAACACAGCCCTTAAGTACGGCAAGGCTGCAACATTTATGCCCAAGCCCGTATGGGGTGAGGCAGGCAGCGGTATGCACGTTCACATGATTCTCTTCAAGGACGGTCAGCCCGTATTCTCCGACGACGAGGGTTATGCACACCTGAGCAAGGAAGCTCACTGGTTTATGGGCGGTCTGCTCAAGCACATCCACTCACTTTGTGCTATCACCAACCCCAGCACAAACTCCTTCAAGCGCCTTATCCCCGGCTTTGAGGCACCCGTTACAGTCGGCTACGCAACCTCCAACCGCAGCGCCGTTATCCGTATTCCTGCTTACGCAAAGGCTCCGGACAAGCGCCGTTTCGAGCTTCGTAACCCCGACGCAACCTGCAACCCCTACTTCTGCTATGCCGCTATTCTTATGGCAGGTCTTGACGGTATCAAGAACAAAATTGACCCGTCCACAAACGGCTGGGGTCCCTACGACTTCAACCTCTACCACCTTCCCGAAGAGGAAAAGGCAAAGCTTCAGGGTCTGCCCACATCACTTGAAGAAGCACTCGATGCACTTGAGGCTGACCACGACTACCTCACAGAAGGCGGTGTATTCCCCGAAGAGCTTATCAAGAACTTCATCAAGTCCAAGCGTGAGGACTGCCGTCAGCTTTCCGCTATTCCCCACCCGGCAGAATTCGACAAGTACTTCAACCTTTAATAGCTCATATAACACTAAAACCTCTCCATCAAACGGTGGAGAGGTTTCTTTGATTTATGCTTATTTCTTGAACTGCTTTTTAAGGCGGAGCTCTTTTGAGAGTATCATTTTGCGAAGGCGGAGTGATTTGGGTGTTACTTCAAGAAGCTCGTCATCCTTGATAAACTCCATACACTGCTCGAGTGAGAGGTTTGAGGGCGGAACAAGGCGCAGGGCATCGTCGCTGCCTGCGGCACGGGTATTGGTGAGCTGCTTTTTCTTACAGACGTTACATACAATATCCTCGTTCTTTGCACATTCGCCGACTATCATACCCTCGTAAACGGGCACACCGGGACCGATGAAAAGTCTGCCTCTGTCCTGTGTGTTGAACAGACCGTAGCCTGTTGACTCGCCTGCCTCGTGAACAACGATTGAGCCTCTTTCACGGGTCTGGATGTCGCCTGCATAGGGCTCATAGCCGTGGAAAAGCTGGTTCATAATACCGTTGCCGTTTGTATCGGTGAGGAATTCGGAACGGTAGCCAATAAGACCACGGGAGGGAATTTTGAATTCAAGGTGGGTTGAGCCGCCGTCACGCACGCCCATATTTTCAAGCTCTGCCTTGCGTGAGCCGAGCTTTTCGATAACCGCACCGACATACTGCTCGGGCACTTCGACAATAAGCAGCTCGACAGGCTCGTAAATTTCGCCGTTGATTTCCTTTAAAATAACCTTCGGGCGTGAAACCTGGAATTCGTAGCCCTGACGGCGCATTGTTTCAATAAGAATTGAAAGGTGAAGCTCGCCTCTGCCCGAAACCTTGAAGGTGTCGGTCGTTTCGGTTTCCTCAACACGCATACTTACGTTTGTTTCAACCTCTTTGAAAAGGCGGTCACGGATATTACGGGAGGTTACAAACTTGCCCTCCTGACCTGCAAACGGGCTGTCGTTGACAATGAAGTTCATTGAAATTGTGGGCTCGTCAATCTTGACAAAGGGCAGCGGCTCAACACAGTCCGGTGCACAGGCGGTTTCGCCGATATTGATTTCGGGAATACCCGAAACGCAGATAAGGTCGCCTGCCTTGGCTTCCTCAACCTCAACTCTCTTAAGTCCTTCAAACTGGTAAAGTCTTGTGATACGCTCGTTTTTCTGTGAGCCGTCTGTTTTGCACAGCGTTACAATCTGGTTTTTCTTAACCGTGCCTCTTTCAACTCTGCCTACACCAATTCTGCCGACATAATCGTCATATTCAAGTGAAGAGAAAAGAATCTGAAGCGGTGCGTCAACATCACCCTTGGGTGCATCAATATTTTCAAGAATAGCATCGAGAAGCGGTCTCATATCGCCCTCACGCACATCGGGGTTAAGTGAGGAATAGCCGTCCCTTGCGCTGGCATAGACAACGGGGAATTCAAGCTGGTCATCGTCCGCACCGAGCTCTATAAACAAATCAAGCACTTCGTCAAGCACCTCGGCAGGTCTTGCACCGGGACGGTCAATTTTATTGACAACAACGAGCACCTTTTTGCCCAGACCCAACGCTTTTTTGAGAACAAAGCGTGTCTGCGGCATACAGCCCTCAAATGCATCAACAAGCAGCAAAACTCCATCAACCATCATCAGTATACGTTCAACCTCGCCGCCGAAATCGGCATGGCCGGGAGTATCGACAACGTTGATTTTCGTGTCCATATAACGGATAGACGTGTTCTTTGAAAGTATGGTAATGCCTCTTTCACGCTCAAGGTCGTTTGAGTCCATAACTCTGTCCTCAACCTGCTCGTTTTCACGGAAGGTACCGCTCTGCTTGAGCAGCTCGTCAACAAGGGTTGTCTTGCCGTGGTCAACGTGAGCGATAATGGCAATATTTCTGATTTCTCTGCGCTCCATATTTTTGACTCCAATATTCATAAATTCACGGTTATTTATTATATACCTTATTTTATAAATTTCCAATGGCAGAATAGTCAAAATTAAGCCGTTGGTGCAATATAAAACTGTAATTTAAATGCAAAGTGCAAAATGCAAAACGCAAAGTTAAGGGTCGCTACGCTCCAAATTATAAATGGGTATCCTTGTACTTTTCCGCCTGTAAACGGAACATATAGGCGTATTTGCCGTTTTGCTCCATCAGCTCGTCATGGCTGCCGCACTCAATTACCCTGCCGTTTTCGAGCATAAGTATTCTGTCGGCGTGGCGTGTGGTGGAAAGACGGTGCGATATGAACACAACCGTTGAGTCCGTACAGCTTTCGCTGATTGCCCTGTTCAGCTCGTATTCCGAAACGGGGTCAAGGTTTGCGCTCGGCTCGTCGAGAATGATATACGGGCTTTGCTTATAGAACACTCTTGCAATTGCCAGCTTCTGCTGTTCGCCGCCCGAAAGCATTAAACCTTCGTCGCTGAATTCACGCAGCAGCATGGTATCCGCACCGTTGGGAAGCTCTTTTGTAAAGCCTGCCAGCTCGAGTGCCTTCATCACACGGTCGCTGTCGTATTTCGGAGAAAGTGCCACGTTTTCGCCGACGGTTGCGCCGAAAATGCAAAAGTCCTGGAACACTGCGGAAAAGCGGCTGCGGTGGGAGGCAACCGTTACATCCCGTATATCTCTGCCGCCTATTTCGATTGAGCCCGAATCAACGTCATAGAGCCTTAACAAAAGGTTGGTGAGCGTTGTTTTGCCGGCTCCGTTGTAGCCGACAAGAGCTATTTTTTCGCAGGGCTTTATTTCAAAGGAAACGCCGTTTATGCTCTCCTTTTCGCCGCCCTCGTAAGTAAAGGATATATCCTTTACGGATATTGTTTCGGGTTTATCGCATTCAGCCGTATGGGCACCGTCCTTGATTTTGCTGTCGGTAGCTAAAAAGCTGCGGCATTTTTCAATCATTTTTGAACGCTCGGTAAAGCTCCTTAAGCTGTAAACCGTAAGGTACAGCACACTTGCACCAATCTGCGTTGCACCGTTGAAGGTGGCAACAAAATCGCCTGCGCCCATCTTACCCGTAACTATGGTCTGATAGCCGATGTAAAGGCTGAGAATAAGCATAAAGCCGACAACCTGAACCGAAAACTCCTGCACGAAGAAAAGCCCGTCCAGCTTTCGGATATAGCCCTTCTGCGTTTTGATAAGGTCGTTTGCGCTTTCGTTGAAGCGCTTGCGCAGCAAGGGATATATACCGCTCGTGCGGATTTCGCCTGCGTAATCGGGCAGGTAAAACACTCTTGCAAAATAGTCGCTTCTGCGGTGCTTTTCCGTAACAGCTTCACGGCGCTTTGTTTGCAGATTGCCCGTATATTTGCCAAGCGGAATAAAAAGAATTACCGAGCCGAGCACAATAACAAGGCAAATCGGGTCAATAGTGAGCATAATTGCCGCTATTGCAAGGAAGGACAGAATCTGCTCAATATAGCCCTTGATAATGCTGAGAATGTTTGTGAGGTTATCGGACACATTTTCTATAGACAGAATAAAATCGCTGTAATAACCCGGGTCGTCGTACTTGGCAAGGTCAAGCTCTGCCGCTTTACGGTAGAACATAGACTGAATTATCAAATCCATTTTCTCACGCTCACGGTGAACAAAAAGCTCATAGAAAACATTTGAGAAAATTTCGCACACAACGATTACGGCAAGCATAATTATAATGCCCGTGATTATCTTTTTCGGCTCACCGCCGCTTTGCACCTCGTCAATTATGTATTTAATGCCGATAACGGATATGAGCTTACCCGGCATTGCGCCGACAATCTGTTCAAAAATGCTGCCGATTACAAGCCACGGCGAAGCCTTGAACATAAGCGAGAGCATATAAATTATATTGGAAAGTGTGCTGTGCTTCTTCCTTATTTTTGCTTTCATTTTCATTCCACGCTCCCCTCCTCATCTGTGTAGCTTGAAGCCTGGAGCGTGAACATTTCGCAGTAGCCGCCCTTAGCCGCCATAAGCTGTTCGTGCGTGCCGCACTCGGTAACCGTACCGCCATCGAAGACATAAATTCTGTCCGAAAGCACGGCGGAAGAAAGCCTGTGAGAAATGTAGATAACCGTTTTTTCCTCGGTTGCTTCAATAAGGCTTTCGTACATTTTGTATTCTGCTATGGGGTCAAGCGCTGACGAGGGCTCATCCAGAATTGCAAAATCAAAGTTCTTTGCAAACATTCTGGCAGCACACAGCTTTTGCTGTTCACCGCCCGAAAGTCCTGTGCCCTTTTCGTCAAACTCACGGGTAAACACGGTCTGCCTGCCCTCGGGCATGGACATAATCCGCTCGTAAATACCTGCAGCTTTGAGGGCTTTGTCAGTAACGGCATTGTCCGCTTCGCCCTCACATTCACGGCACAGCACGTTTTCTACGACGGTCAGCGCAAAGACCTTGTAATCCTGAAAAACTGTTGCGAGCCTTTCGTGAAGGGAAGCGATTTCATATTCCCTTATATCCGTACCGTTGTATAGGATTTCTCCGCTGTCGGGGTCATAAAAGCGAAGCAAGAGCTTTACAAAGGTTGTTTTGCCTGCACCGTTGTGACCGACAACGGCTATTGTTTCGCCTTTGCTGATTTTAAAGCTGAGGTTTGTCAGAGAGGCTTTCTTTGCACCGGGATAGGTAAAGCTGACATTTCTGAATTCGAGGCTTTCAAATTCTTCAGCCTTTTTGTCGCCGCCGACAACCCTTTCTTCGTACTCAAAAAAGTCTTTCAGGTTGCCGAAATAAGCGGCTTCCTTCCTGACATTTGAAATGGCGTCACTCAAATCCTTGAGCACATCTTTTAGGTTACTTACAGCCGTGACGATAACGGAAAAATCCGACACGGCGAGGTTTCTTTTTACAACAAAGCGGTATGCGGCATAGCCGTAGGTTGCGGCAACGGGCACAGCCTTACCGAAAAGGCCGGAAACCGTTTCAAGCAGCATTACCTTAACACCGTATTTTTTGATTATTGCCCTGTTGGTTTCAACCGCCGTTTGAAACCGTTCAAGCATAACGGAAAATATGTCCGAGGTGCGCATATCCTTGGAAAAATCCTTGAGAAAAACCGTACGCTTGACGTATTCCTTTGAACGCTTGTGCGGCGTCATTTCCTTGTCTTTCTTCACATCGATTTTGCCAATTGCAATACCTGCCAGCACAACGAAAACGCCGACGGAAAGTATGAGCAACAGCCTCGGGTCAATTGAAACGATGTAAATAACAAGGAAAACACCCGTAAGCGTGCTTGCAAAAACGTTTGAAAGATTAAAGGCAAATTCCATATTGTGCTCGTTGGTTATGATTTCCGTTGCACGCTTGTATTTGTCATAGAAATCGGGATTCTCAAAGCAAGCCATATCAACGCTTACAGCCTTTCTGAAAATCCTGTCGTTGAGCCTTTTGTAGAATAATTTTGCTCTTGTGCAGACAAAATAGTCCGTAATGCAGTCCGTTGCCTTTGCCAGCAGACCTGCACCGGCAAACATCATCACGAGCGTTACATACTGCTTGTAGCTGCCGCCTTCTTCTATAAGCTCAAGCAAAAGTTTGAGAAACAGTATTTCCTGAATAAAGCCCGTAAAAAACCAATAGGCTGTCTGGGTCATAATGAATGCAGTAAGCAGTAACGGTGCACACTGCGCACAGATTTTTACGGCATAGAGCGTATCCTTAAGAGCCTTGAAGCGCTCCCCACCTTGTTTTTTGGGATTTTGTTTCACGTTACATCTCCTTAGTGGCAACTGAGTCAGCTTGATAAAAAGCAAAAAAATCCCGAAAACACAATGTCTTCGGGATTGACACATTGGCTTATGTTTTCGCTTTTCAGCAAGCAGAAACGGACACAGCTACCCGAATTTCAGTTTTGTTGAATAAAGTTGTCATCATTATGTCCGTCTCCTTTCTTAAAAATTTCATTGCACCTTAACACGGTCAGTGCTAAGGTGCAATATAGCATATTTTTTGTGCATTGTCAAATTTTAGTTTATCGCAACAATGAATTGTTGCGAATGAATAATGAATAGTGAATAATGAATAATTGTGGGCGGGACACCCGCACCCGAATTATATAATATGGGTAAGGGCGTAGCCCTTCCTTTATTATTCATTATTCATCAGCGTAAGCGACTTCATTATTCATTTTTAATTAACAGTTTGTCCCCTACAAGCTGTTAATTAAACAGCGTCTTCGTGCCTGCGCTGTACTCCCACGGCTCGAAGCCTGTTTCGAGTGCGGGTGAGTTTTTGGCAAGCGTGAAATCACGGTTTGCGGCATCCTTGAAAATCGGGTCAGCAAACACGGCGTCATTATAATAGCCTCTTGCCACCATAATGGCCATATTCTTTCTTTCGAAAATACCCATTGAGTCGCCGGAATAAACGTTGCCGCCGTTGGTATAGTCCCAATAAAGGTTGCTGTCGTCTACAAACCAGTCACGCTCGGTGGTAAGTGCATACATTGTTGCGTTGTCGGTTACAAGGATATTGTTTGTGAGCGTAAGTGAATTGTGCTCTTCGTTTCTTGTAATTCTGAACGCACCCTCACCGCCGAAGGCAAAAATGTTGTTTCTTATTATATTATCCTTACCGTAGTGCTGGTGGAAGGTCTGGGAGGAGCAATCGTAAACAAGGTTATTTTCAACAAGCATTCCGCTCGTACCCTCGTCAAGGTAAATGCCCCATCCGCCGTAGCCGTAAGCACCTTCGTCACAGCCGACATTGTGAATTACGTTTCCGCTGATTACCGAATCCGGCTGAACACCGAGGGTATAGATACCGCCCATATCGGAAAGCCAGGCGTTACCGATATTGTAAATAAGGTTATTGCTGATATTTATTGCGTTTGTCGGGTTGTCGGCATAGCCCCAGATCCACCCTACGGAAATACCCGTGTACCAGCCGTCGTGAATTTCGTTGTTGGCAAGGTCACAGTCATAGGCGTGGGTAAGAAGAATACCGATTGCGTTGTTGAAGATTCTGCCGTAATTACCGATGTGGCAATCTGTTACGTTTATACGCTGTGTGCTTGCGGGCACAACAGCATCGCCGTGGATAAACACACCGTTTGCACCGATTTCGTTAAAGTAACAGCTTGTTATGTTACAGTCGGTTGCTGCCTTGTCAAACTTTACGGCTGTATAAGAAATATTCTCAAAACGGCAGTCGGTAAAGTTAACGTCGGATGAAGCTGCAATATATATTGCCGAAGGAACTTCATACGCTGCCTGAGGATGCTCCGTACCGTACTTGATAATTTCGTTAAACGGAGAAATTGTGGTGAACTGGTTACCGGTATGAATACCGTCAATGTGTTCCCAATCGGTGTTTTCAAAATGAATGCCCTGGAAAGAAATATTCTTTGCACCGTTCATTGTAATGAGCTGTTCACAGGTAGCTGCCCAGACAACTGTATTTTCAACCGTGTCACCTTCTTCAGGCACGTAATAAAGCTTGCCCTCGCTGCGGTCAAGATACCATTCACCGGGAGCATTAAGTGCTTCTCTTACATTTTCAAGAATGAAGTTATCGTCCACACGAGTTTTCATTGCCGTGGCTTTTTCTGTTACGATTCTGCCCGTAGTCTTATCAATTGAATAAACAGGCATAAGGTCCTCGCACCAGAAGTGCATAAGCTTGACGTCAATATCCTTGGGGTTTGCAAAATCAAGCAAGTCTTCGGGATGAGCGTAGAGAACAGGTGAAAAAACGAAGAAATCGGGAGCCCAGTCGCCAACTACCTTTTCGTTGTCAAGAGGTGCTGCCGCAACCTTGAAAACATCGGTTTCGGGGTAATTCGGACGTGAAAGACGCTTACCGTCTTTAAAGAGCGAATAGAAATAATCCGCATCACTCTCAACGGGCATATCGGTTACAAAAGCCTTTACGCCGTTGATTGTTGTTTCGCTCCAGTTACCGCTTATTTCCTTTGCACCGGAGAAGATAACATCTTCACCCGGGTAGGAACGGTAAAGCACATCTTTCCTGTCTGCCGAGGTGAACTCAACCGTGTCCTTGTTTATGTAAGTACCCTCTCTGAACCAAACGGTAATTGTGCCGACATCGCCGAGCTTCATTGCCTTCAGCTTTTCTTTTGCGCCCTCAAAGGTTTTCAACGGTCTTTCAAGAGAACCGCTGTTGCTGTCGTTACCGTCGGGTGAAACAACCATATCGTATTCACCCATTTTAAACTCACCTTCGTCAAACGCCTGTTTTACAACAGGTGTCACCTCGTCGAACTCACCCTCAACAGGTGCGGCAGGTGCAAATATAAGGCCGAGCATAGTTATAATTGCGGAGAAAAATGATACAATTTTTGCAAAAAACGCATTCATAAAAGCATACCTCCTATTTTATACATTTTATTATATCAGCAGCAACGGCACTTTGCAACAACCTTATTAGATATGTAAGTGTCCTTATTTGCAGACAAATGATTCAAAAAATTACTTTTGACAAAACGAAATTTTATGCCCTAAAACGACAAAATACAGTTTAGCGAAAAACGCTAAACTGTATTTTCCAAAGTAAAGCTTCTTATTCGAACAGCGTAATTGTACCTGCGCTGTACTCCCACGGCTTGAAGCCCGCTTCGAGTGCGGGAGAATTCTTGGCAAGGGTAAAATCACGGTTTTGTGCATCCTTGAAAATCGGGTCAGCAAACACGGCGTTATTATAATAGCCTCTTGCGACCATAAGAGGAATACTCTTTTTGTCAGCAAGCTTCATCGAGTAGCCGGAGGTGACATTTCCGCCGTTAGTATAGTCCCAATAAAGGTTACTGTCATCGATAAACCAGTCGCTTTCGATTGTGCGTGCGTATATAGGCTGGTTATCGGTTACAAGAATGTTGTTGGTAAGGGTGAGTGAATTATGCTCCTCGTGCTTTGAAATTATAAATGCACCTTCGCCGCCAAAAGCAAAGATATTATTTCTTACAACATTATCCTTACCGTAGTGCTGGTGGAAGGTCTGGGATGAACAATCGTAAACAAGGTTGTTTTCAACAAGCATTCCGCTCGAGCCCTCGTCAAGGTATATGCCCCAGCCACCGTAGCCGTAAGCGCCCTCGTCACAGCCGACGTTGTAAATTACGTTGCCGCTTACTACCGAATCGGGCTGAATACCAAGGGTATAGATGCCGCCCATATCGGAAAGCCAGCCGTTGCCGATATTATAAATAAGGTTATTGCTGATATTTATTGCGTTTGTCGGATTATCCGAATAGCCCCAGTTCCAGCCGACGGAAACGCCCGTATACCAGCCATCGTGAATCTCGTTATTCGTAATGTCACAGTCGTAGGCATGGGTCAGAAGAATTCCGATTGCATTGCTGAAAATTCTGCCGTAATAGCTGATATGACAATCCCTTATGTTGATGTTTCTTGTTGTTGCGGGAATAACGAAATCGCCGTGAATGAAGATTGCATTTGCGCCGATTTCGTTGAACCTACAGCTTGTGATATTGCAATCCTGCGTACCCTTATCAAATTTTAGAGCCGTGTAGGAAAGATTTTCAAAGCGGCAGTCTGTGAAATCAATACCCGATGAGTTTTCAATATAAATCGCTGCCGGCACCTCAAAGGCTGCCTGAGGATGATCTATGCAGTATTCGATATTCTCATACAAGGGATGTGTAGCGTCAAACTGTTTGTCCCAGAACGCACCGTCTTTGCCTGTAAAATCCCAATCTGTATTAATAAAATCAATGCCTTGAAAAGAGATATTCTTTACGCCGTTAAACGTGAACAGCTGATCATTGACACCCGTATTAAGAACAGTGTTTTCAACTGTATCGCCATCCTCCGGGATGTAGTAAAGCTTATCCTCTGTGCGATCAAGATACCACTCGCCGGGAAGCGACAGCGTTTCCTTAACGTTTCTGAAAACAAAGTTATCGTCAACCCTTATGCGCATTGATGTAGGCTTTGAAACCTCAACTCTGCCCGTTGCTGCATCAACGGAACGTACGGGAAGATGCTCATCACACCAATAATGCATAACCTCAACCTCAACATCACTTGCGTTCGCAAAATCAAGGATATTGTCCTTATGAGCATAGAAAGCCAAAAAGTGTGTAAAGAAATAAGGGTCGTGAGGATTTTCAACAGCCTCGGCTTCGCTCGGATCAGCAACCTTAAACACACCCTCCTTCGGGTAGGTTGAGCGAGACAGGCGTTTATTGCCCTTGAAGAGGGAGCGGAAATAATCCTCATCGGAGTTGACTTCGACATCGGTAACGAAAGCCTTTACGCCGTTTATCGTGGTTTCACTCCAGTTACCGCTTATTTCCTTTGCGCCGGAAAAGACAACCTTTTCACCCGGATATGAGCGGTAAAGAACGCCGCTTTTATCCTCTGCGGTAAATTCAACAGCAGATGTTATATTGTATGTACCCTCTCTGAACCATACGGTGAGAGAGTCGGCAGAGCTTGACTTTGCCCTTTCCTTTGCAGCTTCAACCGTTCTTAACGGATTTTCAAGTGAGCCGTCGTTTTGGTCGTTACCGCTCGGGGAAACAACTATATCGTATTCGCCCATAACAAATTCTCCTTCGTCAAAAGCCTGCTTTGCTACCGGTGCCACCTCGTCAAACTCACCCTCGACGGGTGCGGCAGGTACAAAAATAAGGCCGAGCATAGTAAAAATTGCGGTGATAAAAGAAACAATTTTTGCAAAAAACGCTTCCATAAAGATTGACCTCCTATGTATTACAGCCATTATAACATATTAATTAAAATAATTGCAATATCTTTACTGTATGGTTTGTTTGTGATAATATATGATTAATTCACAAAACAAAGGTGCTTTATCATATATGGTAAAAGTAAAAGAATTTCTGAAAAAAGAAGCCGTGCTTGCAATTTCGTTTGTGCTTGCCGTTGCTTCAATGTTTTTTGTAGCTCCGAATGTAGGATACCTTGGCTATATTGACTTTCGCACGCTGGCGCTTTTGCTGTGCCTTATGCTTGTTATGGCAGGGCTGAACGCTCTCGGTGTATTCAAGCTGCTTGCGGATAAGCTTTTAAATAAGACAAACAGCACTCGCACGTTAGGGCTAACGCTCAATCTCCTGTGCTTTTTCTCCTCAATGCTTATAACAAACGATGTAGCGCTGATAACCTTTGTGCCCTTCACGCTGATAGTGCTGAAATTATCAGACAAGATGAACAAGACCATACTGCTCGTTGTGCTTGAAACGGTTGCGGCAAACCTCGGCAGTATGCTCACACCCATAGGCAATCCGCAGAATCTCTACCTTTTTTCTGCATTTAATATGGATATAGGCGAATTTGTCGGCGCAGTTGCACCGTACGCCATACTGTCGCTCGTGCTTATTGTAATAAGCTCGTTTTTGCTCGGCAATGAAAGAATTACGGTTAAAGCAGACGAAAACACACCGAAAATAAACAAGGTAAAGTTGCTGCTTTACGCAGGTTTGTTTGCCGTTTCACTGCTGACGGTTTTCCGTGTTATCCCCTACCCTGTAACGCTCGGTATAACACTTGCGGCTGTAATTATTACTGACAGAAAAACGCTTACAAAAGCAGATTACAGCCTGCTTTTAACCTTTGTTTTCCTGTTCGTTTTTATAGGCAACCTCGGCGAAATTGAGGCGGTAAGCAGCTTCCTCAAATCAATTGTTTCCGGCAGAGAGGTGCTTGTCGGCGTTGCGGCAAGTCAGGTTTTCTCCAACGTACCTGCCGCACTCCTGCTTTCAAGCTTTACCGAAAATGCAAGAGCTCTGCTTGTTGGCGTAAACCTTGGCGGATTGGGCGCACTTATAGCGTCAATGGCAAGCCTGATTTCGTTCAAGCTCATTGCAAAGGAAGGTATAAATCCGGGCAGATATCTGCTCACTTTTACAGTAATAAATATAATATTTTTAGCACTCAATCTCATGCTTTGGCTTATTATGTAAGGAGTTTTTATTATGGCAAAAATTTATTCCTCTGCCGCAGACTTAATCGGCAAGACCCCGCTTGTAAGGCTTCACAATATCGAAAAAGAATACGGACTTAAGGCTGAAATACTGGCAAAGCTCGAATATCTAAACCCCGCAGGCTCGGTCAAGGACAGGGTTGCAAAGGCCATGATAGAGGACGCCGAAAGAAGCGGCGCATTAAAGCCCGACAGCGTTATAATTGAGCCTACAAGCGGTAATACAGGCATAGGTCTGTGCCTTATGGCAGCGGCAAAGGGCTACAGAATTATTATCGTAATGCCAGAAACAATGTCTGTTGAACGCAGACAGCTTATGAAAGCATACGGCGCAGAGCTTATTCTCACCGACGGAGAAAAAGGTATGAACGGTGCAATTGAAAGAGCGGAGCAGCTCAGCCGTGAAAACCCGAACAGCTTTATTCCGGGGCAGTTTGTAAATCCCGCCAATCCCGGGGCACATTACAACACAACCGGCCCAGAAATTTTTGAAGACACCGACGGCGAAGTTGATTTCTTTGTCGCAGGCATAGGCACAGGCGGCACAATAACCGGCACGGGCAGATACCTCAAGGAAAAAATTCCCGATATAAAAATTGTCGGCGTCGAGCCTGCCTCCTCTGCTGTCCTCACAGGCGGCAAGGCAGGAGCACATAAATTACAGGGTATAGGCGCAGGCTTCGTGCCCGAAGTTCTTGATACTTCTGTTTACGATGAAGTAATACCCATTGAAAACGAGGCAGCTTTTGAAGCAGGCAGAGTGATAGCAAAAAGAGAAGGCGTGCTTGTCGGCATTTCCTCGGGCGCCGCTTTGTTTGCGGCAATCGAGCTTGCAAAGCGCCCCGAAAACGCAGGTAAAAGAATAGTTGTCCTCCTGCCCGATACAGGCGACAGATACCTGTCAACAGAATTGTTTTCATAAATTACTCATAAGATTCTCTGTATATCATCCTGAGGCTTTAGCCGAAGGATCTTTTGGTAGCTGCTTTAAGATTCTTCACTATTGTTCAGGATGACATTTTTTTGCCTTTGTGTATATATTATGCTGTTTTGTCATTTCCAAAATTTGTGCGTTGACTGTAATATGCTGATGATGTTAGTATCTTTTTGTCGAACAAAACAGTTTCGCACATCGGGCGGTCAGTCAGCCGTCCAAAGCAAAAAATTTTAAAAAGGAAGGATTTTGGCAAATGACATTCAAGAAAATTCTGGCTTGCGTTATTGCTGCGGTAATGTGCCTGTCACTCGGCATGACTGCTTTTGCAGCTCCCGAGGACGAGTCCACCACCGAGGCTGTAACAAACGAAGAAATCACAAGCGAGGAAGCAAGCTCCGAGGAAGCTACATCCGAAGAAAATGTTTCGGAAGAGGAAACAAGCGAAGAACCCTCCTCCGAAGAGGCTTCAAGCGAAGAGAACTCCACAGAAGAGCCCGGCAAGGATGATGTTATTTCTCTTATCGTAAAGCTCCTCGGTCAGATTGACTTTGAAGAGGTAAAGAACACACTCAACGACATCAACGAGGCGCTCGGTCTTCCCAGAGTTGAGGACTTCACAGACATTCCTGCTTATGCGGATGCTCTCTACAAGAAGCTTGACGAAATGGGTCTGGGCTACGACGATATTATCAACGGTATTGCTTCAAGTGACCTGCTCGACTGGCTCAATAACCTCCTCTTCGGCGGCGGTAACAAGCCCGGCAGTACAACCACTACAGCTGTTGATTCCGAAAACAGCGGCTCCGACAGCGGCGAGAGCACACCCGATACGGGTATTGCAGTAGGCGGTACAATTGCCGCGGTTGCTGCCCTAAGCGGCTCTTCCGCACTCGCTTTCGTACTCCGTAAGCGCAGCGACGATGAAGAATAACTGAAATAATCAAAATCTTCTCAATTCCGAAACATTAGTGAACGTTAAAATTAAATCATAGTCATAAGTTAAGGGAGAGCTAAGCAATCCGAACTTGCCCAAAAGTGAGTCTTTTCGTTGCTTTTCGGTGTTTCGGCCTTGAAAGGCGTTAGCCTTCCTACGTCCTCAACATCCAAAAATCATCTGAAAATACTCAACTTTTGGGTCGAAGAATTTTCTCAGAGCGGATTTTGGGTCAACCGAGGCACAAAGCACAGCAAATCCTTTCGGATTTGCGAGCATTTTAACAAAGGGTGAGCAAAAATCCGCCTGCGAAAATCACAGTTCGGATTACTTAGCTCTCCCTATCCTCCGAGGGTCAGCTCTGTTAATTCAGGGCTGACCTTTTTATGATAAATAGTGAAATAATAATGTAAAATAGTGAAAAAATAGTGAAAACATTGATTTCACTATTTGACTTTTATCTCAAAGGTCAAAGAAGGTCAAATTTTAAGAAAATTGAAGAAAAACGGAGCATTCGGGAGCTATTTTCAAAAATCGGGGCGCAGAAAACATTTTTGACCTTTATTGACCTTTGACGGTTTGGTCAAAATCGTATAGACTAAAGTCAAAGAAAGTCAAAGTCAATTAAAGGGCGCCTTTGAAAACTCATCGCACAAACGAAAGGAAGTGAGCGAAGTGAACATCAGCAACACTATCGCAAAGCTCATTATGGATATGCTTGAGGCTGACGGCGGAAGCGCCGAAATGCAGCGAAACGAGCTGGCACAGCTTGTCGGCTGTGTGCCGAGCCAGATTAACTACGTTATCTCCTCACGCTTTACGCCCGAGCAGGGTTATATCGTCGAAAGCCGCAGAGGCGGCGGCGGTTATATACGCATCACCCGTGCGGCATACACCTCACCCGGCGATATGATAATGCACCTGCTCAACCATATAGGCACAAGCATTGATGAAAAGACGGCACGTGCGCATATAATAAATCTCGCAGGCAGAGAAATTATTTCAAACAAAACGGCAAAAATTATGCTTGCAGCTGTCAGCGACAACTGCTACAGAAATTTAAACCAACCCGTAAGAGACACAGTCCGTGCATCTGTTTTCAAACAGATGTTATTGCAGGTAATAAACGCATAAAAAGGAAGGAGTAATTGTTATGTTATGTCAGAATTGCGCAAAGGCGCAGGCAACCACACACATCAAAAGAGTTGTAAACGGCGAAACAACTCAGCATCACCTCTGCTCGCAGTGTGCAAAGGAATTGGGCTACACCGATATGTTTTCGGGCTTTGCACCGTTGAGCCTCAGCGATTTCTTTTCGGATTTTCTCGGTGATGTCGGCAGAAAGGCTGTCGGCACAAAGGTCGAGCGCTGTCCGAAATGCGGCAACTCCTTTAACGATATCGTAAGGGAAAGCCGCCTCGGCTGTGCTGAATGCTACAGAATTTTCTTTGACAAGCTCCAGCCCTCGCTTGAAAGAATTCACGGCAGAGCGCTTCACTCGGGCAAGAAAATCGAAGTAACCCACGAAGAAGCAGCCGTACCCACAAAAGAGGAACAGATTGCACAGCTTAAAGCTAAACTTGAAGAAGCTGTAAAGGAGCAGGAATTTGAACAGGCGGCAAAGCTCCGTGATGAAATACGAGAGCTTGAAGGAGGCGAAGGAAAATGAGTAAATGGTATATAGGTAACAGCGAAAAATGCAGGGTAGTCGTCAGCACAAGAATACGCCTTGCAAGAAACCTTGAGGATTACCCCTTTCCCGCAAAGCTCGATGCTGCGGGCAAGGCACAGGTAAACGCACTTGTAAGAGATGCTCTTCTTGGCAGCTGCGGCGAGGATTTGAGCTACATCGAAATGGAAAACCTCACCCGTGCGCAGGCAGTTTCAATGGCTGAACGCCACCTTGTGAGCCCCGAATTTGCAAGTGAGGTCAAGGGCAGAGCACTTCTGCTTTCAGAAGATGAGTCCGTGAGCATTATGCTGTGCGAAGAGGACCACATCCGCCTGCAAGTTATGGAGGCAGGCCTTGCACTCGACAGCGCATACAAGCGTGCAGACGACCTTGACAACGCTATCTCTTCTAAATTGAAGCTCGCTTTTGATGAGCGCATCGGCTTCCTTACACAGTGCCCGACAAACCTCGGCACGGCAATGAGAGCCTCGGTTATGCTTCACCTGCCTGCACTTGCAAAAAGCGGTCAGATTACAAAAATCGCCGCAACCGTATCAAAGCTCGGCCTTATTATCCGAGGTGCTTACGGCGAAGGCTCAAGCCCCAACGGCGATATGTACCAGCTTAGCAATCAGGTAACACTCGGCATCAGCGAAGAAACAGCGCTGAGCAACCTCAAATCAATTGCACAGCAGCTTGTTGCGCAGGAGCTCTCGCTTCGTGAGCAGATTATCAAAAATCCCGTATGGGAGGACAAAATCTTTCGTGCGCTGGGAATACTGAAAAATGCAAGGCTTATGAGCTGCGAAGAATTTATGCAGCTTTCTTCACTCGTCCGCCTCGGTGCGGCAGAGGGCTTGCTGGACGTAAGCCTTGAAGCATTAAGCGAGCTGAACGTTGATATGCAGCCCGCAACCGTAAACGCAAGGGAAGGCAGAACGCTTGAGCCTGCCGAAAGAGATGCAATACGGGCAAAGGCTGTTCGTGAGGCATTGGGTTAATTAAGAATTAGGAATTATTTGGAGATACGGTTTATGGATAAAGACTTTTTACTGAAGGTTTACGGTCAGGGTTATGATTCCGAAGCAGGTCCTTGGAATCTGTCGGTACAAAACAAGTATCTGGAATATATGTTTGCAAAATTCTTTGAGGAAAATTTCTCGGTTGAAAAGAATATGTATATTTGCAACATTGGTATCGGTGCAGGATATTGGGACAGATATTTGTCTTATAAACTAAAAGACGGCAGCCTGACAAGTATTGATATTGACGAGCTTTCGTGCAGACAGTTAAAAGAATGTCTTGTAAATGAACAAAACCCGAATGAAGTAAAAATTATCAATTCAGATGTAATGCTGATAGATTATTTGGACGAGAGCTTTGATGTTGTGACAATGGTAGGCTCTTCCCGTCTGGAAAGCGGTCTTTATCAATCCATACTGAAAAAAGTCTTTTCCTTCGTAAAAAAAGGCGGCAGTTTTTATTATCAATCTTTGGACAGAAACGAAACAAAAGAAGAATTTGAAGTGCTATGCAAAGCCAATAATATGAGGATAGTGAATTATCTGCACGATGATAATTATGGCTTTAATGCGCAGTATTGGAAGGTACTCAAGGAGTGATGAAAAATGTACAAATTTACAGGCTTTACACAGAAGGCCAATTCGGCACTCAACGCTGCTGTTGAGGTTGCCGAAAATATGGGACACACTTATGTTGGCAGTGAGCACCTGCTTGCAGGCTTGCTTAAGACCGACGGCGGTGTTGCCTGCACGGCGCTCAATGCAAGGGGCATAAGTATTGACGATGTTGAAAGCGTGCTCAAATCGACAGTCGGTGTCGGCACGCCTACGGTGCTTGTGCCCGACGATTTTACGCCAAGGCTCAAGTATATTATTGAGCTGTCTGTTGCCGCCGCACGTTCAATGGGTCACACCTACACGGGCACGGAGCATCTGCTCATTTCGCTTATCAAGGAGGGCTCAAACTGCGCCGTTAATATAATCACAAAGCTCGGCGTTTCGCCCTCGGATGTGCTCGGTGACACGGTGAAAGCGGTCAATGCAAATTCACCCTCGTCAAAGCAGAGCAACGAAAAAGGCGGAAAAGCAGGCGGAAAATCCGACACGCCGACGCTTGAACAGTTCGGCAGAGACCTGACGGATTACGCAAAGAACAACAAAATCGACCCCGTTATCGGCAGGTCGAAGGAAATAGAAAGAGTTATTCAGATTCTTTCACGCCGCACAAAGAACAACCCCTGCCTTATCGGCGAGCCCGGTGTGGGCAAAACCGCAGTTGCAGAGGGCCTTGCGCTCAAAATTGCCTCGGGCGAGGTGCCGGAAACACTTGCCGACAAGCGTATAGTTTCGCTTGACCTTACAGGTATGGTTGCAGGCACAAAGTACAGGGGCGATTTTGAAGAACGCATTAAAACAGCACTTGAAGAGGTTGCAAAGAGCGGCAATGTAATTCTGTTTATTGACGAGCTTCACACCCTTATCGGTGCAGGCTCGGCAGAGGGTGCGGTGGATGCCGCAAACATCCTCAAGCCTTCACTTGCAAGAGGTGAAATTCAGGTTATCGGCGCAACAACGCTCGAAGAATACCGCAAGCACATTGAAAAGGATGCAGCCCTTGAAAGGCGTTTTCAGCCCGTCACCGTAGGTGAGCCGAGTGAAGACGAAGCGATTGAAATTCTGAAGGGTCTGCGTGACCGATATGAAGCCCACCACAAGGTGAAAATCACCGACGAAGCCATTGTTGCCGCAGTAAAAATGTCGGTCAGATATATCGGCGACCGCTTCCTGCCTGACAAGGCGATAGACCTTGTTGACGAAGCAGCTTCAAAGGTACGCCTTCGTGCATTCACGGCACCGCCCGACCTGAAAGAGCTCGAAGAAAAAATCAAGGCTTATGACGACGAAATGGCAGCAGCTATCAACGCACAGGAATTCGAGCGTGCAGCGAAAATCAGAGATGAAAAGCGTGAGGTGCAGCTTGAACTAAAGAAACAGAAGGACGGCTGGCAGCAGCGCAGCTCAAGCAGCGCAGGAGAGGTTACAGCAAACGAAATTGCCGAAATCGTTTCGGGCTGGACGGGTATTCCCGTTATTGAGCTGACAAAAGAGGAAAGTGCAAGACTGCTCAACATGGAAAATGAGCTGCACGAGCGCATTGTAGGTCAGGACGAAGCCGTAAAGGCGGTTTCCCGTGCAATCCGCCGCAGCAGAGTGGGTCTGAAAGACCCGAAGCGACCCACGGGCTCATTCATTTTCCTCGGCCCTACGGGTGTGGGTAAAACCGAGCTTTGCAAAACGCTTGCCGCATCTATGTTCGGCGACGAAAACGCAATGATAAGGCTTGATATGTCCGAATATATGGAAAAGCACACAACCTCACGCCTTGTCGGCTCGCCTCCCGGCTATGTCGGCTATGATGAAGGCGGTCAGCTTACCGAGCGTGTGCGCCGCAAGCCCTATTCGGTTATTCTGTTTGACGAAATTGAAAAGGCACACCCGGACGTTTTCAATATGCTGCTGCAGATTCTTGACGACGGCATACTCACCGATTCACAAGGCAGAAAGGTCGATTTCAAAAACTGCATTATCATTATGACCTCTAATATAGGTGCGAAAATGATTGCGGGCAGCGGCTCGGCATTGGGCTTCGGCAACGAAAAGGGCAGCGGCATGAGTGACGAGAAAATCAAAGAAGCGGTTATGGGCGAGCTGAAAAAGTCGTTCAGACCCGAATTCTTGAACCGTGTTGACGATATAATCGTTTTCCGCAAGCTCGTGAAAGAGGATATTAAGGAAATTGCAAAGCGTATGCTTTCCTCACTTACGAAGCGTGTTGCGGCTATGGGAATAACAATTGAGTTTGACGAAAACGCCGTAGAAAAAATTGCGGATGCCGGCTTTGACCCCGTTTACGGTGCAAGACCGCTGCGCAGAGCTATACAGTCCAAAATCGAGGATAAGCTTTCCGAAGAAATCCTCGAGGGCAAAATCCAGCCAAACGAAGCCTGCGTGTGTAAGGCAGACGGAGAAAACTTCGTATTTGAGAAGAAATAAGAATAAACCATCAACATTCAGGGCAGTAACCAAAGGAAGGAGCTGCCCTGAATTCTCATTAGCGTTTGTAAAAACAAGTGCTAAACGCAGGCTCGCTTCGCTCCGATTATAATATGAAACTTTAAAGCGTGTCATCCTGAGCATAAGTGAAGGATCTTTTGTGCCTTTAAGATTCTTCGGCTTCGCCTCAGAATGACATTCTTTTTTTGCTTAAATTACAAATGGGTGTGGGCGTCAGCCCACCATCCGTTCTGCGTTCTGCACTCAGCACTTTGCATTCAACAATTATCCGATTGACTAATTCTCCTTGTTATGGTAAAATAATTTGTAATTCTTTAAAAGGAGATATGGGAAATGAAGAAATTTATTGCAGTTGTTCTTGCGTTCGCTATGATTTTTGCCTTTGCAGCCTGCAAAAACGATGTTACCGAGGGTCAGACAACCGAGCCCGTTGCAGAAGAAACAGGCAGACCCGGCGACTGGGTTACAAACGCTTCGGGTGAGCCGCAGACAACACAGAACTACTATGTAATACTTGACGACAACAGCAAGCCCATGACCGAAATTGTCACGGACGAAAAGGGCAGCGAAAACGTACAGGTTGTAACAACCGTTGTTTACGATATTGAAACATACCCCGGTGCAACCCAGGCACCCACAGTTGCCCCCGGCTACACAATGGCTGACAAAGAAATGAGCTGGCCCGGATATAAGTTTATGGAAAAATTGCCCGTGCTTGCCGACGAAATTTCCGACAGCAGCTACTCCAAAAACGAACAGGGCGAGGTTGCCGTTATCTACCTTAACGATATGAGCTATGCCGATTACCTCAAGTATATCGACAAGTGCAAGGCAGCAGGCTTTGAGCAGACACTCGGCGACAACCTTCCCGAAAAAGAAGAGGACGGCAAAAGCTATATTTACTACTCAATCGCAAACGGTCTTTACCTCGGCGTAACCTACAACACCCACTCTGCACCATACCGCAACTGCGATGTTAAAATCACCGTTACCAACTACGACGTTTCAGCCAACATCTCAGGCAAATAAAATGAACGTATTTGATTTTGACAACACAATTTACAGGGGAGAGAGCTTTGTTGACCTGTTTATAATGGTGCTCAAAAAAGACCCTGCCCTGCTTAAAAATGTTCCGCACATGGTTTCGGGCGTGGCACAGTATAAGCTGGGCACGCTCCGACTTGAATCAGCACTTGCAAAATACGGTGAGATTTTTGAGGAATATGTTTCGGGGCTTGATGACCTTGACAGCCTTGTAAACGAATTCTGGGACAGGCACATACATAAGGTTAAGCCGTTTTATTCGGATGTGAGAAGTGAGGACGATATACTCATTTCCGCTTCACCCGAAATCGTAATAGCCGAGGTGTGCCGAAGAATAGGAATCAGAAACTACGTCGGCACAAAGTTTGACGTTGAAACAGGCAAGCTCGGTATGGTGTGCTTTCGTGAAAACAAGATAAAGGCTTTTTATGAGCGCTATCCCGACGGAAAGATTGACACACTCTACACTGATTCAATGCACGACAAACCGCTTATGGATATTTCCGACAAGGTGTTTTTCGTGACAGGAAATAAAATAAAACGTATAAAATAGCAAAAACTACCGGCAGCAGCTGTCGGTAGTTTTTTACTGTTATTTTAAAAATAGTAATTAATCAGCTTTCTAAAGTCCGCATACTGTCTTTCAAACTTTTCAAAAAGTGGCTTGAAAATTCTTGAAAAAATGTTTTCTTCGGCTTCTCTCGAGGATATTTCTTTTCCGTCTGCCGTGCTGTCAAAAACGAAGGTAAATCTTCCGCCGGGGGCAGCGTCACCATCGGTGTAGAAATCCATAATGTCTTCGCTTTGCACATTGTCAACCCATTTGAAGTTGAATTTTACATTTTCGCCGTCAAGACCAAGTGCGTTTTTCGGCATGGCTATCTGCAGAACATTGCCGTTCACGCTGTAATCGGCAAGAGCAACCGTTTCAAAGCTCCAACTTCCCGTTGAACGCTCAACCGTAACCTTGCCGTTTTCGGGCGAATTGCGGTTGATGATATACTCGAAGCCCTCCCAGTTGGGTGAAACGCCGCTTGTGTCGGTATCTATAAACAAACGCATCCACGCACTGTCGGTTTCGGGGGTGAGGTCATCAACGGTTTCGACATAAAAGTAAACGTTTTCGTTATCAAAGGCGACCTTTGCCTTTGCAATATCGTTGCGGAGTGTGTCGTTGGTGTAATATGTGCCGAGCCAGCCTGCGCTGTCACGGTTTTCTCCGCCCGTGTAGTGGTTGTACTCGGGCTTTACGTTGTCCCACTGTACTGCGCCTTGTGAAATATCAATTGTTTTTTTCGCATCTGTTGCAGGCATATTGTCAACGCCCTTGAAGCGGCGGATATTTTCACAAAGCTGGTAGTAATAGTGGTCCTTCAGCACGCCCTTGCTCGGCTCAATGTCACGGCTGTATTCGGGGCTGAACTGGTCGGGGAAGGCATTTTCCGTGCCGTTCCACTCCTTCCAGCGGCCTGCAATCCACTCGTTGAAGCCCGTTACAAAGATAAACTCGGGGTCATTTTCGAGTGCATAATCCCACTGCTGCTGGAAATTAAGACCGTACAGAAGTGAGTTTTCAATCGATTTATCAACTGTTATGTCCTTGCCTGCGTATGAGTAGGTATAGGAAAATGCGCCGTCGGTAAAGCTTCTGCCCTGAACAGTGCCCTCGGGACAGTTAAGAGCGTTGAGCCCGTTTTCGTTAGCGTTCTGCGCAACGGAAACACACATCTGCTCAACACCGCCGAAAAGGCGCTTACCGAACTTGGTCTGCTCATAATCGGAGCACCAGCCCCAGGTATCCTCAAGGAAATTTGTATCGTCCGCAAAATAGGTTGACTCATTATCACGGAAGGTGAAGAAATCGAAAATTTCCTTATCGGTTTCATCCTCAAGGTCAAGGCAGCGTATATCCGCCATTACAAGCGGCTTGCCCTCCCACATAAACCATAGGTCCTCATAAAGACCTTTTGAATACATAATATCGTAAAGCGTTCTGAGCTGCGTGCGTGCTTCCTCACCGGCTCCGAAATTGAGAATAAAAGCAACCTGCGGCACATCCACACCGTCCGCCTTTGCTTCGCTCCACACCTCAAGAAGCACGGAAGCCGAAGGCTCAAACAGAAGCGTTCCGTTGGTTGTGTCAAATATAACCACATCAACATCGGCATCGGCAAGCAGTTCGGCGTGCTTGCGTAGGACATATCTGTCCGTGCTGGTGTAGAAGCCGTAAAGAGGCTCATCCCAGAAATACGGTCTGCCGTCGTATGTATTGCCCCAGGCAGGGTGTTCCCAATCGTTCACGGCTTCGGGGTATTTGTCAAGCACGCTGCCCGTAGTCAACGGCTCGTGGTCATGCACCCAACGGTAATGCCACGTCCAGTAGAAAACGCCGACAAATTTGTCCTGCCTTCTGCCGCCTACATCTGTGCCGTCCGAAAGTGTTCTGCCCAGTCCGTCAACCGCCGCCCAGGTAGAGGGCAGCACCTGTGCAGCAGCTTGCTCTTCACCCGAAGCGCAAACAGCACCGAGCCCGAGAAGAACGGCAAGGCACAGTAACACGGATATAAAACGCCTGAATTTCATAATCAACATCTCCTTATAAAACAGGATTGTACAATTATTCTATCATTTTCAGTTCTTTAATTCAATAAATAAATTACAGTTTTACCATAGAAAAAGCCGTCAGCTTTATTTCAAGCTGACGGCTTAATTACTTTATTGTGCGATTAGTTCTTCGCTGTCTTTCTCTGTATTGCTTTGACAACTTCGACAATCGGGATTACGAGGAAGGCAAGACCGAGAGAAATGAGGTATGCCTTGAGGTCGAGGTGAGCAAAGCCGAAGAGGTTGGAAAGGAAGTCAATCTCAACAACGGCTGTTGTGAGGACGAAGGAGAGAGCCATTGCGCCGTAGAGAAGGATGTTGTGGCTGCCCTTGAATACCATTGCAACGGCTGAGCCACGCTGCGAGCGCATATTGAACGAATGGAAGATTTCACACATAGCCATGGTGAAGAATGCCATTGTCATACCCTCGCTGCTGTCGGGAATGTTTCTCCAGATAAGGTGACCTGTTTCAAGGAACTCACCGATATAGAAAGCGGCAACTGTCAGAATCGAAACGATAATGCCCTGGTAAGCACAGTCAACACCGAGACCGCCTGCGAAAATACCGTCGTTCTTGCTTCTGGGCTTTCTTCTCATAATGTCAGCCTCGGGTCTTTCCGTACCGAGTGCAAGTGCTGGCAGAGAGTCCGTAATAAGGTTGATAAAGAGAAGGTGCGGAGCCTGAAGAATTGTGAAATTCATAAGGGAAGCGAAGAAAATCGAGATAACCTCGGAAAGGTTGGAGCCGAGAAGGAACTGAATAGCCTTACGGATGTTGTCGTAAATTCTTCTGCCTTCGCCTACTGCGGAAACGATAGTTGCAAAGTTATCGTCTGCAAGAACCATATCTGCAACGTTCTTTGTAACGTCTGTACCTGTGATACCCATACCGACACCGATGTCGGCACTCTTGATTGACGGTGCGTCGTTAACGCCGTCACCCGTCATAGCGGTGACATAGCCCTTGTTTCTCCAAGCGTTGACAATTCTTGTCTTGTGCTCAGGCTGAACACGGGCATAAACGTTGATGTTCTCGACAATCGCCTCGAACTCTTCGTCGGTGTACTTGTCAATATCAACACCCATCATAGCCTGTGAGTCATCGGAAAGAATACCGAGCTCTCTTGCAATTGCCTTAGCTGTGTTGATATGGTCGCCCGTAATCATAATCGGCTTGATGCCTGCTGTACGGCATTCTGCGATAGCGTCCTTAACCTCGGGTCGGACAGGGTCAATCATACCTGTAAGACCGATGAATATCATATCGTACTCAAGCGAAGCGGAATCGTAAACCGCAGGCTCTGAATCGTACATCTTATAAGCAACGGCGAAAACTCGAAGAGCCTTGTTACCCATTCTTGTGTTTTCTTCGGCTGCCTTCGCCTTGATTTCGTCGGTCATAGCAACAACCTGACCGCCGACAAAGGCGTGAGAGCACTTCTTGAGGATTTCGTCGGGAGCACCCTTTGTAAACTGAACGAACTTACCGTCAGCCGAGTGAACGGTGCTCATCATCTTTCTGCCGGAGTCAAACGGAACTTCGCCTACTCTGGGAGTCTTTGCAACAAGCTCTTCCTTTGCAAGGCCGAGTGTCTTTGCGTAGTTGATAAGCGCAACCTCATCGGGCTCGCCGGTGGATTTGCCGTCAGGCTCAACCTGTGCGTTTGTACAAAGAGCCATAGCGGTTGCAAGACGGATTTCGTCCTCTGCGTAATGGTCAACAACGGTCATAACGTTCTGGGTGAGTGTACCGGTTTTATCCGAACAGATAATCTGTGTACAGCCCAGCGTTTCAACCGCCGTCATTTTACGGATGATTGCGTTCTTCTTGGACATATTCGTAACGCCCATTGAAAGAACGATGGTCATAACGGCTACAAGACCTTCGGGAATAGCGGCAACAGCAAGTGCGATAGCGGTGATAAACGAATCAAGCGCAATCGGGAACAGCTCTGCGCCCTCGGGACCCATAAAGTATTTTGTTACAATGTTGAATGCGAAAATGAATACGCAAACACCGATAACGAGCTTTGTAAGGATTTTGGAAAGCTGCTCGAGCTTGATTTCAAGCGGAGTTTTGCCTTCCTCGGCAAGGGTGATGGCGTTGGCAATCTTGCCCATTTCGGTGTCCATACCCGTTGCGGTAACAACAGCCTTACCACGACCGTAAACAAGAGTAGAGCCCATATAAGCCATATTCTTGCGGTCGCCCAGAGGAATTTCCTCGCTGTCGTTCTTGCCCATAAGAGCCTTAACGAGCTTTGTTACGGGAACTGATTCACCGGTAAGTGCGGCTTCTTCAATCTTCATACTGGCGCATTCAAAAATACGGCAGTCGGCGGGAATAGCGTCACCTGCGTCGAGAAGAACAACGTCACCCACAACAAGGTCTTCACTCTTGACGGTTTCAACCTTGCCGTCACGAAGGGTCTTTGTTGTTGCGGCAGACATCTTCTGAAGTGCCTCAACGGCCTTTTCCGCCTTGCTTTCCTGAAGAACACCGAGAACAGCGTTGATAAGAACAACGGTAAGAATGATTATTGAATCTGTCGGTGTTGTCCAGCCGCCGTGCTCAATCATTTCCGTAGCGGCAGAAATAACTGCGGCAACGAGAAGAATGATAATCATCGGATCCTTCATCTGGTTGATGAAGCGTTTGAGCATAGAGTCCTTCTTGGCCTCTGCGAGCTTGTTTTTGCCATTCTTTTCAAGACGGCTTGCTGCCTCCTGCGAGGACAGACCGTTTTCGTTACTGCCTACGGCAGAGAAAACGTCCTTGGTTTCCTGAAGATAGAATTGCATTGTTTCAACTCCTTATTTAATAAAATAAAAACAAGGTCTTGCCCGTTAAAAAAATAAAGACCCTTATCGCAACGGCCGGAAAAACTCTGTGCGATAAAAGTCTCACTCTTTAAAATATTGGCGGACTCTGCAAAAGAGCCGTGGATGACGCACAATATTACACCGCCGTATTTCGGGGACAGGCGGTGCGAGCTACTCCCCTTTATTTGGAAGATATTATACTATAGTTTTAACCGTTTGTAAATATTTTTTCCTTAATTTTACATTTACGCAAAGTTTTTGCAAACATTTCCGTTTCGTTTTTATTAATTATATTATTTAATCTAAAACTCTATATATACATCTTGCATTGAAATACCCGTTGTGCTATAATTACATTAACTGTTTTGATTTGACAATATAAAATACATAGGAGGAGTAAAAATGAAAGGAAAAGCACTCATACCCGTAGCGATACTGCTCGTTGCCGCAGCGCTGCTGTTTACCGCCTGCAACAAGCAAAACGACGGTAAAACGGGAATCAACGTATTTGTAACAGACGAAAACGGCTGTACCGTTCTCGGTCCGGACGGCGAGCCTCTTACCGAGGAATGGATTACCAGCGTTGTTTACGCAACAGACGAAAACGGCGAAACCTACACAAACGCCAACGGCGAGAAGGTTACCGTCAAGCAGACACGCCCCGTGGTTACAAGCGTTGTTTACCACACCTATCCCCTGCTTGATGAAAACGGCGAGCCTGTAACAGACAAAAACGGTCAGACAACTATGGTAAACCACACCGTTATGTTCACCGATGTTGTAACAAACAAGGACGGCAGTAACGTTACTCAGGCCGTTACCGATAAGGACGGCAACTCCGTCACCAAGGAAAACGGCGAAGCAGTTACCGAGGTTGTAACGGAAACACGCACAGAAAACATAACCCACACGGTTGAAATCACACTGGAGCACCAGGTAACAAAGCACTACACCACCAAGAGAAACAACAAGGTTACCACAACCGACGTTATCGACAATCCCCTTTACGCACCCACAACCACAGAAAAAGACAGACCCGTAATCGATATTCCCGAAATCAATATTGCTTCCACCGTTGACTGGCTCAAGGGTCTTGGTGGCAAAAGAAACGACAAGTTTGTAAAGGTGCTTTCAACGGGCAAAAACAGCTTTGTTGCATTGGGTAACACAGAATCCACCGATGCCGCTTTTGCAGATTTTTCACAGACAGGCTTCTATTCATTCCTTGCCAGGTACGATGCTGACGGCAGCCTCAAATGGATTTGCCCCATCGGTACTTCCGGTCACACAAGAATGTACGACTTTGCACAGCTTTCCGACGGCAGCTTCATTGCTGTAGGTGAATCAAATGCGGCAGACCTCGGCTACGAAAACGCAGGTAAGACCTACCTTTCCGTTATCGCAAAGATTTCCGCAGACGGCAGCTTACAGTGGTACAAGCACATCGGCGGCACAGCTACGGACTACTTTTATGCAGTAACCGCAACACCTGACGGCGGCTTTGCCGCAGGCGGTAAGTTCCTTTCAACCGACGGCGATTTTGCCAACCTCGGCCTTCAGGGTACAGATGCGGTTGTTGCCAAATTCTCCGCAAGCGGTACGGTTGAGTGGGCAGACAGAATAGGCGGTGCAGCAAACGAAACGTTGCGTGGCATTGCCTGTGACGGCAGCGGCAATATATATGTCACCTGCCATTCCAACTCCAAGGAATACAACAAGCTCACACCTGTTTCGCAGAATGTTGTCACCGCAAAATACTCTTCTTCGGGCAGTCAGCTCTGGATAAAGACTCTTGAGGGCTCACGCACGGAAGAGGTAAACGATATTTATGCAGACGGCTCAGGCTGCATTATTGTCGGCAGATATACTTCACCCGACGGAGCATTCACAGTAAACAGAGGCGGCTATGACGCATATATGGCACGCTACAGTGCCGACGGTCAGCTTGAGTGGCTGCGCACCTACGGCGGCCTTGAAAACGACACGATAAACAGCCTTGCAAAAACGAGCTTCGGCTATGCGGCAGTAGGTATGACCGCCTCCGAAAACCGTGACTTTGCCGACATCGGCAACAAGGGCGGCACGGACGGCTTCATTTTAGCAATCAATAAAGACGGCGAAATTGAGCATGTCAAGTCCGTTGCAGGCTCCGGCAACGATTCCTGTAACGATATATGTGCACTCGACAGCAAGACCTTCATCATTGTCGGCGAAACCTACGCAACAGACGGCGCATTTGCTTCAGTAACTCCTGCGGCAAAGCGCAACAACGGCACAGCCTTCCTCGGCAAATATAAAATCTACTAATCAAAATTAACTAAAAGAGAAAGTTGGCGGCATAATGAAACCTTTAACGAATAAACTTATAAGGGCTATAGGAATTGCACTTTGCGCAGGCTGTATTTTAAGCGCCTGCACGCCGCAGTCACAAAACGAGCCCCCCACAGAAAAAACAACCGAAGGCACAACTGCCGCCATAACCACGACCGCTCCTGCGGAAACAACCACCGAAGAGCCGACCACAGCACAAACAACCACGGCTGCGCCCACAACACAGCCGACCACCAAGCCCCGTCCGCAGACAACTGCACCGACAACTACCGTGCCGGAAACAACTACTGTGCCGGAAACCACCACTCTGCCCGAAAAGAGTGACTTTATGAAGGTTATGGAAGGCACGGCAACAATACTCGGCTGTTACTTTATGACACCCGAAAAAATCAACGAAACCGCTGCTGATATAGCACAGAAAAGCGATGTTTACTATGTCCGCCTTCAGGACGGCACGAAAACCTACTATATTGCCGTCGATTTGCAGACCGCTCAGGCATTGACTCTTGCAAATCCGCAGGTGCTGCGTGCGCTTTGCAAGGAGCTTGAAGCAATCCAGCAGAAAAAGGCTGATGGCGAAGACTATGTGCTTATGGACTACACTCACCTTGTCGGTGAGCTTGAGGTTCACTTTGTAGGCTACCTGCTCACAGGTGTGCTCGGCGGTGAAAGCGGTCCCCTTGCAAGCTTTTACAATTCCTGCAAGGTTGCCGACCTGAACATTGACGAAAGCCGTTTCGGTCCGATAATTGACATAATCGGCGCAATATACGGTTAATTTTTTAAATTACTATCCGGGAGGTCACATACAAATGAACGATATTAACAAGCTCTATGAACTCTGGCTCAAGGAAGCCACTCTCGACGCTGACCTTGTCGAAGAACTCAACGGCATTGCAGGCAACGAAGAGGAAATTCTGGACAGATTTTACCGCTGCCTTGAATTCGGCACAGGCGGTCTGCGTGGCGTTATCGGCGCAGGCACAAACAGAATGAACATCTACACAGTAGGTCAGGCTACGCAGGGTCTTGCAAACTACCTCAACGAGGCATTTGAAAACCCCAGTGTTGCCATAGGCCACGACTCCAGAATAAAGTCCGACGTTTTTGCCCGTGAGGCAGCAGGCGTCCTTGCCGCAAACGGCATTAAGGTATATTTTTACCCCACGCTTGTTCCCACACCTATGGTTTCCTTTGCCGTGCGCAGATTTAACTGCAGCTCGGGTATCGTTCTCACGGCAAGCCACAACCCCTCCAAGTACAACGGCTATAAGTGCTACGATGCCCGTGGCTACCAGATGACGGACGAAGCAGCAGAGAGAACACTCGGCTACATCAACCGCACGGATATTTTTGCAGACGTAAAGCGTATGAGCTTTGACGAGGCTGTAGAAAGCGGTATGGTTACCTACATCGGCGAAGAGGTTTTCAACGAATTCTACGACGCCTGCGACCTTCAGCGCCTTGACAAGGACATCTGCGAAAAAAGCGGTCTTAAAATCATCTACACTCCCCTTAACGGCACAGGCAATGTTCCCGTAAGAGCTATGCTTGCAAGACTTGGTCTTAAGAACGTAAGAATTGTCAAGGAGCAGGAGCTTCCCGACGGCAACTTCCCGACCTGTCCTTTCCCCAACCCCGAAATCCAGCAGGTTTTTGAGCTTGCAATAAAGATGACGGAGGAATTCCCTGCCGACCTTATTCTTGCAACCGACCCCGACTGCGACCGTGTAGGCATTGCAGTACGCCACAACGGCGAATACAAGCTCATGACGGGTAACGAGGTAGGCGTTATGCTTGCCGAATATCTCCTTTCCCGCCGCAAGGCTATGGGAACACTCCCCGAAAAGCCCATTGTTATCAAGTCCTTTGTTACAACAGACCTTATTCAGGCTGTTGCCGACAAGTACGGCGCAGAAGTCAGAAACACTCTCACCGGCTTCAAGTATATCGGCGAAATCGTTACCGAGCTTGACGAGGCAGGCGAAGCCGACCGCTACGTAGTAGGTATGGAGGAAAGCTACGGCTACCTTAGCGGCACACACGCAAGAGATAAGGACGGCGTTGTTGCTTCAACAATGATTGTCGAAATGGCTGCTTACTACAAAAGCCTTGGCAAAAACCTTGTTGAGGTTATGGAAGACCTTTATGCCGAGCACGGAATGTATATAAACACTCTCATCAATATCGGCTTTGAGGGTGCAAGCGGTATGGAGAAGATGAAGAACATTATGAATTCGCTTCGCAACAATCCGCCCGAAAGCATCGGCGGTCTTGAGGTAACAGAGGTTTCCGACTACCTTACAAGCGTTTCACGCAAGGTTGCTACGGGCGAAGAAAGCGCAATCACCCTGCCCAAATCAAATGTGCTTCAGTACAAGCTTCCCGGCGGCAGCAGTGCAATCATCCGTCCCTCAGGCACCGAGCCCAAAATCAAGATTTACGTTACAGCCTGTGCCGCTGACAGAGAAAAGGCAACTGCCCTTTCCGATAAAATCGGCGATGATATGAAGAAGGCTTTAAGCTAAAATTCGAGGAAGGTTGAAATGAATCAGAAATTTGTAAGAATAGTGGCAATAGTGCTTGCGGTTATCATCGCAGGCGGTGTGCTTGCCACGGCATTCACAAGCGTTTTTGCGGCAGATGCGGCTGTACTTGCTGCATCTGCTACACCCGACACAGGCACGGACGGTCCGCCCGTCGTGCCGATTGTTGTCGGCATAGTTGCGGTGCTTCTCATCGCCGCTTGTGTAATCATCCCCAAGGTTTCAAAAAAATAATGTGAGGGCAAAGCATTGAAAAAAGGTAATAACAAACCGCTTCGCTTTGACACACGGAAGAACGTCCGCTCATTGCGTGTAAAACGCTTTGCTGCGGCGTTTTCCTGCTTTTTCGTGTTGCTGGGCGGTATCTCATTTTTGCTCCTGCTTCGCTACTATAACTTCGATTTATCCGCTATAGGCAACCCTGCAGAGGAGACCACGGTTGAAGAAACTACGGTCAAGCCCGAGCCTCAGGTAAGCGGCAGCTACCGCTACCTGCTGCTTTGTACGGCGGACGCAAGCAATGAGCTGCGCTTTGCAGCCGTGCTTAATGCGGATATGGAGGCGCTTGAATTAAGCGTTACTCCGCTTGATGCTTCACAGAAATTAAGCTACGGCGGCTGCACCGGCAATCTTTCCGCACAGCTTGATTTCGGCGGTGAAAAACAGCTTGCCTCAGCACTCGAAGCAAACAACGGCGTGAAAATCGACAAATATATACGCAGTACGGACAGCTCCTTCAAATCGCTGATTAACAGCTTTGGCGGCTTTGAAACAACGGTTGAAGAGGCTATTGATGTGCGCTCTGATAAGCTGACCGCCATCATCGGCGCAGGCAGACAGACTATGACGGGCGACACTCTGCTCAAATACCTGCGCTATTATGAAAACGAGCCGAAAACACAGGCGGAGATTATTGCGGATATTATCGAGCAGGAAATAACGCCTGCCAACTTCAAAAAGGCAGACAGCCACTACACAAGGGTTATCAACCTTGTCAAGAGTGACATATCCGTTGTTGACTTTGCCTCGGTAAAAACGGGAATTGATGCTCTGCTTTACAGCGGTGAGGCGGTAAAGGTAAGCGTGAAATGAAAAGGCTGAGTAAGGTTTTAGTCTGCCTTGCGGTAACTCTCGCAATGGTGCTGCTTTCCCGTGTGCTTTTCAGCACAGGGTTACTCGATTTCACAAAGCTGCCCGAATTTGAGGAAGGCAGCTACACCGATTACTACTACCTTGAGCTTGACAGCACACAAAAGAAGACATACACGGCAATAAGGGAAAGCATTTACACCTTCCCGGTGCAGATAGAAATTCCTGCACCCGACTCGGGCTCTCTTTCCCACGTGCTTGACGCCCTGCTCTGCGATGACCCGTATCTGTTTATGTTTGACAGCGGCTCACTTATGACCGTAGGCAAGCACAATTATTTCGTGCCCGACTACCTTATGGGCATTGAAAAATACGAGCAGATAAAAGTGCAAGTCGAAAAAGCGGCAGATGATATGCTTGCAGGTTTGCCGGACGGCAGCGATTACGACAAAGAGCTTTTCATACACGATGCAATAATAAATTCCTGCGTTTACAGCGACGAGGATATTATCAGCGAAAGCACGGTTGAAGGCGTTTTTGTTGAGAAGAGAGCCAAGTGCTCGGGCTATTCAAGAGCTTTCAAGCTGCTGCTCGAAAAGGCGGGCATTGAAAGCGTGCTCATTCACGGCACGGCAACGGATTACGACGGCAATTCCGTAAAGCATATGTGGAACGCAGTTAATCTTGACAGCGGCTGGTATTTTACAGACATAACGTGGGATGACCCCGTAAGTGACGACGGAGAAAATTACTGCCGACACACCTTTTTCAATATGAATGCGGCTATGCTCAACCGCACACACAGCGAATATTCCTTTACATATCCGTGCACGGATATTTCACAGTATTACTACGCACACAACAACGCTTATTATAATGTATATAATAAAGATACTATATTAAGTATTGCTCAGCTTATTGCAGAAAGCGAAAACGGCGAAGCGGAATTTATGTTTGCTAACGCTTCCCTTTTTGAAACGGCGGTACAAAAGCTGTTCAAGGGAGAAGAAATTTACCGCTCGCTTGAAACGGCAAACCTGAAAAAAGACGGCAGACTTGTAACAACCTCCGTGCGTTACAGTCTGGATTACAATGCAAATCTTATAACCATATTTTTTGAATATAAGGACTGATATTATGGATAAGCCACGCATAGAAGCGGCAATCAGAGAAATACTCATAGCCATTGGCGAAGACCCCGACAGAGAGGGTCTTGTTGAAACGCCCGACAGAGTTGCCAGAATGTACGAGGAGATTTTTTCGGGTCTTGAGGAAGACCCCGGGAAGCACCTTAAAATATTTACAGAGGAGGATAACGACGAAATGGTCGTTGTCCGTGATATTCCGCTGTACTCAATGTGCGAGCATCACCTGATACCCTTTATCGGCAAGGCACACATTGCCTATATCCCCGGTGAGGGCAGGGTTATAGGTCTTTCAAAGCTGGCAAGAATAGTCAACTGCTTTGCTCGCCGTCCGCAGCTGCAGGAAAGGCTCACCTCGCAGGTTGCAGATTTTCTTTTCGATAACCTTCAGCCCCAGGGCGTTGCAGTTGTTGTCGAGGCAGAGCACCTTTGCATGACTATGAGAGGCGCACGTGCTTCGGGCAGCCAGACCCGCACCTCAGCTATGAGAGGAATTATGCGAAGCGACGCAAGGACAAGGGCAGAGGCTATGACCCTGCTTTCAAAATAAGAGGCTGTTATGATTTTTGAAGAAAAAAGCAAAGCACTGGTAATGGCGGTTATCAACCTGACCCCCGACTCATTTTATGAAGACAGCAGAGTTACCGCCGACAGGGCTGTTGAAGCTGCATTGAAGGCGGTTGCAGACGGTGCGGACATACTCGACCTGGGCGCACAGTCCACAGCACCGGGCAGCACGGAAATTACAGCCGAAGAAGAGCTTGCAAGGCTGATTACTCCGCTTAAAGAAATAAGAAAAGCAGTAAACGTGCCCATAAGCGTTGATACATTTTATCCGCTTGTTGCCGGACAAGCCCTTGAAAACGGTGCTGACATCATCAATGATGTCAGCGGCAAGGCAGACCCCGAAATGGCTCAGCTTGCCGCAAAGCATAACGCAGGCTGGGTTGTTATGCACACAGGTAATCTGCATTCCTCACAGGAGGGCAAATACGAAAACGGCGTGATAAACGACATTAACCTGTTTTTTGAAAAGGCAATCAATACCGCAGAAGCCGCAGGTTTGAAAAAAGAAAACCTCTGCCTTGACCCCGGTATAGGCTTTGGCAAAAGCAGAGAGGACGACCTTGAAATCGTTTCACGCTTTGCCGAGTTTCAGAAGCACGGCTGTGTTACTATGGCGGCTCTTTCACGAAAAAGGGTCACACGACTTTGCGGTGACGCACTCACGGGCACTATTGCTCTCAACACTGCCTGCATTCTTGGCGGTGCAGGAATAATCCGTGTGCACGACATTGACAAAGCCGCCGCACAGGTAAAGATGCTATCGTTAATCAAAGGAGATAAAGCTCTTGGATAAAATAATCGTAAAGGGACTTCGGGTTTTCGCTTACCACGGTGTCAACCCCGAGGAAACCCAATTCGGGCAGAATTTTGAGCTTGACATAACGGCAGGTGTCAGCATTGATACCGCCTGCAGCACGGACAATATAGACGAAACCGTAAGCTATGCGGCAATCATAAAAACTGTAAAAAGAGTAATGCTTGAAAAAAACTGCAAGCTGCTCGAGCACGCAGCACAGCGTGTTGCAGACGCACTTTTTGCCGAGTTTAATCGGATTGAAACACTGACAGTAACACTAAAAAAGCCCGAAGCGCCTATGAAGGCAGACTTCGGCTATGTTGCAGTTGAAATAGAGAGGGTAAGAAAATGAGCACAGTTGTACTGGGTCTTGGCACTAATATGGGTGACAGGCTCAAAAACTTAAACGAAGCAGTTCACGCAATTTCACTGCTTCCCGACACCGAGGTTGACAAGATTTCGGGCGTTTACATAACAAAGCCTGTCGGCTTTGCCGAGCAGGACGATTTTTACAACGCAGTAATTACAATTCAAACAAATCTTTCTCCCAACGCCGTGCTCGGTGCGTGCCTTGGCATTGAAGCCGCAATGGGCAGAGTACGCAGGCAGAAAAACGGCCCGAGAATAATAGATATTGACGTGCTGCTTTACGAGAGCTATTTTTCTGACTCGTTTGAGCTGACACTCCCCCACCCGAGAATCAAGGAGCGTGCTTTCGTTATGGTGCCGCTGCTTGAGCTTTTTCCGTCGGGCAGAGCACCCGGCCTTTACTTCTCACCCTGTCTTAAGGAGATAGGCAGCCAGGGAGTTGAAAAGACGGAGCTTGAAATCCGCCACCCGTGATTTTATTAATTATTTTTTAATGACCTTTTGAAAAAGCGGTCGTTATTTTGTCTATTTTCTACAATCAGCACGAAACTTACGCACATATATTTGATGTTTTTTAAAAAATACTAAAAAATATTTGACTAAATTGTGAACATTTGATATACTGTAGATATTCCTACAGTATTTTGAATTTATATTAATATTTTAAAGGAGACGCATAATGAAGAAGAATATTATCATCTACATCGTTGCAGGTGCCATTGTTCTTGCAGGTCTTGCCACGGTAGGCGTTATTGCTCTCAAGAAGCATAACGACAACCAGGCAAACGCCTCAACGGACGGCTACTACCAGGAGACCGAAGAGGATTTCAACCAGGACGGTTACACAATTGTTGAGCCCTCTTCAATCGACGATGATGAACCCCTTACCAACGAAAACGGCGAGCTTATTGAGCTTGTTACAGACAAAGAAGGCAACACCTTTGAAGCTGTTATTCAGACAGACGTAAACGGCGAAGCTGTTACGGATGACGACGGCAACAAGGTTACACAGGCTACAAAGCCCTCAGTAACAAAGAAGCCTTCCACCACAAAGAAGCCCTCCACCACAAAGAAGCCCGGCGCTACACAGAAGCCCAACTCCAGCGGCGGTATTTCTTCCGGCACACAGGTTGGCAACAACACAGTTGAAATCGACAAGAACGGCAACGCAAACATAGTTAAGCCCGACGGCACAATTGCACTCAGCTATTCTTACGATGCAGCCGGCAACTACTTCTACACAGACGATGATCCCTGGCAGAGAAACTTCGGCTTCAACCGCCTTTACGATATCGGCGCTGTATTCACCTTTATGTTCCTTGACACTATCCACGTTTACTACAGCTATGGCGATTATGACTGGATGGTTCAGCTCTGGAAGGGTCAGTACGGTCTGCTCTTCGTCGGTTCTGAAATCGGTCTTTACTATAAAGATCCCGGCAAGTCCACAGCTCATTACAACTGTGCTGAAGAGAACATGGAAATCATGATGCAGATGACCCTCTACAGAGACGGTTACGGCGAGCTCTTCACACGTCCCTACAAGTCACACTGGTGGATTACCGCTTTCGTTCCCGGCAAGCTTGTCAAGTTTGACGACAGAAGCGAGCTTACAATGGTTGCAAAGCTCACCTTCAAGACTGAGGAAGAATGTATCCTCTTCTGTAACTCCCTTAAGAGCATTAAGGACGTTGACGGCAACCAGTTCAAGGAAGCCGGCAGCATCTCCAAGAACAGACCCGAAACCTTCAAGCGTAACGGCGCAACTGTTGACCTTGTATGGCGTAACCTTGACGACGACCGCAAGAAGCCCACAAAGCCCGTAACAACCACAACAAAGCCCGAAGAAACTACAACAAAGGCTCCCGCTACAACTGAGCCCACTACTCAGGCTCCCACAACAACACAGCCCATAGTTACAGAACCCGTTGTAGTAGGTTAAACAAAAATTATTGCCCTGATACTTCAATGAGTATCAGGGCATTTTTTTATCTGCCGAACATTCTTGACATTCCGCTTTCAAGCTCTGTAATGCCTTCGCTTATCTTTTCGCTTAAGCCCTCTCCTGTACGGGAGGTGTCAGACTGCGTTGTTCTTGTGCCGGTTGTCGAAGCGGTTGTTGATGCGCCGCCTGTGGTGGTTGTTGTTACCTTACCGTCCTCAACACTGCCGCAAGCCGCCATAACCGTTGCGATAACTGCAATAAGCCCTGCTATTGCCGCTGTTTTAATTCTCATTGTCCTTATCCCTCCCTTGCCTTATAAATCGTCTGCATCCTGTTCGGGCACAAGGTCGTCCGCATCGTACGGAACGCCCGTATAGCTGCCCAGCACATCAATCGGGCTCGACTCATCCGCAGTTTCCCACAGATTAACCATACGCTCAACGATGTGCTTGTTTTTGCCGAATTTCTGCCTTGAGTCATTTTTGTTAAAAAGCATTGTGCCTTTCCCCTTTCGGCTTGTATGACAGCCGCTACATCAGTATTGCGGTTATCATAGCCGTTACTCCTGCGCCTGCACCTGCGGCAGCGGCAAGCTGTGCGGCAAAAACAATACGTTTTCTTCGCAGCTTGGTTGCAGGCGGTCTGTTGTCTGTGCCTGCAATCAGGTTTGCTCTTTCCCTGAGCTTGCCGTCACTCACATTCACGCATTCAGGCTTAACGAAAAACATTACCTTTTCAAAATATTCGCAGTCGGTCTGCGTAATTTCGATTACCTGTCTGTTAGTACCTTTAAGCATATATAAATCCTTTCCTCTTGCCTGTTGCGTTTTAATCAGGTTTTAAGCGCAAAGATATTTTATCCCCGAAAAATTTATCTATTCCGCTTATCCATAAGGAAAACATTTCAACTTTTACAATCTGTATAGTGAAAAACATTTATTCTATGTGGAAAACCATGTGAAAAATGTGAATAACTGCCCGTTTTTCCCCAATTCTGCGTGTATTTCCGCTTGGAAAGCTAAAATGTTTACAGTATGTTAAATTACTTAAAGTTATTTTACCCTTACAAAAGAAGCAAAAAAAGGTAAATTTTTGTCGATTTTAGTTCTTTTTAGGAATTATAATTATATAGTGAAATACTATAATAAAAGCATAAATCCATCTGATATTTTGGGCATATTTTTGAGGTTTTAAATGAAAATAACAAAACTGCACAATTCAATAGAAATTGAAGATTTCGGCTCGTTTGATTTAGGGCTGAGCGTTGACTGCGGTCAGTCCTTCCGCTGGGCACAAAACAAAAAGGGTCGCTGGTGCGCCGTTGTGGGCAGCAGATACCTTGAGGTTGAACAAACGACAGACAAGCTCATTTTTTACACCGATGAAAACGAATTTGAACTCTTCTGGCGCAATTACTTCGACCTTGACACAGACTATGCGGCAATCTGCGAAAAGCTGAGCGCTGACGAACATCTCAGGGCTGCAACAGCCGCCTGCCCCGGCATACACATTCTCAAGCAGGAGCCGTGGGAAGCCCTATGCTCGTTCATTATTTCGCAGAATAACAACATACCAAGGATTAAGGGTATCATTGACCGCCTCTGCGAAGCCTTTGGCGAAAAGGCAGATTTCGGCTACACCTTCCCGAGTGCCGAAAGGCTTGCCGTGCTCGAGCCCGAGGACCTTGCACCGCTTCGTGCAGGCTTTCGTGCCAAGTATATTATTGACGCTGCACGCAAGGTTTCAAACAAAGAAGTTGATTTTGAAAAAATAAAGACCGAGCCCATTGAATTCGGCAGAGAAGAGCTGCAGAAAATCAAGGGCGTCGGCGCAAAGGTTGCCGAGTGCACGCTGCTGTACGGCTTTTATAAGGTTGAAGCGTTTCCGATTGACGTGTGGGTAAGGCGGATAATGGAGGAAATGTACCCGGACGGCTTCCCCGAATGTGCCGACAAGGTGCAGGGAATAGCACAGCAATATCTTTTCCATTGGCGCAGAACCTGTTTTTAAAATCGACTTTAATATATTTTTGTACTGTAGTATAAAAAAGCTCTTTACAAAACAGAAAATATACTATATAATTAAGAAGAAAGAAAAAGAAGGTGAATTATGGAGCAGACAAGGCGTTCAAGAAAAAAAGAACAGACCCACCGTGCCATAATGCACAGCGCCAAGGTACTGTTTGAAAAAAACGGCATCAACAACGTAACGATTGACCGCATAGCAGAAGAAGCCGACATTTCACGCTCCACCTTCTTTACACACTTTGAGTCGCTTGACGCTCTGCTTGGCGAAATTGCGGCAGAGGAAATCGGCGATATTCTCTCCCCGCTTGAGGACGGCAGCAAGCCCACAATCGAAACTGTTTTCTCAAGGCTCAATGCAGATACATACCCCTACCCCTATCTTATGGGCGAGCTTTTTATGAGAAGCATTATCAACCAGGGCACAAGCCCTGCCGCCCGTGTAGACGCTCTGCTGAGGCAGGAAATTGAGCAGGGCAGCTACGAAAAAATGCGTGAGCAGTTTTCAAGCAAGGACATTTCCGCATTTATTTTCGGCGCTTATTTCGGCCTGATTTTCCAGAAATTTATGAATGACGAGCCCTTTGAAAATCCGGACGAAACCAACCAAAAAATACAAAAACTTATAAAGTTTTTTAAGAATTAAGGAGGAAACCCAATGAGCAACGGTTACGCAATCAGCAACTGGCAGGACGCAAAGGACATTTACGCACGCCTTGCCAAACTCACATCACAGCCCATCTACAGCATTTCCGACGACGAACTCAAGAGAGTTCTCGAGCACTTCGACACAAAGTGTGCAAAGTCCAAGGAAATCACCGCTGAGGCAAAGAAGTACATCCCCGGCGGCGTTCAGCACAACCTCGCATTCAACTTCCCCTTCCCCATCTGCGTAACTAAGGCAGAGGGTGCCTACCTCTACGACCTCGATGGCAACCAGTACATCGACTTCCTTCAGGCAGGCGGTCCCACAATCCTCGGCAGTAACTACGAGCCCGTTCGTGAGAAGGTTATGGAACTTCTCAACACCTGCGGCCCCGTAACAGGTCTTTTCCACGAGGGTGAGCTTCTCCTTGCAAAGGAAATCAACAAGCATATGCCCAACGTTGAAATGTTCCGTATGCTTGGTTCAGGTACAGAGTCCGTTATGGCAGCAATCCGTGTTGCAAGAAACGCAACAAAGGCAAAGAGAATTATCAAGGTCGGCGGTGCTTACCACGGCTGGTCCGACCAGATGGTATACGGTCTTAAGATTCCGGGCAGCCGTCAGTTCCTTGAATCTCACGGTATTCCCGGCAGTGCTTACGGCACAACAGACGAGGTTCGTCCCAACGACCTTCACATGCTTGAAAAGATGCTCAAGCGCAACAAGATGCGTGGCGGCACAGCAGCAGTTATTGTAGAGCCCGTCGGCCCCGAAAGCGGCACACGCCCCGTTGACAAGGACTACAACAAGGGTGTTCGTGAGCTTTGCGACAAGTACGGCTGTCTGTTCATCTTCGACGAGGTTGTTACAGGCTTCCGTGTAGGTCTCGGCGGTGCACAGGGCTACTTCAACGTAGTTCCCGACCTCACAATCTTCGGTAAGGTTGTTGCAGGCGGCTATCCGTCAGCAGGCGGTGTAGGCGGTAAGAAGGAATTTGTCAGCGGTATGGCTGCAGGTGTCGGCACAATGATGAAGCGTGCATACGTCGGCGGTACACTCGCTGCTAACCCGCTTTCCTCTTACGCAGGCTACTGCGCAATTCAGGAAATCGAAAAGACAGACGCTTGCGTCAAGGCCGGTCAGGCAGGTGACAGACTTACAGCAGGTCTTCAGCAACTTGTTGATAAGTACGCTCTTCCCTATGTTGTTTACAACCAGGGCTCAATCGTTCACCTTGAGTGTACAGGCGCAATGAGCTATGACTTCAGCTCAATGAACCTTCTCGGCTCCGTTATTCCGCTTCTCAAGGCAAAGCCCGAAATGCTTCGCCGCAAGGTTGCTATGGAGGAAATGGGCGCAGCTTACATGGCTCACGGTATCGTTACTCTCGCAGGCAGCCGTCTTTACACTTCACTTGCAGATACAGACGACATCATCGACGATGCACTCAACCGCTTCGAGGATGTATTCAAGAACGTCAAGGTCTGCACAAGAAACCTCGATAAGTAAGTTAATAACTGCATAAAAAGAGCAAGGCATCTGCCTTGCTCTTTTGAATTAATTACCGCAAATTACAGTTTGTAGAGATGAGTGCAGAACGAAGGGTCGCTTCGCTCCGATTATAATATGAAACCTTACAGAGTGTCATCCTGAACGAAGTGAAGGATCTTTTAGTGCTTTTAAGATTCTTCGGCTTCGCCTGAAGAATGACATCAATTTTTTGTTTTGCTTAAAATACAATTGGGTGTGGGCGTAGCCCACCATCCGTTCTGCGTTCTGAACTCTGCACTCTGCACTCAAATAAACTGTAATCATCCAAACAATTTCTTAATCTTTATTTTCAGCCTTACAAACGGCTCCCAGCCACCGTATTCAGAAACTATATCGGGTCTTTCGTTCCATTTATAGTCCGCACCCAATTCGTAATTGAGCCACTCCTTAATAACCTTTACAAAATAGAAATCGGGGCTTTTCACATAGCCGTAAGTACCGACTTCCTGGTCATAGCCGTAAACGGTAATCAGCTTTGCGTTGCCGAGCAGGCTTTCCTTAAAATACTCACGGCAGATTTCCTCGTTATCGTAGTGTGCGTAGCCTTCTGCGTTGGCGTATTCGTTTCTGCCGTTCTGCGCCAATTGCATATAGAGCGTATCCAGGTCATACGGGCAGGTTTTCGGGCTCATAGTCCAGCCGGGCAGGCAATAATCGTTAATGCAAACCCACGTCGGCGGATGCTCCGTAGTGTATTCTTCCGTATGAGAAGAAATAGAAACAATGTGTGAAACTATTTTGTGCTTCTCAATTCCTGCATCATAAAACAGCTTGCAGGTAAACTCGATATAATCTGCAATTACGCCGTAAAGAAGCTCCTTCGTATAATCCTCAACGGACATAAGGTTTTTACGGGCTTCTTTTTTCAGGCTTTCCTCGTCATAGCCCATATTGTGCAGGGCGTGCATACCGTACTGCGCACGCTCAAAATCCTGCATTGAAGCGTAATCGCTGCCGCTGTAATCGGGAATCTGTGTTTCCCAGCCCGTATTGATGCCTGCAAAAAGGTATGCCTTACCCTGTTCCTTAAGTCTGCTATAGTTTTCGAGCAGCGGCTCTATAAAGCCCTTTGTGACCTGGTTTGAATACCAGTTGAGATATTTGGGCGAGTTGAAGCACGGGAAACCGCCTGCAGTTGCAAAAGGAACACCGCTCCAGTTGCAATGCCACCTTGGCAGCATACCGTGCGACTGTCCGCCCCATTCCTCGCCCTCTTCGGGGAAGGCTATCCATTCGCACATTTCGGGGTCGTTATAAAACTTTCCACCGTCCTCAGTCGTTGCACCGTCGCCAAAATAGGTTGAATAATTTGTGCAGTCATCCATCTGGAAATAAACGGGCACATTGTACTTTTCTGCAAGAGCAAAAACGTGGTTGACTTCCTCGTTCATCTGCTCAATTGACTGTGTCAGACACATCGGACCGACTACACCGAAAGCGTACATACGCTTCGAATTAGGGTCAATCTCACCGTGAAGCTCCACCATCTGCTTAACATAGGGCTCGAGATTGAAATAATGCACGTTTGTAACCATAAAGACCACATACTGCGGGTCGTCCTCTGTGTACTGCGGCACTTCTGGCTTTTCACCAAGCGAAGGAAAAACCGCAAGCACAAGCGACATTATAAAACTGATTATTTTATTGAACAAAGACATACTTATACCTCTTTATAGTATTCCGTATACCACTCGGCAAACTTTTTAAGTCCCGTGCGTATATCCGTCTGCGGTCTGAAACCGAAGTCTTTTTCGAGCTCGGATATATCGGCGTAGGTGCGGTAAACGTCACCGGGCTGCATCGGAAGATACTCGATTTTTGCCTTGACGCCTATCGCCTCTTCAATAGCTGCCACAAACTCCTTGAGCGCTACGGGCTTATTGTTGCCGATGTTATAGACCTTTGCTCTTGCGCCGTTTCTCTCTTCGGGCACGGTGGGAATAATGTTCATTATACCCTCTACTATATCATCTATATAAGTAAAATCTCTTTCCAGCTCGCCGTAGTTAAAGAGCTTTATCGGCTCGCCTGCAAGGATTTTTTTTGTAAAGCTGAAGTAAGCCATATCGGGTCTGCCTGCAGGACCGTAAACCGTAAAGAAGCGCAAGCCCGTTGCAGGTATGCCGAAGAGGTGGCTGTAGGTATATGCCATAAGCTCGTTTGACTTTTTCGTAGCCGCATACAGGCTGATTGGGTTATCCACCCTGTCGTCAACAGAAAACGGAACTTTGTCGCTGTTGCCGTAAACAGAGCTTGACGAGGCGTAAACGAGGTGCTTTACGGGATAATTGCGGCAAGCCTCAAGAATATTGAAAAAGCCGATAACGTTGCTGTCGATATAAACCTGTGGGTTTTCTATGCTGTAGCGTACTCCTGCCTGTGCGGCAAGGTTGATTACAACATCCGCCTTGTGCTCTTCAAAAATTCTGTTGAGCTCGTCCTTATTGGAAATATCACAGCGGATAAATGTGAAGTTTTCATATTCCTCAAGCAGAGAAAGTCTGTGGTATTTAAGACTCACATCGTAATAATCGTTTATGTTATCTATGCCGACAACTTCAACTCCCGTTTCAAGCAGACGCTTTGCAAGGTGGCTGCCGATAAAGCCTGCCGCACCTGTGAGAATTACCTTACTGTACTGCATCCTTACTTTTCCTTCCTCTCTTTTTCTTCTTGCTTTCCTTTGCAAGCTGTGCTTCAAGCACAGGGTCATAATCCTCCTTAAGAGGTTTCCAGAGTGTATAGAGAATCGAGCTTTCCTTTTCGCCGCAGAAGCGTATTCTGCTCGTTGTAAAAAAGCTGTCGCCAACCGAAACAGTATACGGACGGCGGCTGTTATCGCCAACCGAGCTGACAAGCAAACGAACTTTACACCATTCGCTTTCACCATCTTTGTTTGTGCTTGAACGTATTGCAAACTTCTTATCCGGCTCAACAAAGCTGAGTGAAACCACACCGTCCTCACGGACAGAGAGCGAAGGCGCTGTTCCCTTGATTTCAAGCGGTTTAGGCACGGTCCAGCGTACGCCCATATCGTCCGAATAAGAAGCAAAAAGCTCGCCCGATGAACAGAGAACGGCAAGCACTCTGCCGTTTTTCAGTTTAACTACGCCGGCGTAGGAATAAGTCCTGCCCGTTTCTATTTCAGGCACCGTTCCGACAAGCAATAAGCCTTTACAGACATTCTGCGTTCTGTACGCAAGGGCTTTTCCGTCCTTAATACCGATCCACAGAATTTCGCCGCCCGAAAGCACGGCTGCACTCTGTGAAAACAAGGCCGGTGCTTCGTATACTTCTTTAATTTCCTCACCGTTATCAGGGATGAGTGCGTAGTGCCAGCCGCCCTGCTTTTCCTTTTCGGAGAGCAGCATTGCGGCGGCAATGTTATTTGCCTTAAATGTATTGAACAACTGCTTTTCAAGGCGTGAGGGATAGTGAAGATAAGCATTGCTCCTGGTTCGCCAGCCGAGCAACAGACCCTGCGGAGTTTGTGTGAGGGTAACGTTTCCGATTTGCAAAGGAGTTGTTACAACATAGCGTTTGCCCGCCGAAGCAATCTGCTTGGGATCAGATGAACGCATCAGGCAGATTGAGGACACCAGAGTATTTTCTTTTACCCTTGTGCAGGCAAAGGCAACGGCAACACTGCCGTTTGAACACACCGTAACAGCAGGTGACCCGCAGCCGCCGACAAGCTGCTCACTCTTGCGGCAGACAAAGCCCTGCTCCTTTAAATCAACAAGCACCGCATCATCCTCATCCGTAATACGGCGGATGATACCTATGACAAGGGCTATGATATAAGGCATCATCTTTGCAGGTGCCTTGAGGAGCTTTACAAATGCTAATATCTTTTTTATAGCCTTTTTATTCATCTGTTCACTTCCAATAATCAACTTCGTGCGGCAGACCGATATTCTTTGCCTTGAACACAGGCTCTTCGCCTGCTTTGCGCTGAGTATCATAATCCTTTAATGCACGAAAAGCGTACTTGCTCAAGTACAGAATTACGGGCATATTAATAATCGCCATACCGCCCATTGTTATATCTGCAATATTCCACAGCAGGTCAGCGCTTAAGCCTGCACCGACAAAAATAACGAGAGAAGCAACAATATGATAAACCGTCATAAATGCTTTACTCGGCTGTTTTTTGAGAATATAGATAAGTGCCTGGTCAACATAGTAGAGGTTTCCCAGAAGCGTTGTGAAGGCAAAGAGTATCATTGAAACTGTAATAAATATCGGGCCGAAATCACCGAAAGCGGAAGAAAGAGCCGCCTGTACATAGGGCGCACCCGAAAGCTCTTTAGTGGGCTCAACACCCGAACTCATACACATAAACGCTGTTGCGGAGCAGATAAGAACCGTATCAAGGAAAACGGAGAGCACCTGCACAAGACCCTGCTTGATCGGGTGCTTGACTTCGGCAGAAGCGGAAGCATTCGGCGCAGAGCCGACACCGGCTTCGTTGCTGAAAAGACCACGCTTGATACCGAACATTACGCAGGAGCCTGTAAATCCGCCGAAGATAGCCTTGAAATCAAAGGCCTCCTCGAAAATGCGTGCAAATACACCCGGCAAGGCTTTGAAATTCATTACAACCATAATGAGTGCAACGAGAATATAGATTACGCCCATAATCGGCACCATAAAGCTCGTTACCTTGATAACACGCTTGCCGCCGCCCATAAGGCAGTAGCACACAATTGCGGCAAGGATAAAGCCGATTATCCACGGTGAGGTTTTTTCGTCATAAAAGCTGTAGCTTGAAAAGGTGGACTGCAGGTTATATGAACCGAGCATATTAAAGCCGAAGCCGAAAGTGGCGATAAGAAAACCTGTAAAGACAAGTGCCAAAGGACGGCTTTTGAGCGCCGCTTCAATATAGTAGGCAGGACCGCCGCTGCAGCCGTCAGGCGTTTTCTTTTTGTAAATCTGTGCAAGCGTGCTTTCCACAAGTGCGGAGGCACAGCCGATAATCGCAATCAGCCACATCCAGAAAACCGAGCCGAAGCCGCCAAGACACAGCGCCGTTGAAACGCCGACGATATTACCCGTGCCGACACGGGAAGCGGTTGAAACCATAAGCGCCTGGAAGGACGAAACGCCCTTACCGTCGGCAGGCTTTTCAGTGACCGCTCTTATTTGTTCTTTAAAAAGTCTGAACTGTGCAAATTTCGTGCGGAAGGTGAAATAAAGACCGCCCGCAACGAGAAGAATGATAAGCACATAGCTGTATAGCGCATCGCTTATCGAGGCTACAATACTGTCAAGCATAATTTTAAGTTTTTTCCTCAGTTAATATAAGTTTGAATTGCCTTGTTAATCATTTCAACAGCCTCATCAACGATAGCGTCGTCTGCTTCAACGAGGTTTGCCAGGGGCTCACGGACACCGCCGAGCTCAAGACCCTCACGCTTTTTGAGCGTTGCTTTGATTACGGCGTACATATTGCCCTTTGCGGAACAGAGCTTATAAATGATATTGTTGACATCGTTCTGCAATTTTCTTGCGGTTTCAATTTCGCCGTTGTTCAGAAGCTCAACGAGCTTGAGATAAAGCTCGGGCATAGCGGAATAAGTGCCGCCGATGCCGCCGTCAGCACCGATAAGAAGGCCGCTGATAAACTGCTCGTCCGGACCGTTGAAAACAACAAAATCTCTGCCGCCGAGTGTACCCTCGTGCTTGAAAACCTGAATATCCATAGTGGGCATTGAGCTGTTTTTAACGCCAATCATCTTCGGGTTTTTGAGCATTTCACGAAGCAGAGGCAAAGTAAGCGCAACACCTGCAAGCTGGGGGATATTGTAGATAATAAAATCGGTATTGGGTGCGGCGGAGGAAATATCGTTCCAATACTTTGCAATTGCGTGCTCGGGGAGCTTGAAATAAATAGGCGGAATTGCGGCAATTGCATCAACGCCGAGGCTTTCTGCGTGTGCGGCAAGAGCCATACTGTCACGGGTGTTGTTACAGGCAACGTGAGCAATAATTGTCAGCTTGCCCTCGGCAGCCTTTACAACGTGCTCAAGCACGGTTTTGCGTTCTTCAACACCGTGGTAAATACATTCGCCGGAGCTGCCGCCGACATAAACGCCCTTAACACCTTTTTTGATAAGCCAGCGTGTAAACGCCTCTACTCTTTCGGGAGAAATCTCGCCGTTATCGTCATAGCAGGCATAGAAAGCAGGGATAACGCCCTGATATTTTGTTACATCCATTTTTATATCCTCTTTTCAGTTATATTATTTAATCAATTCATCAATCATCTTATCGACCATTACGAGCATTCTCGGCAGGTGGAAGGGACCCTTGAAGGTTGAACCCTTGCAGGGAGGCATAGTCGGCTTACCGTCACGGCGAAGATAGCCGTACCATTCGCCGAATTCCTTATCGTAGAAAACCTTGAGGCAATAGTCAAAGGTCATATAAAACTTGTCGAGGTATTCTTCCTTGCCTGTGTCACGGTAAAGCATCAGCGCAGAAATGAGAATTTCGTTGTGAGGCCACCAGAGCTTCATATCGTGCTCATAGCTTTCGGGGGGAAGACCCAACGCATCGATAAAATAGAGCAGTCCGCCGTATTCCTTGTCCCAGCCTGCGTTGAACGCCTGATTGAAAATCAGCTCGGCTTTTTCGACAAGCGCCTTGTCGCCTGTACGCTTTGCGTGTTCAAGTAAAAACCAAACGCCCTCTATATCGTGGCCTGGGTTAATTACTCTGCCCTCGGTGAATTCAAGCCTCGCTTCGCCGTCGGGACCAACGTTTTCAAGCAGACAGCCAAGCTCGGGGTGAAGGTGATATTTTAAAATATCGCTGACACAGCTTTCTGCTCTTTCCTCATAAAGAGCCTTTCTTTCGGGGTCAACGCCGAGCATAATTGCGGTCATATTAAGGTAAATCATCGGCAGACCGAAGCCTCTGCCCGTACGGGTTTCGGAAATTGTCTTTGCGCCAAGACCTGTCGGGTCAGGCATACCGTGCCAGAGATTCCAGTACATATCGTATGCCCTGCGTGCTCTTTCAAGGCAGATTTCTTCACCCGTTACGCCGTAGTATTCTGCGTTTGCAATGGCATAGAAAGCCTCGGAATAAAAATACCTGCGCTGGCGAAGCGGCTTACCGTCACCGGTGACGGTGAAATACATTCTGTCACCTGCCTCACGGTTGATGCAGCATTTTTCCATAAAGTCAAGGCAGGACTTGCTCGCTTCAAGCCACTCGGGCTTTACGCCGTAGTTTTTGCAAAGCCAGGCAAACGTCCACGCACAGCGGCCCTGCATCCATACGCTCTTGTCTGTTGAATATATTTTACCCTCACGGTCAAGGCAGGTGTAAACGCCGCCGTTTTCTTTATCAATACCGTTATTCAGCCAGAAGCTTATACAGCCGTCAAGCTGTTCTCTGACCGATTTTTTCACTTCAAGAAGTTTTTGCTTGTCCATAAGTTATTTTCCTTTCTTGCGAATTGACCTGATTATGCTTCTCATTAAATCTAAATATAACATTTTAATAAAAAATTGTAAAGATGAACATATCAAATATACAAAATAAAAAACTGTTGACAGTCCACTCTGACGGGCTTATAATAAGGCTAAAGTGAATATTCTTTGGGGCGAGGTGAAAATCCTCACCGGCAGTAAAGTCTGCGAAGGAAAACCGGCTGCGGTTTTCCCCGAATCGGTGTAATTCCGATACCGACGGTATAGTCCGGATGGGAAAAGGCAAGGTGCATACCTTGCAAAACACTTATTGTGTTTGATTTTAAGAAGCCGCCCTTAAATCGGGAAGGCTTCTTTTTTCTTGAAGAATATCCGCAAATATTTTTTGAGGTGAAAACAATGTCAACACACGAAAACGGTACAAAAAAATTCACAACCAAGCGAATAGTTTTCATTGCACTTTTTGTAGCACTCAGCTATGCGCTGAGCTTTTTCTCGTTCCCGATTTTTCCTGCAACACCGTATATGAAGCTTGATTTCAGCAACGTTTTTATTCTGCTTACAGGTCTGCTTTTCGGCCCTGTTGAAGGCGTTATAGTTTGCGTACTCAAGGAAATTATCGGCATCACCAACAGCTCCAGCGGCGGTGTGGGTGAGCTTGCAAACGCAATTATGACAACCTCGTTTATTCTTCTCCCCTCTCTTGCTTACCGAATAAAGAAAAGCCACAAAGCGGCAATTATTTCGCTTATCCCCGCTTGCCTTATCGGCACGGCTGTTGCGCTGGTTACAAACCGCTTTATTATTTTCCCGATGTATATGGGCGACGGTGCTGCGGCAGTATTTGAAAGTGCCTTCTGGTTTGCTGTTGCGTTCAACCTTATCAAAACCGCTTCAATCAGCCTTATTACGGGTGTGATGTTCAAGAGGCTTGCCTACTTTGTAAAGAAATACAGAATTTAAAGGTACTTGAAAAATGTTTAATTTTTTTGTTGATGACTCAAAGCGTCAGGGCGATATATTTTATATTGACGGCACGGATTTCAACCACATAAAAAACGTACTTCGTATGCGTGTTGGGGACGAATTGCTTGTGAGCTCTCTTGGCAAAAGCCACCTTTGCGAAATTGAAAGCCTTGACGGCGACACGGCAAAGGTAAAAATAACCTGCGAAGATTACCAAAGCACTGAATTGCCCGTAGAAATAATACTGTTTCAGGGCTTGCCCAAGGCGGACAAGCTCGAGCTTATTATACAGAAAACGGTTGAACTGGGCGTAACCAAAATCGTGCCCGTTGAAATGAGCCGCTGTGTTGTAAAGCTGGACGAAAAGAAAAAGAACGCCAAGGTCAGCCGTTGGCAGGCAATTGCCGAAAGCGCAGCAAAGCAGAGTAAGCGCACGGTTATACCTGAAATCGGCAACGTGCTGTCCTACAAGCAGATGCTTGAAGAAGCAAAAGCACTTGACCTTTTCCTTGTGCCTTATGAAAACAAGGACGGTATGGCGGCAACAAAGGCGGCACTTGACAAAATTAAAAGCGGTATGAAGGTCGGCATACTCATAGGTCCCGAGGGCGGTTTTGAAGAAGCGGAGGTCGAGGCGGCAGCCTCGGTCGGCGGTGAAGCAATTTCGCTTGGCAGCAGAATACTGCGCACGGAAACAGCCGCAATTACCGCAACGGCAATGTGTATGCTTCATATTGAAATGAGTGAACAGAAATGAAAGAATTACCGCTTGAATTTACACAGCGTATGAAGAAAATCCTCGGCGACGAGTACGACGATTTTGAAAAAGCTATGCACGAAAGTGCAGTAAAGGCGTACAGAGTCAATACAGATAAAATAAGCCTGCAGGATTTTGAAAAAATAAACATTTTCGGCAGGGAAAAAATTCCTTATGTTGAAACGGGCTATTACCTTGAATATGACAAGGTGGGCAACCACCCCTACCACCACGCCGGCATGATTTACGTTCAGGACCCCGGTGCAATGGCAACGGCGGAATGTGTTGAAATTCAGCCCGACTGGTGTGTGCTCGATATGTGTGCCGCACCGGGTGGTAAGAGCACACAGTTAAAGAACAAGCTCGGTGAAAACGGCGTGCTTGTTTCAAACGAAATCATAGCCTCACGCTGTAAAATCCTCACGGGCAACGTCGAAAGGCTGGGCTTGAAAAACACCGTTACAACCTGTATGGACACGAAAAAACTTGCCAAAACCTTCCCCAAGACATTTGACCTTGTTATGGTTGACGCACCTTGTTCTGGCGAGGGTATGTTCCGCAAGGACGATATAGCCATTGACGAGTGGAGTGAGGACAACGTAAAAATGTGCGCCCAAAGGCAAAGCGGCATACTTGAAAACGCTGCCGTCTGTGTAAAAAACGGCGGCTATATAGTCTATGCCACCTGCACATATTCCCTCGAAGAAAACGAGATGACGGTTGACGAATTTTTAGCTAACCACCCCGAATTCGAGCTTGTACCCGTTAAAGAAGAAGTAAAAAACGCCACGGCAGACGGCATAAAATTTGACGGCTGCAGATGTGAAAATATACACTTTGCAAGGCGGTTTTTCCCCCACAAATCCAAGGGTGAAGGTCAGTTTATGGCTGTGCTTCACAACACCGCACCCGAGGAATACGCAAAACCCGTTAAAATAAAAACAGAAAAACAAGACAAGACCGTTTTCGATTTTCTCGACAGCGTATTGACTGATTATGATAAAGAAAATGTAAGGATGTATAACGACAAGCCAATTTACTTTACGCCCGGTTTTGACGTACCTAAAGGCGCTGCCTTTTGCTGCGGAGTGACCATAGGCGAAATCAAAAAGAATTACATTCAGCCTCACCACCAGTTTTTTATGGCTATGGGCGATAAATTCAGGCGTAAAATCGAACTTAAAGCCGAAAGCGAGGAAATCAAAAAATATCTCCACGGCGAAGAAATAAGTGTTGACTGCGAAAACGGCTGGGCTGTTGTTACGGTGGACGGCTGTGCTGTGGGCGGAGTCAAGGTTTCCAACGGCACGGCAAAAAACCACTATCCCAAAGGATTACGCACAAAATAAAAAAAGCGAGCTGATATTATGCGATTTGCTGCTGACCACGATTTTCATATTCATTCCACGGTTTCAAGCTGCTGTAAGGACGAAAAGCAGACACCCGAAGCCTTACTCCGCTATGCCGAAGAAAACGGCTACAAAAAAATCTGCCTGACCAACCATTTCTGGGATGAAACGGTTGCAAGCGAAGCCGAGTGGATTGAGAAGCATTATTTTGAGCCCGTGTGCTCTGTTTTGCCATTACCGCAAAGCGAAAACGTGCAGTTTCTTTTCGGTGCGGAAGCGGATATGGACTACAATTTCGTTTTTGGCATAAGCCCCGAAAGACTTGAAAAGTTTAACTTCGTGACCGTTGCCACAACACACATGCACCTTGACGGCAACACGGTGAGAACGAAAATCAAAACTCCCGAAGAAGCGGCAGGGCTGTGGTTTGAGCGCAACGAAGCGTTACTTCAAAAGGACTTGCCGTGGCACAAAATCGGCATAGCACACCTGACCTGCGGACATATTTTTAAAGAACGCACACCTGAGGTTATAAAGCTGCTCGATGAAAAAAGGCTGTACGCCTTCTTTACTGACTGCGCTGAAAAAGCTTTAGGCATTGAGCTGAATATGAAAACGCTGAATATGAGCGAGGAAGCAAAGGAAATTCTGCTCAAGCCCTATCACATAGCCAAGGACTCCGGCTGCAAATTCTACCTCGGCAGCGATTCACACAAGCAAGCAGCCTTGATTGACGTCAAGCAGAATTTTGAGGACGTAATAACCCTGCTTGATTTAAAAGAAAGCGACAAATTTGAACTTTGCAGATAAGAAAAAGGCGAAGCAAAGAAACTTTCCTTACTTCGTCTTTTTACGTTTTTGTTTTGTCAGCTTATATAATTCCTCTGCCGCCATTCTTGTTTTTGCAACGGGTGTATTATCCTGCGGAAAGCAGTAATACAGCACATCATTATTACCTATACAGATAACATCGCCAATCTCATACCAATAATAATCTGCATACAAACTGTAGCTTGCAAGAGGATTCTGCTCAAATTTGAGCTTCCCGTCACAGCCTGTCAGCCTGAAGCCGTCAACAGTGTGAAGCAGTTTACCATTACCGACATTGTAAATCGCTTTATAATCGACCATCATTCTGATTGTAACATCTGTTTCCATATTATATGTGCCGCTTTCAAGCTCCTCACGGACACATTTTCTCTCCCACGCATACCAATCGGGTATATGGGAAAATTTGGTTTTTCCGTCGGTTGCGGAAAGCTCACCAAGCGGTGTAAGCTCCCACTCCTTACCGCAGTTTGAGCAAGAAAGACGGGTGCCCTTGCCGTTCATTTTCTTCTCATCACCGCACTCACAGCACTTATAAAGTATTCTGTGCAGCCCGTCGGCACGAAACGGCTCGTTTATCTCAACGCCGTTAACCTTCTGCCATGCAAAATTGTCGAAGCTGAATTCCCTATCCAGAAGCTCGTCCAGCTCTTTCGTTGACTTTTCTTTAATTTCCTGCGGTGTCAGCAGGCATTTCACGTGAGCGCTTACCTTTACCTTTCGCTTTTGGAGCATATTGTAAAGCGGGTCACGGGCAAACACACCCTTTGTAATTACCGTAACAACGGGCACTCCCAGCCTTTTGAGAAGCACACCCATTTTCCTCGGCAAGGCGGTGGCCGTGCCATCAAACGAGTAGCTGGCTTCGGGGTACATGAGCACGCTTGTGTTTTTCTCTTTGAGCAGATACTGCATATCCTCAATCAGCGTAAAATCGCTGACGAATTTTCGTGTCGGAATACAGCCTATCATGCTCATAAGCTTTTTCTTGCCGACAAAGCCGTCCGAGGTGCAGACTATGCCGTAGGGCTTGGGATAAAATATTCTTGATGCAATTTTAAGGTCAATAAAACTCGAATGATTCATAAGGATAAGGCAGGGCTTGTCCTTAACTTCTTCCATCCGCTGCGTTGTGTAAGAAAAATTTGTTGCAAGCAAATCGGGTATTGATGCAAGACGGATAACACTTGAAAGCAATATATTGGGCTTTTGCGGTTTAATGCGTTCGCACCTCGGCAAAGCGATAACCTTTTCGTAGCTCAAGTCCTTTGTTTTTATTTTCATCTGTATTTCTCCTCGGGATAAGTTAAGCTGAACTTACCTAAGGTTATTTTACAGTTTATTTAATTAAAAATAAGGAACAAAATTCTTACAAAAAAGCTAAATTTTACATCTGCTCCAATATATACTGTTTTACGTCCTCTAACTTACTCTTTTCCCACGCCTTTTCCTTTTCTTTTTCAGCAAGGGGAACAAGGATGAAGAAATCGAGCGTTTCGCCGGGTACACGACCTGTACGAAGCGGCTCGGCAAAATGCTCCGCCCACTCCTCCTCGGTTGCGTTTTTAAAGCGGTCGGGGTTTAAAAAGGTCATCTGCCGTTTTGTGGCGGCAATGTGCATTTTAGCCGAAAGCGGAGAGAGAAGCTCATATTCTTCCTCCTGCACATCGGTAAAAATCCTCGGTAACGGTGCTTTTACAATTTTTTCATCGCCACGGATAATTTCAAGCCCCATAGGCTCCCACGAAAATTCGGTTTCGGTGAAATTGATTTTGACAAGCAGACCGAACTCGGTATTGAACTGCGAACGCTGATACGGTGTATCAAAAATAAAATTGCCGAGTGAATAAAAGATTACCTTATCCCCTACCGTTTCATAATTCATCGGCACGTGAGGATGGTGCGCAACAACAATATCCGCACCCATTTCAAGATATTTGTGGTATCTCTCCCTTGTATAGGGTGAGGGCAGAGGCGTAAACTCTTCGCCTGCGTGGGCAACAACAACGCACCAACGGCATTTCGCCTTTATTTCATTTATCGTGTTCTGAATTTCGTCAAGGTCACTCCAGCTGTAACAGCCTGCCTTGTTTTCATCCGCCTTACGGCACGCACGCTGATAGCCGACACCGAACATACCTATTCCGCCTGCTTCATCTAAAATAACGGGCTTGCGTGCCTCAAATATATTCATACCGGCACCGATAGTCTGAACACCGTTTTCTTTGGCAATTTCGAGCGTGCTTTTAATTCCGTACTCCCCTGCATCCATAATATGGTTGTTACAGATGTTCCATATATCGGCGTGGCAGTTATTGAGCACCTTTACTGCCTCAGGGTCAATTGTGTGAAGCAACTGTTTTGCGCCGTCATTAGTTGTGTTCTGTTCAACGGGCGCAACAGGGCCCTCGACATTGGCAACAACATGGTCTGCCGAGTGCATAAATCGGAGCACCTCGGAGGAAACAAGCTCTTCGTCATTCCACTTGCCGTACATAAATCTGTCAAAGCCGATGTCACCCGTAAACACAATGGATGATTTGTTTTTCATAACTCTTTCCTTTCAGATAAGGATTAAAACTATAATACCATAAGCCGTAAAAAAGAGCAAGCGCATTACAGCACTTCCGAGCCTCAGGGAAGACTTTGCTGTTTGGCTAAATCTCAAAGGATTTCCTCAACACAAATTCCGAAGCAACGATGCGGTTTCTTTCAAACGGCTGTGAATTTATCATACTCAGAACGGTCTGCACGGCAGCCTCGCACAGCTCCTGTGCAGGCTCACCAATCGAAGCCAACGGAGGATTGAGATATTCCGCCTCCGGAATATCATCCATTCCGAGCACGGCAACATTTTCCGGAACCTTCAGCCCGTTATCCAAAATACATCTGATTGCGCCTATAGCCATATAGTCGTAAGCGCATATAACGGCTCGCGGCACTATACCCTTGTCAAGCAGCTCCTGCATAGCAAGATAGCCTCCGGGCGCAAAGCGCTCCTTTGTAACGGCAATAAGCTCACTGCGTACGGGGATAGAATATTCCTCGAGCGCGCTTTTGAAAAGCATGAGCTTACCTGCAGTAAGCTCCTCCCCGATAAATCCTATATCCGTCACGCCGCGTTGCTTGAGATAAGCTACGCTCTTACTCAGCGCAGGGCCTATACCATTTGAAACAACAGATGCATCTGCCGTTACGGACGAGGAATTGATAAACACGACAGGAAGCTCACAATCAGGCTCAGGATTACAGTGCATTCCTATTGCTATTATGCCGTCAACGTTTGAATGCTTGTAGTAGTATTCCAGCAAAGCCCTTTCACACTCAGGCGAAAAGTTGCTTGCGGAAAAGCAAAGCTCGCAATTTTCGCTTTCAAGCTTAGTCTGAAGCAGTGAAAGATAGCGCGTATAATACGCGCTGCTAAGCTCAGGCGCGATAATAGCAATTACCGGCTTGGGATATTTGGCGTTGTAAAACCGCTTGAAACAGCCGTGCTTTTTTGCAACATTGAAAACCATCTCACGGGTTTGCTCGCTTATCTCGCCGCTGCCGGCAAACGCCTTTGATGCCGTCGAAACGGAAACGTTTGCAAGACGGGCTATTTTGGAAAGAGTAATCATTGCGCATCACCTGCCTAAAAAAATTATATGGCGCCCAGAAGAAATATTCAACCGTAAAATTACGAAAATTTTTCGTTGCACATTCCCTTGATTTTTGTTGGCAAAGGCAATACAATCAAAGCGAAAACAACCAAATACATTCTGAAAGGGTGTCAGTATGCAAGCTTTAAAATTTGACCTCACACAAGAGGGCAAGAAATTCAAAACACTCAACGCAACGAACGGCGGCCCATGGCACAAGCGCCACGCCAACGACCAATACCGCAGCAATCTCCAAGACTACAAGGCGGCAAAAATACCCTATTCAAGAAACCACGATTCCGCGCTTCAAGGCATTTACGGCGGTCCTTACAGCCACGATATAACCTATATTTTCCCAAACTTTGATGCTGACCCGTACAACCCGGACTCCTATGATTTCGCCTGCACCGATGAGAGCGTATTAGTCTGCCTCGATGCCGGTACGCAGACCTTTTTCCGCTTAGGTCAGTCGATAGAGCACCAAATAAAAAAGCACGGCACGCTTCCGCCCAAGGATTTCAAAAAGTGGGCAGTAATCTGCGAGCACATAATCCGCCACTACAACGAGGGCTGGGCAAACGGCTATAACCTGAATATGCGATATTGGGAAATTTGGAACGAGCCTGACCTCGACCCTGATGACTCACCCAACAAGCGCACCTGGGGCGGTACAAGAGCTCAGTTTTTCGATTTTTACGAAATCGCCGCAAAGCATCTTAAGCAATGCTTCCCGAGCCTTAAAATAGGTGGGCCCGCCATAGCGGGCAGCGAAGAATGGGCCGAGGATTTCCTTTGCGAAATGCAGAAAAGGAATGTACCGCTCGACTTCTTTTCCTGGCACATCTACTGCACCAAGCCCTCAGAGCTTTCTGCCAAGGCGGAGCGTATAAAAGCCCTGATGAACAAATATGGCTACAACCAAGCAGAAAGCATACTCAATGAATGGAACTATATCCGTGGCTGGTCGGAGGACTATGTATACTCGCTCAAGGCTATTCACGGTGTAAAGGGAGCCGCCTTTACTACAGCGTGCATCTGTGCAGCACAGCAGGCACCGGTTGATATGCTGATGTACTACGACACCCGCCCCTCCTGCTTTAACGGTGCGTTCGATTTTTATACCTACGAAAAGCTTCCCGGCTACTATCCTCTTTATTGGTACGGCAAACTTTACGACTGCGTAAAGGAAATAAGAGCTGAAAACGAAATTGAAAACATCTTTTCCCTTTGCGGTGTTGACAAAAGCGGCAGAGTCACGGCAATTATAACCCACTACAGCGAAAAAGATGACACCGAGCCCGTTGAACTTTCCGTTGATTTCGGCAAGGAAGGCACTTACGAAATATATCTGCTCGACAAGAGCCACAAAGCCGAGCTTGTGAGCACAACAAGCGAAGCGGTAATTAAATTAGATTTGTTTTCCGCCGTTTTGATTAAGGAGAAATAAATGGCGGGACTTTACATCGGCATAATTCTGCTTTTTCGTGTCGTTCAGGCGCTGTTCGGGAAGCGTTCAAGCAACGAAATAAAAAACATCACTATACTCGTGGGCGACAGCGCCTTTAAAAACGCGGTTTCCTCGATATTGGGGCTGGCGCTGATAATAGCCGCCGGGAACGGCTTTCGCCCCGATATTAAAACCGTTCTGATTGCAGCCGCCTCCGGTCTTTGCCTTTTCGTTTCGGGCTGTTGCGGCACCTATGCAATGAAAAGCGGAACGGTAAGCCTCAACTCAATGTTCGGCACGGCGGGAATGATAATCCCGATAATAGCCGGCGCGCTTTTCTTCAACCGACCGATAGCGACTATGCAGGTCGTAGGACTCATTCTTTTCTTTGCTTCGGCTTACCTGCTCATAGGCGCCTCACAAGCCATATATTCAAATTTCAGTTTAAAAACCGTTTTACTGCTCATTGGCTCAATGCTCTCAAACGGCGGAACAATGCTTGCACAGCAGGCCTTCACGCAATACGTGCCCAACGGCGATATAAGCGTTTTTTCGTTCATTTCCTTCGGCGTTATCGCCACGCTTGCAGGAATTACTTTTTTCGCAATGGCTAAGCAAAGCAGGGCGGCAGGCTCAACTGTCAAATATCCGCGTGTGCTCATAATCTGCGGCATAGCCCTTGCGGTTGCGGTGTTTGTGATAAATCAGCTTGCTACCGTCTGCACAAAGCTCGTATCCCCTGTAATACTTTTCACCTTCATAAACGGCGGCGGAACTATAATCTCCGCGCTTGTTGCTGCAACCGTTTATAACGAGAGGCTGAGCAAAAAATCCGTTGCAGGCATAGCTACGGGAATAATCTCCCTTGTAATAATCAAAATGTTTTCTCCGTAATAAGCAACCCACTTTACAAAAAAGCCTTGAAATTTCCATGCTTTGCGTTTATAATAGTTATGTTTTCCGCCCGTAGCGAAGCTGGATATCGCAGCAGATTCCGATTCTGAAGGACGGGGGTTCGAATCCCTTCGGGCGGGCCATTATGAGTGTTAATAACGGATTCGAGTTGTTAACACTCTCTTTTTTGCTAAAAATCAGTTTTTATTGGTCGCAGACCGTTGAGTTTTGCTACCTTTCTTGTTTTATGCTGTCAGGTATTCAATTGCGACACCTTGCCGTATATCTGCTTTGTAATTTTCGCTGACGGTTGGCAATTCCAGGTAACCCACAAATCGGTAATGGATAACGATTCTTTGAGTTCTGTTCTTGCCTGTGCCTTCAATCTCGTGAACTTCAATTCGGTCAATCAGTTCGTGTAGCAGAGGTGCTGTCAGGTTTTCCATTTGCATAAACTTCCGTATTGCGGCTATAAAGATTTCTTTGCCCTTTTGCGTTTTTTCCAAAGAGCCAATCTGTGTGCGAAGCTCGGGAACCTTTGCTTTTAACTCAACTCTTTCAACCTCATACTTGTGTGACATACACATAAACCATTCGTCTGTAACCTTGCCGCTTGAATTGTCCTCATAAAGTTTAAGATAAAGTCTTTCAACCGTTTCAATTCTTTCGATAGTTTTCTTCAACTCGGCTTGTAAATGATTCTTCTGTGCAAATATGTCGGCATTGGTTTTGTTTGAAAGTATTTCTGCAAAAGCCTCTTCATCATACTCCATAAATGAAATGAGCTTTCTCAACTCCAACAAAACGATTTGCTCTATTGCATCCGTTCTTACATAATGCCTGCTTTCACAAGTGCCACGATAATCTTTCTTGTAATTGGAACAACTGAAGAAATGAATATCCTTGTTTCGTGGATTGACGTGCGACCACAGCTTTTTACCGCAATCGGCACAGTAAAGAAAATCACAAAAGATGCTTTTTTCGCCGTTTTCGGGCTTGGGTGCTCTGCGTTTGGTTTTTGCATTTTTCTCCTGCACCATTTCAAAAACCGCTCTGTCAATAATAGGCTCATTAACATCTTTGAATATCAGCCAGTTTTCACGGTCGTTCATATACCGTCTTTTGTTTTTGAATGACTTTGAATAGGTCTTGAAATTAATTACATCACCGCAGTATTCTTGCTGATGCAGTATCCCCGATACGGTTGACGGTAACCATTTATATGGGTCTTCATAAGCCTTTTTGCCGCCTCTGCCGATGCCTTTGCTTTGCCAATACGCTCTCGGTTTCAGCACCTTGTTTTCGTGCAGAATGTGAGCGATTGTTTCGTTACCCTTGCCCTCAAGACACATTTCAAAAACGCTTCTGACAACTTCGGCAGCCTCAACATCAATTACCCATTTCTTTGGATTCAGTGGGTCTTTGTTGTATCCGTAAGGCGGCTGTGCCAATGGCTCTCCGCAGTTACCTCTGATACGGCAAGCGGAACGGACTTTCTTTGAAATATCACGGGCATACATTTCGTTCATTATGTTTTTAAACGGCGCAATTTCGTTTTCGCCCTCTGCACTGTCAACCAAATCGTTGATTGCAATAAATCTTATGTTGTGGTCGGGGAAGAAGCTGTCCGTATAATGACCGACTGAAACATAATCTCTGCCGAGACGGGATAAATCTTTCACCATAATCGTGCTGATATATCCCATTTCAATATCGTCAAGCAGATCCTGAAATCCCGGGCGGTTGAAGTTTGTACCTGTGTAACCGTCGTCAACATAGTATTTAACATTAGACAGCCCCAATTCTTTTGCCTTTTGAGCGAGCAATTTCTTTTGATTAGCTATTGAGTTACTCTCCTTGTCTGTACGATCGTCTCTCGAAAGACGGCAGTACAGAGCAGTAATTCCTACTTTATTTGACTGCATTAATCCTCCTCTCCAGCAGTCGAACATACATATTCCGCTTGTATTGTATTTTTATCTTCGTCAGTTGTCAAATGTGCGAAATCGCTACCGATAAAATCTGATAATTTTTCTTTTATAGTTTTGTTTTCTGTTTCGCTGAAACTGGATGAAACAAGATAACGGACACCGTTGATAACATATTCATTTGCTTCATCGTCTTTGTTGAGTTTTAATTCAGCACGGGTGCTGCCAATTATTTCAAGAAATTTTGATTTTATAAACTGCCAAAATCTCATCATCTTGCCTCCCGATTTCTCTTTTTCTGTAAATACTTCGCATAATATTCACAAGCCTTGATAATGAACTCTTGCATTTGTCTTTCATCAGCCTTCGGAGAGTATTTCTGTAATCGTTCCATAGACATTTTAAACATCGGTTTTTGGTTGGCTTTTTCTTCGTTCATAATAGTGTTAATTGAGTTTTTATTCAGTTCTCCCGATTGGAACAGCTTTCGTATTCTGTTTGACTGAGAGTATGACGGAGTACATTCTGTTTCCTCAATTATTCCCAATAATTCATACTGTTTGGAATCATCAAGATACGATAACTCCACTGCAACGGAAAACGCAATTTTGTTTTCGTCTACCATTTTAAGCAGTTCAGGTATAAGCATAGTCAGACGGATATATCTTTGTACCTGTCTGCCGCTGTCGGTGTCAGAAACACCTTCTCTGGACTTGTGGACAGCTTGTCCACAAGTTAAATCTGTCCTCTTTCCTTGTGCTTTCATAGCATCGAGTTTCAGCTTGTATGCCATAGCTTTTTCACTCGGTAAAATATGTTCTCTATGCAGGTTACTGTCAACCAGCATAATCATTGCTTCTTCTCTACTTACATCACAAACTGTAACGGGAACGGTTTCAAGATTAAGCATTCGGGCAGCGTGTAATCTGCGGTGTCCCGATATGACTTCGTATTTGCCTTTCTCCTCCGTAGTTCTGACAACAAGTGGTGAGATTATTCCGTTCTCACTTATGCTGTCAAGCAGCGATTCCAATTCTTCACCCTCACGGATTCGGTAAGGATTTTCATTAAACGGTAAAAGATTGTTGATATTTACTTTATCAATTTTCATAATTTGACTCCTTTCTTTTTCTTACGTTTTATGTCGTAAGATACATAATTT
>JAZUQA010000004.1:0-26685 GCA_045605425.1 Acutalibacteraceae bacterium
TACGCTGATGAATAATGAATAATAACGGAAGGGCTACGCCCTTACCCATATTATTAAGATTCGGGTGCGGGTGTCCCGCCCGCAATTATTCATTATTCACTATTCATTATTCATTCGCAACAATTTATTGTTGCGCTAAACCGTAATTTGCTATACTACACCAACATCATACATCATATTAATTAGAATATAAAGACTTATTTTGATTTTTGGTGAAAAATTATGTCAGGGATAATCTTTACAATACGGGAGCTTTGCTGGAATCCGCTGCTGCTTGCGGCATTTTTCGGGGTAGGGTTATATTTCAGCATAAAGTCGGGATTTTTACAGATACGCAGACCCGTATTTATATTCCGCTCAACCTTCGGCAACATAAAAAAATCCGACACAAAAGACGGAATATCACCTTTTGCCGCTCTTTCCGCAGCCCTTGCCGCCTGTATGGGCACAGGCAACATAATAGGTGTTGCAAGTGCGCTGACTCTCGGCGGCCCCGGCGCAGTTTTCTGGATGGTTGTTTCTGCCTTGCTTGGTGAAATGACAAGCTGTGCGGAAAATATACTCGGCATAGAATACAGGGCAAGGAACGAAAAAAACGAGTGGATGGGCGGCTCTTTGCTGTACATAGAAAAGGCCTTCGGAAGAAAAACCGCCTGCGTTTTCAGCGTTTTCTGCGTTGGTGCGGCACTCGGAATGGGAAATATGACACAGGCAAACGCTATCAGCACCGCTGTTTGTGAGCAGACTGAAGCCGTACCCGTTGCGCTCGGTGTTGCCGTTGCCGCCGTTGCAGGCATGGTTATTTTCGGCGGAGTAAAGCGGGTTTCGGGCGTTACTGAAAAAATTATTCCGCCGCTTTCGCTGGCAGTGATAATTGCTCTGCTGGCAGTAATAATAAAGAATTATACCTTTATCTTTACGTGCATCAAACAGATTTTTGTTTCGGCGTTTGATTTCGGCTCACTGTCGGCAGGCGTGGGCTCGTACACACTTTCAAAGGCAATTAAGGAGGGCTTTGCACGGGGTGTATTTTCCAACGAAGCCGGTTTAGGCTCTTCTCCCCTTGTGCACGCTTCGGCTGATGTCCGTGAACCGTTTGAGCAAGGCTTATGGGGAATTGCCGAGGTTTTTATTGACACGGTGCTGATGTGCACGCTGACCGCTCTTGCGCTTATGACAAGCGGAGCTTACGGAAGTAACGCTCCCCTTTCGCCCGTACAGATGAGTGTTGCCGCTTTTTCGGATATTTTGGGGAATTCAAGCGGAATTTTCGTGTGCGTTGCGCTTTGCCTTTTTGCCTTTGCAACGATAATCGGCTGGGGCTTTTACGGCGAAAAAGCAGTAGAATACGCCTTTGGCGAAAAGGCAGTGACACCCTACAGAGCCGTGTTTTTAATCTGCACGGTTATAGGCACCTGCGTTTCACTCGACACGGTGTGGGCGCTTTCCGATATTTTCAACGCACTTATGGCTATACCCAACCTTGCTGCAATTATTAAGCTGAGAAAAGCTGCTGTTTACCATATAAAAAAATCAGCCACGGATAACCGTGACTGATTCGTGGATTAATTCAATTTCACTTAACTGCCTTCTTGGATGTTGTGAACTTGATGATAAACATACCTGCAAGCATAACAACAATCATAAGAGGAAGAACAATAGCAGCATTGGGTACGAAGCCGGCGATAACATAACCTACGAATGAGAACGCAGCAACCGTCATAGCGTAGGGAAGCTGGGTTGAAACGTGGTTGAGGTGGTTACACTGACCGCCTGCGGAGGACATAATTGTTGTATCGGAGATGGGTGAGCAGTGGTCGCCGCAGACAGCACCTGCAAGGCAAGCGGACATTGCGACAATCTGGAGAGGATCACCTGCTTCGAAGATAACAACAACAATCGGGATAAGGATACCGAATGTGCCCCATGATGTACCTGTTGAGAAGGAAATAAAGCAAGCAACAAGGAAGATAATAGCAGGAAGGAACTTTGCAAGAGCACCTGCGTTAGACATAACATCGTTAACAAAGGGCTGTGCGCCGAGAACGGCTGTCATATTCTTAAGAGCTGTTGCGAAGGTAAGAATAAGGATAGCGGGAACCATTGCAATAAAGCCCTTGGGAATGCACTCCATAGCTTCCTTAACGGTAACAACCTTACGAAGCGCAAGATAAGCAATTGTGAATACAAGAGCAATAATGCTGCCCCAGGGAAGACCGACTGTAGCATCAGTATCGGCAAAGGCTGTAATGAAATCAGCACCGTCGAAAATACCGCCGACATAAACAAGAGCGAATACGCAGGCAATAATAAGAACAACGATGGGAAGAACAAGGTCAAGAACCTTACCCTTGGGGTTGAAGCCCTCTTCCGTAACCTCTGCCTTTTCGCCTGAGGTGTAAAGGTCACCGTTCTTCATAGCGTTGAACTCGTGAAGCTTCATCGGGCCGAAGTCAAACTTCATAACTGCAAGAGCAACCACGAAAATGAGAGTGAGAAGTGAATAGAAATTGAAGGGAATTGCCTTTATAAACAGAGACAGTCCTTCTCCCTCGGGAGCGTAGGAGGAAACTGCTGCTGCCCAGGAAGAAATGGGAGCAATCATACAAATCGGAGCTGCAGTAGCGTCGATAAGGTAAGACAGCTTTGCACGGGAAATCTTGTGGCTGTCTGTTACGGGGCGCATAACGGAGCCGACTGTAAGGCAGTTGAAATAGTCATCAATAAAGATAAGTACGCCCAGAACAAAGGTTGCAAGCATTGCACCTGTACGGGACTTGATGTGGGTCTGTGCCCAGCGGCCGAAAGCAGCTGAACCGCCCGACTTGTTGACAAGGGCAACAAGAATACCGAGAACAACGAGGAACACGAAGATACCTGCTGTACCGGATACGGCGGAAATAAGACCGTCGTTAGTGAGGATATCCATAGTGCCGGTAAAGCTGAAATTTGAGCCGAGAAGAGCACCTGCAAGGATACCGATGAAAAGTGAGCTGTAAACCTCTTTGGTTACAAGGGCAAGGCCGATAGCGATTACCGGGGGAACGAGAGCCCACCAGGAAGCCGTAACCTGACCTGCACCTGCACAGGTTTCGCAGTCTGCACCGTCAACAAGACCTGCACCGCCGCAATCAACACAGGGAGCAGTTGCCATTGCGCCGCCCGAAACGCCTGCCCAGACGAGCAGACCGACAATCGCTACAGCGACAACAGCAAGAAGTATTTTTCTTGACTTTGACATTTTAGTCACTCCTAAAAGTTTATTTTGGGAATATGCTTTTACGGGTTGAATATAGCACACTTAAATTACAGTGTCAACAACAATATTCGAAAAGAAAAGATTTATTATTACTTATTTCTACTTTATTCCTTACTATTTCACACAATATAGCTGTGTGTGCCTGCTTCGACTTCGTATTCTCCGTCGGGCAGAGTTACCGTTGCGGTACAGCCCTCGGGAACAGTGAAAATATATGTTGTTTTACCGTTTTCACGCTTCCATTCGCTCTTGACAAGGCCGTTGCGTGTATCAACACTTGCCTTTACCCAGTCAATGCGTGAATCGGTATAGGGCTTAAAGAGAATGTGCTTATAAGCAGGGTTCTTTTCGTCAATCTTGATACCTGCCATATCGCCGTACATCCAGTCGGCAACGGCACCGTATGCGTAGTGGTTGAAGGAATTCATTTCCGTGCTCCACATTGTGCCGTCCTCACGCATACCGTCCCAGTGCTCCCAGATAGTCGTTGCACCCATTCGCACCGAGAAGAGCCACGACGGATAATCCTCACGAAGAATAAGGTCGTAAGCGGTCTTTACATAGCCGTTATCGGTAAGTGCGTGGAGAAGATACGGTGTGCCGACAAAGCCTGTTTTAAGGTGACCGCACTCGGTTACAAGGTCGTTAAGCTGCTTTGCGGTTTCTGCAAGGTTATCTGAAATACCAAAGTGTACGGCAAGGGTTGCGGCAGTCTGTGTTGCGTATTCGGGCTTAATTCTGCCGTTTTCCATAAACATATTACGGAAAGCAATGATTGAATTCTCTCGCTTCGTCTTGTATTCAAAAGCATCCTCACCGCAAAGCTCCATAGCCTTGATAAGGATTTCACTTGAATAGATATAGTAAGCGGTTGCAATAAGGTCTTTATTCGTACCGATGTCGCACTTGCCGACATCGCTTGCATCAAGGTTAAGCCAATCGCCGAAATGCCAGCTCTTGCACCAGATACCGTCAACGCTGCTATTTTCAATGTACTCAATATAATTCTTCATTGAGTCAAGCGATTCGGCAATCAAATCCTTGTTTGCGTAGGACAGATACATCTGCCAGGGACAAACCGTTACAGCATCCGCCCAGGCGGCAGAGGAATTTTCGTCAACATCGAAAAGATCGGGAATTACGTGAGGAATAGTACCCCACGGTCTCTGCTCTGCCCTCAAATCGGCAAGCCACTTGATAAAGAAGCGCTCAACATCGAAGTTATAGGCAGCCGCCTTTACAAAGACTTGTGCATCACCCGTCCAGCCGAGTCTTTCATCACGCTGCGGACAGTCTGTAGGCACGTCGAGATAGTTGCCCTTCTGACCCCAGATAACGTTGTGGTAGAGCTTGTTGAGCATTTTGCTTGAGCACTCAAAGTGACCCGTGCGCTTCATTTCGGAATGGACAACTATAGCCGTGAAGTTTTCGAGCTTGACTTCGTCGCTCCAGTTTTCGAGCTTTATGTAACGGAAGCCGAAGAAATCAAAATCGGGCTTGCAGATATGCTCCTCACCGTCGCAGACAAAGCGAGCCTGTGCCTTTGCGGAGCGAAGGTTATCCCTGTAGAAATTACCCTGAGCATCAAGCACCTCACCGTGGTGAATAACGGCGGTTTCGCCCTTGCTGCCCTTGATTTTAAATTCAACATAGCCCGTGAGATTCTGACCGAAATCAACAACGATTTCACCCTTGGGGGTGATAATTATTTCCTTGGCGGGAATTCTCTCCTGCTCAATAACCTTTTCGCCCTGACGGTCAAGAAGAATCTTATTATTATGAGGGAATGCAACAGCCTTCATCGGCTCTGCATCAACAAAATTCGGGTCGTATGTATAGCCGTTGTAAAGGTCAGTTGAAATGAATTTACCGAGTTCAGCCGTCCAGCTTCCGTCGGTATAAATAACCTCGCTTGTGCCGTCGGCATATTCAAGGGTGAGGGCTGCAATAAGTGCCGTTTCACGCACGCCGAGGAAATAGCCTGCGCAACGCTCGTTACCCGTAAAATATCTGCCCTTCCAGCCGGGACCGACACCGATTGAAACTGTATTATTCTCCTTGAGCATAGCGGTCACATCGTAGGTTTCAACCTGCAGGCGCTTCTGATAGGCAGTCCAGCCCGGTGCAAGGACATAGTCCCCTACTCTTTCGCCGTTGATGTCAACAACATATACGCCCAGTGCCGTAGCCTCTAGGCTTGCGCTGACAAGGTCTTTTTTTACCTCAAAGTTCTTTGTGTAGCGGATTTCACACTCTTTACAGAGCTTCGGGCTTTTAATCCATTGTGCGTTGGTAATGTTTTTCATTATTTATTACCTCCTAAATTATTCCAGCTTGCTCTGGGTTTCTTCCCATTCTTCAAGCAGAAGTTCAAGTTTTGTGTTGAGCTCGTCAATTTTTGCGGTAAGCTCTATAACCTTTTCAAAGTCTGCCGCAGTTTCGGGCTTTTCAAGCTCTGACTGTGCCGAGTTTATTTCTTCCTCGGTCTTTGTTATTTCAGCCTCTACCCTTCGGCAGGCGGCTGCGAGCTTGCGCTTTTCGCTGTCCTTCAGCTTGCGCTGCTTGTAGCCGTCCTCTTTTATTTCCTTCTCCTTGGGCTGTGCGGCCTGTTGCGCCTTTATGGCTTCAAGGCGTGCAAGGTATTCGTCGTAATCGTTGCCGAAATCCTCTGCACCGTTTCTGCCAAGGCGAAGAATACGGGTGGAAAGCTTATTTATAAAATAGCGGTCGTGCGAAACAATGAGCATAGTGCCGTCGTAGTCAAGAAGTGCGTCCTCAAGAGCTTCACGGGAGCTTATATCAAGGTGGTTTGTCGGCTCGTCAAGCAGCAGAAGATTATAGCCGCCGAGCATTAATTTAAGCATAGCAAGCCTTGCCTTTTCGCCGCCGCTCAAATCGCCTACCCTTGCAAAAACATCGTCACCCCTGAAAAGGAAGGCGGCAAGAGCGCTGCGCACCTCGGTCTGGGTTAATCTGCGGTACTGATCCCACACCTCGTCAAGCACGGTTTTATCCTCGTGCAAACCTTCAAGCGACTGGTCAAAATAACCTACCCTTACGTTTTCGCCGAATTTGCGGATACCTGCCTGCGGAATATACTGACCCATCAGCACACGCAAAAATGTAGTTTTTCCGCAGCCGTTAGCGCCTAGCAGAAATGCACGCTCGCCTTTCTTAATAAGTAAATCGACGTTTTCAAACAGAGGCTCTGCGCCAAAGCTCTTTGTTAATCCTTGCGTTATGAGCACGTCGTTACCAGTTTCAACAAGCGTGCCGAATTTAAATTTCAGCGTTGCCTCGTCCGACTCAGGCTTTTCAAGTCCGTCAAGCAAGCGGTCGATTGATTTCTGCTTATGCTCTGCTGTTCGGATATTTCGCTCTCTGTTCCATTGCTTTTGCTGTTCGATTATTTTTTCTATTCTGTGAACCTCTGCCATTGTGTTATCGTAATGGCGCTGTTCGATTAGTTTGTCCTTTTCCTTCTGCTCGATAAACTTCGTATAGCCGCCGTTGTAAATTCTCATTCTGCGGTGCTCGATTTCCATTGTACGTGTTGTGACACGGTCGAGGAAATAACGGTCGTGCGAAATAATCAGCGCCGCACCCTTATAATCCGAAAGGAAGTTTTCCAGCCATTCCACGCTGTCAATATCAAGGTGGTTTGTAGGCTCGTCAAGCAGCAGCAAATCGGGCGAAGAAAGCAACAATTTGCCGAGGCTCAGCTTTGACCGCTGACCTCCGCTCAACCTGTCGCAGGCGAGAGTATGCATTTCAACAGGAAAGCCCAGACCCGTGAGCATTGATTTTGCACGGCTTCTGTAAGTAAGACCGCCGTCACGCTCGTACTTTTCGTGCAGGCGAAGCTGCTCGTCAATAAGAGCATCAATATCGCCGCCCTTATCGATAAGGCGGTTTAACTGCTCAAGGCGGATTTCAATTTGCATAAGCGGCTCAAAAACGGTGAGAATTTCATCGTAAATACTTCTTACCGAATTGCGGCAGGCGTGCTGCTCCATATAGCCGACAACGGTATTTTTACCCGGATGAATTTCGCCCGAGGTAGGCTGCTCCTGACCTAAAACAAGGCGGAAAAGAGTAGTCTTACCCGTACCGTTTGCACCGATTAAGCCGACACGCTCCCCTTCCTTTATATCAAAGGAAACCTTGTCAAAAAGCACACGGTCGCCAAAGGACATATTTAAATTTTGTGCTGATAATACTGCCATAGTTACTCCAAATTACAGTTTGTCTGTGACAAACTGTTAATGAAAAATGAATAATGAAGCCGCATACGCTGATGAATAATGAATAATAAAGAGAGGGCTTACGCCCTCACCCATTATATTTTCGGGTGCGGGTGTCCCGCCAACAATTATTCATTATTCACTATTCATTATTCATTCGCAACAATTTATTGTTGCGTTAAACTCTGCTCTCTAAAATTTCAATCTTACCTTCAACGGTGTACTCGCCTGCATTTGCAGGAACAAACACGCCGTCGCCTTTTGCGATATCGAGAGTAACTCCGCCGCAGGAAATTCTGCCGCAGCCGTCGAGAATCATAATATGTACAAAGGAATTTTCATCGGCAAGGCTCTTGTATGTGCCGTCTATCTCAACTCTGTTCACGCTGAAAAGCTCAAAGCTGACAAGCTCGGTTTTTGTTGCGCCGTCAAGCTTTTCAACCTTTGTGAGGGTGGGAATTGACGGGCACGGAGGCTCACACTTGGTAACATCAAGCGTTTCCTTGATGTGAAGCGGTCTCGGGCCGTTGCACTTAGCGTCAAAGCGGTTATAGTCGTAGGCTCTGAAGGTAACGTTTGAATTCTGCTGCACCTCGGCAAGCAGTATGCCCTTGCAGATAGCGTGGAGCGTGCCTGCCTCGATAAAGAAGAAATCGCCCTTCTTTACTTCAACGAAGTTTACAACATCCTCAATTCTGTTTTCTTCAATTGCCTTTGCAAATTCCTCAGTTGTTATTTTGTTTTTAAAACCGTAGATAATTTTTGCGCCCGGCTCACAGTCCATAATATACCAGCACTCGGTCTTACCGAAGCCGCCGTTATACTGCTTGGCATATTCATCATCGGGGTGTACCTGTACGGAAAGGTCGTCCGCCGCATCAATAAACTTTATTAAAATCGGGAAATCGTCAAAATTTTCTGCGTTTTTGCCGAGAATGCCCTTGCCTGCCTTTTCGATAATTTCGGGCATAGTAAGTCCGTCATACTCGCCGCCGCAGGCCTTCGACTCAAAATCCTTAAAGCAGGAAAGCATCCACGCTTCGGCACAGTTTTCTAGGTCTGTTTTGACGTTGTAGTTTTCAATAAGCTTTCTGCCGCCCCATATAGTGCGCACAGCAAAGGGCATAAGTTTTGTGATATTCATAATGAAATCTCCTTATCGGGTTGAATAATTACAAGAATATTTGTCCATTATCTTTACATAAAAATGTTATACAGTTTGTGAACAGAAAGGATAGATTATGGCTGCTTTGATTGATTTATTAAACCGCAAAAAGGCTGATGAGGAAAACACAAGCCTCATTTACGAAATCCAGGACATCAGCCGTGCACTTGAAAGAGCATACGAGCGCTTTGAGCTGCAAAGCGACAGCGACCTTGTGGAGGCAACGATTTTTGAAATTGAAGCGCTCAAGGCACGCTACAGGTATATGCTCTCACTTGCCAAAGAGCAGAACCTGACAGCACAGGGAAAGAGGGAATAAAATGAAAGCTACGACAATTGTAATAATCTTTGCCGCAGTATGCGTTCTTACAATGCTGACGGTAATGCTCAGAAGAAAGTGTTTTTTCAAGGGGCTTTTCGCCACGGTTTTTCAGGGTGTAGCCGCACTTTATGCGGTTAAACTGATCGGGCTTGCGACGGGAATAAGCATAGCGGTAAACTGGTACACGCTGGGCACGGCGGCTGTTTTAGGCTCACCGGGTGTTGCACTTATTCTCGCTGCAGAGGCTATCTTTATGCGCTGATTACATATTCCTTATTTGCTTCAAGTGCACAGTCTACGGTTTCACCGTTGATTTCGACCTTAACCGTCTGTGCAGACTCTGAAACGAGTGTACAGGAAATAACCTTGCCTTCTTTAAACTTGGCGGAAACCTCCACATTGCCTCTTGCCTTAAGACCGCTGAAGGAGCCGGAGAGGAAGCAAGCCGTTGCAGGAAGCAGGGAGATTACATCCTCGTGGCTTTGCAGAAGCATTTCGCCTATGCCTGCCGCACCGCCAAAGTTACCGTCAATCTGGAAGGGCGGATGAGTGTCGAAAAGGTTGGGCAGGGTTGAGCGTGTGAAGAGAAGTCTTATGTGTTTATATGCTTCGTTGCCATCACGCAGTCTTGAAAAGAGGTTGATAAGCCATGCTCTGCTCCAGCCCGTGTGACCGCCGCCGTTGGCAAGTCTGCGGTCAATTGTTACTCTGATTGCGTTATAAAGCTCGGGTGTGTTTCTCGTAATCTGTGAAGCGGGATAAAGGCCAAAGGCGTGGGAAATGTGGCGGTGTCCGGGGTCTTCCTCGTCATAATCCTCAATCCACTCCATAAGCTGGCCGTGCTTGCCGACCTGCATAGGCGGAATTTTGGGAAGTGCGGCCTTTACCTTTTCAGCCGTTTTTGTCTCCATGCCGAGAAGCTTTTCTGTTTCAAGGTAGAATTCAAAGAGACCTCTTACAATCTGTCTGTCCATTGTAGGAGCCATACACATTGTGACGGGCTTACCGTCCGCACCGATGTACTCATTTTCGGGTGAAGCAGAAGGACCGGTAAGAAGTCTGCCCTTATCGTCCTCAACCATATAATCAAGGAAGAAATCAACACAGGCCTTTATGTATTCATACGCCTCGTTCTTAAGGAAACCAAGGTCACGGGTGTAGAGGAAATGCTCCCACATATGGAAGGCGAGCCACGCACCGCCCACAGGCCACAAGCCCCACACGCCGTCTGCAGGGCCATTGAAGCCGTAAATGTCGCTCAGGTGGTGGGTAACAGTACCGTTGCAGCCGTAGTAATCCTTAGCAGCTTTTCTGCCGCCTTCAAGAAGATTAGTGTTCATATAATCAAACAGCGGCTTTGTACACTCGCTGATGTTTGCCTGCTCTGCCTGCCAGTAGTTCATCTGCAAATTGATATTGGTGTGGTAGTCGGCGTTCCACGGGTTCTGCATTCTTTCGCCCCACACACCCTGGAGGTTTGCAGGAAGAGAACCCGGTCTGCTTGAGCCGACAAGCAGGTATTTACCGAACTGCCAGTAAAGTGACATCAGCCCGAAGTCCGTTGCCTTATCGTCCTTTTTAAGTCTTTCAAGTCTTTTGTCAACAGGCAGCTTTTCAAGAGCCTCATCAGCGTCAAAGCAAACATCGCTGCGCTCCATAATTGAAGAGAAGCTCTTAGTATGTTCAGCCTTTATTGCTTCGTAATCGAAATCCTTGCTCAGCTTTTCTACGCAGGCTGTTCTGTAGTTTTTATCAATATTATCCGAAACTATGTTTATGTAAATCACAGCGGTGCTTGCGTTTTCAACACGCAGACTGTCTTTTTGTGCTATTACCTCACCGTCGGTATCAACCTTTGCCGCAACACAGAAGGCGTGAGTTTTATGTGCGGTGTCACAGCAGGCAACCAGCTTATTGCCGACAGCCGTTTTTTCGGTAATAAGGTCACGGTCATAGGTAATATTGAACGAAGAAGGAGCAGAGAAGCTGAATTTTACAGCCATCAGCTTTTCCTCATAGGAAACAAAGCACTCCTCAACCGTTTCAACATCCTTTTTGGTATAACTGACCGTTGCAACACCCTTATTAAGGTTGAGGTCACGGCGGTAATTCTTTGCCTTTGACTTGTTGTCAAACTCAACGTTAATTCTGCCTGCAACCTCAAAGGAAGCGATAACGTTAAAATCATTTTCAAGGTTTTCCTCTGCCCACTTTGCCGCCTCGAAATTTTTACCCTCGAGGAACAGTGAACGGATATAGGCAATTTTTTCTTTGAAATCGCCTGCCGGCTTCATTTCGGTGGGCTCATCCCACACGGTTTCCTCGTTGAGAACAAAAAGCTCGCTGTCTGTTCTGCCGAAAACGCTCAAACCCATTGAGCCGTTGCCAAGGGGAGTACAGTTTTCCCACTTGTCTGCCGAATTTTCAAGGTGAAGAATGTAGTCTTTCATATTAATAAACCTCTCAATTAATAATTTCTTTTATTTTTTCAAGCACGCTGTACGGAATTGCCATATTCCCCGTGCCCTTACCGATTGAAATGTGGGGCTTCATTGCGGCGTGAAAATCCGTACCGCCGCTCAAATTCAGCCCGTGTCTTTTTGCCATAGCCTGAAACTTTTCCTGCATTTCTTCGTCGTAATCGGTGTAGTAGCCTTCCAAGCCGTCAAGTCCGTAAGATTTGAGCTCAATTAAAAATTTTTCCAGTTCTTCATCGGAAATCTTTATAAGGTGCGGATGCGCCAAAAAGGCAACACCGCCTGCGGAATGTATGGCTTCAATTGCGGTTTTCGCCTCTAACTTCTGGTTGCCGAAATAGGCAGGCTTACCCGAAGAAAGATATTTTTCAAACGCCTCCTTAACGGAAGATACATAGCCCTTGTTCAACATAACCCGTGCAAAATGTGCCCTGCCGACTATACCGCCCGGCGCAAGCGAGGCAGCCTCTTCAAGCGTAACATCAAAGCCGAGGTCTTTAAGAAGCTGCGCAGTCATAACGTTGCGCTCAATCCGCTTTTCAATAATCTCGCCCAGGATTTCTTTCAAATTCGGGTTGTGAACATCAATAAAGTATCCGAGAATATGCGTTTCCGTTTTAGATTTAACGGAAAACTCAATTGCAGGCACAACCTCAACGCCGTACCTCTCCCCTGCCTCAACAGCTTCTTCAACACCGCTTACGGTGTCGTGGTCGGTCAGCGCTATTGCGGCAAGACCGTTTTGTGCTGCGTGCTTTACCAGCTCGGCAGGTGTCATCGACCCGTCCGAGCAGGTTGAGTGGGTGTGCAAATCAATCAGCCCTTGCTGCAAAGCGTCACCTCCCAAACAATTTATATAATACAAATTCTAGTTTATTATATTATCAAAAATCTATATGCATTGCAATAGAAAAAGTGCAGAATTTTATCAAAAACTTTAGCGCTTGAAAGTGATAAAATTATTTTTGCAAAAAGTATTGACATTCAAAAATCACGGGTGTATAATGCACTCAATCTTTGACACGGGAGACGCAGTATTATGCTTTGCAAAATGAATGCAACTGCATACGAGTTTTTTTACTTTTACTTTTATTTCAGCGAGAAATAAATAGTAGAAGTGATTTTTGCTGCGCCTTAATTCAAAGGCAGAATATAAAGCGATTTTAAAGAGCTTTGCAGTAATTTCACTGCAAGGCTCTTGATTTTTTTGAAAGGTGTTTTAAAAATGGTAGTAGTACTTAAAAGCAACGCAACACAAAATCAGCTCGACAACCTTATAAGCTGGCTTGAAGAACAGAAGGTTCTTGTTCATATTTCAAAGGGCGAATATCAGACCATTCTCGGCCTTGTAGGCAACACAACAGCCATTGACACAGACCTTATTGAAGGTCTTGACATAGTTGAAAGCGTAAAGAGAATTTCCGACCCGTTCAAGAGCGCAAACAGAAAGTTCCACCCCGACGACACGGTAGTTGACTGCTCGGGCGTAAAAATCGGCGGCGGTGAATTTGCAATTATCGCAGGCCCCTGCTCCGTTGAAAGCGAAGCACAGATTCTTGAAGTAGCAACAAAGGTACAGGCAGGCGGTGCAACACTTCTGCGTGGCGGCGCTTTCAAGCCGAGAACCTCACCCTACGATTTCCAGGGTCTTCACGCAGAAGGTATTGAGCTGCTGCTTGAGGCAAAGGAAAAGACAGGTATGCCGATAGTAACTGAAATTATGAGCGCACATCACCTGCCCTTATTTGAAAAGGTTGATGTTATTCAGGTTGGTGCACGCAACATGCAGAACTTTGAGCTGCCCAAGGAGCTTGGCAGAACAAACAAGCCGATACTTCTCAAAAGAGGACTTGCAAACACACTTAAAGAGCTGCTTATGAGCGCTGAATACATTATGGCAGGCGGCAACGAGAACATCATTCTCTGCGAAAGAGGTATCCGTACCTTTGAAACCTACACGAGAAATACGCTTGACCTTTCCGCCGTACCGATGCTCAAGGAGCTCACACATCTGCCCGTAGTAATTGACCCCAGCCACGCAAGCGGTATTGCAAGGCTGGTAAAGCCAATGGCTATGGCTGCCGCAGCAGCAGGCGCAGACGGACTTATGATAGAGGTACACAACGACCCGCAGCACGCATTGTGTGACGGCCCGCAGTCACTCACACCCGAGCAGTTTGAGGACGTTGCAAGGCGTGTATTCGCAATACGCAAGGCAGTTGCGGAGCTTGACTGATAATTAACAGCAAAGGAGAAGAATGCAATGAAAATAGGTATATGCGGCCTCGGTCTTATTGGAGGCTCACTTGCAAAGGCATTTAAAAGAGCAAACGAAACCGTATTCGGCTACGATATAAATACTCCCGTTACCGACTATGCGGTAATGGCAGGAATTACCGACGGAGTGCTTGACGACAAAACGATAGGCGAATGTGATTATATTTTCGTTGCACTTTACCCCAATGCTGTGGTAGAATATGTAGATAAGATTTCCGGAAAGGTAAAAAAAGGCGCAACGGTGGTTGACCTTTGCGGTACAAAAGCAACTGTCTGTCCGCCCTGTTTCAGAATAGCTGAAGAAAACGGCTTCAACTTTGTGGGCGGTCACCCGATGGCTGGCACACAGTTTTCCGGGCTTAAAAATTCCAAGGAAACACTTTTTGACGGCGCAACAATGATACTTGTGCCAAAGCCCAACGAGGATATGCATTTACTGGCAGACCTTCGTGACGTGCTTCTCAAAGCCGGCTTCGGCACGGTTACGGTATCCACACCCGAGGTGCACGACGTAAATATAGCCTACACCTCACAGCTTGCTCACGTTGTTTCAAACGCATATGTCAAAAGCCCCCGTTCAAAGGTTCACAAGGGCTTTTCCGCAGGCAGCTACAAGGACCTGACCCGTGTTGCGTGGCTGAACGAGAATATGTGGACACAGCTTTTCCTTGAAAACTCCGAAAACCTGATTATGGAAATTGACCTGATGGTAGATAATTTAAAGAAATACAGCGAAGCATTAAAGGAAAAAGACGAAGAAAAAATCCGAGACCTGCTGCGTGAAGGCAGGCTTATGAAGGAAGCGGTTGACAGTGACGAAAATAATTGAGGTTAATGCAGGTAAGCCCTACAGCGTAAAAATCGGAGGCAGTCTGCTTGACAAAACGGGCGAAGAAGCAAAAGCACTCGGGCTTGACGGCAAGGCACTCATAATAAGCGACGACAACGTTGCCGCACTTTATATTGAAAGAGTGAGTGCTTCGCTAAAGCAAGCAGGCTTTGAGGTGTTAAGCTTTGTAATTCCTCACGGCGAAGCCTCCAAATCTGCCGAAAATCTGATTGCAATACTTGAATTCGCCGCAGAAAACGCCCTGAGCCGCACGGACACATTTTTTGCCCTGGGCGGCGGTGTTGTCGGCGACCTTTGCGGCTTTGCAGCGGCAGTTTATATGAGGGGCACAAACTTCGTTCAGCTTCCCACTACCCTGCTTGCGGCGGTTGATTCATCAGTCGGCGGTAAAACGGCAATAGACCTTACAGCCGGAAAAAACCTTGCAGGCGCCTTTTATCAGCCGAAGCTCGTGCTTTGTGACACGGACACCTTTGACACCCTGCCCGACAATGAATTTTCAAACGGTATGGCAGAGGTTATCAAGTACGGTATGTTCTGCGACAGTGAGTTTCTTGATATTCTTGCCGAAAGCAACACGGATATTGAAAGCATAATTGCACGCTGTGTTCAGATTAAGGCAAGGGTTGTCGAAGCCGATGAATTTGACAAGGGTGAGAGAATGTTCCTCAATTTCGGTCACACCGTTGCCCACGCTGTTGAGAATTTAAGCAGCTATACCACTCCGCACGGAAGCGCAGTTGCAATAGGTATGGCGGTAATCACAAAAGCCGCAATTGCTATGGGTAAATGCGAAAATGAAGTTTTGGAAATTCTGATTGAACTATTGAAAAAACACAAGCTCCCCTTTGAATGTCCCTACGGCGTTGACGAGGTTTTTGAGGTTACGCTGAAGGACAAGAAAAATGCCCACGGTAAAATAACACTCGTTATTCCCACGGGCAAGGGCGAAAGTGTACTGCAAAAATGCGATTATAACGAACTCAAGGAAATTATTACACTCGGATTGAAGTGATTAAAAAATATGAAAGCAATTATAACTCCCTCTGCTCTCTGCGGCGAGGTAAAAGCGCCTGCTTCAAAATCGGTTGCACACCGTGCGCTAATCTGTGCGGCGTTGAGTGACAGGGCAACAAAAATTGACTGCTCCACCACATCAGCCGATATTGAAGCCACGGCTGACTGCTTAAGACAGCTTGGTGCAAAAATCACAAAAACAGATACGGGCTTTTTCGTTGAACCGATAACCAACTCAACCGAAAACGCAGTGCTCAACTGCGGTGAAAGCGGTTCAACACTCCGTTTTATGTTACCCGTTGCCGCCTCATTAGGTAAAGTGGTTTCACTTTACGGCAGCGGCAGATTACCCGAAAGACCCATAGGAGAGCTTTGCGAAGCCTTACGCTCACACGGGTGCAGCACAAGCGGCGACACCATCCCCTTGACAGTAAGCGGAAAGCTCCAATCGGGTGACTATGTTATAGACGGCAGTGTCAGCTCACAGTTCATAAGCGGTCTGCTGCTCAGCCTGCCCCAAACCCACGCAGAATCAACGGTTACGGTAATCGGCGAAATTCAGTCAAAGCCATATATCGATATGACTTTATCCGTTCTTTCCGACTTCGGAATCAGAACAGAATTCATTGAAAACAAAATAAAAATATATGCAAATAACGGCTATGTTTCGCCCGAAAAATACACGGTTGAGGGCGATTGGTCGAACGGAGCGTTCTTTATCTGTGCAAATGAAATTGAAGGCAACAACGTAAAGTGTTTAAGCTTGACAGATGCTTCATTGCAAGGCGATAAGGCAGTTGCCGAAATTGTAAAAAAATACGGCTCGGATATAAGAATTGATGTCGGCAACATACCCGACCTTGTGCCTGTGTTAGCAGCTACGGCGTGCTTTTTCAAGGCAACAACCGTGTTTTATAACGCCGCAAGGCTGAAAATAAAAGAAAGCGACCGTTTGCTTTCAACACAAAAAATGATAACCGACCTTGGCGGCTGTGCCGAGGCAACAGATGACACACTTACCGTTTACGGAACGGGAAAACTAAGCGGCGGTACTGTTGAGTCGTTCAACGACCACCGCATCGTAATGGCGGCGGCAATTGCGGCAGCAGCGTGCGAAAACGAAACGGTAATCAACGGCTGTGAGGCCGTAAACAAATCCTACCCCACTTTTTTTGAAGAGTATAAAGCTCTGGGCGGTAAAGTAAAATTAGATTAACGGAGATGCATTATGGAATCCTCTGCAGGTGAAAACATTAAAATAACTATATTCGGCGAGTCACACTCACCCGAAATCGGCGTTACGATAGATGGCTTTCCCGTCGGCTTTGAGATTGACGAAGAAAGCCTTGCCGCATTTATGGCAAGACGAGCCCCGGGAAAGGACGAATTTTCCACCCAAAGAAAGGAAGCGGACAAGGTTGTATTTCTGTCGGGATTAACTGACGGCAAGACTGACGGCACAACAATCCGTGCAGTCATTTACAACAGCAACCAGCGTTCAAAGGATTATTCCGAGCTCAACGATAAGCCCAGACCGGGTCACGCCGATTACACGGCAAAGATGAAATACGGCAAGGATTACGATGTCAAAGGCGGAGGACATTTTTCCGGCAGGCTCACCGCTCCGCTTTGCATTGCAGGCGGAATATGTATGCAATGGCTTGAAAGCAATGGCATCACCGTTGGCGCACATATAGCAAGTGTTCACGGCATTAATGATAAAAGATTTGACAGCGTAAATATAACAGCCGAAGAGTTGACCGCTCTTAAGGGAAAGCCCTTCACCTGTATTGATGACGGTGCAGCCGAAATAATGAAGGCTGAAATTCTTGCCGCAAAGAACGACTGTAATTCAGTCGGAGGTACTGTTGAATGTGCCGTTATCGGTCTACCCGTAGGTGTCGGCGGCCCTATGTTCAGCGGAATTGAGAGCAAGATTTCGCTTAACGTTTTCGGAATTCCGGCAGTAAAGGGCATTGAATTCGGCGCAGGCTTTGAAAGCACAGAGCTTTTCGGAAGCGAAAACAACGACGAATTTTATTTTGATGAAAACGGCACGGTAAAAACACGCACAAACAACTGCGGCGGTATACTAGGCGGTATTTCCAACGCCATGCCGCTTATATTCCGGGTTGCATTCAAGCCCACACCTTCTATTTACAAAACGCAGAACACGGTTTCGCTTGAAGCAAAAGAGAACACAACGCTTAACATAGTCGGCAGACATGACCCGTGCATTGTTCAGCGTGCCGTACCCGTAGTTGAAGCGGCAGCGGCGCTGACAATTGCCGATATGATGATTGGAGAGAACAGATAACATGGACCTGCAGCAGATAAGACAGGATATTGACAATATTGACACCCAGCTTGTTGAGCTTTTCAAGCAGAGATTGGAAAAGGCGGCAAGCGTTGCAGAATACAAAAGACAAAACTCAATGAGCATATATGACCCCACACGGGAGCGTGCGCTGTTGCAGCGTGTTTCCGACCTTGCAGGCGAAGAACACGAGGCTAACACTAGGCTGATGTTTTCGCTGCTGATGGATCTTTCAAAGTCCTACCAGGCTAAGCTGCTTCTGCCTGAATCAAAATACGAAAAAATAATCGCTTCTGCTCTATCAGATACCTCTCCCCTCTTCCCGGAAAGAGCAACCGTTGCCTGCCAGGGCACAGAGGGTGCATACGCACAGGTTGCGTGCAACAAGCTGTTTGCACTACCCAACATTATGTACAACAATTCCTTTGAAGGCGTGTTCAACGCAGTAGAATCAGGGCTTTGCAAATACGGCGTACTGCCGATTGAAAACAGCACGGCAGGCTCGGTCAACAGCATTTACGACCTTATGATGAAGCACAGCTTCTATATCGTAAGAAGCACGAGAGTGCAGATTAATCACTGCCTGCTTGTTAAGCCCGGCACAAAGCTTGAGGATATAAAGGAAATTATTTCTCACGAGCAGGCGCTCAGCCAGTCAAGCGATTTTCTCAGCTCACTTGACGACGTAAAAACCACAGCCTATGCTAACACGGCACTTGCCGCACAGGCAGTTGCCCAAAGTGACAGAAAAGATATTGCAGCCCTCGGCTCTGCCGAATGTGCCGCACTTTACGGTTTAAGCGTGCTTAAACGAGCAGTCCAGAACAAGGGCAGTAACTACACACGCTTTATCTGCATTTCCAAAAAGCCCGAGATTTATCCGGGTGCGGACAGGACAAGCCTTATGCTTATTCTTCCCCATAAGCCCGGCTCGCTTTACAAAATCATCTCCCGTTTCTATGCTCACGGCATAAATATGACAAAGCTCGAAAGCCGTCCGATTCCCGGCAGCGACTTTGAATTTATGTTCTATTTTGATGTAGGCACTTCGGTTTACTCACCTGCCCTCAAGCAGCTTATATGTGAGCTTGAAACAGAGCTTGACAATTTCACCTATCTCGGCAGTTATTCGGAGATAGTATAGGGTGGCGAGAATAATCCGAACCCGCCCAAAAGCGTGAATTTTTGCGGCTTTTCGGCGTTTCGGATTTGAAAGGCAACAGCCTGTCGGCATCCTCAACATCCCAAAATCCATCAAAAATTTGCACTTTTGGGTCGCAGATTTTTTACGAAGCGGATTTTTGTCATATCAAGGCACAAAACGCAGTAAATCCTAACGGATTTACGAGTATTTTAACGATGAGATGGCGGAAATCCGCCCCGCAAAAAACGGGTTCAGATTATACTCACCACCCTAAGAAAAGAGATTATGCCTTATGGTTTTCGGACTACTCGGCCGCAAGCTCGGCCACAGCTACTCACCACAGATTCATTCATTCTTAGGCGATTACGAATACCCGCTTTACGAAAAAGAGCCCGATGAAATAGCCGATTTTATGATAAACGGCAGCTTTGACGGAATGAACGTCACTATTCCCTACAAGGAAACCGTTATGCCGTATATGTCGGGGCTTTCCGATTCGGCAAAGAAAATCGGCTCGGTAAACACGGTTACACGCCTGCCCGACGGCACACTTTACGGCGACAATACGGATTATTACGGTTTTTCGTTTCTGCTTGAAAGCGCAGGCTTTGATGTCAAGGACAAAAAGGTTATCGTGCTCGGCAACGGCGGTGCCTCCAAAACGGTTGTCTGCGTCTGCCGTGACAAGGGCGCAAGGGAAATAACCGTTATTTCACGCAGGAGTGAAACGGACAACTACGAAAATATCACAAAGCATGCCGATGCGGATTACGTAATCAACACAACGCCTGTTGGAATGTACCCGAACAACGGCGAAAGCCCTGTTGATTTGTCAATCTTCAAAAGCTGCCAGGGCGTTGCCGACCTCATTTATAATCCGTCAAAAACAAAGTTTATTCTGGATGCCGAAGCGCTCGGAATTCCTGCGGTAAACGGACTTGTTATGCTCTGCGCCCAGGCAGTTAAGGCGGCAGAAAGTTTTATTAAAACAGATTTTGATAAAAACAAAACGCTTGAAATACTGTCAGCACTCGAAAAGCAGATGAAAAACATTGTGCTTGTTGGTATGCCCGGCTGCGGTAAATCCACAGCAGGCAAGCTGCTTGCAAAAAAGCTGAACAGAGATTTAGTTGACACGGACAGCCTTATAGTTGAAAACGAAAAAATGCCCATACCCGAAATTTTCGAGAAATACGGCGAGGAGTATTTCCGCAACGCCGAAGCCAAAGCGGTTGCCGAAGCCGGAAAAATGAGCGGCAAAATAATCGCAACGGGCGGCGGTGCAATACTGCGTGAGGAAAACAAAACGGCGCTCAGGCAAAACGCCGTTGTTGTGTACTTAAACCGTGATATTTCATCACTTGCCATTGACGGCAGACCATTGAGCAAAGCAAACAAGCTCCAAGAAATGTACAACACCCGTCTGCCGCATTACAAAGCGGTAAGCGATATGTCGGTTGAGGTGGATTCCGCCCCCGAAATAACGGTTGAAAGAATACTGAAAGGACTTGAGGAAAAATGAAAATACTTGTTATAAACGGTCCTAATTTAAATATGCTGGGTATCAGAGAACCCGAAATATACGGCAGTAAAACCTATGCGGATTTATGCGGTATGATTGCCGCTCACTGCGAAGGAAAACAAATTGAGGCCCAGTTCTACCAGTCCAACCGCGAGGGCTGTCTTGTAGATAAAATTCAGGAAGCCTACGGAAAGGTTGACGGAATTATCATCAACCCCGGCGCATACACTCACACAAGCGTTGCCCTGCTTGATGCGGTCAAGACTGTAAACATTCCCACAGTTGAGGTGCACATTTCCGACCCCGATGAGAGAGAAGAATTCCGCAAGATTTCTTACATACGTGCCGCCTGTATCGCAACGGTAAAAGGCAAGGGCTTTGACGGGTATCTTGAAGCGGTAGATATATTGGCTGATATTTAAATTTGTATATGAATAAAATTAACCCGACCTTGGAGCAAAAAATTCCAAGGTCGGGTTGTTAAATTACAGTTTGTAGGGATCTTTATCAATGTAAAATTGATTATCGACCGTAGGGAGCGACGCCCTCGTCGCTCCGATGTAAAACATTATATCAATCTTATGGCGAGCTGTAGGGACAATTCACGAATTGTCCGCCGTAAAAGTGATATGACGGTGAATTACGGGCGATTCGTGAATCGCCCCTACAAAACGAATCATATCGACAAACTGTAATTTGTTTTACTGAAACTCTCCGTCAAACAGTTCGTAATTCACGAAGTACTCTTCCGGCACGGCGGGGACATAGAAATAACCGTAATGCTCGTAATCTTCCGGCAGACCGGTACGCTCGAACGGAAGCAAATCAAGCCAGATATAAAACCTGTAATACGGCATAAATAGCTGTTGGTTATTGCCCGTATAGTAGATTATATCAACCTTTCTGATAAGCCGTTCTTCAACACTTCCGCTTGAAATATACGATACTTCATCTACCGAACTCACATACTGACCATCCAATAGTTTTTCTTTGGCTTCGTCAAAGCTGATAACGGGATAGTCGCCGAGCTTTTCGGAAAAATCTGTCTGAATGTTAATATTCACAGCGTCTATTTCACCGTTTTCTGAATGAGTAAATCGCATATTTTTCAGCGTATAGTTTACAACACTTTGCTCTACCATTTCGCCTTTTTCATATTTTTTGTAATAAGACCCCAACGGCTCACCATCTATTGAAAACTCCTGATATTTACCCACAACATCATTTTCATTAAACAGGATCGGATATTTCGCTTTGACTGCGGATAAATCCGTCAAGCCTTCGGAATTTTTGAACACAATGCTCACTCCGCCATCGCCACCAACAGATACCTGATGGTTTTGCGTTTGAGCAATGACGTTGCGCACTATTTTTTCGTTGAAATCATCCGTAAATTTTTCATAAGAAATAATTTCTTCGCCTAACAGCTCAGAATATTCCTGTACAACCCTCAACAAATCCTCTTCGGAAAAATACGATTCTTCCTGCCCCTCATAGCGGTATAAAAGATTTTTGTAAACGGGCAGCTTGTCAATTTTAATCTGCTCATTCCACGGGCTTATATCATCGGAATGTTCAAGGGTAAGGCTGTCACTGCCCTCAAAGCCCATGCCGCCGAAATCAATTTTCTCAAACTCCAACAGGGGCAGTTGAGAATTCTGAAAAGACTTATAGGCATATACTCCGCCTGCAACAAAGCAGACACAGGCGGCAACCACAGCAGCTGCTTTGGCAAGAACAAGCAGCTTTCCCTTTTCCTTTGAGGGCACAGCCTCGGCAACAAAGCGCTCGTCAATACCGTTCATTGCCTTTAAAACAGTTAAACCGTTCATAAATTTACTCCTTCCTTTTCAAGTGTTTCTTTAAGCTCATTCCTCATTCTGAACAAAATGCTTGTAACCTTGCTTTCGCTTATTGATAAATCCTTTGCTATCTCATTTATGCTGCAAAGATACCAATACCGTTTTACGAAAACAATTCGTTTTTCCTTTGGGCTGTTTTGGAGCAAAGCATTAATGCACCGTGTTATTGCTTCGCCTTCAAGGTGTGCAAAAACATCCGCCTCGTCCGACAGCGAATTTTCAAGTTCGCCAATAGCAAGCTCTGCTTGCGTGCCTCCCCTTTTCTGTGCAGAATAATGCTCAAAGCGGTTAATTGAAACATTGCGCACGAGCTTGCCCATATATGTACGCAGGTTTCGGGGCTTGTTGGGCGGAATTGAATTCCACGCATTAAGCAGGCTGTCGTTGACACATTCCTCCGCATCCTCACAGTTGCGAAGAATGTTGAAGGCAATGCTCCTGCAATAGCTGCCGTATTTGGTGCGTGTATGCTCAAGCGCATTTTGATTCCTTTTCCAAAAGAGTTTTACGATTTCGCCGTCATTCATTTTGTTTTCCCCCTTTCACCTTTATACACAGAAAAGATTGAGATTCATTGCATATATTATAGCACAAATTCCCGTACATTTTTTTGTTTATGATGTTAATTGAAACACATATCAAATTATGATATATTAATATATATTATTGTGTCCGAAAGGGAGCTGTGGAAGCTATGAGCAAAACACTTATAATGGCATTTGATATTGGCACGACGGGCGTTAAGACCTGTCTTTTTGAAGTTGACAAAACCGTAAATCTCATCGGTGCGGCTATGGAGGGCTACTCCCTGCACACAAAGCCCGACGGCTCTGCGGAGCAGATTCCGTCCGAGTGGTGGAGTGCAATTTGCTCCACGAGCAAAAAGGTTATAGAAAAGACGGGTGTTGACCCCAAGGAAATCGCCGGTATTTCCTTCTGCTCGCAGATGCAGGGTCTTGTTATAGTTGACGAAAAGGGTGAGCCCATTCGAAACGCATTCAGCTATATGGACCAGCGTGCCAAGCAGGAGCTCAAAGAAAATATGGCGTATGGCATACAGATTGCAGGTGCAAATATTTTCAAGCTCATTCCCTCGCTTCTTATCACGGGCGCTGTTTCCGCAAGCGTTAAGGATCCCGTTTACAAATACAAGTGGGTTGAAAAGCACGAGCCCGAAAATTTCAAGAAGATTTACAAGTGGCTCGATGTTAAGGAATACATAATCTGCAAGATGACAGGCAAATGCGTTATGACGCAGGACTCTGCCTTCGGCACGTTGCTTTACGATATTCGTGACGGTAAGCGTGGCTGGAGCAAGACTGTTTGTAAGCTGCTCGGCGTTGATATGAAGCACCTGCCCGAAATCGTAAAATCGACCGACAAGGTTGGCGGACTTACAGATGAAGCAGCGGCTGAGCTTGGCCTTTGCCCCGGTACGGCTGTTTTCGGCGGTGGCGGTGACGCTTCGCTTATCGGTGTCGGTGCAGGCGCAACAGCACTTGGCGACACTCACGTTTATTCCGGCACATCCGGCTGGGTAGGCACGGTTGTTGACAAGAGCATTGTTGACACCTCGGCTATGATTGCCGCAATTGTCGGCGCACAGGACGGCTATTACAACTACTTTGCCGAGCTTGAAACCGCAGGCAAGTGCCTTGAATGGGTCAAGGATCACCTTGCGCTTGACGAAATCGGCATCTACCTCAAGAAAGAGGACGTTGCCGAAAGCAAGGAAAGCGTATTCACCAGCCTTTACGACTATATGACAGACGCTATCAAGGACGTTCCGGCAGGCTGCGGCGGCGTAATCTTCACACCGTGGCTTCACGGCAACCGCTGCCCGTTTGAGGACCCCAACTCAAGAGGTATGTTCTTCAACATCAGCCTTGAAACTGGCAAGAGTGAGCTTATCCGTGCCGTGCTTGAAGGCGTTTGCTACCACCTGCGCTGGTTTATTGAAACGCAGGACAAGAAAATCAAGACAAGCGACACTATACGTTTCGTCGGCGGCGGTGCACTTTCCGCACTTACCTGCCAGATTCTTGCTGACTGCACAGGCAAAACCGTTGAAACAACCAAGAGTCCGCAGAACGCAGGCTCAGTCGGTGCAGCTCTCACGGTTGCTGTCGGTTTGGGCGTTATAGAAAACCTTGAAAAGGCAAAATCGCTTATCCCTGCCGACGCCACCTACAAGCCCAACCCTGCACTCAAAGGTGTTTACGACAAGAATTTTGAGGTTTACAAGCAGCTTTACAAGGCAAACAAGAAAAACTTTGCAGCACTTAACGGTTAATAAATTATGAGAATCATTGATATTTCAAGAGATTTGTTTGAAGCCGAGGTTTACCCCGGCGACCCTGAGCCCCGTTTGCAGAGGGTTGAAAGAATGGAAGAGGGCGACGACTGCAACCTTGCCGCACTCTATTTCTGCCTGCACAACGGCACGCATATTGATGCACCCAGGCACTTTATTGAGGACGGTATGACTGCGGAAGAGCTTGACCTGAGCCGATTTATAGGCGAATGCTTGGTACTCGAAGTTCCGGAGGGCCCGATTAACGGCGATTTTATAGACGAAAACGTACCCGAAAGCTGCGAGAGGCTTATTGTAAAGGGCAACGGCAAGGCGTATTTTTCGCAGAGCGGTGCTTTTGCGGCAGCTTCAATGGGTCTTAAGCTGGTCGGTACGGATTCAAATTCTGTCGGCACACACGGCGCACAGTTAGCTCCCCACAGAGCCTTCCTCGGCGCTGATATTCCTCTGCTTGAAGGGCTTGACCTTGAAAAAGTTACACCGGGCAAATATTTCCTCGTTGCCCTGCCGATGAAATTCAGCGGCGTTGAAGCCACACCCACAAGAGCAATTCTCATTTCGGATTTCGTTTTCTGGGGCAAAGCGTAAAATACCTCTTGACGGCTAATAATAAAATATGGTAATATATTCGGGCGGTGTAAAACCGCCCGAAGTATTAAAATTCAATATCTGCCTGCATAGTTAAACGGATATGCGAACTTGACCCACATACAAAATCAAAGATTTTGTATGGGTACCCCAAAACCGCGATACTCGCTATCGCTCGTATGAATAAACCCCTTTAAAGTTAACATCTGCCTGCATAGTTAAATGGATATAATAAACCCCTCCTAATTGTTTGTTATGTCGTTCACTTTTTGATGAAAAGTGATTGACAACAAGTTAATACAGTATCATACAATTCCATAAATTCCACATATGCCTCCTTAGTTCAATGGATAGAATAAGCCCCTCCTAAGGGCTAGATATCGGTTCGATCCCGGTAGGGGGTGCCATTTTTGAAGTCGAAAGCCCTTGATATATCAAGCGTTTTCGGCTTCTTTGTTTTTTATTAACTCATTGACATCCACCAAAATCGCATATTTTTGTTAGCAGAAATCGCCTCCCCAAGGCGGAATTACTTGAATTGTCCTTTCAATTTCAAGGTGAATGTCACTGCTAACATTTGTTAGCAGAAATTTTGAAATTTTGCTAACAAAATTTGCATTTTGCTAACACGAGAAAAAATCCCGAAGCTTTTTTGCTAACAAAAAAGTGATTGTTATTCAGTTAACTCGATATTTAATAAGGATATATAATAGTAAAAAGGCAATCCTCTCGGACTGCCTTTTCCATTTTTATAAAGATTTGGCTAATGCTTTTAGGAGTGCTGCTGCATCAGGGTTGGCTAATATCTTTGTGAGCAAAGCCACATTGTCATCTTCTTTTGGTTCTTCTGTGATTTCAGTTTCCTCATCTTCAACTACTGCCATTGTATCAAGTAATTCAATATTATTTGAAAATCTTGGCATTGGTGCCGTCTTACCCTCTTCGGTATTTCGTAATCCTTTTGTATTATAAAACTGTTCCTCAAATTTCTGTGCATTAAAGCGCCTATCTTCATCAATTATATGGCTATATACATCTGCAACCATATCCATTCGTGCGTGACCTGAATCGCCTTGTACGGATTTCATATCTCCCCCGTTCCATTTTAGCTTGTATGTAATACTCGCATGACGGAAAGAGTGAAATACTATGGGCGGTAAATCATTGTCCGTAATGAGTTTTTTTAACGCTCTGCTGATTACTTGCGACTCCATTGGTCTGCCGGATGAATGACAAAAAACTAAATCGTAATCGGTGTATTCATCTCCGTATAACTCTTTCATTTCCTCAATTTGCTTTTTGCGTTCAGTAAGCATTGAAGCAACCG
>JAZUQA010000005.1:0-15167 GCA_045605425.1 Acutalibacteraceae bacterium
TAAGATTTATGTGGAACTGCCCTGTTCACGACGACCATTACGGCAACACTGTCCGTTACTGTCTTTCTGTAAACGATAATATAACCTCAAACGGTTCCGGAAACGGTAACGAAACAGCAGAGCACGATTTCAAGTTTTACAACAATACTATTGTCAACGGCAGCACGTATAACTTCTATATGTATGATGGTGCCGTGATAAAAAACAACATATTCATCCTCGAACCCGGTTACCTTATGAAGTTTAACCGGAAATACGATTATGATATGTCAAACAACTGCTATTGGGGCGTTACAAAGCCCATAAATGACAAAAACTCCTTCATCGCCTTGCCACAGTTTGCAGGTGAGGATTTAACAGATAAGAACAGCTTTATGCTCAAAGCCTGCTCTCCGTGCATCGGTGCAGGTGTTCAGGTTGAAGAAAATATGGGTGAGCATGACTTCTTCGGTAATTCTCTTGACAGTACGCACAATATAGGCTGTTATGAGGGTGACGGTGTTGAGGGTGAAAAAGAGCACCCGACAATCTACGATATCCTCGTCAGTATGTTCATTGCAATATCCCGCCTGATTTCCGATTTGTTTGACTGATAAAAAGAAATGATAAAAGCTTGCATTTTTTACGATGCAAGCTTTTGTTTTATTTCTGAACATCTGCCTCTTTGCAGAGCTTTTCAATCATATCATCATATTTCTTTGAAATTGCTGTTTTGCGTGCGGCGGTATAATTTTCCTCTCGGGTGCCGAAATTTTCAAGACATGCATTGATTTCTTCTTCCGTCGGTGCAAGCTCCTTTTCACCGAGAATATTTTTAAGCTCCATAACTCCCGTATCGATATAGTAAGTGTAAAAGGTATCCATATCAATTGTTTTTAAACCAATTGTTCCGCTTTTATTCCGACTGTTAAAGTTTTCTGCTCTTTGGCGCAAACCAACGAATGAAATGTCATCATAAATTCCGTTTTCTCTGCAAAGAACAAGCTGAATTTTAGCTTTTACACACTCACTGATGGCTCTGTCTTCAAGATCTTTTTCCGGTGTTATTCCGTTAAAATCCGTCTGCCAGAAATTCTCGTCAACCTTGGCGTCAAACTCAGAAATATAATAATTTATAACATCTGCCCTTAGGCGAGCTTTGAAATAATCAAACTCCTCCTGTGTCACCGTTTCACCGTTGACAACAGCTACCGTTGTGACTGCTTCGTCCTCGGCGCACGAACACAAGAATAATAAAAAAACTGAAATTAAAATCAAAATGGTGCGGACTGTTTTCATAGGCACACCTCCTGCCGAAATTATATATTACCGCTCCGACAATTGTCAACAACGATAATTACGACATCGCTGCGGACGAAGAATATTTCCTTCCTTATGGATAAAAAAGGTGTCTGGTCGCTGTCGCCTGCGTATGATGTCACGTTTTCATACAGAAAAGACAGTATATGGGTCAGCGCACATCAGATGCTCATTAACGGCAAATCGGACAATATTACAATAGAAGATATGCTGAAGGTTGCCGAAAAAGCAGGTGTCAAAAAATCCGATGCAGTAAAAAGCATAGAACAGGTAAGGGATTCCGTTTCAAAATGGCCGGATTTTGCCCGACAGACGGATATGTCAGAACACAATATAAAAATGATACAATCAAATCTTAATTTATAATGCAAAGCTTTCTCGTGAAATAAAAAAGTCTGTTCTTTAATTTAAATTTGCGCTTCGTACGTATTTTGTACGTGATTTGTACGTAATTATCCTTTACACTAAACTTGTCTTTTGACAGAAAAGTATGAAAGGATATATTGAATGGAAAAGAATCTTGAAAAGCTTGCAGCACGACTGAAAGAGGAATCTTTCAAAGCCTACAAATTACCGCCGGATATTACGGATAAGTTCCTTAACCTTGCTCCGATTGCGTTCCCCTTTGCAAAAGCATTAATTAAGTCACTTGTTCCTGACGCTACGGAAGAATTCATTTCAGAGCAATTGGCATTCTTTTATCTTGGTAGAATTCCCAATATTGATCTGAACAAAAACGAATTCTTTGCCCGAGACAACAGCTTTGCCGACACCCGTAAAGGAACGGTTATCAGGTACGACCCGGATAGGCTTCCTTCCGTGGGCTATGCCGTTGTTGAATTCGCAGACGAGCTTTTTGTTGCCTTTATAAGCCCTAAATCCGATAATATGGTTAAGCTTATTTTTAACGATGAGTATGAGGCTTTGTTATTACCGGAAGAGTTGATTACTGTGAGAGGTACACCTGTAAGTTACCGCTTGCCCGGCGAAACCGAATATAACCCAATCAAAACTTTGGTCTGAAAGGTAATGCAAATGGGATTTATCGAAGGTTTTTATTACGGCAATCTTGAACCGCAAATGCGTGAAATCAAGAAAAACTCAGACTTTCAAAAGGACTTCAATAAGCTTTGCGAGATAGAAGCAGTACTTAAAGAAAAACTTACAGATGCCGAAAAAAGTCTTTTTATCGAGTATGTAAACCTATGGGGAATTATATCCGGAGACATCGACTTTGACAGTTACAAAGCCGGATTTAAACACGGTGCCGCTTTTGCATTAGATGCGTTTATCACGGATAATGATTAACTCTTTTCTGAACAAGGTTTTTTATACGGCAAGCAGATAATTGGACACACAAACATTTAATCTCCAATGGCTGAGATGAAATATACTCGTAGCAAGAACGGCAAGTCGGTCATATTCGGTCGGCAGGCCGTTTTTTATTGCGTGATTTTTGCTCTCTCCCCTGAGCTTGTATGTACCGGTAAAATCAGATTTGTTTATTGGCTTTGGTTTCTTAGTTCTCTTATCCAGACAGCGCTCATTCCAATGCTTACAGATCAAATCTTCAAGTTCCTCCCGGTAGCCTTCTTCGTTGTTTATTCTGTCGAGGTAATACTTGTAAGCTCGTTTTGCCTGTGCGGCACGGAGGGAATGATAGTCGATCTGATTGTTAAGCTCACTCGGATCGAACACCTTGCTTTCTGTTCCGTAGAAATAGCTTTTCACAAACTCAACATCGTCCGGGAGAATCTTCTGCAGCTGTCTTTTGCCGCCTTTTCCTTTTCGGACTATTACAAAAAAGTTTCCATTCTCATCTTGTGTGTAATCGTTGCCGCGAAGATTGGCAAGCTCATTTCTTCTGATGCCGACACACTTCTGAAAATCTACAGAGCGTGAATATTTGGGATTGTTTTCATCATTGTCGCTGCGGTACTGCCTGCCGTTATTACTGCGGGAACGAACATTGTGTGCAGCACATCTTCTCGGCTTTTCGATCTGCTCCATAGGTATTCCATGGTAAATCGCAACAGGAGCGATGTAGGTGTGAATTGTGCTCGGGGTAAGTTCTTTCTGAACAAGGTAATCTACATAATCTGCAATATGCGCCTTGCATTCATCTGTTGTTTTGCAGTCAAATTCTCTTCTGCAATAATCAATGAACTTGCGGTAATTTTTAACATAAGCACTTCTCGTAACGTTGTTCGGGTACTTTGCAAAAAAGCTTTTTGCCTCTTCAAACATTATGCGAGCTATGCTTTGCTTCTTGAACTTTTTCTTTTTACTCATTTATACACTTCCTTATTATTTGTTTGGAAAACCTTTTCTGAACACGGCATTTTCCTTTCCGTCCTGCGATAATTCGCCGTTAAACAACTCAGGGCTTCTTATGAAGCGACATGCTGTCCGTTACGGTTGAGTCATTCCCGTAACACCAAAAATCCCCTTACTAAGAGGTTATTTCCCCGAATAACCGTTGAAATAACCCCTTAGTAACCGTCAGCACTATCTGCCGACGGTGTGACAAAACAGCCTTTGACTATATTTGCAATGACTGTTTTGCCACGCATAACCGACCTGTAAAATCACTATATGGACCCGGTCGGTTATGAATTGCGAAGGCTTCACCTTCGCTTTTGCCTTGCTATTTCAAGGCCTTTTTGCTATGTTTCTTTCATATGTGTAGTCCTCCTTTTACTTTTTTACTGAAAGAAAGTTCAATCCAAAGACACAAAAGACATTTCGGCTTTTGACTTTTATTTATCGTCCTCCTTGTTAATTAATTTCATGTGGTAACAACTATGCACCTCTTTTCAGTTACCGTTTTTATTTCAAGCGCTGAACGAAACACAAAAAGAAAGACGCCTGAAACAGGTGCTTACCTGCTCCAAGCGTCTTCTCTTTTTTCGTATAAAGTATGTAAGATTGAGTTGGGATACAAAATATATCAACTGTAAAATCACCCGACCTGAGTTTTTGCTCAAGTCGGGTAGTGTGTTGTTAGGGGTTATTTGATTTTAAAACTGAACAATGCTTGCAGCCAAGTGATGATTTTGGTGAAGAAGTTTTGGACTGCTTTGAGAAATCTTATAAACCAGCTGTCGTTTTGTGTGTCGTCGGGAGGGGTAATTGGTTCTGTCGGATCCTCGCCGGTTGAGGGTTCATCTGTTGTCGGCTCGTCGGTGGTGGGTTCATCGGGCAGCTTGCTCCAACGGGCATAGACAGTTGTTGCTGTTTTGAACTTTGTTTCCGATGTGATGATTTCTCCGCCGTCAATTTCTGTAAACCAACCGTCAAAATTATATCCTTCACGGTTTGGCATCGGTAACGAATAGAGATAGTCGTATTCATTTGTGGTGTCGTAGATTTTGTCAACCGTGCCGCCGTTGGGGTCGAAGGTGACCGTGACACCTCTTTTCCAGCGGGCATAAAGGGTTGTTTCTTTGGTAAATACCTTGTCACCCGTAACCTGCACACCGTCTTCAATTCCGGTAAACCAGCCAAGGAAGGTGTAGCTGTTTCTTGTGGGAACAGGAAGCTGAGGCAGTTTGCCGTAATTGTCCGTAAATGCATTTTCAGTATCCGTTGTGCCGCCGTTGGCATCAAAGATTACAAAAACGCCGTGCATCCACTGTGCGTAAACGGTTGTGTCCTCATAAAACTTGGTTTCGGTGGTGATTTCTTCACCGCCGTAGGGTTCGCTGAACCAACCAAGGAAGGTATAGCTCTCACGAGTCGGGACAGGCAGAGAATAAAGGTAGCCGTAGGAGTTTGCCTGAATTCTTAAAATAGATACGCTGCCGCCGTTGGGGTCAAAGGTTACGTAATAATCTAATTTTATTTTTGCCCATTTTGCCTTTGCCTTTGTGTTAGCGGAAAACCTTGTGGCTTCGGTTATCTGTATTTCTTCGCCCGTATCGTCGGTATAATACCAGCCCTCAAAGGTATAGCCGCTTCTTGTCGGCTCGGGTATCGCTTCTTTGAGCTTGCCGGTTGAATATGTTTCTATGGTTTCGGTAAGAGAGCCGTAGCCGTAATTAAAGGTAACAGTTACGCTCTTGTATTGGTTGGTAAACGTATTTTCGCTGCCGACAATATAAAGGGTCACATATTCAGTCAAGTATGACGCATTGTATGCCCCCTGACTGTTCACCCATCTTGAACCGAAGCGTTTGGAGCCCTGTGGGTAGCTGATTTTACCAACAAAACCCTTATCTGCTGTAGAGTCGCCGTAAATCATCACAGCCTTTGTTGACATATTGCTTGAGTTGATATACATTGAGCCGTTACCCGTGAAATTGAGTTTGCCCTTTGCCACGATACCGTAACTTAATTCAGTTGTAATACTAAGAGCGTTTCTGTCAACAAGCACAATGTTAAGGTTGCCGTCTGCGGTTATGCCTTCGGTGCTGTCAAAGGTATAATTGAAATTGTGAAGATAAAGCGTATTCGTTCTGAAATCGTAATGAATTGTCCATTCATCCGTAGAAGCACAGGGAACAAGAACACCGTTTTCTATAGTGCAGTATTCGTAGGTGTCGTATACTGCTCTGTCCTGAGAGTAGCGTGAACCCCAGTTTTGAAAAAGAATGTTGCTGCCGACTGTTATCTCACTCGGAGAAAATTCAAAATCATCGGGCGTTATCTTAACGATATTGCCTTCGGGGAAGCACTGTCTGCCGTTAATTCTTACATCCTTGTTTTCATCGTCTGTAGTACCTAAAAGAATTGCTCCTGAATAGTATTGTGCTTCGTCAGATTTGCCGACGGTAACGTTAACAACGCTATTATTTATATAGCAGTTTAAGCCGTAGCTTATTCCTGTACTCTGCTTTGAATCGCCAACATCAATGTTTACGTTTGCTCCGTCATCAATAACTACGCTTGCACCATTCTGTGCCCATATGCCTCTTAGACCTTCAGCACCATACTTGGATGCTTCAAGAGATATATTAACTGTTGTTTCCTTTATGGTCAGGCCTCGTCTGCCTGCCCAGAGTCCTGTTGACGAGTAACCGTTTTTGCCGATTATATTCAGCGTTCCGATGCCGGTAATATTCAGGTTCCAGCTTGATATCGCTCCGTTGTAATCTCCCGACCAGCCTTGGAAGGTAATTGTATTGTTCCCCATAACCTTAACCGTCAGCTCGCCGTCACTGTCTATTACGTATGATTTACTGTGATATTCGATGTTGGCGTTATTAAGCGTCAGCGTAATTGTTTCGGGGTCGTAGCTGACACCCTTGGGCAGAGTGCCGTTTTTCACAGCACCCGTCTGAGCATCAATTTCAACGCCCGCAACGGTAACCTTGGTTGTTTTGATTTTATTTACGGATATTGTTATATCCGTTTCTTCGGTTACGTTCTTCAGGGTGTAACGGTGTCGGTTAAAGTCCAAACTGCTTGCGTTTGTAATGCTAACCGTTTCATAATCAAGTATCCGGTTCCCTATTGCCGCCGTATATCCGTAATCGGCATAACCCAAATCGTCCGTAGCGGTGTAGAAATACAAATCGCTGCCCTTGATTGCGTATATAAATTCATCCGGCTCAAGGCGGTATGCTTTATCGGGTGCTGTAAAAACATCAATAAACGCAGGCTCGTAAACGAAGTTAACCTTAACGCCTTCCTCGTAGGTGTATTTTTTAACGGGGACGGCTTCGCCCTGCCAGGTTTCATCCATACCGTAAAGTGTATTGATGTTCTGCGGAATGTTAATCGTTCCCTTTACGCTTGCGTAGCCGTAAAGGGTAAGCGAGCTGTTGGTATCCTCGTGCAAAAATACATCGCCGCTGATTTCGCCCTTAACGGTTGCCTGACCCACCAAAACCTCAACGCTGCCGTTAACTCCTTCGGCAGATTCAAACGTACCGCCGTTGACGGTTACATTACCGCTTATCGTTTCGCTTGTGCTGAGCTGTGCACCGTAGTATGCCAATGTGTTACCGTGCACGGACTTCGACTTGCTCTGAGGAGCGGAGTAGGAATTTACGGTGAGCTTTGCAAAATCGTAAACCTCAAGTTTGGTGTTCTCACCGCCGCCAAGCTGAATTCCGCACTCATTTTCATCGCCGGAGGATGTATTGCGGGTAACGTAAACCTTGGCGTATTTTTCTATGATAAGGCCGTTGTCGGCATATACTACCGCACCTCCCTTGCCGGAGCAAAGAGTAAGAGTAGATTTTCTGTCCGAATCAATGGTAAGTCTGCCGTTTTCTGAACGTATGGCTGAATCCAGGCTGCCCTGTTCGGCAACTTCGCCATCTTCGGAAAAAACGCAGTATTCGCCTATATAGCAGTTGCCCTTGTAGTTGATTTTCAAATCCAGGTTTTTGAAATATACTGCGCTTTCGCCCGTACCGCAAAGATGCGCATTGTCAAGAATAAGTATATTCAGCTTGGGGTTATACATAATGTCAAAATCCGATTCTTTTGCCGCCGTGAGAACAGAGCGCTTGTGTGAATCAACACCGCTTATGTTCCAATATCCTCCTGCAGAAACATCTACGCCTGCAACGTATATTGCTTTCTCTGCCGTTTGTGCGTTGGTGAAAACCGTAGCCGCAGCAAGCATTGCCGCAAGTATTGCAAAAACTGTAAAAAGTTTGTTTAACCTTGTTTTCATTTAGTTTACCTCCTTTTATATAATCCTATCCTTTTGTTGATGTGAACAGCGCTTCAAACCAAGCGGTAAGGGCGTTGAAAAAGCTTACGAGCGAGTTTACCATCTGTTGGAAAAAGCTCAATTGCTTAACGATAAAGCTGACACTCAGCGAGCCTGAGTAGTTACCTTCACCTCTCAATATTACCGTTGCCGTGCCCACCTGCGTGTTGTTTTTGTATTCTGCTGTATAGTCCTTGCCTTCCTTTAAAATATTACCGCCGCAGGTAACGGTGAGCAAAGGCTCAACCGCCTGACCCGTGTAGCTTTGTGCCGGTATTTCGGCAACGGATGCCTGCGAAATGTCAGCGGTTATTATTGTGAAGTTTGCAACGCTTGTCAGGGGCTTGTAGATATCCTTGCCCTTTACGGTTGCTTTTGCCGTGCCGACGTTCACGTTGTCGGTATATTTAACCGAAAAATCCGTGTTTTTCTCAAGCGCTTTTCCCGAAACCTTTACAGAGAGCTCGGGCTCAATTTCGCTGCCTGTGTAGGTCTGATTGGGAATAGGTGCAATAACAAACGTGCTTACGGGTATGCTGTTTTCTACGGCATACTCGTGGGCATAGGAGTTTTCCATACAGTAAATTGTAAGCGATGAGCATTCGTCAAACGCATCAACGGCAATACTGCTGACGGAGTTTGAAATAACCGCTGTTTCGAGGCTTTCACACTGCGCAAAAGCCTGAGATTTGATAGTTGTAACGTTGCCGCCTACACTAAGCGTTTCAAGCTCCGAACAGTTTTTAAAACTTGCCGCTTCAACTGTTTCAAGCTTTGCGTTTTCCTCGTTTTGTCCTTCGCCGAGTGCAACAAAGCTGATACCGCTTTCAATAAAGCTGCTTTCATACAGCTTTTCCACGCCGACGAAATCAAAATCGGCAAGCATTCTGCAATAAGCAAAAGCATAGGAACCGATAAGCTTAACGTCGGAGTCCCAGATAAATTCAGAAAGTGACGAGCAACCGTTGAAGGTGTATTCAGGTATATATTTTACGTTTTGAGACATTTTCAGAGTGCGTAGATTTGAACAGTCCGAAAAAGCACCGTCATCAATATAAACCACCGAATCGGGTATTTTAACCTGTTTAAGACGTGAGCATTTCTGAAACGCCTTGCCGCCGATCATACGCAGGCTGTCGGGGAAAGTGTCGCCGGAAAGGGTGACGCCCGTTGAATAAAACGCACCCTCTTCAACGGACACGAGGTTTGAAGAAAACGTGATGTGCGAAGCCGAACAATGGGCAAAGGCAAACTTGCCTATATCTGTAACCGAATCGGGCAGAACAAGCCTGTTGACGTTTTCGTAGGAATAGAAAAAGTAATCCGGAATCTTTTTAACTGTGTTGCCTATAACAACCTTTTCGACAGCCGTGTCGTAAAACGGGGAATAGTAGCCGTTAACCTCAGAGTCCGACACATCTGCCGTAAGTCCCGTAAAGGTGCAGTTTTCCGCATTGAAATAAACGGCAGTTGCAGCCGGCGGTATAGCGTTGCAGTTGAGCCTGGTAATACCCTTGGGTACCGTAAAGCTTTCAAGAGCAAGGCAGTTTTTAAAGGCAGAATCACCGATTTCTGTTAATCCGCCGGGAAAATTTATTTCGCTTAGCGCTTCACAGCCCATAAAGGCTGCTTCACCGATTTGCGTAACGGTTTCGGGCAGAGTAACACTTTCTATGTTTGCACCGGCCGCAGACGATTCAGGGCTGAAGCTGTAACTACCAACAGCCGTAACAAGATATCCGCCGAGTGTATCGGGCACTGTTACGGCGACAGCCTCACCGCAGTATTCACGGATTGCGGCTGTACCCGAAGCAGTATTAACGCTGTAGTAAAAATCCCCTTCTCTTTCAAAAGCGTTGGCACTAAACGGAATTACAGCAGCAAGCATTAACACAGCCAGCATAACGGCAGCAGCCTTATTGAAATTTCTCATCTTATAAATCCTCCGTAATATCAGGTTAAAAATCGGTTGGAGTGATTATTACTCATTCCTTAAACACGGTAAACGAGCACGAACAGCCCTCAAAGCTCACCGTTACGAGCGCCTTTTTCTCAAACAGGGTTGAAATATCTGTAATATCAACCGAATAATCGTTGGGGCGGATTTCCTTTTCTTTGCCGTCGCTATAAACCGCATAGACCTGCATAAAGCTCAAATCGATATTGTTCAAGTCATCTGCGGTGAAATCGTAATCCTGCGGAAAGATTGCGTAGATTGAGGTAAGCAAGGGTGTGCTTTCGGTATTGAGAATTCGCACCTTAAAGCTCTGCTCAAATTCGCCGTAGCTTACCGTTACGGTTTCATAGCCTGCCGCTTTGCCGAAGGACGGTGAAGCGGTAATTTTATAACTCTTTGCTTCAAGCTCTTTTTTACTGCCGTCATCATAAAGTAAATAAATTTTTAACCCCTTTGAATCAAAGGCTTCGCCGACATCATATTCCGTTTTAAAGCTATCCTCAAACTCAAGCGTTATATCTTCTTCCTTTTTCTGTAAAACCGTTGTTTGTGCTGATTCAGTTGTTGGTTCAGTCTGAGGCGGAAGTGTTGTTTCTTCCTCGCTGTTTGAAATAAAGTCAGCAATTTTCTGCGCAACTTCTTCAATGATATTGTAGTCCGTTGCGGCGGCAATTGCCGAATTGCCGGCAACAAGCATAATCGCTGCGGCGATAACAGCGGCAAAAGCCTTGGAAACTCTGTTTGTTTTTATGCCAAGCTTTGCCATAAATTCCTTGCGTGAAATCACCGGAAGAACGGCATCAACAAAGCCTTCACGGATTGCGTTAATGGCAGAAGCACATTCGTCTATGAAATCGAAATCTGCATTCTCCTTTTCAAGCTCCGCATCAATAAGGGAGTTGAGGTAATCGCAGAGCGTTTCGGAAATATCCTGCATAAAGTCAGGGTGAAGAAAAACTTCTCTGTTAACTGTTACAGTCATATCGGTCAGCCTCCTTTCTCAAAATCTAATCGGGTCACCATATCGGTTATTTTTGTTTTCAGCCTTACCAGCCTCATTGAAGCCGCAGGCCGTGAAATATTTAAAGCCAAAGCAATTTCATCAACACGGGTGTTCTGTATGTACCGCAGGTTATACAGCGTTTTTTCATCCTCGCTCAGTTCGTCAATCAAACGTTTTGCAAGAGCATCAAAATCAATACTGTCGAGTGTTTCTGTATAAATCTCGTCACTTACTGCCGCATCCTCTGCGGCTTCAAGCGGCACATTGCGTTTGGTTTCATTGGTAATTTGCTCCTGCCTGCGCTTGACGAAGTTTTCCGCCGTACGGTAAAGAAAAGCCCGTGGGTTTTCAAACTCCTCGCCGTCAAGCAGCCGTTTATTAAACACCAGAAACGCTTCCTGAACACAGTCATCAGCCGCTTCACGCTCACCCGAAAGACGGGCAAGACAGTAATTAAACAGCTTCAGCCGATAATCGTCATAACACTGCTGCAGCAAGACTGAAGCCTGTTTTTTAACCGACATTGCACCGCCTCCTTTCGTGTGATAAAATCTGCTTTCATTATGTAGTCAGCCGAAATTGAAAATGTAACAGAAAAATTTTCAAAAAAACTTATATTTTCATTATATCATACCGCAACCGGAAAATCATTGATGTAAATTTACCAATAATAGGTAACCGGATTTGGGAATAAAAACAATGTGGCTTATATGTTCTATAATTATTAATCTTTAGCAAATTATCCGTTTATAGCAAAAGCTGTCAAACAAGTGAGCAATCACTTAGAGACAGCTTTTGAAGATATTTTATTGTTATTACGCACAACTTCAAGAGTCTGTTTTTGTAGAAAATATAGAAAGTAAAAAATGTCGAATTTTGGCGTAACTTTTTTAGGAAAAATGACATTTATAATTTAATTTGGATAAGTGCACAATTTGAAAGGAGTAAATATGCAACCTTACGGAAATGTGAATGGAGATTCTAACGTACTTTGTTACAATATAGGTAACGACTATATTTCAGTTCAATTTAGAGGAACCCCAAGAATTTATCGTTACACATATGCATCTGCTGGTAAAGCACATGTAGAAAATATGAAGGATTTGGCTCGAAGAGGATATGGGTTAAATTCTTATATCAATAGAAATGTAAAATATCTTTACGAAAAATAAATATTAAAGTTGCACTTATCCAAATTAACTATTTTTTTATAACTGAACTCGGAAATATTTTAAATTTAACCAATATTATTGAAACGCATTGAGGTGACAATAATACACATTTGTAACGTTACAAGAAAACAGTTATGATGATACAATAGTAATAATCTGGTGTTGTTAAGGGGAACGAAAATATGTCAAAACTTACGGATATCAAAAGAAAAATAGATGAGTTGGATGGCGGCGCATTTCAGAATTTATGTGATGCTTATTTAGCCTGCAAAGGTTATGGCAACGGTTATTCTTTAGGAATGCACACCGGTACAGATAAAACGGCAAAAGGAAATCCGGACACATATTTTTTAAAAGATGATAATAACTATGTGTTTACTATGTATACTACTCAAAAGAGTAATTTTATAAAAAAAGCTCAAGAAGATATTGAAAAGTGTTTTGATTCAGAGAAAACTGGAGTAGAAATTGAGAATATTGTTGAGATAATCTATTGTCATACTTATGGAAGATTGTCGGCTGGAGAAGATAAACAGCTCCGGGATTTGTGTGCGTCAAAAGGCATAAAGCTCACAATAGTTGGAATAGATACGCTGGGCAATGATCTGTTTTTTCATTACCCAATGCTCGCTAAAGATATATTAGGTATTACTGTTGATACCGGCCAAATTACGGATATTGATAGTTTTGTTCAATCTCACGATAAAAACAAGCTTTCTGCCCCTTTAGAAACCACGTTTATGTTTAGAGAAAAGGAATTAGAAGAGGCAACTGAACTGTTAAGTAAAAGTAATATTTTAGTTGTTTATGGACCTGCAGGCGTTGGCAAAACAAGGTTTTCTCTCAAGTTATGTGAAACTTTCGCTAACAAAGAAGGCTACGAAATAATTTGCATAAAAAGCAATGGTCTTGAGATTCTTGAAGATCTGATATCTACTATTGAAAGCGACAAAAAGTATATAACTTTAATTGATGATGCTAATGAACTTGCTGGTTTACGCTATGTTCTTGACTACTTAATTAAAGAACCGAAAAATTGCATATTCAAAATTATAATCACCGTTCGTGATTATGCTCGCCAAGATGTTATTAGAACGGTTTTAGATTTTGATAAGCCTAAAAAAATTAAAATAGGAATGCTAAGCGATGATAATATTAAAAAGCTTATGGAAGAGCATTATGGTATTACGAACTCTCTCTACATCAACAGAATAATAGAAATTGCCGAAGGTAATACACGTATTGCTATGCTTGCGGGCAAAATGGTTTCTGAAAGCGGAAAACTTGAATCAATAAGAGATGCTTCTGAACTATACAATAATTATTACAGCAAACAACTTGACAACATTCTATCAAACAGCCAAACAGAAATTTACTCAGCCGGAGTTATAGCTTTCCTTCAGGCAATACGTTTGGATAATCTCGAAAGGTTGGCAGATATTTTCGCGTCAGTTCCTTTAACGCCAGACCAATTTTGTGACGATATTAAACACCTATATTCATTAGAACTGGTCGATATTTGCAATGATAAAGCTGTAAGAATATCCGATCAAAGCTTTAGCAATTTTTTAATTAAATATGTTTTTATTGATAAAAGCCTTATATCTCTCGATTTAATGGTGCGAATTTGCTTTGAGTTTAATAAAATAAAAACGATTTCAGCTTGCAATATTCTTATGAATGTTTTTTCAGATTCTACTGTGCGAAATTACATCGAAGAACAGATTAACAAAGCTTGGGATTACTTAAAAGACGATACTAAAAAATTTGAGCCATTTTTTAAAGCTTTTCATATGATTCGTCCAACGGAAACTTTGCTGACAATACATCAAAAAATTCAATGCGCTGAATCGGTTGTTTATGATGTCTCATCAGCGGAATTAAAAAAAGATGATGGAAAACAAATTACAGATGAGACAATTTCAATTTTATGTAATTTTCAAAACCATGAGCAGCTACCAGAAGCTATAGAATTATTGCTCGCTTATTATGAAAAGCGCCCAGATTTGTTTGAAGAGTTTTATTGTGCTTTTGTAAGAGAATTAGGAATTGATAAAAATTCATATTACACAGGATATTTTAGTGTTAAAACTGTCGTAGATCATTTATGTCAATTGATTAGAACAAATCGCAATAATAACACCTTAATATTGTTTATTAGTATTGCCTCATATTATTTGAAACTTTCATATTCGCAAACAGAAGGCGGCAGACGCAATACCGTTACTTTTTATACTATACCTCTTGCCTTTACAGATACGGTTGTGAATTATAGAAACGCTTTGATATCCGAACTGAAGAATATTTATGAAGATGGCAAATTCAAAGCTGAAATTGAATCCGTTTTAAAAAATTATTGTAATGAGCATACGGATAATATTAATTATGAAATTATAGACAACGAACAAAATAATATATTGTCTTTTCTTCCGTTGCTTGATTCAGGAAACCTATCACATTGCGTAATAGTTGATCATTTAAAAACTGTAATAGACAGAACTGGGAAAGAATATGATTTGTCCTTGTTTAGCCCTTTTATTGATTCTTCGAAATATAGAATATTTTGTACATTAAAAGGTAATCGTTTGGATTTTCTTTCGATGGATTTTGAAGAAGCAGATAAATATCATCACTTTACCGTCGATAGTTTGATTAAAGATTATTCTGTAGATGATTTCCTTTTTTTGCTATATATTTCTAAAGAGGCTGAATCAATATTAGAAAATGATACATATTATTTTTCTAAAGGTTTGTACTATGTCTTTGAATTAATATCTAATAATAGAAGTTTATATATTAAGATGATAGAAACATACATTCAATTGAATACACCTTGTAATTTAGTTACATCGAATTTTATTGAAAAGTTGTTTGATTTTTTAATTAAGTTATCAATAGCACAACTTTTTGCCATTTCGCAACTATGCGCGGATAATTTTGTAAATTTTATATTCGAGAAACCATCTGATAGACAGTATCTAAAAAAGAGCTGTGCTATTCGGTGGTCTTTTTTATAAGAATTTTTGGAATGGCGTGTCATTTTTGCCTTTCTCGAGGCCTATAGAGTGG
>JAZUQA010000006.1:0-25144 GCA_045605425.1 Acutalibacteraceae bacterium
TGTCGCAGGTTTCAAGGAACCAACGAAGAAGCTCTGAACGCATTTCATTGATAATTTCCGCATATTCGTGATTATCAATCTCGTTTCTTTCTTCACCCTTTGACAAATCGTAAAACTCGTCTGTTTCATAAAGGCGCATAATGTACTTATAATCCTTTGAGCGAATCATAACAGCCTTTGTGTGCTGAGGTCCGTTTTTCTTCTGAATATTTATTCTCGGTGCATATTCGTCCGCAACAACACCGAAATAGTTTTCTACCTCTTCCGTGCAATGGTCTTCACCTTGGAGTCTGCCACCCTCGGAACACACAAAATCACGGACAACAACATTTTTGTCGGCGATTGTAACTTTGAGAGAGCGTCCGAAATGAGTGTGACCGGCTTCGGTTTCAGTTATGTCAAGAACAGTTGCAAAAAAGTCGATAAGCTCAACGGGATTTGAATTGACTCCGCTGTCGCTCTGCATTGATTTGGGAAGCTTTACAATAAGCGGTACTTTAACGAGGCAATCGTCAAAAAGATTCTGTGCCTTTTCGGGGATTCCGTAGTCTGCCGTAAAATCTCCGTGGTCGGCAAAAAAGAATATTGCCGCATTGTCATATCTGCCTGTATCTTTAAGTGCCTGTATGATTCTTCCCGTGAAGTCATCAACCCTTGCACATTGAGCAAGGTAAGTTTTTCTGAGTTTAAGCTTATTTTCATCATCCCAATCACCGATGCCGAGAGCATCGCAAAGCTCGTACTGCATTGAGGGCTTCTTATCCTCAGGCTTTGACGGTGCTTTGGGCGGTACAATAAGACTTTCGTCAATAAGGTCAAGATATTTTTTCTCCGCATGATACGGCGGATGGGGATTGTTAAGACCGAGAAAAGCAAAAATAGGTTTATCTGCCTTTGCTTTTCTGATGAAATCCTCGCATCCCTTTGTCCATACATAGTCATTATCGTGGCAGATGCCGTCATCCTGAGTGTTGGTGATTTCTCCTCTGTAAAAGCTCAGGTATCTTTTTTCGTACTTTTCGCCTCTGCCTTCATCCTTTGCATTTTTACCGCATTTATTATATATTTCGTCTGTGCATTCTTTCAGCCATTTTGTGTCCTGACCTGCAAGGCAGTCGCCTCTGCCGCTTGTCCATACAAAATAGCCGTTATTTTTAAGAATACGGTAAAGGTTATCCTCATCCTGACGAAGCAGATAACTCATCGTTCTGTGCCCGTTAGTGTGAGGATATTTACCTGTCATAAATGAGCATCTTGAAGGGACACACACAGGATTCTGACAGAAGGCATTGCTGAAGCTGACACCCTCACCTGCCAAGGCATCGAGGTTAGGGGTATGAGAAGCAAAATTACCCAGATGGTGCAAAGAATCTGACCTCATCTGGTCGGGATTTATAACAATTATATCTGGCTTGCGGCTCATACTGTCACTCCCTTTTTCCTTGCTATTTCTTCCATTTTACGAGCATATTCTTCTTCATCGTGCTGTTGCTTTTCAGCCTTGATACGAGCCTTCTCTTTCTGTTCATTAAACTTTTTCATATATTTTTCAAGCTCTGCTTCATAATTGAGCTTCGCATTTTTACTGCATTTTTCTTTTAATTCTGTTTTAAAAGATTCTATTGCTTTTTTATCAAGCTCCTCCTGAACGAGTTTTGCTTTTTCAGAAGGCTCAACCCACTCTTCACCATTTGCCTTGCATTTATCAATCTGCCTCTGACGGATAGCTTTCTGAATAAAGGGCAATTTAAGTTCAATATCAAGGAAACGAAGAAGTATTGCAAGACCGAGATGTATAAAGATGTTTATGCCTACAAAAGCCCACACGATAGCAGACAAAACGCTGTCCGGCTGTGTTGTGATACAATTACCTGCTGCATCAAACTCGGGCTGAACATATCCTCTGATAAGAAGATTGAAAATACCGATGCTTAAGCCTACAGCAATAGTATTCATCGAGTTAATAACACTCGTTGCAACACCGTCACAACGGAAACCGTGCTTGTATTCAATTTCATCAAACACTCCTGCCATAAGTGCAGGGAAAACATAGGCAGCAGGCACAATACCCATATTCATTATAAACTGACCGATAAGCACAACTACGAGATTATCAGGTGCAACAAAGGTAATAATGTCACCGATTACGCAGAGTATGAATCCGGTTGCGGTTACGGTTTTCTTGCCGAATTTCTTTGATAGAGGCCATACAAGGAATATGCCGATACCCATAGGCAGACCGCCGATAACATTGAGAAGGGTCTGTGTTATGCCGTCGGCGTATGTACTGCCAAGCAACCAGTTTGCATAATAAGTCATCGCATTTGAACGTGTAAGCTGACCGACCCAATAAAAAAGCCAGAAGGCAACGAGTATCCACCAGTTTTTGTTAGACATACAGGCCTTGATCTTTTCTTTGAATGCTATGCTATTCTCTGCAGCTTTTTCAGGATTTTCAAGGGTAACTCTTTCTTTTGTAAAGTAGTATTCAAGAAGCATAACAGGTAACATAATTATTGCCGCTACTGTCATAAACGTTACCCACGCATCAATATCACCTTTGATTTTAGGCAGAACAAGCATAGGGAACAAAAGAGCCACAAGAATACCCGTTATTGCAATATTTGCAACATTATTGAATACCGCAAGCTGACTTCTCTGCATATCGTTTCGTGTTGAAAGCGGCACCATCATCATGTGCGTGATGTTATACATTGTGAATGCAAAGCAATAGTACAGATTATATGTGAAAATTATGTAGATGGCTTTTGCCGTAGTTGACGCGTATGTCGGTACAAAGTAAAGCAGTATTCCACAGATTACAACAAGTGGTATTGAAATCAGAAGCCAAGGTCTTGCCTTTCCCTGAGCCGTTTTTGTCTTGTCGATAATCGCACCCATTATAAGATTAGTTATCGCATCAAGAATTTTTGACAGGACGGGAAAGACAACAAGAAACATTCCGCCCCATACGCCACTCATACCGAGTTCGTCAGTATAAAAAACATTCAGAAAGCCTTGAGCAAGAAGCGCATTTACAAGAAGTGCTCCTGCAGGGCCTATAAGATAGCCAAGAAATTTTTCTTTCCCTGTTGTGTTATAGCTTTGAATACGGGAATCAAACAGCTTTGAGGATAATATTTTCATCTTAATTCCTCCGTTGACATTTATTTATAATTAAATTATACTAATATAAACCAAAATAATCAACAGACTGTTCGTTAAAGAACTGATTGCTAACGAACAGATACAAAGGGATGTGTTCGGTAAATGGATATACGAATAACAAGAACAAAGAAAATGCTTGAGGATGCACTGCTTGACTTAATGAAGAACAAGCCTGTTGAAAAGATTACTCCCACAGAGCTTTGCAGAAAAGCAACGGTAAACAGAAACACATTTTATACTCATTATTCAAGCGTGACTGAATTATATAATGAAATTGAAAACAGACTTATAAATTCCGTTGATGAATCTCTCAACGAAAGCAACACAACGATTGAAGCTATAACGGTTATTTGCAGAATGCTGAAATCCAATAAAATGATTTCGGATATTATTTTTTCAAAGCATTTCAGTTCAAAGATTATGAAGCGTGTTTTTGTTATGACCGATAAATTCAATATGAATAAGATGAATTCAGAGAACAGCAAATTATCGGATAATTTTAAACAAATGGTTTCGGCTTATACAATAATGGGCAGTGCCGCCGCACTTGAATGCTGGGTAAAAAACGGTATGCAGGAAAGCCCTGAGGAAGTGGCGGAATTTATTTATACAGTCTCAAAAACAGGCTCATCCGCTTTTATAGGTTGAGAGTCTGATATTCTGTAAGCTTTAATATTCTTTTCATCTCCCCTGTTAAATGCTTCTTACTAAAAATCAAAATCCCCTATGAATCGGTTTTTACACAATTCATAAGGGATTTTTTATTCTTTCTCGGGCTGCCATGCTTGTGATATCATATTTTCATCGGTGTCATATTCAGCAATAAGACGATAAATACCGCCGTGTGAATCAAGAGCAGTGCCATCTGAAAAGCCTGTTACAAGCACACCGTTTTCAAGTTCAGCAACATATTCAGGTTTTTGTTCAAGCAAAACGCCGTTAAGTAACATAATTTCACCTCGTTATATGATAGTGATATTATTTCACTTAATTTGACAAATGTCAAGCGTTTTGTGAAATTTTCTCCATTTATATGCTTTTCAATTCACTTAATCGTTGAATTCTTTATCAAAAGCTATTACTTTACCTGATTCAGCATTGATTTCGTATTCATACTCGTATTTGCCGGAAACAAATTCTACATCGTAATGGACAACCATATCATCACGGTCGAGCTCTGCCTTTGAGTACTTAACGTTTGCTGCCTTTACATCAGCGTGGTTATAAGCAATAGTCTTTGCTTTATCTGCAGAGATATAATCGTTTGCATCGGATGTTGCTTTTACAGGGTTTCTCTCTCTTTCAACGTCCTTGTCAAGGATTGCACCGTCAGCAGCCTTAACCTCATATTCGTACTCATATCCGTTTGCGTGGAACTTGATTTCGTAATGAGGAACAAGATCATCATAATCGTAATGAGCTTTAAGGAAAACAGCATCTTTAGCTTTTACACCTGCGTTATCAAGTGCCTTCTGCTTTGCAGCCTCAACGCTGATATAGCCGTTATTATTTTTAATGCTCTTTGTTGTGTTTTCTTTGGTTACAGGCGCTTCACTCTTTGCAGGAGCATTATCCTTTTCGGAAGTCTTATCGGTCACGGGAACGCTGACCTTTTCAGCTTCCTTTTCTGCCTTGAGAACTGCACCGTCTTCTACTGCGATTTCATAATCGTATTCATAGCCGTTGTAAGCAAACTCAATATCATAGTGTGCCTTGCCGTCGTCATTATCAAGTGACGGTGTGCCGTAAAGCACGACATCTTCTCTGGCAACACCTGCGTGCTTGAGAGCCTTATCAATTGCCGTATCGGGATTTACGCTTGTAAGCTCTTCGCTCTTTGAAACAGAAGCTGATGCCGAAGCCTGTGCCTGCTCAAGGTTGTTATTCTGCTCTACGGGATTATTTTCTGCGCAGCCTGCAAGCAGTGCTACTGATAAAACCAAACCAACGGAAACTATTGCTGTTAAATTTCTTTTTTTCATTTTAGTCACCTCTTATTAATTTTATTTTTTTATCAAGCTATCCTTGACTGTGACTAAATCATAATCCGTAAAGATTAAAGGAACATTAGAAAAAACGAAAATTTTATAATTTCTTGAAAATTATTGAAATCTCGGTAAATTCACCGATTTTTGATTTTGCAACACACTCCGCCGAATGGATTTCAGCAATCTTCTTAACAAGAGCAAGACCTAAACCGAATCCGTTAGTCTGGGAACGTGAAGCATCTGCTCTGTAAAACCTGTTCCATATTTTAGGCAGGTCTTCTTCGCTAATACCTATTCCGTTATCACGGACGGACAGTGTAATTCTGTCGTCTTCTGTATACAGTTTAACATTGATTACACCGTTCTCTCTGCCGTATTTATCGGCGTTTGAAAGCAGGTTTTCAATTAGCTGGGTAATTAGAGTTGTATTAAGTTTAATATTTATATTACTTTCAATATTTTTGATTAACTCTATATTTTTTGTTGTTCTGAATTTAGCGCAGATCTCTTCAACCAACTCACTGAAGTTTGCCTTTTCAAGAGCAAATCTGCTTTGACCGTGCTCTGCCCTTGTTACCGCAAGAAGCGATGAAACAAGCAAAGACATTTTATCCGTTTGTTCTTCTATTGATTCAAGTGCCTGCAATCTTTCTTCGTCGTCGGCGTGCTCGGACAAAGCGTATTCACACTCTGCTTTGATGACTGCAAGAGGTGTACGCAGCTCGTGAGAAGCGTCGGAAGTAAATCTTTTTTCGTTTTCAAAAGAAGACTGCAGCCTTTCAAACATACCGTTGAAGGTTTCGGAAAGGTTGCTGATTTCACGGGGCGCTTCGCCTGTTTCAAGACGCTTTGAAAGATCGTTACCTGTTGAAATTTCATGGGCAGATTCGGTGATTTTTTCAATTGGCGAAACAACTTTTTTTGAAATCAGATAAGCGCCAACAGCTGCTATTAATACAAATAACGGCAGCAGATACAATGCGCTTTTAGCAACTAAATCAAAAACAGTTACAGCATCATCCGCAGGACAAAGCGCACGAATATACACACCATCATAAGAGGAAGTTTTCGATGTGAATTCGATTTTAAACACCTGTCTGTCCTGGTACAAAGGTATTTCAGCGCCGATAATCTCAGCCTCATCAGCACTTACTCCTGCGTGTAAAAGTGCTATATTAATAGCTTCACTTGTGCTTATACCGTTGCGAAAATTTGTTTCGGAATACTCCTTTGGCTTGAGCTCGTTCACAGGAGTTACATCCGCTTCATAAGAAATTATCTGACCCGACATAACATCAATTTCATATTCAAATTTTGTAAAGTTCAAAAGTCTCGAATAAACATAATAATTCTCGCCGTTGAGCTCTTTTTCAACAACATCATTCTCACCCAAAGAGGCTGACTCAATAAGGGTATGCGGAGTTTCTCCGCTGATATATTCACCGTTTTCAGTAAACAAATCGCAGTAAATACCACCTGAATAGTAAGCAAAATCGTTTTCAACCTCAAAAACTCCGTTGCTGTATTCCATTTCATCCGAATTACTCTGCACAGCAGCAATAAGGTTCTGCTTAATCTTATCGTCTGCAGATTTACTGCTCATTACAATAAGCGCAGTCGTGCTGACACCGCAGACAACGGCTATCAGAACAGTTATCCACAGCGTCGTAATTATCTTAAAAGATATCTTTTTCATTTTTCCTCCCTGAGAACATAACCCATTCCTCTGACGGTATGTATAAGCTTTTTATCATAGCCGTCATCAATTTTTTTACGCAGGTAGCGGATGTAAACATCAACAACATTTGTTCCGCCCTCATAATCGTAATTCCATATATGGTCTTCGATTTTTTCACGGCTTAAAACAATTCCGTTATTTACGGCAAGATACTGCAAAAGCTCATATTCCTTTGCAGAAAGAGAAATATCCTTTCCGTTTCTCGTAACCTTTCTGCTTGAAATATCAACGGTAAGGTCGGCAATGGAAATTACGTTTGAATTTGAAACACTGTTTTTTCTGATTATGACCCTAACTCTTGCAAGCAGCTCTTCAAAAGCAAAGGGCTTGATGAGATAATCATCTGCACCTATATCAAGACCCTCTACCCTATCCTCAATACTGTCACGGGCAGTAAGAAAAAGCACAGGGAGATTATTACCCTCTTTCCTGATTTTTTTCAGCAGAGAAAAGCCGTCGATTTTTGGCATCATAACGTCAAAAACAGCCGCATCGTATTCGGTCATACTTATCAGGTCATAGGCTTCCTCACCGTCAAATGCACAGTCAACGCTGTAGCCGGCAACCTTAAGCTGCTTTGAAATAATTCTGTTAAGGCTCTTTTCATCTTCTGCAACAAGAATTCTCAAGATGAATCCCCCTTTGAAACTGAAATGTTCTTTTTTATAAATTATATCATACTGCTAAAATTTAGTAAAGCCCGTCAAATCACAGCTGCACTTTCAATTCGGCTCTTGAAAAAAATGAAAATATAGTTATAATTAAAATATAGAATTCCCTTCAACCACATAGAATGATTATTAATTAAAGGGTGATGAAAATGTTTTCAAAAATTATTGCAGCAATAATGAGCGTATTTACTCTTTTGTCAGCCTCATTTTCACAGCTTTTCTCAGAAATTGAACTAAAGAATGAGCTTTCCGAAGGCAACTACGAAAGCCCTTATATTGTAAGACCGCTTGATGAAATAACCGTAAATGGCGTATCTGTTGAGAAATACTGCGTAGTTTCACACGAAGGCGATTTATACACCAATGCCGCCAAAACACTTATAAATGAACTTTATAAGGCTTGCGGAGTAAAAATCACTACAGCTAATAACGCTACGGAAAAAGCCTTTATTATTAGCGAAGCACTTGATGAAACTGACAGCTTCAGCCTTAAAGTTGAAAACGGTAACATTTACATTTCCGGCAGTAAGGGCACGGGAATTTCAAGAGGTATTGCCGCTTTTGCCGATGAACATCTGCTCAGTTCACAAGGCGTTTACGACTTTAAAGACGGTTACGAGTACAGCAAGACTTTCTCCGATTTCGTGACCTACGAAGAGTTCGGTGCTGTAGGTGACGGCAAGACGGATGACCTTGATGCAATTGTTAAAACGCACGAATATGCAAACCAACACGGTTTAACAGTTTTAGCAAACGAAACCGCAACATATTATATCGGCGGTAAAAGTAAAACCGCCACAATTATGACTGATACCGACTGGTCAACCGCACGTTTCATAATCGACGACACCAACGTTGAAAACAGAAGCTCCTGGATATTCAATGTTGCTGCATCACAAGGCTCAAAAAACATCACCGATAAGGTTACACCGCTTAAAATTGACGCAACAAACATCGGCACAACTTTTGAGGAGAAAAGCCTTGTCGTGCTTTATAATTCCAATGTAAAGCATTACATCCGCAAGGGTGCAAACCAGAATTCCGGCAGTAACCAGACCGACGTTATACTCGTTGACGAAAACGGTAATATCGACCCCGAAGCTCCTCTTATCTGGGACTTTGATGCGATTACAAATGCCATAGCCTACCCTATTGACACAAAAACACTTACTATAAACGGCGGAATATTCACTACCCTTGCCAACAACGCTTCATCTGAATATAACTACTACGCCAGAGGTATTCAGGTCAGACGGTCAAACACGGTTATTGACAGGCTTTATCACGACATTAAAAACGAGGGCAAAACGGGCTCACCATATTCTGCTTTTGTCACTCTCTCCTGCTGTGCTGATGTTACGGTTAAAAACTCTACTTTCACCGGTCACAAAAAATACAAGACTATAGGCTCAGCAGGCACAAGCGTAACAATGGGTACCTACGATATTGGCGGTGCAACAGCGGTTAATGCAAAATTCATCAACTGCAAGCAGACAAACGATATAACCGATACAGATTACTGGGGAATCGCAGGCACCAACTACTGCAAGAACCTTGTTTATGACGGCTGTGCATTCTCACGCTATGATGCTCACCAGGGTGTTCTAAACGCAACTATCAGAAATTCAGTTCTCGGTCACCACGGAATAAAGCTGATCGGCTGCGGAACAGCTCTGATAGAAAACACAACCGTTTTAGCGGAGGACTTCGTTGACCTTCGCCCCGATTACGGTTCAACATGGAATGGCGATATGATAATCCGCAACTGTAAGTTCTACCCGACAGGTATATCAAGCCACATCATCAAGGCTGAAAATTCAGAAGACCACGATTTCGGCTACACCTGCTATCTGCCGCAGAGGGTTGATATAGACGGCTTGTATGTTCACAGAATAGGCATAAGCTACCTTTTCAACAATGTTAACCCCAAGCACAAAAACGATTCGTATACCGCAGAATTTCCCGTTGTTCCGCCGCAGGAAATAACCGTTAATAATTACAGCAGCCTGCTTTTCTCAAAACCGTCCGTTTCACTGAACAAAGCTATGTTCAAGGTTGAAATATCGGAATAATAAACCAAGACACATCAAAAAAGGCTCGGAAAACAATCCGAGCCTTATATATATGTTTTATAAATTGAACTTACGTATAAAATAAGACGGTGTACAGCTCCACGCATGGCACAGGCTGTTTATCATTCTGTTCTCATAAGGTGAAAAATCAAGGTCATCGGGAATGTATGCTTCCCAGAACGTGTCAGCTCCAAGATTAATCATTCCACCCCAGAATGTCTTTATATAATCCACAGCCTCACTTCGCATATTCAGCTTAAACATTGCTTCAGCTACATAATGGCGCATATACGGTGTTACCGGCTGTTTTGCGTTTTTAGTATTAAGGCATGAAACAAGCAATTCTTTGGCTTCATCTCCGCTTATTACACCGCCCAGTATCATCCAGACCTGAGAATGAACACTTAGCTGACAGTTGTCAAGCTTATTGATAAATAAGTGAGCACTCTCATCATAAAGATATTTTTTTGCTGCACAACGCACCTGGGAAAGATGTGAGGCATATTTTTCATATTCATCATCACCGATTGTCTTCAACAGTTCAGAAAAACGCTCAAGTGTATAAAGATAAACTCCCTGTAAAGCAGTCAAGCCCTCAAGTCCGGGACACCAATCAATAAAGTCAAACCAGCCCGGCTGTCTTGTAACAATCAGGTTTTCGTCAAGAATTGCTCTGAAGCTTTCAAGCTGTGATTTGCAAAGCTCAAGCAAATCATTAACAACCGTTATATCACCCGTATGCTCGTAATAATCGCATACACATACAACATACAAAAGAGCATAATCTGCAATATGCGCTTCGCCTGAATGATAATAAGGAGTTTCATATATAAACGGCGGCAGAAAGCCAAGATCATTCAGGTTTCCTGCGGCAAAGAGATATAAACATCTTTTTACAATATCTAAATTATTGAATGTATAGTAATTTGCAAGAGCTTCAAGACGAAGGTCACCAATCCAAAGACGGCGGTCACGCTTGGGTCCGTCTTCAAAAAACAACTGCATACATTCTTTTAATGTATCAGTTGCAACAAAGTCTATTTTTGGGAGCAAAGAATCCGCAATGTCATAGGCTTTAAGCCTTGACACATCGGCACTTGTTGAAGCACAGAAAGAAAAATCATACAGCCTTATTGGCCTGTTGGCATATTCAACAGTTATCTTAATGTATCGGCAGGCATACCTTCTTGGCATTGTTATCTTCTGCGGAAAATCAAGATTGATTATTTCTTCCTGCAGCCACGTTTTTGAAAGGCCGCCGGAATATTGAGAAAAATCATCATTAATTTCTCTTAAATCCTCACCGAATTTTATTATAAGACGTACAGGGGCATCAACAAAAACATTGACTTTATCAAACGCAAAGGAAAAATGTCCAACCGCATGCTCACCCAAGTCAAGAGTCACACTGTCACCTGTAGAAGCGAAAAATTCTTTAATTTCGGGAGTAAGATTTCTGTAATATAGTTTCGGCAGATTTTCCTGTGCCTTAATAAGAAAACTGTTATTACCGTTCACAAAACATCACCACTTGATAACCTTGTATGAAAAAATTCAAAGTAAAATTTATCTGAATTATAACACATAGATACATTTATGTAAACAAAACACCAATATTCAGAAGTATAAATTAGAATAAATTATTTATTTTTTATTGAACATTTTTTCAGTATTGATATAATGGATATATAAATCAATAAATTTATGGCATAGCGGAGGAATAAGCATGAACTTCAACAAAGCAATTGAACTTTATAAAGCAAACCCTTCAATCCAAAACGCCAAATCACTCGCCAAAGAACTTACAGCCGAAATGACTGTTAAAGAAAAATTGCGTATGCTCCAAGGTCACGCTATGGGAGTAACAATAAAAAATACACTCACCAAGGGCAGATATTATAACGGAGAAGCCTACCCTGCTGGCGGATGTAAAAGGCTGGGCATTCCTCCCGTGCTGTTCACCGACGGTCCAAGAGGAATTGTTATGGGCAAATGCACTTGTTTTCCCGTTTCAATGCTTCGTGGCGCCACATTTGACCATGAGCTTGAATATGAGGTCGGCGAGGTTTTTGCAAAAGAAGCAAGCGCTTTAGGAGCAAACCTTTTTGCAGGCGTTTGTATAAACCTTCTGCGCAACCCTATGTGGGGCCGTGCACAGGAATCCTACGGCGAAGACCCTTATCTTCTGGGCAAAATGGGCGAAGCATTGACAAGAGCAATGCAGGATAACGGCATTATCGCCTGCCCCAAGCACTACGCACTTAACAGTATTGAGGATTTGAGGTTTTCTGTTGATGCAAAGGCTGACGAGAGAACACTGCATGAAGTATATCTGCCGCATTTCAAAAAGTGTGTTGATGCCGGTGCTATGTCCATAATGGGTGCTTACAACAAGGTAAACGGTACATACTGCTGTGAAAGCAAGGAGCTGCTTGTTGATATATTGAGAGATATGTGGCAGTTTGAAGGCTTTTCTCTTTCCGATTTCTTCTACGGAATTTATGACGGAGCAAGAAGCCTTAAAGCTGGTATGGATGTTGAAATGCCTTATACCTTCAGATATGCTTTCTTGCACAGTGCATATAAAAAGAGAAAAATTACTGACAAAGATGTTGATACAGCAGTATCCCGTATTCTAACAGCTTTGATTACAACTCTTCCCAAACACAAAAAACACCCTAAATCTGTTGTTCTCTCAAAAGAGCATACTGCTCTTTCACGCAAGGTTGCAGACAAGGGCACGGTTCTTCTTAAAAATGAAGATAAAGTTCTGCCTATATCGCAAGGCAAAAAAATCGCTGTTGTTGGCAGATATGCAAACAAAATTAATGTCGGCGACCACGGAAGCAGTAATGTTTTCAGCCCGTACACTGTAACCGCTTATGAAGGTTTGAAAAAGCGTTTCGGCGAAGAAAATGTTTCTGTTTATAATGGCTGTAAGCCCGAAAAAGCCATTGAGGCAGCCAAAGGGTGCGAATATATTGTAGTCTGCGTCGGAAGCGACTGGCTGCAAGAGGGTGAATTCCTGGTAAACCTTGGCAACATAAAGAAAAAGCCCAAGGGCTCAGGCGGTGACCGTGCAGACTTGAGAATTCCGTCTGAAGATGTTGCATTAATAAAGGCACTGGCTAAACAAGGCAAAAAGCTTATAGTAAATATTATGGGTGGCAGCGCATATGTAATCAACGAATGGCACGATATTGCCGATGCTATTGTATTCTCGTTTTACAGCGGTCTTGAGGGCGGCAATGCACTTGCAGACATTTTAAGCGGCGACATAAATCCAGGCGGTAAGCTACCCTTCACCATTGCAAAAAAAGAGGAGGACTATCCCCCATTCCTGCATCTTGGTGATAAAGAAAGAGAAATTGATTACGGCTATTACCACGGCTATACGCTTCTTGACAAGGAAAATATTGAGCCCGAATATCCGTTTGGCTTCGGTCTTTCGTATACTGATTTTGCAATTGAAAGCACAGCACTTACTCAAAACGAAAACACAATAACCGTTACAGCTGATGTTAAAAACATCGGTGAGGTTTACGGTGAAGAGATAGTTCAGATTTATGTTTCGAGCGACAACACCGCTATTGACCGTCCCGTCAAGTTACTCAAAGGCTACAAGCGTATTGGTGTAAACGCAAATTTGAGTGAATCCGTTACAATTGAAATAGACCTCGAAGACATCAAATTCTTTAATCCCGAAAGCAAATCCTTTGAACTCGACAGCAGCTATACACTTCTTATCGGTAACAGCAGCAGAAATGTTAAGGAAATTGGTAAAGTACAGTTTTAAGAGGTGCAGGAAATGAAAAAGAGTCCGTATTCTCCGGACGGATTTATGAATTCTCTTTATGAGAATATTTATGCAAACCCTTTTGAAAAAGTTAATACCCAAGAAGAGGCTTTGTCGGTTTGCGAAAGAATCAGAGCAGAAGCGAAAAGCATTTTCTGCATTGATAAAATTCCCGATAGAATCAAGGAACTTATTCCTGTTCCCGTAGGTAAACAGTTGAAGTATAAAGAATACACTTTGCAGAAATTTTCGGTCGAAATATGCACGGGACTATTTATGGCATATTATATGCTGACGCCGGAAAAAACAGATAAAAACACTCCGGGAGTAGTAGCTCTCTGCGGTCACGGCTACGGTGTGAGACATATTCTGAACATCAGCAAAATGGGCAGAAAAAAGCTGATACCTTATCTTGACAATTACCAGAAGAATTTTGCTGTTGAGCTCGCCAAAAGAGGCTGTGTTGTTATTGCACCCGAGCTTATAGGCTTTGGTGAGGCAAGACTGAAAAAAGACCTTATTAAACCGTTTTACATAAGCTCCTGTGACGAAATTTCTCACCATTTATTACCCTACGGGCTTACAACAGCAACAATGCGAGTGTATCAGGCTGTTGTTTGCGCACGGCTTTTAGAAAGCAATAACATGGTCAACAACAGTAAAATATCCTGTATGGGAATTTCCGGCGGCGGTCTGACCGCACTTTACGCTTCGGTTATTGATGAGGCGTTCAAAAAAACTGTTGTAAGCGGCTACATCAACACCTTTAAAGACAGTATTTTATCCTTGTGGCATTGCCCTGACAACTACATTCCCGATATTATCCGCACAGGTGAAATTTTTGATTTTGCCTGTACATTGGCACCAAGAAGATTGCTTATCGAATCAGGCATAAAAGATAAGCTGTTCCCGATAGCCGCAAGCAAAAAAGCACATGAACACATCAAAAGAATTTATACTCTTATCGGCGCAGAGGATAACATTATAATTGATGTATTTGACGGTAAACATTCCGTAAGCGGCAGAAAGTCCTTTGATTTTCTTTCAGAATAACAACATATAAAAATTCCGTACAGACAAAACAGTCCGTACGGAATTTATTTTTTATATGACAGGTTCTAACGTCACAATTATCTGAGCCGATTTTACGTTTTCAAGATGAACAGTGAGCTTGCTTAAATCTGAATAATCCGAATCATATTCATATTTACCTTTAAGTGAAGCAGCAGCCATAACCGAAAACTCACCGTCCGCCAATAATGAAGCCTTCATCTGCTTACCGTTAATGGTGAGTATTGCAGTCTTCCCGTCTTCGGATATTTCAATAGCTGCCTTGGTATGCATAAACCAGTAAATATCGCTTTTTACAAGGCATTTTACATTGTCGGTAATTTTAAGTGAACTCCTGCCATTATACAGTTCAAAGCCACGCTCTGCCTTAACACAGCCACTCATACGGTAAGCATCCGTCATATCAAGCAATGCAGAGCCACCGTCATCATTTGCTTCAAAAGAAGTGAATTCCGACTGCGCAAGAGCATACTGATCATCAAGAGTTACATTGGGATTTATGACAAGTGTATTCTGTCCTTCAGCTCGCTTGCAATAATTCTTCCAGCGTCCGCCTGCGGGTAAATTCATAAAGTAACCAGGTGCATCATAGCTGCCGGGACCAAGCTCTTCTGCCCAGCGCTCACCCATACTGTCAAACACAAAGGTGCCTATATCAAGGTCGCCGTGGTTGATGAAATTATAACCGCCCTTTATTCCTGCAAAGGTTGCATTTTCGTCAAGATAAGCACTTCTCATTAAAACAAGTGACTGACCGACATCGGACTTAAGATGAAGACTCAACGGCTCATTACTGAAATCAGCGTTTTCATATTCTCGGTTAAACCAAAGGCTGGAAAGTGCTCTGTCACGGCCGCTGCCGTTACGCTCGGTATTATCTGAAGTGTTAACAGTAAAATTACCCGGCAGATCGCTCATCTGATAAACTGAAAGCAGCGGTGATTCATATTCCCCTGCATACCAATGAAGCACGGGAGTATAACACTTTTCGGCTTTGTTATCGCCGAAATTGAACATTCCTGCAGGTGTAGTGATATAAACCGGGAAAGAACCCAATTGCTTAAACCCGTCAATTTCAGACATTCCGAAATCCGTACCAAAGTAATTACGTGAAGAAGCAATGAAATAAACTATAGAATTCATACCCGACTGGCAATAGCCGGGACCCTCCGCATAAACACCGTCGGGAGTAAAGTTTTCAAAAGCTATGGGCATATTTTTATAGCACTTGGCAAGAAATTCTGCCGATTTTTCCGTATCATAATCGGAAAAAACCATACAGGCAATACCAATGCCGCTGTAGCAGATACTGTTCCAGTTGTTTTTTGACCAGGTGAACCAATGGTTGCTCTCGAGTGCGGGAGTAATAGCATATTCCCATGTTGTTTTAACAAGAAGGTCTTTCTGTGCCTGACTCAAATAACTGTAAAGCCAGTCATATCCAACGGACACGGCAAGTGCCATTTCCGCCGTTGCAAGGAAATGAGATGTACACCAGTCCTCATATCCGCAGACATTTTCAAGCTCAGCCCAAGCACGCTCAGCATATTTTTCCTCACCCGTAACCTGCCAAGCATAGCCTAAAATAATCATTCTGTTGATTACTTCTCTTGAATTGGGAAGAATGCTGTCCTCTTCATCAAGCACATAGGGCATAACCGGATAAACACTGGTATCAAGCAAGCCGTCAGCATTGGCAATTATGTATTTATACAGCGCTTTTGTATATTCACTTGAGCTATCCGTGCTGTTTTCATTACGAACAGCTTCAAAGGCTTTAGCGTCAGCCAGCACGAAAGGATGTGACAACCCTTCATTAGCTTTTTCGATTTCGCCGATTAATTCATTCTTTTTGATTGCATCTTTGTATCTGTCCAACGAAATGTAATCAACGCCAACCTTGACCATATCGGGAATTACACCAAGGTAAGGAACAAAATTTGAAATAACAAGAACTATTGAAATTAAAACGGATAATAAATTACTCATAAGCACTTTCCTTTAAACAAATTTTTAAAGTTTATTATTAAGTTATTGTTTTTATATTATATCTGCCATATTCAGTTTTTGCAATAGTAAGTAAATGATTTCATTGAAAAAAACAATATTTGGTGCTATACTGAAAACAATTAGATACTGCAATGATTATTTCATAAGAAGGGAAAAAATATGATTTACAGTTTTTATCACATTACGGATGTACATTATTACAGCAAAAGAAATTTTGCCTGCGATTACAGGACCTTCCCCCAGCCGAATACTCAGATATGTATTCTTAAAAGCGAAGAAGCATTTTTAAAGGCTCTTGAAATTATTAAAGCAGATAAAGACACAAAAACTGTAATTATAACAGGTGACCTTACCGAACACGGTGAAGCATACAGCCACGAAGAAGTAAGGGATTTGCTTGAGAAGTTCACGGATGAAGGCGGAAACCCATTCGTTTATACTGATAATCACGACTATCCTTATTTTGAGATATACGGTTTTGATAAAAACGGAGAAAAGGTGCGCACCGAGCATTTACCCGAAGAAGAGGTGAAGGCTATGTATCACCCCTTTGGCAGAGGAAAGGCATTCGACACCTTTGACGACGGTATAACTTATATTGCAGAAATTATGCCCGGTCTTTATCATATTGCAATGGGTTATGATTATATAAATGACGATGGCATTAAGTCCCCTTCTTTTTCTGACGAGCTTATGGCGTGGGTAAAGACTCACGTTGAAAAAGCCAAAGAAAAGGGTGCAGTAGTCACTTGCAGCACCCACCGCCCCATAATTGCACCATCGCCTGCCTATGAGATTGTCGGAAAAGGTCACACCTTCACTGACGGCGAAAAAAGATTGAAGGAGCTTGCTGATATGGGTGTCAGGCTCTTTTTCAGCGGTCACTCACACGTTCAATGTATGAAAGATGTGATAAGCGAAAAAGGCAACAGGATATACAGCGTTCAAACCTCATCTCTTGCCGGCTTTCCGCCGAAAATGAGAAAGATTACTATAGACACCGATAAAAGCAGCGTTGATATTTGCACAATTGATATTGATCTGCCCGACCTTGGAATGACCTTCACCGAATATGCAAGAAAGGGTTTTCTTGGCATAATTGAAGAAATCCCATACAATATGGAGCACGATGTCAAGGCTTTTGCAAACACTCAGGGTGGAATATCACTTCCAAAGGATTTGATTATGAAGCACCCGAAAACAGTAATGTTACTTGGCAGAAAGCTCAACGGTCTTACATACGGCAAGCTGGCAAAATTCTCAATGAAATATCACGGTTTGAAAGAAGCCGATTATGCGGATGCCAAGGATAAGAAATTTGTAAATCTTTTGCTTGAACTTGTTGCAAACCTTTACCGTGGCAATGCCCCGTATTCACCCGAAACGGTGGAATACCAAATAACAATGGGCAGCATCAGAAAAATTGAGAAGCTGCTTTCTGTGCTTCGAATTGACATCAGAAAAGCCCTTGGCGGATATTCATTATCTGAATTTGTTGAGCCACTGCTATACAACAGCGGACTCGATGATGACAATGTAACATTACAGCTTAATTAAACAATAAAATGTAATTATTATTCTTTAGTAGATTTACTTTTATTAAAAGAAGTGCTATAATTTACATTATTTAGAAAAGAAAATATGTATTTTGCGAAATCAGCATTTTAAAGCGGATATAATTAACTGATTAAGCAAAATACATCAGTAAAAACTGGAGATGAAAATATGTATGATGTAACAGTTATAGGCGCCGGAGTTGTCGGTGGTCTTGTTGCCCGCACGCTTTCAAAGTACAAACTTAAAATTTGTATTCTTGAAAGTGAAAACGATGTTGCAATGGGTGCCACAAAGGCTAATTCAGCAATCGTTCACGCTGGCTTTGACGCCAAAGAAGGCTCGCTTAAGGCCAAGCTCAACGTGCGTGGCAATAAGATGATGGAAGCTGTTTGCAAGGAGCTGGGCGTTAAGTATATCAACAACGGCTCATTGGTTGTCAGCTTTAACGATGAGGACAGAGCAGTTCTTTGTACTCTTCTTGAAAGAGGCATTGCTAACGAGGTTGAAGGCTTACGAATTGTAGAAAAAGATGAGCTGCACGAAATGGAGCCAAACCTTTCTGATGACGTTATCTGTGCTTTGTACGCACCCTCCGGTGGTATCGTCTGCCCCTACACCCTTGCAATTGCCGCCATTGGAAACGCAATGGATAACGGTGCACAGCTAAAGTGTAACTTTAAAGTTACCGGTATTGAAAAAACAGAAAACGGATACAAGGTTTCTTCCGATAACGAATTTGTAACAACACGCTATATTATCAACTGTGCAGGCATTTACTCTGACACGGTTGCAAAGATGGTCGGTGACAATTCGTTTGATATTCACCCGAGAAGGGGTGAATATATGCTCCTCGACAGAGAATGCGGCAACACTGTTTCTCATACAATTTTCAGAACACCCTCAAAAATGGGCAAGGGTATATTGGTAACTCCTACCGTTCATAACAACCTGCTTTTAGGTCCTACATCATTCGATATTACTGACAAAGAAGACAAAGATACAACAGCAGTAGGCTTTGATGCTATTATCAATAACGCAAACCAAACCGTAAAGTCAGTACCAGTTAATAAAACGATTACGTCCTTCTGCGGCTTGCGTTCTGTTGGCAGCACAGGTGATTTCATTATTAATTCCCCCGTAAAAGGCTTTATCAATGCAGCCGGCATAGATTCTCCCGGTCTTACCTCCTCCCCTGCCATTGCAGAATATATTGAGGAAATGTTAAAGGAAGACGGACTTGAGCTTGAGTTTAATCCCGACTATAACCCCATAAGAAAACCCTACTATGCTTTCCACGAGGCATCACCCGAAGAAAAAAATAAAATTATAAAAGAGAATCCTGCTTACGGCAAAATTGTCTGCCGCTGTGAGGGTATCACTGAGGGTGAAATTATTGAAGCTATCCGTCGCAATCCGCAGCCCCGTGACCTTGACGGCATTAAGCGCAGAACACGTGCACAGATGGGTCGGTGCCAGGGTGGCTTCTGCGGTCCGTATGTAACCGAAATTCTTGCAAAAGAACTGGGTGTTCCATACGAAAGCGTTACAAAGTTCGGCGGAGACTCCTTAATTAATGTTGAACTTACAAAGGGAGGACAGTCATAATGAAAGATTTGGTAATTATAGGTGGCGGTCCTGCCGGTATGAGCGCTGCAATTGCAGCCTACGAAAACGGAATAAAAGATATTCTTATTCTCGAGCGTGACGAGCATCTTGGCGGTATTCTCCAGCAGTGTATACACAACGGCTTCGGTCTTCACAAATTCGGCGAAGAGCTTACCGGCCCCGAATACGCCTGGAGATATGAAAAGAAAGTCAGAGAGCTTGGAATTGAGTGCAAGCTTAACACTATGGTGCTTGATGTTTCTGAGGACAAGGTTGTTACCGCAACCAACACACAGGACGGAATTTTCCAGATTGAGGCAAAGGCCATTATTCTTGCGATGGGCTGCCGTGAAAGGTCAAAGGGCGCTCTTAATATTGCCGGCAGCCGCCCTGCAGGTATATACAGCGCAGGCACAGCACAGAAATTTGTCAATATGAAAGGCTATCTTCCCGGTAAGAACATTGTCATTCTCGGCAGCGGCGATATAGGCCTCATCATGGCAAGAAGAATGACACTTGAAGGCGCAAAGGTTCACGCAGTTTGTGAGCTTATGCCCTATTCCGGCGGTCTGGCAAGAAATATTGAACAATGTCTTAACGATTTCGGAATTCCCCTTAAGCTCAGCCACACAATAATTCAGATTCACGGCAAAGACAGGGTTGAAGGCGTAACCATTGCAAAGGTTGACGAGAGAAGAAAGCCAATTGCCGGCAGTGAAGAATACATCCCCTGCGATACTATTCTTTTCTCTGTTGGTCTTGTTCCCGAAAACGAGCTTTCCTCAACGGCTAATGTCTGCCTCTCCCCCATTACTAACGGTGCAATTGTTGACCAGGATCGCCAGACATCTGTCGAGGGTATTTTCTCCTGCGGTAATGTTCTTCACGTACACGACCTTGTTGACTACGTATCCGAAGAAGCCGAAATCGCAGGCAAGGCAGCAGTGGAATATATTAACGCCAATAATGATGAAAAAGTGTTTATTCCTATTAAGACTGACGGAAAAATCCGCTATACCGTACCGCAGAGAATTACGAAGAAAAAAGACGTTGCCGTATATTTCAGAGTTTCCAACATATATAAAAATGTAATGATTAAAGTTTGCGACGGCGAAAACACTCTTTTATCCAAAAAGAAAGTCAAAGTTGCTCCCGGTGAAATGGAATGCATTACATTAAAGAAGGAATTATTTGAAAACGCAAAGGAACTGTACTTCTCGTTGGAGGAAATGTAATATGGAAAGAAAACTTACTTGTATTATATGTCCGCTCGGCTGTGAAATCACTGTGCAGACCGAAGATAAAAAAGTTCTCGAGGTTTCGGGTCATACCTGTCCGAGAGGAAAGGCATACGCCGAAAGCGAATGCACAGCACCGAAAAGAACCTTGACCTCAACCGTCAGATGCACCGACGGAGGACTGGTTTCCGTCAAAACACAGACTCCTATTCCTAAAGAAAAAATGAGCGAGTGTATGGAAATACTCAACGGTGTAACGGCTACTCTTCCCGTTTCAATCGGTGATGTTATTGTAGAAGATGTGTTCGGCAGCAAAATTGTTGCAACACAAAATAAAGCATAAAAAAATGTCCTTATGAGTATTTGCTCATAAGGACATTTTTAACTTAATCAGAGGTTACATCACAATACTTCCCAATATTGAACATCGTTTTCGGAAATTGCTGTTCTCTTCCACAAACAGTAATACCGTCAAGATTAACCTGAACGGTGTTTGTTTTGCTGTCTGTGCCTGCAATTTTCGGCTTCATATATGAGGTGTAGGAAATATTACGGAAAACTATATTCTTAATCTCAAAATTTTCCGCCTCTTCGTCGTAAATCTTGACAAGAATAGGTCTTCCTTCGTCACGGAATATTTCAATGTTTTCAAAAAGTACTCCATCAATGCTGCCTTTGGTCTGTTCAGCAACAACAACAAGCGAGCCTATTCTATCATTATCCCATATTCCGTCACGGTAAACGACAGCACAGTCACGGAATGTGACATCGGAAATACTTTTATTTACTTCGCCCGTAATACCAAAGCATCTTGCATAGCCACCCCATGCAATACAGTTGGAAAACGTAATGTTACGGCTGTCCATTATACCGCCAAGCGCCTTAACCTCAAAGGTATCATCTGCCACTCTGGCAAAGCAGTTATCAACTGTAACGTTATGGCTGTTGCAGATTGCAAAGCCGTCGCAGTTACCACGGTTACCTATAATATCAACATTATCAATTTGCACACCGTCACAGCAGTAGGAAATAAATGACCATTCGGGTGAATTGATAATTTTTACATCTCTGACTATTACATTGTTGCAGCTGGTGAAAACAACGCCTCTTCTTTCTCGCCTGTCAAGACGTGTCATATCAATTACGCCTCTGCCGGCAAGGATTATGTTGTTACATTTATAAAAATTAATAAACGGATATCTTGTAAGCCCTATAGAATTATCACCCGGTGCAGTAGGCTCAAAATATTTGTTTTCATCCTCTGCACAGTCAATATCATAAAGGTGGTTTGCTATAACATAGGCGCCTTCACGCAGGTAAATTACAAGGTTTTCATTTCCTACAAGGTTAACATAATCGTACTGATAAACGCCTTTATCAAGCACCCATACGCTATCCTCGCCATATTTTTCTATATATTCTGCAATTTCCTTGTCCTCATCAACCTTTTCACGCACCATAAGCGTGTAGCCGTAGTACTGGTTAGCTCCGTTAAAAAGGAAGGTGTAGACGCCGGTTTTATTGATTGATGCTGTTACCGTATTATCCTCACAAAGCGCCTTTACCCCGTGAGATTCGGGCAAAACAACTGCGTTTTTAAGTGCCACATCGGCACCCGTTATTTCAATGTTAAATGAAAATTCTTCGTCTGCATCAACATAAATTTCGGAAAAAGAGTGAAGCGTGCCCGTATCATCGACACGGATAAAAACTACCGAAGCATAAACAGGAATTTCAGTGCCGCTTACCTTTGCGGTGTAATACGGCGATATTGTTATACCGTTGATGTCCTCATATCCGCCTGACTGAACATATTCAGGAAGCTGCGCCGAAGCACGGCCGACAAGCTCCTGCTCAGTAAGACCTGCTTCTTCGAGTGTAATAATCGCTTCATCGGGATATTCGAGAAACGAAAAATCAAAGCTTTCACTTTCAGGATTTACGGTAGCAGGAAACAGCAGATTTGAAAAGAATACGCAAATTGTTGTAAAACCAGTAAACAGAAATTTGATAAACTCTTGCATATAATTACCTCTCGTCACTATTTAAAATAAATTAAAATTGCGAATTAACTTGAGCCCAGACAAAGACACTGTCTGATTCTGCAATTTCTCTGAGTCGTAAAAATCCGCTATTGTCAAAAATATTGTCTGTGTAGGTTATATTTGAACAATATTTTCCAAAGCGAAGCTTGCCTTGTCTTGATGTGCTGTCAAAGAAATCGCCTACATCAATTATATTGTCAGTAAAAATAAGGCCGTTAATATTATCAGCTCTCATCAGCACAGACGGTATATCCTTAAAGCTGTTTGAACTTATTTCTATATTTGTGAAAACGGCTGTTTCGGCAGACCTGCCGGCAATATTCGTGCCTATTTCAATTACCGAGCCCCAGTCGCTGTAATTGCACTTTTCAAAGGTATTGTTGCGGATAATAAGGTTATCAACGCCCGTGCCCTCCTGCCAGAGAGTGGGCTCAATATCCATAACAACCTTTATTGCCTGAGCCATTGTTTTATAAAACCGATTGTTCTCGCAAAGTCCGTTTGAAGATTGAAGAAGCAAGCCTCTTGCTCTGTTTTCGTGAAAATAATTGTCCCTTATTACATAATTTCCGCTATTGCATTTTGTGTTGAATGCAGTCCAGCCTGCAGTTACGCTTTCGGAAAGACTTTCAACAACTACCTCTTTTGTTATCCAGTCAAGATCTTTGACGGAAATAATTTTTGCTATTAAATCTGTGTTTTCAAATCTCTCATTTTTGAACACCAGAGTATCGCCGACTTCAAGCCTCATCGCAGAGGCTATCAGAGTAAGTGTGTTGCCTTTAACGGCTGAAACATAACCAAGTCCATCGTGAACGTTAATAGAATCATCACCCATACCGCTTATATCACAGCCGGAAATATTGAAGCAACCGTTGGTATTGACAATATGAATTGCATCGGCAGTTAAAGACACACAGCGTTTGTCCTTGTATTCGGGATTAACTCCGATAAAGCAGTTAATAATCTGAAAATGAGAACAGTTACCTTCGCAGATATAAGCCATACCGGCACTTGAGTAAATACTTACATTATCAAAGGTTATGTTTTTACTGTAATCTCTTATGCTGAAAATCGTTCCGTCATAAACATAGTGCCTGAGAATATAGGTTTCACCGTTTTCAAAGCTATCCATACATCCGTTATGGTTAACACGCAAGGTGTTATCGTTAATTTTTTCAACCGATTTTATGGTGTTGGGGTCTTGATAAAGATAAACCTCTTTTGAAGAATATTTTGCACCGAAAGTATATGTTTCAGGGTCGCATTGAGTAATTGCCATCAGTCGGCAGTTATCTTCACAATATTCTGCATCCTTGAAAACAAGGTCAATTGTATTGGTGTCTGCGTTGCTGTTCTGAACGGTAACAACCGAAGCCAGCGGACTTTCTGCCCAATTCCAATCAAAATTGAGGTTGCGTATTTCAACGCAATCGCTGTTTCTGATAAAGAATTTATAGCCAGTTGAAGAAAAAACAAAGGTTGCGCCGTTTCCTTCAATCATTAAATCGGTACAGTTGTTGGCGTCAAGACCGTTTAAACTTGTAAAATAATATGTTCCCTTATCAATAACAAGTTTTGTCTGCGGATGCTGTGCGCAATAATCAAGCGCACTCTGAAACGCTGTAAAATTGTCCTCGTTTTCTTCGTTAAGCCCGAAATCAGCGGCATTTACCATGTTGAGCTTATCTGCTTTCGGGCGCTGAATATAGAATTTAGTTGAGTCAGCACCGTTAATTTCGTCTGCCGTTCTGTTTTCACTTAAATTGTTAAGAGTTTCAACAAGCACAGCGGGCTTATCAGGAAGGGAAACAGATGAAGTAAACATCAGAATAATTGAAGCAATGAACGAAACTACTTTAAGCAGCATATTGTTTTCACCTTCAAATTAAAATTTATTATACAAAACAGTTTCGCTAAGCGGTCTGAACTGAGTGTGCAGCTTATTGGGCTGAGCATCATCGCCAAGATAGCCCATAACAAGCAATGCGGCAGGCTCAATATTAAGCGGTATTTCAAAAGCTTCACGAATTTTGAACGGATTAAAATGCATAACCCAGGTTGAGCCGATACCGAGTTCCCAAGCCCGAAGCATCATATGAGTTGTAACTATGCTCGCATCAACCATGCCGCACTGAACACCGTCATAAGGTCTTGTCCAGCATTCATCCTTGTTGTAGCAGAT
>JAZUQA010000007.1:0-67505 GCA_045605425.1 Acutalibacteraceae bacterium
GACCGGTAAGCTCACTTGTTGTAAAAAGTTCAAGTTCACGACCTAATTTATTGTGGTCACGCTTTCTTGCTTCTTCAAGCTGTGCTAAATGTTCGTCAAGTGCTGACTGTTTTGGGAATGCAGTTGCATAAATTCTCTGGAGCATCTTGTTCTTTTCATTACCTCTCCAGTAAGCACCTGTACAAGCTGTGAGCTTAAATGCCTTAACTGCACCTGTTGACATAAGGTGAGGGCCTGCACAAAGCTCTGTGAATTCACCTTGCTTGTAGAATGAAATAGGTTCACCCTTGTCAGCATGCTCGTTGATAAGCTCAACCTTGTAGATTTCGCCCTTTTCCTCCATCTTTGCAATTGCATCAGCAGGGGAGAGTTCGTATCTTTCAAGCGCAATGCCTTCCTTGACGATTTTCTTCATCTCGGCTTCAATCTTTTCGAGCACCTCGGGTGTGAAGGAAACATCGCAGTCAAAATCGTAATAGAAACCGTTATCTATAGCAGGACCGATAGCAAGCTTAGCCTGCGGATAAAGCCTTTTGACAGCCTGTGCAAGAATATGTGAAGCAGTGTGACGGAATGCCTTCTTGCCTTCCTCGTCGTCAAAGGTGAGAATCTCAACCTGAGCGTCTGCATCAAGTGCTGTGCGAAGGTCGCATACCTCGCCGTTTACCCTTGCAACACAGGCGGTCTTGTAAAGACCCATACCGAGACTTTTAGCGATTTCGGCAACGGTAGTGCCGTTTTCATACTCCTTAACTACATTGTCTCTGAGTGTTACGTTAATCATCTTTTTCATCCTTTCTAAAGAATAGTTTAATAAAACAGAAAATAAAAAACTCCACCCCGTAAAAATACAGGGTGAAGTACAATAAACTTATACTCCACGGTTCCACCCGTGTTGCGTACCCGAAAAGGGTACACCGCTTTAACGACCTTAACGCAGTCATACGGCACAGCTTATCCGATAATCAACGGCTTCGCAGGCACTCGGCAGCGGTCGGCATCGGGGCTGAATATCCGCCTTTCAGCACACGGCGGACTCTCTGCTAATCAGCTTTTCCGAAGCACATTCTGCTTCATCGCTTTATTAATATAAATATTAAAAACAATATATCACTTTTAATTCGCCGTGTCAAGCAGTTTGTTCAAGTTCTTTTGCAGATGATGTTGACTTATGCGAACATTTGTGCTAATATATCCGTTGTAAGGTGTTGCCTTACAACGGTAGGCGGTTGCACCCTCTTTTATTCGGAGGGCGCCTTTTCCCTCCGGAAAGGAGGGCGGTGCCAATGGTTACATACGAAGAACTGTTCCTCTTCGGAACGCTTTTGGTTTCAATCATAGCACTTGTTGTCGAACTGACAAAAAAGAAATAACCGCCCCAGCCTGCAAACTGAGCGGTTAATTTCTTAACTATTAGTTTTGTGGGTGTAACCGTCTATCGGCAACACCTTACACTTTTATTATATTGATGTTTAATGCTGTTGTCAAGTTTTATGTTGATCTTTTTCTATTATACAGAACAAAACTTACAACATTTTACGCATAACAGCTTGACCGTTTTCTCTTGTGATTTCAACAAAGCCCGCTTTTTCATAAAGATGTACTGGTCCTTGAAAATCAAAGTCATCTCTGCTTTCGGAAAGTCTGGCATAGCCTTCAACAGCTACATAGCCGTTTTCTTTTGCATCTTTGCATACTCTTTCAATGAAAGCTGAAGCAATTCCCATACCTCTGTATTCGGGTGCTATTTCAAAACAAACAATGCAAACAGTTTTACCGCAAGTGTTTTCTTTGGCGAACTTCGGAACAAAACCGACGTAGCTTTCAATATCTGCTGCATTACACCACCCGACAGATATATCGTCGTCAAAAGCAAGATAGCCGTGAATTTTGTTTTCGTTGAGCATTTTTACTGCGTACTTTCTCAAAGTTTTCTTCACGCCGAATATCTTGAATTTTTTAACCATTTTTTTAATGGTTTCTTCGTCTTGATTTGGCGAAGTGCAGTAACAAGGCCCGTTGGGATTACCGTCGGTAAATGCACGGTTGTCAAAAAAGTCAAGATAATCTTTATTCAATTCAGCCGTTAAAGGTTTTATTGTAATCATAATAAAACCTTAACTTCTGTAAACCTTTACTGCGTGCTTGCGGCAGTCGATTTCCGCTACCTTGTATGAACCGCCGAATTCGCCGTCGAGTGTCCACGGAATTTCACCGTCAAGACATTCTACTACGAAGTGGCTGCCTTTGGTGAGGGTGAACATATCATCGGCATAGGTGTGCTGCAAAAGAATTTCCTTTGCCTTTTCTGTCCACATCTTTGCACCGTGGGGCAGCTTGGCAAGGTTGAGCTCAAACAGGCCGTCATCAAAGCCTATGTCCTCTCGCTTGTACTTGATGATGTTGCCGATTGAAAGCGAGCTTGAAATTGCACCGAAGGCATATTCGCCCTCGTAAAGTGTGCCGTCACACTCAATTCTCATTGTAAGCGGCTTGAAGCCCTTGAGCTCTTTAAGACCTGCAAGGAAATAAGCAGGATAGCCGAAAACGTTTTTTGCCGACTGCGAAACGGAGTATGAGGCCTTGGTGAAGATACCGAAGGAGGCAGTATAGCAGAAATAGCGCTCGTTATTCATCTGACCCATATCGTGGAACTTCGGCTCAACCTCGCAGATAAGGTCGATTGCCTTTTGTGCATCGCAGGGGACACCTATGCTGGCAGCAAAATCGTTAGTCGTGCCGCTGGGAATATAGCCAATCGGGATTTCGATGCCCGACTGAATAACGCCGTTTACGGTTTCGTTGAAGGTGCCGTCACCGCCACGGCAGACGATAAGGTCAAACTTGTCGGCAAGGAGCTTTGCGTATTCCGTTGCGTCACCACGCTTTTGTGTGGTGTAAACGGTGGTTTCAAAGCCGGCTCTTGTGAACATATCGGCAATATGCCAGAGCTGTTTTTTGAGTGTGTATCTGCCTGAACAGGGGTTGATTATTACAAGAACTTTTTTTGCTTTCTGGTTTTCCATCTCTTCACATCCTAAATATATTTTGTGGAGGGGTGTTTGCTTAAGGTGATGAGCAAAATCCGGGTGCGAATTATACCCGTCACCTTAATTGTTGAGAACAGTCAGTTCCTTGGGGGTATTGGTGAGATTTTCACAGCCGCTTTCGGTTATGAGCAGCATATCTTCTATTCTGACGCCGAACTGGTCGGGCAGATATATTCCGGGCTCTGCGGTGATTATATTTCCTGCACGCAGGGTGTAGCTGCTCTTTTCGGAAACACGGGGATCTTCGTGTATATCTATGCCCACGCCGTGACCTGTTGCGTGGCCGAAAGCGTGGCCGTAGCCGGATTTGTCAATTATGCTCCTTGCGGCAAAATCCACCGTTGAGGCGGGAATACCGGCCGCCGCTGTTTTGATTGCCGCTGCCTGCGCTTCAAGAACAATGGAGTAAACGTCGGCCATCATATCGCTGACCTCGCCTACGGCAACCGTTCTTGTCATATCGCTGCAATAGCCGTTTACCTTTGCACCGAAATCCATTGTAACGAAATCGCCGAATTCGATAATCTTGTCGTCCGGTAAACCGTGGGGCATGGATGTCTTTTTGCCGCTGACAACTATTGTGTCAAAGGCTATACCTTCTGCACCGTTGCGCAGCATAAAGAAATCAATAGCCAGAGCAACCTCTTTTTCGGTCATACCGGGCTTTATGTACTTTATAACGTGGTTATAGGCTGCCTCGGCAATCGCCTGGGCGGCCTTTATATTTTCAACCTCTTCCGCCTTCTTTTCACAGCGGAGGAAACGCAGGGCTTTGTCAAGGCGGCTGTCAAAAACGGCCTTGAAGCCGTCGGGCTTGAAAATTCTGTTGAACTCACGAAGACCTGCTATTGTGATGTGGTCTGCTTCAAGTGCTACGCTTGAACAGTTGAACTTTTTGAGATACTTCGGAATCTGTTCCTTGTAATCCTTCATAAGCACAACGTCACAGCATTCAACACTTGCCTGCGCAGCCTCAATGTAACGGCTGTCCGTCATAAAAACGCTGCCGTTGCGGCTGACAATAATGTAGCCCGAATCGGTATTGAAGCCCGTGAAATATCTTATGTTTGAAGGGCTGGAAATAATACCCGCGTCAATATCCTTGGGTAAAATCTTTATAAGGTCGTGAAGTTCCATTTTCATTTCTCCGTTTTTCTGCGTTCAAATTCCTGCAAAAGCTCTTTTTCGCCGTCTCTTGCTTTTTTGAAATAGAACTTGAATATTTTTTCGTCCCGTGCCCTGTCTGTAAAAACGGCAACGGCACCGGCGGTATTTGCGGCAAGCATATCTGTTTTTAACTGGTCGCCGACCATTGCAAGGCGTTCAATCGGCACGCCGAGCTTTTGAGCTGCTTTGAAAAGTCCGTCGGGTCGGGGCTTTTTTGCACTGTATATATAATACCTGATGTTCAGCTTTTTTGCAACAGGAATAACACGCAGGGGAATAGCGTTTGAAACAATGGCAGTTTTAATGCCTGCGGAATGAATGTGCTCAAGCCATTCCTTTACACCCGGCAGGGGGCGCAGGGTTTCATCATATATAAGTGTGTTGTCAATGTCGAGCAAAAGCCCGTCAACACCCATATTTTTCAAATCCTGAGTTGTAATGTCGCAAACGCTTTTAAAGCGGTATTGCGGCATATATCTGTCATCAAGCATATTTTATATCCTTATAACAAAAAATAAGACGGGCAAACAATATGCCCGTCTTGTCGGTTCTTACTTATACTTGCGCTTACGAGCAGCCTCTGACTTCTTCTTTCTCTTTACAGAAGGCTTTTCATAGTGTTCTCTTTTGCGAACCTCCTGAATAACACCGTCTCTGGAAGTCTGTCTCTTGAATCTTCTGAGTGCGCTGTCCAAGGATTCGTTTTCTTTAACTTCTACTTTGCTCATTGCCTATTCCCTCCCTCCGCGAATTTGCAGGGGCAAATTTCTCATTCTATAGCAGACATTATACAACAAGAGAATATTGCTTGTCAATAAGTTTTTTTAAATTTGTTTGAAGCCAAATATTTTTTATTTCCCGTCGTTAATCAAATCCGGAACATAAAGATAGTATTCGGTTATTTCTTTCTTATCGCCGTGGAGCTTTGCACTGGTAGTACGGCTCAGCGTAAATGCGTTAACTATTTCTTCCCATTCCTCAGGGAAATATTTTGAAAGATTGTTAACGGCTTTGGAGTCGATTATGAAAGCTTCATCCGAGTGCGATTTTATGTAGTCTATGTAAGTGTGAATGTCGCTGTAATAAAACCAGCTTGGCTGGTTGGTCACGGTTTCTTCGGCGGGCAGTCCCATCAGCTCCTGAACAAGCACGGAATAGTAGATGAGAATGTTCGGCGTTTCTCCATTGCAGTCTGTTTCTGTCCAGTCCGAGAACTGTTCGGATAAATGGACTAAAGCCGGCTGCTCGTCAAGGAATTTGGTGTTGACTTCGCTGTTCTTATCCGCCACGTCAAAAATTACAGAAATACCTGCGGTCATTGTAATACCGGCAATGCCGAAGCACACGAGATTACGCAGAACTATACCGGAACGCTTGGCAAAAAGCTGAAACTTCTTTTTGGCTTTGACGTTTTTGATGCGCTCAAGTTCAGGCAGATTTCTTTCAGCAAGAAGTGCACATACGATAACTGCCCAGGGTGTGAATGTCATACAGGTTTCGGGGTGGGTGCGTCCCATAAAGTACATAAAGCAGCCGGTACCGGTAATTGAAATTAAAAAAAGTGCAGTTGTGAAATCCTTATCAGTATCGGGAGAACTGTTCTTTCTTTTTGCGAGAGCTAAATTCGGTATGCTGACATAAAGTCCGTAGGCAAAGACTGCAGCAATGAGTATCCAGAGATGAGGCTTTATCGGAATCATATAGAAGCCTAAACCGGCAAATACAGTTATTCCATACGTTATAATGTCAATACTCAGCAAGCTTCCTGTGCGCAGATACGTTACTGCTTCAATGAAGCATACGGCGAGCAACACGGACACCAGCGTAGAAATGACGGCAATGGCTATGCGCTTGATGAGTGCCGGATCGGTTAAGCGGTGGTCGGTAGCTTTTTCGAGCACAAGATAGCCTGCCCATATTATTGCCGCTACGAGACCCGACTCGATGTTCCAGACCAAGGAAAGGGCTACTATAAGTATGCCGATTACTTTGAACAGGGGACGAGCTTTCTTAAAGGTGCTGCACAAGGCAATAAGCCCCAGCACTAAAAAGACAAACAAAATTCTTGAGGGATAATATTGAAAATATGTTTTTCCGTAGTGCAGAAATTTAATCGGCCCCAGAGCAAATGCGCCGATTGCACAGATTGTACCGAGAAGTCTGTTCTTGAAGAATCTGCCGCAAAAGCCGATGAGACAGGCGGCCATAAGTGTGAAAACGAATGCCATATAAAGGCTCAGGCTATGCTGGTTTACTCCGCCTAAAAGCTTCAGCACAGGAACGACGAGATAGGGATAAAAGCCGTACAGATTTGTAAAATCCGTGCCTATCGTCATACCGGAGCCGACCTTGTATATCGGGAACCACCAGGCATTGTAGTGGTGTAGATTATGGTAGAGCTCTGTTGCCGAATAGTCGTAACGGCTGACGGCATAAAAAACAAAAATGAGAAAAGAGAGACTGATAACGGCTGAGGCTGACTGAACAAAGGTGCGAAGCTTACCCTTGTTATACGCATGGCACATAGCCAAAAGCAGCACCGTGCATAGCGCAACCAGAGGCAGCTTATCGACACCGTAAATATGCACCGAATATCTCGGGGTAGCATACAGAAGTGACGTTCCGCAGATAGCGAAAACGGATATACATATAGACCAGAGTGTGTTTATGGATTCCGAAGCATTCGACAGCTTGTCGGGATTTACAGCCTCGAAAAGCCTGCCGAACAAGCGGATAAAAATCACGTAACATACCGGATAAATAAGTACGAAGGCGGCATAGGCAGTCAGATCGTTTTCAGGCTTACAGTGTCTGAGCAGGTCAGCACGGAATACATCTGCATATTCTGATATATCGCCGGGTACGTACCGGGCAATTATGACAAGAGAAGCGACCAATGCCGTAACAAGTGAAAGCACAGCAGAAACCTGATGTGAGAGTCTTTCAATATTGTTGCGGTTGCGGATAGCTTTGTCTGTGCAACTGCTCGTGTTTCCGAAAAACATAAGAGCCTACCTTCCTTAAGCCGATTGGCGTCAAATTTGTTTGAAGCCTATTTTTTTCATGCACTTATCAAGAGTTCTCTGTGCAAGTCTGCCAGCTCTTTCTGCACCCTTTGCCATACATTCGTTGATGTAGGCGTTGTCGGCGATTATACGCTTGTATTCAGCCTGAACGGGTGCAAGCTCTGCGATAACAGCCTCTGCTACTGCAACTTTGAAATCGCCGTAGCCCTTGCCGTCAAACTCTTTTTCGATTTCTTCATATGATTTGCCCGTACAGCAGGAGTAGATGGTCATAAGGTTGTTGATGCCGTCCTTGCCGTCTGCATAGCGTACACAGGCTTCGGAATCGGTAACGGCACTCTTGAACTTCTTCATAATCATATTCGGCTCGTCAAGCACGGAAACAGAAGCCTTAGGGTTGGGGTCGGACTTGGACATTTTGCTTGTCGGGTCCTGCAGAGATGTTATCTTTGCGCCCTTTTGGCCGATAAAAGGCTCGGGAATTGTGAACACATTGCCGTAGATTCCGTTGAAGCGGTCGGCAATGTTTCGTGTCAGCTCAAGGTGCTGTTTCTGGTCTGCGCCAATCGGCACAAAGTTTGCCTGGTAAAGCAGAATATCCGCCGCCATAAGGGTCGGATATGAGAACAGACCTACGTTTATGTTGTCAGCGTGCTTCTGGCTTTTGTCCTTGAACTGTGTCATTCGGGAAGCCTCGCCAAACTGGGTGTAGCAGTTGAGAAGCCAGCCCAGCTGTGAGTGCTGCGGAACATGGCTCTGCATAAATACAATGCTCTTTTCGGGGTCAAGACCGTTTGCAAGCAGAAGCGCAAACATTTCCGTTGACTGCTTTCTGAAGGTTGCAGGCTCCTGACGAACGGTGATTGCGTGCAGGTCGGCTACGCCGAAAAGACAGTCGTAATCCTCGCTCATAGCCTTCCAGTTTTTAAGTGCGCCGAAGTAGTTGCCGATTGTCGGCACGGCTGTGGGCTGAATAAGGCTGAGTACACGCTGCTTGCGCTCGGGTGTCTGGTTTTCCATATCGTAATTTCTCCGTTAATCTTATGTAATAAAATATACAGTAAAATATTATAACATAATAGTTTGTGTTTGCAAGCATTACAATACATTTTGTTGTAATTTATTTAACACATCTTCTTTGTTTAAGGTTAAGAAATACAGTTTATCTATATTATCAAAAATATATTTTCTGCCCTGTACAATCGGCGGCAGTATTTTTTCTTCAATTTCTTTATCAAAAGAAGCACGCAATTCATCTTCAGTATATTCTTCGTATTCAATCATAGGTGTCAGAAAAGGTTTACCGTTAACCGTCTGAGTTTTGGATAATACGGTTATTCTGCCTTGAATATCGGAATCATAAAGTAAGGGATAATCTTTTTCGTTACTGAAATCACCCAGACAAAAGAAGTAATTTATATAGTAAGCATTACCGTAACCGGATTTTTGCAAAGAAATTCCGCACAATACTTCTTTTTCTCCGTTCAGATAATATCCTTTTTTGTGTTTTATAAAACCGTGCTTTGAAAATTCATTTTCGTAAAACTGTATGAATGTTGCTTTTTCCATAATTGGTTACTCACCTTTTCCTTATTCTGTAATAAAAAAATTAAGGGCATACATTTACGGCAATTGCACCAGCTAAATAGCAGAGTATTATAAACCAAAAGATAATTCTGAAACAGAGCCTTCTGTTTTTCGATAAGTTTTGGTCTTTGCTCAAAAGGAAAAATAACAACTGAACAGGCAACAGAAACAGCAATACTCCTATTGCATTTTCAAGCGGTGATTTAGCTTGAAAGTTCATTTTGTCTAAAGCCGATACAATTATAAATTCTGTTATAATTACGGATAATAATATAATGAATTGTTTTTTCATTACTAAATTACTCTCTTTAGTTGGTTTTGTAAATACATTATAACACGGAATATGACAAAAAAGAAGTTACAAATAGTTACAAAATTTCGGTTTGTCGGGATAAGGGCATTTGTAGTAGGGACAATTCACGAATTGTCCTCCGTAAAAGTGATATGTCGGTAAATTACGGTCGATACGTGAATCGACCCTACAATGCTGCTTCCGTTTTATGTTCTTCATAATTACAAATGGGTGTGGGCGTAGCACCATCAGTTCTGCGTTCTGCACTCTGCGTTTTAACAAACTGTAATTCGTCAAACTCTTTATTGCAATTAAACTCAATCAATGTTAATATATTAGTATAATAAAACACGAAAGGCGGTTTTGTCTTTGGAGATAAAGGACATTCTTTCAAAGGTTGACCACACGCTGCTCAAGCAGGAGTCAACGTGGGAGCAGATTAAGGCTATATGCGATGACGGCATTGAATATGAAACTGCAAGCGTTTGTATTCCGGCTTCTTTTGTAAAGCAGGCGGCTGAATATGCAAAGGGAAAGGTAAAAATCTGTACGGTTATCGGCTTCCCCTTGGGCTATTCAACAACCGCTGTCAAGGTTTGTGAAGCTGCCGATGCGGTTAAAAACGGCGCAGATGAAATTGATATGGTTATAAACGTCGGCTGGCTGAAGGATAAAAAGCATGATGAGCTGCTCGATGAGATTAAGCAGATCAAAGCTGTCTGTGATGGCAGGGTATTAAAGGTTATTATTGAAACCTGCTTGCTGACCGACGAAGAAAAAATTAAAATGTGCGAAATTGTTTCAGCTTCGGGTGCAGACTATATTAAGACGTCTACTGGCTTTTCCACGGGCGGTGCAACAAGGGAGGATATAGCCCTCTTTGCAAAGCACGTTTCAAACGGTCTGAAGATAAAGGCGGCAGGCGGAATACGCTCAATAGCCGATGCCGAGGACTTTATTTTGCTTGGTGCTGACAGACTTGGTACAAGCGCAATCGTAAAGCTTGTAAAGCAGGAAAGCTTTATGGGCGGATATTGATGAGGTGATTTGATTGGCAAACTATCCTACTCCGCATATAAACGCAACTCCCGAGGATTTTGCAAAAACCGTGCTTATGCCCGGTGACCCTCTGCGTGCAAAATTCATTGCGGAAAACTTTCTTGAAAACGCCGTGCAGGTGAATTCTGTACGCAATATGCTCGGTTTTACGGGTTTTTATAAAGGCGAAAGAGTATCCGTTATGGGCAGCGGTATGGGCATACCCTCTATCGGTATTTATTCCTACGAGCTTTTCAATTTCTTCGGCGTTGAAAACATTATCCGTGTCGGCACCGCAGGCGGAATGAGCGAAAAGGTAAAAATCAGGGATGTTGTAATCGGTATGGGTGCCTGCACAAACTCCAATTTTGTAAAGCAGTTTCACTTGCCGGGTGATTATGCCCCGATTGCAAGCTGGGAGCTACTCGAAGCCTGTGTGAATAAGGCTAAAGAGCTTAATTTGAATTATAAGGTCGGCAATGTTTTGTCTTCCGACACCTTTTACGGTGATGACGGCTGTCTGCCGGATGAACTCAAGGGTAATGCACTCTGGGCGAAAATGGGTGTGCTTGCCGTTGAAATGGAAAGTGCGGCACTTTATATGAATGCTGCCCGTGCAGGCAAAAACGCACTGGGCATATTCACTGTTTCTGACCACCTTATCACGGGCGAGGCAACCTCTGCCGAGGAAAGACAGACCTCATTTACGGATATGATGAAACTTGCACTTGAAACTGCAATTTCATTGTAATATAATCAATATATAATTTCGGTTAAGGGAGAAATATATATGAACAGTTTTAAAAAGATTTTTGCGCTTCTTCTGGCTCTGCTCTGCATCTTTTCGTTTGCAGCTTGTACAGGCAACGATGTTTCGGATGATGAATCAAGCAGTCTTGCAATCGAAGACGGTGAAGACGTTGGCTTGGAAAAGAAAAAGGTTGTAGTTGCCAACGTTACGGGTAAGGATGCAGTTTCAATGCTTGTACGCCCCAGTGGCACGGAAGAGTGGTCACCTGATGTACTTTCGCAGGACTATTTCCACACAAACAAGGCTCTCGAGCTCAGCTATGTTGAAAAGGAAGAGAATATCTACGATATACGCCTTGTTTTTGAGGATGGCTCGTATGAGGATTTCACAAACCTCGACTACTCTAAGGCAACAGGCTATATCTACCTCGGCAACACTGAAAAGTAAAAGAATACATAAAATAACAAAAACCGCTTACCTAATCGGGTAAGCGGTTCGTTTTTTATTCTTCCGTTTCGCTTTCGGCTTCGCTTGTGCTTTCGAGTGTTACGGGTGCGGTTGTTGCAGGCAGTATTGTTACGCCGGGGTCAGCGTTGTCGGGTGAGTCTGTTGCCTGAATTGCGCTTATGTAGTAGCCGTTGTCGTTTTCTCTGAGCGTAACCTTTACGTACTTGCTCGGCTCAGGCTCGATGAAGTTACCTGCCTTGTCCTGTGCCCAGGCTTCTGCGGAAAGGTAGCCGACTGTGAGCACAACCGTGTTGGAGGTTTTTTCAATGTCTTTTACATCGGGGGTATATATCGGCATTGTACCGGCAGAGGTTACGAGATAGCACTGTGTCTGCTCGTTGAAGGAGAATTCGTCGAAATTACCCTTTACGCCGATATGAGTGGGTATAACATCTGTGCCGAAAAGCTCGGCAAACTTTTTGTTGACCTCTTCGGCAGGTATCATAATGTTACCGCTGTCGTCTGTTTCGTACTTGCCGGGGTAAATGCTTTCATCCTTGATAACGCCCCAAACAGCACAGACCGTGAGCTGGTCAAGGTTGGCGGCGGAAACGTCGTCAAACATGTCGGGGTCGTACATAACAACGGGAATGAGCATTGTTTCGTATTCTATTTTCTTTTCGGATTTGTCCGTCAAATCCTTGATACCGTCAATTCCGGCGCCTACGGAGAAGATTACTCCGACAACGGCAAGAATGATTATAGCTAAACCAAGCGGAAAGGCGAGCTTGCTCTGTCCCTTCCTTTTTTTGTTTTCTGTCATATCATAAGTCCTCCCTGGGATTATACTTGCCACCCTATAATGCCGATAGCGCAATCATAACGGGCATGGTCAGCACAGAGAAAAAGCTGACGAGTGCAACGGTTTTTGAAGCGACACCTGTATTCAGGTCGTATTTGCCTGCCAGGATTACCGTGTTGTTTGCGCTGGGTGCTGAAGCAGGAATTGCTATTGCAATGGCAAGCGTCTGCGGAATGTTGAAAATCTTACAGATTGCTATTATTATCAGCGGCACGGCAACCAGCTTGAGCGCTGAAACAAGATAAATGTTTTTGTCCTTGAAAAGTGTTTTCAGGTCTGTGTTTGCAATATATGTGCCGAAAATAAGCATTGCCAGCGGTGTGTTAAGTGAGGCGAGGCTTGAAACGGGCGTTGCAATAAATTCCGGCAGCTTGACTCCCAGCAAAAACAACGGAAGACCAAGAATAACACCTATCGAGCCGGGATTTACGATAAGCTTCTTAAAATTGAATTTACCGTTCTGCGCTCCTATTATATATATGCCGTGGGTGAAGCAGAAAATGTTAAACACCATAATTACGGCGGAGCCGTAGAAAACGCCCTGAGGGCCGAGAACGGCGGCGGTAAGCGGCAGAGCCATATAACCGCAGTTGCCGTAAATCGAAGCGTATTTGTAAATTCCTGCAGTGTCTTTGCTGCCCTTGCGAAAAAACGGCAATGTGATTACAATTCCCGCAATCTGAATTGCTGCGCCGAGCAGTGTGGCAATTCCGAAATTTTTAAGGTTTTCGGGCGAGCTTTCAATAGTCAGAAAGCTGTTGACTATTACAAGCGGAGTGACAATGTAAAAAAGCAGGTTGGTGTTGAGCTTTGAAGCCTTCTCCGTGTAAAGACCTGCTTTGTCGGCAAAAAAACCGACGGCTATTAAAATGTAGAGAATAAGTACCTGTTGAGCGGTTGTGAGTAAATTTTCAACAAACAAGTCATTCGGACCTTTCGTCGGTTAATTTTTTTTTGCACAGGCTGAATTGTAAAGGAAGAGGGGAATGAATACAGCTACGGCAAGGTCGCAGATGTTGAAGCCGTAGTCCGCAACAAGGCTGTCAGAGTGACCGATTACAATAAGGAAAAGTCGGGGTACGCTGACAAGGAAGGCGAGAAGTGCGGCGGGAACACCGCAGCCGTAAAGCCGCCATGCAGCTTCTTCGGGTGTTACCTTTGTAACAATCTGGGCAAACGCCATAAAGAATGTGATAAGGAACACGAGCATGAACAGTTCAAGCAGAAGGTCAGAAATGTTCACAAAGCTTATTTTGCGCACAAAACGCACAATAATTCTGCATATTGCCCACGCAACGGGAGCAACGGAGAGAACGGCGAAGCCGCTGAACTTCGGTGTTCTGGTAAAACAGGACACGGTGTAAATCCACAGGAAAAATGCGGTAAGTATGCCGAAAACAGCCTGGAGCAGGAGTGCGGCTGCACCCGATTTGCTTAAGTACTGCATACGGGTAAAATCTACCGATTCAACATAGCCGGCATTCATTTCAATAAAGGAGTAAATTCTGTAAACCGAATCAAACATTACTGCAAGAGCGGTCAGCCCTGCTGCAACGCCTGTGGGAATACTGCGGCCTGCTATATTCCTTGTCCTGCCTGCCTTTTCACTCAAAAAGCTGAATGCGGCAACACCTGCAACAACGACTGCGCAGAGAATATAAAACAGGGGAACGGTGAAATTGTTTTCGGTGTAAAAGCCTGTTTCGGGGTCGATGAGCTTTGTAACCTGATAAACACGCAGCGGCAGCAGCACACAAAGGCTGATTGCGGCGGCTGCGATAATTGCAAACGGCTCGGGCTTTGATAAACTTCCTTTAATCTTTTTCATTTTTACACCTCTTAAAATGTAAAGCGTTCTTCGCTTGGGATATACATATCTGAATGCATAACGTTTTCCTCTGTACGGTCGTCGAGTGCTATGTACTTGTTGGGAAGAGAAACGTTCTTGTATGCGGGGCGGATAATTCTGCCGCCTGTGCTGATTTCTTCAAGCCTGTGTGCAGCCCAGCCTGCCATACGGGAAACGGTAAAGATGGGTGTGAACAAATCCTCGGGTATGCCGAGCATATCGAAGATAAGACCCGAATAAAGGTCAACGTTTGCGCAGATGGGCTTCATATTGCCCTTTTCCTTTCGGAAAATTTCGGGCGTGAGCTTTTCAATGAGCTCAAGCTGCTCAAAGCGCCTTGCAAACTCCTCGGTTTTGATGAAATCCTTTGCGGCAGCCTTGAGAAGAACTGCTCTCGGGTCGGACATAGTGTAAATAGCGTGACCCATACCGTAGACGAGGCCGGAGCCATCGCCTGCCTGCTTGTGGATAATTTTCTTGAGATAGTCGGCAACCTGACCCTCATTGGTAATGTCGGAGATTTCCTCAGCCATAAGCGTGGTCATCTCACGAACCTTGATGTTGGCACCGCCGTGTCTTGGACCCTTGAGCGAGCCTATGCCTGCGGCAATTGCGGAATAGGTGTCTGTGCCCGAAGAAGTGAGAACACGGGTGGCAAAGGTGGAGTTGTTACCGCCGCCGTGCTCGGAGTGGAGAATAAGGCACAGGTCAAGCAGCTTTGCCTCCTCGTCCGTAAACATTCTGTCTGAACGGATTGCACGGAGTATGGACTGTGCCGTACAAAGCTCGGGCTTGGGCTGGTGAATGTACATACTCTTCTTATAAAAGTGACGGCGCTTTACCTGATAGGCGTAGCTCATAACCGAGGGAAGCTGGGCAATGAGCTGGATACACTGCCTGAGCACGTTTTCAACCGAAATATCGTCGGGATTATCGTCGTAAGAATAGAGTGCCAGCACGGAGCGTGACATCTTATTCATAATGTTGGCGGACGGTGCCTTCATTATCATATCTTCAATGAAATCTTCAGGCAGCTCACGGCATTCCGCAAGAACATTCCTGAATTTTTCAAGCTGCTCCTTTGTGGGCAGAGCACCGCAGATGAGCAGCCACGCAACCTCTTCAAAGCCGAAGCGGTCGTTTTCACGGAAGCCCTTGACCAGCTCATTGACATCAAGACCACGGAATTTGAGCATACCGGGTCGGGGCACACGCTCACCGTCCTGGATATAATAACCGTCAACGCTGCATATTCTTGTCAAGCCCGCCATAACGCCTGTGCCGTCGCTGTTGCGAAGGCCACGCTTTACGTTGTATCTGTTGTAATCCTCTACATTAATCTTGTCATTAATGCTGATTTCTGAGCATAGATTAATCAGGGAGTCACTCGTGATGGGGGACATATACTTGGACATAAACTTTTCTCCTTGGGTAAAAACGAGTATAATTTTACATTATAATATTTGAATTTATATTATATATAAAAAATCAAAAAAAGTCAATGAATTAAGCTGAGGCTTAAAAAATAAAATATAAGGAGAAATAAAAATGGGATTTTACAAATTGCTTGCCTTTCTTATTGCGCTTACCGTTATGCTCACGCCGCTGGTGTCGTTAAAAGGGACAAGGTCGCAACTCACGGAAATTCCCGAAGAATCAACATCCCAAACGGATAAGCAAAGCGAAAAAAGCAAAAATGATGCGGACAGCGTAAAGGTGCTTCTGAAGGAAGAAAATAAGGTTACCGAGCTTGAAATCAATGAATATCTGCTCGGTGTGCTTGCGGCGGAAATGCCTGCAACCTACCACGAGGAAGCGCTGAAAGCACAGGCTGTAACGGCCTACACATATCTGCTTTACAGACGTGAAGTGCAAAGCGAAAAGCCGGATGCGAGTCTAAAGGGTGCGGATTTGTCTGACGATTCATCAACCCATCAGGGCTATCTCACCCCTGAAGAAAGAGAAGAAAAGTGGGGCGGCAAAACAAAATCCTACGAAAAAAAGCTGACCGAAGCAATAAAGTCTGTAAGAGGTGAGGTTATAACCTTTGAGGGCAAGCCTATAATGGCGGCTTTCCACGCAATTAACAGCGGTGTAACAAGCAGCGCAAAAACAGTCTGGGGTGGCGAGGTTGCCTACCTGCAAAGCGTTGTAAGTACAGGCGACAGGCTTTCACCCGACTGTACGAAAACCGTTGCAATCAAGGCCGAGGAGCTGTCACAAATGCTTTCAACTCTCGAGGGCTGTGAGCTTTCGGGAGAGGCACAGGACTGGATAGGCGAAATACGAACAACCTCATCGGGCTATGTTTCGGGTATAAGTGTGGGCTCGAAAGAATATACGGGTATCCGCTTCCGTGAAGCAACGGGTCTGCGCAGCGCCGTGTTTACCTATGAATACAAAAACGGCAGCTTTCATTTTACCACCGAAGGCTACGGCCACGGTGTGGGCCTAAGCCAGTACGGTGCAGATTATATGGCACGGCAGGGCAGTACCTGGAAAGAAATAATCAAGCACTATTATACGGGCGTGGAAATAGAAAAAATATAAAAAGCGAAGATTAATAATTAAATCTCCGCTTTCACAACTGCTATTCTGTTTATTGAGTATGCTTTGAAAATGGCGATATGCTCATCAGTGATTCTTTCACCGCTTACTGCAATTGGGATTGCTGGCGGGCAGGAAACCGTAGGTGCGGCGCAGATTCTGCCGTGAGCTTTTTCAACATCAATCATTTCGCTTTGAGCAAACACAGCCTCATGTATTGACATAACCCTTTCGGGCTTTACAAAACCGAGGCTTTGATTTACACCAGTTTTACAAGGAACAATACTCTCAAATGCTACTTTGAGTTTTTCAAAATCCTTCTGTGAATTGAATGAAGAAGCCATAAACGAAACAAACTCACCGTCGGCGTATTCCGGCTCAATACCCACATTTCTGAAATACCCTGCATCGGGGTAACGGACGGTGATTTTAAGCGGTTCGCCGGATATTTCTTCAATGCCTTTTTTCTGCATTGCTTCTCTGATTTCGGTTACCTTGCTTTGGGCAAAGGCAATATCTTTTCTTATCTTTTCGTCAATATATCTGTTGCAAAGGTCGAGTGACTGCATTATGAGATACGACGGACTTGTACTGCCGAAAAGTGCCGTTGCCGCCTTGATTTTGTAGGCAAAGCCGTAAATATCACTCTTTGCGCAGTGCAGATAACTGCCGCCTGTCAGCACGGGCAGGGTTTTGTGTGCAGAATCGCAGCACATATCCGCACCGAGTGAAATCGGATGAAGATTATCCTTGCAAAAAGCCAGATATGCGCCGTGGGCATTATCGACAAGCAGTGGGATTTTGTGCCTTCTGCAAACCTCGGAAATGCCCTTTATATCTGCCATACCTCCCAGGTAATCGGGGCTTGTGATATAAACCGCAAACGGCTTTACAGATGCCGAGGCGAGTACTATGTCAATTTTTTGTGCTGTGATATTGCACGAGCAAATACCGTTATTTTCTTCCGGATAGAGCCATTCAATGTCAACGCCGAGCTTGGCAGCGCCGTAAATGAACGCCTTGTGTGCGTTTCTTCCTGCAAGTATAAACGGCTTTGCGGTTTTGTCCGCTGTCTGGTAAGCGGTGAAAAGCATAGCCTGAATACTCTGCGTTGAGCCGCCTGTGCTGTAAACGGTACGTGCGGTATCAAAGAGAAAAGATGCATTTTTTTCGCTTTCCAGTATTATTCCGTCAGCGTGATAAAGGTCGTCTGCACCGTCGATTTCGGTAATATCAAGCGCTTCAAGACCTAAAAAAGGTACACCCTTATGACCCGGCATATGAAACCGGGCCTTGTTTTCATTTGCATATTTTTCTACAAAATCAACAATCGGTGTACCTATCATATTTAATGTTTCCTTATTCAGATTTCGTCAGCAATCTGAAGCATTACGGCACATTCTATACGCTTTTTGAAAAGCTCACAGCCGTATTCGTATATGCCTGTAATTTTGCCCGAGGCGTGGTAGGAGTTTGCCGCACAGCCGCCCGAGCAGTAAAGCTTTGCCCAGCAGTCGTCACACTCTTTTCTCGCATAAGCGTTGCAGAGCTTGAATTCATTCTGCACGGCGGTGTTTGTAATACCGTCGTAAATGTTGCCGAGCAGATATTTTTCGTCGCCGACAAACTGGTGGCAGGGGTAAATATCACCCGTGGGAGTTACGGCAACATATTCCGTGCCGCTGCCGCAGCCCGAAATGCGCTTGTAGATACAAGGGCCGTGCTTGAGGTCGAGCATATAGTGGTAGAAGGTGAAGGGTCTGCCTTCCTTCTTGCGCTTAATCATCTCTTTTGCAAGGATTTCGTACTGCTCAAACAGTACGGGTAAATCCTCTTGGGTGAGTGCACTCGGGTCAGTAGGTGCACAGACAACGGGCTCCATGCTAAGCTCCGTAAAGCCCATATCCGCCATGTGAAAAATGTCGTTTGTGAAATCCGTGTTGGCGTGGGTGAAGGTGCCACGCATATAGTAGCTCTTGTCGCCTCTGCGTTTTACAAACTCCTTGAACTTGGGCAGAATTATGTCGTAGCTGCCTCTGCCCTGATAGTCCTTGCGAAGGCGGTCGTGTACTTCTTTTCTGCCGTCAAGGCTTAAAACAACGTTGCTCATTTCCCTGTTGCTGAATTCGATAACCTCGTCATCAATGAGCATACCGTTTGTGGTGAGAGTAAAGCGGAAATTCTTGTTGTGGATTTTTTCCTGCTCTCGGGCGTAGGCAACAAGCTGTTTTACTACGTCCCAGTTCATAAGCGGTTCACCGCCGAAGAAGTCAACCTCAAGGTTGTGCCTTGTGCCCGAATGCTCAATAAGGAAATCGAGTGCACGCTTGCCGACCTCAAAGCTCATAAGTGCCCTGTCACCGTGGTACTTGCCCTGGCTTGCAAAGCAGTATTCGCAGTTGAGGTTGCAGGTGTGTGCAACGTGAAGGCACATTGCCTTTATTACAGTATTTCTGTTTTTGAAATCAAACGCCATATCGGCGTATGTATCGGGTGTCCAGAGCTTGCCTGCCTTTTCAAGACCTGCAACAGCATCCACACATTCAAAGCATTCTTCACGTGTTACGTCGCTGTATTTTTCGCAGATAATATCTGCAATTTCTTCCGCACTTTTTTCTTTGAAAAGCGCAATTATATCGTAAGCTACCTCATCAACAACGTGAACGGCACCGCTGCACGTGTCGAGAACAATGTTGTAGCCGTTTAATTTATACTGGTGTACCATTAATCTTTCTCCTCGGGAGTTATAAAAAAGCAGGTAATACAAAAACTGTATTACCTGTTTTCTCAATTTTTGTATTTGCTGTAATTAGTTCTCGTTTGTGTTTTCGCACTGCTGGTTAGCAACGCCGCAGGAAGTCTTGCAAGCGGACTGGCAGGATGTCTGGCATTCGCCGCAACCGCCGTTTTCGCAGCTCTTTACAAGGTCTTTTGTTTCGATAGTCTTGATTCTCTCCATTTTGAGTATCTCCAATCATAATAATTTAAAGGTTTTCCCTTGATTTAACAATAGAAGTATATCACACCGTTATTGCGGTGTCAAGACGGATTTTTCTCTAAATACCTGTTCAGTACCGTATATTCCCGAAGATACAGGCTGGCCTTATCGGCAGGCTTTCCGGGGTAGGTGCTGAAGATTGCTATAGCCTCATTCAGCGGAAGCCATCTCGGGCAGACACCGTGATAGATTTCTGTCGGGGTGAGGCTCTGCTCACATTCGCCCGTAACCTCGCAGAGGAAGTAGTTGCTGATATAAAGCGTGCCCAGACTGAATTCGTTGACGGTTACAAAGTGTTCAACGGGCTTTACTTCATAGCCGCTTTCTTCCCGAAGCTCTCTGATGCAGCATTCTTCAAGCGTTTCGCCTTCTTCTACTCTGCCGCCGGGGGACATATAGTTATTTATGTTGGCTTCATAGGTAAGCAGAACTTTGCCGTCCTTTATTACCAACGCCCTTGCCGATTCTCGCACTCTTTCGGGATTTTCTGTATATGTTTCGTCGAATTGGTTTATTGTTTCGGTAGGCTTTCTGTACCACTTGGGAACAACATTCTGCATATTGTCGTACCAGCTTAACACTTCGCTTGCAAGGGTTTTCATAGTTCTGACTTCGCCGCCGCCAAACGGAATTGCCCACGGCAGAGATGTTATTGTGCCGAGGCTGATATAAAATGCAAGGAGTTTCCAGAAGTCCATAGGTACTTCACCGTCAAAATATCCGTTTATCATACCCGAAGCGAAAAGGGGAGAAGCCTTGGCACACCAGGTGATGCTCTTGAATTCTTCCCACGGGTCGCCGAAATCGTAACGGTCAAAGTCTATAATCACGATTTTTCCGTTTTCAATCATCATATTACCGATATGATAATCACCGTGCTGAAACACCTGCGGTCTGTTTTTCAGCAGGTATCTGTTAGCGTTGATGAAATCAATAAAAGCAGTTCCGTTATCGTATTTGAGCGGACACTCGTTATACTTTCCAATTCTCGAATCAGCCTTATTGTTGATGCGTGTTTCCCAATCCTGCTGGGTTTCGGGAGCGGGAATTGAGTGGATTTTCTTCAGTATTCTGCCTGCTTCAAGACCGAGTGAATACTGCTCGTGCTCCGTAAATTTTGGTATAACCTCTTCTGCATCTTCTCCGTCAATCCACGTCTGCAATATGTAAATACCCTCGTCACATTCACCAATTTCAAGCGACTGGCACATAGGTACACCGAGCTTTGCAACCTCCTGCTGCATACGGAACATATTACTGCACTTGTCACTTTTGTCATACGGCGTAATACGCAGAAGATATTTGGTTGCGTCAGCGGTGGTGACGCAGTATTTTTTATCACACGACCAGCCCTTGTTTATGGGCTCTTTGGTTACAAAATCAAGCATATTATTCTCCGAATTCAATTACACCCGCCAAAAATTCTGCAATTATGTGCACAACCTGTAGGCGTTACTGCACAGCCGCCAAGGGCTGTTTCACGCAGCTCATTCGGGAGCTTTGTACCGACCCTCAGCATTGCCGCCGCCATTTCGGTAAAGGGTACAACCGCCTTTATTCCGCTTAACGCCATTTCTGCGCAGGCAAGGGCATTTGCTGCACCTATTGCGTTTCTGCTCTGGCAGGGCGCTTCGACAAGGCCTGCTATCGGGTCGCAGACAAGGCCGAGAAGGTTGCTCAGCGCAATTGACGCCGCATTAAGGCTCTGCTGTGCCGTGCCGCCCATCATTGCAACTGCGGCAGCTGCAGCCATTGCCGAGGCAGAGCCTACCTCTGCCTGACAGCCTGCCTGTGCGCCCGAAACGCTGGCGTGCTTCATTAAAAGATAACCTACAGCGCCTGCGGTGAACATACCGTCAAGCAGTTGTTTCTCTGTAAGGTTAAACTCTTCCTCAAGTGCAAACAGCACGGCAGGAAGCACACCCGAAGAGCCTGCTGTTGGTGCCGCAACGATAACGCCCATTGAAGCGTTCATTTCGGGTACAGCCTGCGAATATATGAGCGCCTTTGACATAACACTTCCGCATATATTCTTGCCGTTAAGCATATTGTTGTTCAGCTTTTCTGCCTCGCCGCCTATAAGTCCGCCCGTTGAGGGCAAAACCTCTGTCAGCGGTGTGTGGGCTGAATTGCGCATAATGTTAAGCGCTTTTTTCATTCTTTCTTCAACGGTTGCGCTGTCGGTTTCGCCCTGCGTAACTTCTCTTTCACGCATAGCTGTTGCTATAGTCATTCCTCCGGCGCAAAGCTCAAGGAGTTCTTCTGCGGTATGAAAATCCATTTTTACTTACCTCTTAACAAGCATAATATCCTGAATTGCAGGATTCTTCTTGATTACCTCTACAGCCTTTTCGCTGATTTCCTCGTCAGACTCAACTATCGTGTAGGCAAGTCCGCCCTTTTCCTCACGGAAAACACGAAGGTAGGCTATGTTTACATCCCAGCTGCTGAGCACCGAAGTGATGCCTGCGACAACGCCGGGGTTATCACGCTGAATTACAATAAGTGCGTGGTATTCGCCCGTAAACTGTACCTTTACGCCGTTGATACGGGTGAGCATAACCTTGCCGCCGCCGAGTGATTCACCTCTTACGGTCAGCTGTCTGCCCGATTCACCGACTATTTCCATATCCACCGTGTTGGGGTGTATGTCCTCATCGTCCGAGTTGTTGCAGACAAAATCGAATTCAAGACCGCTTTCTTTGGCTATGTTGAAGGATTCTCTTATTCTCACATCGTCCGTTTCAAAGCCGAGTATTCCGCCGACAAGCGCCTTGTCCGTGCCGTGTCCCTTATAGGTTTTGGCAAACGAGCCGTAAAGCGTGAAGGTGACCTTGGTTATTCTTTCGCCTATCATCTTTCCTGCAAGCAGGGCAATTGATGCCGCACCTGCCGTGTGTGAGCTTGAAGGCCCGACCATATTTGGGCCTATAACATCAAAAACACTTATAAATGCCATTTTTTATCCCTCGTTTTCAATTTCAATCTGGCACATCTTCATAGCGTTGAGTGCCGTTTTGTGGCTGTCGGGCGTAACTCCTGCACAGCAGGCGGCATCAACAATTATCTTGGTTTCGGGCAGAAACACTTTAATCAGCAATGCGTTTGAAATAACGCAGATATCCGTGCAAAGCCCGATAAGCGTAATGCTTTCGAGTTCCTCTTTTTCATTTTCCAGTTTCAGCATTTCGCCAAGCTCCTTTGAGCCGAAGGTTGGCTTGTTTATTGCTTCAGTTTTTCTCAAAATATCAAGCTCTTTTCTTATCTGCCAGCCGTCCGTTCCTTTTATGCAGTGCTCAACGGGCAGATTTTTGCCCTCCTGTGTGGTGAGATAATCGGCAAAATGCGTGTCACGGGTGAAGATAACCCTGCCGTCAAAGCCCTCGATTTTTGCCTTGACCTTGTCAACAATACTGACAGCCTCAGCCGTGCCGAGAGCACCGTCAATAAAATCGTTCTGCATATCCACAACAATCAGAAATTTCTGCATAAACCTTACCTGCCTTTTGTTTTATGTATTTTATAATATCATTGTTTTAAATCTATTGCAATATCTGTTATAAAAATCGGAGCGAAGCGACCCTTCGTTCTGCACTCTGCATTTTGCGTTCTGTACTAAAAAAACCGGCTGCCGCACGGGCAACCGGTTTAAATAATTTATATCTTACTTGTTAAGGTTTGCACGCAGTGTTGCAAGCTCGTCAGCAAGAGTCTTGGGAAGCTTGTCGCCAAACTTTGCGTAGAACTCTTCGATGCCTGCTGTTTCTGCTGTCCAGAGCTCCTTGTCAACATCGAGCATAGCCTTAAGGGTGTCGATGGAAACCTCGTCCTCGATACCTTCAAGGTTGATGTCCTCTGCCTTGGGAACGTAACCGATAGCAACCTCGTCAGCGTCTACCTTGCCGTCGCAGCGGGCAAGAATCCACTCAAGAACACGAAGGTTGTCGCCGAAGCCGGGCCACATGAAGTTGCCTTCGTCGTCCTTACGGAACCAGTTGACGTTGAAGATCTTGGGAGCCTTGTCAGCATCGAGTGTTTTGCCGATGTTGATCCAGTGCTGCCAGTAGTCGCCCATGTTGTAGCCGCAGAAGGGAAGCATAGCCATGGGGTCACGGCGGACAACACCTACTGCACCTGCAGCGGCTGCTGTTGTTTCGGAAGCCATGATTGAGCCAACGAATACACCGTGGTTCCAGTCACGTGACTGATATACGAGGGGAGCAAGCTTTGCACGTCTGCCGCCGAATACGATAGCGGAGATGGGAACACCTGCGGGGTTCTCAAACTCGGGGCTGATGCAGGGGCAGTTTACAGCGGGAGCTGTGAAACGGCTGTTGGGGTGAGCACCCTTCTCTTCGCTTGTCTGACCGTTCCAGTCGCCGCCCTTCCACTCTTTTGCGTTTGCGGGGGGATTCTTGTCAAGACCTTCCCACCAAACTGTGTTGTTGTCAAGGTTGTGAGCAACGTTGGTGAAGATTGTGCCCTTCTTTGTAGCTGCAAGAGCGTTGGGGTTGGACTTTTCGTTTGTACCGGGAGCAACGCCGAAGAAGCCGTTTTCGGGGTTGATAGCGTAAAGTCTGCCGTCGTCACCCTTACGGATCCAGGAAATGTCGTCGCCGACACACCATACCTTGTAGCCCTTTTCCTGATATGCTTTGGGCGGAATGAGCATAGCAAGGTTGGTCTTGCCGCAGGCTGAGGGGAATGCAGCACAGATATACTTAACTTCGCCGTCGGGCTTTTCAACGCCGAGGATGAGCATGTGCTCAGCCTGCCAGCCTTCCTTCCAGCCCTGGTAGGAAGCAATACGAAGAGCAAAGCACTTCTTACCGAGAAGAACGTTTCCGCCGTAACCGGAGTTAACGGAAATGATTGTGTTATCCTGCGGGAACTGGCAGATATATCTCTTCTCTTCGTCGATAGCACACTTACAATGAAGACCGCGTACCCAGTCCTCGCTGTTGCCGAGAGCCTCGAGAACCTTTGTGCCTACTCTTGTCATGATAACCATGTTGAGAACAACATAGATAGAGTCTGTAAGCTCAATACCGATCTTGGAGAAACGGCTGCCTACGGGACCCATGGAGTAGGGGATAACGTACATTGTTCTGCCCTTGTAGGAATCCTTTGCAATATCGTAAAGCATCTTGTATGCTTCAGCAGGATCCATCCAGTTGTTTGTGGGACCTGCCATCTCCTTTGTGGGAGCGCAGATGAAGGTTCTGCCTTCAACACGTGCAACGTCGTTTACAGCGGTGCGGTGAAGGTAGCAGTCGGGAAGAAGCTCCTGGTTGAGCTTAATCATTTCGCCTGTGGAGCAGGCCTCTGCTCTGAGTGCTTCAATCTGCTCCTGTGAGCCGTCAATCCAGACAATTTTGTCGGGCTTTACAAGCTCTACCTTTTCTTCAATCCAGGAGAGAACGCTTTTATTGTTTGTGTAGTTCATTGGTTGGTACTCCTTTCAATAGGGCATTTCAAAACAACAATCCCTTATGTCTGAAACACAATATCTTACGCACATTCGGGAATTTTTCTCTTTGACATACGACAGTATGCCGTCAGAGAAGAAATACCCGACTGCACGCAACCTATTGCATTTCATAACATAAAAATCGTTGTTTTAAAATGCATAGATACTTCTCTAACAAGTACTAATATATAATATTTTTAGCAAATCCGCAATTGATAATACGCCGAACATTATTTAAAAAAATGGTAATTTTTGGGTTATTTTGCTTAATTAAATATTTTGTATCAATATGTTGTGTTTTATATCTGCTTGAGAAGCGGACCTACGCCCTTGATAGCTCCGGGTATACCCTTAAGTATGGTGCGTATGCCGCCCTTTTCGCCGCTGAGCGCCTTTACAAGACCGTTTGCCATTTCTTCGCTGAATACGCCGCCGCTCATACTGATGAAATCACGGAACGGGGTCTGCAGGGCAATTGCCTGTGCAAAGCCTGCGGGAACAACAGTCTGCATAAGCTTATACATACGGGCACCGTTCTTTGTGTGGCTGCAGCTTTCAAATGTGTCCTGAATGCCGAGCTTTCTGTCGGGGTTGTAGTTAGCTTCGGGAAGCTCTCTGCCAAGGACTGCAACAAACTGCTCTGTCGGAACAGCCTGAACATCGCCTGTGTAGTAAAGGGGAGCAGCTGCGGAGTAATCGGGAATGTTTTCTGTTGTGCCCTCAACGCTTACGGTTGCGGTGAGCTTGATATCTGCACTTGATGCACCGACGAGAATGTCAAATTCGCCGCTTTCAACGCACCAGTCGTTGATATTTACGTTATAGAAAGCAAACGCACGCTTGCAAAGCTCAATTTCAATTTCCTTGCTTTCGCCCGGCTCAAGCCATACCTTCTTGAAGCCCTTGAGCTCCTTGACGGGTCTGTAGATTGTGCTTTCCTTGTCAGCAACATAGAGCTGTGCAATTTCATAGCCTGCGACAGCGCCTGTGTTCTTGACTGTGAAGCTGACCTTGAGCTTGTCGTTTTCATTCATAGCTGTTTTATCGAGCTTAATGTCGGAATATTCAAAGGTTGTGTAGGAAAGACCGAAGCCGAAGGGATAGCGGACATTCTTTGCAGCCTTCTCGTAATATCTGTAGCCGATGTAGATGCTCTCACGGTACTCAACCGTTGCAGGGTTGCCGGGGAAGTTATTGTATGCAGGTGTGTCCGAATAAACCATAGGATATGTTTCGGGCAGCTTACCGCTGGGGTTGACCTTACCGCTGATGATGTCGGCAACTGCGCCTGCGCCTGCCTGACCGCCGAGGTAGGAGTTGAGCACTGCTGCAACGCCGTCATTCCAAGGCATTTCAACGGGTGAGCCGCCTGCAAGAACAACGATTACGTTCTTGTTAACCTTGAGGATTTCTTCAACGAGCTTGTCGTGTGCCTCAGGAAGGTTCATATGTGTTCTGTCGTAACCCTCTGCCTCGTATTCGTCTGTAAGACCGATGAAGAGAACAACTGTTTCGCACTTTGCGGCAAGCTGTGCAGCCTCGGCTGCAAGAGCAGGGTTCTTCTTGGCCTTGCTCTTCTTAAGCTCATAGCCCTGTGCAAATTCAACGTCATAGCCGATGTTCTTAAGCTCTTCAAGAGCGTTGTCGAGCTTTGTGGGGTTGATGTGAGAGGAGCCTGCGCCCTGATATCTGGGTGTTCTTGCAAGCTCGCCGATAACGGCAACCTTGCCTTCCTTCTTAAGGGGAAGAATGCCGTTGTTCTTGAGAAGAACCATACAGTTTGCGGCAATCTCTCTTGCAAAATCCTGGTCGTCAAGGTCGTTGTAGGGGTAATTTTTCTGTGCGCCTGCGGCAGCCTTGTCGATGAGCTTGAGTACGTTGAGCGCTCTTTCTGTAACAACTGCCTCGTCGAGTGTGCCGTTCTTGACAGCATCAACAATCTTCTTTGCGCCTGCACCTGCGGAGGAGGGCATTTCAAGGTCGTTACCGTTCTTGAGTCCGAGAACTCTGTCGTTTGCTGCGCCCCAGTCGCTGACTACCACGCCGTCAAAGCCCCATTCGTCACGGAGAATTTCAATCTGTGTGTGCTTGTTTTCGGAGCCGTGGAAGCCGTTGATTTTGTTGTAGGAGTTCATAACCGTCCAGGGCTGCGCCTTCTTGACGGCAATTTCAAAAGCGGTGAGGTAAATTTCACGCAGTGTTCTTTCGTCAACAACGCTGTCGCAGGTCATTCTGCGTGTTTCCTGGCTGTTTGCGCAGAAGTGCTTGAGTGAAGTGCCTACACCCATTGACTGAACGCCGTTGATAAAGCCTGCTGCAAGCTCACCTGCAAGAATCGGGTCTTCGGAGAAGTATTCAAAGTTTCTGCCGCAAAGAGGGGAACGCTTCATATTAATACCGGGGCCAAGAAGCACGCCGACCTCTTCCTTAAGGCATTTTTTGCCGAGCGCAACGCCCATTTTGTTGAGCAGCTCGGGGTCCCAGGAGGCTGCTGTTGTAGCGGCTGTGGGGTAGCTGATTGCGGGCACGGAGTTGCTCAGGCTGTCACCCGTCTTGCTGTAGTCCTTTTTACGCAGTCCGTGAGGGCCGTCGCAGACCATAATTGACGGAATGCCGTACTTTTCCATTCCTTTGAGGTGCCAGAAATCTGCACCGTCGCAAAGGGCTGCCTTTTCTTCAAGAGTCATTTTTGAAATAAGTTCGCTGTACTTTGACATAATCTATTCCCCTTCAAAAAATTTTTCTTCTAATTTTTCAATATCGTCAACGGCTTCAACGCCCTTGAGCTTTTTCTGAATGATGCGGTTTCTGTCCTGCGCCATATCGAGCGCCTTGCCCGCATCGTCAATTTTGCTTCGTGCCTTGTCCAGCAGTACGCCGAATTTGTCGTACTGTGTTTTGGCAACGGCAAGCATTTTGCGTACCTCATTAGCCTTTTCGTTGATTGCAACTGCCTTGAAGCCCATTGAAAGCGAGGAGAGCAGGGCGGTAATCGTTGTCGGGCCTGCAATCATAATGTTGTACTGGCTTCTGAGCTGCTCGGGTAAGCCTTCCGGTGAGGCGGCAACCTCGGCGTACAAACCTTCCGTTGCAAGGTACATTATCGCATAGGGTGTGGTTGTGGGCACAACTATGTACTTGCTTATCTGCTTTGCCTCGTCCTTTATTCGGGCAAAGAGTGCTTTCCTTGCGGCAGCAAGTGCAGTCGGGTCGGCGTTTTCTGCGGCATCGCAAAGCCTTACATAGTCCTCCATCGGGAACTTTGAGTCTATGGGCAGGTAGGTAACCGTGCCCGAAGAATCGCCCGAAGGAATTTTTACCGCAAATTCGACAACCGCACGGCTGTCCTCAACGGGTGAGAAGTTCTTGACATACATACCCGGTATTGTTTGGTCAAGTATGTTTTCAAGATAAACCTCTGCCCACGTGCCTCGTGCTTTGACGTTTGTGAGCACCTTGTTGAGCGTTGAAACGTTTGCGGTAACGCCGTTTGAAAGCTCCTTCATTTCGCCGAGCGACTTGTTAACGTTTTCAAGCTGGTCGGAAACGGTTTTGAACGAGCTGTCAAGCCTTGCCGCAAGGGTTGCGTTCAGCTTTTCGTCAACGGTTTCTCTCATCTGGTCGAGCTTCTTTTCGTTGCTTTCCTGCATTCTGCCTATGGCATCGGAAACGCCCCGTGTCAGCCTTTCGTTCTGTTCAACGTTGTTCTGGCGGATTGAGTTCAACGATTCGTTCAGGGTCTGTGTCATTCTGGTCTGGTTTTCAAAGTTTGACCTTGTCATTTCGTCGAGCTTTTTTGCCATTTCTCCAAGGCTCTGCGCCGTCTGGGCACGCATATCGGTTTGCCCTGCTGACATCTCACGGCGGTTTCTTTCAAATTCGTCCGCCATAAGCCTTCCTATTTTTTCGCTGTCATCGTTTTTTGTTTTGCTTTTCTTAACTAACGAATAAATCATAGCTATTGCAACCGAAAGCAATATGATTAAAACAAAAAGCAACACAAATACAGCAGCCGGCAAAAAAGCCGCTATATCGTTTGAAGGCATAACATTCCTCCCCATTTTACAATTATAATTATTATAGCAAATATTATTTTCAATAACAAGTGTATTTGTCAATTTATTCCGTAAAAACAAAAACACCGCTGAATTTTTAAAATCCAGCGGTGCTGTGTGTATTATTATGCTGCCTGTACTGCCTTCTTGATGATTGCGAAAAGAGTTTTGAAAAAGCTCTTCATAGCTTCAACAAAGGTTACCTCCCAGCGCTCGGTTGTGTTTAAATTATCGCTTGTCATAGGTACGAGCGAGCCTGTGGTTCTTTCGTAAACAAGATACTGCGGGTAATCGGGGTTACTGTCAACGGTGAAATTGTCGTTGTTTACAATGTCGCTTACAAGTCCGTTGACGCAGCCGGGGAATTCCGTGTGGTACAAATCCTTGATAAACCAGGTGGTATCGGGCAGCATACAAGTGGAAGCGTCAATCTGTAAATCGGGTGATATGTATTTTGCTCTTTGGTCTGCAACGGCGGCTTCAATATAGTCGTCAGAAAACTTCTCGTCTACCGCTGTCACCGTGGCACCGAAGCTGCTGTCTTTTACGGATACCGTGTCGTCGGAAAGAATATCGGAGTCCTTAGTCAGCGGAATTGACTGCACGCCGTATTTTACGATGTTGGAATATTCTATGCCTCTGGCGGTTTGCTCTTTGAGAGTATCGGCAAAGGGAAGCTGAACTGTGTTGCGATATTCATAGATTTTGTCAATGAGTCCTGCGTATTCGCTTTTGTCAACGCCGTAGAAAACAGTTTCCATAGCCTTGTCAAAATCTTCAATGCTTACCATACTCCAGTATGAGGGGAAGGTGCCGTAGCTTTCGATAAGAATTCTGGGGAATATGTCGAGATAAATATCCTTCAGAACATTGTCAACTGCCCAGCTTATTATATCAAGTCCGTAGGTTTTGTTCAGAAGTGTTACGGAGGCTTTGATGAAATCCTCAATATAGCTTTCAAGACCGAGGTTGATGTCGTAAACATATCTGCCTATTCCGTCCGGGTGCAGGTAAAGCTCACCCGTGAACACCTTGCTGCACAGCGTTGCACCGTAGAAAGCGCTGCAGTAGTGAATAACCTCGCTTACGTGCTCACCGTCGTATTTTTTCATATAGGCATTAACAACGTTTGAGCCGTAGCATCTGCCGTAAAGAGCAACCTCTTCTGCGCCGGTTACATACATAATATCCTCAATATACTGCTTGAGAGTATCTGCGGTGTCAAGCGGTGAAACACGCCAGTCATAAAGAAATTCATAGGCTGTAACGCCGTATTTTCCGTTTTGCTTTTTATTCTGGAGAGTCTCTCTGGACCAGCTCCATTTAATATAACTGCCGTCGGAAACCTCACCGTTTTTATCAAGGGCAGGCTTGCTGAGAATGGGTACGGCGCAGTCGTAAAGAACGTCGCAGAATTCGTCCCATTCCTGGGTGAAAAAAGCCTCGGCAAAAACAGGCAGGAATACTTCTGCCTTCTCGGCTATATACTCATCTGTAAACTGCATTTCGAAAACCTGCTCTTCGTTTCCGTTTTCGTCAATGCGGAAAACATCCTCTCCCGTGCCGATAACGTGAATTACAGGAATGTTTGCTCCGTCAGGAGTTGCAGACTGAACGGGCACAACAAAAGCCGCTCCCGTTAGCACCAGCGATAAGCACAGAACTAACGAAATTATTCTTTTCATTTCAATTTTTACCTTCCTCTTTTTTGATGTCACTTCATTTTGTATAGTCTTAAAGCGTTGGTAACAACGAACAGCGAGCTTAAGCTCATTGCGGCTGCACCAATCATAGGCGAAAGGGTTATGCCAAAGGGCAAAAACAGCACGCCTGCCGCAACGGGTATGCCGATAATGTTGTAGAAAAATGCCCAGAAAAGGTTTTGCTTTATATTGCGCAGAGTTTTGTGCGAAAAGGTAATTGCCTTTACAACATCGTTCAAATCGTTCTTCATCAGCACAACGTCGGCGGAGTCAATAGCAATGTCCGTGCCGCCGCCTACGGCAATACCGATGTCGGCTTTTGCAAGGGCAGGGGAATCGTTTATTCCGTCACCAACCATGACTACTTTTCTGCCCTTCTTCTGTTCGGCTTCAACCTGTTCAGCCTTCTGAGCGGGGAGCACCTGAGCAACGACTTTTGTAACACCGAGCTGCCTGCCTATAACCTCGGCGGTGCTGCGATTGTCGCCGGTTAAGAGAATTACTTCTTTTCCGCTTTGTATCAACGTTTTTACAGCTTCAGCGCTTGTGGGCTTTATTTCATCTGCAACGGCAATTATGCCGACTGCTTTGCCGTCCTGCGCAAAATACATTACGGTTTTTCCCTGCTGTGAAAGAGCTGAAACCTGTTGTGAAAATGCGGAAATATCAACGCCGTTTTCAGCCATAAGCGTTGCGTTGCCGCCAAGAGCTTTTTTGCCGGCAATTGTTGCCGAAACTCCCTTGCCGGGAACGTAGGTAAAGTTGTCTGCCTTTACAAGCTTGCCCTTATTTTTTTCACATATCGCCTTGGCAAGCAGGTGCTCACTCTTGTTTTCAAGTGAAGCGGCAAGCATTAAAAGCTCGTCCTCTACCATATCTGTGGCGATGATGTCCGTAACGGCAGGCTTGCCTGTAGTTACGGTGCCTGTTTTGTCAAGAATTACCGTGTCTGCCTTGCAGAGCCCTTCAAGTGCTTCGGCAGATTTTATCAGTATTCCGTTGGAGGCACATCTGCCTGCGGAAACCGTTATTGCAACAGGTGTCGCAAGACCAAGCGCACACGGGCAGGAGATGACAAGCACGCATATTGCGCAGGAAAGCGCAAACTCAATTGACTGACCCGCTATAAGCCACGCAATAAATGTCACAAGCGAAATGCTCATTACCACGGGCACAAAAACGCCCGCAATTTTATCTGCAAGCCTTGCAACAGGCGCCTTGGTTGCGCCTGCATCCTCAACAAGCCGGATGATTTGTGCAAGAGTCGTATCCTTGCCTACCTTTGAAGCCTTCATTGTGAATGAGCCTTCAAGATTGAGTGAGGCTGACATAACGCTGTCACCATTGCTCTTTTCAACGGGCATACTTTCACCCGTGAGTGCAGACTGGTCAACGCTTGAGGCACCTTCTGTTATAATTCCGTCAACCGGTATTTTTTCGCCCGGTCGGATTAAAATCAAATCACCGACAACTATTTCCTCGGCGTTGACTGTTGTTTCCTTACCGTTTCTTATAACCGTTGCTGTTTTCGGCGATAAATCAATCAGCTTTGCAACGGCTGAATTGGTTTTGCTTTTTGACCTTTCCTCAAGGAATTTGCCCACGGTAACAAGGGTGAGTATCATTGAGGCGGATTCAAAATAGAGGTTTGAAACGTATTTTTCGGCTATGTCAATTTTGCCGTTGCCCAGACCGTAGCCAATCATAAAGATTGAAGCTATGCCGTATATTAGCGCAGCACCTGAGCCGACTGCAACGAGCGTGTCCATATTCGGTGCTTTGTGCAAAAGTGACCTGAAGCCGTTGAAGAAAAACTTGCGGTTAACGTAAACAACGGGCAAGGTGAGCAGAAACTGCAAAAACGCAAACTGCACGCCGTTATTGACTCCGTGAAGAAAATCCGGCAGGGGCAGCCCGACCATATGACCCATTGTGATATACATTAATATAGCAAGCAGGGGTACGGAAACTGCAAGCCGTATTTTTACGGGTGTGAATTTTTCCTCGGGCTTTGGTAAGCTCGGCGGATTTGGTGTTTCATTGCCATTGTTTTCAACAGGCTTGGGCTCTTCCTGCAAAACGGCGGAAAAGCCTGCCTTTTTTACTGCGGCGCAGATTGTGTCCGGCGTAACTGCAGCCTCATCGTATTCAACTGTAAGGAGCTTTGCGAGAAGGTTGACCTGTGCGCTTTCTACACCCTCAAGCTTGCCCACAGCTCTTTCAACTGCGGCAGAGCAGGCGGCACACATCATACCCTCAACGGTAAATTTGTTTTTCATTTTTATCTCCGTTGTTCATAAACTGTTAACATTATAATACAAAATTGTTAAAATTATATTCCAATATTGAAATATAACCGTTTTTTAACATTAATGTGACCTTTATCAGGGGTGATTTGTGTAAATCAAAGGCTTGCAGAGGTAAATTACCCTTGCAAGCCCTTTGGTTATGTGTAATTTATCCTATTTCAGCAGGAAGTGTTGTCATAGGAGCGGTTGTTGTTTCAGCTTCGGGGGGAGCGGTCGGAGGCTCTGTCGGCTGCTCGCCTGTTGTGGGCTCCTCGGGTACTGTCTGCTCGTTTGTCTTGATGGTATAGGTATAGTTATCGTAGAACATGCCCGAAACAAAGTTTCTTGCACGGATAACAACTCTGCCTATATATGCTTCAAGCACATAGCCCGTACCTGTTTCAATGATGTCACCTCTGGAGGGAGCCTTGCCGAAGCTGGGGCAGTCTACAAAGTAAAGGTTGCCGTCGTTTGTTACGCCGCTGTAGCCAAGGCCGCTGTGAAGGTGACCCGAGAAGAATACAATAAGCATACCCTGGTCGGTGTACTTTTTAGTAATAGCCATAAGTGCGTCGGACTGCTGACCGAGCTGACCGAGTGCCCAGGCTTCGTTAACTCTGTTTGTGCCGTTGAAGGGCTGGTGAAGGAAAACGAAAATCGGCTTGTCCGTGCCGACAAGACCGGAAAGCTCCGAGTCAAACCAGTCAAGCTGTGTCTGCGAGAGGTAGGCTTCGTCCTGCAGCTTTGCCTCTGTGCCGAGTGTGAATAAGTGGTAGCCCTTTACGGTTTCGTGGCGGTAGCTTGTTGTTACGACCTTGCCGAGGAATTTACCGTACTGTTCAAAGAATGCCTGAAAGCCTGCGTTATCCTGCCACGAATCGTGGTTGCCGAGGGAAACAAGGGTAAGCTCTACTCTGTCACAGGCGGAAAGGCGGTTGAAGAAAACTCTGAACTGGTCGGATTTGCCGCTTTCTGTGCAGTCGCCGACAACTGCGAGAACGTCAACTGCGGTTGTGCTTGCGTTGATGTCGGCAAGACCCTTTCGCAGAAGCGAGGTTCTGTCGTATGCTTCGCTGTCAATGTGGGTGTCGGAAATAACAGCTGCATTGAGCTTTATGTTCTGTGCGTCAAGCGGAGAATATCCTGCGGGTGTTGTTGTACCGAAAAACATTGCGAAGAAGGACATAAACAGCGCAATTATTTTTTCGATAAGCTGCATAAGTGATTCCATTTTTTTGCTCCTTTTCTTTTGATATATTTATAAGCCGCTATTTACCAGCAGCGGCACTGTTGACAAATTGATATAAACAGATGTAAAATTAGAGGTGAGGTGAGTTTAATGAAAAAGAAAATAATCTGCCTTGCGCTTTGTGCTGCCGTTATAGGCGGCTTTGCTGTAAGCGCAGGGGCAAAGCAGGATTTCGTGCTTAACGGACTTGAAAGCGAATATTATATTATGCTCAATTCCGATTACGCAAATACCGGCGATGATGCCTTCCTGCTCGGCAGCCTGTCCGCAAAGTATGAATCAAACGGCGACCCTTCCAGTATTTCGGAGGGTAAAGACACCGGTAAGGTTTCATACGGTGCGTACCAGTTTTCAAGCTATTACGGCGTACCTATGGAGTTTGCACGCTGGTGCATATCCTCGGGTGAGGGCGCACGTACGGGTCAGCGCCTGATTGATGCCTTTACGCTTGATAATAATACATACGGTGAAAACTTCAACACAGTCTGGAAGGCGATTGCTCAAGAGGATGCGCAGAGCTTTCTTGTTCTGCAGCATAATTACACCAAATCTAAATACTATGATGTAATGGTATCAAAGCTCGAAAATCAGGTGAGCGGTTTTGATATTGACGATTATACAATAGCCTTTAAAAACGTTATCTGGTCACGTGCCGTACAGCAGGGCGCAAACAGCGACGTTATAGTTAAAGCGTTTGAAAATTTAGGCGGCTTTAAAAATCAGAGTGAAGATGTGCTGATTAAAGCCGTATACGAGCAGAGCAGTAAGGTTGTCGATGAACCGCCATACGCAAGCTCAATTGCTATGGAGAGAAGCTCGGCTGTAAAATACGGAATTGACCCCGAACTTGTCGAAGGTAAATACCTTTACTATTACAGCAGGAATTCATCTGATATTCAGGTTTCGGTTTACAGACGTCTTGCCGTAAGGGAGCTTGCAGATGCTCTGGCAATGTATGAAAAATACAAGCCCGAAACGGAAAGTACAACAAAGCCCATTGTTCCCGAAGAAACAACCACGGGCGCTTTGAAGCCCGTTGAAACAACGACGGCTACAGTTACCACAACTCTACCGGTTGAAATCGAAATTCCGGGTGAAACAACCACCGTTAAGGAAACGACAACCGCTTTGGAAGAAACAACTACCCGTGTGCCCGAAGCAACAACCGTTCCCGAAGAAACGACAACCTCTGCACCGGTTGAGCCCGAAAAGCCCAAAAAGAGCTTCTTTGATTATATTGTATCTTTCTTTTCAGCAATAATCAGATTTTTTAAAGCAATTTTTGCCGCTATCTGATTTTGCAAAATAAAGAACATAATTATTATACCGCCGTAAACCTGCATTAAGGTGAACGGCGGATTTTATTTGATTTTTTTAGAGTTCATAAAGACCCGAATCGAGCAGTACGAATTCCTTGCCGCCTGCAAGGAAATATTTTTTTACGGGCTCGTCAAACTCAAGGTAATCATTTACCGCATAGTTGGCAAGCGAAATTGTTCTTACCTTGTTTGAGCCCTCGTTGCACACATAGAGCATATCGTTGTATCGTACTATGGATACGGGATTGAGGAAGGCTGTGGATTTGCCGCCGCCAATTCTCATCTGTACTCTTTTTTCGTCTGTAGCGTAGCAGATAACGGCGTTAAGCTCGGGCACAACGCTCCAGAAATTTTTGCCGTCAACAGCAACACCTCTTACGGGTGCACCGTTGTACTTGAGCTCACCCGTCCATACTGCCGCACCCTTGGTGTTGAATATGCCAAGGTCACCGTCGGGGTAGAGCACAACAGTGTGGTTATTTGAAAGAAAGCCTGTTTCGCAGGAAATATAGTCCGTAACCTGTCCTGCAATTGCCTTGTATGCAGGGCCGAACTTGCTTTCAAAGTATGACCATTTGGTAACCTGTCCGCTGCGGCAGCTTTGTGCCTCACAGCCCATAAAAGCGCCCTTTACGTTGCCGTCCGGTAAAACCTCGGGCTTTATGTAAAGAAAGCCTCCTTCGACGGGAAGAAGACCGTACAAATCAAAATCAATAATCTTTTTCATAAAAATCTTTTATACTCGCCACCATTAGGTCACCCCGCCAAGCCGCTCAAGGCTAATATTAACCTGCGTGTAAAAGCAGGTGGGTCGCCTCCCAACAGGTTCACGCTCCCTTCGTCCGCCTTAAAAGGCGGGAGGTCTGCAATCCGCTGTCGGAGCAGGCATCCCTATTAAAAAGAGTGTTGGGTTAGTATTGCCGAAAGTTGTCGCACAAGGCAGGGTGAGTATTATTTTTTATTCTTCGTCTTCAAGCTCGAAAAGGTCTTCGAGTCTTTCTTCAAAAAGGTTGCCGACCTCGTTGAATTCGTCATCGTCCTCAATTGCGGCAAGGTAGGTTTCGCCGTCCTCCTCTGTGACCTTGAGAATAATTACTTCTCCGCTGTCGTCAAGCTGCTCCTGCGGGTCATCATAAATGGGGAGGAGAGCAACGTACTTGCCCTTTTCGGTTTCAATTCTGTCAAGCTCTTCAAAGACGTGTTCTTTGCCGTCCTCGTCAACTACGCTGACTATATCGGGATTGTATTCTTTATCCATTTTTATTACTCCTGAATTTTATTTTCTTAATTACAATAGATATTTTACATTGCTTTTGCTCATTAGTCAAGTGGAAAATGCACTTCACCCATTAAAGTAACATATAATATATGGGGGTGAGCACATTGAAATACCGTAAGCCGTACGGAAAAGCGAAAAGAATTATTTTTATTGCAGTGTGTCTGCTGCTGATTTCGCTTACCTTGTTTTTGCTGATTGATGCAAGGCTCAGACCTATGATAAGAAGCACGGCAACCGTGCAGGCGCAAAGCTACGCTGCCGTTGCGGCAGGCACGGACATCCCAACCATACTCACGAATACGGATACGGGCTACAACAGCCTTGTCAGCATAAAGCGTAATGCCGACGGTAATATTGTTTCAATTGAAACCGATGCTATGCAGATTAATCTGCTTAAATCAAAAATAAATTCTGCTGTTGCCAGGAATCTTTCAGGCTTAAGTGCCAAGGAGCTCGGCATTCCGATAGGCTCTCTTACGGGGCTGGCCCTTTTAAACGGCAGAGGACCGAAAATCAGCACGGTTATAAGCATTACGGGCAGCGCACAGACCTCTTTTTATGACACTTTTGATGATGCAGGCATAAACCAGACCCGACACCAGCTTTTTCTCAAAACAACGGCAACAATGCTGATAGTTTTTCCCGGCGAAACAGTAACCGCCGCCTATACATATACCACACTTGTTGCTGAAACAATAATAGTCGGCAAGGTGCCCGAAATGTATGCGGGAATAACGCAAAAGTAAAAAACGGACTCACCCAACGCCCACGCCCGATAAGGAAGTATTTGTTTCTCGGGTAAAATTCCCCGTATCTTTGACAAAAGCCTCGCAAGGCGACAGCCTTGCTGCGTTTTTGGCTTCGATACAAGAAATTTTATACCCTTACGAAACTGCGAAGCACTTTAAAATGAAATTTTAAGATGCAAGAAAAGGAAAATCCCACAGATAATGCTGACGCATATCTGCGGGATTTGACGCATTATTGTGCTTAAAATTCACATTTTAAAGAAATACTGCCTTGTCGGGTGTGGGCGAAAGTGAATCCGCTTATGTTAATTAAACTGTTTTAATTATCTGCCAATAATCATCATAATAAGATTGTAGATGATTCTGAAGGGAGCGATGATAACCATAAGCCAGTTGGGAATAGCTTCCTGAACTGTGAATGTGCAGGTGTCTGTGTACTTGCCGTCTTCGGAAGTAACGGTGATTGTGGCTGTACCAACCGAAACGCCTGTAACCTTGCCGTCTGCATCAACTGTTGCGATTGCAGGGTCGCTGGAGGTGAAGGTTACCTTGCCGTTGGAGGGATTTTTGTCAGCAGGAGCTGTTTCAAAAGCGTACTTGACAACCTTGTAGTCGTTTACACGAACAGAGTCGGAATGTGTGTCGAAAGCTATGCCCATAACGGATACATGGTTGAGCTTAACGTCAACAAGTATTCTTCTGGAAACAGTAACCTCGCCAACCTTTACGGAAGCCTTGACATAAGTCTTGCCTACACCTGTGCCGGTAATCTTACCGCCTGCGGTAACTGTGGCAATATCAGCGTTCTCTGTTGTCCAGATGACGTTGGTGTCCTTCATATTTGTGGTTGCAGTAACGTATCTGTATGCACCCTCGCCGAGTGTCAGGCAGTTGTCTTCCGTTGTGTCGTAGTAGGGGTTAAGGAATACGTTTGCAGGAACTGCTGTAACGGTAACTGTCTTTGTCCAGGGCTCACCGTTATAGTACATAACAGCCTGAACCTTGACAGCGGTATTCTTGTTGAAGGTTGCGCTGTTGGGCATAACCGTTACAAGACCGTCAGCGGAAACGGAAACAATATCTCTTTCATCAACAAGGGGAGTTGCGGCGTCGTCAAGCACTCTCCAGAAATAGTTGATGTTTTCAACGTTGAATTTGCTGAGCTTAAGCTGAATGCTCTGGCCTGCAACAACCTCTGCGGTCTTGTAGTTGCAGTCAACAACTATTCCGCTTGCCATACCGGGAACGGATGTTGCAAAGACAAACTCGTTTGCGGCTGCCTCTTCCTCACCGTTGAGAACGATTTGTGCTGCGGGAGCTTCTTCAGTTGCTTTTTCCTCGGTTGAGGCTTCTTCAGTTGAGGGCTCTTCTGTTGTGGGCTCGTCAACAACGGGAGCAACGTAATTTTCAATTGTTATGTAGTAGTATGCGTTTTCAACATCAACATTGCTGCTCAGCTTTGTCTGATTTTCAACATCGAGAACAGGCTCGGCTGCGCCGTCAATGCCTACCGTAACGTTTACGGGAGCTGCACTTTCGTAGCTGATTGTGAGAGTCTGCTTTTTTGCGCTGTAGAGCTTGTAAACGGCTGTGCCGTCTGCCTCAACGCTGCCGTAAACCATTTCGCCTACTGCTACGGGTGTGGCTGTGGCGTTGGTCTGGCCGCCTTCAAGCGTGAAAATGCCATCGGGGTGAGTGTAGGCCTTCTTGTCTGTGGCAAAGGAAACTACAGCCAGCGTGCCGAGAGCAAGAACGAGTGCCATAACAACAGCTATGGGCTTGGAAACTTTTTTCATTTCTTTTGTCCTCCTGATAATTTTTTGCAGGGGGTTACCGCCTTCCTGCTTACTTTTTTTGTAAATAAATAATACCAATAAAAGCAGTTAAAGTCAACAAAAATTATTTTTCATTCATAATTTCAACATACGCTTGTGCATTTTGACAAAGGCGGCAGCGGTTGAAAAACACAGGTTTCTTTGGCAATAAACACAAATAATTTCAACAAAAAATCAGCGAAATGCAAAAAAATCGTCAAAACCCCTTGCAAAAATGAAAAAAATTGTGTAAAATGCATATTGTCATTATGGGCACTTTACCCAAACCATCGTTATGGAGGTTATCCGGATGTCAAACAGACTTTTTCAAGGTATCATTCACCAGATGCGTGAGGCTATAGGAAGGACAGTCGGCGTTATCGACGAAACAGGAACAGTTGTTTCCTGCAGTGAACTCGGCCGTATAGGCGAGGTATGCACTTTCCCTATTGACGAAAACCTTTCCAAGGGCGAAACCTTCTCTGCGGACGGCCACACCTACCGTCCCTTCGGTTCGGTTTTACACCCGGAATATGCCGCTTTTGTTGACGGCGACGACGAGCTTGCACCCAAGTTTGCCGATATCGTTGCCGTATCGCTGAGCAGCGTTAAGTCGCTTTACGATGAAAAGTACGACAGAGGCAACTTTATCAAGAATGTCGTGCTCGACAATATTCTGCCCGGCGATATTTATCTCAAGGCAAGGGAGCTTCGCTTCACAACCGATACCTCCCGTGTCGTGCTTCTTATCCGTATTCCCGAGCACAACGATATCTCTATCTATGATATTATTCAGAATCTCTTCCCGGACAAGACAAAGGATTTCGTAATCAATATCAATGAAACGGATATTGCTCTGGTTAAGGAGGTCCGTGCAAACATCGAAACACGAGACCTTGAAAAGCTTGCCCGCTCTATTGCGGATTCACTCAGCAGCGAGGCATTTATTCACTGCCTTATCGGTATCGGTACCGTTGTTGAGGGTATAAAGGAGCTTGCCCGTTCCTTCAAGGAGGCACAGGTTGCTCTCGAGGTCGGCAAGGTTTTCGACACGGAGAAGGAGATTGTCAGCTACGACAACCTCGGTATAGCACGCCTTATTTACCAGCTTCCCACAACTCTTTGCGAAATGTTCCTGCGTGAGGTCTTCAAGCGTGGCTCTATCGACACACTTGACCACGAAACGCTCTTCACAATACAGAAGTTCTTTGAGAACAACCTCAACGTTTCCGAAACCTCCCGTAAGCTCTTCGTTCACAGAAATACACTGGTATACCGTCTTGAAAAGATTAACAAGCTCACAGGTCTTGACCTTCGTGAGTTCGACGATGCAATCGTATTCAAAGTAGCCCTGATGGTAAAGAAGTATCTTGACGCTAACCCCGTTAAGTACTAATTTTGCTGTCGTTTGCGTGAACCTTATCGGTTTTGCGGCACGCATAATGCCGGCGGCGCAAAAAGGATGGACTAAACAAATTGATCGAATTTAAAAACGTATCTAAAAGCTACGATAACGGCACATTAGCCCTGGACGATGTTAACATTAAGATCGAACAGGGCGAATTCGTGTTTATAGTGGGCGATTCCGGCGCAGGTAAGAGCACCCTTCTCAAGATTATGATGCGTGAGGAGGTTGCCACAACAGGCACCGTTGTAATCAAAAACCGCCTTCTCAACACGATGAAGAAAAAGGATATTCCCTATTTCCGCCGTCATCTTGGCATAGTTTTCCAGGATTTCAGACTTATCCCAAATATGACAGTCTATGACAACGTTGCGTTTGCAATGCGTGTTATAGGCGCAAAGGAAAAGAAAATAAGCAAGCGTGTACCCTATGTTCTCGGCCTTGTCGGTCTGGCAGAAAAGTCAAAGGCTCTGCCCAACCAGCTTTCGGGCGGCGAGCAGCAGAGGGTCGCTTTAGCGCGTGCAATTGTAAACAATGCGGATATTATTATTGCGGACGAGCCTACGGGCAACGTTGACGCAAAGCGTTCTTATGAGATTGTTGAAATGCTCAACAAAATCAACGCTACGGGCACAACCGTAATAATGGTAACCCATTCAGAGGAGCTTGTGCGCCGCTACGGCCGCCGTGTTATCACCATTCAGGACGGCAGAATCAAGTCGGACGATGTTTCAAGAGAGAAAATCGTTGCCGAAAGTGCATTGCCGCCTGACCTCAACCTTTCCAACCGCAGGGCTATCCGTGAGGCGGATGAATTTATCCGCAACTACAAGCCCGAAAGCGAGAGAAAGAAGAGCGGAGGTGAGTCCGATGAGTAAAAACGCAGAGAGAGGCGGCTCGGCCAGCCTTTCCTACCTTACGAAAGAGGGCTTCCGCAACATCCGTTCAAACAAGCTGATGTCCCTTGCATCCGTTGCGGTGCTGATGTCATGCCTTGTTATGATAGGCGTTGCGTTTATGCTCTTTGTCAATATCAACAACATTCTCGGCGATATTTCTCAGCAGAACGTTATTATGGTTTATATTGAGGACGACGCAACGGACGAAGAAATTGCCGCAATGGGTGCCGAAATTGATGCCATAGGCAATGTAAAGGCAAGAACCTTTATCCCCAAGGAGGAAGCCTTCCCCGAGGTTATGGAGTCCATCGGCACAGCCGCAGCCCTTTTTGAGGGTATGGAGTCCGAGCTTCTGCCCGATGCATACGAAGTAACGCTTGAGAATATGGAGCTTTACGATGATACCGTCACAAAGCTTGAAGGGCTTGACAATATCATTCAGCTTCGTCACAACAGAGATTTTGCAAGACAGCTCACCAATATCAAAACAACCGTCGGCTATATCAGCATTGCGGTTATAATTATGCTGCTTGTGGTTTCTCTTTTCATTATTTCAAACACAGTCAGGGTGACGATGTTTAACCGCCGCCTTGAAATCAGAATTATGAAGTCTGTCGGTGCAACCAAGTGGTTTATCCGCTGGCCCTTTATGGTTGAGGGTATAGTCCTCGGTATCATTTCGGGTCTGGTTTCGCTGGCAATAGTATTCGGTATTTACCAGGCAGGCGCAAGTGCAATGGGCGATATGCTGTCCATTCTTTCATCAAAGCCTGCACCGTTTGCAGATTATGCGCTGATGATGCTCGTTGCCTTTATTGCAGTAGGCGTGGTTACGGGTGCTGTCGGCAGTATCGTTTCAATGAATAAATATCTTAAGGAGCAGGATTATGACAGCGACAATGTCAGCGAGTAAGCTTCGCCGCTGTCTGCTGAAGGCTCTTGCGCTTTTTGTCGCATTGGTCTGCTGCCTGAACTTCCCCGCAATGGCAACGGAAGAGGGCGGCACGGAACAGGCAGACGAAGGTACTTCGCAACAGGAAAAGGAACAGACAACCGAAGAAAATACAACTGACGAGGCTTATCAGGAGCTTGAAAGCCAGTACGAAAAGCTCGAGCAGGAAATGGAGAAAAACCAGGAAAAGCTCGACAAGGTGCAGGCAAGTCTTGATGAACAGGAAAAGGTTGTTGACGGTCTGGGCAATAAGATAAGCAGTACACAGAATCAGGTTGACCTGCTTACAATACGCTATCAGGCGCTTCTCAACGAGCAGAACAACACCGAAAGTCAGATTAAACTTATAACCAAGCAGCTCGGCTCTCTTTCAGCACAGATTGAGCAGACGGGCGTTGCAATTTCCGAAAAGCAGGAGCAGCTTGATGTAACCTATGAGCTTCTCAAGCAGCGTATCCGTGCAATGTATATGGCGGGCAGCGGCTCAACGCTTGAATTCCTGCTCACCTCGGAGGATTTTTCAACTCTTCTCACAAGAACGGAGCTTCTGGTCAGAGTAGCACAGCACGATAACGACCTTATGGCAACGCTTGAGGGCGAGGTAACCGAGCTTGAAGAGCTTGAAACCGTTCTTACGGATAGCATTTCAGCACAGGAAACAAAGAAAACAGACCTTAGCTCAAAAACACAGTCGCTTGAAAGTAAAAAGTCTGAAGTTCAGGCTACCAGCGACGAGCTTAAGACAAAGCGTGAAGAGCTCAAGGCTGAAATGGAAAAAGAGAAACAGGAACTCAACGCACTCGACAAAGAGAGTGACGAGTACAAGGCTCTTATCAGTAAGCAGGAGGACGAGCTTATTGCTCTGTCCGCTCAGATGGAAGAATTCATTAAGAATTCAGGCTCCTCCACAACGGATAAGGACGAAGAAACAACCGAGCCCGAGGGTGATGAAAAGCCCGAAGAGGAAAAGCCGGATAATAAGGATAACCCCTACCTTGACGGCACGGAAACCGTATTTGCAAGCGGTATGATATTCCCGCTTAAATGCAGCGGTGTTTATATTTCTTCACCCTACGGTATGCGTACTCACCCGATTACGGGCGAATATAAGCTCCACACGGGTACGGATTTCTGTGCTGCTGGCATCAACGGCAAAACCGTCTATGCTGTAAAAGGCGGCGAGGTTATCTATGCCGCAAAGCACAAGGCATACGGCAACTTCGTAATTATCGACCACGGCAAGGGTATCTCAAGCTGCTATGCCCATATGCAGGACGGCTCAATGACTGTTTCTGTCGGCGACAAGGTACAGCAGGGTCAGCCCATAGGCAAGGTAGGCGATACGGGCTATTCAACAGCGCCTCACCTTCATTTTGAAATCCGTGTTGACGGTTCAACAACCAACCCGATGAGCGGCTATATCAAGCTTCCGGGCTAATTAACCAGAAAGGCCGGTGAAACGGCAAATGAATAAGAAAATTTCACTCGGGCTTACCGTTGCCCTTATTCTGCTGAGCATAACGGCCACCTTTGCTATAACAATGACCGTTTCGCAGAATATTTACAACGGACTGATTTCAAAGCTCTCTAACCGCTTTGAGCTTTATGACGGAATTTCCGCAATTGATAATTTCGTGCGAACAAACTACTACGGCGAGTTTGACGACGATTCACTTTTTGCTCAGAGCGCAAGCGGATATATGAAGGGTCTTTCCGATTCGGGCAGCTTTTATATGACCGCACAGGAGTATATTGAATACACCCGTAAGCTCAAGGGTGAGGGCGGTATCGGTATAGAGGCTGAATACAGCGCAGAAAAGGGCAAGGTTGTAGTTACCGAGGTCTATGCAGGCTCTTCCGCTGAAAATGCGGAGCTTAAAAAGGGCGATGCAATAATAAAGGTTGACGATGTTGAAGTTAATATTCTCAACGCTTCGGGTGTTATTGATTCGCTTCGTATCGGCAGGCGCTTTGAGTCCGTAACCGTAACCTATGAGCGTGACGGCACACAGAAAACCGTTACCGTTATGAGAGGCTACACCAAGACTGTTACTTCTTCGTTTGTCGGCGATGTCGGCTATATACGCATCAACGGCTTTTTTGCCAATACGGCGGAGCAGTTTTCGGCTGAAATTGATGCACTTAACTCCCAGGGCGTAACGGCGCTTATTATTGACCTTCGTGGCTGTAAGGACGGCACGATGGAATATGCCGCCGCAGTGGCAGACCTTATTCTTCCCAGCGGTGCCGAATCCGCCGGTGCAATTGCCAGCGCTGTAAAGCGTGACGGCAGCGTATACAAGAATTTCACTTCGGATGCTTCGGCTATCACCTTCCCGAAGGGAATGATGGTGCTTGTTGACGGCAGCACCTCCGGCGGTGCAGAGCTTCTTGCCGCACAGCTTAAGGATTTCTCAAAGGCAAGCCTTATCGGCACAAAAACCTCGGGTCAGATGACTATGCAGGAAATTTACACCCTTGAAGACGGAAGCGCAATTTCTCTCACCGTGGCAAAGGTTATTTCCTACTCGGGCGCAGAGTACTGCAACGGCAACGGAATTGAGCCAACTTATACTGTTGAGCTCGGTCTTGACAGTGCGGTTGCAAAGAGCCTTGAGGGAATCGAAAAAGACCCGCAGCTACAGTCAGCCTATGCAACGTTAATGCAATAAATATCAACAAACTAAAAAGCCAACACGAAACGTAAAAGTTTTGTGCTGGCTTTCTTTATTTTGCAAGTTTGTTTACCAAATCTCTGTCGGGCGTGACATAGAGCGTGTTGTAAACGTGGTATATTACCTTGCCGGGCTTTGCTCCTTGGGGCTTTTTGAGGTTTCTTACCTGTGTGTAATCAACCGGTACACCGGAGGACTGTCTTGCCCTGCTGTGGTAGGCGGCTATGATTGCCGCTTCTATCAGCGTTTCTTCGGGCACTTCCTGTCCCTGTGTGACAATTACCGTATGTGAGCCGGGGAATTTCTGTGTGTGCAGCCATATATCGCCCTTTGCTGCGGTTTTGAGTGAAAGACGGTCGTTCTGCTCGTTGTTTCTGCCTACGAGTATGGTAAAGCCGTCACTCGATTCATATTCAATCGGCGCAAGGGGCTTAGGTGCTTTTGTGCCGGGCTTCAGCTTGTTTTTTAAATAACCCGTGTGCGAAAGCTCCTGCTTGATTTCGGCTATCTGTGCCGTTGTTTCCGCACGGGAAAGCGCATCCGCAACCGTGTCAAGGTAGCTGAGCTCTTCCTCTCCGTTTGCAATAAGCGTAGTTAGCATCTGCTCCGCTGTTTTGGCCTTGCGGTATTCCTTATAATACTTCTGCGAGTTTTCATTTGGCGTCAGCGCAGGATTGGCGTTTATTCTTATATTTTCGTTTGTGTAGTAGTTGTAAACCTCGTAAAACGGTGCACCTTTTTTTAGCTGATAAAGGTTTGCCGCAATCAGCTCGGCGTTGATTTTAAGCTGCTCTCTGTCGGCACACTGTTCCAGCTCTTTTCTTTGCAAATCGAGCTTTCGTGCTGTACGCTGTATAAGGTTTGCAACTAATTTTTGCAGCTCGGAAGAATTCTGCTTTGTTCTTTCTAGCCTGTCCTTCTCAAAATAGAAATCGTCAAGCAATTCGGAGAAGGAGTCAAACGGCTTGATTCTAACATTTTCGCCGTACTGTGTGATGTTAATAAACGAAAAGTCAAGCGGCTTTCCGCTTTGTTCAATTACGGCACAAGGATAAGGCTCAACTGATTTCAGATTTTCAATTTCTTCACCGATTTTAAAAATTTCGTCATCGTTCAGAAATTCCGTTCTCTTATCTTCGCCTATGCTGCGGCTTACAATTTCACGGCAGACTATCGGTGACAAGCCCTGAACATTTGCAAGAATTGCGGCAGAAGCAGCCTTGTTTTCGGCTTCAGCGGCGTTTCGTGCAATTCCGGCACCCGTGGTGTCAAACAAATCGGGCTTATTCTGCTTGGGCGGCAGTTTGTAAAGCATACCGGGCAGAATTTGTCGGAGAGATGAGGTTTCGCTGTCAACACGCTTTACCGCATCTAAAATATTGCCCTGTTCGTTTATGAGGATTATGTTGCTGTACTGCGCCATAATCTCCGTGCAAAGTGTGAATTTTACGGGTTCGCCGATTTCGTTTGTCGCATCAAAATCCAGGAAAAGCACTCTTTCAAGTCCCTCTTGCCGAACATTAGTCAGCAGGGCAGAGGTGAGGTGCTTTCGCAACAGCATACAAAGCATCGGGGGCGTTGCAGGGTTTTCGGGCGGGAAAGCAGTGAAGTGTATCTTCGGTGAGTTTGCACGGGCGCTGATAAGCAGCTTGTGTGCGCCGTTTCTGCCACGCAAAACGAGCACCAGCTCCTCTCTCGAGGGCTGATGCACCTTTTCAACCCGGCAGCCCACAGCCGCCGAGGCTATTTCTTCTTTAATAAAATGCAGGGTTAATCCGTCAAGTGCCATTGATTATTCCTCAAACATTTTTGCCAGTTTCTTCAAATCATCGCTGTCAAAGTATTCTATGGTTATCGTGCCGCCTTTGCCCTTTGCGTTTACGCTTACCTTTCTGGCAAGGGTTTCACAAAGTGAAAGCTCAACCTCGGTGATATACTTGTCCCTTTCGGATGCTGCTTTCGGTGCCTTTTTGGGCTTTAAGAAGTCTTTGACGAGTTTTTCCGTCTGCCTTACAGAATAGCCCTTTGCGATAATTTCATCGGCAAACTGCTTTATAAGTGCGGCATCCTCAAGCGGAAGGAGTGTTCTTGCGTGGCCTGCGGAAAGCTTCTTTTCGCTGACCAATGAAAGTACATCCGTGGGAAGTGCAAGCAATCTCATAAGATTGGCTACGGCAGAGCGTGATTTGCCCACACGCTGTGCAGCTTCCTCCTGTGTGAGGGCGTAGTTGTCCATAAGGTACTTGTAGCCTTCTGCCTCTTCAATCGGGTCAAGGTCTTCTCTTTGCAGGTTTTCAATAAGTGCAAGTGCGGCAGCGTCCTCGTCGCTTAATTCTCTTATAACAACGGGTACTTCCGTAAGACCTGCCATACGGGAAGCTCTCCAGCGCCTTTCACCTGCAACAAGCTGATAATTACCGCCGGGCAGGGGACGCACGAGAAGCGGCTGAATAACGCCGTGCTTTTGTATGCTTGCGCTGAGCTCGCTGAGTGCCTCGTCGTCAAAATTCTTTCGGGGCTGATTTTTGTTGGGCTCAATTTCGTTGAGCTTGAGCTTTACTGCGGAGGAGGCTGAAATATTTTCTATCGAGTTATCGACAAGAAGTGCGTCAAGTCCTCTTCCAAGTCCGCCTTTTTTCGGTGCCATAGTCTTTCTCCTCCTTGAAAATTATGTATTTTTCTGAATAAGCTCGTCTGCAAGGGCATCATAGGCAAGTGTGCCCTTGGAAGCACGGTCGTAATACATTACGGGCTGACCGAAGCTCGGTGCTTCCGAAAGCCTGACCGTACGGGGAATAACGGTTGAAAAAACCTTTTTGGGGAAGAATTTTTTTACTTCCTCAACAACCTGCTGTGTGAGGTTGAGTCTGCCGTCGTACATTGTAAGCAGTACGCCTTCAATATCAATTAAAGGATTGTAAAGGCGCTTGATATTTCGGACTGTTGAAATAAGCTGCGACAGACCTTCGAGGGCGTAGTATTCGCACTGAATGGGCACAAGCAGGGTGTCTGCCGCACAAAGACCGTTGAGTGTAATCAGACCCAACGACGGCGGACAGTCAAGGAAAATATAGTCGTACTGCGCCTTTACAAGTGCAAGGCAGGTGCGAAGCTTTGCTTCTCTTCTCTCAACATCAACAAGCTCAAGCTCTGCGCCTGCAAGGTCCATTGTTGAGGGGATAACGTCAACATTCTTGAAGGGGGAATGAACAATGGTCTGCGAAGCGGGTGTGCCGCCTATTATATTGTCATAGGATGAAAATCTGACATCCCTTTTGTTAATTCCTAGTCCGCTTGTCGAGTTGCCCTGGGGGTCAATATCAACAAGCAGCACCTTTTTGCCCTTTGCGCCAAGAGCAGCCGTGAGGTTAACTGCGGTTGTGGTTTTGCCCACACCGCCCTTCTGGTTAACAATTGCAATTATTTTAGCCATTGAAATTAATTCCTCCTGTCACAAAATCATATATCAGGTCGCCGAGCGGCACTATGTGAATCAGAGCAGTTACCGCCGTCGATACAACGGCAAAGCTCACAAACACAGCCGTTTCGATAAATTTCGGTATAGTAAGTTTTTTCCTTGTTATAAGCAGAATAAATGCTGCGAGAAGCACACCGAGAGCTGTGAGAACAATGCCTGCTTTTTCGCCTTCGGGCTGCCAGTCAATTTCAACCTTTCCGCTGCCCTCGGGTAGTTCAACTGCAAGGTAAGCACCCAGAGCGGAACGGACTTCGGCTTTTTCGCCGTTGATTTTGCAGGAGAAGCCCTCGTCATAAGTTACGGGAATGAAAAGGTATCGGTTCTCGCCCGTAGTATTGTTATACTCAAAGCTTAAAGACGATTTGCCCAAGCTTTCGTTGGTTACGGTGTCCTTGTAAAGGCTGTTGAGCTCGGTCATTTTGTCAAGCGACATAGCAGCAAGCTGTACCGTTTTGTCACCGAATTTCTGGCCGTTAATGCACTCGACAACAATCTCAACCTCTTCACCCTCGTTAAAGCTGCCCAGCAGAAGCGTACCGTTTACTGCGGAAGAAGGGTAGTAGAGGTATTCGGTGTATTTGTGGTAAGGTGCCATAATTTTTTCACCGTTTACCGTCATTTTAAAGGACTGCTTCTTGTATTCGCCTGCGTTCAGGTAAAGCTCTTCGTTCTTGCCGGCCGTATAGCGGAAAACAAACTTGTCGGGTGTGGTTTCAACCAGCTTTATGTTTTCGCCGTCAGCCGTTCTTGTGCAGACATCAAACAGCTTTTCATCGCTGCCCGTAAAAATCTGCCAGAGCTTGTTCTGTACATCAAAACGCTCGTAAACGCTGAAGTCGTCTATACTGTCGAGCAGTTCATCGCTGCCGAGCAAGCCGAATTCAACAGCGTATTTGTTTTCGTAAAGGCTGAAGTTTTCTGTGGTATCCAGCAGCGCATATCTGTTGCTTGCTGTATGGTGGCTGCGCATTATCATTTTCTTAACGCCGATAATGCCGTCGGTAAAGGCTGTACCGCCCGAATCAAGCAAACGGGTGTACTGCACGCTGTAGCCGAGCAGCTTTGCTGCGTTTTGCGATTGAAGAGAAATATAGTGTGTCCAGTTGGAAAGCGCAGGAGTGCCGATAACAAAGGGGTAGTTTGTGTTCAGGCTTGTGTCGGCGTTTTTGATTCTGCCGAGTTCGCCGCAATCGGTGTCAAGCGCAGAAACCTCTGCACAGTATTCGAGGAAGGACGGGCTGTTGTACAGGAATTCCTCAGCCTTCTGCTGATGCTTGTTTGCAACACCGCCGTAGCAGATACCTGCCGTCTGAACAAGGCAGAGTACGAGGCAAAAGGCTCTCGTTATGTGCTTTTTTTGCAAAAGGAGCAGCGCAAACAGCGGAACACCGGTTATAAATAAACCTAAAAATGAATAAATCTTGCTTTCCTTCAGGGTGAAGGCTTCGTTTGCCTCGTCAAGAATGTTTTCAGCCATGAATGTGAGTGCCGCCATAAAGCCGACCGTCAACACGGCACACAGTACGAGCGCCGCCATACGCAGGGGCTTTTTTCTGACCGATACGGCAGTTTCGCCGTATTCGCAGATACCGCTGAGCGCAAGGCAAAGCAGAACGAAAACCGATATAAAGAAAAAGCGTGCAGGGAACTGTACGTAACTGCCGAGATGCCAGACAAGGTTAGTGCTTTCAACCGCAACGGGAAGAAACGTAACGAGCAGGGAAAGGCACACGAAGGCACATTCCTTACGCCTTTTGCTGCGGGCGAGCTTGACTATATAAACAATAGCAAGTACGAGGGCAAGCTGGAGACCGATGAGAAGCATAAGCTTTGACGGCAGGCCGCTTTCAGGTTTTGCATTGAGAATTTTTTCGATTATATTTTTTTCACTGCTCGTGCTGGTTTCAAAGCGCTTTGAGGCGAGCGTTTGCAGAGCCGCCGGGAGTGAGGCGAAACAAGAAATCATACCGCCTGCAAGCGTTGAAAGACCGAGCATACAGGTCTGCCTGCCACGCCTTTGCTTGGGTGCGAGCAGAACAATGTAAAGACCGCTGAGCATAAATACGGCAAGCGTGACCATAAACCCGTGGTATACGGAATAGAACAGAGTCAGCGCATAGGAGGCGATATACATAAACGGCTTGTCCTCATCAAATAGACGCTTTAAGCCGTAAATGATAAACGGAAAAATGACAACGAAATCAAGCCATGAGGTGTTGGTGTAATAGAACATTGAAAACGAACTCATAGCGTACATAACGGAAAACAGCGTGTGCCAGATGCTGTCCGCTGAAGGGAACATTTTTGTGAAGCAGTATCTTGCGGTGAACGCTGCCGCAGCAACCTTGAGCACAACATAAATTCCCACGGCATACAGCAGGCTGTTTCTCGGAAAAAGGCACAGCACAAGCAGAAGGGGAGTGGGGTTGCCGAAGTTTGCAACGTTTGTGCCGAGTCCCGAAAGCCAGTCCCAGTCAAGCGCTTTGTCGCCGTGAATCCAGTCATATAAGTGGTAAAGCGCAGGCACGGCACCCTGTGCCATATCGTCGTAGCAGATATTGCCGGTTCCGAAGGGCCACACGCCTTTAAGGGCATATACAAAAAGCATTATTGCCGCACAAATCACAGCGGAATCTAAAAGCGTCAGCTTCTGTAGTTTTTCTTTCATTCTTACTTACTTCTCTTTCGTGGTTGTGGGTGCTTCAAGCGCCCTTGCGAGTATTGTCGCCGCACAGCGCACATATTCTCCGCACGGGCGGCGGCGGTAATATTCTGCCGTGCGTTCTTCGGGTATGGGCTTGCTTGCGCCGGGAAGCTCAAGCAGCTCACGGCAGATGAAGCTGCCGTTTTCTTTTTTGAATTCTCCTGCAAGGCTCTGAATTAAAGCGTAGTGTTCTGCCTTTTCTTCCTTTGCCTTCGGGTCATCATAGCCTTTTAGTATACCTGCAACGGCAAACATACCGCTTGCCGCACCGCAGACCTCACGCAGCCTGCCCATACCTCCGCCAAAGGAGGAGGCAAGCATAGCAGCGGTTTTATTGTCAAGACCCGTCAGATCGTCAAAGGCAAGCACAACCGCCTGGGCACAGTTGTAGCCCTGCTCAAAAAGTGCCTGTGCCTTTGCGCCGTATTGTTCGGGGGTCATATTAATCTTCATTGTGTTACTCCTTCCGAGTTGCAGTCCAGCGCAACAATAAATTGTTGCGAATGAATAATGAATAGTGAATAATGAATAATTGTGGGCGGGACACCCGCACCCGAATTATATAATATGGGTAAGGGCGTAGCCCTTCCTCTATTATTCATTATTAATCAGCATATGCGGCTTCATTATTCATTTTTCATTAACAGTTTGTCGCAGACAAACTGTAATTTATATCATATTCCAATCAGGAACATAAGATTTCTCTGCCGCTTCAAGTTCCTGCACAAAGCCGTTTTCAAGGCCGAGGAGGAGCATATAGCTGCTTACCTTTTCGTATTCCTCTGCCGTGATTTTTCTTTTTAATTCGCCGTGAGTTTCGTTGCCCGTGGGAAAGTACTGTGCCATAAGGCTGATGTAAATATCCTCGGGCAGATTGTCCGCTATCATATCGAGCACGCCATAGCTGTTTTCAAGGTTTTCGGGCAGAATAAGGTGTCTTACCATAACACCTTTTTTCATCATTCCGTCCTCACCGTGCACGGGTATGCCGACCTGACGTACCATTTCCTTTATTGCGTTAAGTGCAATTAAGGGGTAATCGGGCGCTTTGGAATACTTTATTGCCAATGCATTGTCGGAATACTTGAAATCGGGCAGATAAATGTCAATCAGCCCTTCAAGCGCCTTAAGCGTTTCAACCTTCTCATAGCCCGAGGTGTTGCACACAACGGGTATTGAGGGCTTGTATTCCCGCAAGGTCTTTACTATCACGGGATAATAAGGAGTGGGGCTTACAAGGTTGATGTTGTGTACTCCCGAGGCTTCCAGCTCTTTTATTATTTCGGCAAGTCCGTGAGCATCAACCGTTTTGCCGCAGTAATTTCTGCTGATGACGCTGTTCTGGCAATATTCACACCTGAGCACACAGCCGCTGAAGAAAATTGTGCCAGAACCGTTGCTTCCGCTTATATTCGGCTCTTCCCAGAAGTGCTTGTCAGCCTTGCATATTCCGGGTAGAGCAGGCAGTTTGCAGAAGCCTTTACCGACAGTGCTATCAAGGCGTTTTACTTTACAATTCCGTGGGCAGAGTGAGCACTTTTCTATAAGAAAATTATCCATTGTATTTCTTTGTAAGAAGTGCAATGAGTGTGTCTGTCAGACCCATCTCTTCACTCTTGTTCATTGCTCTGTAATCCTCGCTTGCGGTTTCCTCGCTGTCGTCGGAAATCTTGCGAATACTAAGGGATTTTACGCCGTAGCGGTCGCAGACAGAGGTAATTGCACCTGACTCCATATCAAAGGCGCAAATGCCGAAACGCTTGTGGAAATCCGCCTTCTTTTCGTTACTTGTAAGGAACATATCACCCGTGCCGAGTGCGCCGATGTAAAGGTTCATATCTTTACAGATCTCGAGCAGTTCGGGGTCGGTTTCGTATACATATTTCTGGTCGGGCTTTACGCCTAATTCGTAGCCGAGGGGTGTCAGGTCAAAATCGCACTCGGTACAGCTGGAGCCTGCCACAAGGTCACCCCTGCGAACACCCTTTACCGCACCCGAAAAGCCGATGTTGTATATTTCTTCTGCACCGTATTTGAGAATGAGGTGCGTTGCGGCAATTGCGGCGTTTACCTTGCCGGTGTTGCTCAGCATTGCAACAAGCCTGTTGCCGCAGAATGTCATTTTCAGCATCCTTATACCGTTTTCTTCAAAGTTTTCAGCACCGTTTTCGGTTGCCCATTTGCAGAAGGGATTGTATTCGTGTGTGTCTGCAATAAGTACAGCAATTGTTTTCATAATCATTTCACCCTAAATCGTATTTTCACATATTATGTTTTGAGAGCAGCCTCGCAGTCCTGTCGGAATAACGGTGGCGTTTCTGCCCACGGGGAGCCGCTATTTCGGACTGCTTTATATATTTGCAGGCGCCGTCAGCTTACGGCGTCTGCACGGAGAGTTTCAGATTACCTGTTTGCCGCCGATATAAACGGCTTTCAAGTTAAGGTCGCTGTCAAGCACAAGGAGGTCTGCTCTCTTGCCCTTTTCTATCGAGCCTGTGAATTTATCTGCGCCGACAACTTTTGCGGGGTTGATTGTACACGCTTTGAGTGCGGCTTTGAAATCAATGCCGAAGTTCAGCAGGTTTTTGAATTCCGCAAAAATATTTGTCGTGCTTGCGGCTATTGTGCCGTCGGCAAGAGTTGCCTTGCCGTTATTTACATATACCGTCTGTCCGCCAAGCTCATATTCGCCGTCACCCATACCTGCCGCAGACATCGAGTCGCTGATTACAACTGCTCTGTCCTCACCGAGAAGGCTGAACGCCATACGCAGTATTGCAGGGTGGTTGTGAAGACCGTCGCAGATGAGCTCTGCGGTGGCTTTTTCGTCGTCAAACACAGCTGTCGGCACACCGGGCGCTCTGTTTTGTATAGGTGTCATTGCGTTGAAAAGATGTGTTGCGTGAGAAAAGCCGTTTTCAAAGCCGAGCCTTGCCTGCTCGTAGCTTGCCGAAGTGTGTGCGGCTGAAACCGTGCAGGTTTTGCTGACTTCTTTTGCAAACTCAATTGCGCCGTCTTCTTCGGGAGCAATATCTGCAAGCTTAATCGGGCAGATTGCGTTGAGCCTGTTGAACTCCTCAACGTCGGGTCTGCGGATGTGCTCTGCCGCCTGCGCACCCTTTTTGCCAAGGGAAATAAACGGGCCTTCCATATTAATACCGTGAATATATGCACCTTCCTCTTTTCCCATACATTCTCTTACAGCTTCAAACGCCTTTGCGAGTATTTCTTCGGGCAGGGTCATTGTCGTCGGACAGAAGGAGGTGATGCCGTTTTCGGCAAGATACCTGCTGATAGTCTGTATTTCTTCTGTGCTTCCGGACGAGCTGTCCGCAAGGCGTGCGCCGTGAATGTGTATGTCAATAAAGCCGGGCACAACGGTGCAGCCGGAATAATCCGTGCCTTCTTCGTTTGAAAAACAGCCGATAGCTTCGATTAAGCCGTCTGAAACCTTAATGTCTTTTTTTACGGGAGAAAAGTCCTCTCCCCAGATTGTTGCATTTTTTATTATCATCACAAAATACCCCATTATATTAAGAGTAAATTATATTATAACTATTTCAAAATAATATTTCAAGCAAAACAAAAATTTTTATAAATTAAAGAAATTTTTATAATTATTCTCTTTAACTAAGTTAAAGTATGTGCTATAATACACAAGTTAAATTTTATCTCTTCATTTAAACGGAGAAGTGATTGTTATGGAAAGAATAGGGTTCGACAACGAAAAATATCTCAAAATGCAGTCCGAGTGCATCAGACAGCGCATTGAGCAGTTTGGCGGCAAGCTCTATCTTGAGTTTGGCGGCAAACTTTTTGACGATTACCACGCATCCCGTGTACTGCCCGGCTTCAAGCCTGACAGCAAGCTGAAAATGCTGCTTGAGCTCAAGGACCAGGCAGAGGTTGTAATCGTAATAAACGCTGCCGATATAGAAAACAACAAGATAAGAGGTGACTATGGCATCACCTACGATGCAGACGTGCTCAGACTTATTGATGAGTTCCGTGAGATAGGTCTCTTTGTCGGCAGTATTGTCGTTTCACAGCTTGCCGGTCAGCCTGCAGCAGAGGTGTTTATCGAGCGGATGAAGAGCCTTGGCGTAAAGGTTTATCGCCATTACAGAATACCGGGCTATCCCTCTAATATTCCGTTTATTGTCAGCGACCAGGGCTTCGGCAAGAATGACTATATTGAAACCCAGCGTGAGCTTGTCATCATTACCGCACCCGGTCCGGGCAGCGGCAAAATGGCAACCTGCCTTTCACAGCTTTATCACGAGAATAAGAGGGGCATCAAAGCGGGCTACGCCAAGTTTGAAACCTTCCCAATCTGGAATCTTGCGCTTGACCACCCCGTAAACCTTGCTTATGAGGCTGCAACCGCAGACCTTAAGGACGTTAATATGATTGACCCGTTCCACTTAAAGGCTTACGGCGAAACAACGGTCAACTACAACAGAGATGTTGAGGTTTTCCCCGTTCTCAATACAATGTTTGAAACCATTTACGGTACGTCACCCTATAAATCTCCCACGGATATGGGCGTTAATATGGCAGGTCATTGCATTTATGATGACGAGGCTGTCTGTGCCGCTGCAAAGCAGGAAATTATCCGCCGCTATTATGTCGGCCTTTGCGAGCGCCGTGAGGGTAAGGTTGACCAGGATGTTGTCTATAAGCTGGAGCTTCTTATGCGTCAGGCAAACATCACCAAGGATGACAGACCCGTTGTCTGCGCCGCTCTTGAAAGAGCACGGAAGACCGGGGCACCTGCTGCGGCAATTGAGCTTGATGACGGCAGAATAATTACGGGCAAGACCACTGCTCTTCTCGGCTGCAGTGCAGCAATGCTTCTCAATGCACTCAAGGCTTATGCAGGGCTTGATGAGGATATGCACCTTATTTCGCCTGAGGTTATAACACCTATCCAGCACCTTAAAACAGACCATTTCGGCAGCAAAAACCCACGACTCCACACCGATGAAATTCTGCTTGCGCTTTCAATCTGCGCCGCAAGCGATGAAAACGCCGCTAAAGCGATGGAGCAGCTCAAAAACCTGCGTGGCTGTGAAATGCACGTGAGTGTTATGCTTTCCCAGGTTGACGAACATCTGCTCAAAAAGCTCGGTGTCAACGTAACCTGCGAGCCCGAATATCAGGGTCAGAAACTATACAGAAAGAAATAAAAGGAGTGTCAGCTATGTTGGATTTTATTCTCACCGGCTTTGCGGATGAGGCCGCAAAAGAGCTTGACGGTCAGATTGCCGCTCTCAAGCGTAACGGTATGTCTTATTTTGAGCCCAGAGGTATTGACGGCAAGAATATTGCCGATTTTACCGTTGAAGAGGCGAAAGCCCTCAAGGAAAAGCTTGATGCAAACGGCATCAAGGTTTCCTCAATCGGCTCTCCCTTCGGCAAGATTGAAATTGATGAGGATTTTGAGCCCCACTTTGAAAAGTTCAAGAACACTGTTGAGGTTGCAAAAATTCTCGATGCAAAATATATCCGTATGTTCAGCTTCTTTTTCACAAAGGGTCAGAGCTACGAGGATAACAGAGAAGAGGTTCTCCGCAGAGTAAAGGCTATGGCAGACTACTCCTACGAGCAGGGTGTATACTGCTGCCTTGAAAACGAAAAGGGCATATACGGTGACAATGACGAGAGAAACCTCGAAATTCTCCGCCATTGCGAGCACAAGCTCTTTGCAATTGTAGACCCTGCAAACTATATTCAGTGCGGTGTTGACCCGCTTGCAGCCTACGAAAAGGTTGAGGGCTTTGTAAAGTATCTTCACGTCAAGGATGCATATTTTGAAAACGGCGAGGTTGTTCCCGCAGGCAAGGGTGACGGTCAGGTGGCTGAAATCATCAAGCTCTTTGCCCGTAACAGCGGCGAAAAGTTCCTTTCTCTTGAGCCCCACCTCACGGTATTTGACGGCCTTGAAAATCTTGAGGCTGACAACGGCACAATCAATTCAATAGGCAAAAAGCAAAGCTACATATATAACAGCACCGATGAATCCTTTGATGCCGCAGTAAACGCACTCAAGGAAATTCTTGCTTCTATGGAAAAGGGCACAATCCGCCTTGGCATTATCGGCTACGGTAATATGGGCTCAAGCCATATGAGCAATATCGTAAAGGGCTGTCTGCCCGATTTCGAGGTAACCGCAATTGCCGACCTTAAGGAAGAACGCCGCAAGGCAGCGCTTGAAACCAAGCCCGGCATCAAGGTTTATAACGACGGCAGCGAGCTTATTGCTTCGGGCGAGGTTGATGCTGTTATCGTTGCAACTCCCCACTATCTCCACCCGACCTACGCTATTGAGGCACTTAACGCAGGCCTTCACATTATGATTGAAAAGCCTGCAGGCGTTTACACAAAGCAGGTTGAGGAAATGAACGAGGTTGCCGCAAAAAGCGACAAAGCCTTTGCGATTATGTTCAACCAGCGTACAAACCCCTGCTACATAAAGCTTCGTGAGATTATCAGAAGCGGTAAGTATGGCGAAATTACAAGAGTAAACTGGATTATCACAGACTGGTTCAGAACACAGTCCTACTACGATTCAGGCGACTGGCGTGCAACCTGGTCAGGTGAAGGCGGCGGTGTACTGCTCAATCAGTGCCCCCATCAGCTTGATTTGTGGCAGTGGCTTTGCGGTATGCCCTGCAAGGTAAGAGGCTTCCTCCACGAGGGCAAGTATCACAATATCGAGGTTGAGGACGACGTAACAATTTACGTTGAATATCCCAACGGCGCAACCGGTGTGTTTATCACAACAACGGGCGACTACCCGGGCACAAACAGGCTTGAAATCACTCTCGATAAGGCAAAGATTGTCTGCATGGGCGGCAAGCTGGAAATTATTGAGCTTGACGGCTCGGTAAGTGATTACACACGCAATTCGGATGAAGGCTTCGGCAGGCTTGACAGCAAGACCTTTACAGTCCTTCCCGACCCTGAGCCGTGGTCACAGCACGTTCAGGTTATGAAGCAGTTTGCGGATAACATTCTTCGTGGCGGTGAGCTTGTCGGCAGAGGTGAAGAGGGCATCAACGGTCTTACGATTTCCAACTGTGCCCACCTTTCAAGCTGGCTTGACAAGACAGTTGAGCTTCCCATTGACAAGGAGCTGTACTTCAGGCTCCTTCAGGAGAAGATTGACGGCTCGAAATTTGTCAAGGTTACAAGAGAGGCTGTCCAGGCTGATATGAGTTCTACCTTCGGAAGCTGATAAAAAAGCCTATTCGTGAACAATTTGTTAAGAATTTTTTAAAAAGCACTTGACAAACCATTGAATAGCCTATAAGATAAAAAACGCAATAATTAAACCAACAATTAAATTAATAGTATTTTTATGAAGGAGGAAAAACCAATGCCTTTCGAGCAGGTAAGAGAAATCATCTGCAAGCAGCTTGAGCTTGAAGAAAGCGATGTCACAATGGAAACCAACATCAAGGACGACCTTGGCGCTGACAGCCTTGATCTTGTTGATCTTGCAATCAGCCTTGAGGACGAGTTTGAGGTTGAAGTTCCCGACAACATTCTTGAAAAGTTTGAAACAGTCGGCGATATCGTTAAATTTATCGAAGAAATGTAATTTATTCAGTTAAAAGAATAATCCGCTCTTTCAGGCAGACAATAGCCTTGAAGGAGCGGATTTTTTTATGATATTTTTAAAGGCTTTTCTGGTAGGCGGTCTTATCTGCGCCATAGGGCAGATATTAATGGATACAACAAAACTCACACCGGCAAGAATACTGGTTGCCTTTGTGGTTTCGGGTGTTATTCTCGGTGCGCTGGGGCTTTATGAGCCGCTTGTCGAGTGGGCAGGCTCGGGTGCAGCGGTGCCGCTGACGGGCTTTGGCTATACTCTTGTAAAAGGCACACGGCAGGCGGTGGAAGAGCAGGGCTTACTCGGTGCGCTGACTGGACCTTTGTCCTCGGGTGCGGCAGGTATAAGTGCGGCAGTTTTTTGCGGACTTATTGTTTCAATGCTCGCAAAGCCGAAAGAAAAATAAAGCTATATAACGATTTTTCCGAAAGAGGAATATATACCTATCGTTTCACCGCTTAACTGTCTGCAGCGCACAATGGCATCATTGCCGTAGCGCTTACGGGTATCGCCGATTACACATTCTATTTTTTCCAGGCGCTCAAGCCTGCCATAGTCACAGCCGAGTGAGAGCTGAAAACTCTCGTCCTGCGGCACAAGCTGTGTGGCCCTTATTCCGATTGAACGCAGCGGAGTTTCTTTATCCCATATTTCGTTTATCAGTTCAATCCCTGTGCGAAAAAGCAGCTCGGTCAGCCTTATCGGCTCGTCCAGTTTTCTCTGGTGTTCGGTAATATTCAGCTTTGTGTCACGTATATGCACCTGTACCACGCCTGCAAGGGCGTGGTTTTGTCTTAATGAAGCGGAAACCCTGTCGCACAGCTTTATAAGCACGGTCATAATATCTTCACCGGTGCAAAGGTTTTCGGGCGGAGTGGTGCTTCTGCCTATGCTTTTGGGCGGCGGTGCAAATTCGCTGCTGATAACAGGGGAATTGTCCAGGCCGTTTGTATATTTCCACAGGCTTTCTCCCGCTTTACCGAGTATCAATTTGAGCATATCGGGATTGGCTTTTGCAACATCACCTATAGTGAAAAGCCCGATCCTGCAAAGGCTCTGCTTTGTTGCCTTGCCTACTCCTATAAGCTCACCTATGTCAAGCGGCCACACAATTTCTCTGAATTTCTCATGGCTTATCACCGTTACAGCATCAGGCTTTTTCAGGTCGCTTCCGAGCTTTGCAAATACCTTATTAAAGCTCACACCTACCGAAATTGTCAGCCCGGTTTCAGCTTTAACTGCCTTGCGTATTTTGTCGGCAATTTGTTCGCCGCTGCCGAAAAGAAAGGTGCTTCCCGTAACGTCAAGCCAGCATTCGTCAATTCCGAAGGGCTCAATTATATCCGTGTATCTTTCGTAAATCTTCCTTACCGTTTGCGAGTAGCTGTTGTAAAGCTCGTAGTGAGGGGAAAGCAGAACAAGGTCGGGACATTTTTGCTGTGCCTGCCATATGGCTTCGGCGGTTTTAACGCCGAATTTTTTGGCAGTCTCGTTTTTGGCAAGTATAATGCCGTGGCGTTTTTCAACGCTGCCTGTAACCGCAACGGGCTTGCCCTTGAGCTCGTCTTTCCCGAGACACTCAACCGAAGCAAAAAAGTTGTTCAGGTCGCAGTGCAGTATAATCCGTTCAGCCGTTGTCCTCACCTCCAAGAACATTTGTTCGATAAAGATAATAGCATATTGTTTCCGATTTGTAAAGTGTATTTTAAGTAAATTTTTTCCTGCCCCTTTTGCTTGTTTGACATTTATTAATAATTATTATATAATTTATCGGTAAATGTATAAAGAAAAGTGGTGAGACAGTGTACAAAGTTGGTGTTTGCGGACATTTCAGCTTCGGTGACAAACCAGCAGACGGTCAGATAGATAAAACCAGAGCTGTTTGGACCGCTCTGAGAAAAGCGTTGGGTGACGATCAGGTTGCTGCGTTGGATACCAAGGGATGGAAGAAAAATCCGTTGAAGCTTCTGGCTGATTGCTACAAGCTTATCAAAGAATGTGATAATGTAATTATGATGCCTGCCCGGGGTGCGGTTAAGGTTTTTCCGGCACTTTTCGGTTATATGAATCGCCAAATGGATAAAAAGCTGCATTATGTTGTTGTTGGCGGTTGGCTGCCTGAAATATTAAAAAACAATCCTACTCTTTGCGGACATATTTCACGGCTTGACAGGGTTTATGTTGAGCTGCATCCTATGGAAGAGTCTTTGCGTGAGCTCGGACTTGATAATGTGGTTTATATGCCTAATTTCAGAGAAACTAATTCCCTTAGACCTGATGAGTTGGTTTATACATCGTGTGAGCCTTACAGGCTTTGTACATTTTCACGCGTCACACCCGAAAAGGGAATAGAAAAGGCAATTGATGCTGTAAGATATGCTAACAATACTTTGGGCAGGACAGCTTATACTCTTGAAATTTACGGTAAGGTTGCACCTGAATACAGTGAGGAGTTTTCAAGACTCTGTGAACGCTTTGAGCCTTATATTCAATATAAAGGCTTTGTAGATACTAACGACAGTACGCAGGAGCTCAAAAGCTGTTTTGCTTTGCTGTTTCCGACTTCATACAGCGGTGAAGGGTTTGCAGGTACAGTTATTGATGCGTTTGCTGCAGGTATTCCCGTAATTGCTACAGATTGGAATTACAATAGTCACATAATCCGTAACGGTACAGACGGAATTGTTTATGACCCGAATGCTGACGGTTTGCTTGGTAAAATTCTTGTTGATGTGGCAAAATATCCGCATAAGCTTAATGATATGAAGAAAAACTGTCTTGAAAGAGCGGCACATTTTGAAGCGGACAAGGCTGTAAAAATTCTGCTCAAAGAACTCGAAAAAGAGGCTGTAACAGTATGAGTGTAAAAAGATTGCTTTGCTGTATGAGCAGCATGGAGGCGGGCGGCGCAGAAACGTTTTTAATGAAGCAGTACCGCAAGCTGGATCGTGAAAAATATCAGATGGATTTCTGTGTAAACGTTCAGAATAAATGCTTTTATGATGATGAAATAGAGGCGCTTGGCGGTAAAATTTACCGTATCCCGCCTAAATCTCAGAATTTTAAAGGTTCACTTAAAGCTCTTGAAAATATAGTTAGAGAAAACGGTTATGAAAGCGTTCTTTGCTCATCTGTCAAGCCCGGTACGGTGCTTGAGCTTATTGCCGCAAAAAAAGGCGGCGCAAAAAGGCTGATTTACCGTTCAAGCAACACGGCTGTTGACGGCGGAGCAAAGCAGAAAATCCTTCATTCCACGCTTGGTCAGCTTGCTAGGATTGTTCCAGATGTGAAAATTGCCCCGTCAAAGGAAGCGGCAGAATACTGCTTCGGCAAAAACTGTATCGAAAACGGTAAAGCGGATATACTTTACAACGGCGTCGATATGGACTTCTATCATTACAGTGATGAGAAAAGGCAGGAAATGCGTGAGAAATTAGGGCTTTCAGATGAGCTTGCAGTATTCCACGTCGGACGCTTCTCAATGGCTAAAAACCACGGTTTTCTGCTTGAAGTGTTTGCTGAAATATTAAAGATAAAACCCGATTCAAAGCTGTTCCTTGTCGGCGGCGGTGAGCTGGAAGAAAAAGTCGTGTGTAAAGCGAAAGAGCTTGACATAATTGATAGCGTTGAGCTGCTCGGAATACGCAAGGATATACCCGATTTGCTGTGTGCGGCGGATGTTTTCGTGTTCCCGTCTTTCTATGAGGGTATGCCGAACACCGTAATCGAGGCTCAGGCGCTTTCAGTGCCCTGTGTTATTTCGGACAGAATAACTCCAGATGCAGACATAACTGGCAGAGTAAAATATCTGCCGTTGGGAGATACAGTGCTCTGGGCAAAGACAGCTATAGAATATTCGGAAAAATTTGAAAGACAGGATATGACCGAAATATTTAAAGCTAAAAAATACGACAGCGACACTACCGCAAAGGAATTTGTGAAGTATTGTTTCGGTTAATAAAAGGTAATAAGATTAAGAGCCATACACTTTTGGGGTGTGTGGCTCGAATTGCTTATATGAGATTTTTTCTTAACTCAATAAGAATTACTTTTTCTCTTCGTGAAACCTGCACCTGTGACATTCCGAGCTGCTCTGCGGTTTTAGCTTGAGTTAAGCCTTTGAAGTAGCGCAGCTCAATCAGCCGCCTGTCTTTTTCGGGTAAAGTGAGCATAGTCTGGTGAAGGGCAATTTTATCCGAAATTTCCGTTTCCTGTGACTCTACGGGTATGTCAAGCTGCGGATTGCGGCTGTCGTCCTCGTGTGCGGTCAGCGAAACGGCAGGCATTGCAGCGTTTAGTATGTGCGCCGTTTCCTGTACGTCAAGCCCCAATGCGTCTGCCAGCTCTTCAATTGTCGGCTCACGGTCGTTTATGCGTGTGAGCCTTTCTTTCTGACTTAACGCAAGGCGTGATTTTTCCTTTAGCATACGGCTGACCTTTACCGAGCCGCCGTCACGGAATATACGTCGTATTTCGCCTAAAATTACGGGTACGGCATAGGTTGAAAAAGCAAAGCCTCTGTCGGCTTCAAAGCCGTCTGCCGCCTTGATAAGTCCCACACATCCTGCCTGAAACAAATCGTCGTATTCCACGCCCTTGCCCTTAAACCGTGAGGCACAGGAATGGACAAGCCCCATATTTTCCGTTATCAGCTTTTCTCTTTCGTGCGTCTTAACCGCCAAATTCTTTGCCCTTTATATATTTGTCGAGTGTTACCGCCGTGCCCTTTCCCGGTGTTGAGCGCACGGAGATTTTGTCGCAGAAGCTTTCCATTACCGCAAAGCCGAGCCCTGCTCTTTCACCGCCAAGGCTCGAATAAAGCGGCTCCATAGCCTTTTTTATATCGGCAATTCCGCAGCCCTTGTCACGGATTTTAATGCGTACAAGACCGTTTTCAAAAATACCTGCCGATATGTAAATGTTGCCCACTCCGTCGGGGTAGGCATGGACTATGCAGTTAGTAACCGCCTCGCTTACTGCAGTTTTGATGTCGCAAAGCTCTTCAACCGTCGGGTCAAGCTGTGCGGCAAAGCCCGAAGCCACAAGGCGTGCAAAGCCCTCGTTTGCGCTTCGGCTGTCCATAGTCATTGTAAATTTGTTAAGTGCTTTCATCGCTGCACCCCCGTCATCTGAATTTTTGCAATTTTGTCAAGTCCCGACATTTTCATAATTTTGTAGCACCACGGTGATAAATTTACCGCCTCAAGCCGTCCGCCGTGTGCGCTTACGTTGCGGTATCTGCCCATCACAAGCCCGACACCCGAGCTGTCCATAAAGCTCACGTTGCCGAAATCGAGCACAAGCAGCTGCGGCAAAAGCCTGTCCGTTTCCTCGTCAATCCTTTTTCGTATTCCGGCGGCTGAGTGGTGGTCAATTTCGCCGCTTAAAAATACGGTCATACATTTTCCCGAAACTGAAAATTCAATCATTTCTTACTTCCTTTCAAAAAAATAAAACCTCTGTCCTACTGATATAGGATAGAGGTTCAGATTTAAAAACTGTGTCATTTTAAGGCGAGGCTTAAAAAATATTTTTGAGTTGATTTCTCACTTCTCCTGCAAGGTATAGTGAGCCGCACACAAGCAGGCAGTCGTAATCGGGAATGTTTTTCCTTGCGTATTCTATAGCTTCTTGTGCCGAAGAGAAGTGTTTTGTATTTTTGCAGTATATCTTTGCTTTTTGTTCAAGCTCATCTGCCGTCATTGCTCTGGGGTTGTCAGCTACGGTTGTTGCCGCAACGAATGAGCACAGCGTTGCAACCTTTTCAAGGTAGCTTTCAACGTTTTTGTCCGCCATCATACCGATAACGGCGAATATCCTTTTGCCGTTTAGCATACTTGTAAGACTTTCGGCAACCGCTTTTCCGCCGTCCTCGTTGTGTCCGCCGTCGAGCAGCACAAGGGGGGAGGAGGAAATAACCTCCATTCTTGCAGGCACCTTTGCCGCCTCAATACCCTGCTTTATGCTCTTTTCGTCAAGCCCCAGCACACGGCAGGCATCAATTGCCGTTACGGCGTTGTACACCTGGTATTCGCCGCTCATTGAGAGCTTGTATTCGGTGCTGTTGTATGTGAATTGTACGCCGTCAATTCTGTTTTCAACCGCAATTATTCCACGCACATTCGGAATGAAAAGAGAGTTATTCATTCTTTCGCAGGTATCGTTTATTACATCAAACGCTTCCTTTTCCTGCCACGGGTAGCACACGGTTTTGCCGTTTTCTTTAATAATTCCGCACTTTTCTTTCGCAATTTCCTCAACCGTTTCACCGAGTATAGCCGTGTGGTCAAGCGAAATTGAAGCAATTACGCTAACAAGCGGAGTGCTTATGACGTTGGTAGAATCAAGCCTTCCGCCAAGACCTACCTCGAGCACGCAGATGTCGCATTTTTCTCTTTCAAAAATCAAAAATGCAGCGACTGTTATTACTTCAAACTCTGTCGGCTGCATATCCTTTGCTGCCATTTCGGCTACTATCGGCTCAAGCTCGGTAACACACTTTGCAAATAGCTCCTTGTCACAAGGGCAACCGTCAATCTGTATTCGCTCTAAAAATTCGCTGACAAAAGGGGAAGTAAAAAGACCCGTCTTTTTGCCGCAGGCGGTGAGTGCGCCTGCTATCATTGTAGAGGTTGAGCCCTTGCCGTTGGTGCCTGCAACGTGGACAATTTTCAGCCTGTCCTGCGGATTGCCCACTGCCCTGCAAAGCTCCTCAATGCGCTCAAGCCCCGGATGAATTCCGAAGCGGTTGAGTGAATGTATATAGTTTATGGCCTGTTCATAATTCAAAATATCACCTTAAATATGCGAATTAAATATACGGAGTTCTGATGTTTATTGCCCTGAAATCGACGGGTGCTCTTTCGCAGTTCATTCTGTAAACGCTGAAAACAAGCCCCATCGCAAGATAAATACAAAGGTTGGATGTGCCGCCCGAACTCATAAACGGCAGGGTGATGCCGATACACGGCAGAAGCATAAGGCACATACCGACGTTGACAACAACCTGTGAGCCTATCATAGCCGCAACGCCTATGCACATCATTCTGCCGGGTGTGTCGTTGGCAAGGCGAGCTGTTTTGATTACTCTGAAAACAATCAGCATAAACAGAACCATAACGCCAAGACAGCCGACAAAACCGAGCTCTTCGCCGAAAACACTTAAAATCATATCGGTTTCGGCAGCAGGAACAACACCGTTCTGTGTGTAAGGACCTTCAAAAAGTCCCTGCCCGAAAAGCTGTCCCGAGCCCATTGCGTTCTTGCTCTGGAGCTGTTGATAAATAATATCCGAATACGATTCGGGATAGAGAAGTGCAAGAAAGCGGTTACGCTGAATGTCGCTGAAAACCTTGACCCATACAAGCGGAAAGGCAGCTATAACCGTGGCAATCGCAATTGCGAAATACCGCAGCTTTACGCCTGCCATAAACATCATAACGACAAACATCATCAGAAAAATAAGTGCCGAGCCCATATCACCCGTAACAACAACGAGCAGCGTGGGGATTGCGCCGTGAACAGCAAGCAGCAGGACATTTACAATTTTGTCAAGCCTGTCGCTTATAAGCTCAAGATGAACGGAAAAGGTTATGATAAAAGCAATTTTAAGCAGCTCCGAGGGCTGAAAATAGATGCTGAAGCCGCCTATAGAGAAGGGAAGCCAGGTGATAACGTCGCTTCTCTCGCTCGGACCCGTACCCCATTTGAAAAGTGCCAACATAAGCACAACCGAAACACCGGCAATAACGGGCCACAGCTTTAGTATAACCTCGTAATCTATTGCGGAAATTACCATACAAATTATAAAGCCAACAGCAACGGCGGCTATCATAACAATAGCCTCACGGGCTATGAATTCGCCTTCCTCCAGGTCGTGCATCGTTGCGCTGAAAACGGCAACTATGCCCGCAACGGAAGCGATAAGGCAGAGGATTACAAGATATATATCGGTTTCCTTAAGGAAATTTGTAATTGAACGCATTAACTCACCTCACGGGGGTTGATTTTAAACTATCCTTTATTATAGTACAATGCATCTGAAATTACAAGTGAAAGATAAATTACAGTTTGTCGATATGTGACCTGACGGTCACTCGATATATTTTGTTTCACAAAATTCGATATGTTTGAGTTAAAACTCAAACTCGATATGATATAAATTCCCTTGCGCCGCAGCGCATATCGAGTCCGTAAGGACATATCGAGCACTTTTGTGCATATCGAAAATT
>JAZUQA010000008.1:0-116587 GCA_045605425.1 Acutalibacteraceae bacterium
ATCGTTGCACGCAGAAGAAAACAGCTTGAAGCCGAGCGCAGCGAAAGAGCACAGCGCACAGCCGAAATCCGCCGCAGCAAAATGCACCTTGTTGAGGGCGCGCCGGCAACAAACGATTATGACCTCTCTCTTTTCATAGCATAGGGTAACGAGTATAATCAAAACTCGCTCCAAAGCGTGAATTTTTGCGGCTTTTCGGCGTTTCGGATTTGAAAGGCGACAGCCTGTCGGCACCCTCAACATCCAAAAATCCATCAAAAATTCGCACTTTGGGGTCACAGATTTTTTGCGAAGCGGATTTTTGTCATATCAAGGCACAAAACGCAGTAAATCCTAACGGATTTACGAGTATTTTAACGATGAGATGGCGGAAATCCGCTCCGCAAAAAACGGGTTTGGATTATACTCATTACCCTAAATTCTCCCATATAACACCCATTCTTAACAAAGAAGCGGCACGGGGTTTTTCCGTGCCGCTTCTTTGTTTGAGTGCAAAATGCAAAATGCAAAGTGCAAAATTAAGGGTCGCTTCGCTCCGATTTCTAATTACTATCTATTAAATATTATTTCTTATCTCTTATCTGAATGTCATTTAAAATCAATGCAAGATAAAAGATAATAGATAATAAAGATGAGATAATAGTTTTTTAAAAATTCGGGTGAGGGCGGAGCCCTCCCGCAACTTTGCATTTTGCACTTTGCACTCTGCACTAAAAAACTCCGCTTCATTAGGGCGGTGGCCATAAGACAGTTAATCCGACCTATGGTTATGATCATAGGTCGGATTTTCATGTTGTGCAGATTCCTTTATCGCTTCTTAAAATACAAGACAAACTGTGCAACTGCATTGCCTGCACAAAGGGCAAGCATAAAGCAGGAAAGTGCTAACTGAGTATCGTTCGTGCTATTCACGACTCCCATCATTGCACAAAATACCGATATGGTAAAACAAATTGCGGCTACCAGATGCAGATGCTTCTTTTTCAAAAACAAAGCCTCTGTTTCTTCTGTTGCGGTCTTAACCTCAGGAATATCACTGTCGCTTTCATACTCATCATTCAACAGATAATCTGTTGTAACATGAAAAAATTTGCTAATCTGCAATATGTTTTGTGCATCGGGCAGTGCGGTTCCGTTTTCCCAGCGACTGATTGCCTGCCGTGATACATCCATTTTTTCTGCGAAATCTTCTTGCGACCAACCATTCGCTTTTCTATGTTTAATGATTTTATCTGGTAACTTCATAATGAAATCCTCCTTCAATTTTGTGATTTCATTGTAGCAAAAAACACTTCCAACTACCACCACATCAACGTTACATTTCCGCAACATGACTTTACATGCTGTCAAATTCCAGTTTATCGTTCTGTTTATTCTATCATACAGTTGCAATATATATAAGAACAGTCTCGGCAGACAATGCTGCCGAGACTGAAACTGTTTTATGACCACCGCCCATTTAAGCGGAGCTTTTGTTATACCTTATTCTGCAGCAACTGTTGTTGCATTGGGGTCTGTCCAATCGAACTCGTAGCGGTCTGTGCCGTTGACGACAAACTTAAGGTTTGTTGTGCCCATGGAAGCGAGAGTGCCGACGCCTGTAACCTCAACCTCTACCTCGATGTTGCGGTTGAACTCAACCTTGATAACCTTGTCGGTTGTACGGTCGATTTCCATATAGATTGTGCAGCCTGTGTACTTTGCGGAATATGTACCGTCGTAGGTCATATATTCGCTTGCCTTGTTCATTTCCTCGGCAATCTTAGCTCTGTCGGGGATGTTGTAGATAGAGCCGAAGAGACCTGTGCCTGCAGCGGGGTCAACGGAATCTGCAAGAGTGATTGTAATCTTGCGGATGTCCTCGTCAACAATGATTTCCTCTGCTGTGTAGTTTTCATCCATAGCAGCCTTGGACTCTTCCTCTGCCTGGCGGCTGAATGCCTCTGCGTTGACAGCGATGTCAACGATGTCAGCCTCTGTGAGAACGAGGGGAGCAGCGCTGTTCTTAATCGGGATGATGTCTGCAAGCGGCTCACCGTAAGCAACCTGAGCGCCAAGGTCAGCGTTGAAGCCGTCCTTCATAAGCTTTGTGATTGTGGGAAGAGCAGCCTTGAAAGCAGCGTTGTCACACTCAAAGCCGTTGGGATTGTAATCGGATGAATAATTGAGAGCAGCCTTGCCGTTCTTGACGGAAGCCATAAGAGCGTTGAAGTATGCAAGAACCTCTGCCTTTTCGGTCATAAGAGGTGTTGCGCTTGCGATTGTTGTAGCCTCTGTTGTGGTTTCGTCGTCGCCGCCGGTACCGTTACAAGCGGATACGCCAAGGAAGACACAAGCCGTGAGAAGGAGAGCGAGAATTTTAATTGTTCTGGATTTCATAATCTGAAAACTCCTTTCAGTTTTCTGCTTAAATATAAGCACTTTGTGGAATTATAACATATATTTGCAGAAATTAAAAGGGCTTTTGGAAATTTTTTATGTTTGTTTGCAAATTACGGTTTGTCGTGCTCTTTATCAATGTAAATTTGATTATCCTGTAGGGGCAATTCACGAATTGCCCGTTTTTACCGACATATCACTTTTACGGCGGGCGATTCGTGAATCGCCCCTACAATTAATCATCCCAACAAACTGTAATTTGCCGAAACTTTGATATTCCTGCAAAAAGATATGACAAAGCGCCCCAACGGACACAATTAAATATCCACACCAAACCAGCTAAGAACACCCGCTACAATGTTTATCGGAAACATTACAACCACAGATATTAGATATACTGAAAAAAAGAAACCAAAGAATGCAACCATTGCAATGTCCCTGAGAACACCTGAGCTGTCATTTTCAATTATCTTATCTATTTTTTCAATTATTCCCAACCCTATATCTGAGAGTTTCTGTACGAGTTCTTCCTTATCCATTGAAATAATATCTGCATTTGTAACTTCCCTGACTGCCTTCACCGCAAAGGCTACACTTGCAGTTGTAAAAAGAAGCACGCCGCAAAGAATTACAGAAAGCAGTTTCTTAAAAGATTTATTCATAAGTTTACTCCTGTGAAATCATCTTTAAATTATTTTTTTGTTTGATAAAATTATCAACCCATTACCGATAATATTGAAAATATATCAACAAAATCCAGAAGTCTTATTCCTGTCATTTTTTCATACGTTATTTCTTCCAACGTGTGCGTACCGTCGCCGAAAGCAAACGATGCGGTAGCTTTTTCATAGTAGCTTCCGCTTGAATTCGTATATGCAAATACAACATCAAATATACCGAAGGTTGCATATTCGCCTTTTTTATTATCGGGTGTAATAACTACGGTAAACGTTTCTGTTGCTTGCTTTGCAGGCTTTTTCATAAGAACGTATCCCATACTGTCAACAGCTTCCCACGATGCGTTTTCCTTCGGGTTTTTCGCTGTGAGTGTTACGTCAATTGTCTGACATTCTTCTGCGGAATAAAACTGCGGCGCATTGATTTTGTTGCCGCCGAAGCCGTAATAAACCTTTTCGTTTCCGTTTTTGTCGGTAAAAACGAGGTCCATAGCATCGCCTTCGGGGTCATTTTCATCCTTAACCATAAATAATGTATTCCAATCAAGACTGCCTTTGCTCACAAAGGAAAAAATCTGCTCGCCGTTTTCAATTTTTGTTTCTACCAATTCAATATCGGGGTCGTTCACGCAGTCGTACTCCCAGACCAAGCCCTTCTCTTCGTCATAGGGCAGAACAATTTCAGAGGTGGGATAGCCGAAAATCGCACCCGAAATATCCGAGAAAGCCACCCCGAAAAAAATTGCCGGAATAATGAATACCAATAATACTGATGTTCCCATTTTGTAAATCTCCTTTTATTTCACAACCGCACTTCATTCAGACTCTAACATGTGCTTCAAATCCGTAAACATTTTATCCCAAGAATTCTCATAGGTGATGCTTTTCAGGATATGCTTACCGTCCTGCAATTCAAAAACCGCCTTTGCTTCTTCAAGATACTTGCCCCTTGAATTAGTGTAGGCAAATTCAACGTCAAACATACCGTATGTTGCATAAGTACCGTCCTTGGTATCGGGCGTTACTATTATTGTAAAGTTCTCCGTTTCTCCGCCGGTTGTTTTCTTCATAATTACGTATCCGGTGTTCGCAACAACCTCCCACGAGGCATTTTTTCTCGCATTTTCTGCGGTAAGCGTAATATCTATCGTCTGGCAATCCTCGGCAGAATAGAACTGCGGCTCATATATCCTGTTACCATTATAACCGTAATAAATTTTTTGGTTGCCGTTTTTATCCGTAAAGATGAGATCCATAATATCGCCCTGTTGCTCATCCTCACTCTTTGTGAAAATCTCAGCAATATTAATCTTACCTGTCCCCCTGAAAACAAAAATCTGTTTTCCGTTTTCAAACTTTGTTTCAACCAGTTCAATATTCGGATCATTCACGCAGTCGTACTCCCAGACCAGACCCTTTTCTTCGTCATAGGGCAGGGCGATTTCTTCGGTAGGATAGCCGAAAATCGCACCCGAAATATCCGAGAAAGCCACCCCGAAAAAAATTGCCGGAATAATAAATACCAATAATACCGATGAACCCATTTTGTAAATCTCCTTTGTTTTTGTGTTTGGAATTTCTTCCGTTCCTTTAACTGAATTCTACGACGGCAAATAGAGAATTACAAGCAAGTCGGGTTTACATTTGCAAAAAAGATAAAAAATAAGATGTAAACCGAAGTTTACACCTTGATTTTCATTTATGATACTTTCCCCCGTTGGAAATCTGAAACGCCCGATAAATCTGCTCGAGGAGCATTACACGGGCGAGCTGGTGAGGAAAGGTCATTTCGGACATTGAGAGCTTGTATTTGCACATCTGTTTTACCGTCGGGCTCAAGCCGAAGCTGCTGCCGATAATGAACACAGTGTTTGCGCCGCCCTCGACACCTGCGGTTTCGAGCAGGGTGCTGAATTTTTCCGAAGGGTACTGCTTACCCTCGATACACATTGCAAAGCACGCTGCGCCCTTGGGGATTTTTTCGGTGATGAGCTTTGCCTCCGCTTCAAGTGCCGCATCAATCTGCGCCTGAGAGGGGTTGTCGGAAAGCTTTACGGGGTTAAGCTCGACAATATTTATTTTGCAGAATGCGCCCAGGCGTTTTACATATTCCGCACACGCCTCACGCAGATAATTTTCTTTGAGCTTGCCAAGGCAGATTACCGTAACATTCATTTTAAAACACCGTCATTTTCGGGTTGCCGACACCTGCAACTCTTAATATGTAGTCGCTGCCCTCCTGCATACCCTTTGCGCTGAGTGCCGCCGCCGTAGTCTGGTAAGCAAGCTCGGGCAGGTTGTTTTCCTTGCTTAAGTGTCCAAGGAAAAGTCTTGTCGTGCCGCTTTCAACAAGGGTTGCCGCTGTTTTCGCCGCCACCTCGTTTGAAAGGTGTCCCTTGTCGGAGAGTATTCTGCGCTTTAACATATAGGGGTAGTTGGGGTTGTTCTGCAGCATTCTTATATCGTGGTTTGATTCGAGCAAAACGAGCTGACTGCAGGCGATATTTTGGAGCACCTCGTCGTTCACCGTACCTATATCCGTTGCGATTGCAACACGGTTGCCGTCTGCCGTTTCGATTGTAAAGCCGAGGCTTTCACGGCTGTCGTGCGGAGTGTGGAACGGACGGATGTGCATACCGCAGACCTCCATACCCTGCATTGAAATTTCCTCCGTTGGAAATTTGCCCGTGAGTATGCCGTTTTGTGCCATTGCGTCCAGCGTGCCTGCGCTTGAATAGACGGGAATTTTATGCTTGCCTGCAAGCACCTTTATACCTGCAACGTGGTCGGAGTGTTCGTGGGTAACAAAAATTGCGCCGACGCTGCGAATGTCAACGCCGATGCAATCAAGTGTTTCGGCGGTGCGTTTTGCGCTCACGCCGACGTCTATGAGTATGCCTCCCTCAGGCTGGCCGACATAGATACAGTTGCCGCTGCTTGAGGAAAAAAGTGAACAGAATCTTGCCATAATAATTAACCTGCGTTTTCGGTTGCGGTTTCGTCATCATCGGGGAATTCTACCCTCTTGATGTCGCCGCCGAGAGCCGTGAATTTTTCAACAAAGCGCTCGTAGCCACGGTCGATGTGGGAAATATTTTCAATCTCTGTCTGACCGTCAGCGGCGAAGCCCGCAATAAGCATAGCTGCACCTGCACGAAGGTCGTCCGCACCGACGGGAGCACCCTTGAGCTGCTCTACGCCCTGCACAATGGCAACCTTACCTTCAACGCTGATGTTAGCGCCCATACGCAGAAGCTGATCAACGTACTTAAAGCGGTTGTCCCACACGCTTTCGGAAACGATGCTTGTGCCGTCTGCAAGAGCTAAAAGCACGGTCATCTGGGGCTGCATATCGGTCGGGAAGCCGGGGTGAGGCATAGTTTTTACATTGCAGCGGATGGGTCTTTCGTTGCAGCTTACACGTACAGCCTCGTCAAATTCTTCAACCTCAACACCGCAGTCAATGAGCTTCTTTGTAATTGACTCAAGGTGCTTGGGGATAACATTTTTAATAAGCACATCGCCCTTTGTTGCGGCGGCGGCAACCATATATGTGCCGGCCTCAATCTGGTCGGGGATGATTGAATATGTGCAGCCGTGAAGCTCGTCCACACCACGGATTTTGATAACGTCCGTACCTGCGCCTCGAACGTCCGCACCCATTGAGTTGAGGAAGTTTGCAAGGTCAACAATATGGGGCTCACGGGCAGCGTTTTCAATAATTGTAAGACCCTTTGCCTTTACTGCGGCAAGCATAACGTTGACCGTAGCGCCTACGGAAACGGTATCCATATAGATAGCCGATCCGACAAGCATATCGGCAGAAACGTTTACCATAGCGTTGTCGATTGAAACCTTGGAGCCCAGAAGCTCGAAGCCACGAAGGTGAAGGTCAATCGGGCGTACGCCGAACCAGCAGCCGCCGGGCATTGAAACCTTGGCTCTGTTGTACCTGCCAAGAAGGGCACCGAGAAGATAGTATGAAGCACGAAGGTGCTTTGTAAGTTCGTTGGGAACGATAAAGGAATTGATATTGCGTGTGTCGATTTCAAGGGTTGAACGGTTAATCATCTTTACACTTGCACCGAGCTGGGTGAGGATTTTAACCATAATCGAAACGTCGCTTATATCGGGTATATTTTCAATACGGCAGACATCCTGTGCAAGGATGGTTGCCGGAAGAATAGCTACAACTGCATTTTTTGCGCCGCTTATTTCAACTTCGCCTCTGAGCGGAGTACCGCCGTTAATAACGATTTTTTCCATCGTCCTTAAAGCAGCTCCCTTCTGAAAAAATTTTATAAAACGAAACTCTTACGAGCAGAAAATGTCAAATTTTCTCACCAAGATACAATTCGACACTATTAACTGCGTTATTATACCACGCAAATCGGGTTTTGTATAGCCCTTTGTATGAAAGTTTTTACATTTCTGTAATTTTCACTAAAAATTCAGGCACGAATTTTCACAAAAATTTATAATGTAAAAAAAATAACTCTTTATCTTATTAAAATTATGTGCTATAATATCAAAATATATAAAAGAATATATTTACTTTTAAAAACAAACTTTTTCAAAACAACTATACTACAGAAATGGTGCGGTGATAAAAAGTGAAAGAAGTTATGAGAATTTTTGTCGAAAAAAGAAAGGGCTTCGATGTTGAAGCCGGCGGTGTCCTTTCGGATATCCGTTCTACGCTTGGCATACTCTCACTTGAGGGTGTACGCCTTATCAACAGGTACGATGTTCAGGGTCTTACGGCCGAGGAGTTTGAAAAGGCCTGCTCCGCCGTGCTTTCCGAGCCGAATGCAGACACAATCTGCTCCGAGCTTGAAATTCCTGCAGACTGCCGCAGCCTTGCGGTTGAGTATCTGCCCGGTCAGTACGACCAGCGTGCGGACTCTGCGGCACAGTGTATTGCCCTTCTTACCTGCGGTGAGCAGCCTGCTGTTGCCAGCGCAAAGGTATACATTTTCGAGGGTGAGCTGACAGACGAGGAATACGCCTCAATCAAGGCTTACCTTATCAACCCCGTTGAATCCCGTGAGGCTTCAATGGCAAAGCCCGACGACCTCAATATTGTTGCCGAGGTGCCTGCCGATATTCAGCGCATCACAGGCTTTATCTGCTGGAACGACGACGAGGTTGCCGCTTACCACAAGACAATGGGCTTTGCAATGACTGCGGCTGACCTTTGCTTCTGCCGTGACTATTTCAAAAACGAAGAAAACCGTGACCCGAGCGTAACAGAGCTCAAGGTTATTGACACATACTGGTCCGACCACTGCCGCCACACAACCTTCCTCACCAGACTTGAAAAGGTTGAGTTTGAGCAGGGCGGTCTTTCCCCCGTTATTGAGGCTGCATGGAACGAATACCTCAAGGTTCGTGAGGACGTTTACGCAGGCCGCAAGGCAAAGGACATAACTCTTATGGATATGGGCACAATAGGTGCAAAGTCCATCAAGAAGGCAGGTCTTCTGGGTGACCTTGACGAGAGTGAGGAAATCAACGCCTGCTCAATCGAGGTAACCGTTGATGTTGACGGCAAGGACGAGCAGTGGCTCGTTCAGTTCAAGAACGAAACCCACAACCACCCGACCGAAATTGAGCCCTTCGGCGGTGCTGCCACCTGCCTTGGCGGTGCAATCCGTGACCCGCTTTCGGGCAGAGCTTACGTTTACCAGGCTATGCGTGTTACCGGCAGCGGTGACCCGACAGAGGCTTTTGAGGACACACTCGAGGGTAAACTTCCCCAGCGTAAAATCACAATCGGTGCCGCAGCAGGCTATTCCTCCTACGGTAACCAGATAGGTCTTGCATCAGGCCAGGTCGTAGAGCTTTACGACGAGGGCTACAAGGCAAAGAGAATGGAAATCGGTGCTGTTGTCGGCGCATCTCCCAAGGAGAATGTCAAGCGTGATACTCCCGAGCCCGGTGACTGCATTGTTCTCCTCGGCGGCAGAACAGGCCGTGACGGCTGCGGCGGTGCAACAGGCTCCTCCAAGGCACACAATACAGAATCAATCGAAACCTGCGGTGCAGAGGTACAGAAGGGTAATCCCCCCACAGAGCGTAAGCTCCAGCGTCTTTTCCGCAACCCCGATGCCGCAAAGCTCATCCGCCGCTGTAACGATTTCGGCGCAGGCGGTGTCTGCGTTGCTATAGGCGAGCTTGCAGACGGTCTTAAGATTGAGCTTGACAAGGTTACAAAGAAGTACGACGGTCTTGACGGAACGGAGCTTGCAATTTCCGAATCCCAGGAGCGTATGGCTGTTGTTCTTGCAGCAGGCGATGTTGAAAAGTTCATTGCTCTTGCCGCTACGGAAAACCTTGAAGCAACAGTTGTTGCCGTTGTAAGCGAGGAAGCAAGACTTGTTATGCACTGGAGAGGCGACAAGATTGTTGACATCAGCCGTGACTTCCTTAACACAAACGGCGTAACACAGACTGCACAGGCAAAGATTGCCGCAGTTGACGCAAATAAAAACTACAGAGAGCTTGTTCCCGCAGTTCTTGCAGACAAGGACGGCGTTGACGCTCTTGAAACAAACCTCGGCAGACTTGAGGTCTGCTCACAGATTGGTCTTTCCGAGCGCTTCGACGCTTCAATCGGTGCCGCTACGGTCAATATGCCCTTCGCAGGCAAGACACAGCTCACACCGGAAGAAGCTATGTGCGCAAAGCTGCCCGTTCCCGGCGGCAAGACAGACTCCGCTACCGCAATGAGCTACGGCTTCATTCCGGCTCTCAGCCGCTGGAGCCCGTTCCACGCAGCAGCATACTCCGTAACAGAGTCACTTGCAAAGCTCGCCGCAATCGGCGCAGACCCGACAAAGGCAAGACTTACCTTCCAAGAATATTTTGAAAGACTCAATGCCGTTCCCGAGCGTTGGGGCAAGCCCGCAGCAGCCCTTCTCGGTGCTCTCACCGCACAGCTCAAGTACGGTATTCCCTCAATCGGCGGTAAGGACAGTATGTCCGGCTCATTCAACGAGCTTGATGTTCCGCCCACGCTCGTTTCCTTCGCCGTAACAATGGCAAAGGCAAGCAAGGTTTCCTCCGCCGCCTTTAAGAAAGCTGGCAGCAAGGTTTACCTTGTTGAGCTTCCCGTTAACAAAGAGAGCCTTCTTCCCGAGTGGGATGAGGCTATGGCTCTTATGAAGAGCGTATACGAAAACGTTGCTTCAGGCGCAATTCTTTCCGCAGGCGTAGTCAAGGAAGGCGGCGCTTCCGCTAATGTTTGTAAGATGGCATTCGGTAACCTTCTCGGCTTCGCATTTGAAGCAGGCGTTACAAGAAGAGAGATGTATGCTCCCCTTGTCGGCAGCTTCGTAATTGAGTGCGAGGGTGAATCCCCCGTAGGCGGCAAGCTCCTCGGTGTTACCAAGGACGACGCTATCTTCACAATCGGCGGCGAAAGAGTTCCCACACAGGATCTTATTGCAGCCTGGACAGACAAGCTCGAAGGCGTATTCGCAACAGATGCAGCCTGCCCGACAGGCGGCAACGAGGTTGCTCTCTATACACAGCGCAGCAACGCTGCTCCCGCAATCAAGGTTGCTAAACCCAAGGTAATTATCCCCGTATTCCCCGGCACAAACTGTGAATACGACTCAGCCCGTGCATTTGAGAATGCAGGCGCCGAGGCTGAAATTCTTGTAATCAAGAACCTCACCGCTTCCGACATTGAGCAGAGCATGGAGGCTTTTGTTAAGGCTATCAACGCTTCACAGATTATTATGCTTCCCGGCGGCTTCAGCGGCGGCGACGAGCCCGACGGCTCCGGTAAGTTCATTGCAACAGCTCTTAAGAATCCGAGAGTTAAGGAAGCAGTAACAGCTCTGCTTGAACAGCGTGACGGCCTTATGCTCGGTATCTGTAACGGCTTCCAGGCACTTATCAAGACAGGTCTTGTTCCCTACGGCAAGATTGTTGACACAGCCGAGGATGCACCGACACTTACCTACAACACAATCGGCAGACATATCTCCCACATGGCATACACCCGTGTAACCTCCGTCAAGTCTCCGTGGTTCTCAATGTGCGAGCCCGGCGATATTCACGCAGTTCCCGTTTCACACGGCGAAGGCCGCTTTGTTGCTGACGAAAAGCACATTGCACAGCTTATCGCAAACGGTCAGATTGCAACACAGTATGTTGACATCAACGGCAAGGTTGCAGACGCTCTTCCCTTCAACCCCAACGGCTCCGTTCTCGCAATCGAGGGTATCACAAGCCCCGACGGCAGAGTTCTCGGCAAGATGGCTCACAGCGAGCGTAAGGGCACAGACCTCTACAAGAACGTTCCGTTCGAGAAGGATCAGAAGATATTTGAATCAGGCGTAGCATACTTTAAATAATAAACAATACTCATATAGTTAAGGATAGATTAAGCGATGAAATACGCAATTGTTCTCTACGACGGCATGGCGGACTATCCCGTTGATGCCTTGGGCGGCAAAACCCCGATGGAGGTTGCCGACAAACCTGTTTTCGATTCACTTGCCAAAAGAGGCGAGGTCGGTCTTGTTCGTACCGTTGCCGCCGGCTTAAAACCCGGCAGCGACGTTGCAAACCTTAGCGTTCTCGGCTACGACCCGAAGGACTGCTACACGGGCCGTTCTCCGCTTGAGGCTGTAAGCATCGGCGTTGAAATGAGTGACACCGACGTTGCTCTGCGCTGTAACGTTGTTACACTTTCCGACGAGGAAAACTACGACGACAAAACTATGGTGGACTATTCCGCAGGCGACATTTCCAGCGAGGATGCCGCAGAAATTATCAAGACCGTGCAGGAGCATTTTGGCGGCGGTGAATTTGATTTCTACCCCGGTGTCAGCTACCGCCACTGCCTTATTCACCACGGCGGCACGACCGAGCTTGGCAATATGACTCCGCCCCACGATATTTCGGGCAGAGTTGTAGGCGAGTATATTTCCACAGCTTCCACAGCAGAAAAGCTGACAAAAATGATGCGTGAAAGCTACGAGCTTCTCAAGGAGCACCCCGTTAACAAGAGAAGAATTGCCGAGGGCAAGCGCCCTGCAAACTCAATCTGGCTCTGGGGTGAGGGCAGAAAGCCCGGCCTTGAAAACTTTGAAAAGAAGTTCGGTATGCAGGGCTGTATCGTTTCCGCCGTTGACCTTCTTAAGGGCATAGGTATCTGCGCAGGTATGCAGGTGCCCGAGGTTGAGGGCGCAACAGGCTATATCGACACCAACTTTGAGGGCAAGACACAGGCGGCAATTGACGCATTTGAAAACGGCTGCGACTTCGCTTATCTTCACTTTGAAGCGCCCGATGAATGCGGACACCGTGACGAGCCCGAAAACAAGGTTCGCTCGATTGAAATTATCGACAAGCGTGTTCTCCCCGCACTTATTGAGGCACTTGAGAAGTATGACGACTACAAAATTATGATACTTCCCGACCACCCCACACCGATAAAGACAAAGACCCACGCTTCCGACCCCGTACCCTATATGATCTACCACAAGAAGGGTGAAAAGAACAGCGGCGTTGACTCAATCAACGAAAACACTGCCGCCGCAACGGGCAACTTTGTTGAGTATGGACCGGGTCTGATTAATCATTTTATAAATGATTAATTAATAATGAATAGTGAATAATGAAAAATGAATAATTGTGGGATGGCTTCGTCCTCACCCAAAAGTTATTATTTATTCTTTATTATTTCTTCTTTATTCCTTAAAACAGTAAAGAGGTTTTTAAAATGAAAGAAAACTACAGAATAGAAACCAAATGTGTTCAGGGCGCATACGAGCCCGCAAACGGTGAGCCCAGAGTTCTGCCCATCGTTCAGAGCACAACCTTCAAATACGACACGAGCGAGGCTATGGCAAAGCTGTTCGACCTTGAGCCCGGCTATATGTACACACGCCTTGCCAACCCCACAAACGATGCCGTTGCCGCAAAGATTGCTATGCTTGAGGGCGGTGTTGCCGGTGTTCTGACTTCTTCGGGTCAGGCTGCAAACTTCTTTTCCCTTATCAACATTCTCGGCGCAGGCGACCACTTTATTTCTGCCGCAACAATTTACGGCGGTACGTTCAACCTTTTCAATGTTACAATGAGAAAGCTCGGCATTGAGGTCACTTTCGTTGACCCCAACGCAAGCGAAGAGGAAATCAATGCACAGTTCCGCCCCAACACAAAGGCTGTTTTCGGCGAAACAATTGCCAACCCCTCTCTTGACATTCTCGATATTGAAAAGTTTGCAAAAATTGCACACTCACACGGTGTTCCGCTTATTATTGACAACACCTTCCCGACCCCGATTAACTGCCGCCCGTTTGAATTCGGCGCTGATATTGTAACCCACTCCACAACAAAGTATATGGAGGGTCACGCAAACATCATCGGCGGTGCTGTTATCGACAGCGGTAACTTTGACTGGGAGCAGAACGACAAGTTCCCCGGTCTTACCCAGCCCGACGAAAGCTACCACGGCGCAGTTTACACCCGTGATTTCGGCAAGGCAGGCTACATCACCAAGATTGTTGCACAGCTTCTGCGTGACTACGGCTCAACACCTGCTCCGCAGAATTCCTACTACCTCAACCTCGGTCTTGAAACTCTTGCTCTGCGTATGGAGCGCCATTGCTCAAACGCACTCAAGGTTGCCGAGTATCTTCAGAACAACGACAAGGTTGCATGGGTCAATTACCCTGCACTGCCCGACAACAAGTACTATCCGCTTGTACAGAAGTATATGCCCAAAGGCACCTGCGGCGTTATCTCTTTCGGCGTAAAGGGCGGCAGAGCAAAGGCAGAGGAGTTTATGAATTCTCTTAAGCTCGCTGCTATTGTTACCCACGTTGCAGACGCAAGAACCTGCGTGCTTCACCCCGCTTCCTCAACACACAGACAGTTGAGCGACCAGGAGCTTGTTGAGTGCGGCGTTTCGCCCGACCTTATCCGCTTCTCCGTCGGCATTGAAAATGTTGAGGATATTATTGCGGATATAGAGCAGGCGCTTGATGTAGTCTGACTTGATAAGTCAGACTACTCGATATAAATCCTTTCGGATTTTCGATATGCAATTTTTGCATTCGCCGCAGGCATATGCCAAAATTGCTCGATATGTCTTTACGGACTCGATATGTTTTTGCCTTGCGGCAAAAACAAGAAAGGATTTATATCATATCGAAATCAAATTTTAATTTGATTATATCGAATCGGACTAAAAGTCCGATATATCGAGTGACCGTAGGTCACATATCGACAAATTTATTATTTAAGGTGATTTTTTGACAACTACCAACAGCAGAGTATGCGCATATATAGACCTTGATGCTGTCCGCTCGAATGTTGCCGCTGTGCAGAAAAGAGTGGGTGACGAGGTTAAGGTTATGGTCATTCTCAAGGCAGACGCTTACGGCCACGGTGCCGTACCGATAGCAAGAGCCCTTGAGGACGGCTGTGCCTACGCATACGGTGTTGCCACGGTTGAGGAGGGCGTACAGCTTCGTGAGAGCGGCAGCAAAAAGCCGATACTCGTGTTAAGCTATGCTTTCCCCGAGCTTTTTGAAAAAGCGGTTGAAAACGAAATTGACCTTACTGTTTTTGAATATTCCACCGCAAAGCAATTGAATGACGTTGCCGCTTCTCTCGGTAAAAAGGCAGGCGTGCATATTAAGATTGACACAGGTATGCACCGAATTGGCTTATATCCGAACAAGGAAAATCTTGAGGAAATCAAAAAAATTGCCGCTTTGCCTGCAATTGAGATTAAGGGAATTTTTTCCCACCTTGCCTGTGCGGACTTTGCCGACAAGAGCTTTGCCAATGCGCAGATTGAGCTTTTCAGAGCCTACACGCAGGAAATTATCGACAGCGGCATTGAAATCGGGATAAGGCATATTTATAATTCCGCCGCAACGATGGACTATGACGGCGGCTGCTTTGATATGGTACGCTGCGGTATTGTAACCTACGGGCTTGACCCGTCTGACGAGGTAAGGTTTGAAAACCTGCCGACGACACCCGTTATGCAGATTAAGAGCCACGTTGCCTATGTCAAAAAGGTTGAAGCAGGCGCAACGGTCGGCTACGGTGCGGCATTTATGGCAAAGCGTGAAACGCTGATTGCCACCATTCCCTGTGGCTACGGCGACTGCTACCCGAGACTGCTTACCAACAAGGGCAGAGTGCTTATCAAGGGTCACTCCGCACCCGTTACGGGCAGGGTATGTATGGACCAGTTTATGGTAGATGTTACCGATATACCCGACGTTAAGCAGGGTGACGAGGTGACGATAGTCGGCTTTGACGGCAAGGAGTGCCTTACCGTTGAGGAGCTTGCAAAAACCGCAGGCAGCTTCAACTACGAATACGTCTGCGATATTACCAAGCGTGTACCCAGAGTTTATATTGAAAACGGTAAAGTGATTGATTAATCCATCATACTATTATGATGTTTTAATATTATAATTATTAAAAGGCGGCAGATTCTGACTTTGTTTGCCGCAAATCTGAAAGGAGAAAGTCATAACTATGGACGACCCCGGGCCTGCGACTTCGCTTATTCTGAAGCTGGTACTTTTATTGGTACTTATTCTTGTAAACGCTTTTTTTGCAATGAGCGAAATTGCCATTATCTCCCTCAACGATGCCAAGCTGGAAAAGCAGGCACAGGAGGGCAACAAAAAAGCAAAGAAGCTTCTTAAGCTCACAAGCAATCCCAGCAATTTCCTATCGACCATACAAATCGGCGTTACTCTTGCCGGTTTCCTTTCCTCTGCCTCGGCATCGCAGAGCTTTGTTGATATGCTTTCCGACGGCTTGGAAAAACTCTCAATTCTCACAAAAATCCCCGCAAGCGTGATTGACGGCTTCAGCCTTGTTGTTATTACGCTTATCACCTCATATTTTTCACTTGTTCTGGGTGAGCTTGTACCCAAGCGTGTTGCAATGTTCAACCCCGAAAAGATTTCCTTCCGCATTGCGGGAATACTTACCGTTGTGGCTACGGTCACAAAGCCCTTTGTTAAGGTGCTTTCCGTTTCGATGAACGCAATACTGCGTGTTATGGGCATTGACCCCAACGCAGAGCCCGAAGAGGTTACTGAAGAGGAAATCCGTATGATGGTTGATGTCGGCGGCGAAAAGGGTGTTATTGAGGACGCCCAGAAGGAAATGATTAACAACATTTTCGAGTTTGACGACATTGACGCAGGCGATATTATGACCCACCGCACAGAGGTTTCCGCCGTTGAGGTAAGCGACCCTGTTCAGGAGGTTGTTGAGCTTGCCCACAAGGAAGGCTATTCAAGAATTCCCGTTTACGAGGAAAGCCTTGATAAAATTGTCGGTATAGTCTACATTAAGGACCTTATCGGCTACATCGGCTCCTCTCTGCCCAAGCAGGAAAGCCTTCGCAAGGTTATGCGTGAGCCATTCTTTGTGCCCGAGAGTATGAAATGCGGTATGCTTTTTAAGGAAATGACGGCACGAAGGACACAGATGGCTGTTGTTGTTGACGAATACGGCGGCACGGCAGGTATTGTCACGCTCGAAGACCTTGTTGAATCCATTGTCGGTAATATCCAGGACGAATACGACAACGAGGAGGAGGAATTTTCCGTTATTGACGAAACCACCTTCACCGTTGACGGCACTACATCAATTGACGAGGTTAACGAGCACGTTGGCGTAAACCTGCCCGAGGATGAATACGACACAATAGGCGGCTTTGTAATAAGCCTTCTCGGCTACCTGCCAGCAGACGGCGAAATGAACGAGCTGGACTACGAAAACCTGCACTTCACCATACTCAACCTTGAAGACAAGCGTATTGGCAAGCTCAAGGTCGAAATCCGCCCCGTTGAAAAGGATGAGGACGATGAGGACGAGCCGAGAAGACTTGGCAGAAGGCAGAACAGGGACGACGAATAATTTTGTCAGACTTGTTGCAAAAAAGAAAAGTTTCGGGTGACAAATATTAACAGTTGCCCGCAACGCTTGACTTTTTGATAAAAAATAAACTATTATAAACTTACCTTTTATCTTTAAGGAGGATAAATAGATGAAAAAAAGAAACATATTTGCAATTCTTGCCGCTCTTGCGGTAATGCTCGTTGTTTTTGCCGCCTGCGGTGAAAAAGAGCCCGAGCAGCCCGAAAACCCCACCGTTATCGGTGCGGACGGCCAGGTTTACGAGGAAGTAACCGAAATCGCAACGGAAATCGTTACCGAAATCGTAAGCGAGGTTGTTACAGACAAGCAGGGTGAAGCCGTAACAGACAAGGAAGGCAAGACCGAGGTTGTAACTGAGGTTAAGACAGAAGTTCTTACAACTGTTGTTACAGTTACCAAGCCCTATGAGCCTTCAACTGCTGAGACCACAACAGACAAAAAGCAGGAGAACACTTCCGCTTCCGAGCCTTCAAGCGAGGGCAGCTCTGTTGAAAGCACAACAACCTATGAGGACGTAACATTCCCCGAGGGTACAATTATCGAGGTTGAAATGGGCAGCGACGGCAAGCCGAAAGAGCCTCTTATGGAAAAGGTTCTCAACGCTTCAAAAGACAGCAAGCAGTTCTACCTTAATGCAACAATCGTTACAGGCGAAATGCTTGGCTTTGAAACAGGTATGCCCGTAAAGATGTATCTCAGCGGCGACAATATGGCATTTGAATTTTCAATGGGCGTAGCTCTTAAAATTCGCATGGCTTATGCAGGCAATAAGATGCATATGATTTTCCCCTCACAGAAGGCTTATTACACAATTGCTGCAGGTGAAGGTGATTCCGGTCTGAGCGATTCCGAGTTCAATCTCTGGAACACAATCGGCTCTGATACAATGAAATATGTCAGCACAAGTAAGGTTACAATCAAGGGTAACACCTATACCTGCGAAGAGTACACAGATTCTACAAACACAAACAAGTACTATTTCAACGGCAAGAAGGAACTCAAGAGAATTGAAATCATCACTCCCGACGGTGAAGCTACAATTCTTAAGATTACAGAGTGCTCCGCAAAGGTTGACAACAGTATTTTCAACGTACCCAAGGGCTACAAGGAGCTCACAGAAGACAGTATGAAAACTCTCTTTGGCGGTTTAATGTAAACAAATGAATAAAACAGTTCTGGTCACAGGCGCTTCCGGCGGCATCGGCAGCGCCTGTGCACGGCTTTTTGCCGACAAGGGTTACAAGGTTGCTGTCCATTGCCACAAAAATAAAGCGGCGGCAGAAGAAATTACAAACGAGCTTCGCAGCAAGGGCTGTGAGGTGTTTTACGTTTGTGCCGATTTAAGCGACGAAGCACAGGTTAAGGCTATGTTTGCCGAAATTAAAAGCCGACTCGGTGCGGTTGAAATACTCGTCAACAACGCCGGAGTAGCACAGCAGAAGCTTTTTACCGACACGACACAAAGTGATTACGATTTTATTTTCGGCGCAAACGTTTTAAGTGCAGTTAACTGCTCACGTGAGGCTTTAAAAGATATGATAGCTGCACACTCGGGCAGCATAGTCAACATTTCCTCAATGTGGGGTATAAGCGGCGCTTCGTGCGAGGTGCTCTACTCCGCAAGCAAGGCAGCATTAATCGGCTTTACCAAAGCACTTGCAAAAGAGGTTGGCCCGAGCAATATAAGGGTCAATTGCGTTGCACCCGGAGTGGTTGACACAAAGATGAACGCTAACCTTTCAAGCGAAGATATTGAAATTTTATCTGACGAAACTCCGCTGTGCAGAATTGGCAAGCCCGAAGAAATTGCAAATGCGGTTGCTTTTTTGGCAACTCAGGACGCTTCTTTTATCACCGGTCAGGTTTTGAGTGTTGATGGTGGCTTTATTGTCTGATTTATAATAATTTTACATAAAAAGTTATTGATTTTGGAAAATAAATATGTTATTATAGATAACAATTAAGAATATTAATGTGCCCGTGAGCACATAAAATCCATAAAAACGGAGGAAACATCATGGCAAATTGTCCTAAGTGTAATGCCCACCTTAAATTAACTGACTGGCGTCCCGAGTGTCCCAAGTGCGGCGTCAATATGGTTTACTACGGCATGGAGGAAAGCCTTCTTAAAGATGCCGAAAAAGCAGAGGCAGAGCATGCCAAATTCCAGAAGGGTCTTGACCGTTTCAAGGCTTCCTGCATTGGCGGCAAGCGCCAGATAGCAAGACTTATTCTTGCAATCATCCCCGTTGCAGGTCTTTTCCTTCCCCTTGCTAAAATTTCCATTGCAGAGGGTCCCTATATGGCCGCAAAGGATATTAACGTAAACATCCTTACTCTTGTTATGGACTACTTTATGGAGCTGTTCGACGTTAACCTTATTCTTGAGGGTATTGGCTCTCCTGTTCTCGGCACACCCGTGCTTATGTTCGCCCTTTCAATCGTGCTTCTTGCACTTTCAATTGTTATGGGTATACTCAACTTCGGCAGATGCTTCTGCTCCTCAAAGGTATCCTCCTGCAAGAAGAACATTGTTGTAAGCGTTCTTTCCGTTCTTCTTCTTGTCGGCGCTTGCGCAACCTTCAGCGTTTTCGGTTCTTCCATCAACGCTGTTTTCCCGTCAATGATTACTGCAAGCATCGGCTTCGGTATCTTCGTAACAATGGCTCTGCACATTCCGGTTATTGTTCTTAACATCCTTCTTATCAATAACCCCATTGTTGTTAAGTACAAGGAAATTCCCGACTACTCCGCACAGGCTGAAGAAGAAGCAGCCCCCGAAGCAGTTGCAGCTGAATAATTAGGAATTATTTTAAAATTTACAGCTCTGTTTATTTGAACGGAGCTGTTTTTTTATGAAAAATTGAAATGTATGGTATATAATATTTTATTATAAAGTTTCAAATCCGCCGTTTATGTATTTATATGATTTATTAAACTTTATAATAGGCGGCATTGGATACAACGTCACGTTGTTTCGTCAAAAGTAACAAAAAACAGGTAAATAAATTTTTTTAATTTTTTTTGCAAATTTATCTCAAATTTTCAACCTTTTTGCGTAAAAAAACAGGCTGTACCCACTATGTGTGGGAGGGGTTTTTAAATGTTAAGCCTAGATGTTGTAAAACCTTTTCCATATTTACGCAAGTTGAAAAGGAGAAAAAAATATGATATACTCTTATGGTATTTACGGTAAAAACAATAAACCTAATAAAGAATATTATTTAAACTGCGGCTATGTCGCCCAATTCGGGGCTAGGGCAGAGAAAGATACGAGGATTGAAATGGATTTAGTATACGAATTATGGGAAGGTGTTAAGGCTGAAATCAAGCGTAACACCTCTGAAACCATCTACGCAGTCTGGTTTGAAAACCTTAAGCTGGACACCTTTGACGGCGAAACAGTTGTGCTGACTGACGACCCCTTCCGCTGTAAAATTCTTAACGAGAAATTTTACGACCTTATTGGCGAATCCTTTGAAAAGGTAATGGGCTTTAAGGTTAAAGTATGTATTCAGGGTGAGGCTGAAAAGCCCAAAAAGCCCGAGCCCAAGGCAATTAAGCTCGGCGAAAGCAACGAATATAACTTTGATAATTTCATAGTAGGCGATTCCAACAAGTTTGCCCATGCTGCAGCTCTTGCCGTTGCAACAGACCCGGGTCATACATATAACCCGCTGTTTATTCACGGTAATTCCGGTTTGGGCAAGACCCACCTGCTTAACGCAATCTGTGTTGAAATCCGCAAGAATAATCCCGATGCTCACATTATTTACGTGCGCAGCGAGGATTTTATGAACGAGCTTATTGATTATCTGCAGAATAAGCGTGACACTTCTGTTTTCCATAACAAGTACCGCAACGCAGATATTCTGCTTGTTGACGACGTTCAGTTTATTGCCGGTAAAACCTCAACAGAGCTTGAATTTTTCCACACTTTCGACACACTTGTTAAGGCGAAAAGCCAGATTGTTCTCACCTCCGACCGTCCGCCAAAGGAAATGGCAACGCTTGAGGAAAGACTTCGCAACCGCTTTGAAAGCGGACTTATTGCCGACATTCAGCCGCCCGATGTTGAAACACGAGTTGCAATTGTAAAGAGCAAGGCAAAGTCACTTAACATCAATCTGCCCGATACGGTTGCTCTCTTTATTGCTGAAAAAATTAAGAACAATATTCGTCAGCTTGAGGGCGCCGTTAAAAATATGCAGGCACAGATTGCTCTTCACGGCTCTGAGCCCAATATGGCAACAGCACAAATTGCTATTCGTGACATTTTCAGCGAGGGTGACCCCACACCCGTGCTTATCGACAAAATTATAGACGAGGTTGCACGCACCTACGGCGTACAGGTTTCCGATATTAAGAGCAAAAAGCACGACGCAAAGTTTACCTACCCCAGACACGTTGCAATGTATATAATCAGAGAGATGACTCCCCTCACCAATAAAAAGGTTGCAGAGGTTTTCGGACTTACAGACCATTCATCGGTTATGTATGCGGTTAAAAAGATTGCAAATGACCGTGAGAACAACTATTCTCTTAAAACTATCATCTCTGACATTATGAAGAACGTAAAGGCAACATGATGTTGCATCCGATGCCGCCTATTTTAAAACTGATATTTTATTAAAGTTTCCTAAACGGCGGAATTTTAAATTTAATTTTATTAATTAGGAATTATAAATGAGAAATTAGAAAATAAATAAAGGTTAATCCTTTTATTTCTGATTTTAAATTTATAATTCCTAATTTTTTAAAAAAACACCTTTAAAATTATTAAAAAATATGATATATTAATTTAAATAGTGGTATTTTTAATCTATGTAAGTTACCGTGCTTATATTTTTTCGTTAATTAAGCCTGACTTGCGCAGTTTGTGTCGCCTTGCGACTTATCCGCACTTTTCTCCACATTCCACACGGAATTTTCCACTAAACCCGCAGGTAAGGTTTTCCCGTGGAAAGTGTAAAAAACTTTTCATAAGAAATTCACAGAGTAAAAAAGCCGCTTTGCTTAGAGCGTCAAGAGGTTTCGGAGTTTTCCCACAAATCCACGTGCTCTAATACTACTACTAAATAATTATATATGTAATTTATACTGTTTTTCAAACAGAGTGAAAATATGCCGATAATGAAAGAGGGATATATAATATGAAAATTTACTGCGATACCTCCGTGCTCAGAGAGGCCTGCCTTAACGTACAGCGTGCCGTTTCCACGAAGACGACAATTCCTGCAATTGAAGGTATTTTGATTAAGGCTATCGGCAATGAGCTTTTACTTACCGGTTACGACCTTGAAGTCGGTATCACAACCTCAGTTCCCTGCCGTGTTGCTGAACAGGGCGCAATTATTCTCAACGCAAAAATTCTCTGCGACATCGTCAGAAAAATTCCCGGCGACCAGGTTTATATCGAAACAGATGAAAGACTGCTTGCTACCATCCGTGGCGGCGAGGCTGAATATTCCCTTATAGGTATTGACGGCAATGAGTTCCCCGAGCTTCCGACCGTCAGCGGCGGCTATCCGGTTGTTGTTGAGCAGAAAATGCTCAAGGATATGGTCAGACAGACTATTTTTGCCGTTTCAACTGAGGACAGCAAGATTGTTCACACCGGTGTTAAGTTTGAAATTGCTCCAAACCTCATCCGCCTTGTAGCTGTTGACGGCCACAGACTTGCAATGAGAACTGAAACAATTAACTATATGGGCGAAGAACTCAGCTTTGTTGTTCCTGCAAAGACACTTAACGAGGTTATCAAGCTTATTAACGATGAGGAGGACACGGTTTCTCTGGGCGTAGGTAAAAGACACATTATTTTTGAAATCGGCAATTACCAGATTGTTTCCCGTTTGCTTGACGGCGATTTCTTGAATTATAAGAACGCAATTCCCACTACCTGTGCTTCAACCGCAAAGGTTAACACAAGAGAAATGATTGAGAGTATCGACAGAACATCTCTTATCATTACGGATAAATTCAAGAGCCCTGTCAGATTTATTTTTGACGACAAGATTGTCAGAATTTCGTCAATAACCGCTCTCGGTACGGCTAACGATTCCTTCTCGTGTGAATATGAAGGACCGAGAGTTGAAATCGGCTTTAATAACAAGCTCCTGCTTGATGCACTTCGTGCGTGTGACGCCGATGAGGTTAAGATTGAGCTTAATTCCGGCTCCGCACCTATTCTTATTCTTCCCACAGAGGGCGACAGTTTCCTCTTCCTTATTCTTCCCATGCGACTTAAGAAAGACTGATAAATATGAGAATTGTAGCAAAAGTTAAAGAAAAACCAATAAAAGAAATATTCATTGATACTGAATTTATCCGACTTGATTCTGCTTTGAAGCTGGCTGATGCCGTACAAAGCGGCGGCCACGCAAAGGTTATAATTCAGGACGGAGAAATCAAGGTAAACGGCGAGGTATGCACACAGCGTGGCAAAAAGCTCCACGTAGGTGACACGATAGGTATGCCGTTTATGAATATTGTCGTTAAAGCAAAATAAATTATGAGCTGCTGTGAATTTTTTTAAAAAATCATAGCAGCTTTTTTATATTATTTTTTTCTTGCATTGACGGATAAAAATGCGTGTGATAGAATTATAGTTAATTAAAATGGGAGAGAAGGTGTCGGGATGAAAATCAGAATATTTCAGAAGGGCTTTAACTTTTCGCAGGACGGTCCCGGTAACCGCCTTGTTTACCATTTGCAGGGCTGCAATCTGCATTGCCCGTGGTGCTCTAACCCCGAAAGCATGGCGCTTTGCGGCGGTAATGAAGTATCTGTTTTAGATTTGGTAAATGAAGCTGTAAAAGCCGAAATGATGTTTTTTGACGGCGGCGGCGTTACCTTTACGGGCGGTGAGCCCACAGTGCAGTTTGATGCGCTGAAAGAAGCATTAATTTTGCTGAAAGAAAATAAAATTAACACGGCTATTGAAACAAACGGTACTAACCCTAAGCTGCCGGAGCTTTTTGAATTTATTGATTATCTTATAATGGATTTCAAGCACCACAATTCGGGAAAACTAAAAGAATTTACAGGTGTAGGCAATGAAACGGTAATAAAAAATATTTCTGCGGCCTGTGAAAAAAATAAAAATCCCCTGCTTCGTATTCCGCTTATACACGGCTTTAATTCAAGTGTGGAGGATGCGGAAAACTTTGCAGAGATTTTGAAGGATTATAAAGAAAAATTAAGAATTGAAATTCTGCGTTATCACGAATACGGCAAGGACAAGTGGAAGCAGAACAATATGGAATACACAATGGAAAACGCCTTTGTTGACGACGAAGAGTTTGAAAATTTCTGCGATATATTAAAATCAAACGGCTTTAAGCTGATTAAAACCTGAACGGAGGGTAAATATAAAATGAAGGTTACAAATATTTACGCAAATGGTGAAATTACTCAAAAGGCAAAAAAGCTGTTCCGTGAGGAAAGAGCAAAAAAAAGGCTTGACGGCTGGTTTATGGCTCGTGAGCTTGCTTTTGAGGCAACGGGCTTTGACCACAGTAAATTAAGCGAAGAAATGATGGCGGCAAAGGAGCTTGAAAATATTTTACATAAGCTGCCGCTGACAATCAGCGAAAATAATGTTTTTGCAGGTACACAGAGTGATTCCTTTGCGAGAAGCTATGCGCTGATTAACCCTGCTTTTCAGGTTGAAACCTTTTCCGGCTATTGCGACCCGACTGCAGTTTTTGACGATATTGAGCCAAACGAAGAATTCACCGCAGAAAGAATTAACCTTATGCGTGAGCGCACAAAGAAGGGTGACTATGTAACCGACCTTTGTGCAGTTTACGATAAGTACACTAAATATACAGGTGAGGTTGCCTTCTTTATTGAGCAGGTAACGGGTCACCTTATTCCCGATTTCCGCACAGCAATCAAAATTGGTCTGAAGAGCATTATTGCTGACCTTGACAAAAAAATTGCTGATGAAGCAGACGAAGAAAAGAAGGACACCTTTGAAGCAATAAGAATTGTTCTTAATGCAACAATAGTCCTTGCTAACCGTTATGCCGATATTGCTGCCGAGCAGAAAAAGACGGCTGCACCCGAAAGAGCTGCACAGCTTGATGTAATGGAAAAAACTCTGCGCAAGGTGCCTGAATACGGCGCAGAAAGCCTTTACGAGGCTATTCAGTCCTTCCTGCTTTTGTGGGAGGTTATGACTCTTGAACAGGCTCCAAATCCGTTTGCATTTTCAGTCGGTAATGCAGACAGAATTTTTGAGCCGTACAGAGCAATGTCCGGCGAAACAAGAGAAGAAGCGGCAGAGCTTTTCCGCCACTTCCTTGTTTTCTTCAATGTAGGTGACAGAAGCTGGGCAATTTCACAGAACGTTCTCATCAGCGGACGTGATGTTGAAGGCAACGACCTTACAAACGAGATGAGCTATGCGATTATGGACGCATACTATGATATGAACCTGCCGCAGCCCATTCTTTCCGTTAAGCTCCATAAGAACACACCTGCAAAGCTCTATAAAGAGATGGGCAAGTTTATGTTCACGCCCGGTGTGCTCACACCCTCATTCTTTAATGACGACACAGTATTTGAAGCTCTTAAGGGCGGTAAGGTTGAAGAAAAAGATCTGCCCGATTACTCCGTTGCTGGCTGTCAGGAGCCGCTGATTATGGGTAAGGACAATGGCAACACCACAAACAGCTGGTTTAACCTGCCGAAAATCCTTGAGCTTACGCTTACGGGCGGTAAATCGACAATTACGGGTGAAGAAATCGGCACATTTGTTGAATACCCCGACACAAAAACGTTGCTCGAAAATATCAGAGAGGCATTTTATAAGAACGCAGAAAAGTTTGCACAGGAAATGGCAGACGCCGCAAACGGTGCCTCCCTTGCGCTTTCTCACCTTCGTGTACCCTTCTTAAGCGCATTTATGGGCGGCTGTGAAAGCGGTATTGACACCCGTCACCCCTCAAAGCAGGGCACAAAGTACAACGGCAGCGGCTGTCTTATCCACGGTCTTTCCGTTATTGCTGATTCATTTATGGCTATTGACAAGCTCCTTGCAGAGCGTCCCGAGGACTGTGACAAGCTGATTGAAGCAATCAAGGCAAACTTTGAAGGCTACGAAGAATTGAGAGATTTCCTTAAGTCAGCACCGAAATTCGGCAACGGCATTGAAAGCGTTGACAACGAGGCGGCCGTAATTGCTGACAAGATTTCCGATATTGTAAGAAATCTCAAAAATTATCTTGGCAATAACTTCCGTGCGGACTGGTCCAGCCCGTCAACACATCTTCTCTACGGCTACTGGGTAGGCGCAACACCCGACGGCAGATTGAGCCGTGATATGCTCGGCTACGGTGTTGACCCGCTTTACGGCGAGGCCGGAAACGGTCTTGGCTTCAGAACACTTTCCGCTATGAAGCTGCCCTACGGCAAATTCAACGGCGGTTATGCTTCACACCTTGGTATTGACCCGAAATATTTCAAGGGCGCAAATTATGAAGAAAAGGGTACGGAATTCGGCGAAAAGATTCTCAAACCCATTTTCTTTAACGAGAAAAATGAAAATCTTTCACCCTCTTACCTTTATTTCAACATCACAACACCCGATACACTCCGAAAGGTTCTTGCAGAGCCCGAAAAATATGCTCCGAGCGGAGTTTACATTATGCGTATTCACGGTACATTCGTAAACTTCCTTGACCTTTCCCCTGCAATTCAGAACGATATCATCACCCGTCTTGACCTTGAATCCACAAAAATCTGAGGATAAAAAATATGAACGTAATCGGTCTTGATATAGGCACAACTACAATTTGCGCAATTGCGGTTGACGCCGAAAACGGCAGGCTTTTAAAATCAGTTACCCTGCCAAATGACAGCTTTATTGACGGCAAGCCGTTTGAAAAAATTCAGTCGCCCGAAAAAATTATTGAAAAGGTAACTGCGCTTGCGGAAAATCTTTTCAATGAGTTTTCACCCGTTTGTGCTGTTGGTATAACGGGACAGATGCACGGCATCGTTTATTTGAATAGTGAAGGTAAAGTCGTAAGTCCCCTTTATACATGGCAGGACGGCAGCGGCAACGAAAAACTCGGCGATAGCAACTACGCTAAAAATTTAAGCGAAATTACTGGCTACGCTGCGGCAAGCGGTTTCGGCGGCACAACTTATTATTATCACAGCAAAAATAACCTTGTGCCCGAAAATGCTGTAACCTTCTGCACAATTCACGATTATGCTGCAATGGTGCTAACAGGCAGAATTAAGCCGCTTATGCACACCTCTGATGCCGCTTCCTTCGGTCTTTTTGACCTGAAAAAAGGTTGCTTTGATAAAGAAGCAATTGAAAAGGCAGGGCTTGATTATTTCTTCTTCCCAGAGGTTACGGATAAGTACGAGGCTGTGGGAGAATATAAGGGTGTGCCCGTTTGTTGTGCAATCGGTGACAATCAGGCGAGCTTTATCGGCTCTGTAAAAGATATGGACGGTTGTGCACTTGTTAATATGGGTACAGGCGGACAGATTTCTATGCTGACCGAGCTTGAAAAAGTCCCTGCGGGCATTGAAATAAGACCGCTTGGCGAGGGTAAGAAAATTCTTGTCGGCTGTTCGCTTTGCGGCGGCAGAGCCTTTGCCGCAGTTGCATCACTTTTCAGCGCTGTTTATGAGATGATAACGGGTGAAAAGTGTGAAAACATTTACAAGGCTATGGACAAAGCCCTTGAAACGGGTGAAAACGAGGATAGCCTGCAAATTTCCACAAAGCTCTGCGGCACGAGAGAAGACCCGACACTTCGAGGAGAAATTAAAAACCTCGGTATTGATAATTTCACACCCGTACAGCTTATGAACGGCTTTCTCGGCGGTATGGTGAGCGAAATTACCGATATGATTTTTTCAACAGACTGCGAAATCAAATCGCTTGTCGGCTCGGGTAATGGTCTGCGCAAGAATTTGCCACTTCAAAAGCGTTTTTCAAAGGCTCTGGGCTGTGAGATGGCTATACCGTTAAACAGAGAGGAAGCAGCCTTCGGTGCAGCACTGACAGCCCTTGTGGCAGGCAAAATCAAGCCCGATTTGGGCACAGCACAGCAGTTAGTGCAATATGAAAGTGTTAATTTATAAAAAACACTTGACAAATTGCAGATTTTAATATAATATACTTTAAGTGTCCGAACTTTATCGGACACGAGATGATCCATTAGCTCAGTCGGTAGAGCACTTGACTTTTAATCAAGGTGTCCGGAGTTCGAATCTCCGATGGGTCACCAGAATAAAGAGTACGCACCTGCGTGCTCTTTATTTTTTTATGTTTTTTGTTAAATCAGGAGATTCGAACTCGGGAGAGTTTTTGCGTTAAGAAAACAGTTCAGCGAACTGTTTTTAGCAAAAAGCGGTGAGGCGGGTACCGAAAGCCAACGGCTTTGGGTCGCCGAACCATAAGTATGCGAAGCATACGGTCGAATCTCCGATGGGTCACCAAGCGAAAATCCGTTCACGAAAGTGGCCGGATTTTTGTTTGTATTATTCATTATTCAATATTCATCATTCATTATTCATTTGTTGCAGAACGGATTTTCAAATGAATAATGAAAAATGAAGCCGCTTCGCTGATGAATAATTGATATAAAACTAACCGTGCAACTAGCGACTGCACGGTTAATTTGTTTCTTCATCAAGACCGAGAATATAATCGGAGCTGACCTTATAAAATTTTGCTAAAGTTTTCAGATGCTCAATAGGTAGACTTCTCTTACCGTTTCCATACATACCGTATGCCTGTGAGGTAATGTTGAGCACCTGTGCAACATACTCCTGCCTTAAATCATTATCGGTACGCAGGTCATACAGTCGTTTTCTATAATCCATAAATATCACCGTAAGTATTGTTTGATATTGAAACTTAATATCAAGAAAATTATATATAGAACTTTCCTTTCTGTCAATTTATTGTGTAATTTACTCTGATGATATTGTTTTTTTCTTTATTTTACCGTCATTCTACTTTTGGTGGGGTGACTTTTTTTATTTCCCGTTATATAATTTTTTCAAGGGAGGTTTTTATATGGATAAAATTTCTGTTGGAAGATTTATTTCTGAACAACGCAAGGCAAAGCAACTCACACAAAAACAACTTGCGGAGCATTTAAATATAACAGATAAAGCAGTTTCAAAATGGGAAACCGGAAAATCTTATCCGGATATTGAAATGCTTGAGAAGTTGAGCATTTTGTTTAATGTAACAATCAACGATATATTAAGCGGTCAGATTATAAGCCAAAATAATATTATTGAGCAGGCTGATAAAAATATTATTGATATTATGAGAAATACAAAAAAAGTAAAAAATAAATCTATAATTGTTATTTCTCTTATTATGATTATTTTTATTGTTATATCTTCTTGGTTTTCATTTTGTTTTATTTTTAATGTTCCTAATTGCTCTTTAGATACTGGGGTTTTATCTGTTGATTTAGATTATGATACTAAATTTTATGAAGATACATTAAAGAATGATTTTCTTTTGTCATCGACCTATATTGAACTTTTTGATTACGTTGTTGTAAGAATAAAAGTAGAACTAAAAAACAATAATAATAAAAGTGTTAATAACTGGCGTTGTACAGATATTAAAGTTGATGAAGATATTTTTTTTGCTTTTAATCACGATACACCTGAGGCTGCTTGTGACACTATTGAAAGCGGAGATAGTCAAATTTATTATTGTATTGTGTTAGCTCAAAAAAATAAATTTACCGATGATGAACTTATAGAAATTTTCGAGAATGCACAAATTGAGTATAAAGCTACCATATTTTTCACATAAAATCAACATTAATCAATTTCATATGATGATTTAATTACATAACTTTGTATAGACAAAATTAAACCGTGCAATTCTTTCGACTGCACGGTTTTCGTTTTGTTAAGATAAGAGATAAAAGATATTTATTCTTTATTCTTTATTCTTTTTTAATTCTGCCTTGCCCTCTTCCGTATCACGGTAGTAATAGGTTTTACTGGGCTTATGCGGTGTGGAGTTCCAGACTTCTTCTGCTACGGGTGCCCATTCGTCGGCAAACTTTCTGCACTTTGAACAGAGCTCTTCTGCCGTTTCCTTTTCGATAAGGTCGGTTGACTTTGCGCCCGTCTCGGAAATCATCTTGCAAAGGCAATCGGGGTTTTCGAGCATCGGGCAGGGACGCATGTGGTTATCGTTGAACGGCTGATTTTTGTAATAAGCCATAAACAGCGGATTTTTAAGCGCCTCAAGCAGGGTGTGAGTGCGGATATTTGAATCCGAGAAGTGAATGAAAACACAGGGCTCGATATCGCCTGCGGAATTAATGTGGAAATAGTTTCTGCCGCCTGCAATACAGCCGCCGACATATTCGCCGTCACCCTGGAAGTCCATAATGAACAGCGATTTGCCGCTTTTTGCGTTGCGAAGCTCACGCACACGCTTATACATATACTTTCTTTGCTCGGGGTTTGGTATAAGCTTGGGCACGGCACTCTTGCCAACGGGCATATAGTTGAAATAAAGCGCAAACATAACGCCCTTGTTTATCATATCGTCAAGGAATTCATTGCTCGTGACGGAGTAAATATTTTTGCTTGTGTAGCAAACGGAAATACCGAAAAGACAGCCGTTTTTCTTGAGAAGCTCCATAGCCTCAACCGTTGTTTTGTACGCACCCTCGCCGCGGCGGAAATCGTTGCTTTCTTCGTCGCCCTCAATGCTGACTGCAAGCGCAAGGTTGCCCACACGCTTGAGCTCATCACAAAATGCCTGGTCAACGAGCGTTGCGTTTGTATATGCAAGGAAAGCACACTGCGGATATTTTTCGCAGAGCTTTAAAATCTCTTTTTTGCAGATAAGCGGCTCACCGCCCGTGAACATATAAAGGTGTGTGCCAAGCTCTCTGCCCTGCTCAACTATAGATTCCATTTCCTCGTAGCTGAGCTTGAGCGTGTGGCCGTATTCGGCAGACCAGCAGCCCTTACAGTTCATATTGCAGGCGCTCGTGGGGTCGATAAGCGTAATAAACGGAATGTTGCACTTATACTTTTCACGGTTTTCACGAACGGTCTTCGTGCCTGCGGCAACGCCCAGACCCATAGCAAGGCTCATATTGCGGAAAACGTTGTAATCCAGGTCGTTTATTGCACGGCGGACAAGCTGACCGTAAATATTGTTCGGGTCAGCCGCACCTTCACGGAATTTATCAAAATTCTTCTCGGGGAAAACCTTGCCTGCGAAGCCCTGAACGGCATCGACAAGCTTGACGAGGTTTTCCTCGGGATTTTTCTTTATATATTTTACCGATTTCTCAAGCACGGCAGAAGCCGCCGCACGCTGAGTCTTTTCTTTTAATGTCATATCGGAAAAATACCTCACTTTTATAATTTACCGCAATATACAACTATATTATTTACATACAAATTTTATCTTAACACAAATATAAAAATTTGTCTATAAGAATTATTACATAATTATTACGGAAAGGTTATTATATTTAAAAATTTTTGCCTATCAGCAGTATTAAGGCGTTCAACAGCACGATTATCCACAATTCCCACACCTTTTTCCACATAATTTACCCACCTTTTCACATTTGTATTATTTTAATTCAATAAAAGGCGGCTATAATTAACAAATACTTGAAAAACCTTATTTTTTTTAATATAATGATATTTGTGAAAATTTGTGAATGTTTTTATTATAACCGATTGGAGGGCAATTTTTTGGAGCAGGGTAAGACAATAGCCGCAGTTTCAACTCCGCTTGCAAGCGGCGGCATAGGCGTAATCCGTGTTTCGGGCGAAAAAGCGATAGAAACCGTTTCAAAAATATTTGTGCCCTCATCCGGTAAAAGTGTAGCTGAAATGAAGGGCTATACGGCGGCTCACGGCTATGTGACCGAGGGTGAGCGTAAAATTGATGAAGCGGTGCTTCTCGTTTTCCGTGTGCCGCACAGCTATACGGGCGAGGATGTTTGTGAAATATCGTGTCACGGCGGTGTTTACGTTGTGGGCAGGGTGCTGCGTGCCATACTTGCCGCAGGTGCTGAGCCGGCTGCACCGGGTGAATTTACAAAGCGTGCGTTTTTAAACGGCAAGCTTGACCTGACAGAAGCTGAGGCAGTTATGAGCCTTATTTCCGCTCAGGGTGAGCAGGGCGCAAATGCCGCAATGACGGCGCTTGAGGGTGCTTTAAGCAAAAAAATCAGAGCTGCCGCACAGACGCTTATTACCGATTCCGCCTACCTTGCTGCCTGGGTAGATTATCCCGACGACGAGATTGAGGAAATATCCGACGAAAAGCTGTTGAGCGATTACAATTCGGTACTCAATGAGCTTGAGTCGCTTTTGAAAAGCTACGATGCTGGCAGAGCAGTTACGCAGGGCGTTGACACCGTTATTGCGGGTAAGCCCAATGTCGGCAAATCAACTCTGATGAACCTGCTTTCGGGCTTTGACCGTTCAATTGTTACGGATATTGCAGGCACAACGAGAGATGTTGTTGAAGACACGGTAAGACTCGGCAATGTTGTGCTTCATCTTGCCGATACGGCAGGAATACACTCCACGGGTAACGAGGTTGAGAAAATCGGTGTGGACTTTGCCGTAGGCAGAGTTGAGCGAGCAATGCTTGTGCTTGCTGTTTTTGATTTATCTCGCCCCTTTGATGAAGAGGATGAAGAAATTATTCAGCTTTGTAAGGACAAGCTTTGCGTTGCAGTTGCAAACAAGGACGATATGGTGGCCGATTTTGACCGCACGAAACTCGACTGCTTTGAAAACGTTGTTTATATCAGCGCAAAGCAGGGCAAGGGCGCTGACGAGCTTGCCGCCGCAGTTGAAAAAGCACTCGGCACAAACAATGTTGACACCTCTGCCGCCCTGCTCGCAAATGAAAGACAGAGGCTTTGCTGTGAAAAGGCTGTTGCCTGTATAAAGGAAGCGATTGATGCGCTTAAAGCAGGCTACACGCTTGACGCCGTTACAGTCAGCACGGATGCGGCTGTAGACGAGCTGCTTGCCCTTACGGGTGAAAAAGCAGGAGATGCTGTTGTTAGTGAAATATTCTCACGCTTCTGTGTGGGTAAATAAGAGAGATAATTTATGAAATACTTTGCACAAAACGTTGATATAGCCGTAATAGGAGCAGGCCACGCAGGAATCGAGGCTGCTCTTGCCGCCGCACGTCTTGGCTGTAATACGGCTATGTTTGCAATAAATCTTGATTCGCTGGGCAATATGCCGTGCAATCCGTCCATCGGAGGCACTTCAAAGGGACATCTTGTGCGTGAAATTGATGCTCTCGGTGGTGAAATGGGCATTGCGGCGGATAATAACACCTTGCAGACACGAATGCTCAACACGGGCAAGGGTCCTGCTGTACACAGCCTTCGTGCACAGATTGACAGGCGCAAATACTGTGCCTATATGAAGAACGTTGTTGAAAACCAGAAAAATCTCATTCTCAAGCAGGCAGAGATTGTTTCGATAGAGAAAGACGAGGACGGTCTGTGGCATCTGCTGACAAGGCTTGAGGCTGAGTACACGGCAAAATGCGTTGTGCTTGCTACGGGTACTTTCCTGGGCGGCAGAATATTTGTCGGCGACGTTTCCTATGACAGCGGCCCTGACGGAATGTTTCCTGCTACCGAATTGGCGCAGTCACTCAAAAAGCTCGGTGTTTCCTTGCGCCGCTTTAAAACAGGCACTCCCCCACGCCTTAACCGCAACAGCATTGATTTCTCTGCTATGGAGGTTCAACAGGGTGACGAGCATAAGGTGCCGTTTTCCTTTGGCTTTGAGGGTGAAATTGAAAACACGGAAAACTGCTATGTTACCTACACAAATGAGAGGACAAAGCAGATTATTCTCGATAATCTTCACCGCTCCCCTCTTTACGGCGGTAAAATTGACGGTGTAGGTCCGAGGTACTGCCCGAGTATTGAGGATAAGATAGTCCGCTTTGCAGAGAAAGAAAGACATCAGCTTTTTGTTGAGCCCTGCGGCGGCGACACCCAGGAAATGTACCTGCAGGGTCTGTCCTCTTCCCTGCCAGAGGATGTTCAGCTTGAATTTCTGCATACGATAAAGGGTCTTGAGAACGCACAGGTTATGAGAACGGCTTATGCTATTGAATATGACTGTGTTGACCCGCTTTCACTTGCCTCCACGCTTGAATTCCGTGATTTTGGCGGACTTTTCGGCGCAGGACAGTTCAACGGCTCAAGCGGATATGAAGAAGCTGCCGCACAGGGACTTGTTGCAGGTATTAACGCAGCAAATAAGATACTTGGCAGAGAGCCTCTTGTTCTTGACAGAGCAAGCAGCTACATAGGCACGCTTATTGACGACCTTGTAACAAAGGGCTGCTCTGACCCGTACAGAATGATGACCTCACGCTCCGAATACCGCTTGCTGCTGCGTCAGGACAATGCAGACCGCCGTCTGACACCTATAGGCAGGCAGATTGGTTTAATCAGCGATGAGCGCTGGGAAAAGTTCAACAAAAAGCTTGAACTAATAGAACAGGAAACGGAAAGAGTTGAAAATGTGGTTGTTCATTGCTCGGATGAGTTAAACGCTATGCTTGTTTCACGTGAAACATCACCGTTGAACATCGGAATCAGAATGGTTGAGCTCTTAAAGCGTCCGCAGATAAGCTATGAGGACTTAAAGCCCTTTGACCCCGAAAGACCCGACCTGCCCTATGAGGTATTTGAGCAGGTTGAAATTTCAATTAAGTATGAGGGCTATTTGAAGCGCCAGGAGGCACAGGTTGCCGAAATGCGCCGATTAGAGGTTAAAAAGCTGCCTGAGGATATTGATTATTCAAAAATAACGGGCTTGAGGCTTGAAGCAATTGAAAAGCTGAACAAGGTCAGACCTGAAAACATAGGTCAGGCTTCCCGTATAAGCGGTGTCAGCCCTGCCGATATTTCCGTACTCCTTATAAGATTAAGTAATTAAAGAGTGATTTGTTATGATAGATAAGGTTTTACTTAAAAATGAGGTCGAAAGGCTCGATATAATGCTTGACGATACTGCACTTGAGCGTTTTGACACCTTTGCCGAAATGCTTGTTGACTGGAACTCAAGAATTAATCTTACAGCCATTACTGACCCGTTTGAGATTGTTTACAAGCATTTTGCCGATTCTATGCTCGCTTTGGCGGCGGTAAACGTACCGCTGGGCGCAAGCTTTATCGACGTTGGCACGGGCGGAGGCTTTCCGGGACTTCCTCTGCTGATTGCCCGACCCGACCTTCACGGCGTTATGCTTGACAGCACGCTGAAAAAGCTGATGTTTGTTGACCACGTGCTCAACCGCCTTGAGCTCAACAGCAACGGCAGAACCCTGCATATGCGTGCCGAGGAAGCAGGTATAAAGGTACAGCTTCGCAACCGCTTTGATTTCTGCTTTTCCCGTGCCGTTGCCAATTTAAGAGAGCTGAGCGAATACTGCCTGCCGTTTGTAAAGGTCGGCGGTACGTTTGTGGCACTTAAAAGCGCAAAGGCACAGGAAGAAATAGACGGCGCAAAGGAAGCAATAAAAATCCTCGGCGGTGAGATAACAGAAGTAAAACAGTTTTTCTTAAGCGATATGGGCGAAAGAAATCTCATTATAATCAAAAAAGTTTCGCCTACTCCCCCTAAATATCCCCGTGCTTCGGCAAAAATTGCAAAAGAACCCCTCGGTTTACCTAAAACTAAATAGTTTCGGCTCGTTTTCGGTCGAACACTTTTGCTGGACAGGCTCCCGTTTTTCTGCTAACATTCAAAGCAGCAACGGGAGCCACCTTTTTTGGTGCACCTGAAAAAATTCAAAGCACAAATCTTGTGTGCGCTTTTTCAGCCGTATTGCTCCAAAAATACTCGGCAATACACAAAGTATTAACTACGTTTTTTGAAACAATCCGTCAAGAAAAATCATCACCCAATCTTTATACTTTTAATTTTACAGGTACACCTTTTCATTTCTCTATTGAAGGGAGAATACATTTTGAAACAGAAACGTCAGGTTGCAGGACAGATACTGCTTGTTGAGCAGGAGAACATAATGCGTAATCCGCATCAGCCAAGAATGAGATTTGATTACGATGAATTGAGCAGTCTTGCTGAAAGTATACGCCACAACGGGCTTTTACAGCCGCTTACGGTGCGACCGTCGGAGGACGGCAGCTTTGAGCTGATTGCAGGTGAACGAAGGCTGATAGCTGCCAGAATGGTCGGTATTTCAAAGATACCCTGCATAGTAATGAATGTTGACGATGAAAAATCCGCCGTATTTTCGCTGATTGAGAACATACAGCGCCAGAATATAGGCTTTTTTGAAGAGGCTGCGGCAATTGAACGGCTGATTAAGGACTTCGGGCTATCTCGTGAAGATATATCAAAACGACTTGGCAAGGCGCAGTCCACAATCGCCAATAAGCTCCGTTTGCTTTCGCTTGACCCGTCAGCACAGGAAAAAATCATAAAATCTGGGCTGACAGAACGCCATGCAAGGGCTTTGTTAAGGCTTGAGGACGATAAACAGCAGGCACGGGCACTCAACATAATGTCGGACAAGCACCTGACGGTTGCCGAAAGCGAGCGTATGATAACGCAGATGCTTTCCCGTAAAAAGCTCGGCAAAAAGATACCCTTGCACAGCGTAAAGGACGTACGCCTTTTTGTAAACACACTTAATCACGCCGTTGACACAATACGAAAGGCAGGAATTGACGCCGATTCAGTTAAGAGCGAAACGGAAGAATACATAGAATATGTAGTGCGTATACCCAAACAACCGGGAATAACCCCTGTGCTTAAAGCCAGGGCACAGGCGGTTTCCACATAAAGCTCCGTTAAGGAGCGACCCATATCTTTCTCTTTCACACCCCACATCCGGCAAAGGAGCAGGCAGAAATGTCTGCTCTTTTGTCATTTTACGACAAATGTTTCACGTGAAACAATCGTTTAAACTATTCTATCTATATATTAATTACATTATATAGATTGAATGTTAAATTACAGTTTAGCGCAACAATAAATTGTTGCTAAAAGAATAAATAATAAATAAGAAATAATAATTGATGGCGGGACACCCGCACCCGAATATAATGGGTGTGGGCGTAGCCCACCCACCTTTATTCTTTATTATTTATTCTTTCTTATTTCAAATCTTATATACAAAACAGGCTTTGTTTTCCGAGCGGTTGAAAAGCCCGAAAAGCCTTGATTTTGCTTGGTTTTTGCAGAAATTGTCGTATTTAAAGATGATGAGAAATGACAGAAAATGTCAATTATATTTCTGTATTCGCATCAAAACACCCCATTTTGGCCATTTTGCAACTTTTTAGATTTTTCACAAAAATAAGCGTGTCCGCTTGTGTTGAAAAAAGAGAGCAAACCGAATATTTAGTGGTTATTGGTAAAAAGTTCACAATTGATTTAGTTATCTTGCACAAAAATGAAACTTTTGAAAATTTGACAGTTAAGCAAATCATCACTATAATTGCACTTGTCACTGTCGATAATAACATCAAAGGAAAATTTCAGACGAATTTCCAATGAGCATTTTCCGCCTTCGGAAAGTGCAAAACGTTAAGGAGCGATTAGATGATATTAAAACTCAAGAAAAGGGCACAGGCAACGGGTTTGGCCAAAAAAATCGTTGCAATTGCCTTGGTGCTTGCGATACTTTGTACTATTACGGCTTTTGCAGCCGAGCCCGCAAGCTACCTTGTTGAGCTTGATGACGGAACCACCAGAACTACTATAGAAACTTCAAGCACATCACCAGAAAAAATCCTCAGCGAGGCAGGCTATGAGCTCACGGCTCTTGACGAACTTGACCTGAGCAAATTTAATCCCGGTGAGGACAGCTTCATCAGCATCGAAAGGTCACCGCTTGTCGGTGTCAACGATGTAAAGGGCACGGTTTATTTCACCTTTGACGGCACCGTAGCCCAGGCAATTGATATTGCCAACATTCAGGTCGGCGAAAACGACCTGATTAATTACAGCGAAGACCAGAGAGTAACGGACGGTATGATTATCTCCGTTGCAAGAGCTTTCCCTGTTGCAGTTGCATACCACGGAAAGCATATCAACCTTGAAATGGCAGTCGGCACTGTTGCGGACGCTATTGAAAAGGCAGGCGTGACAGTTGGCGAAAACGACATTGTATCGCACGATTACGACGAAGTTTTAAGCAGCGGCATGGTTATTTTCATTGATGAGGTTGTTTACGAAACACGTACAGTAACCGAAACAATCAAATTTGAAAAGACCACAAAGAAGGATTCAAAGCTCTCCATTGGCACAAAGAAGATTACCACCAAAGGTGAGGACGGCGAAAAAGAGGTTGTTTACAAGGAAAAATATGTAAACGGCGTTCTTATCGACACAAAGGTTGAATCCGAAACAGTGACTAAAAAGCCCGTAACCCAGGTTACCTCCGTCGGCACAAAGAAGGCTTATGACGTAAAGGCAAAGGGCAAGGCTATTTCCACTATGGGTACTGTTGAACTCGACAGCAACGGTGTTCCCAAGAATTACAAGAATATAATTTCGGGCAGCTCAACTGCTTACTACGGCGGCGGTAACACCGCTTCGGGCAGACCTGCAAAGGTCGGTCACGTTGCCGTTAACCCCGAAATTATCCCCTATGGCACAAAGCTCTATATCGTCGCAACGGACGGCACCGTTTACGGCTACGCAATTGCGGCTGATACCGGCGGCTTTGTAAACCACTCCACAAACACGGTTGTTGACGTTTACCTCGACACCTACGACGATTGCGTCCAGTGGGGCAGAAAAAATGTAAATATTTACGTTTTAGGCTAAGCTGATTAAAAGCTCCGACGGTTTTCCGCCGGAGCTTTTCAAATTACAGTTTGTGGTTTCACCACTAAACTGTAATTTGACACTTTTCCTGTCTTTTGATATAGTATAATTAATTACTTGATTAAAAGGAGATGTTGGTTTTGCAGAACCCTTTTAAGCTTTTGTTTTCCGCTCACGAAGAGGGAGACGGTGTTGCCAACCGCAGGCTGTTTGCTTACGGCACGGGTCTTGCGGGTCAGAATATGACCTACAGCTATATTTCAAACTGGCTGAGGTATTTCTGCATCAATATGCTGCACATTGACACGGCGAAAATCGGTACGGTTTTCTTTGCCAGCAGTATATGGGATGCCATAAACGACCCGATTATAGGCTCGTTTGTAGACAGACACCGCAACAAAAAGGGTGAAAAGCTGCGCCCATATCTTATTTTTACTCCGCCCGTTATCGGTGCGCTGAGCTTTGCAATGTTCTTTAACCTCGGCGATATGTCCGAAACGCTCAAACTGATGTACATACTGCTTGTGTACTTCATCTGGGATATTATTTATTCGTTTCAGGATGTTGCGCTGTGGGGTATTATTTCCGTTTGCTCGCCCAGCTCGAAGGAGCGCTCCCGTGCGGCAAAGTGGGCAGGCATAGGCGCAGGCGCAGGCTCATCAATTGCAGGCTTTTTCCAGACCTTCCGCAGCGCATTTCTCGGTATGGGTCTTAGTGATTTTGAAGTTTTCCTGCTCTTTGCGTTTATTTTCGGCTTTATGGGTGAAATACTTTCAATGTGCGCCCACAAAATGCCCGAGCGTGTCAAGAGCGACACTCCGCAGGAAAGTCTGCTTAAAACTCTCAGCTACCTCAAATACAATAAAACACTTATTCTTATTTCCGTTGCCCGTCTGCTGTGCAACCTCAATTTCAAGGTGCAGAACGCTTACTTTTTTGAAAGCAGCGCAAACGGCATATTCAACGGAATTGACGGTATGAACCTTGAGTTCCTTTTTGGCACACTTTCGGGTCTTACTTCAATTGTCGGCGTTTTCTTTGCAACGCAGCTTGCAAACAGATGCGGCGGTATGAAAAAACTGCTCGTTGCGGCTTCACTTGCCGAAATCGTGTGCCGTATTGCAATTTTCTTCGTCGGCTTCAAGTCCCCTGCCCAGGTTATTATTTGCGGAATTCTTTTCAATGTATTCCAGCTCTTTACAAGTAACAAGGATTTTGCTCACCGCTCGCTTACAAGTGACTCAATTGACGATGTTGAGTACAGAACGGGTGTGAGAATTGAGGGCATTTCGTTCTCAATGCAGAACTTTGTTTCAAAGGTCAACACGGGTACAACCAGCCTTATGGAAGGCATAATATTAAAGCTCCTGCGCTACGACAGCAGCCGCCCCAGAACGGCGCAGAACGCAACCTTTATGAAGATGCAGTGGCCGATGTACGCTCTCGGTCCGGCAATCGGTGCACTGCTCTACCTTATCGTTATCAGCTTTGTCAAGGACGACAAGGAAGAAAGACTGCGCATTGAATATGAGCTTAAGCTCCGCCGAGAGAAGGCAAAGGAGCTTGCAGAGAAAGCATAAAATGTATTGATTACAGGAGGATTGATTTGAGTACAAGCCGTAAGCGAATATATTTGCTCGACGAAATAAGAGGTCTGGCAATAATTCTGATGGTTTTTTACCACGCATTTTATATGCTCGGCAGCTTTTTTGAAATGGAGTTTATGTCGGCGGCACAGAAATTCTTTGAGCCGCTGCAGCCCCCTTTTGCCTGTTTGTTTATTCTCATTTCGGGTATATCCTGTAACCTTTCGCACAGCAATTTAATCCGGGGAATAAGGCTGTTTGCAATAGCGATGGGCTTTACGCTCGTTACGGCAGTTATTCTGCCTAAATTCGGAATTGACGGCGCACAGATTATTTTCGGCATACTCCACCTGCTTAGTGTTTCGATGCTCCTCTTTGCGCTTTTAAAAAAGCCGCTTTCAAAAATTCCGACTGCTGTTGGTTTTGCGGTGTTTACGGTGCTGTTTTTTGTGCTGTATTCCGTGCCGTCGGGCAGCATTCTCGGTTTTAATTTGCCGCAGGAGCTTTACGCCAACAGCTTTACAGCTGCTCTCGGCTTTGCTCCCCACGGCTTTTACTCGGCGGATTATTTTCCGCTGATACCCTTTTCGTTTATGTTTTTTGCCGGAACCTTTATAGGAAGGTTTGTCTTTAACGGTGACCTTCCCGAGGGCTTTTATAAGCTGCGGTGCAAGCCTCTTGCCGCAATCGGCAGAAAAACTTTGATAATTTATATAGCACATTGGCCGATTATCTTTTTATTGGGCTTGATAATCTCGAAATTTTAATGTATAATGCTTATGTATAAACAAAATTCAATGTAATATAAGGTGGCGCTTAACTATGGAAAAGAACAGAGTTAGACTTAATATCTGCGGTACGGATTATTCCATCACCACAGAGGACGACCCCAAGTACGTTATGGCTCTCGGTGACGAGCTCGACGCAAGCCTTAACAAGACCCTGCGTGAAAACAACCGCCTCTCCGTTACTCAGGCTGCAATCCTTGCCGCTCTCGAGTATGCGGATATGTACAAGAAGGCTGAAATCAGCGCAGACAATCTCCGCAGCCAGATTAAGGAGTATCTTGAGGATTCCGCACGCTCCAAGATGGACGCTGAAATTGCAAAGAGAGAAGTAGAAAGACTTACAAGGGAGCTCCAGAATGCTCAGGCCAAGCTCGGTTGAGATTTTAGCTCCCGCAGGAACATATGAAGCTGTCGAGGCGGCTGTGCGCTGTGGCGCAAACGCTGTTTACCTCGGCGGCAAGTCCCTCAATGCCCGCCGCAATGCGGGCAATTTTTCTGCGCAGGAGCTCAAAGAGGCGGTAGAATACTGCCACGCAAGAAATGTAAAGGTTTATCTGACCCTCAACACGCTTGCAACGGACAAGGAGCTGAAAAACGATGTTCAGCTTGCCCTGCGTGAAGCGTGTGAAGCCGGAATTGACGCTCTTATCGTTCAGGATATGGGTGTTGCAAGGCTTGCAAAAAAATGCGTGCCCTCTATGCCTCTCCACGCTTCCACACAAATGAGCGTGCACACCCTTTCGGGTGTAAAGGAACTGGCCGGAATGGGCTTTGCCCGTGCTGTGCTTTCCCGAGAGCTTTCCATAAATGAAATTGAAGCAATTACAAAAGCCTCACCTATTGAGATTGAAATTTTTGTTCACGGGGCACTTTGTATGTGCGTTTCGGGTCAATGCCTGATGAGCGCCATGCTCGGCTCACGAAGCGCAAACCGTGGCCTTTGTGCCCAGCCCTGCCGCCTGCCCTTTGCGACTGAAAACGGTACGGGCAACGATTTGAGCCTTAAGGATTTGTCCGCTGTTGACTACCTTGAAAAATTAAAGGAAATAGGTGTGAAGTCCTTTAAAATCGAGGGCAGAATGAAGCGCCCGGAATATGTTGCTGCGGCGGTAACTGCCTGTAAAAATGCACTTGAAGGCAAGGAAGATATTGAACTGAAAAATCACCTTAAGGGAGTTTTTTCCCGCTCGGGCTTTACGCACGGCTATCTTACTAATGAACTTGGAAGAGATATGTTCGGCATCAGAAGCAAGGACGACGTGCTTTCCGCAAAGCCTGCGCTCAAGGAGCTTGCCCATCTTTACGAGAAGGAAACACCGCTTGTCGGCGTGAGCTTTATGTTCTGTGCCTACGATGGTGAAACCGCTTCACTTTCCGCAAAGGCAAACGGCAAGAGCGTTTTTGTTGAGGGTGATGTTGTTGCGGAGCCTGCAAAAAATGTACCGTTAAGCGAGGAAAAAATCCGCCTTCAGCTTGAAAAATGCGGCGGCACACAGTTCTTTGCCGAAGAAATTGAGGTTGACATTGATGAGAATATCAGCCTGCCTCTTTCCTCAATAAATGCTCTGCGCAGAAGCGCTCTGGACGAACTCTACAAAAAGTTAAAAGAGCCTTACACACACTCTTTCCGCTATGAAAATGTGGAAAACCCTGTGAAAAAGGTGAATAATCCTTGTGTTTTCGCATATTTTTCAACCCTTGAGCAGGTTAAGGCGGCAGGGAAAAATGTGGAAAAAATTCTTGTTCCGTTTAAAATTGCCGCAAAAACGCTCGACCTCTTCCCCGAAAAGACAGTTGCCTGTTTACCGAGAGTATTTTTCGGCAGGGACGAAGAGCTTTTCGTGAAATTGACCGAGTTAAAATCAAAGGGATTGAAAAAGGTGAGCTGCTCAACGCTTGATGCGGTGAATATAGCAAGGCGTGCAGGGCTTCCCTTTATGATGGGCTGCGGCAGCAACGTTTTCAATTATAAGAGCGTTTTGCAGTACAGAGAGCTCGGAGCAGAAGAAATTCTGCTTTCGCCCGAATTGACACTTATGCAGGCCTCTGCCCTCGGCGGCGACAGACTCGGACTTATCACCTACGGAAAATTACCGCTGATGATTACACGCAACTGCCCCGTTAAAAACGGCAAAGCCTGTGCCGACTGCGGCGGTAAAAGCGTGCTCACCGACAGAATGGGTATCAGCTTCCCCGTTATCTGCGGCGAAGGGTATTCGCAGGTGCTCAACTCTCGCCCGATTTATATGGCGGACAGGGAAAGAGAAACAGCCTTTGCGGCGTTTTATCTGCTGTATTTCACAACCGAAACACCCGAGGAATGTGAAAAAATCATTTCTGCCTATGAAAATAAAAAAGAGCCCGAGGGTGAGTTTACCCGTGGGCTGTATTATAGGGGCGTTGAGTGATAAATTGCAGTTTGTCGGCGACAAACTGTTAATGAAGAATGAATAATGAAGCCGCATACGCTGATGAATAATGAATAATAACGGAAGGGCTACGCCCTTACCCATATTATTAAGATTCGGGTGCGGGAGTCCCGCCCGCAATTATTCACTATTCATTATTCATTCGCAACAATTTATTGTTGCGCTAAACTGTAATTTGACGCTTGCATTTTCCATTATTTATGCTACAATCCATATATAAAGCAAATACGGAGAAAAGTTATGGAACAAAAAAAGATTGACAGAATTAACGAGCTGGCACACCTTGCAAAGGAGCGAGAGCTGACAGCCGAAGAGCAGGAGGAAAGAGCAATTCTCCGCCGTGAGTATATCGACTCGTTCAAGCGCAGCCTTGTTTCCCAGCTTGAAACAACCTATATTGTTGACGAAAAGGGCAACAAAACCAAGGTTCAGCGCAAAGGCAAAAAATAAAATTTAAATTTACATAAAGAGGTGCTTATTATGTACAATTTTTCAATCGGTGTTATTATTGACTCCTTCAGACTTCCCATCAAGGATGCTGTCAAGAAGGCAGCCGAGGTAGGCGCACAGGGTATTCAGGTTTATTCAACAAGGGGCGAAATGGCTCCCGAAAACCTCAGCGCTGCTGCAAGAGCCGATTTCAGAAAGCTTGTAGCCGACAACGGTCTTAAAATTTCCGCTCTTTGCGGTGACCTTGGCGGCGGCGGATTCTGCTTTGCAGACAGAAACCCCGAAAAAATCGAAAAGTCCAAGAGAATTCTTGACCTTGCCAAGGAGCTTGGCACGGATATTGTTACAACTCACATCGGTGTCGTGCCCAATGACCCCAACCACGACCGCTTTAAGGTTATGCAGGAGGCTTGCTTTGAGCTTTCACGTTATGCAGACGAAATCGGCGCACACTTTGCAATTGAAACCGGTCCCGAAACCTCTGCCGTGCTCAAGATGTTCCTTGATACACTCGGTTCAACAGGTGTCGGCGTAAACCTTGACCCTGCAAACCTTGTTATGGTTACTGGTGACGACCCTGCAAAGGCTGTTTACAATCTGCAGAAGTATATCGTTCACACCCACGCAAAGGACGGCGTTCAGAATTTCTTTGAGGATCCTGAGGTTGTTTACGGTCTTAAGAAAAGACCCGTTGACGTTATCGTTACAGGCGATTCCTTTGACGAAGTACCGCTTGGCGAGGGCAGCGTAAACTGGAACGAATACCTCAAGGCTCTTGACGATATTGGCTACCACGGCTTCCTTACAATTGAGCGTGAGGTTGGCGACCAGCCCGAGGTTGACATCCGCAAGGCTGTTAATTTCCTGGAGGGACTTATCAGATAATGAAATTTTCAGTAAGCTCATACAGCTTCCAGAAGCTGCTTAACAACGGCACCTACACCCAGCGTGACCTTATTGCGATTGCAAAGGATATGGGCTTTGACGCCGTTGAATACACTGACCTTATGCCGGAAGACGGTATGACCGACCTTGAATACGCAAAGGTGCTCCGAGCAGAGGCCAAAAAGCACGGTATTGAAATTTCCGCCTATACAATCGGTGCGGATTTCCTCAAAAAAGACCTTGACGAAGAGGTTAAGCGCCTTTACGGTCAGGTTGACGTTACCGAAGCACTCGGCGCAAAGCGTATGCGCCACGACGCAACGGGCGGTTTCCCCGAAAATGAAGCAAAGTACAAAGGCTTTGACGGTGCTCTGCCGATTCTTGCCGAGGGCTGCAGACGTGTTACGGAATACGCTGCGGAAAAAGGCATTGAAACAATGGTGGAAAACCACGGCTACTTTTGCCAGGATTCCGTGCGTGTGGCAAGCCTTGTAAATGCAGTAAACCACCCGAATTTCGGCTTGCTTGTTGACATAGGCAACTTTATGTGTGCCGATGATGAGCCTGCCGCCGCAGTCGGCAGAGTTGCAGGCTTTGCAAAGCACGTTCACGCAAAGGATTTCATCTTTAAAAGCGGCAACGGTCCCGACCCGGGCGACGGCTTCTTCCGCACAAGAGGCGGCAACTACCTGCGAGGTACGGTTGTCGGCCACGGCGCAGTGCCCGTTTACCAGTGCATCCAGACCCTCAAGCGCAGCGGCTACGACAGCTTCGTGACAATTGAGTTTGAAGGTGTGGAGGATAACCTCTGGGCAATCAAGACAGGCCTTGAAAACCTGAAAAAGTATTCGGTATAATCAGAGTTGGCATAAGAAAGAGGTAACACGGTCAAAAATCGTGTTACCTCTGATTTTTTGCATATTCTTAAAACAGATTACAGAATTTATAGGCGGAGTCATAGGAAATATTTACTCCGAGCAGACCGAGTATGAATTTAATAATCTGCGGAGTGAGTGTGTTTGCGGATTGAGCGGCTGCATTTTCTATCGGCTCGGTATAAATATCTTTGTATTCGTAATCGGTCTTGGTGTAGTCGAAATCCTCATCGGGAGTGCTGATGATGTGGCTGAGCATATCGTAAACAAGGTGTTCCGCATCGTCGTGGAAAAGAACTGACTTGTGGTCGTAGGGAACATAGAAGGTTGTTTCGGGGCTGCAGAAGCTGAGCGTTGAGCCTGCCGCAGTCAGAACACCGTCACCCGATTGAGAGCCGGGATTCTGAACGGGATTGCAGCTTACTGCTGTTCTGTTCCCGTTTTCGTCCTCGTTGAAAACAATTTCCATACGGTCTGATGTTGCGGTTGATGTACCTGAAATATAGAAGGCTTTTTTGCCGAGAGTTTCCATTATATGAACGGCAGGTGTTTCGGGGTTGCCGTCATCGTCAACGAAAATGTAGTTGTCGTAGTAGGCACGCATAAGGTCAAGATCCTGACAAAGTCCGTTAATTATTTCAAACGCTTTATCGGCGGCTATTTCTTCATACTCAGTCGTGCCGTCAGCCTTGATAATTTTTGCAACGGCGTAGTCGTTATTGTAGAGTGTAGAATATTCGTGGGGAACACCGAGCTGAGCGTGTGAGGGAAAGTCAACCTTGCTCTTGTATGTAAAGTAATCGGGTGAAAGCTTGTTTATGCCTTTAAACTCTGTCTTGTTGTAGAAGAAATCGAAGCTGCCGAAAAATGCAGCGCCGACATTGACGGTATAAAGGTCAACATCGTTATCGGGATTTTCGTCGTTAAGGTCATCACGCAAAAGCTTTGCCGTGCCCGAAGCAATCAGACCGCCCATACTCTGGGTAACAAGAATAACTTTTTTATAACCCTGTGCGCTGATAATCGAGTAAAGGTCGTCGACCGTTATTCTCAAATCCTGACGCCAGTCGAGGTCGTAAATTATTACGTCACTTTCTTTGCCGCATTTTTCAACACAGGTTTCAAAAAAGCGGACATAAATATCCGATATGCCAAAGCCGCCGTTATTCGAGACGTTGACGTCTTCGTTTCGGAAGGAGTTTGTCAGCAGCATTACACCACTGATAAGAAGATTGGCAAAGCCGTTGATGAAGTTTTCGATGAAGGAATTGTTTTCGCTGACTTCAAAAACCTCTGTTCCGACGGCAAAGCAAACTACCCTTTTACCGTTGAATTCAGTTTCAAGGTTACTGCATCTGTAGCCGGGAATGTAGATAATCGCAGTATCGTTGCCCTTGATATATGCGTTATCCTTGAAGGTCTTTCCGTCTGGCTTATAAATGCTGTAATCCGCAAAAACGCTGACAGTCAACGAGGAAAGGAGAATTGCCAAAGAAAGAATAACGGTGAGAGCCTTAAACAGCCTGCTTTTTTTACTCATAATCTGTTCTCCGTTTTATTTAGTGGAGCGGAAGACGGGAATCGAACCCGCACTGTCTGCTTGGGAAGCAGAAGTTCTGCCACTAAACTACTTCCGCAAATCTGTTTTCAATTTTATCATATTATATGTGTGAAATCAATCGTTTTGTGGAAAATTCAGTTTAGCGCAACAATAAAATTGTTGCTGAAAGAATAAAGAAGAAAGAAAAAATAATAAATAATAAATGAGGGCGGGACACCCGCACCCGAATATAAATGGGTGTGGGCGAAGCCCACCCATTTTTCTTATTTCTTCTTTATTATTTATTATTTATATTATAGTTTATCTGTCAACAAACAGATAAATTATAATTTGTTGTTCAAATTTCATAAGTTAAAGTATATTGAAAGGTTTTCTTTGTAAAGTCTTACGCTTGACAAGTGGGGAATTATATTATATAATACCCAAGCAACTGAATAATTCCTTATTAAGAGCGGCTGAGGGAACAGGCCCTTTGAAGCCCGACAACCTGCGTTGAGCAAGGTGTTAAATCCTGCGGTGAAAGCCGGAAGATAAGGTCAGACTTATTACGCCGGCGAAATGCGGCGTATTTTTTATTTTAGAAAGGGAAAGAAAATGAGCAAAAGACTTTTTACATCCGAATCCGTTACTGAAGGACATCCTGACAAAATCTGCGACCAGATTTCCGACGCTGTCCTTGACGCTATTCTTGCACAGGACCCCAACGGCAGAGTAGCCTGCGAAACAACCTGCACAACGGGTCAGATAGTTATTATGGGCGAAATTTCCACAACTGCAAACATAGACATTCCTGCTATCGCAAGAAAGACTGTCTGCGAAATCGGCTACGACAGCGCAGAAAAGGGCTTTGACGGCAACAGTTGTGCCGTTCTTCTTGCAATGGACAAGCAGAGCCCCGACATCGCAATGGGTGTTGATCGTGAGGGCGCAGGCGACCAGGGTATGATGTTCGGCTTTGCCTGCGACGAAACCCCCGAGCTTATGCCTCTGCCTATTGCTATGGCACACAAGCTCGCACTCAAGCTCACCGAAGTGCGCAAGAACGGCACTATGGGCTACCTTCGTGCAGACGGTAAGACTCAGGTTACAGTTGAATACGACGGCGACAAGCCTGTTCGCATTGACGCAATTGTCGTTTCCTCACAGCACAGCGCTGATGTTGAGCAGGAGCAGATTCGAGCAGAGGTTATTGAAAACGTAATCAAGCCCGTTGTTCCGGCAGAATTTCTTGACGCAGACACAAAGATTTACGTAAACCCCACAGGCAGATTTGTTACAGGCGGCCCTCAGGGCGACAGCGGCCTTACAGGCAGAAAGATTATTGTTGACACCTACGGCGGCTATTCACGCCACGGCGGCGGTGCTTTCTCCGGCAAGGACCCGACGAAGGTTGACCGCAGCGCTGCCTATGCAGCACGCTATGTTGCAAAGAATATTGTTGCCGCAGGCCTTGCAAAGAAGTGTGAGGTTCAGCTTGCATACGCTATCGGCGTTGCTCAGCCCGTTTCCGTTCGTGTTGATACATTCGGTACAGGTATGGTAAGCGAGGACAAGCTCGAGGAGGCAGTTGCAAAGGTATTTGACCTCACTCCTGCCGCAATTATCCGCACGCTTGACCTTCGCAAGCCCATCTACAAGCAGGTTGCTGCATACGGCCATATCGGCAGAACAGATATTTCCCTTCCCTGGGAAAAGACAGACAAGGTTGACGAAATTAAAGCAGCAGTGCTATAATAAAAACAGCCGAACTTCGGTTCGGCTGTTTTTAAATGCAGAATGCAGAGCGCAAAATGCAAAATTAATGCTCGCTTTGCTGACGAGTCATTATTAATTTTTCATTATTCATTAGCGTAGCGACTTCATTATTCATTATGTTTATTGCTATATCGCTTTTACGGCAGATGGTAAACAAAAAAGTATAGTCATTCTGAACGAAGTGAAGAATCCTTTACGTTTTTAAGATTCTTCGGCTACGACTCAGAATGACATACGGTAAGATTTTATTGAATACATAAAACAGCATATAAACAGAAGATTTAATGAATGATGAATATTGAATAATGAATAATTATAATGGATGCGGGTGTCCCGCCCACAATTTTTGCACTTTGCATTTTGCATTAATAACAAGGAGGTTGTTATTATGATTGATTTCCATTGCCACATACTGCCCGGGATTGATGACGGGGCACGCAGTATGGAGGAGGCGGTTGAGCTTTGCCGTATTGCAGCGGACAACAATATTCAAAAATCAATAGTAACACCGCATCTTGTCCACCCCGAAGAGGTTGACGAGTTTATTAAACTGCGTGACAGGAGGCTTGACGAGCTTAAAGCCGAGCTTGACAGGCGCAAGATTGAGCTTGAGCTCTTCCCTGCTGCGGAGGTTTTTGTAAACGACGATATTTTCTATGCCCCGAAGCTCGATGCCGCAACAATCAACGGCACGAAATATATACTTATTGAGTTTGATTTCAGAGGACTCAACATTAACAGGCTCATAAAATACACTAACGAATTTGTATCAAGGGGCTATCAGCCGATTATTGCTCACCCCGAGAGATATATTTATATGCAGCGTGAATACGATATTGTAAATCACCTTGCCGACATGGGTGTGCTTTTCCAGCTCAATTCCGCCTCGCTTGCAGGCTGGATGGGAATGGAGGCGAAGGAGCTGAGCTTTGCAATGGCGGCAAACGGTCTGGCTTCGTTTATCGGCACGGATGCACACTCCGTTGCGCACAGACCGACTAATCTGCTTGAGCAGAGCAGAAGCTTCCCCTATTCCATACCGCCCGAGGTCTATGATAAGCTCACGCAGACCAACGCTCAGGCTGTCCTTGACGGAAAAGACGTTGAGAGAGATACAATGTACCCCATCCGACCCAAGCGTGTTTACAGATAATGCCATTTTTAAAGATTATTTTTCTCTGGTGCCAATAAATATTTAATAATTATAATGTTTTACGGTTTACATTCCGAAAAGTTTGTTGTATAATATCATAGAATGTACTATAATGCGATTTTTGCGCACCTTAAGTTTTAAAGGTGCCCATTTCTCATATTTTTGAAAGGGTGAAAGCACAAATGCAGGACACTACTAACGAGAGGGCTAATGCCTTATTGGGCAACGGTCTTTTCGGCGGCTCAAATTTCGATTTGGTCAGACTTATCCGTGCGCTTATCAGAAGAGTGTGGGCCATTGTTATGGTTGGCGTTATTTTTGCTGCGGGCGGTTATTTCTTTGCCAAGGCAACCTATGTTGAAAACTATGTCGTAAGCTCAACCTTACAGTTTACAACAACAAAGTATATTAAGGTTGCGGACGAAACCGGCAAGGAAGAGCTTGTTACAGTTGTTGTTGATTACGAAGATAACGACTATGCAAAGTACAGGCTCCTTCTCACGAGTGACGTTATGGTTCAGCGCCTTGTTTCCGCTATGGACGGCAAATACGGCGCAGGCGAAATCAGAGGCGCAATCACAATCACCGACCCCGGTGTTTCGGGCTTCTTCGGCCTTGAGGTAACAAGCACCAACCCCGATTTCTGCCGTGAGCTTATGGAAGCTCTTATTGACGAATTCCCGGACTACCTGCGTTCTTCCGCAAGTACGCTGGGCATCCGCCTTGTTAACTACCCTTCCACCCCGACTGTAAACAACAGCGACAATGCTGTTAAAATAGCTTTCGTTATGTTCCTTGCAGGCGCAGCTCTTATTGCGGCAATTGTTCTTGTTGTTGAGCTGTTCAGCGATACAGTCAAGAGCGCAGACGACATCCGTAACAAGACAAACGCAAGCGTTATCGGCGCTATCCCCTATGTCGGCAAGAGCACGGGTCTTATCAACAAAAAGCCCACGTTTACGGGCGGTCTGCTGATTACGGACGAGGAAAAGGTAAGCTTTGCCTTTGTTGAGTGCTTCAAGTCAATCAGAACAAAAATCGAAAGCCTTTACAACAACAAGGGCTACAAGACATTTATCGTTACATCTACTTATGAAAACGAAGGTAAGACGACTGTTGCCATCAACATTGCCTGCTCACTTGCACAGAAGGGCAAGTCGGTTCTTCTTATTGACGCTGACCTTCGTAAGCCTGCCGTTATCAAGACTATCGGCGTAAAATATGACGACAAGACGGGTCTTATCCCGATTATCAAGGGCGAATCCACATACAAAGAGTCAATCAAGTATGTCAAGAGCCTTGGTCTGTTCATCCTTCCCAGCGGCGGTATCACACAGAAATCCGCCGAAGTTCTTGACGCAGACAGAGTCCGTGAGGTTATCGAAACAGCACGAAAGGAATTCGATTACATTATCATTGATACTCCGCCTTCACGAGTTGTTTCCGACAGCCTTGTTATCTCTTCTCTTGCCGATGCTATGGTTTTCGTTATCAGAAAAGAGCACGCAAAGATTGGCGAAATCAACGAAACCCTTGACGAAATTGCAGCTACAAACATTGATATTGTAGGTGCCGTATTTACTATGAACGATGAAGAATCTCACGGTAAGATTCTCAACAAGGGCAACGGTCTGCGCTCGAACCGCTACTATTCAAGCAAGGGCTACTACGGCGGCAGCTATGGCAGCTACGGCAGCTATGGCAAGGGCTACGGCTACGGTTCAGGCTATGGCTACGGCTCAGGCTACGGCTACGGCTCGGGCTACGGTTACGGCTCCGGCTATGGTTACGGCTCGGGTTACGGTTATGGCTCCGGCTATGGCTACGGAAGAAGCAAGGGCTATGGCAGCAGAGGCTACGGTTACGGCTACGGTCTGTTCGGCAGAAAGAAAAAACACCACTCCGAAAGCGCACCGCAGCAGGAACCCGTTCAGAACACAGAAAACACAGCGGAACCCACCAACGAAAACAACACAAACGAATAAGTTTTGCCGAGTGTCAACGCAGGGCACTCGGCTCTTTTTTTCTATCTGAAACGGGTTGGAAAATACCGGTTTTTGCGGAGAGATAAAAAACAAAAAACTTTTCAGCTTAACAGCAGTGAAATAGAGCAGAATTTTTTGAAAAATAAGGAAAATTATTGAAAAACACAAGCAAAAAGCTGCGTAATTTTCTGTTAAAAAACAAAAGAGAAAATCAGACAAAAAACACCACCGAAAAATAAACGAACAGCACAAAAAAATACACACAAAAGCAAGCATATAAAAAGAGCGGAATCAGCCTTCAAAATCCGTGATACAAAGCCAAAAACGGTAATTTGAGAAAAAGAAAAATGCGACTGAAAAGCAGAACTAAAACGTAACGCTTTTCAGTCTGTTTTATTTGCAGAATCCGGTGCAGAAAACCGACAAAAAATGAGAAAGAAAGTATTCGGAATTTGATGAAGATTTATAAGAGAAAGTTAAGGTTATTTTAAGTCGGAAAAACAAAAAAAATCGAACATAAAAGCTAGTGGTTTTTGTCGAAAAAAGTGAAGCGTAAAACCTAAGAAAAAGAATGAAAAACGAAACGTGTTTTTTCAATTTTTCGATATGTGAAAAAAGCGGAAAAATTTTGCAAAAAACACCAAAAAATACAAACAAAGCAATAAAACCAAAATTCGGTCAGAGCGTATTATCTGCCCACAGCCTATAGCGTATCAGAACAGGGGCTTGAAAGAATTGACGCCAGTTGTAGGGGTGAGAACCCTTGAAAGTACAATATCTTGTTGCTTCGCTTTTTTGGCTGTTTATTACGGTTTGTGCCAAGGTAAAACGAAGGTAAACCCGTTCAAGCATTTGTGCACAAATTTTATATATTCTTATTGTGCAAATAGGAAAATCGGCGTCGTTTTTCAAAAATTCGTTGACAAAGCCCTTATGAAGTATTAATATGTTAGTAACTGAAAAAGTACAAAGGGGGTAGTGCCCCCATTTGCGAATGTACTTTTAGTTAATTTGCTTCTGCTAATAAAACCCCGCCGTCGAAAACCGGGTCCGCTGCTTTTACGCTGACCACACGGCGGCATCAGTCTCCGGCGGTCTTCGTTTAAAAGCGGCAGATAGAAGGTTTTAGCGGCATGAAAGTCAAGGGAGGTATGTTAACCGAAGCTAATCAGTTCCCCTTTTCGCAGCATGGCAGCCGGTCAAGAGGCTGCCTGCAAATAAAGCAAAAATCATTTGCTAAATTTTATGGAGGTGTATCACTTGAGTAATTTCAAAAAGCTCCTCAGCATGCTTCTTGCAGTCGCAATGTTATGCTCAACTTTCGCAATTGGTGCGGAGGCCGCATACAGCGAGTACAAGGACGAGAACATCACAGGCTACGACTCAATTGACCAGCCCATCTTCACAGCTGCTCAGTTGTCTTCGGTCGCACTTGATGCTATCGATGCATTGCTTGCGGACATCGAAGAACCCACGTTCAAGATCCCCGTTATCAACGTAACAATCAGATTCTCGAGTATTGACGCAGCGCTCAATTCTCTTGAAGGTGTTTACAACGGCTCCGCTTGGGCAACCGTTACAAACATCGCAGGTGACCTTGGTAACCTCGAGTTCAAGGCACTTAACAGCACACCCTCGAAGAACTTCACAGCAGAAGGTGTAAGAAGAACAACACCCGGCAAGACAGACCTTGATGTTCTCTACTCTGTCTTCCAGTTCCTCTACGACAACAGAGACCTGCTTGCTTCCTACGGTTACGGCACACTTAACCTTGGTTCAACACTTACAGGTCTTCTCGAAGGTCTTCTTCCCGAAATCAAGGCTTACCTTGATGCTCCCAACCTTCTCAAGGGTCTCATCTACGACCTCGTTTACGAGCCCGACGATGAGAACGGTCTCCCTGAGTGGGATGAGATAAGCGACGAGGAAAAGAAAACCAATCCCAAATATGTCGCAGACAATATGGCTCAGGTTCTTATCGACGACCTTATGGTTGACCTCGAAGAAAGCCTTGCAAAGGACTTCGACTGGGGTATCAAGATGAACCTCGGCGGCGTTCTCGACCTTGACGCTCCCAGCTTCTACGACGTATTCGAAGGTGCTCTCCAGAGAGCATACGCTGAAATTCTTGTTCCTCTGGGCAACACCCAGATCAAGAAGTTCCTCTACGAGATTCTTGGTGTTAAGGATTTCTCCCCCTACAAGATTACTGAAACAGTCCAGGTTGAAAAGGACGGCGTAATGGTCACAGAAGAGAAGACCATCGGCTACTACCTTGACGACTGTGCAGATATCGCAAAGCTCAGAGCTGACTACAACTTCCCCGCAGGCAACAGCCTTGCAGCAGACGTTGCAGCAGGTAAGGTTAAGCTCAACGAGTTCGGTGCACTTGTAAATGTTGATTACGAAATCACGGATTACGATTTCGCAGGCTCCGAGACAAATCAGCTTATCTCCGAGCTCAACAACATCCTCGGTCAGTGGTTCACAGCTGTTGTTAATGTCGAAGGCCTCGAATGGGTACCCGGCGACAACGACAACCTTATCACTAACATCGAGAACATTGCAAAGTACATCCTCAAGAACTACGGCGAGCGTTTCCTCTCCCAGTGGATCACAATCCCCTCCGATGAAGAAATCGACGCTCTCACACTTGAAACAGGCGTTGTCCGTTTCGGCAGAGAGCTTCTTGAGAAGTTTGCAGTAAACATCATCCTTCCCGATGATGCACAGTCCATCCGTTCAATCGTTACATACGCTCTTTGCGAGCTCATCGCCGACAAGGATCCCTCTGCTGATATCTACGGCCAGCTCACAAGCGGTAAGATTGACCCGAACGGTGACGACGGTTGGAAGGCAGTTGCAGTTGTTATCGCAAGATACTATCTCAACTCCATCACAAATATGGACATCCCCGAAGGCCTTACCTTCGAGCAGACAATCGAGCACATCGTTAACTGGGCTCTCACAAACTACGGCGGTATCCTTGACTACGCTGCCGACCTTGCAGGCGACACATCCAAGACTGCATGGCAGAAGCTCGACGGTGTTCTCTTCGGTCTCATTCCTCTTGAGTGGCTTCCTGCAACAGCAAGAGTTCTCAAGAACGGTGTAGAAACAGAAGTTGCTATCACAGGTTCCGAGGTTATCATTCTTGATATCCTTCTCGGTAACGTTCTTGATATGAAGATCGAATATCTGTTCGACCTGTTCGACAGACGTCCGGGCGGTCCTCTTGACAAGCCTCCCGTACAGGTTATCCTCAGCACAATTGAGAACATTCTCAATTCCATCATCCCCGGCCTCTTCCCCGCAGGTCTTACAACAGTTGATGCTCTTCTTACAAAGGAAAAGCTCGGCGACCTTCTTAAGGGCCTTTGCACAGGTCTCTACGAGATCAGAACAAACCTTCTTCCCGCTGCTCTTCCGCTTGTTTGTATGATTCTTGAACTTACAACAGCTCAGCAGCTCGAAGACCCGACTGTTACATACCCGAACTTCATCTACAGCACCACAAGATCTCTTGCAGGTACTTCGATTGTTCTTCGTAACAGCTCTACAGGCGTTAACACAGCTTATACAGATGCTGAAGGTGTAACACATCAGGATGCTCTTTATAAGGTTAGAGTTAAATCTATTACAACTAATAATAGTAAGGTTTCTGTTACTTACAATGCAAACGAAACACTTAACGGTGGTGTGACCAAGTCCTTCCCCGTAACAGGTGCTATCGATGCAGACGGTCTTGTCAAGTTCGTAATCGCTTACGAAATCCTTGACGAAACAGGTAAGTCACTTACAGAGTCTCCCATCGAGGTTAATGTTTACACATACGTAAGCGCAACACATCCCGATGATGACGAGCAGTACTATGCATACGATGCTGACGGTTGGCCGCTTCAGTATGTCGGTAAGTTCGGTTCAAACAACCACTACGTTGTTTCCGCTCCCGCCGCATACGTTAACAGCTGGGGCGACCTTGCAGACCAGGGCTACACACTCGGCCGTGACAGCACGAACGAGACTAACCACGGTCTTGCAGCAACAATCAGCTTCAAGAGCTATACAGCAACAACTGCAGACGGTCAGGATGTATCCGCCGCTCTTCAGAATCCCGGCTTCGCAACAGTCAACACCGATTACAACGGTTACTTTGCAGGCTTCGACCTTATGAAGGTTGTTCCTCCCCAGGTTACAGATCCTGAGGATCCCACAAAGACAGTTGACGAAGACATTATGAACTACGTAGGCAACTACAACGTAGCTCTTACTCTTACATTCTCACCCACACACTCCGGTAGTGCAATTGATTACACAATCGCACGTGAGCTCGTTATCTTCAACGATTTCGGTCTTCCCGGACTTGTTGGCGACGTTATGAACGCTAACCGCCAGAAGGCTAACTACGACGTAGCTGGCACAGCTATCTGGGATAACTACGTAGCAGCTCTTGACGCAGCTCAGGCTATCGTTCTTGCTCCCAAGACAGTTGACACCTTCGACGCAGTTAACAACGGCTACGAAGCAGCAGCTGCAAACCTTAAGGCAGCAGTTGAAGCTCTCGACGAAAAGGCAGTCAGCGCCGGTGTTGCTTCTCTTGAGGCTCTCAGAGAGCAGTATCAGCCCTCCAACCCCGAAGGCATGGAGTATGACGATCCCGACTACAACTACATGGGCGCTGAGGACTATGTTCTCTACACCTATGAGCGTTATGCAGACCACAGAGATAACATTGATTCTCTTATCAATTCTCAGAAGAAGCCCGAGGCTCCCGGACCCGATGCAACAGCTGAAGAGATTGCAGCTTACGAGAAGGCTCTCGCAGAGATTCCCACTCTCAAGCTCTTCGACATCACTTACAGAGGCCATATGTATCAGATGAACGCTGAGCGTCTCATCCAGAGAACAGCTTCTAAGAATTACCTGCAGCACGCATACAGACTTGTATACGACAAGTACGTTCTTATGGACGAAAACGAGTACTCAACAAAGACATGGGCAGCTCTTGAGAAGGCTATTGCTTTCGCAGAAACAGTTCTTGATGACAACAGCGCAGACCTTCGTCAGACAAAGGTTAACGCAGCTCGTCACGAAATCATCGCTGCTTACAAGGGTCTTGCTTCCAAGAGCACTGACCCCGCTGACTACGCACAGCTTCTTGACGCTATTGCACAGGCAGACGCAATCTTCGCTATCGACAATTACGAAGCAAAGTTCACAGGCATTGAGGCTCTCCTTGCAGCTTATGAAGATGCTATGAACGTTGAAGAAGGTCTCCTTGCAGAGTTCCAGGAGGATATCGACGCAGCAGCACAGGCTCTTCTTGATGCTCTTGCAGCTCTCGAAGAAATCGCAGCAGGTCTTGACTTCACACCCGCAGCTGATGTATATGCAGCACTTGCAGGCATGAACACCGGTACAGGTGAAGGCTACAACTGGGCACCCGCAATCAAGGCATTTGACGACGGTGCAAAGTTCATCGACGGTCTTGTATTCAACTATGACGGCGGTGTTGAGTCCATCATTGCTACAACCGGTGGTGCAGAGCTTGTCTATACTGCAAACGAAAACAACGGCGGTACACTCGGTACAGGCGATACAGTTACTGTTGACAATGTAGATTACACACTTGTTATCTACGGCGATACAAACGGTGACGGTATGATTGAAACAACAGACATTGGTGATATTATTATGCTTGCTAACTGGGAACTCAATGCAGACGAGGAAGCAGCAGCTAAGGTTAAGGCAGCCGACATCGTTGCCGATAACTGCATCGACATTTCCGACGTTGCATTTGCAGTTCAGGTTGCAAACATGGCTATCTACGACTACCAGATTCCTCAGGACGGTACCTTCTCCGGTATTGTTCTTCCCCAGTAATTCCGTCTGAATTAATTACAATAATATTATAAGTGTTTTGCCGGGTTAGCTCCCGGGCTGACCCGGCGGACACAAAATGCTTTTAAAAGGGGGCAACCCAATGACAAGAAAACTGAGAAAAATAGCAGCGCTTGTTCTCAGCCTTGCAATGCTCGTTTCGTGCTTTGCACTTAACGCTTTTGCAGTTGGCACAGCAACAGGCGACGAGGCTATGAATGTCGGTCTTGCGTTGAGTGCCGAAACGGCTGAACCCGGTACAGAGGTTACCGTAACAGTCAGCATTAGTAACAACTACAACGCAACAACAATGCGTTGGCCCGTGCTTTACTCAACAGATATGTTTGAGCTTGTTGAAGACAGCCTTGTAGCTGACATCAACGGCGTAACAGCTGTTGCAGGCAGTACAACTTCAACAACTAATGGAGATTTTATCCCTGCAGAATATGCAGAGGGCTATTCGGCATTCGCAATTCAATGGATCGCAGATTCTGACGGAACAACTATCGGTGCGTTCAACAGCGCAACTTCTGTTGCCTGCTTCTCCTTCCGCCTCAAGGTCCGTGAGGACGTCAGCGGAATGGGCACCGTTCTTATTCCCGAAAATTCAGAGTATTTTTACAAAATGGCAGTCAGCGACACAGCTGACGCATCAAGCTTCTACTCAGCACCCGTAACCTTTACGGTTTCCGAGGCAGCAACTCTTGAAATCAAGAGCGCATACGTAGCACCCGAGCTTGTAGCTCTCGGCGATACAATTATCGACAAAGAGCGTGGCTTCATCTACGGTCTTCCCTTCGACGGTTCTCTTACAGACGACCTTGCAGGCGTTGTTGAAGTTTCCGGCGACGGCGAGATTGTTACAACTTACGCTGACGGTGCAGACGGTTTCGGTACTGGTGCAAAGGTTGAACTTTACGATGTTAACAATGCAGTAGTTGAAACATACTACATTGTTATCTTCGGTGACAGCGACGGCAACGGTTATGTTGACGACTTCGATATGAACGACCCGTCCGACTACCTTATGTTCAACGAGTACATCTACGAATATAGCGACCTCACACTTGCAAACGCATTTGCAATGGATATCAATGCTGACGACAGCGTTGACGACTTTGATATCGCTATCATCGAGGACTATGTTATGTTTAATACTGACGGTATTCCTCAAAGTTACGGTGCATAAGTCAGAAGCAACACTCACCTTATGATGTGTTTAACAAAAGAATAAGAATAGGAGGAAACTCGCTCAATGAAACTTACAAGACGAGTTCTGGCGGTTATAGTAGCAGTTGCTATGCTTGCAGGCGTAATGTCAGTCGGCTCTTTTGCAGCAGTCGGTGATTACGATGCAACCTCTAACCCCTATACTACCAAAATCGGTCTCAAGGCATACCGTGTTGATGAGTCCGGCGAGTACACCGAGATAACAGACGGCAAGGTTCTTGACGGTGAAGTTATCCGTGTAGAAGTCTGGGGTCAGACAAACTACTATGCAAGTATTGCAAACTATATTATGGCTTACTCAAACGGCCTTTTTGCTCCCACTAAGCTTGACGGCTCAACATACGATTACGATGCAACAGCCGCAGCAGGTCTCGGCGCTGAAGTTATCGAACAGATTGCTTACGATGAGGAAGCAGCTGCTCTTGCAGACGAAGCTGTCGGCAACAACGGCTACGCAGGCTTTGATACTCCTTATGAGTACAATGCAGCCGCTGCTCTCACCACCGCTTTCGCAGGTGCTGATAATGCAGCCGCAATCGCAGATATGTACCCCGCAGCATGGAAGGACGGCTCAGCAGTTAACGCAACAGGTGCTGCTTACAACGTTCTTTCCGCAGGCTTCGGTCCCGACCAGTATATGGACCGCCCCGCAACATCAATGTACGGCTATAGCACAGCTGTTGTTATGGCTGAGTATCAGCCGATTTTCGCTGTCAATCTTACAGTTGATGCAGCTGCAGGCGCAAAGGGTGTCGTAACCCTTCCCCAGGCTGCTGTAAGAAGCAGCTCCAACATCTCCGGCAGAATGTATGTTTCCGCCGGTACTCCCAACACAAACTTTGACGATTACGGCTATCCGCTTTACGAGGCACAGGCTATTCCTGTAGCAGCTTTCCACTTCTCACAGTACAAGGATACTTATGAGGACGGCACAGTTGCTGACCGTGTAGTTGACCTTTCCGAAGGCACAATCAACTTCACAGTTGTTACCTCTCTTGACGGCGGCGACGAGCCCATCGTTCCCGAGGTTAACAAGGAAGCTCTTGATGCAGCTATCAAGACTCTCCCTGCACTTGCAGAGGATGAAGCAGAGGCAACATCCTGGGCAAATTATGAGGCAGCTCTTGCAAAGGCTAACAGAGTTTATGCTGACGATGCAGCTACTCAGGACGAAGTAAACGCAGCAGAGGAAGAACTCCTTGCAGCTATTGCAGCTGTTGTTGCAAAGCCCGCTGTAGCACCCGAGCTTGTAGCTCTCGGCGATACAATCATTGACGAAGAGCGTGGCTTCATCTACGGTCTTCCCTTCGACGGCTCTCTTACAGACGACCTTGCAGGCGTTGTTGAAGTTTCCGGCGACGGCGAGATTGTTACAACATACGCTGACGGCGCAGACGGCTTCGGTACAGGCGCAAAGGTTGAACTTGTTGATGCTGATGGCGAAGTAGTTGAAACATACTACATTGTTGTCTTCGGCGACAGCGACGGCAACGGTTATGTTGACGATTTCGATATGAACGACCCGTCCGACTACCTTATGTTCAACGAGTACATCTACGAGTACAGCGACCTCACGCTTGCAAACGCATTTGCAATGGATATCAATGCTGACGACAGCGTTGACGACTTTGATATCGCAATCATCGAAGACTATGTTATGTTCAATACTGACGGTATTCCTCAGAATTACGTCGGCTAATTTGTTCGTCTGATTTCGCTATCCGGGGGTTTCCCCGGGTAGCGGTTAGAAAAGTATAACAGGAGGCTATTTTCTAAAATGAAAATGACAAAGAAAATTCTCAGCCTGGTACTTGCAGCAGCCCTCGTTCTCGGTTCAGTAGCCGTTGCAGCTAATGCAGCAGGTCTCCTTACCCAGTACGAAGGTTCCGAAGCTACATATACACTTGTAGCTGACAAGAAGTATGCAATGCCCGGTGACACAGTCACAGTTGAGGTTTACCTCAAGACAAACTACTACCTTGGCTCCAACGGTAGTGAGTTCATTCTTTGGAATTCCGGTGTGTTTGATGAAATCAACGCCGGCAGTACTGTAGCTTACAGTGATTTTGCTTGCCACTGGAAGCAGAACTACAATCCCGCAAAGCCCACAATGATGGATACACCTTACACATCCGGTTATTCAGGTGTTCTTCTCAAGCGTCTTTACGACGGTGCAAATGTTGATGTAGTTAAGACCGCAGAAGACAACACGCTCCTCTACACACTTAAACTCAAGGTTAGCGACGGCGCAGCAATCGGCTCAACGGCAACAATCTTCTTCCCCGAAGAGCAGATTATGTTCGACGGTTCAACTCTTGCAACAAACAAGCAGCTTACATTCCAGGCTGTTAACAATTCCGATTCTTCATACAGCTCCGGTACACTTGCAAAGAAGTTTGCTGAAACTGTAAACGCAAATACACTTACAATTACAATTGGCGAAGAAAAGGTAGACGAGACTACAACACAGGAACCCACAACAGAGGATCCCGGCTACACAGGCGACCTTCTTACTCAGTACGAAGGTTCTGAGGCTGTTTACACAATCGTAACAGACAAGAAGTATGCAATGCCCGGTGACAAAGTCACAGTTGAGGTTTACCTCAAGACAAACTACTACCTTGGCTCCAACGGTAGTGAGTTCATTCTTTGGGATTCCGGTGTGTTTAACGAAATCAACGCCGGCAGTACCGTAACTTACAGTGACTTTGCTTGCCACTGGAAGCAGAACTACAACCCCGCAAAGCCCACCATGATGGATACACCTTATACATCCGGTTATTCAGGTGTTCTTCTCAAGCGTCTTTACGACGGTGCAAACGTTGACATAGTTAAGGAAGCAAGAAAGAATACTCTTCTTTACACACTTGAACTTGTTGTTAATAGCGATGCAACAATTGGCGACAAAGCAACAATCTTCTTCCCCGCAGAACAGATTATGTTCGACGGTTCAACTCTTGCAACAAACAAGCAGCTCACATTTCAGGCAGTTAACAACTCTGACTCTTCTTATAGCTCAGGTACGCTTGCAAAGAAGTTTGCAGAAACTGTCAAGACTAACTCAGTTACAATTACCATCGGCGAAGAACCCGTATCTGAGCCCGATGAACCCACAACAGAAGAGCCCGTCATTGAGTACGCTGACCTTACAGCTCTTAAGGCAGCTATCGCAAAGGCTGCAGATGCTGATACAGCAAACTGCACAGCAGCTACAGTAGCAGAGTTCAACGAAGCTCTTGCAGCAGCTGAGGCTCTCAACAAGGAAACAACACTCAAGGATCAGCAGGATGCTGTTAACGCAGCAGCACAGAGACTTGAAGATGCTATCACAGGTCTCAAGAAGCTTGCTAAGGTTGATTACTCCGCTCTTGAAGCAGCTAAGGATGCTTACGAGGTACTTTCCGGTAATGCTGGTAACTACAGCAACTGGGATGAGTACGCAGCTCTTTACATTGCAGCTCTCGAAATCGACACATCCGTCGAATACGATAACGAGCAGGGCACAATCCAGGCAGCAGTTGACGCAGCAGCTAAGGCTCTCAACGAATTCGTTCTCGTTGAATACACAAAGGTTAACTACGATGCTCTTAACGATGCTATCGCAGCATACGAAGCAAAGCTTCCCGAGGCTGGCAACTACAGCAACTGGGCAGCATACGAAGCTCTCTACAACGAAGCTAAGGCTATCGACCAGTCTGTCGTTTACGACAAGAACGGCGAGCAGGCAGCAGCTGATGCAGCAGCAGAAGCTCTCAATACTTTCGTTCTCACAGAGTACGCAAAGGTAAACTACGATGCACTTAACGATGCTATCGCAGCATATGAAGCAAAGGTAGCTGACAAGGACATCTATTCCAACTGGGCAGCATACGAAGCTCTCTACAACGAAGCTAAGGAAATCGACCAGACAGTTGTTTACAACAAGAACGGCGAGCAGGCAGCAGCTGACGCAGCAGCAGACGCTCTCAATACTTTCGTTCTCACAGAGTACGCAAAGGTTAACTACGATGCTCTTAACGATGCTATCGCAGCATACGAAGCAAAGCTTCCCAATGCTAACCTCTACGCTAACTGGGCAGAGTACGAAGCTCTCTACAACGTAGCTAAGGCTATCGACCAGTCTGTCGTTTACGACAAGAACGGCGAGCAGGCAGAAGTTGATGCAGCAGCAGAAGCTCTCGCTAACTTCCAGCTTGAGGATAAGACCCTCAGCTACGACAAGTGGAATGCAGCAGTTAATGCTATTCCCGCAGACCTCGCAGGCTTCAAGCCCGCTTCCGTAACAGCTTATGAAGCAGCTAAGGCTCAGGCAGAGGCTGACAAGGATGCAGCAGTCGCAGCTCTCGACCAGACAGCTCTCGACGCAGCAGCAGACGCTCTCACAGCAGCTATCGCTCTTCTTGAGGCTAAGGCCGACAACTCCGCTCTTGTAGCAGCAGTTGCACGTGCAAGCGCACTTCTTGAAGAAAACTACACACCCGATTCTTGGGTAGCAGCAGACCTTGCAAACGTTCTTGCAGCAGCTAACGTTGTTCTCGCTAACGGCGATGCAACAGCAGAAGAAATTGCAGAGCAGGTAGCAGCAATCGAAGCAGCAGAAGATAAGCTCGTTGTTAAGGCTGACAAGGCAGCTCTCCTTGAGGCTCTCCAGGCAGCTCAGGCTCTTGTTGAAAACGAAGCAGCTTACACACCCGCTTCCTTCGCAGAAGCAAACCTTGCAGCAGTTATGGCTGATGCACAGGTTGTTTATGACGATGATAACGCTACAGCTCAGGCAGTAGCAGACGCTATCACAGCTCTTAAGGCAGCAGAGGCTAAGCTCGTTCTCAAGGCTGACAAGGCAGCTCTTGAAGCAGCTATCAACACAGAAGTTGTTCTTGAAAACGCAACATCTGCAACACTCGCAGCTTACAACGAAGCTCTTGAAGCAGCTCAGGCTGTTCTTGCTGATGACAACGCTTCCGAGGAAGAAGTTCTCACAGCTACAAACAACCTCCTTGCAGCTATCGACGGTATGAAGTACCTCGGCACTTGTGATTATGACGAGCTCAACGCTGTAATCGCAGAGGCAGAAGCACTCAATCCCGACGATTACACAACAACATCCTGGTACTCACAGGCTTACCTCAACGCTTACCTTGACGCAGCTAAGGAAGTTGCTCCCGATATGATCGCTGACGAAGCCGGCGAAAACCAGGCTATCATCGATGCAGCAACACTTGCACTCAGAACAGCTATCGATACTCTCGAGCTCAGAGCTAACCTTGCAGACCTCAAGGCAGCTATTGCCGCAGAGCCCAAGGTTGCTGAAGAGTACGCAACAGAAGACACATGGGCAGCTTACGCTGAAAAGCTTGCAGCAGCTCAGGCTATCGTTGACGAAGAGTACGCAGTCGGTGTAAGCCGTCAGGCTGAGGTTGACGAAGCAGCAGCAGCTCTCGCAGCAGCTAACGACGCTCTTGCTGAGAAGCCCGCTGACTACACAGCAGTTGAAGAAGCTCTTGCACTCGTAGAGTCTAAGGGCGACCTCAACCAGTATACACAGGCTTCCGTCAAGAAGCTCCAGGCAGCTATTAACGCAGTTGTTTACGGTCTTGGTATCTCCAAGCAGCAGGAAGTTGACGACGCAGCAGCAGCAATCGTTGATGCAGCTAACGCTCTCGTAATCTCCGAAGCAGCTGTTACAAACGTAGAAATGCTCGGCGATCCTTACTACAAGAGAGAGACAAGACAGTACGAAGTAACTGTCACAGGCGCTCCCAGCAAGATTCAGCTCATCAACTACAAGGGTGGTACACAGACTTACGACAGATATCACAGAAACGTAACAATCGTTTCCTATGATGCTCAGGGTAATGTTGTTGACTACACAGAGGTTGAGCCCGCATACGAGGTTTGGACAGTTTCTATGTCCCTTGGCTCAGGTGCATACCAGTTCAAGGCTAAGTTCGGCAAGACTTGGGAAGCATTCACATACGAGTTCGACGTAGAAATCGTTGAAAAGCCCGAGGCTGAAATCATCTTCGTTGCAGCTCCTGCAGACGGTTCCGCAGAGGCAGGCAAGTCCCTTGCTCTTACCAGAAACACCAAGGGTGTTATGACCGTAGTTGTTCCCACAGCTACAGCTAAGGTTCAGCTCGCATTCTCCATCGGTTGTACTTCAACATACACAAGCTCCAACGCAACTGTAGTTGACAACGGTGACGGCACAGAGACATGGACAATTATCCGTAACTTCTCCAACGTTGGCGAGTACACAATGAGCCTCAAGCTCAAGGATAAGTCCGGCTGGTACGATGCAGCAGCAGAAGCTATCAACGTAACAGTTACCAAGTAATTTTAAGGAATTGTTCTTAAAATAGCATAATTTAAAACGGCGCCCCGGGTGTAAAAGCCCGGGGCGCTTTTTTAATTTGAAAAAAGAATGAAAAACGAAGAAAGGAAAAACGAAAACGGAGAGTGGAGAAGGAAAGACAGGGAACGGAAAGTGCAGATGGAGTGGCGGTTTTTGCAGAATTGGAATGAAAAAAACTATTAAACAAAAAGAAACATCAAAATATGTCACAAATGCACAAAAACAAAACTTGAATATAATATTTTTACAAATTTATATATAAAATTAAAGTAAAATCAATTGACTAATTGATTATTAAGTGATACAATTGATACACCAATAGTATAAGTGGCGGTGTCTGTAAAAGCAGGCACGCACGGGTACTAAAAGGGAAATCCCAAAAATTCGCAAGGAGGAATTAAGCGTGAGAAAAATGAATAAAATTCTCTCATTAGTTCTGTCGGTTGCAATGGTTATCGGTCTTGTCCCGATGATGACCATTTCGTCAAGTGCAGCTTACACTGATAAGTTCACTTTCGACGAAAAGGGCGAATTCACCATTGTTCAGCTTACCGACATTCAGGATGACAAGGAAGTCCATGAGGACGCCCTTGCTCTCATTACCAAGGCCATGAGCAGGTACAGCCCTGACCTGGTAGTTTTCACCGGTGATAACATTGCCGGTAAAATGAGTGCAGACGATACCTGGTCATCAATCAGACAGTTCTTGAACCCGATTATCAATGCAGGTGTTCCCTATGCAATGACATTCGGTAACCACGACGAAGAAGACGCAACACTCGTCAATACTCCCTCAAACCAGGAGCAGTACGATTTCGCAGTCGGTCTTTCCGATTACGGCGTTGACTTTGACGTTGACAGCCTCAGCGGCGTTGGTACAGGTGGTATCCCGATTTATTCAAGGGACGGCAGCACAATTGAGTTTGCTGTTTTCCCGATGGACTCGGGTAGCTACGACGAAAACGGTGACTACGACCACGTAAAGGCTGACCAGCTCCAGTGGTACGAGCAGCAGGTCGCTGCTTACGGCAGCGTTCCTCACCTCGTTTTCCAGCACATTATCGTTCCTGAGGTTTATGACAAGCTTCTTGTTTCTGTTCCCAGCTCAACTTCAGGTGCGGTTAAGGGCGGCTCCGGCCAGTGGACAGACAGATATTGGGTTCTCGATTCTTCTAACCCCACTATCACAGGCTCGATGAACGAAGGTCCCTGCCCCTCTGAGATTAACGGTGGTCAGTATGATGCAATGGTTCGTACAGGCTGTATGGTCGGTAACTTTGTAGGTCACGACCACACCAACAATTTCGTCGGTACAACAACAGACGGCATCACAATCGGTTATACCGAGGCTGTTACAATGCACTCCTACGGTCACCACGACCCTGCTTGCCGTGTTTTCACAATTAATGAAAACGGTACATATACTTCCAAGAACGTCCGCCTTTCCGAGATGGGCACGGAAGAAGCAGACGATTACGAGCACGACACAATCGCTGGTACTCCCACAGTTCCTTCAAGACTTGTTGTCGGTGCAGCAGGTAACGGTCTTACCCAGCAGAAGCTCGGCAACGTTATCCAGCAGTACACTGTTAACCACAGAACACAGGCTCTCTACCCCAACGATATGAACGTCACAATTGATCTTGCGGCTGACCTTACAGACGTTACCCTCGCACCCCAGAGCGGTATTAATGTAAGCGCCCCCACAGTCACAACAAGTGCTGACGGTGCTACAAAGACCTATAACTGGACAATCACAGGCGGTACAGCTACAGCAGGTACAGCAGCAGAGTTCAAGTTCACATACAAGAACGCTGCCGGCGATGAGTTCACTCAGTACGCTTACAGCTATGTTGACGATATCAGAACTCCCGCAGGTTACTACGTTTTCACACGTAACTTCCGTGGTAACCGTTTCAACAACACAGAAACCAACAGAGCTCACTGGAACTCACAGACATATGTTATGACAGTTCTCGGTGACACTGCATACGGCGATGCTCGAGCACAGAGTGAAGAAGCAAAAATCGGTTACGAAGGCAGAGAAATCCCCAACTGGACAAATGCTACAGCCGGTTATTACAACTACACCTCACAGGATGACGGTGGCTTCACAGGTATGGGTGACCCCAACTACGGTCTTATCTTTACCTCTCCCAAGCGTGATAACTGCCGTACAATCTCCGAATTTGCGAGATTTACAACTCAGGGCAGAAGTCCGGTAACAACAGTTTATGTTGATACAAGCGTTCACAAGACAATGGCTGACCTTAACCTCAGAGTCAACTATTGGAGACACCTTGCTGCTGATAACGGTCTTACAACAGACTTCAGCCTCCACTTCAAGATTGGCGATGTCGGCTACTCCAGCGGCAACCTTCAGGAAGGCACAGCAGGCACAACCTCGATCAATTCCAATATTTCTACGGTAACTCTTGCTAACGCCAGAGGCTCCAATACCTTCCTTTCAATCAATGGTACTCTTCCTGCAGACGGAACGAAGTACACAATGATTTCTCACGGTTACTCCTTCAACAAAAGTAGCGACCTGGATAACCCCCACAACACTTATATGCCCGTTCTTCTCTCCTTCGTTACATATAACAAGGCAGAGCTTAAGGAACTCGTTAACGCAGAGCGTACAGCAATGCGCCAGACAGACGATGTTGTTTACCGTGCAGCATTCCAGGAAGCATACAAGCAGGTTAACAAGATTAACACAACACAGGCTGATATTGATGCAGCTATCGTTCTTCTTAACTCCGCTATCGATGCTCTTACCTTCGACGGTACAGACGTTTCCAACAACGGCCAGTACGCAGGTACAACAACTATTCCGCCTGTTATCTATATCGCAGGTAGCGGCTACGGCGCAGGCGCACAGCCCACAGGTACAACTCTCCAGAGCGGCGTTGTTGACTACGCTTCAGGCACAGTCAACTACGAATACTCCAAGTTCCACTTCCAGGCTCCCCAGGGTGCAACAGGCGTTTCCGTAACGGTTACAGAGTCCAACGGCAACACAGTTGAATACACTTGGGACGCAGGTACCAGCACCGGTCAGATTACCGGCGGTACTTCCGCACAGAACGCATTCATCAAGTACGTATTCAAGTACACACTCGGTGAAAAGGTTTACGAGCAGGTAGAGTCTTCCGCTGTTCTTCCCGCTCCTCAGGCAGCAGGTTGGACCTCCTTCGTTAAGGGCTCAACAACAATGAGCGCAACTGTTTACAGAACCGTTTTCGAAACAGCTATCCTCTTCGGTAACGGCGGCGTTCTTCCCGCAGGTGCTTACTACACCGGTCAGGACGTATTCAGCGGCGCTAACTACGGTATCAACCTTGATACATCCTCCAACAACAACTTTGTCGGTGTCGGCTACCAGAAGGTTGCCGGTACAGGTATGGCTTGGTGGGAGGTTACAAGAGCCCGTCAGTCCGATGGTACAGACTGGCTTGCTGCTCACGACGGTCAGAGCGGTAAGATTGACTTCTGGTCCAACCCGGGTGAGGATATGGGCCACAGAGCACGCTTCGATATTACAATCGACAGCTCCGTAATTCCGAATCTTTCTTCTATCGGTACAGGCTTCAAGTTTATCTCTCTTCAGAATCAAAACCGTTCCTCTAACGGTACATCCAACAACTCCAACCCGACAGTTCTTCAGGTTACAAACACCGGCTTCTTCAACGGCTTTGTTTCCTTCTCTGACGTTGTTAACGGCAACAACAAGACAACCGCAATTAGACTCGGCACCAGCTTCAACGCAGAAGGTGTATCGGGCGACAACACATACGGTGTTAAGGCCGGCGACACGCTTTCACTTACCTACGGTTTTGAAGCTGATAACCTTCCCGCAGCAGGTAACTACTCCTTCTGGACAGAGCTTACCAACGAAGGCTCTTACAAGACCTACGCCCACTATATGTGGAACTTCACCCTCAACTACGTAGACAAGACAGCTATCCGTAACTACGTAGCACAGGAAGAAGAAAACTTCCGTCAGCTTGCAGACGGTTACGACAACTCCGACGGCTCCTTCACAGCCTTCCAGACAGCACTCGCAAAGGCTAAGGCTGCTATCACAGATGTTACTCTTAACGATGCTGACACAGCAACTATTCAGACAGAGCTTCAGACAGCCATTGCAAACCTTAAGTATCTCCCCGCTGACTTCACCAAGCTTTATGCAAAGATTGCAGAAGTAACGAAGGATATAGATGGTCAGCGCTATTACAGACCTCACCCGGCTAACGACCCGACCTACTACAACACGGGCGAGTTCTATCCGCAGGATTGCTTCAGCTCCTACAACGAGGTTGATATTCCCATCAACTCTCTCTACGAGCTTGATGAAAACGGCAAGAACTTCTTTGAAAGAACAGACGTCCGCTACCAGAACAAGGTAGATATGATGGTTGACGCTATTGATGTTGGTTGGATTAACGTTACACTCGTTAACGCAGACTACACCAACGTTGACAGATACCTCAGCTACAAGACAGGTACAGGCGAAAACGGTGCTGCCGGCGGCGCAGAAATCAAGGCTCCTCCGAAGTATGAGTACCTTAAGCTTACCGATCCGATGCTTCCGGCTGATTACTACACAACAGACTCCTACAACGCTTGGACAAATGCTTGTGCTCTCGGTCAGTCCGACCGTTCACTCAAGAGGCCTGACCAGCCCGTTGTTGACGGCTACGCAGCAGCTCTTGAAACAGCATACAATAACCTCACTCTCCTTCCGGCTGACTTTGCTCCCCTTGATGAAGTTCAGGAAGCTGTACAGGAAAGCCTTGATATGACAGTTGAGGTTGTTGACCCCTCCAACTCCGCAAACAACTACCCCATCTCCTACTACAGCCCCGAGCTTATTGCTGAGATTCGTGCAAAGCTCGCTGAGCGTGACGAAGCTCTCACAATTATGGAGCAGGATAAGATTACAGGTCTTGTTGCAGAAATCGACGCCCTCTACCAGGAGCTCAGCTCAACTCTTAACAAGGTTGATATGACCTTTGCTAACGAGCAGAAGGGTATCGAGGCTACTTACGAGGCAGAGGCAGAGAAGTACTACACAGCAGACAGCTGGAACAGACTTGTTACTGCCCGTGCAGCAGCTAACGACAGACTTGCTTCCAGAGAAACTGACAGCCAGGTAACGGTTAACGCAGTTGCTCAGGAAATCTACGATGCTCGTAATGCTCTCGAGTATAACGCAGCAAACTACGACGAAGTAAACAAGTACCTTGCTCTCATTCAGGCTGAAGAGGCAAACAAGGATTGGTACTCCAACTGGTCCGCTGTTGATGTTGCAGTTGAAAACGTTGTAACAGGTCTCGACATCACAGAGCAGGCAAGAGTTGACAAGATGGCAGCAGACCTCAAGGCAGCATACGAAGGCCTTACTCTTAAGGACGCTAACTATGCAAACCTCAAGGCAGCTATCGACCTTGCAAACGAAAAGAACAAGGACGCTCAGTACTACACAACAGATACCTACAAGGTATTTGCTGATGCACTTGCAGCAGCTAACACAATGTACACAGACGGCCAGACTGCTCCTCTCAAGATTAACGAGCAGGCAAAGGTTGACGCTGTTGAAGCAACACTGCGTGATGCAATGAGCAAGCTCGCATATCAGGATGCTAACATCAATCCGCTTGTAGAAGCTATGAACACATACAACCAGACCGTATCCGGCGGTATGTATATGGGCGAGTATCCCGACGCTGACGAAGACGGCTTTGAAGACATCCTCGACAGTGTCAGAGGCGCTTACGCAGAAGCTGAAAGAATTGTTGCTTCCTACAACGCAGGCGAGCTCACAAGCAAGGACAACACAACTATTGCCCTTGCAGCAACAAACCTCGAAACCCTCAGAGCTGCACTTCCCGCAAGCTATATGATGGTTTACGATGCACTTATCGATCCTAACACAAGCGAACCTCTTTACAACTACGCTACAGACGGCAAGCTTTCCGCTTATATCACAACTCTCGAGGCTAACCTCAAGAAGACATATACAGATGCCTCTGTCAAGGAAGTTGTAAACGCTCTTAAGGCTATCAACTACAACTACAAGATTGACGACCAGGCTCTCGTTGATGAGGCTTCCGGCCCCGTTTACGAAGCAGTTGCAATGCTTGAGTACAGACCCGCAAACCTTGAAGAACTTATCGCCGCTATCACAGCAGGTGACGAGAAGGTTGCAAAGGCTGACTCCACAGACTGGTTCACACCCGACTCATGGGCAGACTATGAGGCTGCTTACAACGCAGCAGTTGACGTTCGTGACGCCGATCCCGCTTACACAGCACTTGAGCAGGATGTCGTTGACGACGCAGCACAGGCTCTTGTAGATGCTACAGCAGCTCTCGCATATAAGGATGCTGATTACAGCGGCCTTAACGATGCTCTTGCAGAAGTTGCAAAGCTCAACAAGGACGACTGGACAACAGACTCATGGGCAGACCTTGAGGATGCAGTTGCTCTCGTTGATGGTCTTGCAAAGGATCTCAAGATTGACCGCCAGGCTGAAATTGATGCAGTTACAGAAGCTATCGTAACAGCTATCGAAAACCTCAAGTCCGGCACTCTCGAGCTTGTAGGTATCGGTGACACAGTTATCGACGAAGCACGCGGCTTCATCTACGGTCTTACAGATGCTGATAACCAGGAAATCTTCGACATCGTTGAAGACGGCTTTGCAGAAGTAATTGGTAACGGTTACGTTAAGAACACACCTGTTGCCGGTAACTCCAACCTCGGTACAGGCGCAAAGATTGAGCTTATCCGCGGTGCAGATGACGGTAACGATTCCAACAACGAAGTTGTCAAGACTTACTACATTGTAATCTTCGGTGATAACAATGGTGACGGTTATATCAACAACGTTGACGCAGAAGACCTTACAAAGTGCTATGCATGGATGGATTACATCTACGAGTATGAAGATGATCTTGACGTTGCTCCCGCTCAGGTATTCGCAATGGACATCAACGCAGACGGCTATGCAAACCTCAACGACCTTCAGTTCATCTATGAATATGTTGCATGGGCACGTGATTTCATCGACCAGACATACACAGGTCAGTAATTAATCGCTTACTCTAAACCCTATAACCTGCCTCCCCGCTATGGGGAGGCAGGGATGTAAAAAATTTTTTCATCGTAGGGGCGGATATTATCCGCCCGTAACGGCACGGATAAAGCGTCTGTAGCGGACGAATATTATCCGCCTCTGCGATTCATTTCGCAAAAAGCAAAAATTTTTTCAACCCGTCTTATTACCCGATGCTGTCTCCGATTAAGGGACGTCGGGGACGCCGTCCCCTACAAATCGGGTTTAAGAATATACTAAACAGGAGGACTAATTAATGAAACTCACAAAAAAGATTCTCAGTCTTGTCCTCGCCGCTGCTCTTGTTTTAGGCAGCATAGCTGTTGCAGCTAATGCCGCAGATTATGACGGTCTTGCTTATGAGGGCTCAAAGCTCACATATAAGATTGAAGCCGATAAAACAGAAGTTAAGCCCGGCGAAACAGTCACATTCAGCGTTTATATGACGACGAACTTCTACACCGGCGCTTCCGGCGGTGAGTTCTTCCTTTGGGATGCAGGTGTTTTTGAAGCTCTTGGCTCCAATTTCGCTCTGAAGAATTTCAGAACAAAGTTCACTACAACAAACACAAACCCCGCTAATGTAAACTCTTATCCCACAGCATATAGTAAGACAGCATACGTTGGTTTCCAGTCTTCGCACGCTCTTGCAGCTAACGTTACTGTTCCTCAGATTCTTGACAACGAGCTTGTTTACGAGTTCACATTTACAGTATCAGAGTCCGCAGCACCCGGCACAACGGCAAGATTCTTTATGCCCGCTGAAGCTGTTAAGTCTCCCTCTCTTTCCGGTAAGAAGGGTATGATTTTCCAGTGTATCGGTACATCTGCTGATGACGTAACATCGGTTGGTAACTGGTGTGAAACAGTTGACCTTTCCGCAGCAAGCGTAACAATCAAGGTTGCTTCCGCTGTTGAATACTGCGATTACACAGCACTTGAAGCAGCAGTTGCAAAGGCTCCCGAGCTTGCAGAAGAGTACTACGATGTTGACGAGTACGCAGCATGGGAAGCAGCTCTTGCAGCAGCTAACGAGCTTCTCGACGCAGAGCCCCTTGTAAAGGAAGGCGACAACCAGAAGACAATCGACGATGCAGCATCACTCGTTGAATCCACACTTGCAGCTCTTGATGCAAGATATGTTGACCTTGAAAGCCTTACAAACGCAGTTGCAGGTTGCAAAACTCCTGCTTATGCAGAGGAGTATTACGATGCAGCAGCTTACAAGGCATGGCAGGATGCTTATGCAGCAGCAGAAAAAGCTCTTGTTGATTACGAAGGCGCTCCCGCAACAAAGCAGAGCGAAGTAAACGAAATTAATAACGCTCTTGTTGACGCTTGGATCGCTCTTGTGCCCGCATTTGTTGACCTTACAAAGCTCAACAACGCTGTTGATGCTTACGATGAGCTTGCATACGGCAAGGACTACTACGATGCTGACCTCTACGCAGCATGGGAAGCAGCTCTTGCAGATGCAACAGCAGCACAGAAGACATATGACGGTGCTCCCGCTACAAAGCAGGCAGAAGCAGACAAGTTTGCTGATGACCTTCAGGCAGCATTCACAGCACTCAATCCCTCTATCCTCGATCTCACAGCTCTCAATAACGCTATTGAGGCTTCCGATGAAACAGAATACGCAGCAGAGTACTACGATGCAGCTGAATACGCAGCATGGGAACAGGCTCTTGCAGATGCACAGGCAGGTGTAGCACAGTACACAGGCGCAGCTAACACAGCCGCTAACCAGCAGGCAGTTGCCGCTCTTGCACAGGCTCTTACAGATGCATTCGCAGCACTCGATGCACGCTTTGTTGATGCTTCCGCTATCGCAGAGGCTATCACAGCTTATGGTGCAGCAGAATACGCAGCAGAGTACTACGATGCAGCAGAATATGCAGCATGGGAAGCAGCTCTTGCAGCAGCTAACGATGCAGATTTCGCAGGTAAGGCTGACACAGAGGCTAACAGAGCAGCAGTTGCAAAGATTGCTGACGACCTCAAGGTTGCCTACGAGGCACTCGATCCCCGCTTTGTAAACATTGATGAGCTTGAAGAAGCTTTCCTTGCTTGCAAGGATCCCGGGCTTGATGCCGAGTGGTTTGATGCAAACGAATATGCAGCATGGATAGCAGCTCGTGACGCAGTTGCCGAAGGCTCAAAAACCTACGAAGGCAAGGCTGACACAGAAGAAAACCGTGCAGCAGTTAAAAAGCTTGCAGACGACCTCATCGCAGCTTACAGAGAGCTTGATCCTCGTTCAGTTGATGTTTCCGACCTTAAAGCAGCTCTTGCAGAATCTGTTCCTGCATACGGCGCAGAATACTACGATGCAGCAGCATACGCAGACTTCACAGCAGCAGTAGAAGCAGGTGCAGCTATTGTTGATGAAATGGGCGGCGGCGCAGCTCCCGACACAGAGGAAAACCGCACAACAGTTGCTGATGCAGCACAGGCTGTCCGTAATACATTCGAAAAGCTTGTTCCCGCATTTGTAAGCTACGAGAAGCTCGAGAAGGCAGTTGCTGATTACGCACAGCCCGAGCATCCCGAGTTCTACTACACACCCGATTCATGGGCAGCATACCAGGATGCTCTTGCAGCAGCAAATGATGCTGACAAGAACAGACCTCAGCCTCTCCCCGCAGCAAACGAGGAGAACCAGGCAGCAGTTGACGCTTACGCAGATGCTCTCGAAAAGGCATACAACGAGCTTACAGCAGCTGTTTGCCACATCATCAGCGTAACTCCTCTCCAGGAAATTTACGACCTTAACGATGTAATCAACCTGTCTGTTCTCGTTGAAGGTAAGGCTACAAAGGTTCAGCTTATCAGAGGAACAAACGCAACCTCCACATACACAAGAACTCACACCTCTGTTAAGAGTATTACAGACAACGGCGACGGCACAGAAACATGGGTTATCGCACGCCGTGTTTACGAAAAGGATTACACCGAGTACGCAAAGGCTAAGTTCGGTAAGGTTTGGGATACAGGCGTATACGCTTACGACCTTGTATGCAAGGGCGACGACATTTCAGTTAAGAGCATCGAAGTAACTCTCGACGGTGAGGTTGTTGATACTGTTACCCGTGCTGACCTTCCCACTCTTACAATCGTTACCGGTCCCGCAGTTAAGAAGCTTCGTCTTGTTGATCCCGTAACAGGCGGCGCAATTTCCTTCAGCGCTCCCGTTTCCGTCAATGAAGACGGCACAAAGGTCTGGGTAATTGTTAAGCAGTACAACCAGGTCAAGATGTACGACCTCGACGTTTCCGTAAAGGGTTCTGCAGGTTGGGTTGATTCCGGTGTTGATTTCGAGCTTAACGTTGTTAAGAAGGTAGAATCTCAGCTTCCCTCAACAGATAACGTTGAAGATGCTATCCTTTCCGCAAGCGTTGCAAAGACACGTATACTCAGAGGCGCAACACAGACCTTTACCATCACAACAGATAAGGCTGCCAAGTCTGTCCGCATCCTTAAGGCTGACGGTTCCGTATTCAAGACCATTTCGGCACCTGTTTCCGTTGAAGGCGACGTAGCAACCTGGACATACGAGTGCTCTTACAGCTCAATCGGTGAGCGTAGCTACACCGCAGAGGCTCTCTATGGCAACACATGGATTGCTGACGCTGACTCCGCAGTAAACTTCACAGTTATATATTAATTATTCGCACTAACCAACACGACCGGCGCTCAAAAGGCGCCGGTCTTTTTCAAGAAAGAGTGATTTTATGAAATTTGATATAGCCGTGCCCTGCTTTTTCGGCGGTGAGGATTTTTGCGAGGCAATAAGAAAAATCAAAGCGCTCGGCTTTGATGCGGTAGAAACCTACGGCTGGAAGAACCTTGATTTTGAAAATGTGAAGGCCGCTTGTGAGGAAACAGGAGTAAAAATAGTCAGCCTTTGCACAACCTGTTTTGATTTGACAAAGGCGGAATGTCAGCAGGAATGGCTCGACGGACTTGAAGAAAGCTGTGTTGCTGCAAAAAGTCTGGGCGTAGATAAGCTGATTACCCAATCGGGTCCCGATACGGGAAAGCCGAGGGAAATTCAGCACGCCAACATTGTGAATACGCTTAAATGTGCCGTGCCGATACTTGAAAAGTACGGGGTCACTATTATGCTCGAGCCGCTTAACACCCTTGTTGACCACAAGGACACTTATCTTTATTCATCATTAGAGGCGTTTGATATAGTGCGTGAGGTCGGCAGTGAGTATGTAAAGGTGATTTTCGATATATACCACCAGCAGGTTACAGAGGGCAATATTATCGCAAATTTAACGGCGAATATCGACCTTGTAGCGCATATCCACGCCGCAGGCACACCCGGCAGACACGAGCTTCAGAGCGGCGAATGTGACTATAAAAACATCTTTGCCGCAGTTGATAAAGCGGGCTATAACGGCTATTGCGGCCTTGAATATAACCCCACCTGTCCGCCCGAGGAAAGCCTTGCTTCCTTTAAAAAGTTTTATATGTGAAATTTTGGAAATATTAAAACTTATTGTGTTAAAAGTATTGACGGGCACAATCTGTTGTGGTATAATTTTAATATAGATTGATTATTAGTTTTTTGTTTTTTGAAACATATTTGCGAATGGGAACACAAAAACGGCAACCGTTTCGGGTTGCCGTTTTTGTCGTTTATAAGGGAATAATTGTTCATCCGAATTGTAGGGGCAATTCACGAATTGCTCGCCATAAAAGTGATATAACGGTATAAAACGGGCGATTCATGAATCGCCCCTACAAATTTAATTATCGTATTTTATCAAACAAAAAAATTCCCCGACAAGCAGTGCCTGTCGGGGAAATATTTATACCGGGTTATCAGTCGGTAATCTTAATAAGCTCCTCAAAGGCAGCCATGAGGCTTGAGCCTGAGCTGCGGCTGAAAGCGATTGTTTCCTGATAGTGGTCGCCGAAGGGCTCCATATCATCGAAGAAAATCATGCAGTAGTCGTTATCGTTGAGGATGTAACCGATTTCGTCGTTGCAAAGGCCGAAGCAAAGGAGAACGTCGTCCTCTGTTGTGCCGAGGGCTTCTGCGCAGGACTTGCCGGGGAAGTCGCAGCCGGAGAAGGAGTTTTCAGCGTCCATTGTAACGCCGCCGTAGATGAGCTCAGGGCTGATTTCGCCGGGCATCATAGCAACCTTGATGTTGGTGCCGAATTCAGCGTAGCCAACCTCTGTGGGTGTGCTGTATGTGCCGTCGCCGTTGTCGAGAATTCTGTGGTTAACAAGACCCATCTTGCCGACAAGCATAAGTACGGGGTTTTCAACAGTAATGATAACTTCCTTGGCAGCTACGTTGAGAATGGGCTCAACCTCTGTTTCTTCAACAGGCTCCCAATCCTCGTACCAGAGTGAGTAGTGCTCGCCGCCGTTTGCGATTTCGTTCTGGAGCTTCTCGTTGTCCTTAACGTAGGGGCTTGCCTTGATTTCTTCCTCTGTCTTGGTCATGCTCATTACAATGTATGCAAGCTCCTTGCCGTAGCGGTCAGCCTGCATCCAACGCTCGGGAAGATCAACGTCGTCATTTGTCGGACCTCTGTCGGAATAGATACCGAGAGTTGCGCCGATAATGGGCATAAAGTTGAAGCCGTGTTCGCCAAGAACCTGGTTCATAGCGGCTGTGTAGTCACCGGAGAGCTGCTTGCCGGAGCTTTCGTCAGTCTTAAGACCTGTAATGTAGGGGTGAGCAGGCTCGTTTACGATAAGTGTTTCGTCAACGCCGTCCTTTGCAGGGTCAAAGCGGAGAACGTAAAGGTTGCCGTCGTAGCCTGTGGGGTCACGGTCGTCGGAGAAGTATTCAGCGCAGTCCTTCTGGCTGAAGTAGAGCTTGCCTTCTTCCATTGACTTTGTAGCGTCCTTGATGGACTGTGCGGTGCGCTCCTTAAGAAGGTTCATAAACTGCTCATCGGGGCCGGGCTTGGTCTTGAAGATAAGCTGGTTTGTGAGAGCAGCAAGAGTGTTGTTAGCCATCTTGAGGAAGAAGGGATTCCAAAGACCCATTGTGTCAATTTCACTGTGGCAGTGTGTTGCCGTTACGTTGATTGAAACAATGTTGTTTTCCTTTGCAAAATCCTTGAGGAGATTGCGGATGTCACGGATGTCCTTGTTGGAAATACCGATACACTCGATTGTGCAGAATGCAACCTTGCCTCTGCCTGAGCCATCGTCCATAACAACGGTGTAAACGTTCATATCGTCGAGAACTTCTTCAACTGTGTTGGAGGGGAAGTTCTGGAGGAGATAACCGCCAAGATAGTAGGGTCTGTCAAGAACATCATCGGGAACAAGGCTGGACTGGTCGTAGCCAAGGCTCCACACGCCGTTGGGGTTGGAGTTGATGAAGGTTTCGTGACCGGGCATAAAGTCGGGGCTGTCGTACTTGTCTGCATCAACAAAGGTTGTGTTGGCAACGGGAGCCGGAACTGCAAGGCAGTTGAGAATTGTCATAAAGACAAGCTCAAGGTATGTGTAGCCTATTGTTTCCTTTTCCTGCTCGGTGTCAGCGCCAATCATAGCCATAATAGCCTCAATGGGGTTGAGGAGATTGTACTTGTTGCCGTCAATTCTTACATAAACGGGGTCAAGAAGCTTACGGTTGCTTGTGATTGAGCTGGTGATGAATGATTTGTCAACTGTTTCGGTTTCGGTGTCCGCAGTCTTTGCCGTTGCGCTTGATGCGGCTGCAACGCAGCCGAATACCATGCAAAGGCTCAGGAAAACGGCGATAACCTTTTTAAGAGCTTTCATTTTGTTTCCTCCGTAGAAAAATTTGAAAGGCGATTTTAAACCGCTTTTTGAACATCTATAATAATAGCATATTAATTCTTATAATACAATTATCCTTGTGTAGAATTTAAAGCGCAAATATTGGTTAATTTTACTGTATTTGTTTTCAAATTAAGGATATTAATATGTTAAGCGTTGACTATTTTTGATAATTTTGTTAAAATACATAATAGCGTATTAGTGTAACTGTATAACAAGGAGATAGCTATGGACAAAATAAAAGCTGTTAAAACGCTTATGGATATACTTCGCTTTTTACAGAAGCGGACTCCCGTGCTATATCCGCTGCTGGCGCTGACTCTTGTGCTGTCGGGCATATTTGAGCTTGCTACCGTTGGCGCAAGACCGGAAGAGGTTTCCAAAACCATGGTTCTCGGCGCAGATTCCTGGGAGCATTCGCAGGATATTACGACGGACGGCGAAAGCTATTATTTCTCCTGTAAGTACGGTATAATCCGAACAGAGCTTGACTGCAAAACCGTTATCACACGCAATGCAGACGCTATTCCCGATAATTTTAAGGTTGAATACGGCTCGGCACATATCGGCGGTATCAGCTATTACAACGGTAAGCTCTACTGCGCTGTTGAGGACAGCAAGGTCTGGCAGCATCCGCTGATTGTGGTTTATGACGCTGAAACGCTCGAATACACGGGTGAATTTTACCACCTGGATGCCCAAAAGCACACAAAGGGTCTGCCGTGGGTAAGCGTTAACCCCGAAACGGGTATAATATACTGTGCCGCAAGAGATAATTCCACCGAAATTATGTGCTACGACACGGCGACACAAAAATATCTCGAGCCGATTGCGCTTGTTAACTCCGACCCCGATTTTAATATTCACAAAATTCAGGGTGGCGAGGTTAACGGCGGCGTGCTCTACCTTGCAACGAACGATTCAACGCAGGCTGTTTTCACCGTTGACCTTGCGAGCGGTCAGGCGGACAAGCTCTTTGACCGCAACCTCTTTGAAGGCAGCGAGGGTGAGGGCTTGACAATCCTCAAAACGCAGGACGGTGCGTTCATTCACGCAATGGATATGAGCCCGATTTTCATTTCGGCTTATGTACGCCATTATGCGGCAGCATAAATTATTCCATTATAACCACAGAAAGGCAAAGTAAATGTTAGAACTCAAAAATGTTTCCTTCACCGTCGGCGGTAAGGACGGGCTCGATATTATCGACGACGTTTCCTTAACCGTCAACGACGGCGAATTCCTTGTAGTAACAGGCCCCAACGGCGGCGGTAAATCCACGCTGGCAAGGCTGATCATGGGTATTGAGCAGCCTACGGGCGGTCAGATACTCCTCAACGGGCAGGATATAACGGGTCTGTCCGTAACCGAAAGAGCAAACCTTGGTGTCGGCTACGCTTTCCAGCAGCCGCCCCGTTTCAAGGGTCTTACAGTGCGCAGGCTACTTGAGCTTGCCGCAGGCAGCACGCTCCCCGAGGATGAGTGCTGCTCCTACCTTACAAACGTCGGTCTTTGCTCAAAGGACTATCTCAACCGTGAAATTGATGCTTCTCTTTCCGGCGGCGAGGTTAAGCGAATTGAAATTGCTTCACTTATGGCAAGAGAACTGAAGCTGGCAATTTTTGACGAGCCCGAAGCAGGCATTGACCTTTGGAGCTTTGCAATGCTTGTCGATACCTTCAAAACTCTCAGCCGCCGCAGGCACGACAGCGTAATCATAATCTCCCACCAGGAGAGAATAATGCAGCTTGCGGACAACATTGCCGTTATCGCAAACGGCAAGCTCAAAAACCTCGGCCCGAAGGATGAGATTTTCCCGAATCTGATGAAAGAGCTCAGCGCAGACTGCGGCTTCAGAGGAGGTAAGTGAAATGTTTGATTATATAGAAAAAAACCTTCTCTCCGCAATTGCAGATATGAGCGGTATTCCCGAAACGGGTGCCTTCAATATCCGCAAAAACGGCGGCGGTGTGGCAAGGTCGTCTACCGAAACCGTTACAATTGAATCTAAAAAAGACAAGCAGGGCATAGATATTAAGGTAAAGCCCTTTTCAAAGGCAGACAATGTCCACATTCCCGTTATCGTAACCGAATCGGGCGTGAGCGACAAAGTATATAACGATTTTTATATCGGCGAAGGTGCCGAGGTTAGGATTGTTGCAGGCTGCGGTATTCATAACGACGGCAACTGCGACAGCAGGCACGAGGGCATACACCGCTTCTTTATCGGTAAAAACGCTAAGGTGACTTATATTGAAAAGCACTACGGCGACGGTGAGGGCACGGGTGCAAGAGTGCTCAACCCCGTAACCGAGGTCTATATGGAAGAGGGCGCCGAGTGCGAAATGGAAACCGTGCAGATTAAGGGTGTCGATTCTACGGCACGCACAAGCACGGCACACCTTGGCAAAAACGCAAAGCTCATAATTACCGAAAGGCTTATGACTCACGGTGCACAGTACGCACGAAGCGATATGGTCATTGAGCTTGACGGTGAGGATGCTTCGGCGCAGATTATTTCACGCTCCGTTGCAAAGGATACCTCCGAGCAGATATTCTACCCCAGAGCGGTCGGCAACAACCGCTGCCGTGCACACGTGCAGTGTGACTCCATTATTATGGACAGCGCAAAAATCCGTTCAATTCCCGAAATTGCCGCAAACCACCCCGATGCACAGATTGTTCACGAGGCGGCTATCGGCAAAATCAACTCCGACCAGCTCACAAAGCTGTGCACACTCGGACTTACACCCGACGAAGCCGAAGAAGTTATTATAGAAGGCTTCCTTAACTAAGCGATTTATTTTCAAAATAAATTAAAAGGAGAAAAGACCATGGCAAACGATTTCTTTTGTGCGCCCGGCGGTAAATTCAGCCGTAAGCGTACCATCCTCACAGGCTTCGGCTTCATGGCAAGCTCAATAGCCTGGGCAATCTATGACCCCTACATTACAAAAATTCTCAACCGACTTCTCACCGAATCCGCAACGATTACGGCGTGGAGCGCAAAGCTCAATGAGATGTTCCCTGTTCTTGCAAAGTTTGCGGAAGCACAGGGCGAGGACGTCAACCTTGCAGGCGGCGGTATCACGCTTGTTCCGTTGTTCATCGGTATTATTATGACCTTTGATAACATCTTCGGTGTTATCTTCCAGCCGACCTTTGGTAAGCTGTCCGACAACTGCCACTCCAAGCTCGGTAAGCGCCGTCCGTTCATCGTTTTCGGTGCTCCGGTTTCGGCTTTCCTCTTCGGCGTTATTCCGTGGGTTGCTCTGAGCAATTCACTTCCGCTTACAATGCTCTTCATCATTCTCTTTGTTTTCACAATGTCGCTCTGGAGAGCACCCGTTGTTGCACTTATGCCTGCGCTCACGCCCCCTGCAATGCGAAGCGAAGGCAATGCCATCATCAACCTTATGGGCGGTGTCGGCTCGGCTATCGGTATGTTTGCCGGTACTATCGTAGGCGTTATCTATAAGCTGATTACAGGTATTGAGGTTACTGCCGAAAACGAGCAGATTGCCTTCCCCTACGTTTTCCTCACCGGTTCAATCGTTATGGTTATCGGTATGCTTGTTATCCTCTTCTTTGTCAAGGAGCCTTCAAGCAAGCTCGAGGTCAGAAGCGCACAGAACAGAGCTGCTGATGCCGCTGCAAGAGCAAAGGCAGAAAAAGAAGCCAAGAAGGCAGAGAAGGCTGCAAGAAAGGCACAGAAGCTTTCCGGCGCAGAGAGAAGAAGCCTTATCTTTATGCTCGGTGGTCTGTTCTTCCTCTTCTGCGGCACAAACGCTATTACAACCTTCTTTGCTCTGTTTGCTGCTGAAATTCTCGGCAAGACAACGGCTGAAGCTACAATTATGACTACCGTATTTGCCGTCTGCTCCGCAATTGCCGCAATTCCCGCAGGCTGGATGGGCAAGAAGATAGGCAGAAAGAAGACTATTCTCATCGGTCTTGCTGCGTTTATGGCTGCTTTCGTTCTCTACCTTGTAACACGCACAGACGCTATCGTATGGGCAGTTCTTGTTCTCGGCGGTTTTGCAAATATGTTCATCACCGTCAACACACTTCCCCTTGTTCTTGAAATCGGCGGTAACGATAAGGTCGGTACCTTTACAGGCTACTACTACACCGCTACCTTCTCCGCACAGATTGCTTCCCCCATCGTTTACGGTATTGTCCGTATGCTTTCCGGCACATATATGTCCCTTTTCTACTACAGCCCCATTATGTTTGTTCTCAGCCTTCTTTGCATCCTCGTTGTCAAGCACGGCGAAGCCCTGCCCGACGAAGTAATCAAGGCTGCACAGCAGGAAGACTAAGGCACTTGATATAACATTAAAGAAAGCTGAGCAATCCGAAATTTTTTGGGTTGCTCAGCTCTCACAAAATAAAAAAGGATGATTTGTTTTGGCACAGAAATTAACTAAAAAGCAGAACATAATCCAGACGGTTAAATTTGCCCTCTTTTCAACGGGCGCCGGTATTATCCAGACAGTTTCATTCACTCTTCTCAACGAGGTTTTCAAGCTCGACTATTGGAAGGCATATCTGCCTGCACTTATTCTTTCCGTGCTTTTTAATTTCACGGTAAACCGCAAATTCACATTTAAATCGGCCGCTAACGTTCCCGTTGCAATGCTCAAGGTTGCTGCCTACTACTGCGTTTTCACTCCCCTTTCAACCTGGGGCGGTGATGCGCTCAAGGCGTGGCTTGACCTGACCTTTGCTTCTACGGCAGCGTGGAACGAGTATATAGTCCTTGCGCTTACAATGCTTCTCAACCTTTCAACCGAATTCCTTTTCTGCCGCTTTGTTGTTTACAGAAACAATATCAACACAAACGAGCTGGGCAGGAAGGAACAGGAGAGGCTTGGTCAGTAAAAGGAACACAAAGTATTCAGGTTTAAGGAAAATCTTTTTATGAAAAAGCTTTTATGCATATGTCTTTGCCTTGTGCTTGCCGCAGCAGCCTTTACGGGCTGCTCCGCCGTGGGAAAAACCGTTCTCACAATAGGCGAGGCAAAGGTGGACAGCGAAATTTTTGCATATTATTTTGACGGGGTCTATGCCGCAACGGAAAGCGAGGGCGGCGACCTTCTTGACACCGGGAAAATTGTTGATGCGGCGGTGGACAAATGCTGCGAGTATGTCGGAACGGTTACGCTGTTTGCCCAGCTCAACTTAAGACTTTCTGTTGACGATAAAAAGGCAATAGCAGACGATACAGAGGATATATGGACTCTGTATTCCGAGTATTACACCGCTGCAGGCATCACCAAGCAGACGGTACACAAAATCAAAGAAGCCGAGTATATGCGCAAGGCGCTTCTGCTCTATTATTTCGGTGAGGGCAGTGAGTACGAGGTAAGCGAAGAAGAAATCGAATATTATTTCGACCTTACCTACGTTGAATTTTACGCTGTAAACGGCTATTTCACAACTGTAGACGAAGAGGGCAACACCGTCGAGCTGACCGAGCAGGCAAAGGCTGATTTGAGAGCCGAGTTTGAGGCAAAGCGCCAGAAGGTTGCAAACGGTGCGGAGCTTTCCGAGGTCAACGGCGGCAACGCTGTTGAGCCGAATTTCGTTGCGGTTTCAAGCACGGCGTATCCCGAGGATTTCCTTGCAAAGGTTGCCGAGCTTGAATATGATGACCCCACGGTTATTGAAACAACGGAGTATATTTTCCTCGTTGTAAGGGCAGATGCCAAGGAAGGTGAAAACAGCAGCTACAGCAGCTACAGAACAAGCTATATCGAAGCTCTGCGTGGCGAAATGCTCACCGACCGACTTGTTCATACGGGCAAGGATTACGGCGTTGACCGTGAGAATTCAAGGCTTGACCGCATTGCGGACGATGTTGTTGATGCCCGTAACGAAAGGAAGTAAGGAAATAGCGTTATGGCTGTTTTTGTAAGGGAAAAGGCGTTTTACAAAACCTTCTTTTCAATGGTTTTCACCATTGCAATGCAGAATATAATTGTTTATGCGGTAAACCTTGCCGACAATGTTATGATTGGCGGCTACAGTGAGCTTTCGCTGAGTGCCGTTGCCGTTGTCAACCAGATTCAGTTTATGCTGCAGATGGTTGCCCTGGGCACATCAAACGGTCTTACCGTGCTTTCTGCACAGTACTGGGGCACGAAGCGCACGCAACCAATAAGGCGTGTGTTTGCGGTTGCGCTTTGCGTGGGTGCTCTGCTCGGTGCGGTTATTTTCCTTGCCGTACAGCTTGCGCCTCACGGCGTGCTTACCCTGCTCACCGACCAGATGGCGGTAGTTGAAGAAGCGAAGCCTTATTTGTTTATTGTCAGCTTTTCCTACCTCCCCTTTGTCTTTTCACAGCTTCTGCTTGCGCTTATGCGCAGCGTTGAAAAGGTTAAAATCGGCTTCGGCGTTTCCGTTGTTGCACTTTTTGTGAATGTTATTCTCAATTATGTGCTTATCTACGGCAAATTCGGTTTACCCGTACTCGGCATAAGAGGTGCAGCAATCGCAACGCTTGTTTCAAGAATAGTTGAGCTCGCAGTTGTTGCTGTTTATGTTTTTGTTGCGGATAAGAATGTTAAGCTCAGAATTTCCGACCTTGTAAAGCTGGAAAAGAGCTACATAAAGGACTACATAAAATACGGCTTTCCGCTCGTGCTTTCGGCAGGAAGCTGGGGCATTGCAATGACCGTGCAGGGCGCAATTCTGGGTCACCTCGGGTCTGAAACCGTGCTCAGCGCAAACAGCATTTCAAGTGCCGTTTTCGGTATTGTGAGTGTTGTCGCCTACGCAGGCAGCAGTGTTGCAGGCGTTATTATCGGCAAAACCGTAGGCGAAAACAGAATTGAGGATGTTAAGAAATATTCCCGTACTCTGCAGGCACTTTTCCTGATTATAGGTGTTGCTTCGGGTCTGCTTCTGTTTGTGTCCAAAAACGCCTTCATCTCGCTTTACGATGTAAGCAGTGACACCCGTGCGCTTGCTTCAACATTTATTACAATTTTGTGCGTAACCCTTGTGGGCACAGCTTATGAAGCGCCCGTGCTCGGCGGAATTGTTGCCAGCGGCGGCGAAACGGATTTCGTTTTTAAAAACGACCTCATTTTTATGTGGGGCATAGTGCTTCCCGTGTCGCTTCTGTCAGCTTTCGTGTTTCATTTTCCGCCTGCCGTCACCTTCGCCTGCCTCAAGGCGGACCAGGTGCTCAAGTGCGCTGTTGCGGCGGTAAAGGTAAACAGATATAAGTGGATTAAAAAGGTAACAAGATAAAAAATATTTACTGTTGACACAAAAAAACAGTTGTGCTATAATTCAAATGTATTATAGGTTAGTATCCTATGTCGCAAATTTATCAAAAAACGAAAGGTTCGGTGTATTACTTATGAAAAAAATATGTGCAGTTCTTCTTGCTCTTGCATTCGTTTTTGCAACTGCATCCGTTGCTCTTGCAGCAGCCAGCCCGGTTGCTCCCACAATTGAGCATGTTGAAACAACAACCAAGGCTCCCACAACTGTTGCTCCCACAACACAGGCAAAGCCCGACGACAAGCCCACAACTGTTGCTCCCACAACACAGAAGGGCGAGGTTGACGAAACAACAACCAAGGTTGCTGACACAACAACAAAGCCCGTTGAGTCCGACACTAACCCCTCCTCTCCCGACACAGGTGTTGCTCAGACTCTCGGCAAGGCAAGCGCAGCAGCTGCTGTAGTTCTTGTTCTTTCCGCTGCAGGCGTTTACACAAGCAAGAAAAAGGTAACAGAATAATTCTGTAGCTTTAATAGCAAAACAAAGCCCCGTTGTTCTGTTCAGGAAAGCGGGGTTTTCATTTTGTATAAGGAAGGAAACGAAATGGAAAACAATTCCAACAAGGGCTACGGCGTAATCGGTGAAAACAAGCCCGAAAAAAAGAAAAAGAGCAAATCAACGCTTGTTGCCGTGCTGCTGCTCGTTGCGGCAATTCTTTGCTGCCTCGGCTATATCGGCGTGCTGCTGTTTCAGCATTTTACGGCGCAGCAGAGCTACGGCGAAATTGAAGATATTGCAATGATAACCCCACAGTCGGGTGAAGAAGCAACAAAGGTTGACCCCGGTGAGCCTGCCGTGGGCAAAAGCCCGATTGACCTGCCTGCCTTACAGGAAATCAACAGCGACGTTTATGCGTGGATTCGCATTCCCGGCACATATGTTGATTACCCCGTGGCACAGAGCAAGGTTGACGACAACTATTATCTCCACCGCTCAATCTACAAAAAGTATCTTTTTGCGGGTATGATTTACACCCAGTCGTGCAATGCGCTGGATTTCAGCGACCCCGTAACCGTTGTTTACGGTCACAATATGCGAAGCACGACGATGTTTACATCTCTTCACTATTTTGAAGACCCCGAGTTTTTTGATACGCATGATGTTTTTTATATCTACACGGCGGACAGAGTGCTGACCTACCACATTGTTTCAGCGTATAAGTACGACAACCGCCACATTATGAACGCCTTTGATTTTTCTGACCCTGAGGTGCTGGCAGATTATCAGGAATATGTGCTTAACCCGGTTTCAACCCTGCGCAATGTCCGCAAGGGCGTAACGCTTGATGAAAACAGCAAGCTCGTGGTGCTGAGCACCTGTATGTCTAACGATAAGAGTTCAAGATTTTTGGTAAACGGAGTGTTGGTAAGCGATGTCCCGATTGAGCAGTAAAAATAATAAATACGATTCCGACAAGGAAATAAAACTCAACATGGAAAAGGTGGAAAACTACAACTTCGACGATGCCTTCAAGGAATATGTGCCGTCTGAAAAACCGAAGAAGAAAAAGAAGAAGGGTCTTAAAATCCTGCTCATTCTTCTGCTCATATTCTTCCTTATAATCGCCGTTGCGGCAGGAGCTTTCTTTGTGCTTCAGCTCAAGGGTAAGCAGATGGTTTCCTATGATGATGCAACAATTCAGGCGGTTGACCAGGCAGAGGTTGAAAACGACGGTAAAACGGTTTATTACAACGGCAAAAAGTACCGCCTTAACGAAAATATCACCTCAATTGCCTGCCTCGGTATAGATAAGGAAGACCTTGGCACAAGGGGCGACGTTATCGGCACGGGCGGTCAGTCCGACACGAATATGGTGCTTGCAATTGACACCGCCAGGGGTAAGGTTTCCGTTATTGCAATCCCCCGTGACATTATGGTTGACATCGACCTTTACACGGTTGACGGCGAATACGTCGGCAGCGGCAGAGAGCAGCTTTGCCTTGCCTACGCCTACGGCGACGGTAAGCACACAAGCTGTAAAAACGCAGTTGCTTCAATTCAGCGTGTCCTCTTCGGCATACCCGTAAACTCCTACATTTCACTTGATATTGCCGGCGTCGGTCCGCTTAACGATGCTGTCGGCGGCGTAACCGTAGTGCCCAATGAAACCCTCGAGGGCTTTGTTGCAGGTCAGGCGGTGACGCTCCACGGCCAGAGAGCGGTCAGCTTTGTCCAGGAAAGAAGCTTTGATACAAACGCCAGCCTTCGCAGAATGGAAAGACAGGTCACCTACATCAAGGCCTTTGCCTCCAAAGCAATCAAGACTGCGGTCAAGGATTTCTCCGTTATTTCAAGGCTTTATAAAACCGCAAACCGCTACAGCTGCACAAACGTAGGTCTTGATAACGTAACCTACCTTGCAACCGTTCTTATGTCAAAGGGTGTCAGCGAAATCAACACCTATTCCGTGCCCGGCGAAATGAAAATGGGCGATAAGTACGCCGAATTCTATATGGATACCACCGCCGCATACGAAATGATACTTGAAGTATTCTACGACGAGGTACAGTAAATAAAACGAGCCGTCTTATATAAAGATGGCTCGTTTTTTCTTAAAACAGCCGTTAAGGGGGGTGTTTTTGAGATTTTATCAAAAATACCCCCCTTAACTTGCATTTTTCTTAAAATGTTGTTATACTATAGTTGCTGCATTAAAGGAGTGAGTAGTGTGCAAAAAATATATACAAGAAAATATTATATTGAAAAAATCAGAGGCTTTTATCACAATGATATAATTAAAGTAATTACCGGTATCCGTCGCTGCGGAAAATCATTTTTTTTGTTGTCTGTAATTGAAGACTTAAAAAAAGAAGGCGTTAATGAAAAGGATATTATTTACCTGAATCTTGATAAACGTGGTTTTACCAAAATCAAAACTTCTGAAGCGTTAGAAAAAGCAATTGAAGAAAGAATTATTGATGATGACTTCAAATATTTATTTATCGACGAAATACAGAATGTAAAAGGTTTTGAGGAGGTTATAAATGCGTTCAGGGAAGATGGCAATTTTTCTGTATTTATTACCGGCTCAAACTCTTATCTTTTAAGCGGAGAACTTGTAACAAAGTTAACAGGTCGGTATATAGAAATTGAAATGTTCCCCTTGAACTTTAACGAGTATCTGGAAATGAAAAGATTTTTGGGCAAAGAACTTAAACCAAATCTCAATGAAGAGTTTTCAGATTATATCCGTTTTGGCGGATTTCCAAAAACATTGGAGTTTGATTCGCCAAGCGACAAGGACACCTATATCGAAGGTGTAATATCACAGATTTTGGATAAAGATGTTATTAAACACAATAAAATCCGAAACAAAATGGTGTTTGATAGGGTAATGACATATATTATAAACAACTTCGGTGCAACAACCAGTATAAATAAAATATCAGATTATTTCAGAGATAAAGAAAACACACCCATTAAAACCGAAACACTTAACAAATATATAAGCGTTCTTGAAAATGCAAAAATAATTTATAAATGTCCACGTTTTGATGTAAAATCAAAAAAAACATTAAGAGGCGAGGAAAAATATTATTTGGCAGATTTAGGTATCTACTTCTCAAGAAATGTTGATGCAAGAATAAATTACGGTCCGGTCCTTGAGAATATAGTATATACCTATTTAAGCGCAAAAAATTACAAAATAAGTGTTGGACGAATAGGTGCGTTGGAGTGCGATTTTATTACACGAATTAACGATGAATACAGATATATTCAGGTTGCGATGACAATAATGAGTCCGGAAACAGAAGAACGGGAATACAAACCATTCACTCAAATCATCGACAATTACCCTAAATATCTGCTCACCATTGACCCGTTGATACAAAAAAGAGACGGTATAATTCATAAAAATATAATTGATTTCATATCCAATGATGAACTGATATGATTTACAGTTTGAGAACAGCGTGCGGATTTTTGCTCTGCACGCTGTTGGTATATTAATTATTATTTCTTTTTGCTTTAATTTTACCAAATGACAATTTTTGTAACAAACTATACAAATATCCAAGATTTTTGTTGAATTTCTTGTAACAAAGTGCGAATAAATACTTGAATTCTTTAAAAAAGTTTGTTATCATATATCTGTATAATTACGCATAGGGTGGGTGAGCTCGGATTATTCCTGCCACCCCGGGTGTGAAAGGAGAGGTTTCCTGTGGACAATGTTCCTCTTTATTTGTTCAACAAGGGCGAAAACGCTCGTGCTTACGAGTACCTCGGTGCACATTTCAACGCCGATAAGAGCGTTGTTTTCCGAGTGTGGGCGCCACACGCAGCCGGCGTGAGCGTTGCAGGCGATTTCAACGGCTGGAATAATAACGCTAACCCGATGTACAGGGTGGATGGCAGTGACGTGTGGGAAGCCGTTATTCCCGATTTAAAGGTTTTCGACACCTATAAATATTGTATTAAAACCAAAGACGGCAGAGAGCTTATGAAGTGCGACCCCTACGCCTTCCACAGCGAAACAAGGCCTGCAAATGCCTCCAAGCTCTACGATATAGAGGGCTACAAGTGGCACGATGCAAGGTGGATGGAAAAGCGCAAGAAGGAGCCTGTCTACGACACTCCCGTAAATATTTACGAGGTGCACGCTGGCTCGTGGAAGCAGTATGAGGACGGCAACTTCCTTTCTTACAGAGCACTTGCGGACGAGCTTGTGCCCTATGTTAAGGAAATGGGCTACACGCATATTGAGTTTATGCCGCTTAGCGAATATCCGTTTGACGGCTCGTGGGGTTACCAGGTTACGGGCTATTTTGCCCCGACCTCACGCTACGGTGAGCCGAAGGACCTGATGCACCTTGTTGATAAGTGCCATCAGGCGGGAATAGGCGTTATTCTGGACTGGGTGCCTGCCCACTTCCCAAAGGATGCACACGGTCTTTACGAGTTTGACGGTGAGCCCTGCTACGAATACGCCGACCCACGCAAGGGTGAGCACTATTCGTGGGGCACAAAGATTTTTGATTACGGCAAAACCCAGGTGCAGAGCTTCCTGCTTTCAAGTGCGGCAATATGGCTGGAGAAATATCATTTTGACGGTCTGCGTATTGATGCCGTTGCTTCTATGCTCTATCTTGATTACGACCGTAAGGACGGCGAGTGGATAGCCAACAAAAACGGCGGCAACGAGCACCTTGAAGCGATTGAATTTTTGCAGAAGCTCAACGAATCCGTTTTCCGTGATTTCTGGGACTGCATGATGATAGCAGAGGAATCAACCGCTTTCCCGATGGTTTCAAAGCCCACGTTTATGGGCGGTCTCGGCTTTAATTTCAAGTGGAATATGGGCTGGATGAACGACTGTATGCGTTACTTCTCGCTCGACGGTATTCACCGAAAGTTCAACCACAATTGCCTCACCTTCTCGTTCTTCTACGCTTTTTCGGAAAACTTCGTTCTTCCGATTTCGCACGACGAGGTTGTTCACGGCAAGTGCTCGCTTATAAATAAGATGCCCGGCACTTACGAAGAAAAGTTTGCCGGCGTGCGTTCCTTCCTCGGTTATATGTACGCTCACCCGGGCAAGAAGCTGCTGTTTATGGGCAGCGAATTTGGCCAGTTTATCGAGTGGAAATATGACACCGGGCTTGACTGGCTGCTGCTCGATTACGAGGCACACCGCAAGCTGAAGGCATACACTCAGGCGCTCAACACCTTCTACAAGAAGAATGCTCCGCTGTGGCAGATTGACTACAGCTGGGAGGGCTTTTCGTGGATTTCAAGCGATGACAACACAAACTCCGTTATCGCCTTCCGCCGTATGGACAAAAAGGGCAAGGAAATCATTGCGGTTTCCAACCTCACCACAGTCCACAGAAGCGGCTATGAAATCGGCGTTCCCGTTGCAGGCACCTACGAGGTTGTTTTCAATTCCGATGAAGAGCAGTTCGGCGGTACCGGCAAGGGCACGAGCGGCAGAATTAAATCCAACCCCAGACCCATGCACGGCCACGACCAGAGCATTTCGCTTGAGCTTGCAGGTATGAGCACGATTTATCTTAAGTTAGTACGCAAAGACCCCGTCAATAAAAAGAGCAAATCCGATAAATAATAATCATATAAATTATAGTAAATCTTTCTCTAAAAACAAGGAGGTAAACATAATGTCAAAAAAAGCTGAATGCATAGCGATGCTTCTTGCAGGCGGTCAGGGCAGCAGACTCGGCATCCTTACCAAGAACATCGCCAAACCTGCCGTACCCTACGGCGGTAAGTACAGAATTATTGACTTCCCTCTTTCCAACTGTGTAAACTCCGGTATTTATACCGTCGGTGTGCTCACGCAGTATCAGCCGCTTGAGCTAAACGACTATATCGGCAACGGCGCAGCGTGGGATCTGGACAGAGCCAACGGCGGTGTTCATATTCTCTCGCCCTACCAGCAGATTAAGGGCAGCGAATGGTACAAGGGCACTGCAAACGCCATTTACCAGAATATCAACTTTATCGACAGATATGACCCCGAATATGTCTGCATCCTTTCGGGTGACCATATTTACAAGATGGACTATGCAAAGATGCTTGCATACCACAAGGAAAAGAACGCAGACTGTACAATCGCAATGCTCGAGGTTCCGTGGGAGGAGGCTTCCCGTTTCGGTCTTATGCTTGTAAATGACGAGGGTGAAATCACCGCCTTCGAGGAAAAGCCTGAAGTGCCCAGCAGCAACAAGGCTTCAATGGGTGTTTACATTTTCACCTGGAAGAAGCTGCGTGAATACCTGCTTGCAGACGAGGCAGACCCCAATTCAAGCAACGACTTCGGCAAAAACCTCATCCCCGCAATGCACAACGCAGGCGAAAGACTTTTTGCATATCAGTTTGACGGCTACTGGAAGGATGTCGGTACTATCGACAGCCTGTGGGAGGCAAACCTTGACCTTCTGCGTCCGAGTGTTGACCTTGATTTGTCCGACAATTCCTGGAGAATTTACTCCAAGTCACCCGTTTCACCGCCCCACTTTGTTTCCGACAAGGCAAGCGTTGAAAACTCAATGATTTCCGAGGGCTGCACAATCGACGGTAAAATTGATTACTCCGTCCTGTTTGCAGACGTTACCGTTGAAGAGGGTGCGGTTGTTGACTCCTCCATCATTATGCCCGGCACGGTTGTTAAGAAGGGCGCAGTTGTTCAGTACGCAATCGTTGCGGAAAACGCAGTTATCGAATCAGGCGCAGTTGTCGGCGAAAAGCCCGAAAACGTTGCCAACCGTGATGACTGGGGTGTTGCCGTTGTCGGCGCAGGCGTAACAGTCGGCGCAGGTGCAAAGGTTGCTCCCAAGGCTATGGCAGGCGAAGATGTGCCTGCAGCAAAGTGAGGAGGTAAGAAGATATGATCAGAGCTAAAGAAGTTCTTGCAGTAATATATTCAAACGCTTATGACGAGGCTCTCCCCGAGCTTACGAATATGCGTACAATGGGCTCAGTGCCCTTTGGCGGCAGATACCGCCTTATCGACTTTGCTCTTTCAAACCTCGTTAACGCAGGCATCAGCAAGGTCGGCGTTATCACAAAGAGCAACTACCAGTCACTTATGGACCACCTCGGCACAGGCAAGCCGTGGGACCTTTCCCGTAAGCGCAGCGGTCTTTTCCTGCTTCCGCCCTTCCTGCTTGGCGATACGGGCACATTCGACAACCGTATCGAATCCCTCAAGGGCAATATGCATTTCATCGGCCGTGCAAGCGAGGAATATGTCATCATTATGGACTGTAACGTAGTTACAAACCTGAGCGTTGACGAGCTTATGAAATTCCACGAGGACAACGGTGCAGATATTTCCGTAGTCTGCAAGCACGGCAAAACGCCTGCGCTTTCAAACCTTATGACCTTCGACATCGGCGAAAACAACCGTGTCAGCAAGGTCAGCGTCGGTGCACAGCCCGACGAGAGCGATTATTCGCTCAACATCTTCTTTATGAAGAAGGCTCTGCTTGAAAGACTTGTAAACGATGCCTATGCAATGCACAAGAAGAGCTTTGCAACGGATATATTCCAGGCAAATGTTGATACACTTAAAATCTGCGCAATGAAGAACGACAATTTTGCCGTTTCTATTGACTCTCTTGACAGCTACTACAAGGCAAATATGATGCTTCTTGACAGCGCAAACAGAGCCTGCCTTTTCAACAAGTCCCGCCCCGTTTACACAAAGGTGCGTGACGATATGCCGGCTCTCTACGCTATCGACAGCTCCGTCAAGGGCAGCCTTGTTTCTGACGGCTGTGAAATCAAGGGCGAGGTTATCAACAGCGTGCTCGGCAGAGGCGTCAAGGTTGAAAAGGGCGCAACGGTTAAAAACTGCGTAATTATGCAGGATACCTTTATCGGCTCGGGCGCTCACGTTGAAAACGTAATTCTCGACAAGAACGTTGTAATCAAGCCCGGCAAGACACTCGTCGGTGCCGAAAACTTCCCTGTATTTGTCGGCAAGAGAATTGTAATTTAACTTAACTGTCCGAAAAAGGAGAATACTATGAAAGTTTTATATGCAGCCAGTGAGGCTCTGCCCTTTATTGCCAGCGGCGGACTTGCCGATGTTGCAGGCTCGCTTCCGCAGGCTCTTCGCAAAAGGCTTATCGGTGCCCGTGTGGTTATGCCGCTTTACGACACAATAAGCCAGGAGCTCAAGGACTCAATGAAGTTCATTACGCACATTTCCGTGCCCGTTGCGTGGCGCAGACAGTACTGCGGCATTTTTGAAGCACGTGCAGGCGGTGTAATTTACTACCTTATTGATAATCAGTATTATTTCAAGCGTGACCGCATCTACGGCCACTATGACGATGCGGAGAGATTTGCTTTCTTCTCCCGTGCAATCCTTGAAATTATTCCCCACATCGGCTTCAAGCCCGATATTATTCACTGTAACGACTGGCAGACGGCTATGACTCCCGTTTACTACTCCACAATGTATGCCGACCAGCCCGGCTGGGAAAACATCAAGACTGTTTTCACAATTCACAACATCCAGTACCAGGGTGTTTACGGAATGGAGCTTATCGGCGACGTTCTCGGCTTACAGCCCGGCACGGAGCACCTTGTTGAGTACAACGGCTGTGTCAACCTGATGAAGGGCGCAATTGAAACGGCAAATATGGTTACAACCGTAAGCCCGTCCTACGCAAACGAAATTCTTGACCCGTGGTTCAGCCACGGTCTGGACAATATTCTTGCTCAGCGCCGCTTTAAGCTCATGGGTATACTCAACGGCATTGATGTTGAAAACTACAACCCCGAAACGGACAAGAATATTTTTGCCAACTACAATTCCGAGGACTTCTCGGCAAAGGCTGTCAACAAGGCAGAGCTGCAGAAGATGTTCAACCTCCCCGTTAAGGCAGATACTCCGCTTATCGGTCTTGTCACTCGCCTTGTTTCCCACAAGGGTCTTGACCTTATAAAGGCCATACTTGACGAGCTGCTTGCCACAACCGATGTTCAGGTTGTCGTTCTCGGCTCGGGTGACTGGCAGTATGAGGAATTCTTCAAGGAAATGGCAGGCAGATACCCCGAACAGCTTGGTCTGCGCCTCGGCTTTGTGCCCGACCTTGCCAGAAAGATTTACGCCGCCAGCGATATGTTCCTTATGCCCTCAAAGAGTGAGCCCTGCGGCCTTTCGCAGATGGTTGCTCTGCGCTACGGCTCTGTTCCGATTGTCCGTGAAACAGGCGGTCTTAAGGACAGCATCTCCGATTCCGGCGACAACGAAGGCAACGGCTTCACCTTTGCCCGCTATAACGCACACGATATGCTCTTTACAATCCGCAGAGCGGTTGAAGGCTATCAGAACAAGGAAGGCTGGGCTATCCTTGTCAAGCGTGCAATGGAGAGCAACAACTCCTGGAACCGTTCCGCAAACGAATATATCAGAATGTATAAAAACGTTCTCAACGGCTGAAAATAAAAATAACGGGCAGTCGGATTATTCCGGCTGCCCGTACATAGCTTTAGTTTTTATTCAGAGCGGTGTCTATATAGTGTTCTGCGATTTTTTCTACATATTCCTCAACATTTTTAAAAAGAAAGTTGAACGCTTCGGGGAATTGCTTGCTGTATTGGTCGTCTGCCTGACCTACGATTTCCGTTTCATCAAGGAAAAGTCCGCCGAAAACAGTGTCAACAATTTTCTGGAAAACACGGTCGTTGTATCGGATTGATGAGGGGTCAAACCATTCCGGCTTGAGATGTCCCTTATTGAGGCTGTCAACAACGAGCTTGTAAAGAGCAATGGCACTACTCCACAGCATCTTGTCGCCAAACACGGCGTTTATCGGTCTTTTTACCTTTTCAGCAAAAAAGCTGATGCAAAGCATAACAAGCTGCATATCTATTTTTTCAATTCCCGTTGTTTCAAGCAGCTGGAATTTAAGTTCATCGTTTATCAGGCCGTATTTACTGTTCTGCTTGCCGAGCAGATAGTCGGTCGTAACGCCGAAAAAGTCGGCACAGCTTACAACAAAATCAAGTCCGCACTCACGCACTCCTTTTTCGTAGTGCGAAAGCAAGGCCTGCGACACGCCAAGGCTTATTGCTACCTCTTTCTGGCTGAGTCCCTTTTCTTTTCGCAGGGAGGTTATTCGGTTTGCAAATGCTGTTGACATATATGTTAAACCTCAATTCATTTGTAAATATACAAATAGTATAACAAGTGTTTCGGCAATTGTCAACATAGAAATATAAATTATACTTTTATTCTCGGAGAAACTAATGAAAAGCTACAAAATTCACTTTATTCGCAACGCCCTCACGCAGGAAAATATTGACGGCAAGTACCTCGGCCACACCGATGTACCGCTTTGCGCACAAGGCATAGACCAGCTTGAGCAGCTTATAGAGCAGTACACCTACCCGTCTGCTCAGGTTGTTTTCTGCAGTCCCCTGCGCCGCTGCACGGACACGGCGAAAATGCTCTGGCCGGACAAGGAGCCCGTGCCTATGCCCGACCTTATCGAGTACGATTTCGGCGAGTTTGACGGCAAAACGGCAGAGGAGCTCGAAACACATCCGCTGTTTCCCCGCTGGCTTGCAGGCGAGCCGGGCATAGACCCTCCCTTCGGCGAGAGTCAGGAGGTCTTTGCAAGGCGTATCTGCTCAGGCTTTGAAAAAATTGTTGACGGTATGCTTAAATCAGGCGTTGAAAGCGCCGCTATCGTAACACACGGCGGTGTAATTTCGGCGCTGATGTCCCGTTACGCTCTGCCCGAGGCACAGCCGCACGAGTGGATAACCCCAAGCGGTTGCGGTTATACGCTTAGTATAACACCATCTGTATGGATGGGTGGCAGAAAGCTCGAGGCACAAAAGGAGATTCCCGAGCCCGAACGTGATTTCGATTACGAGCGTTCACTCTGGGGTCAGGAGCCCCTGGAGGACGACTATTTTGACGGTGATTACGAGGAATAACCTTGTTTTTAAAAAATAGCTATAGACTATTCACGTTTATATTGCTATAATAAAAATATTAAAATAAAAACGGCTCAATGCCGGGTGGGTGAGAAAATGCAGTTAGTAAACAAAGCAAAGGATATTTTCGGCAAGGTCAGAACCTATTGGCGAACACCGCCTCTGGGCAACTATATGAACTATAAGGAAATCTTTTCGCTGTCCGCAGGCGGCTTCGGCGTAAAGGCTATAATTACCTTTGTTCAGGCGGCAATCATTTCCGCAAACAATGCCTTTGTCGGTAACACAATAGGCATCAAGCCTATGCAGATGTATGCAATTTATGTCGCCAGCGTGCTCATCGGTTTTCCGCTGACGATGCTGCGTGCCAGAATTATAGACAATTCACGCAGCCGTAAGGGTAAGTACCGCCCGTACATAATCAGCATGGGTCTGCCGACGGTTATTCTGTCGATTGGCTACATCTGGGCACCGTACGAGATTATGGGTGACATTGGCAAAATTGCCACGGTTGTCTTCTTCAACATCGGCTTCCAGTTCTTCTACAACTTCCTTTACGATGCATACGACAACTACGTTTCCGTTCTTTCCTCCAACACGCAGGAGCGTTCCAACGTTCTTGCAATTCGTGCGGTTACGGATTCGCTTGCGCCCACAATCATAAACGCCGTTGTTCCGATTATAGGCGAACTGATTACAGGCAAAAGAGACCTTTACGATATCCGTATTTACCGCTATGTATGGACACCGATTCTCATTATCGGCTTCCTTATCAGCTTTATTCTTTATAAAAACACCAAGGAAAAAATCATTCAGGCAAAAACACACGTTGTCCGTGTCAAGTTTGTTGATGCGTTCAGAGCGGTTCTTAAGAATAAATATTTCTGGATTATTTCGCTTGCAGGCTGGATGGGCTTCCTTGAAAGTATGGCAAACAGCATTCTCGGCTGGCTTTACACCTATCAGAATGCCTGCAGCTCGGCTGAGTACGCAATTCTAACAACGGTTTACGGCAACGCTTCCTTCTGGGGTATGCTGCTTGCACCCTTCTCAATTAAAAAATTCGGCAAGAAGAACACACTTATTTTCACAAATGCACTGAACATTGTTTTCATTGCGGCTCTTTTCCCGGTTGTAAAATATGCGGATGCATCAATTATGATATGGCTTGCAATGATGTGCCTGTGGATGAATGCCCTTGTCGGCTCATTTGCCCATATTCTTACACCCAGCCTTAATGCCGACATCCGTGACTATCAGCAGTATGTCACGGGCGAAAGAATTGACGGTATGTTTGCCGCAGTCGGTCTCATCGGCAGCGTTGTAACAATGGCAACAACAAGCGTTCAGTCAGCAATATACGAGGTTATCGGCTTCAACGAAGAAAAATATGCCGAGCTGCTGCCCGAAATTTTAGCTTCGGGCGTAGTGCTCGACAACCCCGACAACGTTTACAACGTTCTCTACCACAGACCGACCTTTATCAGCATCTTCGGCGTTCTGATTATGACGGCGGTGCTCGGTGCAGCAATGAACGTTATTCCGTATTTCTTCTATGACCTTTCCGAGCTTAAGCAGAAGGGTATGGTCAAGGTTCTTCAGGTAAGAGCACTGTTTGAGGACTTCGGCAGAAACGTCCTCAGCGACAGGGACCTTGTCAAGGCTATTGACCTTGTTCGTGAGGCAAAGGAATACGTTAACAAGACAGAGCTTCCCACGGATAAGAACGCTATAAAGGCGGCTGAGAGCAAGGAAGAGAAAAAGGCAGCAAAGAAGGCAAGAAAAGCTGCACTTGAGCACAACGAGCTTATAAAGGTTTCGCAGTTCGTTGTTGATGAGCTCAACCGCTTCAACACCGTTCAGGGCAAGGCTCAGCTCGAAAACGCAAAGCAGATTGTTGCCACAGGCTTTGATTATATCAATACCGTATCAAAGGCAGACCTTAGTGCGGCAAAGGCGCTTCCCACCTCAACTGAAGAGGAAAGGGCATTCCGCAAGGCTGAAATTTCAAGAATAAAGGAAAGCCTTTACGCACAGAAGGTTGCACGCAAGCACTTCCCCAACGGAATTGAGGAGTTCGATTCCAGCGAGTTTGACAGACTTTTTGTTGAGCAGGACAGCGTTGAAGAAAAGATTAACGCCGAATACGCAAGCTTCTACAAGGCAAGAGATGAAAAGGACAAGACAGCAGCCGAAGAGGCAATGGCTGTTATCAAGTCTCTTAAGGCACAGGCGAAGGAAATAGATAAAGCAATCAAGAAGGCAACGGACGATTCCTCTGTTTACAACCGTGCCGCAAAGCCCTACCTTGATGCAAAGAAGCTCATTACAATGGCAGAAAATTACACGCACTACGACGAAATTGACGCAATGTACGACGAAGCCAAGCTGCGTTATGAGGTATCAGAACGTCTTGCAGCCGAAGAAGAGGCTCGCAAGGAAGCTGCCGAAAAGGAACACGCCGCACAGCTTCGTGCACAGCGCAAGAGAAAATAAAGACATAATAAAAGGGGAAATGCAGAATGAAAAAAGTTCTTTCCGTTATCCTTGCGGTTATAATGGCTTTCGGGTGCTTTAGCGTTGTCGGTATGGCCGCACCTGTTCACAGCTTTATGACCGAGTCAGGCGTAGAAGTTTTTATGGAAACAGTCCTCTACAAGTCAAACGTGTACAAGATGCAGTTCCCGAGTGTTGGAGACTACTCCACAAAGCTGGACAGCACTGAGGGTGATTATGCAATTCCCGGCGAAATCAACGATCTTAGTTATACTTGTGTTTTTCCGGCAGGTACAACGAATTTCACTTGTATGCTTTCCCTTACGGGCGACGGTGATTGGTACGGTGTACACGTCAACAGTAATGACCACGCCCAGTATTGGGAGAAGGATGAGGACGGCAATATCGACTGGACTCAGCCGGTTTCATTTAAACGCTCCGAAAATACAGCCGAGCAGGATGAATACGGTCTGCTCTACAGAAATAAGTTTTACGAAAAAGGTCTTGGCGGCTTCAGAGATTATGACAAACTTTACTGGCGTATTGAATATACCTGCAACGGTGAAAAGTTTACGGACATTTTCAAAATAGCTCTCATAGATTTTGCGAGCCCCGACAAGTTTACGCTTAAGCTGCTCAACTATAACATTGCCGGTCTTCCGTGGGCAGGCACGGCCGCTAACCAGAAGCGCAACGCTGAATTCATCACCGAAAACGGCTATGACATTGTTGCCGTGCAGGAGGATTTTGCCTACCACGACAGCCTCGTTGCAGGGCTGACGGGCTATAACTATCAGACCCACCACATAGGCAATGTTCCCGGTGGCGACGGACTGAATATCTTTACAAAAGCTATGCCGATTTACAACGCAACCCGTGTTACGTGGAACGAGGCCTTCGGCGTCATTGACCACGGTGCGGATTCAATGACACCCAAGGGCTTCCAGTATGCTGTTATTGATGTCGGCAACGGCGTTTACGTTGATTTTTACAATCTCCACGCTGATGCCTATTCTGACGATGGCTCTGTTCACGCAAGAGACGTTCAGTTCAGACAGATTGCCGATTACATCAACAAAAATTACGAAAAGAACAACCGCCCCGTAATTGTAACGGGTGATTTCAATGTTTATATGCACACCCACGAGGTCAACAGCGACCTGTACGGTATTTTCGTTGAGGAATGCGGCTTTAAGGATGCGTGGGTAGAGGTTCTCAACGACAGCGACTATTACAATATGTACAAGTGGCACATCAGCGGTCTGAGCGCATGGGGTCATTGGGATTCCGTTGAAAGATTTTTCTATAAGGGCACGGACGGTATAGCCGTTGTCGCAACGGACTTTGAGTTTACCGAGGTGCTTCTTGAAAACGGAAGACCTGCCTCTGACCACTCCGCTGCAGAGTGTGAGCTTACCTTCTTCAAGACGGAAAATTTTGTAGCAGAAAGCGAAAAGCTCGAGGTGACAGGACCCACAGACACGGGTTTTGCCTATAAGCTGAAGTGGATTTTCAATGATTTCGTTAAGCTGTTCACCCATCTTCACGAGATTTTCACGGCACTTAACAGACTGTTCAACGAATTTATTGACGGTTTAATAGCTGAATAAAAAGAATAAAACCGCCATTCCTGCCTAAACTAATGGCAAGGATGGCGATTTTTTTATGGATAAAAAAGAGTATCAGAAAAAGGTTTCGGCGGTTATGCCTCCGTCACCGAAAATAAAAAATACAGTTAAAGCGTACCTTTTCGGCGGTGGAATTTGCACAATCGGTCAAGCACTCAACCTGCTTTATACCAATCTTGGTGCAAGCAAGGATGATGCAGGAATTTATGTTGCTATAACCCTTATCACGCTTTCGGCAATTCTCACGGGTCTTGGCGTGTTTGACAAAATTGCACGCCACGCAGGTGCAGGCACAATAGTGCCCATAACGGGCTTTGCAAACTCGGTAGTGTCTCCTGCAATGGAATTTTCGCCGCAGGGCAGAATTCTCGGCACGGCGGCAAATATGTTTTCAATTTCGGGTCCCGTAATCGTCTACGGCACAGCCGCAGCGGCGGTGTACGGAATTGTATATTGGGCTTTAAATTAGAGTGATTTAACTAATGAATAATGAATGATGAATATTGAATAATGAATAATTACAATTCGGGTGCGGGTGTCCCGCCAATCATTTTTCATTATTCATTTTTCATTCGCAACAATTTATTGTTGCGATTACTTCAACTTCTGCAAGCACGCCCTTGGGCAGGTCCTTTACTGCTACGCAGCTTCTTGCAGGCTTGGAGGTGAAGTATCTGCCGTAAACCTCGTTAAAGGCGGCAAAATCGGCAATTTCGGCAAGGAAGCAGGTTGTCTTGACTGCGTTGTCAAAGCTTGCGCCTGCTGCCTTTAAAACCTCGCCGAGGTTCTTCATAATCTGCTCTGCCTGCTCGGCTATACCGCCTTCAACAACGTTGCCTGTTGCGGGGTCAACGGGAATCTGACCCGATGTAAAAAGCAGGTTGCCCGTTACAACAGCCTGTGAGTAGGGGCCGATAGCGGCAGGTGCGTTGGGTGTGGAAATAAAATTCATCTTTATTACTCCTTTTGGTTTATGATTTCAGGTCAACGGTGTTGAGGTTGACAAGATATATAGTTTTTTTATATAATAACATACGTATGCAGAAAAAGAAAGAGGGAAAAGCGTTGCCCAAGCAAAGAAAAAAAGCGTCTGTCTATATAACTCAGGCAGCAGTAATTGCCGCACTTTATGCCGCACTTACATATCTGGCTTCTGTTTTCGGAATAGCCTACGGCAACGTTCAGTTCCGCTTTTCCGAGGCACTCACGGTGCTTGCCGTGTTTACTCCTGCCGCCGTTCCGGGGCTTACAATCGGCTGCTTTATAGGCAACCTCGGCAGCCCATTCGGAATTATGGATATTATCCTCGGCACGCTGGCAACCTTTCTCGCCGCATATTTTACCTATGTCACACGCAAGGTCGGCGGTAATTTCGGCTATATTCTCGCACCTGTATTTTCAACCCTGTTCAACGCCGTCATCATCGGAATTGAAATAGCTGTTTTCCTTCCCGAGGGTCTTACCTGGGCAGGCTTTGCGATTTCTGCCTTGCAGGTCGGCGCTGGCGAACTGGCGGTTTGCTGTGTGCTCGGAATACCGCTGAGGATAATAATTGAAAAAACACCCGGACTAAAAAAACTGTTTAAAATATGAATATAATGGAGAAGAATAAAATGGAAAAAATTGCAAGCTTTACAATAGATCACACCATACTCCCCAAGGGTATGTACATATCCCGTGTTGACGGCGATGTCGTAACCTACGATATTCGCTGCCGCCGCCCCAATGTTGAGCCCGTTATCGAAAATTCACCTATTCATACGGTTGAGCATCTTTTTGCAACCTTTGTAAGAAACTCACCGCTGAGTGACGGCGTAATTTATTTCGGTCCCATGGGCTGCCGCACGGGCTTTTATTTCCTTGTGCGCAGCGGCGTAATCAGCCACGAGCAGGCAATTGAGCTTACAAAGCAGGCGTTTGATTTTATTGCATCTTACGAGGGCGAAGTACCCGGCGTCAGCGCAAAGGAATGCGGCAATTACCGTGAGCACGACCTTGAGGGTGCAAAGCGTGAAGGCGCAATGATGGCTCAGGTTATGCAGAGCGTTACTGTCGAAACCCTTGTGTATCCGGAATAAATGTGATATAATATAATGACTTTTTGAAAAGGAGGCGAAACCGTTGTCAGAGGAAAAAGAGCTTGAAATGCAGGCAGAAGAAGCAACAGCCGAAGCAGAAACTCACGAAGAAATAACCGAAGAAGCGGTTGAAGCCGCTGACGATTACGGCATATTCTCCTTCCTTGCGGATTTGCCGATTTTCGCTATAGAAAAGCAAATATATACTGCCCCCGAAAAGAAAAAAGAGCCCGAAAAAAAGGCACAGATTGTGGATTGTGCAATACCCGATGTTGCGCCGAGGGATACGGGAGCGGTATACGATTGGATATACTATTTCGGTCTGCAGATAATACGCCGTGTGCGTCACGCCGGCCGCCTTGTTAAACGAATTCTGTACAAGCCTGTTCATGCTCTTGCCGTTTTTGCAAGCATACTGTTTGTGCTTCTGGACAGAATCTGGCTTGACTCTTTGCGAAACGCAGCCAACGATATACGCAAGCTCCGTGCGGAAATCAAAATGCTTTTCACAACCAAGAACAAGCAGAAGCGCAAGGGCGTTTTCAAGCGCCATCCGAATGCGGTGCGTACCCTTGTCAACCTTGCCGCTCCGCTTGCCGCCTTTGCCGTGCTTCTTGTAACGGTTGGTTATTGGACAAGCTCCACCTATGCGCTTGAGGTTGTTGTGGATAATAACGGTGAGCCGTGCTCACTCGGCTATATCAGCGACGAGTCCGTTTTCATTCAGGCACGTTCAATTGTCAAGGAGAGAATTGACTCGGGCGCAGCGGACGAGGACAAGGCGCTTATCGCAAACCCGACCTATAAAATCACCCGTGTAAAGCTAAACGAGTTAAGCGATGCCCACGCAATCAGCGACAGGCTTATCGAAAATTCCGACTCGAAGCTGACAAATGCCTGCGGTGTTTATATCGACGGCGAATTTATCTGCTCGGTCAAAAACGAGACCGATGCACGAAGCGTTTTCAATAACCTTCTCAGCGAGGCTGAGGAGAAATATAATATCAGCGCAGAAAACCCCAACTCCTTTGCCGACTTTGTTGAGGACGTAGAGTTTGTCCAGGGTCTTTATTCAGACGATGCGGACAAAATGTGGGAGGCGTCAAGGCTCCTCGATGTGCTCACAAATCAGAAAAAGAGCGAGGCTCTGTATTATACAATCCAAAACGGCGATACACCCTCCGAGGTTGCGGCTGCTTACGATATTTCCTATTCCGAGCTGCGTGCGCTTAACCCGAACGTAAACTTCAACGTTTTCAAAGTGGGCACAAAGCTCCTCGTTTCGCAGGAAGTCAATTTTGTAAGAGTAAAGATTATCAAGATTGTCGAGCGCAACGAATCCACACCCTTCAAGACGGAAAAAATTGAATCCTCAAAGCTCTTCCGTGGCGACACACGCACAATCCGCAAGGGTGTAAAGGGTACGGACAAGGTAACATATCTTACCACATATATCGACGGCGTGCAGGTTTCTGCCGAGGAAATTGACCGCATTACGCTCATTGACCCGATAACCGAAAAAATCCAGGTCGGCACCAAGAAAACCGGCTATTCCGGCGGCAGCTACGATGTAGTAGTAAAGGGCAAATTCGTCTGGCCTGTTTCGGGTCTTTATACGATTACCTCTTACTACGGCAACCGCAGAAGCGGATTCCATACGGGTCTGGATATTTCGGGCGCAAGTGCTTCGGGTAAGCTCGTCCTTGCTGCCGAAAGCGGTACGGTTGAGCTCGTTAAATTCAGTAACCGCAGCTACGGCAACCAGGTTGTAATCAACCACGGTAACGGCGTCAAGACAAGATATGCCCATATGCTCGACGGCTCAATTTCCGTTTCCGTCGGCCAGCGTGTCTCAAGAGGACAGCCCATAGGCCGTGTCGGCAATACGGGCAACAGCTCGGGTGCCCACCTCCACTTCGAGGTTATCGTAAACGGCAATACCGTCAACCCGATAAACTATATTAAGTGATAAAGAAGAAATAAGAAATAACAAAACAGAGCAGCTTCACAAAAAAGTGAGACTGCTCTGTTTTTATTTTTTGTAAAAATACGGACCGCACATTCCTTCGTGTGTTTCCGAATAAGTCCAAGAAAAATCCGTAGCAGTTATTGTCACATCAACAAATTGTTTTAACATTTGTGCCGTAAGGCTTTGGGCATTTTCTAACCTGTAAGCAATATTATCAATGTTATTTACAATCACACAAGCGTTTTTATTTTCCAGATCAAACAGTTTTTCAGCTTCTTCGTTGGTTACGCAATTCAGAAATTCAAAGCTGAAAATGTGCCAAAGATAAGTGTTGTACTTTCGGGATTTCAAGCAAAGCTTTTCAATATTTTTAATGTCGGCGTCAGCGGGAGAAAAGCGGTTTATCCATTCTTTTTTATGCGCTTTAATTTCTTTCTTGCTTAACGATTCAGCCTTGATGTTTTCTTTTTCAAAAAAGCTTTCAAACTCGGCTTTTGTTTCTTCCAAATCCGCAATTTGCATTTTTCGGGCATCAATACGCTGCTTGATTTTTTTATGCATTTCCCAAAATCGTGGAGGCTCGTACATCATTACTTCCGGTTTTTCAGACAACAACCATTTCATCTCTTCACACCAGAAATTAATGCAAATAAACCCCTCCGGCATATCTTCGGGAATACCGTTGATTTCGTAATCTTCGCATTGAAAATCGAACTGAAACAAGCCCAGATATATTCTCGGGTCAGGACGGTCATCTATGAAATTCTTTGCCGCAAGCTCTTCAACGGTTATCAGGTTTTCGGGAGGATGTTCCAGATATTTTCCGCAGATAAAATAGTAACCGCCGCAGGGGAAATTACCCTTCTTGTCCGCACCGCAATGGCTGATTTCACAACAGACAGGGTCAATTCCAAACGCATCAAAAAACGCCTTCTCGTCTGCGGATAAGTTTTTGCAGTATTCAGCGAAATTTCTGTTTACCTGATTATCTGTTTTTTCGTATTCTTCGTAGTACTGCTTGGTTTTATCAATATCAACAGCAATTTTCCAATCGCCGTACTGCACAATTTTCATAAGTTACCTCCTTTTTGTGTATTGTTTTGAATCAGCAGTTTTAATTTGAATCTATAAACAAATTATATAGCAATTTTTCCGAAAAGCCAAGCACAAAATACTTGATTAGCGTCAAGCAACACTTGCGTCAAAAACGAAGCATTGCCAAAGGCGAACCGACTAAGACTTTTATGAGCTTTTCGTTTGTTTTTGCATAGTGATATTGCACAATTACATAAGGCAGTATTTGTCGAAAGCAGAGAAGATAAGAAAAACAGAAGATTGTGTGTAACTTTTTTGCCGCTTTTGTCATTTATATAAAAAGGTCAAATTTATATATTTTGAATAAGGACGGTATTTTTATGGATGCATTAATATGCAACACGGCTCAAAAGGAAGAGACCAAAGCAAAGCTGATTGAATTTATGGAGCAAAATGAAATTGCATATAATCTGCTTGAGTGTTGCGGTTGTGACAGGATTTGTATAGATTTTACCGGTGAAGAAAGCACTTGTAAAAATCATTGCTGCAATTCCGGAATTCCTGTGCAAACAAGCGATAAGGATGTTTGCAGGATTTATCCGCACGAAATTCTTTACATAGCAATCGAAGACAGAAAATCCGTGCTGTATCTGACCGACAGAAAAATTGAAACCAATTATCGCTTTGACCATTGGAAAGGCATTCTCGACCTAAAAGTCTTTGCCCAACCGCATCACAGCTTTATTGTTAATCTCAATTATGTTGATGAGATTACGAAAGATTTTGTGAAGGTGAAAAACGGAGAGGATGAATATTCGGTTTACACATCTTCACGCAAAATCGGTACATTTAAAAAGGCGTACTTGAAATTCGGCAAGAATTAATTTAACTCGCTGCAAGACTGATAAAACATTCAAAGTTGAATTCTTTTTCAATAAGTGCTATACTGTTTTCACTTGATTTATGGTGGTGAAAATTTGAGCAGCAGAATTTTGCTTGTTGAAGACGATGTGTTTTTGCGTGAGGGGCTTTGCGAAATGCTCAGCGGTCAGGGCTACAACGTTACTGTAGCGGAAACCTTTGCAAAGGCAAACGAACAGATAAACGGTCATTTTGACTTGATGATATTTGACATTATGCTTCCCGACGGCAACGGACTCGACCTTTGTCGCAAGGTGAGAAATGCAGGCAGCACTGTGCCGATTCTGTTTCTGACAGCGTGTGACGATGAAATTCAGATTGTCTGCGGACTTGATGCGGGCGCTGACGATTATGTTACAAAGCCGTTCAGGCTGCTCGAGCTTCTTTCCCGTGTGCGTGCACTGCTACGCAGAAGCGCAAGTGCCGTATATTCAAGCGGCAATGTTTCCATTGACCTTAAAACAATGACTGCATATAAGGACAGTGCTGCACTCAGCTTGACACCGACAGAATTTATGATTCTTTCAACCCTTGTGCAAAACAGCGGTGTGATTGTCACCCGTGCAATATTGCTTGAAAAAATCTGGGACTGTGACGGCAGCTTTGTTGACGATAACACGCTTTCCGTCCACGTCAGCCGCCTTCGTGAAAAGCTCGGCACAAATCAGATTTCAACCGTGAGAGGTATCGGCTACAGATGGGAGGATTCAAAGTGACTTCCCTTGAAACCGCATTAATTATTATTTGCTCCTGTTTATTTGTTGCTTTATTAATATTAACCGTATTATATATCAAGAATAAAAAAGGCATTGAAAAGCTCTCACAAAAGACGGATGCTTTTCTGAACAACGGCGAAAAAATAGGAATCAGCACTCAGGATAACAGCTTGGCTCAGCTTCAAAACAGTATAGCTGACCTTGAAAACAGGCTTATCCTGGAGCGTGACAACACCGTTTCACAATCAAAGCGCAATGCGGATTTCATAGCCGATGTTTCTCATCAGCTTAAAACACCGCTTGCAGGCTTGAAATTATATTGCGAAATGCAGCAGGCACAGGACGAAAACAGCTACGCACAAAAACAGCTGCAGCTTGTTGTCAAAATGGAAAGCCTTGTAAAAAGCCTGTTAAAGCTTGAAAAGCTTCGTAGCGATGCTTACACAATGGAGTTTGCCGAGCAGAGAGCGGAAAACATAATCGGCGAGCTTGTCAGCGAGTTCAGACATCTTTTCCCGAATAAAAGCATAACCGTTTCGGGCGAAGCCACAATGCGCTGCGACAAGCAATGGCTCAGTGAAGCGGTGGGCAACATCATCAAAAACGCAGGCGAGCATACAGCCGACAACGGTATGGTGAATATTAAAATTGAGCAGACCGATGCCTCAACCGTAATCACCGTTGAGGATAACGGCGGCGGTATTCCGAGTGACGAATTGACTAAAATCTTCGGCAGGTTTTACCGCACAAGCAATGCCGCAGCAGACAGCGCAGGAATAGGAATGTCCATCTCAAAGGCAATTGTTGAAAAGCACCACGGAACAATTTTTGCCGAAAACGGCAAAGAAGGACTGAAGGTTACGATCTGTCTACCACGCTATGACGGCGGCTTAAAAATTTGAATTATTATATTCATCAATATTTATGTAACGGTTCGTCGTAAACGCCGAACCCTACGAAAGGTTAAAGCAGCGAAATTTTTAAAATTTCGCTGCTTTTTTTGCTAATCTTACGAAATCTTAAGGTTAATGTAAGTTAAAAGTAAGATTGATATTTTACAATATGGTCAAAGTAAAGGAGTGTAAATATATGAACATTATCGAATGCAAGGATTTAACAAAGGAATACTTAAGCGGTGAAAACATAGTCAAAGCGGTTGACAATGTAACAGTCGGCTTTGAGCAAGGCGAATTCTGCGCCGTAACCGGCCCCAGCGGCTCGGGTAAATCAACCCTGCTCCACGTGTTGAGCAGCCTTGAAAACCCTACAAGCGGCACAGTCACCTATAACGGTGAGGTAATGTCGAACTACAATGACAACCAGCTTTCAATCCTTCGCCGCAGACGCTTTGGCTTCGTCTTTCAGGCATATAACCTTGTGCAGGAGCTGACAGGCTATGAAAACATTGTTCTGCCCGTAATGCTTGACCGCAAAAAGGTTGATGAAAAGTACATCAAGCGTGTAATTGATATGCTCGGCATTGAGGATAGGCTCGAGCATCTGCCGTCCGCACTTTCAGGCGGTCAGCAGCAGCGAATTGCAATTGCCCGTGCGCTTGCAAATAAGCCTTCAATACTTTTTGCCGATGAGCCTACAGGTAACCTCGACGGTAAAAGCGGCAGAGAGGTGCTTTCTCTGCTCAAATATGTCGGCAAGGAATTCGGCATCACACTTATTCTTGTTACTCACGATTTGCACGTTGCCGAACAAGCAGAAAGAATTATAACCATCGAAGACGGCAGGATTGTAAGAGATAGTAAAGATATTCATATATAAATTTGATTGCGTTTAATGTTTTTCCAAAGGCTCCCTCTGACGAGGGAGCTGTCGAAATCGCTTGCGATTTTGACTGAGGGAGAGATTAATAACGCTGTTTAGATATTATTTCTTTCTCTCCCTCCGAGTTTTGCTTGCGCAAAACCCACCTCCCTCGTCAGCGGGAGGCAAGTAAAACGACATCTTATTTCGACAAGGTAATGTAAACCGTAATTCGAAAGGAGAAGCAAATGAAAAAACATAAAACCTTAACCGTCAACCGACTGGCGGTGGGCAACCTTAAAACAAGAAAAAAGCAGTACACGCTTATGATAATCGGCATACTGCTCGCAATGATTTTTTCGAGCGCAACGTTATTTTTCCTGTCGTGTATGCAGTCCTCAAAGCAGGAGCAGGCACGCCGTGCAACAGGCGATTTTTACGGCTATTTCTATAACCCTAAAAATTATATTGATGTTGTAAAGGGACAGGAAAACGGCTATATTGAATCCTTCGGCTACGGCTATATTCAGGGCTACGCCTATACTGATGCCGAAAAGCAGGACAAGGGTACTGCAATTGCACGCCTTGACGAGGAAGCAAAAAAGCTCTACTACGTTACCGTGCTTGAGGGCAGATACCCTGAAAGCACTGGCGAAATTGCGCTCGAGAAGGATGCCGCAGTACGCCTTGGCATTGAGCCGACAGTCGGCAGCAAAATCACGCTTTTGGTCAAGGCTGCAAACGGTGAGGATTTTTCGAGTGAAGCTAATGAAAAAACCTACACTCTCGTGGGTGTTCTCAGCGATAAGCGAAGTAACATCGAACGCACGATGGACAGCAATAATCTTCCGCCCATACCTGCCGCCTTCGTCAGCGACAGCGAGGAAACAGCCGCAGGCGGGCTCGAAATCCCTGCTGTTTATTATAATCCCACCGAGGAAAGCATGAAGGAGAACATACAAAACACTGCCTATTACAATGACGGTGAGGTAGCTGACATTTATTACACCAGTGCTTTCTGGGAATACTTCATGCAGGAGGTTTACGACAACCTCGATATGCACCCCGACGACTCTATGGCACGCAATAACCACATAATGCAGGTAAGCCAACGTTACGGCTACACGATGGCGTTTATTGATAACACAACACTGCTTGCTGTTGTTGCCGTTGTGCTTATGATAGCCTCGTGTATGGGTATCATTAACGCATTTACAACCAACCTTCAGGAACGCCGCAGACAGATTGGTCTGCTTCGTGCCGTGGGAACAACCAAGCGGCAGATTGTTAATATCTTCGGCAGAGAGGCTTTTATTATTACGCTTATATGTGCGCCGATAAGTGTTGCGATTTCCTATTTTGCCGTATGGCTTTTTGCAAGAATTATGGGTGACAGCTTTATCTTTATGCCCGATATTCTTGTGCTTATAGGCACAACGGTTGTAAGCGTTGCCTGCGTTATGCTTTCCGCACTTATTCCGCTGCTTCGTGCCGCACGCATTTCGCCTATGCAGGCTATACGCAATATTGATTTAAGCCGCAAAATGAAGCGCAAAAAAATTAAGCAGGAAAAGGAGTTCAACGCACCGAAGCTCCTTGCAAAGCGCAGCATCAAATTCTATAAGGCAAAGCAAATAGGTGTCAGTATCATTCTTGCGCTCACAATTTTGCTCACCTGCTTCGGCTTTTCCGTTATCAGCGCTGAGCTTGAAAGCAGCTACTGGAACTATAACCAGACAGGCGACTATATTATCGTAAGGCAGAGCTATCCCGGCGTGAGCAATTATATAAATATGTTCACGCTTGACAAGGGTTTGACCGCAAACGATATTCAGGATATATACGATTATCCCTTGTTTGAAAGCGCTTACGGCTACAAAACTGCAAAATCATACATCACGGTTGATGAGTATTCCGACTATATGGATATGCTTTCAATGACCTGGCAGAGCATCCGCTACTATAACAACGTTTCGGGCTACACCAACGCAGACTTTGAAATACCCGATATGACCTTTGAAAAGCTGAAAAAGCTGTGGCTTAGTAAGGGCGAGGAGCTCAATTACCCGATACTGAAAAAAGAGTCCAAAACCGACAAGGAAATGTTCAAGGTCGAAATCAAGGGCTATGACGAAAGAATGATAAGGGAAAACCTTGACCGCTTTGAAATTGTGGATGGCAAAATTGATGTTGATAAGCTCAATTCGGGCGAGGAAATATTGCTCGTTGCGCCGCCCGAAATCGGTTTCAGCGCAAGGTTCAACAAAAGAGGTGAAATTGAGCACTACACCGTTTACGATATGACTAATCTGCCCGATTACTATTACCGTGAAAAATACAAGGCTTTTGCAACGGTGAAACTTGATTACAAGGCAGGAGATACGATTAACCTCAAAACCCTGTTTTCGGATGCAACGGAGTTTGATTACGAGGAATACGGCGAGCACCCGAAATTTGTCGAAATGACCTCAACCGAAAAGCAGGTTAAAATTGGCGCAATCATAAAGCCCTTTGGTTTTGGCGACTGGATGTATTCGAGCACGGAGTTTGACGTAATAACAACTGCCGCCGGTGCGGACGCAATAACGCTGACCGAGCTGCCTTATCAGGAATTAAACATAAACATCAAGGGCGAGGTTGACGAGGAAACCGACAAATCCGCTATGGCTCACCTTGACGGTATCTTTTCGGGCACTCATTTCCGTGCACGCTCGGGCTTTGAAACCCAGCAAGAGAATATGAACAACCTCAAAATACTTGTAATCTGCCTTGTGTCAATAGTTATTCTGTTTTTCTCAATTTGCGCAAGCATTGTCAATAACTCGCTTACTGCAAAGATAAGAGAGAGCAAGCGTGAAATCGGCACACTTCGTGCCGTTGGCGCAAGCGTGAAAGAAATCACACAATCGTATATCCGCCAGCTTCTTTCAATGTTCGGTTGGGGCTGCTCGGCAGGCTTTGCAGGTTATATTATAGGTCATCTCGGAATTATTGCGTATTTTAAAGACCCGAATTATCTCACCTTTGAAATATGGCAGGCTATGCTGATTATCGCCGTCCTTTTCCTGATTTGCAGTATTAACCTTTACGCAAAAATCAAAAAGGAAATGAAGAACAGCATTGTTGAGAATATAAGGGAGCTGTAATTAACAGTTTGTCGATTCCTTTTGTACACCTCATCCGTCATTTTCTTACGAAAATGCCACCTTCCCCTCAAGGGGAAGGCTATCAGGGCACCGCTATCTCTAAAGGCTTCCCCTGTGAGGGGAAGCTGTCGAGCGTATGCGAGACTGATGAGGTGTATGCGGAGCATAAACCTCCTTTTCAAAGGAGGTGGCACGGCGTAAGCCGTAACGGAGGATTTCAAAATTATGATGCACTTATATTTTTACGACAACCCTCAGTCACTTCGTGACAGCTCCCTTGAAAGGGAGCTATTGACAAGCGCTTTTACGCAGATAACATCTTGACAAACTGTAATTTGTAATTTTTAAGGAATAAATTATTATGAAAAAATTACCACTTATTTTATGCTTAATATTTATCTTTTCATTCTCCGCTTTTGCCGAAGAAGTTCCGTCAACACCTAAATTGATGGTGACTGAATACTCGGTTGACAGCGGCGTGATTAACGCAGGCAGCTCGGCAAAGCTGACAGTAAAGCTGACAAATACTCACCGCAGCATTGATATTAAAAATATCAAGCTCACTTTTTCCGACCCGTCGGGTGAGATAATCCCCGAAGGCACGGGAACGGCCTATGTCAGCAGAATTTATTCAGGCAGAAGCTACACTTGGGTGCTTGAACTCAAAGCAACCGAAAAGGCAACCGACGGCAACCACGCTGTTACCGTTTCAGCTGAATACGAAACCGAAAACGGCAGCAACGGCAATTCAAACGACACGCTCAACATAAGTGTAAAAGGTAAAACGGAAGAAAAAACCAAAGAAAACAATTCAAGCCCAAGGCTTATGGTGACGGATTACAAAACCGAAAACGGTTTTCTTACGCCCGACGGCAGTGCAAGCCTTAAAATCACAATCAAGAACACAAACCCGAAAAGGGCAGTCAGCAACATCAAGCTTTCACTTGCCGATGAAAGCGGAGAAATCAAGCCCGACTCAATGGGCACAAAATATGTTTCCGCTATTGCCGCAGGCGGTGTTTACACTTGGAATGTTAAACTCACAGCCGCAAACACAGCCGCCGCAAACGAGCATAAAATGAATCTTAATATGGAATATGAGGACGAAAACCACAGTCCGTATTCCGCAAGTGATACCTTGCTTGTGCAGGTGCGGCAGACAGCTTCTCTTGACTATAACGGCGCACAACTGCCGGTAAAGGTTATACAGGGCAATGTTACAACCGTCACTCTCACGCTAATGAACACGGGCAAAAGCACGCTTTACAACTGTATGTTCGAGTTTAATGTTGAGGGCTTGAACGGTGGCGGAAGCACCTTTGTCGGTACAATAAACTCAGGCGAATCCGGCACAGGCAACGCTAACTTAAGAGTAAGCGAGGAAATTCTCGGTAAGGTAAGCGGAACACTTACAATCAGCTATGAGGACGATTACGGCGAAAAGTACACCCAAACTGTTGATGTCCAAACCATTATTGAAGAAAAGGCAGTGCTTGCCGATAACATTAACCAAGAGGAGAAAAAGCAGAATAACCTCTGGTGGCTGTTCCTGCTTATCGGTCTTGCTGTCGGTGGAGGACTCGGCTTCGGAATACCGTACGCAATCAACTCAAGCAAGCAACGCAAAGAAGACGAAAAAAGACTGTAAAACAGTATAACAAGCAACCCCCGAAGTGAAATTACACTCACTTCGGGGGTTGCTTAATGCCAAAAATAAGACAAAAACAGGATTATTGTTAAAAATCAGCCCGTTTTGGCAGATGAGTTGAATTAAATTCGAAAGATTTTGTGAAGGTGAAATACGGTGATACGGAATATTCGATTTATACTTCTCTACGCAAAATCGGTGCTTTCAAAAAGGCGTTCTTAAATTTCGGTGAAAAGTAAATATAAAGCAAAACGAGCATTAATTTGACTGCAAAGACAAAATAGATGCTCATCTTATTGTTAAAACTATATACAAACAAAAAATCCGAACGTGTCACCTGAAATGACAAAGTTCGGATTATTTGTGTTTGGTGGGCAGGGGTGGATTCGAACCACCGAAGTCGTCGACGGCAGATTTACAGTCTGCTCCCTTTGGCCACTCGGGAACCTACCCATATAAAATTGGAGCTGGTGGACGGACTCGAACCCCCGACCTGCTGATTACAAATCAGCTGCTCTACCAACTGAGCTACACCAGCGAACTGAACGCTCAAATAATATATCACAAAAAATAGGCTTAGTCAAGAGGATTTTAAAAAAATTTTTAATTTTAATTTTTGAGCCGTAGATTTCGGTAAATTACAGTTTAGCGCAACAATAAATTGTTGCGAATGAATAATGAATAGTGAATAATGAATAATTGCGGGCGGGACACCCGCACCCGAATCTTAATAATATGGGTAAGGGCGTAGCCCTTCCGTTATTATTCATTATTCATCAGCGTA
>JAZUQA010000009.1:0-49429 GCA_045605425.1 Acutalibacteraceae bacterium
CGTTCAAAAATTTCAAAACGCAAAATAGCCGCTCGTGATGAATCATCTTCGGGAACGGAGGTGTGTGCTGTATCATTGTACCGATGAAAAAAATCTCTCTTGTAGTTATGGGAGATAAAAAAAGAGAAGCTCTTAAAAAACTTCGCAAAGCAGGAATTGTTCACATAGAAATAACAGAAGGCTCAAGCAAAAAAATCGATGAGTTAAAAGAACAGATTGCCCTGCTTGAAAGTGCGGTTTTTCTGTTAAGCGAAAAGAAAAATAAGAATATTGAGCAAAAAGACATAACTGCTTCCGAAGCTGTTTCAGCAGCAAAAGAAATAACTTCCTTAGCAGAAGAAAAGAAAGCTTATTTGAATGAACAACACGCTTTGATTTCTGAACTTGAACGGATTAAAAGCTGGGGCGAAGTCAACCCTGACGACGTTAACGATTTGTTAAACAAAGGTGTTGATATTTCGTTTTATGAAATGCCGAGAGCTGAGTATGACGGTATTACTGAAGAAGTAAAAACTATTAGTTTAGAAAAAACTAAGAATTCAGTGAAGTTTGCTCTGATTATATCTGGCGATGATGGTGAAGAAGCTGCAGAAAAACTCAAAAGCTATCGTTTGGTGTTACCGCAGTTTTCCACTGCTCAGATAAAACAAAGGCTTGAAGAAATCAGCAATGCGATTGTGTCAATTGATGAAAAAATAATTGGCTACGCAGGATATATATACGGTATTAAAAACACTGTTAAATCCTGCGAAAAAGAAATTGAATTTGAGGTATATGCCACCGGTATGGCAAGCAAAAGCTTGTCGGAGAACGATAATAATGATGTTTCTGTTGCATATTTTACGGGATATGTTGAAGAGGAAAATCTGCCTTACCTTAAAGAAATCGCTAAAGATAATTACTGGGGACTTCTTATTGAGGAACCCACCGAAGATGATAATGTTCCTACAAAGCTTAAAAATAATAAGTTTGTAAGCCTTATTTATCCGTTAACTGACTTTTTAGGCACTGTTCCAGGTTATTTTGAGTATGACATTTCAGGTTGGTTTTTAGGCTTTATCCTCATTTTCTTCGGAATTATTTTTGGTGACGGTGTTTACGGACTTCTTATCACAGCAGCCGCTGCCGCACTGATTATAAGAGCGAAAAAATCAAAAAAAGATATTCCCCCTGCGTTTCTGTTAGTAGGTCTTTTTGGCATTTCGACAATACTCTGGGGAACGGTAACCTGCACTTGGGGCGGTCTCCCTGCTGAGAAGCTGCCCGAATGGCTTCAAAAGTTATCAATTCCGTTTATATCGAATGTATATGCCGATAAAATATGGTATCCTTTCTGGACAAACGGTGCTGCCGGGCTTACAACTGCACAGAATTTGCAGATTTTCTGTTTCTCATTGGCTCTTGTTCAGCTTGTGGTAGCACACCTCAAGGTTGCAAAAAGAAACAGGAAATCAATTAAGATACTCGGTGATATCGGGTCGATATTGCAACTTGCAGGTATCTATTATGTCGTGCTGAGTTTTGTTGTAAACTCCGCTGTTTTCAGTTTCAGACTCGTAATCTGCGGTGTTCCCGTGGGAACAGTCGCACTTATACTTGTCGTTGTCGGCTTTGTTATGAGTTTTGTGTTTGCCAATTATGAGGGTAGTGTAGGTAAATCTATACTCGAAAGTCTGAAAAACATTGTCTCTGTTTTGCTTGGTGTAGTCAATGTTTTCTCAGATATAGTTTCTTATATAAGGCTTTGGGCAGTCGGTCTTGCAGGGGCAGCAATATCTGCAACTGTAAACGAACTTGCAAGTCCGCTGCTTGGCAATTTTCTTTTTATGATAATTGCCATAGTCCTTCTGGTATTCGGCCACGGACTTAATATGATACTGAATGTTTTGTCTGTTATAGTTCACGGAATCAGACTGAACACTTTGGAATTCTCATCACATCTTGATATGTCCTGGAGCGGACACAAATTCAAACCGTTTAAAGAACAAATTGATTAAAAAAGGAGAATTACTATGAATTTAGGTTTATTAGGTACAGCATTAGCAATGGGTATTGCCGCTATCGGTTCTGCAATCGGTATCGGTATCGCAGGTCAAGCATCAATCGGTGCATGGAAAAAGTGTTATATGAGCAATAAGGCAGCGCCATTCATTCTTACGGTTTTTGCTGGTGCCCCTCTTACACAGACTATTTACGGCTTTCTTCTTATGCAACAGATGAAATCAGCCACAGCAGATCCTGCTTTTCTTTTCGGTCTCGGTATTGCGTCGGGTCTTGCTATGGCAGTTTCGGCTTATGTTCAGGGTAAAGCTGGTGCTGCGGGTGCAGACGCTTTAGCTGAAACAGGAAAAGGCTTTTCTCAGTACATTACTGTTGTCGGTCTCTGTGAAACAGTAGCACTGTTCGCTCTTGTTTTCAGTATGGTAGCTTTAGGATAAGCGGTGTAATAATAGAATAATATCCTCATCTGATCTTAAAAAATCCGAAAGGTCTCAAAAAACGAGACTTTTCGGATTTTTGTTTCTGAATGAATAAGGACCAAATAAGAACCATTTGTAATTCTTGAGATATGAAAAAGCCGCTGAAACCAAGAAGTTTCAACGGTTTTGAGTGGTCGGAGTGACGGGACTTGAACCCATGGCCTCTTGGTCCCGAACCAAGCGCGATACCAAACTTCGCCACACCCCGAAATATTAAGCTGAATTGAACAGCTCGATTATTATAAATGATATGCAAGAAAAAATCAAGTCATTTTATTAAAAAAATTGAATTTTTAAGTGTGATAATATTTCTGACAATAATGTAAGTACATATTAATACATTTTCCGTTGACAAAGCTTTCTTTTTGGTGATATAATCGCTTTAGCCTAATAAAGTGAGGGGTAGCTATGAAAAAAGAACCTTTATATATTTTAACTTATGAACACGGCGGTTACGTACTCTGGAAGGACAGAGTAAAGCCGAGAATTAAAAATCTTTTTGAGTGGATGGAAAAGTATCCGAGACTGCGAATCGGTCTTGATTATGAATCTTTTACCTTTGATGAGTTTTCAAGAGAAGATCCGGAGGTTGTCGAGCTTATTTTAGAGCTTTTGCGTAAGTATCCCGACAGGGTTGGTCTTGGCGCTACTACATACGGTCAGCCGCTGTCGCTTACAATTTCCGAAGAATCCAACGCACGCCAGCTTCTTTACGCTGTGCGTACTAATATGGCTTATTGCGGCAAGACACCGAGTGTTTACGCCATTTCCGAATTTGCTCTCAACAATCAGACTCCTCAGCTTGCAAAGCTTTGTGGCTATGAGGCAGCTATTCTGCGTTCTCACGTTATGGGTTACGGTTATCCGAAAACCTTTGACAGCGCTTGGGGTAAATGGATAGGAAAGGATAAAACGGAAATTCCTGCCGTTCCGACTTATGACGGAGAGGGCAGAGGCTACAACTGCACAACCGTTGACAACTGGATTCTTTCCCGTTGGCCTGTTGATTCTGTGCTCTATTCGCTTGATGACTTTAAGGAAATGTTTTCAAAGTATTCTCCGCTTCTTGCAACGAGATATGATGACCTTACTCAGCCTATTGAAACACTTCACGCTGAAATAGAGGACAGAGAGGATTACGAATACATTCTTCTTGAGGATATTCCGAAGATTTTTGGCGAGCCTGTTGATGAGCTTGTAACAACCGATAATGATTTCCACGTTCAGATGCCGTGGGGCTATTGCGGCAACGAGATTTTCAACGGTTGCCGTGAGGGTGAGGTTGCTGCTGTTCAGGGCGAAAAAATCAACGCTTTATCTGTTTTTCTCGGCGGTAAATCGGAGCAGGAAAAGAGTGAGGAAGCGTGGAAATATATTCTTGCTGCCCAGCACCACGATGTTACAATCTGTGGATTACTTGATTTGTCACGCCGTTTTGTTCCTTCGTCACTTTCTGCTTCCGATTATGTAAAAGCGCAGTCCCTTTCAGCACTTGCGGCCCGGTTTGCAAATAAGGATAATGACAGCCTCTTTGTATTTAACGGTCATTCATTTGCTGTTGATGAGTGGGTTGAGGTTGAAAGCGATAAACCGCTTTCTGCTTTTGACGGTGACAAGCAGCTTGAAAGCGAGTATGCTGACGGTAAGCTTCGTGTACACATCAGTCTGCCTGCACTTACCGCAAAGAGCTTTAAATTGACACAAGCAGAAAAGAATACAGAGTCCGAATACAGTTGGAACGCTGAAACCGGTGAGCTTGTAACGCCTGTTTATACTGTCAAGGTGAATGACAGGGGAATTATGTGGCTTAAGAAAAACTCAGACAACAGCTTTGTTTTTGATAACGGTGAGGGTGAGCTTTTTACCGCTTGGGTTGACAATAAGCCCTGTGCATCGGTTGGTAAATGGAATATCGCAATTTCTGCACACAGCGCAAAGGCTGTTTATTCAGGCGTTATAGGTACTGTTCCGTTTAATTTTGAAATGCGTTTTTCGGGTAAGAATGACAGAATTAACTGTAAAGCCCGTTTTGAAATGCACGGCGAGCTAATCGGCAGAACGGATATTACGCAGGGCAGACCTGTTGCCCTTACCCGTAACGGACACCACCACGAGGATAAGCTCTGTTTTGTTATGAACACCTGCCTTGATAATGACAGGCGTATGGTGCGTGACCTGCCGTATTCAATATCTGACTGGAACGGTGCTGTGCTCAAGACAGAGGAGTACTGGTATCCCAACGACAAAATTCTAATTGATACTGAGGTTTCCGCAGAGGAATCGTTTAACTCCACAACATATATGCAGGGCATTTACTGGCTTGCTTTGAGAGATAAGAAGCAGGGTGTTGCTGTAGCAAACCGTGGCTGTATGGGCTCTGCTGTTGAAGGCAACAGGCTGTATATTCCGTTGCTTTACTCAAACGAATATATGTGCGGCACACGTATTCTTGACGGCGTTTTTGAAGATGAATTTGCGATTATTCCTTTCGGTGCAGAAAAGTCAGATGCCGAGCTTCACCGTGACGCTGTTTCCTATGTTTATCCGCCTGTAAGCGCAGTTATTGCCAAAGGTGACGGAGATATTGACGCATTTACTGTTGCAGATTATAAGGGTGATAACGAGGTTATTCTTACTGCTCTTTATCCTGAAGAAGACCATATTCTTGCACGCTTATGCAACTATTCCGATTCACCGTCGAGCGCTGTGCTTACACCCGCTTTCGGCAATGTAAAATGTGAAACCGATTTGCTCGGCAATGAGCTTGGTAAAATAGAAAACGGCGAGTTGAGCTTCAGACCGTGGGAAATTAAAACGGTTAAAATTACATTATAAAAGCTTATCACCCTGTATCAAATGATGCAGGGTGATTTTTTCAGAAGCAGTATTCTTTTATTGTGTTGCCGTCAAAGTCTTTCCAGGTGAATTTTCTGTTTTCAAGAATAATGTATCCGTGGTGGCTGTTTTCCTTCGGAATTGAGGTTGAGCCGGGGTTAATATAAGTGTATTCTTCGTGCTCAATGCATACGGGCACGTGAGTGTGACCGTGCAGAAGAATGTCACCTTTTTTTAGTGGAGGCAGTTTCTGCTCGTTATATACGTGGCCGTGAGTAGCGAAAATCGTTGTCTTGCCGTCACAGATTACGGCGTAATCCGCAAGCACGGGGAAGGGGAGCACCATCTGGTCAACCTCGGTGTCGCAGTTGCCTCTGACACTTAATATTTCGTTTTTAAATTCGCTTAACATTTCAATTACAGCCTTGGGGTTGTATTCCTCGGGCAGGTCGTTTCTCGGTCCGTGGTAAAGCACATCTCCGAGAAGCAAAATCCTGTCTGCGTTTTCGTTTTTGTACGCTGTGATTAACTCTTTACACCATTTTGCGCTTCCGTGTATGTCGGACGCTATAAGCCATTTCATATTTATTTAACCTCATTATAAGCAGTTTTTAATAAAGTTTATTACCGTTTGCATAACGGCAGGGTCTTCACGGGTAATTAAATCATAGTCAATGTCGTAGCAGTAGTCAATTTCTTCCTTGCTCGGATTTTTAATCTTTTTCAGAGCGTTAATTCCTGCAAAAACATTGTTCAGATATTCTTCGCTTTCCTTCGTCTGGTAAACGTTGTGGAAACGTCCTTCATACATAATGCTTGTAATATGAGGATTTGTTTTTACCTTTGCGCTTGCAAGCGGTGAGTTAACAGGAGTAACGGTAGTGTCGCTGTCGCCGTGCAGAAGCAAAACGGGCGGTGAGGTAAGGCTGCCGAGAATATCTGAGCATTTAACGGTCGATTTTCTGTCGTCAGCAATTGAGAATATAAACTTGAACAGGGGAGTGAGGAAGCGCATTTTTTCGCCGAGAAAGCCTGTTACAACCTGATAACCGCTGTCAGGTGCTGAAAACGCAACAGCGCCGGAAATGCCAAGGTCTTTGTCGGCAAGATTCTGGCAAACGCTGTATCCGCCCCAAGAATGTCCTACAAGGATTTTTTTAAGCCCGTCAAACTTTTCGTTTGAGTTTGCCCATTGAATTGCGGCTTTTAAATCCCTCACGCCCTGATAAAACCCGACAAGGCTTTTGCCTTCGGAGGCAAAGGTGCCCGTGTTGTCATAAGCCAGCACGGCAAAGCCGTTTTTTGCAAATGTATTAATTTCCGTCATATAACTTCTGTGGCCGCCGCCCATACCGTGTGAGAAAATAACGAGTGCAAGCGGTTTAACTGTGCCAGCGGTTATGTATAGTGCGCCCTTTAGTATCTGGCCCTTGTCGGATTTGAACGAAACAGGCGCACACTTCAAATCTTCAAAATCCTCACAGGTCAGATATTTAAGCCGTCTGTCACCGTTGCAACGTTTACCAAAAGCGGCCTTAAATACCGCAAAACCGCAGCCGATAACAGCAAGAGCAATTACCAAAAGAACAGCCAATATAATGCCGAGTGTTTTCATTTTTTTCGCTTCCTTTTAAAAATATTATATTTTGATTTTAGCACAGCTTTTTGTAAATTTCAATATGGACAAAAAAGAAGCACCCGATTATCGGATGCCTCTTTGCCCGGCTTAGTAGTTCTGCTTACCGGATGCGGGGTCGTTCTTCTTGTTCTGAGCGTTGTTGTTCTGGTTCTTGCTCTGTGAAGACTGATTGTTATTATTGTTGTAATTATTGTTCTGCTGCTTATCCATTATTATCACCTCGGTAGTATTTTAACCGCTTTATTTTTAAATATTCATATTTCCGTTTGCCGGATTGTCAAGAATTTTTCCGCCTTCATCAAATCTTGAACCGTGGCACGGACAGTCCCAACTGTGTTCGGCGCTGTTCCATTTGAGAGCACATCCCAAGTGCGGACAGCGCTTCTTGGAAAATGTCAGCAAATTTGCAACTGATTCAAAACCGTTTACGAAAAGCTGTGGGTGTAATATACTTCTGTCGGGTCTGAAAAATTCGGAATAATCGTTTTTTCTGCCGATTATTTTATCTTTCAGCAGCATTGCAGACAGCATTGCGCCTGTCATGCCCCATTTGCAAAAGCCGCTTGCTGTATAGAGGTTAGGTGTGTTCGGTGAATAGTTACCGATATACGGCATATTGTCAAGGGTCATACAGTCCTGTGCTGCCCAATAAAACCGCTCTTGTGCTCCGGGGTAGCTTTCCTTTGCGAATTCTTCTAATTCTTTCCAATTCCCGCCTTGTTTTCCCGTTCTGTGTCCGCCACCGCCAAGCAAGAGGTAATTTTTATAGTTTCTGAAAGACAGTCCTGTTTCGCTTTCGTCAACATACATTCCGTATACATCCTGTGCGTTTTCAAGCGCAATCACATAGGAACGGTGCTGATACAGCTTTAATGAAAAAAGCCCGTGTTTATTAATAAATGGGAAGTGTGTTGTTACAATTACATTTTTTGCTTTGATTTCAGCCTTGTCCGTAATTGCCGTTGTTCCTTTCATTTCCTTAACAAAGCTGTTTTCAAAGATGTTTAGTTCCTTTGCAATTGCCGACAGAAATTTAAGCGGATGAAACTGCGCTTGATTTTCAAAGCATACCGCACCTTTCGTTTCAACGGGCAACGGTACACTTTCAATAAACTGTGCATTGAATCCAATTCTTTCAAGTGCCGTTATTTCGTCTTCAAGTTTTTTATAGTCTTTTGAATAAACATAATTATTTTTAATTTCAAAATCGCAGTCAACGTTTTCACAAAGCCTGCAAAGCAAATTAAATGCTTCACGGTTTGCAAGCAGATAGGCTCTGGCTGTTTCTTCGCCATAGCTTCTCATAATCTTTGAATATATTAAGGAATGCTGAAAGGTTATTTTTGCTGTAGTGTTTTGTGTTGTACCGCTGCAAATTCTGTCCTTTTCGACAAGAATATAATCTACGCCTTCTTGTTTGAGAATATATGCAGTCAGTATCCCTGCCATTCCGCCGCCTATGATTAGCACGTCTGTGTTCACATTACCTTCAATTTCGGGAAATGACGGAAATTTTATATCTTTTTTCCAAATTGAATCCATAAAAAACACCTCTTGTAATAAGCGTTTACAAGAGGTGAAGTTTTATTCATTTGAATTATTTTAGCTAAGTTTCATACCGAAAGCAACATCCGTGCCGAGAATTTCAAGCTGTTCAAAGCCGTATTTTGCGTAAAATTTGCCGGCGTTTACGTTGCCCGTGCCTGCAGTGAGCATTACGCCCTTGATACCTTTTGAACGAAGGTGCTCAAAAAGCGTGGTGAGCAGCTTGCCGCCCCAGCCCTGACGGTGATATTCGGGAAGAATGTCTATGTGCATATGTGCAGGGTATTCTTCCTTATATTTATTTTGAAGAATTGTTGATTCGCAAGCCCACTTGTAATTTTCTTCGCCAAGCGGTTTGTTTAGCGGAAGGTATTCTTTATCAAAGATTTCTTTATATCTGTCGTAGTTTTCGGTACAGATTATATATCCAACTGCTTTTCCGTCATCGTCAAGTACAAAGCAGTTTTTAGGCTCTTTTTCAATATAATAATCACAGAAGGTGTGGAGAATAAATTCTCCAAGGTTACCTGTTATTGCTTCACCCTCGCTATTGAGGCAGGCAAAGCGAACGCCGTCAAAATCTTTTTCTTCGTATTTTCTGATGCTTACCATAAATATATCTCCTATAATTGTAATCTTTTTGTAATGATATAAAAAAACAGCAAAAAAATCAATACTTTTAACAAAATAATAATTGAATTTAGAAAATTATAGTGTATAATGCTAATTGTAATATAGGAGGTTTTTACTATGAATACTGATAAATTGGTAAGAGGTGCAATTGAAACGCTTTCAAAAGCAATTATTTTCGGTATGCCCAAAAGCTACTTTACATCCGACGAAAAGGCAAATAAATATATGCTCACGGGTGATAAAAAGTTCAGTGATAAAATGGGCGAGCATTTTACTTGTGGCTTCGGCAAGGCGGTATTGACACCCGATGATGTTTCAAGCGGTAAATACTTCATAGCCGGCTATGATTCAAACAATCCTGCAACGGGTGTGCTTGACGATATGTACGCAAGAGCTGTTTATCTTGATGATAATACCGGTACGGGCGGCGTGGTGATGTGTGCCGTTGATGCGGTAGGTATCAGCAGAAAAGATATAAACAAGATAAGAAAAAAGGTTATCAAAAGTGGCAAAATACCAAACCTTAAATCAATAAACATATGTGCCACTCACTCACATTCCGCAATTGATACACAAGGCTTGTGGGGAGAAAAAATCTATAAGTGCGGCAGAGATGAAGATTTTATGGAAAGTCTTCACGAACGCACGGCTAAGGCTGTTATTGAAGCCTATGAAAACAGGGCAGACGGTAAGCTGTTTTATTCGGTTAAAAAGACAGAGGATTTACAGTTTGACTGCCGTACACCTGATACATATGACCCAAATCTTACAAAAATCCGCTTTGAATCCTTTGACGGTAAAAAGAACATCTGCATAGTTAACTTTGCTTCCCATGCAGAGCTTCTGGGTGACAGAACAAAGAGCGTAAGCGCAGATTTTCCGGCTTACCTTATTAAAGAGGTTGAAGAAAATAACGCAAACTGTGATGCTGTTTTTTTCAACGGCGCAATCGGCGGTATGATTTCCGCTAAGGAAATCAAAAAGGTTTACAGAAATGAAATTGACTGTGAGGCTTACACAAAGCAGTTCGGCAAAACGCTCGGCGAAATTGTAAACTCACTTACCGATGAAACTGAGCTTGCTGCAAAGCTCAATGTCAAATCAGTGCCTGTTAAAATAAGCGCTTCCAATTTTGTTCTTATTCTTGCAAGGCTTATGAAGGTGCTCAACAACGATATTGCAAGAAGCAAAAACCGTAAGGAAGCATTTATTCATACAGAGGTCGGTTACCTTGAGCTGGGTGACGCCGATATTGGTATGTTCCTTATTCCCGGTGAGCTTTTCCCCGAGCTTTATACTGGTGAATTTTTAACCGAGGAAACATCAGCAACCGCAACTAAGGCTAATTACAAGATTCTTAAAAATCAGGGTAATGCAAAGCATACCTTTGTTGTCGGTCTTTGTAATGATGAGCTCGGCTATATACTGCCCGAAAACGATTTCCATCTCAATTCCCGTATGCCGTATATAAATTCCGCAAAAGATCGGTTTGACAGAAACCACTACGAGGAAACCAATTCCACGGGTCCCAAGACTGCCGCAACGCTTCTCAATGCGATGGCAGACCTTATTGTGGCTATTAAATAAATTCGGGAGAAATACATTATGAAATATTATCTCGGAATTGACGGCGGCGGCACAAGAACAACTGCAGCCGTATCGGACGAAAACGGCAATATAATTCTTAAAGAAGTTGGAAAAACAATTAACTTCTATTCTGTCGGAATGGAAACTGCAAGAGCTAACCTCGCCGCAATAATTGAAGGTATAGAAGAAAGAATCGGCAAAATATATTATTCAGGCGCTTTTATAGGGTGCTCTGCGCTTGATGATGAAGCGGATAACGAACTGACCGAAAAGCTTTGCGCCGGCGTAATAAATGCTGAAAAAATAAAGATTCACAGCGATGTTTATATTGCCCTTAAGGCTGTGGGTGAAGCGGTTTGTCCGTGTGCTGCTATTTGCGGCACGGGTTCAATGGCTATAGCTGAGGATGAAAACGGAAACACTCAAATAACCGGCGGCTGGGGACATACCATTGGTGACGAAGGCTCGGCGCTCGGTATTTCGCTTCGTGCGCTTCGTCTTTGCTGTCAGCTTTGCGACAGGGGAGAAGCCCATCCTTTGCTTGAAAGAGCAAACGCCTTTTTCGGCGTGAGTGATTTTCGCAAGGCGATAGATAAAATATATTCGCCCGAAACAACAAAGGATGTGCTTGCAGGCTTTGCCGCCGATGTGGGCAGGCTTGCCTCAAACGGTGACGAAACAGCGTTAAATATTATTGCAACGGAAGCGGAAAATTTTGCCGAGACCGTGCTCATTTTACTTGACAGAGTTAAAAAATGCAGTGTTCTCGGTCTTTACGGCGGAGTATTCCAGCACAACGAATCATTTGTAAAATCTTTTTCTGAAAAAATCAAGGCGTATTATCCCGACATTATAATAAAACTGCTTGATATTCCGCCTGAAGAAAGTGCACTTGAATTAGCGAGGAAACTGTAATGAAAAAATATCTTGAATACATTCAAAACGTAAATGAAATTATCAAAAAAATATCAACAGACGGTGCTGAAAGCATTGAAAAAGCCGCCTATATATTTGCAAAAACCCTTATTAACGGCAAGCGGATCTATCTATTCGGCACGGGTCATTCTCATATGCTCTCCGAAGAGCTTTTTTACAGAGCAGGCGGCCTTGTTAACATTCAGCCCATTTTAATCGAGCCTCTGATGCTTCATATTTCCGCTTCGGAAAGCACGGTTGCAGAGCGTGAAGAGGGGATGGCTGAAAGAATTTTTGCCGAATACGGTATGAGCGAAAACGATACCGTTGTCATCATTTCAAATTCCGGGAGAAACGGCGTTATTGTTGATATGGCTCTTCTTTGTAAAGAAAAGGGTCTTAATGTAATTGCTCTTACAAATCTTGAGCACACCTTTGCTGGCGCTTCACGACATAAGAGCGGAAAGCGTCTTTGTGAAATTGCCGACCTTGTGCTTGATAACGGCGGCTGTGTGGGTGATGCCTGCATAGAGGTTGAGGATGTCAACGGCAAAATCTGTCCTACATCAACCGTTTGCGGTGCGCTTATTCTCAACGCAATCGTTGCGCAGACTGTTGAAAACTGTGCAAGACAGGGCTTTTATCCCGACCATTTTGCAAGCTCAAACATTGACGGCGGCGATGAAATCAACAACCGACTCGTAGAAAAATATAAAAAGGAGATTAAACACCTTTGATTTATCCTGTACCGCAAAAAAATAACCTTAACGGCGAAGCAATTAATGTTAGCTCGTCGTTGTGTGTTAAGGGTGAATATAAGGCTTTTGCCGAGCAAATTCTGGCTGATTACGGTATATCTGCTTCTAATGGACTTGCTGTTGAAATAATTGTTTCAGACAGCAGAAAAACTACTTATATCGAATCACTTTCACGACTTACCCGTGAAAAGTATTTCATTACAGTAACTGACGAAAAAGTTATAATTGAAGCCTCTTGCCGAAGCGGTGTTTTCCGTGCGCTGCATACTCTTGGTAAGCTAATTGTAAAGGGTGAGCTTCGTGCAGGCACGCTTGAGGATTATCCTCTTTTTGAACGCAGAGGCTATATTGAGGGCTTTTATGGTCCTACATGGAAGCACGAAAAGCGTCTGTCCGTTATGCGCCTTATGGCAAAATACGGTATGAATACCTTTTATTATGCGCCTAAGGACGATGAGTATCACCGAGCAAAATGGAATTTGCCTTACCCTGAAAAAGAGCTTTCCGAGCTTAAGGAGCTTTTTGATACTGCTGCCGAAAACGAACTCAATGTCTGCTGGTGTGTTGGACCGGGTCTTACTTATCACTACACGTCTGAAGCTGATTTTGAGGCGCTTATTGCTAAATTCAGAAATGTTTATTCAATCGGTGTAAAAAACTTTGGTTTGCTGCTTGACGATATTGCAAACGATTTTCAATATGCTGATGATGCAGAAAAATATGACGGTATAGTAGATGCTCATATTGCGCTGGTAAATAAAACCTATAAGGCGCTTAAAAGTTTTGATTCGGAAATCACGCTTACCGTTTGTCCGACACAGTATTTCGGCGATGCTGCGGATTATTATATCAGCAAATTCGGCAGCGGATTGCCGGCAGACGTCAGAATTTTCTGGACGGGCAAGGAAATCTGCTCAACCTTCCTTACCTGCCGTGATGCTGATGATTTTGCACGTTCAACCAATCACAAACCGCTTTATTGGGATAATTATCCTGTCAACGATGCGGAAATGTTCAACGAAATGCACCTTGGTGCCGTTAAGGGCAGGGATAAGGAGCTGTTCAAACACGCTGACGGGTTAATATCCAATGTTATGGAATATGCAGAGGCTTCTAAAATCCCGCTTATGACTATTGCGGATTATCTTTGGAATCCCATTACTTATGACCCTGAAAAATCACTTGAAAACGCTCAAAGTGAAATTCTTGGCGATAAGGCAGAATTGTTCAAATACATTGCCGACCACCTATACGTTGCCTGCGTTTCTCGACACGGCTCTGCAATGATGAGCGACATTCTTTCGCACTTGAGTTTTCTTCTTGCAACCGGCGAAAAAGACAGGGCTTTTGCAGAGTTTAAGGCTTACAACGCAAAAATGCGTGAGTGCCTGGCTATGGTAAGCGATACTTCTGTTGAGCTTTTTGCCGAAATTCAGAAATGGGTCAAGAAATTTGCAATGTGCTGTAACGTGCTTGATGCAATTCTTGCTGTTTGGAAAAAGAATACAGTAGAAAACAAGGAAAACTTAAAAAAACTTTTGGATGCCTATAATTCCGATGCGGTTATACTCACAGGCTTCTGTCTGCGTGAAACGGCGGAAAAAACACTTGAATTATAAGGATGGTTGATATGGATTTTAATGCTTTTCTCAGAGACCTGATTGCGCAAATCAATTTCTTTCTTTATGATGTGACACTTGCCTTTCATAACTTTTTTGATATGATAGGCCTTGTTTGAATAAACAGGGGAGGTAGTGACCGTGAAAATTAAAAGGATGCTGTGTGTTCTTCTTGTGATATCTCTTATGATGAGTGCGTTTTGCATCAGTGCTTCTGCTTCAAAGTCAACTGACAATGCTTTGCAAAAGAATTATACCGATGTAAAAGGCGAATATGATTATACAATTATAAATCCGTACAAGGATGTAAAGTGGGGCGAATGGAAGGAATATAAGGCTTCTCTTCACAGCCACACAAACGCAAGCGATGCCGTTCCCACCATTGCGGAGAGTGTAGAAATCCATTATGACGAAGGCTTTGACATTCTTGCAATAAGTGACCATGCAGTATTCGGTGTACCCTGGAATGAGATTCCGACAACTGTTCCGATTTACCGTCTTTTTAAATTCGGCAACACAAAAATGGGTGCTGTTGATGTCTTGACTGCTGAACGCCGTGAAGAAATTCTGGCTGGTGTCGGAAGATATAATGAAGACGGTACGCCTCAGCCTATGCTTGAGGTAATCGGTGCAAACGAAATCAACGGTGCAACTCCGATTAATGACTGCCATATAAACGGCTTCTTTATGCGTGAAGGTGAAGAATACGGTCAGGCAAGAATGGGTGTTTACGGCGACTATGAAACAGTTGTTCGTAAAGTTGGTCAAGCTGGCGGTATTACCTTCCTTGACCATGTCGGCGAATATGTCGGCTGTGAAAATGACCCAGACCGTGCAAACCAGCCGTATTATATCAACAAACTTGCCAATATTTTCCTTGACAATCCTTCCTGCATCGGTATGGATGTCAACAGCGGTATGAACAACCGCACAAAATATGATTATATTCTTTGGGATAATGTTCTGAAAATGACTGTTCCCCGTGGCAGAAATGTTTTTTGCCTTACATTCTCCGACGGTCACCACGCAGACCAGTATAAGCGTGCATTTACGTATATGTGTATGCCCGAACTGACAGTTGATGCTCTTCGCACAAGTATGGAAACAGGTGCTTTCTTCAGCGCTTCTCACTATGCAAGGGCAGACCTTGGTGATGAATTTAACGGCGAAGAATATGAAACACCTTATGTTTCATATCTCGAAGTAAATCAGGAAACAGATACAATTGCATTTAATGCTCAAAATTTTGACACGGTTCGTTGGTATTCCGACGGCGTTCTAATTGCTCAGGGTGAGGATTTAACTTCACTTGACCTGAATGAATATGAGGATCAACTAGGTTGCTATGTGCGCTTTACCTTAACCGGTCCCGGCGGTATTCTCTATTCGCAGCCGTTCCCGATTCAGGCAGACGGTGTTGAATATGAAGTTCCCGTTGTAGTTCCGACTTTCGATGTTTCGGATTTTCTGCGTGGTCTTGCAGATACGGCAAATGTTTTGCTCGGCTGGACTCCGATTATGGCGGCAATCCGTTATTTCCTTTGGGGTACATATTGGTGGGCATAAACCATTAATTAACAGCCGTTCATTGAATAAAATGAGCGGCTGAAAAATTTTTAAAAAATTTTTGAATTTTTTTGAAAAAACACTTGCATATTTAAAAGAAATGTGTTAATATAACATCCGTTGTCCGGGTGTGGCGCAGTTGGTAGCGCGCTTGACTGGGGGTCAAGAGGCCGTGAGTTCAAGTCTCGCCACTCGGACCAGTAAAAACCGCTTTGTATAGCCGTTTGTGGTTGTACAAGGTGGTTTTCTTTTTTTGCTTAACTCCCAATTTCTAACACTTTTCTAACACGGTTAGAATTTTAAGCTATTTACCATCGATATTGCAATTTTGTTTTTTCGTTCAACATCTAAATGTGCATAGATATTGGCTGTTGTTTTAATATCAGCGTGTCCAAGCCATTCCTGTATGTCTTTAAGAGTGAAACCATTTGCAACAAGTAAACTCGCACAACTGTGCCTTAAATCGTGAAATCTGATTACCGACAAATTGTATGCAACAAGAATTTTATGGAATTTTCTGCTGATAAAGTCCGGTGTATATGGTTTGCCGTTTTCCCATTTGAAAATATAATCATTTTCAAAATATTCCTTACCGAACATATCACGGTTATGATGTTCAAGGGCTTTAATTGTATGCAACATTTCTGTAACTTCAGGCGAAAGGGGATATGTACGATAACTTGAATTGGTTTTCGTTGTATCTTTTTCGACAATCTCGCTGTATCTAACAACAGTATGCTTCATAGATATAGTGTTATTTTCAAAGTTAACACTATCCCATTTTAGCCCTAAAACTTCGCTTCTACGCAGACCGAAAACAACAGCGCAGTAAATTAAAGGATATAAAGGCTCGTCTTTTATTGCAGTAAACAATGTGTTAAGCTGATTAATAGTGTAAAAACTTGCTTCGTATCGTTCGGCTTTAGGTAGTAATAAAACATAATCGCAGGGGTTATTACTTATGTAATTGCTTTTTATTGTGATAATTATTGCAAAACAAACAGCACCCACCATGTACTGCCCCAAATTGTACGGACAGTACAAAAAACAGCCTAATGGCAGAAACATTTAATTAAGCAACAAACTGATTTCGTTTTTCTGACGGGACCAGTTTTGTTTTAAATTGAATACGTTGGTTGTCTGGTTTTTACATTCTTGCTACAAAATCGCAATATCCGCTACGAGATACTCCGAAGAATCTGCACATTTCGCTTATTGAATACTTATCCTTGTGACGATATATTACTCTGTATTTTACCGATGGCTTCACTTCCTTTCTGTGAGCAAAAGAAAATCATGCATCAATTTAATCTCCATTTCTAATTGTTTGATATATCTGTCTTTACTCGCCATTACATATCTCATCTGAGCAAGCTTATCTAATTTTGGGATAGACGGCGGTATTTCTCCCTCTTTTTTACAAGGTCTACCTTTCTTGTGAATGGCTTTCCCAGCCTCTATCATTCGTTGCTTTTTGTTGTATCTTGTCTTGAAAACTCGCATTTGTTTATATGTGAAACCTAATCTATCACCTAATTCCCGCAACGTATTTCCTTGGTTTATTAACTCAAGTATTTCTTTTTTCATATTCTTGTATGTGTCTGTATTTTCTTGGCATAAAAAATCCTCCTATGGTAGTTTCTTTAATTCTACCATGGGAGGCTGTTTTTTCATTGTACGTTTTTTACGGACCTATGCACCATTCGGTGAGTGCTGTTTATTCTCTTTTAATTCCTTTTATCCGTACATAGTGCAATCAGTTCTTCAACTCTTGCTGTAGCAAGACACTCTACTGTATCTGAAGCACCGTAGTAAATTTTCACTTCTCCGTCATCCTCTAAAATCATTCCGCCGGGAAAAATGACGTGCTGACGGAAGCCCGTCTGTGTTTCATAGTAAGTTTCGGGAGCAATAAGCGGAAGCTTACTCATACCGACAACTTTTGTCGGGTCATTAAGGTCAAGAAGCATAATTCCTGCGCAGTATCTTTTCTTCCACGCTCTTTCCCAGCCGTGCTTTCTTCTTTTGCTGTCTATATCAACGGCATGAATGGTTGTAAGCCAGCCCTTGTCAGTTTTTATCGGCGGTGCCGCAGGTCCGATTTTGTCATTGGCATAAGGGACATCCTCAACGCCGAGAACAAGCTCTGTTTCTCCCCAGAAAACGAGATCATGTGAAGTTGAAAGCCAGAGGTCAAATCTGTCCTTGCCTCCCCTTGAATAAACGGGAAACGGTCTTTCAAGACGGACATACTTACCGTTTACTTTTTCAGGGAAAAGAACCATATTACGGTTATCGGGAGCAGAGGCACTGATAATGTTGATTTTTTCAAAATTATCATCAATCTCAGCAATGCAGCCCCGAACACCGTGAGCTGTATCCATAGCCATACACAGATAAGGCTTACCGTCTATAACTGTAATTCTCGGGTCGTAAAGTCTTTTCATCTCATCTTCAGGCAAAAGATTCTTGTTATCAAAAATTGGTTTTTCACTTACAGTCCATTTTATTCCGTCATCACTTGTCGCAAGACCGAGTGAAGTTTTAAAACGTACATCAGGAAAGGTCTCCTCTGTCGGTCCGTAATCGTTGCGAAACACCATAACATATCTGCCGTTGTACTTAGCAACACCTGCATTAAAAATCAGCGATGCTTCGTAGGGTATATCGTCCTTTGTAAGCACAGGTTTTTCAATTTTTGTTATACACTCTGCACTGCAAAGCTTCGGCTTTAATGTTTTCATAATCCCATCTCATTTCAAATTTTTTTTGCAATATCTTAACCTTTCTTCTGTACCTTTTTAGGGGAATTGCCGTAAACTTCCTTGAATTTTTTAGAGAAATAATTGCTGTCATCAAAGCCGCATATTTCGGCAATCCGAGTTATACTTTGCCCTTCCGAACTTTTAAGAAGCTGTTCGGCATACTGCAGTCTTAACGAGTTAAGATACTTTGAAAAACCCAATCCTGTTTCCTTTTTGAACAACCTTGAAAAATGCTCCGGACTGACGGAAAACCTTTTAGCCAGAGACGAAAGAGTTATATCCGACGAAAAATTTTCTTTTATATATGCCACCGCCTGCTCAATTATTTTGTTACCGTCATCAATGTCAATGCAGGTCTCTGCATTCCGCATAAGCAGATAAAACAGCGAGTGAGTGTGGCAGGAGATTACTTCATCTGAAAAAGAGTCGTTGAGATTATATTCATTTTCTATTTTTTCAAGAGTTTTTCTTACTTCATCAACTATAAAAGGATTTCGGTAAAAGTATTTACCCGAAGAAACATTTGACTGCATAGAATCCGGTATGTATGCACGGTTGCAGTTGATAAGTATTCTTGAATGCTTTATGTTATCGTATTTTGTGTGGTGAATTATACCGTCAGGAATAATTACAATATCACCCGGCTGAACATTATAGACTTTGTTGTCAATGAAATAGGTGCAGTTACCTTCCTCAAGAAAATATATTTCATAAAGAGAATGGTAATGCGGCCATGAAGCCCCCTCTTCGACAACTCTTTTATTCATTCCGTGGTGGTAGTAAAACCTTTCTGCCGGGTCAAATTTGAAATGATACATATTATGCTCCCTCATTCTTTTTTGATAATATCATCAGACATCAAAAAAATCAAGAAATTGATTGAAATACATCAAAATATTCAAGGAAAACATAATAAAATAGATATATTATATTATCATAAGGAAATATAAAGGGGTGGTATGTGTGAAAAAAGCTGTGAAAATTATCCTTGCTCTTGTTCTTACAGTAATAATCGGAGCAGGCGGTTTTGTGATTTACAAAAGCTCACAGGGGCTTTCCTATGATATTTCATCGGTCGAAAAAATGCAGAACGATGTTGAAATTGTTTCACAGACCGAAGACAGTGTTACTGTAAAAAAGAAGAGTGACGGCGACTTCAAGGTGCTGATGTTTACCGACACACACCTTAACGGTAAAAACGCAAAGGACAATCTGACCGTTACATACATTGTTAAAAATATAACAGAACAAAAACCTGACCTTGTTATTTTCGGAGGTGACAACGTTTCCTCAGGCTTAAACAGAAAGATAACCTCTGAGCTTGCGGAGCTTATGGAAAAATTGGGAGTTTATTGGGCGGCAGTTTTAGGAAATCACGAGGGTGAAGGTATTCTCGCGGTTTCAAGAGAGGAAAATGTTAATATATTTTCATCTTACGATCACTGCCTGATGAAAAACGGTAAGGATGATGTTGACGGAAACGGAAATTACACCATCAGCATTCTTAATCCAGATAACACGCTCAAAGAAGTATTCTTCTTTATGGATTCTGGCAGCTATATGACCGATGAGAGCAAGTCAGAATACGGTGTCACCAAAGACGGCGAAGTTTACGACGGTGTGAAGACCTCACAGGTACAGTGGTATAGAGATAAACACGATGCTCTCACTGCCGAATACGGCAAATTTAAATCAATAACGGTTGTGCACATTCCTCCGTATCAAGCCGAAAGAGAATACAGCGAAGACGATTTTCTTTACGGTGAAAAAAGAGAAAGTATCTGCGAATCAGGTTTTGATGCAGGTCTTTTTGATGCTATGAAAGAAAAGGGCGGTGCACAGGCAGTTTACTTCGGTCACGACCACGTCAACGATTTCGGTGTTATGTGTGACGGCATTCTTCTCTCGTATATTCAGCCGTCGGGATACGGTGTTTACAATATGGAAACCAAGTTTGATTCCCCCGAAAGCGATTGGATTCAGGGCGCAACGCTTCTCAATATCAAAGCAGACGGTACTTACACTGCCGAAAGAATATACAACCACAAATAGGTACAAGGAGAAAACAAAATGGGTAAATTAAAAGAAAAATTTGAATCTTTCAAAAATAATCCTGATGTTGCTTTAAAAGAACAGGTCGGTTACGTTTCGGGCGTTTTCGGCAACTGTATGGGTCAGGACTGCGTTGGTACATATACTGACCAGTTTATGTATGACTATATGGGACTCAAGTCCTCACAGATCGTTGCTATGAAATCGGCTACGACAGGTGTTAATATTCTTATTGCACCTATTGTCGGTGCTCTTCTTGACGGTAACCGTTCGGGCAAGGGTAATGCAAGAACGTTTATGCGAGCCTCTGCAATCCCCTTTACCCTTTCTTCTATTCTCCTTTTTGTTGTTCCGTCTTCATCGGTAACATTCAACTTTATATGGAGCTTCATACTCTTCCTTGCATTCAATATTGCCGACACCTTTTTCGATGTGGCACTCTCAACTCTTTCAGTCAGAATGACTGCCAATGCAAAATCAAGAAAGAATTTCTACACCGTTGCGCAGGTTGCATCGACTCTCGGCTCTATGCTTCCGGGCGGTCTTGTTCCCATTATAATTGATATGATGGACGGAGATTACAATTCAGAAAAATGGGCATTCTTCTCTGTTGCAGCTCTATTTGGCATACTCGGTCTTTTCACAATGCTCGTACCCTGTATAACACTCAAGGAAAGAAACCTTGTGCTTCCTCCGGGAAACGACAAAAAAGTCAAAATCGACTATAAACTCATTTTACTCAACAGGCCGCTCCTTCTACTTTGCCTCAGCCAGTGTATCGACTCGATAAGACAGGTCTGCTACAATTCACTTCCCTTCTTCTATAAGCAGACTCTCGGCAATTACGGTATGAAAACCTATGTTGAAATCGGAAGCTCGGCACTTTCTTACGGCGGTCTTTTCTCTGTTCCGTTTATCGGCAAAAAGCTTTCGTCAAGAGATATTGTTGTTCTCGGTTATTTACATACTGCAATCTGCTATATTCTTCTTTTGTTCTTCGGTTACAAGAACCTATGGATTGTAGGTATACTCATAGCGCTCGGTGGTCTTCCGAATGCAGGTATGAGTGCCGCAAGACGAATCCTTCTTGCCGACTCGACAGACTACATGGAATGGAAAAGCTACAAGAAATACGGTTTTGCACAGCGTAACGAGGGTATGGTATTTGCTTTCAATACAATGGTTTCAAGAATTTCAGCTCTCTGGAAAGAGCTTCTTGTAAACGGCGGACTTGCGCTTATCGGTTATCAAAGCGCACAGAAGGTCGGCGATCAGCTCGTTGAAGCTGTTCAGACACCCGAAACATTGCACGGCATTTTCCTTCTCGTTGCAATTCCCGGAATCATCGGCAACCTTGTTCCTGCAATCGTTATGATGTTTGATAACTTCACGGGCAAGCGCAAGGAAAAAATTATGGCAGAGCTCGAAGTAATCCGAGCTGAGTCGAAGGCAAGACTTGAAGAAGTCGAGACAGTGTAAGGAGTCAGAATAATGGTACCAAAAAAATGGGGTCAGGGACAGCTTTTTGCTTTCTCCGCCCTTGACGGTGATGCTTTATTTACCGATGATTTTGCAGGCACACTTTCAGGTGATAAAATCGGTATAATATTCGAATCTCTTTGCCGAAGGACTCTTTTTTTCAACAATCTAAGTAACCTGGCTGAGCCTGACATTCAGTGTGTGACCTCCGATATGATTGAGCTCAAAACATTTACAGGTACATTCAGTATACTGTTTGCTGAGAGGCATCTTGTTGTCGGCACTTACGGAGAAATCGCAGATGTTTTAGTAAGATGTGACGGTGAATGTAAAATCATCAGAAACGGTGACACAGAGATACACGACAGTAATGACGGCGAATATACGGCTCTTCTCAGAAGAGATGGCAGGTTTGCTTTTGCTTACGGTAAAAGTGAAGCTGAGGTTGTTACCCTTTGTGAAAAAGGCATTAACCTTGACCTTGATGAGCTTAAGACAAAAAAACTAAAGCCCTATGAAAAAATTCTTTCGGGTGATAACATATATGCTCCGCTATACGCCAAATGCATTAGTGTGATGCGAAGTCAGCTTTGTTCACCCGAGGGAAATATAAAAAGAATATGGTCAACTCCCGACCGTCTGCCTCATCGAAACATGTGGCTGTGGGATTCGGTCTTTCATGCCATCGGACACAGACATCTTGACACAAAGATTGCTCAGAATTTGATTCTTGCTCTGTTTGATGTTCAGCGTGAAGACGGGTTTATCCCTCATATGTCAAAGCCTGATTTTATTTCCGATATAACTCAGCCTTCCGTTATAGGTTGGGGTGCTTGGCTTGTTTATGAAAAAAGCAGAGATACAGAATTCCTCCGAACTGTTTTTGAAAATAATAAAAAGTTCATGCTCTGGTGCCGTAATAACAGAAGAAAGACCGAAAAGGAGCTTTATTCCTGGCACACCAACCCTGAGCTCAATAACCGTTGCGATGAATCGGGAATGGACAATTCACCGAGATTTGATACGGAAAGTGACCTTTATGCTGTTGACTTCTCCTGTTATATAGCAAACGAAACTCGTTATATGAAGAAAATTGCCGACGAACTCGGTGATAAAGAAAATTCAGATTTTTTTACTGAATGGAACAAAAAAGCGAACGCTGATATTAACAGTATCCTGTGGTGTGAAGAAAACGGCTTCTACTATGATTTCGATATAACCGCTGACCGCTTCAGTAAAGTAAGCTCTGTTGCTTCCTTTTTGCCGATTTTTGCGGGTGTATGTGATAAGGAACAGTGTGCAAAACTCGTTGAACATCTTAATAATCCCAAAGAATTCGGCACGGAAATTCCCGTTCCAAGCATATCTAAAAAAGACAAAAGCTTCGGTACGGACATGTGGCGCGGTCCCGTCTGGATTAATTATAACTATATGATTTCAAAGGGACTTGCAGATTACGGACACCACTGTTTGTCACAGAACATCAAGGATAAAACGCTTGATGTTATCAATGAGTGGTATAACCGTACGGGTACCGTTTATGAGTTTTATGACAGCGAAAACAAGATTCCTCCTTTCTGCTTTAACAGAAAAGGTGAAGTTTACGAGCCTTATGATTTCAGAGTGAAATATCAGGCAATCAGAGATTACGGGTGGAGTGTTACTCTCGCGTTTGATTTAATGAATGAGCAGTAAAAATAAGCACGGCTTACCTGAAAGTCGTGCTTTTGTTCGATGCTGTCGGTTTTTTTATTGAGTTTCGACAATTAATATGATAAACTGAAAAATAATAAAGAGTATGGCTGGTGATTATTGTGCAATTCGGTTTTACATCCACGTCCTTCCGTCAGATAAAAAGTCTTGAAAAAATAGTTGATATAGCCGTAAAGGCTGAAATAGACTGTATCGAGTGGGGCGGAGACGTTCACGTCAGAAGCATTGCGGATGCAAGAAAAGCGAAGGAGCTTTGTGACAAAGCAGGCATACGCATAAATTCATTCGGCAGTTATTACCGTGTGGGCAGTAAAAATGCCGATGAGTGGAAAGAAATTTGCGAAATTGCAAGCACTATGGGTGCACGTAGTGTCCGTGTTTGGCTCGGTAGGGCTGACAGCGAAAAGACTGACGAACTAACGTATAAAATAATAGTTGAAGACACAAAAAGCATCTGTGCGAAAGCCCAAGAATACGGACTCATCGTCTGCCCCGAATGTCACGATAACACATTTAACAATAATACTGATGCTTTTCTGAAAATACACATGGATGTCGGCTGTGACAATTTCAGAACATATTTCCAGTCACGTTATAAACGGCTTGAATACGACCTTTACCGCATTGAACGTACGCTGCCGTATATTGAAACCGTTCATATTTCCTATTCCGAGCAGAGCCGTGAGCAGTTTCCGTTATTCAGGCTAGACTATATAGATACCTTAATCGACAAGCTGAAGCAATCAGGATTTGACGGCAATATGCTTCTTGAATACACATATCCCTGCGGACTATTCGGTTTCCCCTTTTCAATGGTAAATGATATGAAAAAGCTTAAAAATAAGGTGGGTGGCAAAAAATGAAAATCGCACTTTTAGGCAGCAATCAGCTCCAGTTTTCCAAGGTTTATACACCAGAGGTGCTTGAAAAATTAAGTGAGTACGGTGAGCTTTCGCCAAGGATAAATAAAAAAAATATTGAAGAGTACAGAGATTTTCTCAAGGGTTGTGAGATTGCCTTTTCCACCTGGGGAATGCCGCAGTTCACAAAAGAGGAAATTGCCGAGTATATGCCTGACCTCAAGGCTGTATTTTATTCTGCAGGTACGGTGCAGTATTTTGCACGGCCGTTTCTTGAAAGCGGAATAAAGGTATACTCTGCTTTTGCGGCTAATGCCGTTCCTGTTGCAGAGTATACCGTTGCACAGATTTCACTTGCGGCAAAGGGCTTTTTCCAGGCGGCTAAGTATTACCGCATCCTGCCCTTGCGTTCTCTCGCATTTGCGCAGTCTTCAACGGGTTGCTTCGGTTGTAAGGTCGGACTTATCGGCCTTGGTGCAATCGGCAGAATGGTTGCGGAAAGATTGAAGGATTTCGATGTTGAGGTTTATGCGTGCGACCCGTTTATTCCTGAAGTAACAGCAAAAGAGCTTGGTGTAACTTTGGTTAATATGGAGACAATTTTCAGCGAGTGCGACATAATCAGTAACCACCTTGCCAACAAGCCTGAGCTTAAAAATGTTTTCAACGCTAAGCTTTTCAAGAAAATGAAAAAGCACTCCACTTTCATTAACACTGGTAGAGGTGCACAGGTTGCGGAGTATTCACTTCCACTCTCACTTCTTCTTCATCCGTCACGGACCTTTGTGGCTGATGTGCTGAATAAAGAATTTTTCCCCTACATAAATCCGCTTTTTTGGGTACCCAATGCAATACTTACACCCCATATTGCAGGCAGTATCGGCAACGAGCCTCAGCGTATGGCTTACTATATGATAGAAGAAATGAAGAGCTTCCTTTCGTCAAGTCCCACACGCTTCGAGGTAACACTCGAGGCTCTTGAGAGGATGGCATAAGCCTATGACATTTTTTTATTTGTTACTTGCCGTGATTGTGCTTGTGGTAATAATTACGGCAGCCCAGCTTGTTTGTCTGCTTCGCATAAAATCTGTACCTGACTTACCCGACAAAGCAAATGCTGACAAATATTCACTCAATATTAACGGTAAAAGCTTTGAGGATTTGTATTTGTTTCTCGTCGGCAAGCAGACAGATCCGTCATTCAGCGAGGATGAAGTGTTTCGGCTTCTTTCCAAACAGACGGAATATATGAACAAACGCTTTGACTGTGCAGACTTCAGAGCACAGATGCTTTTTAAAATTTACAAGGACTGTCCGCTGAGTGACCGATGCTCGGCTCTTACTAAAAGCACCTTTCTCGGCTTTAAATATTTTATGGACGAGCCGGGTGACGACAGTATGTGCTACTGGTCAGAAAACCATCAGATTCTGTTTGCCGTCAGCGAGTATCTTGCAGGTCAGGAGTGGCCAGATGAGATTTTTACAAATGACGGCAAAACTGGTGCAGAGCATATGCAAAAGGCTGCAATCCGCATTGATGCCTGGATGCAACAACGCTTTGACTACGGATTTTCCGAATATTTAAGCAACAACTATATCGCCGAAGATATTGCACCTATGGCGAATTTCATAGCCTATTCAAAGGACGAAAAAGCTGTTAATCGAATGAAAATAATTATGGATATTCTTTGGCTTGATGTTGCACTAAACAGCGTTAATAACCGCTTTGTTGCGGTCAGCTCAAGGATGTACGGCAACAATAAGGCCGCAAACTGTATCGGCAACAGCATACAAAGTGCAATGAATATCCTGTGGGGAAAAGAAGTCACAAAAAAGATTTTTTCCCTTCCCAACATTTCCGAAGAGGAAAGAAAACTTATCGAAACTTCACTGTCCAAAAAGCCGAATTACATCGTTCTGTGTTTTACCGATGCGGTTGAAAAAGGACTTTACACTCTGCCCGAAGTAATAAAAGATATTGCTGTTTCGGATGAAACCTTTGTTTCAAGGATGAGCTGTGGCTTGTCGCCTGATGATATGGCAGACGAAAATCTGATCGGACAAAGCGACGCCTGTATTATGGCGCAAACAGGTGCCGAAACCTTTACAAATCCTCAGGTTATCCGCAACACGCTTGAATATATGAGAAAAAACAAACTGTATTCAAACAAGTTTCTCAGTTATTTTAAATTCCTGAATCTCACGGTTTTACGGTGTGTTCGCTGGCAGAAATTTGCAGAAAAACACAGCATTATGCCGCACGGAATTGCGCTTGGCAGGGGTAATGTTTATACATACCGTAACTCCCGTTATTTGCTTTCCACGGATATTTGCAAGGATGTCGGTTCCTGTGGTTCACAGGACCACGTGTGGACCGCAAACATTGCAGAGGAACTTACGCTTTTTACAACTCACCCTGCAGGTGACGGCAACAGTAAATACGGCGCATCTCCCGGATACTGGGTGGGTAACGGCAGACGGCCGATGAGCGTACAGCACGAAAACGTTAACGTAACGGTTTATAAGTTACCGAAGAAAAAACGTCTTGGTGAAGGTGCCGTGTGCGACATTACCCACGCCTATATGCCTCGTGATTTATACGACGAATTTGAGCTTGACGGCAATAGGGTTTTTGCACGAAAAAACGGCGTTTTTGTTGCCCTGATTTCGGACGGAACTTTAGAATACAAGCCTTACAATTCCGATTCTGCCAAAGGATTGCTCAAGGGCAGAGTTTTACCCGAAGGTCTGACGCTTGAAAACGGATTCGACCTGTACCGCCGGGGCGGAGAATACCACTCGTACATCACCGAGCTTTCTGACTCGGACACGGAAACCTTTGAACAGTTCAGGCAAAGAATAAAGCAAAACAAAACTGTCTTCACCAACAGCTGTGTCAGCTACAAAACCAATTGCGGTGAAATATATGTATCCTTCGACGGCAGCTTCACAGTTGACGAAAAAGCCGTGACTACTGTATTTGAGCGTTATGACAGTGTCTTCTGCCAAGCAGGTAGAAAGGATAAGAAAATCCGTATCAACACCCCTTCACACAGTCTTACACTTGATTTCGGACAGGCTTCTCGAATTTCTCAGTAGAATTTGTAATGATTGTTTAAAATCTCTGTCAGTGAAATAGAACCTCCAATCCCAAATACATTGCTTCTGCCGTGTTTCGCAGAGTGTTTCAAACGATTCAATCCCGCCACTCCGACCATAATAGTAACCCCCGGCTTAGCCGGGGGTTACTATTTTAAGAATGTTTATTTATATATTAACTTGTTTTTTATAATTTCTGTTACTCGGTTTTGGATATTATTCATTTCCTGAACCCAAAGCATTTGATTATTCTCTTTGAGTTGCTCGGTTACACCTTCAGTATCTTTCAGCTGTTTTACGAGAGCATCGAACATATTCTGTGCTTGATTCTCCACCTCAGCACAGTGTTGATACAGTTTGCCTTCGGCGAGCAGAGTTGCAAACACCACTTTTTTATGTTTTAGAAGATAATCCTTATGTAGCATACCCCATTTGCCGAGAGTGATATTTGCTTCTTCGGGTGGTAATATAAGGTTAGGTATGTTGAAATCTCCAACCTGTATGTATGTAATATTTTTCATAATCGCATCATCCTTTCGTATTCTCAACAAATGTGTCGTATGTGAATTTTGCTCCAAGCCTAAAGCCTGATATAAAACTGTCAGCATTACTTGTAGTTGAAAATTCAATATAAGCACTGACATAGTTTTGAAACAGCTCCTTATCTTCACGAGTCAGCCTTGCTGTAAGCTGTTCTTCTTTCTCGGCGAGGTTACTCAGTTCCTTTTTGAGTTTAGGTGTTAATTCGGAATTTATTTCTTGCGGCTCAAGGTTGCCATAGTAGAAATCTTCAATGATATTTGACATTATGTATTCCTCCGTATCTGAGGAAATATATTAAAGTACGAAAGATAGAATATGTATTGCCGGAGAACTACTTGTGTTATGAACATCCGTACCAGTAAAAACCGTTAAATCCGCTGTTTAAGCGAGGTTTGGCGGTTTTCTTTTTTACTTCATTATATGCTATAATATTTAATCAATAATAATATGGAGTAAAATCTCCGGAAAGTGTAACAAATGTGTAACACGGTTTTGTTGCAATAATTGTTCGGGTATGCTATACTGAAATCAAATCCGCACCGTAAGGAGGCTGTTTTTATGAAAAACAAGCGAAATTATTTTAGGCGCACAGTTTCGGTTATTCTTACTTTATGTCTTATTTCTTCTTCGTCGGTCTGTGCTTTTGCATCCAGTCTGATTTCCGAAGTAACAACGGAGAAGTCTAAAGAAATTGCCAACAGGATTGAATCCGAGGGTATAGTTCTGCTCAAAAACGAAGACGATGCTTTGCCTCTGAAAGAGCGAAAGGTCAATGTTTTCGGTGCGGCATCGTGTTCAATTGCGTTTGCAGGTGCAGCAGGCTCGGGTGCAGTACGTTCATCTGATGCTGTAGGTTTTTACGATGCGCTTACAAATGCAGGTATTGAATATAACAAAGACCTGTATAATGCATACGCTTCTCATACAGGTACGCTTATTGACCTCGGCTTTATCGGTTATATCATCACCGTTCTCAAACAGTTTTTCGGCGGCGGTCAGTCCGAAATGCCCGTTAATAAAATCAGTGACAAACTGATGTCATCTGCTGTTGAGTATTCCGATACCGCAATCATTGTTATCGGCAGGGTAGGTACGGAAATGAAGGATTTGAGCGTTGAACAGCTTAACCTTACTTCCGATGAAAAAGAGATGATTGATAATGTCTGCTCTCTTTTTGATAATGTTATTGTAGTATTCAATATTTCAAACATAATGGATATGTCTTGGCTTGAAGATTATGACTCCGTCAAGGCGGCAATGATTATGTGGCTGCCCGGTGAGGTTGGAACAGACAGCGTAGGTAAGGTTCTTACGGGCGAAGTAAATCCCTCAGGTAAACTTGTTGATACGGTTTCTTACGATTTTGAAGACCATCCCGCTTCCGAAAACTTCGGCAATTATATGTACAAGGGTATTTTGGGTATTCCTAAATACTTTGTCAACTACAGCGAGGGCATTTATGTCGGCTACAGATATTTTGAAACCCTTGCACCTGAAAAGGTACAGTATCCTTTCGGTTTCGGTCTTTCCTATACCGATTTTGAATGGAATGTAACGTCATATTCTGCTAATGATGAAAAAATTACGGTAAAAGTTAATGTTAAAAACTCGGGTGATGTTGCAGGTAAGGACGTTGTTCAGGTTTATTTTGCTGCGCCTTATTATGAGGGTGGAATAGAAAAGAGCGCAACAGAGCTTGCCGCTTATGCAAAAACCGAGCTTCTTGAACCGGGTGACAGCGATACACTTGAGATTTCCTTCGCTGTTGAAGATATGGCTTCCTACGATTCTATAGAAGAACAGGCGTGGGTGCTTGATGAAGGTGAATATGAAATCCGTGTTGCCCGTGATGTCAGAACTTTTGTCAAGACATTTACTTATACTGTTGACGAAAAGGTAGTTTATAAGACCGATGACAATTCAGGCAACGAAATCAATAACCTTTTTGAAGATGCAGAAGGGGATTTAACATATCTTTCACGTGCGGATGTTAAAGGCACATATCCCACACCTCCGACAGACTACAAAGCTCCCGATATTGTTAAAAACAGTGACAGAAGACCTGACCCCACAACTGAAGGCGAAGCACCTAAAATGGGTGTAAAGTATGATACGGGTGTTATAACACTCAATGATGTTGCTAAAGATGAAAGCCTTTGGGATGCATTCCTTGACCAGCTTACCCTCAACGAAATGATATCGCTCATTGCAGACTGTGGCTATGAAACCACAGCCGTTAAAAGGCTCGGCATACCTGCCACATCAGATAATGACGGCCCGTCATGCGTTAAAGGTGAGGGCGGTTTGCTCTATTCCGATTGCGGTCTTGCTTTCCCGGTTGCAACAGCTCTTGCCTGCACTTGGAACGATGAACTTGCAGAAGAGTTCGGCGAGATAATAGGCGAGGAAGCAAACCAGCTTGGCACTCACGTATGGTATGCACCCGGCTGTAACATTCACCGCAGTCCTCAGGGCGGTCGAAACAACGAATATTATTCCGAAGACCCGCTTCTTTCGGGCAGAATGTCTGCCGCCGTTACAAGAGGCGCACAGTCAAAGGGTATTGTTGTTACCGTCAAACACTTTGCGGCAAACGAACAGGAAACCAACAGACAGTCTAACGGCCTATACACCTGGCTGAATGAACAGTCCTTGCGTGAAATTTATCTTGAGCCGTTTGAAATTTCCGTCAAAGAAGGTAAGGCAAAGGGTATTATGTCCGCATACAACAGAATCGGTGCAGAGTGGTGCGGAGGCAGTAAAACTCTTATTACAGACCTTCTCAGAAATGAATGGGGCTTTGACGGTTTTGTTATTACGGATGCAAGTATTGACTTGACCGGTGAAGGCTACCTTGACCCTGCACTTGCGGTTTATGCACGCAACGACGGTATTCTTACTATGCTTTACGTTATTTCCGCTCCGCAGACAATTCTTTCACTCAGACTCGCTTACCGTAAAGACCCGATTGGTTTTGGTAACGCAATGAGACTTTGTGTTTATGATATTTGCCGTATGAAAATGCATACAGCAGTTTTTAATGCCGAATAATACTTACAAAAACAGCCGACTTTATCAGGTCGGCTGTTTTTAAAACTTTTATAATTAATTGTCATTTAACTTTCTTTGCTTTGTTGATACTCCATATCATAACAGCGATGAAGGAAATCAGACAGCACCACAGATGGAACATATTGAAATTCATATAGTCGCCGTGTTCTGTGCCGCCCGTGAAAAGATAAGCGGCAAACATAAAGCACATAAAGAAGGGGAGAAGCAATGCGGAGTATTTAACCGTATCTATTTTTGCCATATCAAAGCCCCATTTTTTGATGAGGAGAACAACAAACGCAACTGCGGCAAGAACGGCAATGATTGTTGCTATAATCTGTAAAACAATGCTGTAGTCATATCTTTCAAGTATCGGTCGGACTATGCTGACACCGATAAGGAATATGAAGCCTGCAATAAATGTGAGTATATTGGTTAGCTTTTGCGGTACCTTGTTAAATGCAAGCTCGTGTACATCTTTGCCGGGCTTTAACTTGATAAGGTATGCCGTAATGATACCGCCTGCAATAAAGCCTGTGAAATATTCCCAGCACGACCATGGAGCAATGCTTGCCGGGAAAATATTTTCGCCGAGTCTGTGATAACCGCCATCGCCGAAATAGAAGAAGAGGTCTGCAAGAGCGATTGAAAACGCAAAGGCGCTTGAAACAACAAGTCCTGTTTTAGCTGCAACCTTGTCTTTAATTATAAATCTTGCAGTTATAATCGAAGCAACACTTCTGAGCATTGCAGATATACATTCAATGGACTGGAAGTAATTTCTTCCGATGCTGTTGCTGTTGGGGATTTTTTTTGCCCATGAAACATCGTCAAAGTGCTGGAGATATACTTCCCATGCGCTGCCTTCAATTCCGTTTGCAGCGAGTACATTTTCAAGGCTTTGTGCTGCTTCGGGCTGAATAAGACCGAGTATCCAATGTGAAACCGTAGCTTTTGTAATAAGGTCGGTTATGTAGAAAACGGCAATCAGAATTACAAGATCCTTTGTTTTCCACTGTTTGTCGCTGAAACCACGGCCTAAAAGTATACCGTATAGTGCTGCCATACCGAAGCCTATGCAAAGCATTAGGAATACTGCAGAGAATATTGAAACATAAACAGGTGTTCCGTTGTTATATTCTGCCTCAACAAGCACACCCGTTATCTGGTCAAGTATCGTACCCCAGGCAGGGACGGTAAGCATAAAGCTGATTGATGTTACTGCAAGCCAGCCAATATTAAGCTTTTCACGGGCACCCTTGATAAGAACAACAAATAGGGTGTAGATAAAGCCTGCATTAAGAACACCCCAGGCAGCACCCCAGCCGTGCTCACCTCTGATTCTCCATAGAAAGCCCATCAACAGACAGCCGATTAACACCGTTAAAACATTATTTAAGGTTTGCTTTTTGTCTTTCAAAATAACCACCTCGCATTTTTATTTATAATATCATTGATTTGTATTAATTACAATACCAAATTATTAATCAGAAATATAGTTAAATTGCATAAAAAATCTGCGCTTATTTTCACCTCGTTTTACCCTCCGATTTATTGACAAAATGAAGTGGATGTGGTAACATAATCGATAAGGTTTTTAGTAATTAACCGTATGTTTAAAAGGAGAAAATATGAAGGCCGTCTTTAACAATTGTCTTAAATATGAAAACGGTAAATTCGTTAAAATAGATTTCTCTGAAGTCACTCTTCAGGGAGGTCAGGATAACGACTTTAACTTTAATAATTGCATTATATTTCCCGCCTTTTGTGATGTTCACGTTCATCTCAGAGAGCCGGGTTTTTTTTATAAGGAAACCATAGCAAGCGGTACTGCCGCTGCGGCAAGAGGCGGATATACGGATGTATTTTCAATGCCGAACCTTAATCCTGTGCCTGACTGCGTTGAGTCGATAAAACAGCAGCTTGATATTATTGAAAAGGATGCCGTAATCAATGTTCATCCTTATGCTTCAATAACTGTAGGTCAGAAAGGTGAACAGCTTTCCGACTTTGAGTCTCTTGCAGAATACTGCTGTGCTTTTTCGGATGACGGCAGGGGAGTGCAGAGCGAGGAAATGATGCTCGAAGCGATGAAAAGAGCCAAAGCACTCGGAAAAATTATCGTTGCTCATTGTGAGGATAACTCTTTACTCAACGGCGGCTATATCCACGACGGCGAATATGCAAAAGCTAACGGTCACCGTGGAATTTGCAGCGAGAGTGAATGGAAGCCTATTGAGCGTGATTTGCGACTTGCCGAGCAGGTAGGCTGCAAATATCACGTCTGCCATATATCAACTAAAGAAAGTGTTGAATTAATCAGACAGGCAAAGAAAAGGGGAGTGGATGTAACTTGCGAAACCGCTCCGCATTACCTTGTTTTTTCTGACAGCGACCTGCAGGAGGACGGAAGATTTAAAATGAATCCGCCAATCCGCAGTGAGGCTGACAGACAGGCTCTAATTGAGGGCATAAAGGACGGTACTATTGATATGATAGCAACCGACCATGCACCTCACAGCGCTGAGGAAAAGTCCAAAGGCTTGAAAGACAGCCTTATGGGTGTTGTCGGTATCGAAACCGCCTTTCCGGTGCTATTTACACAGCTTGTCAAAGAAGAGGGTGTAATAACCCTTCACAAGCTCATTGAGCTTATGTCTGTCAATCCCCGAAAGCGTTTCGGTCTTGAGCTTCGGGCGGATGACTACTGTGTTTATAATATTGAAGCTAATTATAAAATTGACCCTGTTGAATTCCTTTCTATGGGCAGAAGCACTCCCTTTGAAGGAATGACGGTCAGCGGAAAATGTGAATTAACTGTATGCGGAGGTAAAGCAGTATGGATAAACAGAAAATAATGCAGTTTGAGCAGTACGACAGAAAAATCGTACTGGAAGACGGAACGGAGTTTTACGGCAGAGGCTTCGGCAGCGAGTGTGAGCGTGTTTGTGAGCTTGTTTTCAACACGGCTATGCTCGGCTATCAGGAGATTATCTCTGACCCTGCTTACACATATCAGGCAGTAGTAATGACATATCCGATTATTGGTAACTACGGCACATGTGACGACGATTTTGAGTCCAAGGTACCCACAATCGGCGGTCTTGTGGTAAGAGAATACAACGATGTTCCTTCTAACTTCCGTACAACAAAGACTCTTAACGAGGTTATGGAGGATTACAATATCCCCGGAATTGAAGGTCTTGATACAAGAGAGCTTACACGCCACATCCGTGACAACGGTACCTGCAAGGTTCTTTTTACAAGCATTGATACACCAAAAGAAAAGGCACTCGAAATTCTCGGTGCCACGGAAATTCCCACCAACGCAGTTGAGGTTGTAAGCTGCAAAAAGCGCTGGTATTCAAGAACAGCCAATGCAAAGTATAATGTTGTTGCTATTGACTGCGGCATCAAGCTCAGCCTTATCCGTATTCTCAATTCCAGAGGCTGCAATATTACAATTGTACCCTTTGATACAAGCGCAGAAGAAGTACTTAAAATGAAGCCCGACGGAATTTATATTTCAGACGGTCCGGGTAACCCCGAGGATGTGCCCAGCGTTATAGAGCTTGTCAGACAGCTCAAAGGTAAGTGCCCGATATTCGGCGTAGGTCTCGGCCACGAAATCATTGGTCTTGCTTACGGTGCAAAGACATATAAGCTTAAGTTCGGTCACAGAGGCTGTAACCACTCTGTACATTCATTAATCAATAACACCTTCCGCAACCACACACAGAACCACAGCTATGTAATTGACGCTGAGTCTGTTGAAGGCACGGAGCTTAAGATAACACACGTTAATCTTTTTGACAAAACAGTTGAAGGTGTCAGCTGCGAAAAGGATAACGTATATTCTGTACAGTATGTACCGTGTGAAATTTCACTGTTTTACGAAAGATTCATCAATCTTATGAAGGGGGACAAGTAAGATGGCAAAAAGAACAGATATAAAGAAGGTACTTGTTATCGGCTCAGGCCCGATTGTTATTGGCCAGGCTGCTGAGTTCGACTATGCCGGTACTCAGGCTTGTCTTGCTCTTAAAGAAGAGGGTTATGAGGTTGTTCTCTGCAACTCAAACCCTGCTACAATTATGACTGATACCACCATTGCCGATAAGGTTTATATGGAGCCGCTCACCCTTGAATACGTTGCAAAGGTTATCCGCTATGAGCGTCCCGATGCGATTGTTCCCGGTATCGGCGGTCAGACAGGTCTTAACCTTGCTATGCAGCTTGAGAAGAAGGGTATTCTTAAGGAATGCGGCGTTGAGCTTCTCGGCACAAGCAGCAAGAGTATTGAAATGGCTGAGGACAGAGAGCTTTTCAAGGAGCTTTGCGAATCCTTGGGTGAGCCCGTTCTTCCGTCGTTGATTGCAAACACAATGGAAGAAGGTCTTTCTGCGGCAGAAGAAATCGGATACCCGGTTGTTCTTCGTCCCGCATTCACTCTCGGCGGTACTGGTGGCGGCTTTGCCGATAACGAAGAACAATGCAGAGAAATCCTTAAGAACGCTCTTGCTCTTTCTCCCGTGCATCAGGTTCTTGTTGAAAAGAGCATCAAGGGCTACAAGGAAATCGAATACGAAGTAATGCGTGATGCCAACGATACGGCTATAGCAATCTGTAATATGGAAAATATTGACCCTGTCGGTATCCATACAGGTGACTCTGTTGTTGTATGTCCCACGCAGACTCTTACCGCTAAAGAGCATAATATGCTCCGTGACAGCGCACTCAAGATTATCCGTGCGCTCAAGATTGAAGGCGGCTGTAACGTTCAGTTTGCTCTCGATCCTCTTTCATTCACATATTATCTTATCGAGGTTAACCCCAGAGTTTCACGTTCTTCCGCACTTGCTTCCAAGGCAAGTGGTTACCCGATTGCAAGAGTAACGGCAAAAATTGCTCTCGGTATGACACTCGATGAAATCAAAATTGCTAATACCTACGGTGCATTCGAGCCTACAATAGACTATGTTGTTACAAAGATGCCTCGTTTCCCGTTTGATAAGTTCACCAATGCTAACAACACGCTTTCTACTCAGATGAAGGCTACCGGTGAGGTTATGAGCATCGGCAGAACTGTTGAAGAGAGCCTTCTCAAGGCTGTACGTTCTCTTGAAACAGGTGTAAACCACCTTTATCTCAAGAAGTTTGACAGCTTTACGGATGATGAGCTTCTCAAGTACATTGTTGACGGTACTGACGACCGCTTCTACGCTATTGCAGAGCTTCTGCGCAGAGGCATTGATGTCGGTATGATTAACCACGCAACAAAAATTGATATGTACTTTATTGAAAAGCTCAAGAACATAGTTGACCTTGAAAAGGTAGTAAAAGCCAACAAGGGAGATGTTGCCGTTCTTTATAAGGCAAAGAGAATGGGCTTCTCCGATGAATACATCGCAGGCGTATGGGGTATGACAGCCAAGGAAGTTTTCGAGCTTCGTGAGGCAAACGATATGTTCCCCGTATACAAGATGATTGATACCTGCGCAGCAGAGTTTGACGGCTATATCCCGTATCTATACTCAACTTATGAGGCTGAAAACGAGTCCAAGATGTCTGATAAGAAAAAGATAGTCGTTCTCGGATCAGGTCCCATCCGTATCGGTCAGGGTGTTGAATTTGACTACTCCACCGTTCACGCCGTAACAACAATCAAAAAGTTCGGTTATGAGGCTATTATTATCAATAACAATCCCGAAACTGTTTCGACAGACTACACTTGCTCTGATAAGCTCTATTTCGAGCCGCTTTGCGTAGAAGATGTTATGAATATCATTCATCTCGAGCAGCCCGAAGGCGTTGTAGCTTCTCTTGGCGGTCAGACCGCTATTAACCTTTCTGACGGCCTTAAAAATATGGGAGTTAAGATTATCGGTACAGACTGTGATGCTATCGAGCGTGCAGAAAACCGTGACTCCTTCCAGAAAGTTCTTCAGTCACTCAATATTCCTCAGCCCGAGGGTCAGGCAGTTACAAAGATTGAAGACGGTGTTGCCGCTGCAGCAAGAATAGGTTATCCCGTGCTTGTCCGTCCTTCCTTCGTTCTCGGCGGCCGTGCAATGGAAATTGTTGCTGATGAAGCTCAGCTTCGCAGATACCTCACAACAGCTGTTGAAATTGATGAGGACAAGCCTGTTCTTGTTGATAAATATATCGTTGGTAAAGAGGTTGAGGTTGACGCAATCTGCGACGGTACAGATGTATTTGTACCCGGTATTATGGAGCTTGTTGAAAGAACAGGTATCCATTCAGGTGACTCAATCAGCGTTTATCCGACCTTCTCAATTTCCGAAAAGGTACAGGAAACTATTATAGACTACACCAAGAAACTCGGTCTTGGTATCGGTATTGTTGGTCTTTACAATATCCAGTTTATCGTTGATAAGGATGACAATGTCTTTATTATCGAGGTTAATCCCCGTTCCTCCAGAACAGTTCCCTTCCTTTCAAAGTCCACAGGCTACAGCCTTGCCGATATTGCAACTCTATGTATGCTCGGTGTTTCCCTTAAAGAGCAGGGTATTGATTACACAATTGCTCCCAGAAAGAAGCGCTGGTACGTAAAAGTTCCTGCTTTCTCCTTCTCTAAGCTCAGAGGTCTTGATGCTTACCTTTCACCTGAAATGAAGTCTACCGGTGAAGCAATCGGTTATGATGACAGCCTTCGTCGTGCGCTCTATAAGGCACTGCAGGCAAGCGGTATGAACGTCAAGAGCTACGGTACTGTATTTGCAACAATTTCCGATAAGGATAAGGAAGAGGCACTTCCGCTTATCCGCCGCTTCTACAATATGGGCTTCAATATCCAGGCTACGGAAGGTACTGCAAACTACCTTAAGGAGCACGGTATCAGAACTCACATTCTACCTAAAATCAGCGACGGTAATGATGATATCCTCAAGGCTATCCGCCAGGGTTATGTAACCTATGTTATCAACACAAGAGATATGAACGCTGTAGGCGGTGCTATGGACGGTCACGAAATCAGACAGTGCGCTGTTGAAAACAATGTAACTATGTTCACTTCTCTTGATACAGTTAAGGTTCTTCTTGATGTTCTTGAGGAAACTACACTCTTTATTTCAACAATTGACGCTTAAAGGTGATATAAATGACACAAGGGTTTTATAAAATCCTCTCAAATATCCAGCTCACGGGCACCGTTTACAAAATGGTGCTCGAGGGCGATACATCCTCAATTACCGCTTCCGGTCAGTTTGTCAATATCAAGCTGGACGGTAAATTCCTGCGCAGACCTATTTCAATTTGTGATTATGATGAAACAACAATTACACTTGTTTACAAGGTTGTTGGCGTTGGCACAGAGCAGATGAGTGAAATGACCGAAGGTCAGGTGCTTGATGTGCTAGTTGGTCTTGGTAACGGCTACAGCCTCGATAAATGCGGCGATAAGCCACTTCTTATCGGCGGCGGTGTCGGTGTGCCTCCACTTTTTAATCTTTGTAAAAAGCTTATAAATGCCGGCAAAAATGTCATTGTAGTGCTTGGCTTTAACACAAAAGAAGAAATCTTTCTTGAGGATGATTTTAAAGCACTCGGAGCAGAAGTCAAAGTTACAACTGCCGACGGCAGCTACGGTGTCAAAGGCTTTGTAACAGATGCTATGAAGGATATTGATTATACATATTTCTTCACCTGCGGACCTATGCCTATGTTCAAGGCTATTGAGGCGGTTGCTTCAACAAGCGGTCAGTACAGCTTTGAAGAAAGAATGGGCTGTGGCTTTGGTGCATGTATGGGCTGCTCCTGCAAGACAAAGTACGGCAAAAAGCGTATCTGCAAGGACGGTCCCGTGCTTGAAAGGGAGGAGATTATATGGTAAATACTAAAGTTAATTTAAGCGGTATTGTGCTTGATAATCCCGTTATCCCTGCAAGTGGTACTTTCGGCTTCGGTTATGAATTCGCCGAGCTTTACGACATAAACTGCCTTGGTACTTTTTCGTTTAAGGGCACTACAAAAGACCCCCGTTTCGGCAACCCTTGTCCGAGAATTGCCGAATGTGACAGCGGAATGATTAATGCTGTCGGACTTCAGAATCCCGGTGTTGAAAAGGTAATTGAAAACGAGCTTCCCAAGCTTAAAGCTTGTTTTAATAAGCCTGTTATGGCTAACGTCAGCGGTTTTTCTGTTGAGGATTATGCATATACAGTTGAAAAACTTGATTCTCAAGAGCAGATTGGCTGGTTTGAGGTCAACGTTTCCTGCCCGAATGTTCACGGCGGCGGTATGAGCTTTGGCACTTCTCCTGAGGCTGCTGCCGAGGTTACCTCTGCCTGCCGTAAGGTTACTGATAAACCTCTTTATATAAAGCTTTCTCCAAATGTTACAAATATTGTTGATATAGCCAAGGCTTGCGAGGCCGCAGGTGCAGACGGCATCAGTATGATTAATACGCTTCTCGGCATGCGTATTGACTTAAAAACCAAAAAGCCCGTTATTGCTAATAAAATGGGTGGTTTTTCGGGTCCAGCAATAAAGCCTGTTGCACTTCGTATGGTTTATCAGGTTTTTGAGGCAGTCAAGGTTCCGATTATCGGTATGGGCGGTATTGCAACTGCTGAAGATGTTATTGAAATGATGCTTGCAGGTGCAACTGCAGTACAGGTTGGTGCAGCAAACCTTGTTGACCCCTTTGCTTGCCGAGATATTATCAACAATTTACCTAAGGTTATGGAAAAATATAAAATAGACGATTTATCACAGATTATAGGAGGCGCACACTAATGGGTAAAGACGTAATTATTGCTTGTGACTTTGCAAGCAAGGCTGATGTAATGAATTTTCTTGATAAGTTTACGGATTGCAAACCGTTTGTAAAAATCGGTATGGAGCTTTACTATGCCGAAGGTCCCGCAATTGTAAAGGAAATCAAGGCAAGGGGACACAAGATTTTCCTTGACCTCAAGCTTCACGATATACCCAACACAGTTAAAAAATCTATGGCTGTGCTGTCACACCTTGATGTTGATATGACTAACCTTCACGCAGGCGGCACAATTACAATGATGCAGGCTGGTCTTGAAGGTCTTACCCGTCCCGACGGTACACGTCCGCTTCTTATCGCTGTTACTCAGCTTACTTCCACAAGCCAGGATAGAATGGAAACTGATCTTCTTATAAACGAGCCTATTGACAAGGTTGTTATGCATTATGCAAAAAATGCCGCTACTGCAGGTCTTGACGGTGTTGTATGCTCACCGCTTGAAGCAGGAAAGGTACACGAAACCTGCGGCGAAAAGTTCCTGACAGTTACACCCGGTGTACGCTTTGCAGACGGTGATATTGGCGACCAGTCCAGAGTTATGACACCTGCACAGGCTAAGGAAATCGGCAGCGACTACATTGTTGTAGGCAGACCGATTACAGCCGCTGAAGATCCTGTAGCAGCATACAAGCGCTGCGTTGCAGAATTTGTCGGTTAACAACAGTTTAATAATTAAAAGGAGATAGATTGATATGCAGAAACTTATTGCCAAGGATTTACTTAAAATCAAAGCAGTTTTCTTCCGCCCCGAAGAGCCCTTTACCTGGGCAAGCGGAATCAAAAGCCCCGTTTACTGCGACAACCGCCTTATTCTTACTGCTCCCGAAGCTCGTAAGGATGTAGAAAACGGTCTTGCAACAATTATTAAGGAAAACTATCCCGAGGTTGAAGTCCTTATGGGTACATCAACAGCAGGTATTGCTCACGCTGCTATTACAGCAGAAATTATGGGCCTTCCTATGGGCTATGTCAGAGGCTCCAACAAGGACCACGGCAGACAGAACAGAATTGAGGGTAAGCTCGAAGCAGGTCAGAAGGTTGTAGTTGTTGAAGACCTTATTTCAACAGGCGGCAGCGTTATTGATGTTGTTGATGCTCTTCGTGAAGCTGGTGCAGAAGTACTTGGTATTGCTTCAATCTTTACCTACGGTATGCAGAAGGGTCTTGACAGACTTGCTGCTGCAAACGTTAAGAACGTAAGCCTTACAAACTTTGACTGTATTGCAGAGGTTGCAGCTGAAGAAGGCTATATAGCTCAAGAGGATATTGCAAGACTTATCAAGTTCCGCAACAATCCTTCCGATGAAAGCTGGATAGGTGCATAAGCTATGAGAAGTTTAATAGACATTCTCGAGCTTGATGTTAATGAGATAAAAGAGCTAATTGACAAAGCTAACGATATTATTGCAAATCCCGCAAAATACAGCGAGAAATGCAAGGGAAAGAAGTTGGCAACGCTTTTCTTTGAGCCTTCCACAAGAACAAGACTCAGCTTTGAAGCGGCTATGTATGAGCTTGGCGGCAATGTTCTTGGTTTTTCCGAAGCACAGAGCTCTTCTGCTGCTAAAGGCGAGAGCATAGCAGATACTGCAAAAACAACATCCTGTTATGCTGATATAATTGCAATGCGTCACCCTAAAGAAGGTGCACCGCTTGTTGCAGCAATGAACGCTTCAATTCCGGTTATTAACGCTGGCGACGGCGGTCACAATCATCCGACACAGACTCTTACAGACCTTCTCACTATTCAACGTGAAAAGGGCAGGCTTAATAATCTGACTGTTGGATTTTGCGGTGACCTTAAGTTCGGCAGAACGGTGCATTCTCTCATTAATGCACTTTCAAGGTATGAAAACATCAAGTTTGTTCTTGTTTCTCCCGAAGAGCTTAAATTACCCAGCTATGTAAAAGAAACGCTCAAAAAGAACAACCTTGAATATGTTCAGACTACTGACCTTGACAGCGTAATGCCTGAGCTCGATATTCTTTATATGACCCGTGTTCAGCGTGAACGCTTCTTTAACGAGGAAGATTATCTTCGTCTTAAAGACAGCTATATTCTCCGTCCTGAGCGTCTTAACACAGCTAAGAAAGATTTAGCTATTATGCATCCGCTGCCCCGTGTAAACGAAATAAGCGTAGAAATAGATAATGATCCGAGAGCTTGCTATTTCAAGCAGGTACTCAACGGAAAATACATCCGTATGGCACTTATCTTAAAGCTGTTGGAGGTTGAATAATATGAAAATTGATTCAATTAAAAACGGTATTGTTATTGACCATATCACAGCAGGCAAGGCTATGAAGATTTATAATCTTTTAGGTCTTGATGAGCTGGATTGTTCCGTAGCGCTTATTAAAAACGTTTCAAGCTCTAAAATGGGTAAGAAGGATATAATCAAGATTGATACTGATTTCCACGTTGACCTTGATATTCTCGGTTATGTTGACCCCGGCGCAACTGTTAATATTATTCAGAACGAGGAAATGGTTGCCAAGAAAAAGCTCGAGCTTCCCGAAAAGCTTACAAACGTTATCAAGTGCAAAAATCCCCGTTGCATAACCTCAACGGAGCAGGAGTTGCCGCAGATTTTTAAACTTACCGATAAGGAAAAGAAAGTATATCGCTGTATGTATTGTGAAACAGCGGCAAAGGAATAATTTTTTAAGTATATTATAAAAGGACTGACAGCAATAAACTGTCAGTCCTTTTACTTTGCTTAATCGTAATTAAAGACTTTCTGCAATTTCCTTTGTATCTCTTGCAATCATAAGCTCTTCATTGGTGGGGATAACGTAGACCTTAACCTTTGAGTCGGGACCTGAAAGCTCGCCACCCTTGCCTTTGATAGCCTTTGCGTTTTCTTCAGCGTTAAATGTTACGCCGATATAACCGAAGCTCTCGCAGATGTTCTGACGAAGGGGCTGTGAGTTTTCACCGATACCGCCGGTAAATACAATTGCATCTACACCCTGCATAGCAGCGATGTACTGACCGATATACTTTCTGATCTGATACCAGAGCATCTTCTTTGCAAGCTCAGCTCTTGCATCACCTTCTGCAGCAGCCTTGAGAATGTCTCTGTCATCGCTCAGACCGCCGGAAATACCGAATACGCCGGATTTCTTGTTAAGGATAGTATTTGTTTGAGCAGGTGTCCAACCTTCTTTTTCCTGAAGGAATGTGACAACAGAGGGGTCAAGGTTACCGGAACGTGTGCCCATAATAAAACCGTCAAGGGGAGTGAGACCCATTGAAGTATCGATTACCTTGCCACCCTTAACAGCAGTAATTGATGAACCGTTACCGAGGTGGCAGGTGATGATCTTAAGGTCTTTTATATCCTTGCCCATAATCTTTGCACACTCAGCACTGACATATCTGTGTGATGTGCCGTGGAAACCGTAACGGCGAATCTTATACTTTTCATAGTACTCATAAGGAATACCGAACATATAAGCTTCCTCAGGCATTGTTGAATGGAATGCGTTATCGAAAACAACAACCTCGGGAACATCTTTACCGAAAACATCAATACATGCGTTGATACCCTGAATGTGTGCGGGGTTGTGAAGGGGAGCAAGGTCGCAAAGGCTCTTAATTCCTTCAATAACTTCGTCTGTTACAAGTGTGCTTTCCTTGAAGAGTGAACCACCCTGAACAACTCTGTGACCGATTGCGGAAATCTCATCGAGTGATTCAATAACCTTTGTTTCACCGCTGGTAAGAGCTTCTTTAACAACCTGGAAAGCTGCTGTATGATCCGGCATTGCAACTTTCTTTTCAAACTTACCTTTTTCGGTTTTGATGTCAAATTCGCCCATTTCAGCGCCGACTCTGCCACAGGTGCCCTTAGCGATTACAACTTCACCGTTCATATCGATGAGCTGGAATTTAAGAGATGAGCTGCCTGCGTTAATAACAAGTACTTTCATTTTAATATCCTCCGGGATTATGATTATATAAACTTAAAATTATCTGACTGAATCGAGAAGAGAGTAGAACGCTGTTGCAAATGTGGAACCTGCCTGCGGACCGGGAGTAACGATTTCTTCGTTCTCACAAAGGAATGAACGCCAGCTGTTGTCGGTAAGCATATAACCGGTCTGGTCGTTGGTGATACCGAATACTACGAGTGTTCTGCCATTTACATTATCCTTGATAGGCTCGAAATTCCATTCTTCACCGCTCCAGGATTCTTCCTTGGTTGTAGCGCCGCCGTAAGCTATTTCGGGAGCAAGCTCACCGCCGGCAATAACAACAGCAATATCCTTGCCAAGCTCCATATAGCCAACCTCGGAAACAACGCTGTATTTCCAAAGTCCTGTCTTTACAACTGTATTTGTAAGAAGACCGCCCTTACCTGCAAGGATAAGAATCTGGTTATCTGTGGGAATAAGGTAGGTGCTTGTTGCATAGTTGAGGATAGGCTCAATCTTCTTGCTGTCCTGTACGGAGCAAGCAAATTCACCGAGAATATAGCCGTAAGTAGCAAGTCTTGCATAACCTTCGTCCGCACTGTACTGAGAAAAAACTTCAGGGTCTGCAACAAGATCTTCACCGTATTCAGATGTGATAGCAAGCTCAGCACCCTGAATCATCATAAAGTTTGCGCCTGCATTTTCCTTAATATACTTTTCCATATAGTAGGGGTAGTCGGCAGTAACTGTAGTTCCGCCTGCACCAAGACCAACTGTATGAATTGCAAGGTTAACAATCCATGTTTCTGCGCTGCCGTCAGCAGGAACAAAGCGGAAACGGTTAAGGTTGGGGTCAATAACCTGGGGATCACGCTTGTCACGGATGTATTCGGAAATATCAACGCTGCCGTAGTAGAGGTCGCCCTCTGTCATATTTCCGACAGCTGTTTTAACAGTACCGATAACCTTTTCGTAAAGGTTATTCATATATGCCTCGTTCTGACCGCTGGGGTTGGGCATACCAAGGATATTTCTGATGGGGCTGAGGAAAAGAGCGGCAACAAGGTCGCCGTTCATACCGAAGGTATCAACGCAGCTGTGCTGATGAAGAGCAGAAATATTGATGCTGACAATATTCTTTTCATTTGCAAAGTCTGCAAGCATATCTCTTACTTTATAAACTTCAGAAGAAGCGAATCCAAAGCAGTCAAGAGCAACAAAAACGTGTATGCCTCTGCCGTCGGATATTGCAACAGTTCTAACGCGCTGGTCATCTAAAACCTCTGTTGCAAGCTTCTTGGTTACAGAGAGACTACCACCAACGTAGCACTCAAGCATATTATCTGTCTGAAGGCTGTCACTTGCATAACCGAGAGACCATGATTCCGCCTGTGCTTCGTCAACAAAATCTGTCTTTGTGTCGTAAAGCTCTGTGGTTTCAAAGTACTTATCTTCACTCAGCCAAGTATTGGGAGCCTTAATAAGACCGGCAATAATGCCAACCAAGCCCTGAAGAACTTTTTCACCGAGTGTGTTAAGTGTGATTTCCGATGCAGTGAACTCATCAGCAGCGAGAACGGGGAGAGATGTTGCCGAGAAAAGCATGGCAACACTGAGGATGATTGCTATTAAACGTTTTTTCATTTTTTAACCACCTTTCTGTACCAATATATGTTAACACAAAAATACAGAAAAATCAATATAAACTAATATTTATTAATATAAAAAGAGGAGCCTTCCGACTCCTCAAATAAATTAATATTTATCCATACTGTTTACGTCAAGAACAAACACGGTTGCGCCGCCGACCTTAACTTCTGTGGGCATATCGTTATTATTAAGATCTCTGCCGAAGGAAGCAGTTGAATGAGTTGATGCTGTTCTTGTCTGTGAATACTTTTTGATAATTTCCTTAACTCTCGGCACTTCTTCATCGTTTGCACCGATAAGGAAGGTTGTGTTACCTACCATAAGGAAACCGCCCGTTGTGGAAAGCTTGGTAACAATAAAGTTTTCGTTTGTGAGTGCAGAGGAAACTACAGCACTGTCATCGTTATTTACAATAGCAATAATAAGTTTCATTATATCTTCTCCTTGAAATATTAATATTAGACATCAGGCAATATGAGCTTTATGCTGCGTTTATCAAGCGCATAAAGATCGGGAATTTCATAGCGGTTGTCGTTGCCGTCTTTGATAAGAATTCTACCGTCGTAAAGAATTTTGATTGATTGATAGCTGTTGATAATCTCAAAGGTGTATTCGCCTCTGTCAGTATCAACAGTCCACATCCAAATCTTGAACTTTTCAGTTCTTTTAATAAGGCGAGTTATTTTCGGAATCATATAACGCTCGTTTAAGCAGTTTAGTATAACCTCTTTTGATTCCGGCATAAGCTGGTCAAGGTCACGTATTATCATTTTTTCGTTGCCTTCTTCATCAAGAAGCGAAATGTACTTCATCAGACCGCTGACAGGGAAGAGGCGATGCGGCTCAAGCATTGTAAACTTTTCGCCTGTGTAAAGCTCTGCGTCAACATAAATCTTATCGTTTACAGTAAAGCGTACTGCATTGGGGTCAACAAAATTTCTTGCCATAAGTCACATTCTCCTCCTTATTCAAAATTTTCTGCAGCCTTGTCTGCGGCAACCTTTTCAGACATTGACTGAATCTGTATGAGCTTGTAATACTTGCCTTTTAGCGCCATAAGCTCATCGTGTGAGCCGTTTTCAATAATTCTGCCCTTGTCAACTACAAGGATTCTGTTTGCCTTTCTAAGCGTTGACAGACGGTGCGCTATCATAAAGGTTGTTCTTCCTCTGATAACCTGGTCGATAGCATCCTGAATCAACTTTTCAGTTTCGGAGTCAACAGCAGAGGTTGCCTCGTCAAATATCATAAGATTCGGGTTCTTAAGAACTGCACGGGCAATTGAAAGCCTTTGCTTTTCACCGCCTGAAAGACCTACACCACGTTCACCAAGTGTTGTATCATACGCATCGGGAAGGCGGGAAATAAAGGTATGTGCGTTTGCAACGTCAGCAGCGTTGAGCACCTGGTCAACATGTGCACCCGGCATTGAATAGGAGATATTGTTGAAAATTGTGTCACGGAACATTAGCGGCTCTTGCTGAACATAGCCTATTTTTGAACGGAAGAATTCCATATCGATGTTTTTTATGTTTACATCGTCAATAAGAATTTCACCTTCATAATCGTCATAAAAACGCATCAGCAGGTTAATAAGTGTCGATTTTCCCGAGCCGGTTGTGCCGACAATACCGACAGTTTCGCCGGGCTGTATTACGAAACTTACGTTGTTAAGAATTTTCTTTGAACGGTCGAAGGAGAAATTGACGTTACGGAATTCAACCTTGCCTTCAAGGAATTTGGGCGCTTCGCCTTTACCGAAGTTGTGTTCAGGCTCTGCGTTAATAATGTCAAGTATCTTTTCGGTTGAGGCGAGTGCGTTCTGATAGCTGTCGCTCAGGCTTGCAAAGAAGTTGACGGGATTATAGAACATACTTGCATACGAAATAAAGGAAACGAGTACACCGAGTGTGAGGTCTCCTGTGCCGTCAATTACATATTTACCGCCGACAAACCATATAAGAATTGAGCCGCAGGTAACAAAAAATGTTATTGCGTTGGGGAAAATGCTGGCAGTTTTTGCGGCTCGTTTGTCCTCATTCATCCAGTCGTCCATATATCTGCCGAACTTCTTGATTGTACGTTCTTCGCTTGTGAAGGACTTGACAACTCTGATACTCGGAATTGTATCGGTAAGGATAGTTGAAATTGAGCTGGATCTTCTCCAGAGTCTGCGATACATCGGCGAAAGTTTGTGGCCGAAATAACGGCTGAGAAGTGCAACAACGGGAACGGGAATAAGCGAAACAAGAGCAAGACGCCAGTTCATAACAAGCATTATAACAATAATACCTATCATCATAAAGAACTGAACAACGGCTTCCTGTGTTATGCGAAGCATAAAGTTCTGCAGCTGTGTTGTGTCGCTGTTAATTCTGTTGATAATTGAACCTGTTGAGGTTTTGTCATAAAACTTCATAGGCAGGTACTGTGCTTTAGCGTAAATATCCTTTTTAAGGTCAACGATAATCATATCGCCGGTTATTCTTAAAAGATATGCTCTTAGTGCACCGAGACCGTATTGAAGCAGATAAACACCTAAAAGTGCGGCGATTGTAACAATCAACATCTGCATATTCTTGTTGGGAATAATGTCATCAACCATCATCTTTGTTATGTAGGGAGGTACAAGTGCCATAGCAGTTGTAAGAATTGAAAGTACAATACTTACGGAAAGACGCTTGAGATATGGTTTGATGTATCCGAAAAGCACCTCAAACATTTTGCCCTTGCCCTTGCAGTTCATACAGTCTGCGTGAGGGGAGGCAAGCTTTCTGCCGCATTTTGGACAGAAGGAACGAAGATTCTGATAAGTGTTTTCTACAACACGTAGCTGCTCGTCAATATCTGCTCCATCTCTGACCTTGATGATGAATTCGGAAACAGCATCGCAAAGGTCGGTAGTGGAGTAGGTGAAGCGAAGCAAATCCATAACCTTGCCGTCTTTGGTTTTTACTCTGAAAACTGCATTGCCGTACAGCCTTTTGACGCTTGCTTCGTCAATATCTTCAAACAGCAGCATCAAACCGTCTGCTTCAAGCTCTTTAGAAACAGCAATAATTCTGTCTGCGCAAACAAGAACGGCTCCGTTACCGTACCTGCCGTTGAGCTTTAGATCACCCACAACAGCCATAAGCGGCATTGCACCGCAAAGCAGTTCACTTGCTCTGGATTCAAGCTCGGGCGGTATCGGTTTGTTTGTAAGTAAGGTTTTGTTTTCCGTTTTAATCACCCCATTTATTATCTTTTGTGGGTATTATTGCAGTATTTTATAATATTGTCAATGGTATTAGCAAAAGTTTTTTATTAATTTTTTTTGAAGAAAAAGACCCGACTTTTCAGTCGGGTCAGAAGAGTGTTATTAGTCGTTTTTAGGAGCAGTTGCGTTTTCGTTTGCACGGTCAACATCGTTCTGCATAAGCTTACGACGCTCGTAAAGTTCTGCATACATCTTGTCCTTCTTTTCGCCCTGAAGGTCATAGAAGAGCTGGGGAACAATGCTGAGAATACCTGTAATAACAGGGAGAAGAGTTGACATCCAGAAAAGAGCATGACGTGCACGGACTGACTGGTTGCCCTGTGTAGCGTTGGGGTTGTAACCGAACTGCTTAAGGAGAAGAGGCTGAATGAAGTTCTTGAAGGTGTTAACCATCTTGGTAACAAGTCCCTTTGCAACGCCGGTCATACCCTCTGAACGGAAGCCGTTCTTCCACTCGCCGTAGTCGATAGCCTCGTTTCTCATTTCCTCGGGAATAACCTTTCTGATACCCCAGAAGAACATCCAGATAGTTTCACGAAGCATGAATGCGGGAATCATAACGGCAAGGCTTTCGTAACCGTTCTTGCCGCCGACCTTGATGAACTTACCTGCGGCATAAACACCGAGCATCAGGAAGCTGTCAACATGGGAGCCTGCAAT
>JAZUQA010000010.1:0-24347 GCA_045605425.1 Acutalibacteraceae bacterium
ATGGCTGGTCAGATTTCACTAAAAATCCTGATGCACAGAACACCCAAAGACTGATTTCCATCTGGGAACAAGTAGCAGAGAGATATGCCGATTACAGCGAAAAGCTTTGGTTTGAGATATACAATGAGCCAAACAATGACAGCGGTAAAATAAGCGATGAAAAGTGGAATTACATTCAGCTTTCCGCAGTTGCCGCCATAAGAAAAATTGATGAGGACAGAGTGATTTGTCTTTCACCGATGAACTTCAACAGTGCACATAAGCTTTCTTCAATGCTCGTCAAGCGTTCAGATAAGCATATTGTTGCAGACGTACATAATTATGCACCTATGAGGTTTACACATCAGGGTGCTGAATGGATGGATGAAACATATCAAAAAGAAATCCCGTTTTCACAAGATATGATGAACGACTTTGAACAGGCGTTGATAGTTGCAGAAGAATATCAGAAGAAAACAGGAATCAAGGTTATCATCGGGGAATTCGGCGTATACGAGAAACAGGTTTCAGAAGAAGATGTTTCACAATTCCTCAGCGGAGCGGTTGTTCTTATGAAAAAGCATAACCTTTCTTGGGGCTATTGGGAATACAATGCAGGCTTCGGCGCTTATGATTATGCAAAAAAAGAATGGAAACCGTTCGTTACAGATGCCTTGTTGCAATAAGTTCTTAAAAATGTGAAATCACTATAGATTTATAATGACAAATTCCAATTTGTCGAACGGATATTGATGCATAGTTAGGTTATAAGGAGTGATGTTGATGTCACTGCAGGATTATAATAATAGATTAAACGCAATCAAAGTAGCTGATGCTATAAATAAAATTGAAGGTGTTCCTGTATCGCAGTACGCAAAGGAGCTTTCTGAAAAATGGGCGAAGGGAGAGGTAACCGGAGCCCAAATGAAATCAGCACTAATTTCCGTTCACAAGAAAAAATAACTATTGTTTTGTGCGGTACTTGTGTGTTATTTGTCAAGTAAATCATAAAATTACTTGACAAAATATTAGAGTCTTTTTATAATAAAATCAAAAAATATAAGGAGGTGTAGAGAGTTTGAAAAGCAATGCTATTGTAAAAAATGCTGTTTTAGAATTCAATGAAAATGAGTTGATTCTTGCAAGTAAACTTTATAGAGAAAAATTATCGGAATATGTCAGCGAAGCAGCATTTTACAAAACGCTTCAAAGAATGTGTGAGTCCGGAGAACTCTTAAAAATAGCCAAGGGAACTTATCATTTACCAAAGTTCAGTAAATATGGTATTGTACCACCGTCTGAAAAGGAAATAGTGTCAGCTTTTATCGAAAATAAAACAGGTACTATCATAGGCTATTCTTTATATAATTCATTGAATCTTACAACGCAGATTCCTAAAACTGTTGTAGTTGTATCTTCTTCAATTGACAGCTTTACTAAGTCAATTCGAAATGTTATTGTACATCAAATGCCGGTTGAGTTTTCTGAAGAAATTCAAAATATGGTTCATGCTTTAGATGTTTTACAAAACTTTAATTCAATACAAGATATCAATTATACTGCTTTTTTAAATTATACAGAAGAATTGGCATCTCGTTTCAATGCAGCTGCTTTTGAAAAAATTATTTCTGTTAAGTCGTATAAAAAATCTACGATTTCGTTTTTGCATGAAATTCTTAATTTTTATAATGTACAAAACAATTTAAGCAAATATCTTTCTACACTGTCTGATTATAAGCATCCTAAAATGGAGGAACTTTTTGAAACTGCACGAATTTCCCAGTGAATTTAAGGATTTGATATGAAACGTTATATTAAAGAAATCATCATATTGATATTACAGCTTTTTATGTTTTATGTTTTCCCTTTGTTTGTAGGACCGACTGATGCAATGGGAATGGTGGTATTGATTATATTAGCAACCTTGTTCCTTTCGTTTGTTATCGGTGTTCTGTCAAACAATATGATAAAATATTCATACCCGTTTGTTACGTCAGTTGTGTTTATACCTTCGGTGTCTATTTACTATAATGAATCAGCGTTAATACATTCACTCTGGTATCTGGTGGTTTCAGGTGTCGGTTTATTAATTGGGTCGGGTATAAATGCAATCATTTATAGCCTTAAGCAAAGAAATAAGTAATTAAATCCGATTGTTCACAGCAAAAATAATGTAGAGTAAAGTAATAAAGCGTTAAACAGCTATGCAGAACATCTTGCTTTGCTCTTATTCGCAATACTTATCTAAACCCTCAATAGCCTTAATTTTTGCTTCTGAAAATAATACCAATTTCAATAGGTCGAACAGTTAGGAAAATAAGAATTTGTGGAGGTAACATTGTATGTGGTTTGTATTCGCATTACTGTCTGCAATTTTTGCAGCACTTACTTCTATACTGGCCAAGGTCGGTATAGAAGGGGTCAACTCGAATCTTGCAACAGCTATAAGAACTGTTGTTGTAGTTGCTATGTCATGGGGAATGGTATTCCTCACGAATGCACAAAACGGTATAACAGAAATTAGCAGAAAGAGCTGGATATTCTTGATTTTGTCAGGATTGGCAACAGGTGCATCATGGCTGTGTTACTACAAAGCATTGCAGATTGGTGATGCATCAAAAGTTGTACCGATAGATAAATTAAGTGTAGTAATTACCTTAGTGTTGGCGTTTGTATTTTTGCACGAAGAGTTTACAATCAAGTCATTGGTAGGATGTATTCTGATTGGAATAGGAACATTAATAATGGTTATGTAATCATGCACAGTACATAAACTTTCAGTTTGGCGAAGCATCAAATTCCAATTTGTCGAGTTGAATAATGATTAGCTTTTACTGCTTTTTATACACAATACTTATCTAAATCCTCAATAGCCTTTATTTTCTGCTTTTGAATAATATGAATATATGTATTTTCAGTAACCCTTGTATCGCAGTGTCCGAGTAATTCGGACACTATTTTTATTGAGCAGCCATTTTAAAAAAGCATAGTCGCAAAGGTATGCCTGAGCGAATGAGCTCCACGGGTTTCATCTTTTCCTATGATTCCGGCATTTCTCGCCATTCTGGTCAACGATCTGCCGATAGATGCTCTTGTGGGCGATTTACCGTTTGATGCAATAATAATAAAATCACTGTTATCGGACATCTCTTTAAGTTGTATCAGAGACTTTTTACCCTTTGATGACATTGGAATAATACGCATACTGCTATCAGTTTTAAGATTATTCTGTATGACTACTTTGTATCTTCCGTTAACAGGAATATATACAGAGGATTTGTTTATATCAATCAGGTTTTCGCTGAAATCTATATCGTCCCAAGTTAACGCTAATGCTTCACCAATTCGTATGGCCGTCTATAGCGCACAAAACGTCATATTTGTAAACTCACAGTAACAGCAGCTATTGTAATATTGAAATTTAGATTGCTTACGATATATAATTATATAAAAATGTGAAAAAGGGGCAGATTAAATGAAAAGAATAATTTGTTTAATTATTTGTATTCTTATCGTCAGTATGCCGTTTACTGTTAAAGCAGACAGCGCGTTGAATTCGTCGTCGGAGGATTTTTCTATGAACATATGGAATGTTAAAACTGAAGAAATAAATCCGGAAATACGTTTTGTCGGCAATCTTATTCGTATCATACTTCCTTCAATGAACGAAAGTTTTTTCAAGCTTGCAAATGCTTTTATGGATAATATCGGTTTGCCCGATTTAACACGTAACATAACCCGTGAGGAAGTTTTTGTTGAGCGTGAGGATGGCTCAAAATTGCGTTTGTGCGTATACACTCCGAAAGAAAAGAAGGATAACGTACCGGGTTTACTGTGGATTCACGGCGGCGGTTACGGGCTTGGCTGTCCGGAGCAGGATTTCAGTTTTATTCAGAGCTTTATTGATGCAACAGGCTGCGTCATTGTAGCACCTGACTATATTAATTCAACAACTGCGCCGTATCCGGCAGCTTTTCAGATGCCTCTCTATCCAATGCTTGACGACAGAATGACAACTGAATCCATGCGGGGGAACGATGCACCAATCTGGAATGAAAAGTCCAATATAAATGCTTGGAAGCTCTACCTTGGCGCTGATTATGAAACGGATAACGTTTCAAAATACGCAGCACCTGCCAGAGAAACGGATTATTCTTCTCAGCCGCCTACACTTACGTATATCGGTACGGTTGATCCGTTTTATGATGAAACCGTGATTTATGTGGAAAACCTTAAAAATGCCGGTGTAGAGGTCAGCTTTAAGACTTTGGACGGTTGCTTCCACGGCTTTGATTTGCTGAGTTATTCCACTCCTGCAAAGCAGGCACGAGAGTTCCTTGTTGAAGGCTTTGTTTATGCAGCCGAAAACTATACAGCACCGCAACCGGCTAAATAAACTTGAAATACAATTTATGATTATAGGTTTTGTTAATATAAGAATTGAATCTGAACATATGAGCTCTGATTAATTCAGAGCTCTATTAAATTTGTCAGTAAATTGTCAATCATTTGTCAGTGATTTGGTATTGACATTGTCAGAAATTTCTTGGATACTTCTTTTGAAAACTCAAGGGAGGCATTTTTTGGATAGTAAAAGTTCGCAGTCACACAGTTTATCAGCGGAAGGACGGCAAATATAAGTGTGAGATTTGGTACATAAATGATAAAGGTGAAACAAAGCGTATTACGCGTACAGATACATCCAAATGCCGGGGTGCGTTTACGGTGTACCGTTAATTGAAAATTTGAGATGAAAAGAATATAACTTACCGGAATTTTGAGGAGAGGACAATATGTTAGAAAATAATTTTTTAAAAGGTCCTAAAATAGATCTGCATTGCCATTTGGATGGTTCTATGACACTGAACAGCATTTCTGAAATTTTGGGAAAAGATGTTTTTGGCTCAGAGGTGCAGGTGCGTGATGATTGTACAAGTCTTTCGGAATATCTTGCAAAGTTCGGCTTACCAATTGAATGTATTCAAACAGAAGCCGGAATAAAAAAAGCAGCAAAAGATTTTCTTATTGATTTACAGAACGATAACGTGGCTTATGTAGAGGCACGTTTTGCACCGGCACTTTCTATGAGCAATGGCTTAAAATGCAAACAGATTATGGAGTCCGTACTTGAGGGCTTGGAAGAAGCCAGCAAAGAATGCGGCATTATGTATCAGGTGATTATTTGCTGTATGCGCCACCATAACGAGGAGACGAATCTTAAGGTCTTAAAGGACTGCAGAGAATTTTTAGGTTCAGGCTTATGCGCAGTTGATCTTGCTGGTGATGAAGCAGCGTTTCCGACAAAGAATTTTTATAATTTATTTGAATATGCAAGAAAAGCAAACTATCCTTTTACAATTCATTCCGGAGAATGCGGCAGTATTGAAAATATTTTATTGGCAGCAGAATGGGGCGCAAAACGTATCGGCCACGGAATCGCTATGATGAACAGACCTGATGTAATGAATGTGATTGCTGATAAACGTATAGGCGTAGAAATGTGTCCGATCAGCAATTATCAGACAAAATCATTAGCTCCCGGTAGTGTGTATCCAATTAGAGAATTTTCAAAAGCAGGTGTATTGGTTACCGTTAATACAGATAATCGACTTGTAAGCAATACAAGTATTGCCAAAGAAATGGAATTCTTAAATAATCACTTTGGAATTACAGAAGATGAGCTTTGTCAATTCCGGAAGAATGCTGTTGAAGTGGCATTTTGTGATGATACGATGAAGCATAAACTCTGGAAATTGTTTAATTAGGAGCAGGTTCTGAACTTTGTACAAATATTTGATGAAAAATATATTCCTTGTATCGCAGTGTCCGAGTAATTCGGACACTTTTTTATTTTTGCGCCTGTTTTTAAAAAAGCATTGTTGCAAAGGTGTATTTGAACGAGGGGTGCTACCGGTTTTGTATTCTATTTAGTTTTTAAAGTGAAATAAGGGAAATGTTATTGTTTTTTTTAAAATTTTTACGAAAAATACAAAAAGTTTGCACTAAAGTACGGTGTGCGGAAGATAAAATTATGATATTGTTATTATGTAAATTTGTTTATTTACGGATTTACCTGTGAATTTATAATTTGTGAAAGGAGAAAAATTCTATGAAATTTTTCAAAAAACCGTTAGCTGTTTTGCTGACACTTGCAATGGTTATCGGTATCTTTGCGGCAGTTGGTGTTAACACCTCTGCGGCAGAACCGGGACTTTGGGTAGGCGGTGTTGAGATGAACGATGGCGACTACCTTGCAAACGGTGCAACCGCAACCACAACAACCGAGCCTTCGGGCGGCTATGCTTATTTTAAAGACGGCGTGCTTACTCTCAACAACTATGTGTATGAGGGCGCCGGCGTTCCTCAAACTAACGGTCATGTGACATGGGCTGAGTTGATCAGTTATAAGATACCGCTGACACTCAATCTTAAGGGCGATAATAAGCTTATTTTCGCTCCTGATTCAGAAGAAATCTCCACTTGCTATGCTGTCAGCAGTTACGATGCATATGACAGTAACCTTACGGTTGAAGGAGACGGCAAGCTGAGTACAAATGCTAGAAGGATACTTTATTCAGACGTATCTGATATAACTGTCAACGGCGGCATAATTGAAGGCACTATATACGCGCTGAATAAAAACATTACTATCAATGATGGTTATATTATAGGTATTATATATGCAAACGGCAGAATTGTAATCAACGGCGGTACAGTTTATGGTGGAGATATCTCTTCATACAATGCTATTACTATCAACGGCGGTAATATTCTCGCTGTAAACCGCACTGAATATGATGATGATACAGATAGATATGCAATACAGGTTGAAGATGAAGAACCTGCTGATTCTATCACTTTCGCTCCCTCACTTGTAATCAAGGCTTCAACAGAGCCTTACGGCGAGCTTGTTGATTACGTAGCAGAAAATCATAAGGATTACGATATGATAGTAATCGGCGATATTCACTTCTGTGATGTCGCACTTGTTGAAGGTACAGAGGCTGACTGCGAAAACGACGGCTACAAGCCATACTACGAGTGCGAGTGCGGCAAGTGCTATCTTGACGAAAACTGCGAAGAAGAGATTGCAGACATTAACGAATGGAAGTCGGGCGACGGTTTAATCCCCGCACTCAATCACCCCGAAAGAACAGACACTGTTGTAACAGAGGCCACCTGTAGCAAGGAAGGCGTTATTGAAACAACCTGCGATATCTGCGGTGACGTTATTGCCACAACTGCTATTGAAAAGCTTCCTCACGCTGAAACTATCGACGTGCCCACAACAAAGCCCACCTGCACGGATGCAGGCATTATCGAAACCTTCTGCACAGAGTGCGGCGAAAAGACAGCTACAAAGCCCGTTGAGTCCACAGGACACGACGAAGGAATCTGGAAGGTCGATTTTGAAGCAACAGCAGAGCACGACGGTCAGATGACACGTTACTGCACAAAGTGTAATGCAGTGCTTGAAACCAAGACATTTGAGAAGCACACACATACAGAGGGCTATACAAAGACAATCCCCGCAACCTGCACACAGGATGGCGAAAAGGCTACATTCTGCGCTGAATGCGGCACATGCTACAAAACAGAAGTAATCGAAAAGACAGGTCACGGTGAAACAGTTGAAACAGTTTCCGTTAAGCCCACCTGCACACAGGCAGGCGAAAATGTCAAGTACTGTAAGGATTGCGGCGTTGCAGTTGAAACAGTGGTTGTTGAAGCAACAGACCATGCATGGAGTGGTTACAGCACAAATGCTAACGGCTCACACTCCAAAACCTGCTACAACTGCGGTGTTGAGGAAAAAGAAAACTGCACATACACAGCAACTTCAACTGCATCAACCTGCCTTGAAAGCGGCTACACAAAGCACGAGTGCGACGTTTGCGGTCACAGCTACATTGACAGCGAAACTCCGGCTCTCGGTCACAAGTGGGGTAAGTGGACAGACGACGCTAACGGTACAACTCACACAAGAGTATGTGATGCTTGCGGCGAAAAAGAAACTCACGACCACGAGTGGGGTGAGTGGATATATAACGAGGACGGTACTTTCACAGAAAACGGCACCAAGACAAGAGCTTGTGCAATCTGCGGTGCTGAAGAAACTGATACAGCTCACCACACATCCGATATCTGCAGATTCTTCTATCCCATAATCTGCTTTGTTGGTAACATTGTTCACAAGATTCTTTATACCCTTACACTTGATTGGCTCTTCCCCGAAATTACAATCAAACCCGAGTTTTAATTTAACAGCATAACCCCAAGGCGGCGGAGAAATCCGCCGTCTTTTTGTGAAAGGTTCAAGTGTTTCTCTGGAACAGGTCTCTTACCAATTGACCGGGTATTGATTATTATAAACTTTTTGTCAATTGTGGATTTTTAACTTTTTTTATGATATATTTGTAATCGGTATAAGAAAGGAGGCGTTAATTTGGTCAGAACAAAGTACAAAACCGTTATTTATTTAACCGGCGCACTTGTTTTGTCTATGTTCGGTATTGTTTATAACGGTATAGATTTCCCGCTTTCCGATTCTTATATGAAAAATACATTTACTCTTATTCCTCATCTTATTTTTATTACATTGCAGGTTGGTTGGGTTATATCTCTCCAACGCCGCATTATTAACAAGCGAATACGCATTTACCTGATTGCTGTCGGTTTGCTTATGGCGTTCTGGTTAACGGTGCGCACCTGTAAGTGGTTTTTTGTTTCCGATATGGAGGTTTTGTGCCGCTATTTGTGGTATGCGTTTTATATTCCTATGGTTCTTATTCCTCTTATAGGTGTGTTTATTACAACGTATATCGGTAAATCCGACAGCTATAAAATGCCAAAATGGCTCAATTTGTTTTTTATTCCTGCCGCAGCTCTTCTTGTACTGATTTTCACAAATGATTTTCACAATCTCGTTTTTGAATTTCCGCACGGAATTGAGTTTTTTAATGACGATTATACCTACGGTGTCGGTTTTTATATCACTGCGTTCTGGTTTATTGCTCTCGGCTTCTATTTTGTTACAATGCTCATTATTAAAAGCCGTGTGCCCGGCAGCAAGACAGTTCAGACCCTGCCCTTGGTAATAATGGCCTGCGCCGTTGTTTTCTGGCTTCTTTATTCATCGAAAATTATCAATGTTGACCTTACCGCTGTTGACTGTCTTATTATTACTCTGCTTCTTGAAAGTGCGATACAAAGCGGACTTATACGCTCAAATACGGGCTATAACGAGCTTTTTGAGATTTCAACTGTTGCCGCACAGGTTGTTGACAGAAATTATCAGACCTGTTACATATCTGCTTATGCCGATGATTATCCTGAGGATGTAATGAAAAGTGCAGCCGAGAAGGCTGTCGACCTTGGCAAAACAATACTTCACAGTAAGCCTGTTTCGGGCGGATATTTCCTTTGGCAGGATGATGTAAAGCAGATAAAAAGCCTTATGAAAACGCTTGAAGAAACTCAGGAAAGATTAAGCGAAAACAACTTTCTTTTAAGAGCTGAAATTGAAATCAAGGAGCAAAAGGCACGCTTTGATGAAAAAAACCGCCTGTATGACCGTATTGCACAGGATGTTGCAATGCAGCTGTCATTGGCGGATGACTTGATTGCACAGGCTGAAAAAAATCCGGAGAGCGCTAACAAAGCCTTGGCGCAGGTTTGTGTAATCAGCGCATACATAAAGCGCAGAAGTAACCTTCTTTTACTCGGGGAGGAAAACAACTTTATTTCAGCAGGCGAGCTTGAATTTTGTCTGCATGAATCGCTTGATAATCTTCGTTTGCTCGGTGTTTTTACATCGGTTAACAGCAGCTGTAACGGCTTAGTCAGCGTTGAAAATGCCGTTGCGGTGTACGATTTGTTTGAACAGATGGTTGAATGTATAATTCACGCTGTAAATGCGTTTATGGTTAATATAAAGAGCAGCGACGGTGTTATCAGCCTTTCACTTCAGGCGGGTGTTGATGAAGACGCTGATCTTTCGGGCTTAACTAATCTTCAAATTAACGGTGGTAATGTCAGTGTTGATATTGACTGTAACGACATTACGGTAGATATTCTTCTGCCTGCAGGGGGTGAAGAATATGCTTGATTTATATAGCCTTGCTATGGTGCCAAGAGCGCTGTTTATGACGGTTTTGTTTTTACTTTCAACTTTTAATGTATGCTGTCTGCCGAATGTTTTCAGGCGTGGGTATAAGCTGATAACCAAGCTGCTGACGGTTGTTTTTATTGTGTTCAGCTTTTCATTTTGTGTTATTCTGACTACCGGGATATACGCCTTGCTTGATGGGAAAGAAATTCCGCAGTTAAGTCTGAAATTCGGAAGTAATGCGGAATATGTTCTGTTTTTTATGCTTGTGAACAGTGTTTTCCTTGTTCTTATTGTTGTCGGCGAGTACAGATATATTAGAAACAGCGTTTCTACATTGTCAATTAAAGAAAGCTTTGACCATCTGCCGACAGGTCTTTGTTTTTCAAAAGCAAACGGTACGGTTCAGCTTGTTAATCACAAGATGAATGAATTAAGCCATATTATAACCGGTGAAGAGCTGCAGAACGCCAACCGATTCTGGAGAATTCTGTGCAACGGTTCGGTTTTAGCTGATGTTCAGCGTTTATCCAAGGGAAAGCAACCGGAATTCAGACTCAGCGACGGTACAATTTATACCTTTGCCAGAGAAAAGGTTGAAAATGTTTTCCAGCTGACAGCCACCGATACAACCGGACTTCATAAGCTCAAAAACCGCTTGCAGAGCAATAACGAAGAGCTTGAGGAAATGAACGCAAGGCTTCGTGCTTACGGTGAAACGGTTGATGAAACGACAAGGGCACGAGAAAGACTTGAAACAAAAATACGAATTCACAGCGAGCTTGGTCAGGCTTTGCTTGCAACACGCCATTGCCTTCATCAGCCCGATGCGGATTTGCAGCCTGTACTGAATGCGTGGAAAAGAAATATTGCCGTTCTTCGTACGGAGGCTGAACCCTCGCAGAATACGGATTTGCTTCAGTCGCTTATTGCGGTTGCGGAGTCTGCCGGCGTAAGCGTTGAGATTAACGGCAGCATTCCGCAGGATGAAACTGTGGCTTCCGTTATGACCTCTGCGGCTACCGAAGCACTTACCAACGCCGTGCGTCACGCTCAGGCAACAACACTTTTTGTTGAGTTTACCGAGTCGGATGAGTTTTATTTTGCCCGCTATACCAACGATGGCAATGTTCCCGATAAAGAAATTAATGAGGGCGGCGGTCTTGGCTCGCTGCGGAATAAAATTGAACGCTGCGGCGGCGAAATGCATATTCAGTCTGTTCCGAAGTATGTTCTCGATATATCTTTACCAAAAGAGGTGAGCGGGTTTTGATTAAGGTTCTGATAGTAGAAGACGACCCTATGGCACGTAAGCTCCTTGAAATTTACGTCAACGACAGCTTTGATTACATTCTTTCTCATTCAATAGAAAGCGCAGCAATGGCAGAGCTCTATTGTATGAAAAACGATGTTGATCTGATTCTTATGGACGTCTGCACGGCAATGGACGCAAACGGACTTGACGCTGCTGCAAAAATCAAGAAGAGCTTTCCGAAAATTAAAATAGTTATTGTAACAAGTCAGCCGGAGTTCAGCTATATTGACAGAGCACGTGCGGCAGGAGTTGAAAGCTTCTGGTATAAGAGTGCCTCTGCTGAGGAAATAATTGAGGTTATGGACAGAACAATGGCAGGGGAGTCCGTTTACCCGGACACTACGCCTACACTCAGGCTCGGTTCAGCAATGAATATTGACCTTACCGAAAAGGAGCTTGAGGTTCTGCGTGAGGTTATAAACGGAGAATCCGATGCGGGAATAGCCGAAAAGCTGCATATGTCTCTGCGTACGGTAAAGGGACATATACAGAGTATGCGTGACAAAACAGGCTTCCGTAACCGCACAGAGCTTGCCGTAAGAACACGGGAAAGCGGAATTATAATCAACGACCATAAAAAAGAACAATAACTTGCATTTGTGGCGGCGGAGAAATCCGCCGTCTTTTTTATGAAAAAAACTTCAGAATTACGAAAAGTTTGCACTAAAGTACGGTGTGCGAAGGAAAACAAATTGATATAATTATAATGTACGATTATATAAAAGAAGGTGAATAAATGGCATTTCGCAGGAAAGAGTTTTTGCAGGATGATTTCGGTGAAGAACATATTTCCTCAAGCGAGCACGTTATTTCCGACGAATATTCTTATCTCGATGAAACATCGGAATATGATGAACGCTTTTTTCATTCTGATGAATATAACCAGGAGTTTACTGCAGGCTTAAAAGAAAAAGAGCAGGAAGACGAGGGTGAGGAAGAGGCTGAAACTGAAGAAAAGCAAAAAATCAGCTTTCTCAACAAGACAGCCGATGCTGTTAAGAATATCGGAATTGTTCTTGCTGTCGGCGCAACGGTTGCCGTCAGCCCCATAGGTGACAGGCTGACGCAGTCCTTTACCGAGCCTGTGACTGAACACGAGCATATTATTTCTTCGGAATGGACATTACATAATGCCGCAAGCTGTTCTGCGGCGGGTGAGGAAGTGTTACTGTGTACCCTTTGCGGAGAAACACTTGAAACAAGAATAGTTCCGCAGCTTGAACACGAGGCAGGGGACTGGACAGTCAGCGTTAATGCGGACTGTGTTAACAGCGGTATTGAAATTATACCGTGTATTCATTGTAATGAGGCACTCGAAGAAAGAGAAATCCCTGCCGGTGAGCACGGCTCAAGTGACTGGATAATTGATACGGAGAAAACCTGTACCGTTGACGGAGTAAGGCATAAGGAATGCTCGGGCTGCGGTATGGAGCTTGAACGGGAAATAATCCCCGCAGCACACACCGTTGTAAAGGATCCGGCTGTTAAGGCAACCTGTAAAAAGGACGGCAAAACAGAGGGCTCACATTGCTCGGTTTGTAACAAGGTTCTGAAAGCACAGACTGTTGTTAAGGGCACGCACGTTGAGGTTGAAGACCCTGCTGTTCAGGCAACCTGCCAGAAGGACGGTCTTACAAAGGGTAGCCACTGCTCGGTGTGTAACAAGGTGCTTGTTGAACAAAAGGCTGTAAAAGGCACTCACGTTGAAGTTGTGGATGCTGCAATAGCGACAACCTGCACAACCGACGGTAAAACACAGGGTAGTCATTGCTCAGCCTGCGGTAAGGTAATAAAAGCGCAGACCGTTATTTCCAAAACGGGACATAAAACTGTTAAGGATGCGGCTGTAGCGGCGACCTGTACAACAGAAGGTAAAACAGAAGGCAGCCATTGCTCGGTTTGTAACACGGTTATTACCGCACAGAAAATAATTCCCAAAACAAACCACAATGAAGTAATTGACCCAGCCGTAGCGGCAACTTGTTCCAAGACAGGTCTTACTGAAGGCAGTCATTGCTCCGTATGCCGTGAAATAATCATTGCGCAGAGTACCGTTGCAAAGAAAGCACATACCCCCGTAACAGATGCGGCTGTTGAAGCAAGCTGTACATCAGCAGGTAAAACACAGGGCAGCCACTGCTCAGCTTGCGGCACTGTTATAACGGCTCAGCAGACTATTCCTGCATTGGGACATACCAGAGTAGTAAGAGAAGGCAGTGAACCCACCTGCGACAGTGACGGATATACTGACTATATCTTCTGCCAGACTTGTAAGGAGATTATTCAGGAGCAGGAGGTTATACCTAAGCTCGGCCATCAATGGAAGGGTGAGCCGTTTACCGGTCCTAACGGTGCTCAGGTACTTACCTGTGAACGATGTGGCGAATCCAAAGAAGATTTGTAAGATTTTTTAAAGTTAAATATACTGAAAGGATATTAGAATTATGAGTAAAAAGAATAGTGCAAAAAAGGTTATCGGTTTAGTGTTTTCTGTTGTTGTTATTGCGGTTGTAGCTGCAGTTTTCAATATTTCACGTTTTACGTTCCTGCCTGAAGGCTTAAGGGCAAGTGTTAGCGGCTTTGTTGATACATATTTTTCAAATGCATCTGCTGTAATCAGCCTTAAATCAGTCGGCGCAGCGTTGCTTTCACTTGTTGCTGCCTTTGTTGTCGGCTATGTTGTTAAGTTTATTATAAACGCAATTAAACTGAAGAATAACCGTTCACAGACGCTTCTTCAGCTTTTCGGCAAGTTCCTGGTTTATGCAATTTATATTGCCGGTATCGTTGTTGCTCTTGGCTGCTTCGGGATTGATACAACAGCAATTCTTGTCGGCGCAGGTGTGGTAGGTATTGTTGTCGGCTTTGGCGCACAGTCACTTGTTGAGGATATTATTACAGGCTTGTTTATCGTTCTTGAAGGTGAGTTTGTTATCGGCGATATTATTACTATTGACGGATTTCGTGGTGAGGTTAAATCAATCGGTCTGCGTACAGTCAGCATTGAAGACCTTGGCGGCAATGTCCGTATTATCAACAACAGCGAAATCGGCTCTCTTGTTAACCTTTCCGATAACGTATCGGTTGCTGTTGTTAATGTGCCTGTAAGCTATGATGATGAGCTTAAGGTTGCTGAGGCGGCAGTACAGGAGGCTCTTTCAGAACTTCCGAGCGAATATCCCGATATTTTCAAGGAAGCTCCGGTTTATAAGGGTGTTGATACGCTTGCCGAAACACATATTGAGCTTATGGTTGTTGCAAACGTTGCTGAAGAGAATATCTATAACGCACGCAGGATTATGCAGCGTGAAATCCGCTATTCCTGTGAAAAGGCAAAACTGAATAAACCGTGTAACGATTGATTAAATTAATGGAGCGATATCTTATGGCTAAAATATATAATGAGCATGAAATCAGAAAAGATTACCATATGCTTACAAAAAAGCTTATTGAAAATAATATTTCAATCACCACAATGGAAAGCTGCACATCGGGTCAGCTTGCCTCGTTGATAAGCGATACCGAAGGTGCATCGGGAATAATGAAGGGTGCATTTGTTACATACAGCAACGAGGCGAAAATCAAACAGGGCGTACCGGAAGAAATTATTGATAAATATTCCGTGTATTCTTCTCAGACCGCAAAAGCAATGGCGCAGGCGTGCAGTAAAACCTATAATGCCGATATTGGTATCGGAGTAACCGGTTCAATGGGTAATGTTGACCCGGCAAATGCGGCGGCTTCCGTGCCCGGTCAGGTCTGGTTTGCTTTCTGTATTAACGGCGAGATGTTCGAGTATTATATTGAACTTGAACCTCAACCGACACGCTTTGAATATAAGATGGCTGTTGCCAAGGAAATAGTTGACGAGCTAAATAAGCTCATATAAATGATCTTTGAGGAGAAGTCTATGTTAAAACCGGTTACAAAGGATTATTCGGACCGCTCAACTTTAAAAGAATTTGAATTTGAATTTTATTGTGATTGCTGTAAAAAAGCAATTAAAACTCCGATAATTGAATTTAACTCCGGGTTTAAAGGAAAGTTTTTAAGCAAGGAAGTTAAAAAGGCGAGAGACATTATTTATGCAGCAGACCACAGCAGTGCTTTTGAAAGAGCAAATATTGAAGCTTTATATGAGCTGAACAGATGTGAAATCTGCGGAGATATGGTTTGTGATGACTGTACTGTTTACGGTGAAAATTTAAACGGAGGATTTTGCTGCAAAAAGTGTGCAAAGAGTGAAGGATAGAAATATGAATAAATTTAAAAAACTTACAATTCTGCATTCTAACGATTTGCATGGTGATTTCCTTGCAGAAAATGTAAATGATGACCTTATCGGCGGAGTCAGTATGCTTTCGGGATATGTCAATAAGGTCAGAAATGAAGTACCGAATACGCTTTACTGCATTGCCGGTGATATGTTCAGAGGCTCTGTAATTGACTCCGAATTCAAGGGTACGAGCACAATAGAAATAATGAACGCTATTGCGCCCGATGTAGTTACGCTTGGCAACCACGAAACAGATTACGGAATAGCTCATCTTCTCTTCCTTGAAAAATGTGCTAAGTTTCCGATAATAAATGCAAATCTCTATATTAAATCCAATTCTGTCCGCCTTTTTAAGCCGCATAAAGTGCTTGAGGTGGACGGAATGAAGATTCTGTTTATCGGCATTATCACCGAAAGTGTTATGAAGCAGGCGAGAAACGAGGGTCTTGTTGGCAGTTTTCTTGATGTACACGAGGCTGCCGAAGAAGTCGGCAGAATATGCGATGCATATAACGCAACTGATATTGACCTGACTGTTCTGCTCACGCATATAGGCTTTGAAGAGGATAAACAGCTTGCCGCTATGCTTGACCCTGCGTGGGGTGTTGATATTATTATCGGCGGTCACTCCCATACTTTTATAGAAAACCCTGAAATTGTCAACAATATTGCCGTTGTACAGGCGGGAATAGGTACGGACCAGATAGGAAGATTTGACCTGACAATTGATACGGATAATAACTGCCTGAATGATTTTGAATGGCGGTATGTAAAAGTCTGCCCTGAAAACTGCCCGAATGATGAGGCTATTGATAAAATTCTTGCATCTTATAAGAACGTAACTGATGTCAAGTATAGCCGTGTTATAACCCGTCTTAAAAGAAAGCTTACTCATCCCGGACGATATATGGAAACTGAACTTGGCGATTTGTTCTGCGATATTCTTGCCGAAAGTCTTGCTCTTGATGTGATGCTGCTCGCATCGGGTGCTATCAGAAATGATTCACTCGGACCTGTTGTTCAGGTTTCTGACCTTGCGGAGTGTTTCCCTTACGACGGGGACGTAAGACTGCTTTATATAACCGGTAAGCAATTAAAAGCAATGTTTACTTATGTGTTCCGGGACGAAGTATGGCAGGGGGGCGCAAGCGGATTCTTCCAGATTTCAAAACGTCTGCGTGTCAAGTATGACGTAAAGCAAAGAAAAATTTCAGATTTTACTTTTGACGGTGAACCGATTGAGGATGATAGGCTTTATAAAGTCGGTATGCAGCAGTTTCATTACAGAAGCTTTCAAAAATATTTCAATTTCCCGCTGAGCGAAATTGAGGAAAACCATCCGACCAGGGTGGTTGCAACTTCAGCGCGTGTTGTGATTGAGGAGCGTTTGTCTGAATGTCAGAACATTGATAAGGAAATTGACGGAAGAATTATTATAAAAGAATAAGTAAAAGAGCTGATTTTTTTAACTTTTTTGTTAAAAATCAGCTCTTTTTTATAAAAGTTTGCACTAAAGTACGGTGTGCGGGGGATTTTAAGTTGATATAATTATAATGTAAAGCTATAAAAATAAGGAGAACTGATTTATGAAAAATTTAAAAAAGCTTACAATTCTTCACTCCAATGACCTTCACGGAGATTTCCTTGCGGAAAATATTGACGACAATCTTGTCGGCGGCGTTTCAATGCTTTCCGGTTATGTGGATAAGGTAAGAAACGAAGAGAAAAACACAATTTACTGTATCGCAGGCGATATGTTCAGAGGCTCTGTTATCGACTCAGAGTATAAAGGCATTTCAACAATCGAGATTATGAATATGCTTTCACCTGATGTTGTAACAATCGGTAACCATGAAACAGATTACGGCATTGCACACCTTCTCTTCATCGAAAAGTGCGCTAAATTCCCGATTATCAATGCTAATTTACATATCAAAACAAACGGCGCAAGACTTTTTAAGCCCCATTATATAGCTGAAATTGACGGTATGAAGGTGCTGTTTATCGGTCTTATCACTGAAGAAGTTCTTTCACAGACCAAGAATGATGGCATTATCGGTACTTTCGTTGACATTGATGAGGCTGCTGCTGAGGTCGGTAAAATATGTAACTCATATAATGCAACAGATATTGATTTTACGGTTCTTCTTACACACATCGGCTTTGAAGAGGATAAGAAGCTTGCTGCTTTGTTAGACCCTGCTTGGGGTGTTGATATTATTGTCGGCGGTCACTCTCATACATTCATTGATGAGCCTGCTGTTGTCAACGATATCGTTATTGTTCAGGCCGGTACAGGTACTGACCAGATAGGTCGATTTGATATTATGGTTGATACAGACAACAACTGTATTGACAGCTACACATGGAAGAGTGTTCCGATAAATGCCGAGCATTGTCCCAAAGACGAGGCTTTGGAGAATATTCTTAAGCATTATAAAGAGAAGACTGACGAAAAATACGGCAGACTTGTTACACGCTTCAAGAAAAAGCTTACTCACCCTGAGAGAACGAGGGAAACTGCACTTGGCGGTCTGTTCTCCGATATTATGCGTGAGAGTCTGGGCCTTGATATTATGCTTCTCGGCTCGGGTAGTGTCAGAAGCACTCAGCTTGGTCCGATTGTCCTTTTCGCCGACCTTTGCGAATGCTTCCCGTATGATGATGCTTGCTATATGATCAAGGTTACGGGTGAGCAGTTCAAAAGGATGATAAAGCATATGGTCCGTGATGGCGTATGGCAGGGTGAACATTGTGAGTTCTATCAGCTTTCAACGGGCTTACGTGTTGAGTATGACAGAGCAACACACACCTTTACACGCTTTGATATTAACGGCGAGCCTATGGATGACGAGAAGATTTACAAAGTAGGACTCCAGCAGTTCCATTACAATAATCTTGATGACTTCTTCAATATTCCCTTTGACGAAATTAAAGCTAACGGTGCTCCTGTTATGGTTTCAACATCATGCCGCAGTATATTTGATGAATACCTTTCAACTCATCAGAATCTTGACCGTGATATTACAGGCAGACTTGTTATCAACTGATTTAAGGCGGTATTTATATGAAGAAAAGGCCACGGGTTAACGGCGGATTTTTTGCTGCACTCGGAATAAATCTTATTTTTGACCTTGAATGGACAATTCCTGCTTGGATTCTGCTTGTGGTTCATTTCATATTCAAAATATCAATCTGGTGGTTTTTCGGTGCTTTACTTGTGTGGGTTATAGGCGTTGCAATTAAAACAGCAGTCTTTTCGTGGCTCATAAGAGAGGGTAACCGACCTGACCCGCCTAAAGAAAACAAAAATCCTTATTCTTCAACTGAATATAAACCGAATAAATGAGGAGGTAATGCCAATGAAAAAATTAACAGCCGTTATACTTGCTCTGATTATGATGCTTACATTTGCAGCCTGCGGCGGCAAGGATAAGGCTGAAACAACAACCGAAGCTCCTTCGCAGACCGAAGAATCAAAAACAAAAGATAACAGCTCTGCAAACGACAAAGGCGGAAATAAAGAGGATGATGGCGGCGATTTGCTGATGACTCTTTATATTGACAGTGCTTCTGAAGATTATCAGAGCCTGAAGGGCAAAATCGAAACCATAAACACGGGCATAGACCCTCAGACTTCAGCCGGCTGTTTCAGGTTTATTTCGCCAAAAAACGGTGTTAAGGTCAGACTTGAAGCAATTATGTGGTCACCGATTGTTGATGAGTTTGAGGTAACCGAAACAATATTCGAAATCTCAACCGATAAAGGCAGGATTTACGAATTTGACTGCTACGTAACCGAAACAATTCCCGATTACAGAATTGTTGCCGAGTACGGTGAAATGAACGCCGACTATTATCTGGCTATGGATGGCTATGAGGTTGTTACAAAGCTGCTGATGGTTGACGAAGGCTTTGCCCCCGAAGAAATAACCGAAGATTCACCCTTCTATAACCTCTGCGTTGCCCGTGCGACATCGGATGTGTTTTACAATGACAGGCATGTGAAATATGAACCTCCCGTTGTGTGGGACACTATTGCTTACGCAGTAACGCTCAATGAGTTCAAAATGAACGGCACGGAAGACTATGTCAATATGATTGGTCTTTCCGAATGGGAGGCGGATGCTTATTTCAGTACCCTTTATCCCACACTTATTGAAAGTGATACGGAGCTTCCCGAAAACGGCAACGTTGTGGCAGCCCACTTCAGCACCGGTGAAAAATATCTTGTTCAGCCGTATGCTTTTGAACGCTTCAGTACCAACGAATTCTACGGCGTAGAAGATAACGGCGACGGAACGTATTCCGTTAAAATCAGGATTGATGATTACAGATATGAGGGCTATGAGGAATTTGGTCTTGCGGTAATCGTTAAACCCGATGCAAATAATCCTTTCGGCTACGTAATCACTGAAGTTGTTGATTGCGATTTGCCTGTAGGATAAAAAGTAATTAATAAATGAATTTCTGAAAGGAGAAATTTTATATGGGACTTATTAAAGCAGGAATAGGAGCACTCGGCGGTGTACTTGCTGACCAGTGGAAGGAATTTTTCTACTGTGATTCGCTTGAAAACGACGTGCTTATGGTTAAAGGACAGAAGCGAGTAGGCGGACGTTCTTCCAACACAAGAGGCAGTGATAACATTATCTCCAACGGCTCGGGTATTGCTGTTGCTGACGGTCAGTGTATGATTATCGTCGAGCAAGGTAAGGTTGTTGAGGTTTGTGCAGAACCTGGTGAATTTACCTATGATTCTTCAACAGAGCCTTCAATCTTCTCCGGTAAGCTTGGCGACACAATCAAGGAAACCTTCAAGCAGGTCGGTAAGAGATTTACATACGGCGGTGATACCGGCAAGGACCAGAGAGTTTATTATTTCAACACAAAGGAAATTCTCGATAACAAGTTCGGCACACCCAATCCCTTTATGTTTGAGGTTGCCAACAAAAGACTTGGTATGTACCGTTCCGTACAGGTAAGATGTAACGGTGTATATTCCTACAGAATTACAGACCCGCTTCTTTTCTATACAAAGATTGCAGGTAATGTGGGCGATGAATACAGAAGAGAAGAAATTGACAATCAGCTCAAAACAGAGTTTATTTCGGCTCTTCAGCCTGCATTCGCAATGCTTACAGAGCTTGAGCTTCGCCCTGCACAGATTCCTGCGCACACAACTGAGCTCAAGGATGCTCTCAATAAGGCTCTTGCTGTTGACTGGACAGACCGCAGAGGTATCTCCGTTGAATCCATTGCTCTTAATCCGATTACTCTTACTCCCGAAGATATGCAGAAGATTAATCAGATGGAAGATGCTGCAACAATAGGCTCAAATCCGTTTATGATGGCAGGCAGAATGACAGATGCACAGGCAAACGCAATGGAGGCTGCTGCCAACAATCCCAACGGAGCAATGATGGGCTTTATGGGAATGAATATGGCAATGGGCGCCAACGGCGGCTTCAACGCTGCACAGATGTATCAGGCAGGCATGCAGCAACAGCAGCAAATGGCACAACAGCAGGCTGCACCCGCACCTGCACCTGCACAGGCAGCTCCTGCAGCACCTGCAACGGGATGGAAATGTGCTTGCGGTGCAACCGTAAGCGGTAACTTCTGCACAGAGTGCGGAGCAAAGAAGCCTGCAGAAGAAGGCTGGACCTGTTCATGCGGTGCAGTGAATAAAGGTAAGTTCTGCCCCAACTGTGGCGGCAAAAAGCCTGCAGGCGCACCTCTTTACCAATGTGACAAGTGCGGCTGGAAGCCAGAAGACCCCCACAATCCTCCGAAGTTCTGCCCCGAATGCGGTGACATCTTCGACGAAAGCGACGCAAAATAATTTAACAAAAAATATAATTATAATTTTTAAAGGAGATTTTTATTATGGGACTTTTTGATAAGAAATTCTGTGACATCTGCGGTGAGAAAATCGGCCTTCTCGGCAACAGAAAACTTGAAGACGGCAATATGTGTAAGGACTGTGCAAAAAAGCTTTCACCCTTCTTCAGCGACAGAAGAAGCTCTACGCTTGAAGAAATCAAGCAGCAGCTTGCCTACAGAGAGCAGAATAAACAGACTCTTGCATCCTTCAGACCGAACATCACTTTCGGCGACAGCAAGAAAATCTATGTAGATACAATTAACGGCAACTTTGTTGTTTCCAACTACAGCCCCAATAACTGGGATGAAGAAAATCCTGATGTTATGCCTCTTTCAACAATTATGAGCTGCAACCTCAAGATAGATGAGGATAAGGATGAAATCTTTACTCAGGGTAAGGATGGTCAGAGAGTAAGCTACAATCCGCCCAGATACAAGTTCTACTATAACTTTATCCTTGAATTTAATGTTAACAACCCCTATTTTGATGATTTCAGAGTTCAGCTCAATAACTTCCGTATTGAAGGTATGGGCACAATGGAATACAACAAATATCAGCAGATGGCTATGGAGGTTATCAACACTCTCACACCCGGCAGAGGCGCAATGCCCAATACGGGTATGAATCCCGGTATGGGCATGAATATGGGCGGTATGAATATGGGTATGAATAACGGTATGCCTATGAATCAGGGCTATGCTCCCGCAAATGCTTATGGCCAGCCCAACCCGTATGCACAGCAGAATCCTTATGCACAGCAGCAGCCCAACCCCTACGCACAGCAGAATCCTTATGCACAGCAGCAGGCTAACCCATATGCACAGCCCAATCCCTACGGTCAGCCTCAGGCTAATACTTATGCACAGCAGAATCCTTACGCACAGCAGCAGGCTAACCCCTATGCACAGCAGAATGCTTACGCACAGCAGCCTGCACAGGCTCCTGCTTCACAGAGCTGGGTTTGCCCTGCTTGTAATGCAGCAAATGAAAGTGGTGCGTTCTGCGCTTGCTGTGGTTCTCCCAAGGCTAACTGATTAATGCTTTGATATTTCTATGAATAAAAAGATGAAAGTTGCGATAATCGTGATTTTGGTCGGTGCTGTTGTCGTTGCCGCCGCAGTCGGTGTGTGGTATTACAAAACAAAATTCTACGTGCCCGATAAAGATGGTATGGTGCGTGATATGGCAGATACCGTTATATCCTGCTCATATTCAACGGGCGGCGGAATGGACGGCGGCTCAATGAATATGAGAATATATCTCAACGGGAAAAACGAGGTATGGTTTGAATATTATAATCAGCCGTATATCGGTGCTGAAGAAGAATCCGCAAGTTTTCAGATTGAGGATGATGCAATTCTAAAAATAAGGCAGAAATGCAGTGAATACGGTGTTCTCGGTTGGGGTGAACTCAAGTACAGCGAGGAACAGCTTCTTGATGCACCCACAACTTCCGTGAGCTTTGTTTACGGCGACAACGAATATTATTCTGTAAGATCAGACTATGACCTTCCCGAACAAGGAGACGGTTTCTTTTCGGCGTTCTATAAAATTCTTGAACAATACAAAACGCAAGGAGGTAATTAACCTTGTCAACATTACTTGAACAGAAATGTCCGTGCTGCGGCGGTGCGGTTGAATTCAACGTCGGTGCACAGCGGCTTAAATGTCCATATTGCGATGCAGAATTTGATATTGCTGCTATGCAGCAGGCAGAAGATTTTGCCGCAAATACGGTTGAGCAGATTAACTGGAATTCACAGGGCAGTCAGTGGGGTGCAGGCGAAACAGACGGAATGAGCGTTTATGCCTGCAAATCCTGCGGCGGTGAAATCGTTGCCGATGCAACAACGGGTGCAACAAGCTGTCCTTACTGCGGCAATCAGGTCGTTATGCAGGGTCAGTTCTCGGGTGCTCTCAGACCCGACCTCGTGATTCCCTTCAAGCTCGATAAAAAAGCCGCAAAGGAAGCTCTCAAAAAACATTTCAAGGGTAAAAAATTCGTTCCGAAGGAATTTTTATCAGATAACAGACTTGATGAAGTAAAGGGTGTTTACGTTCCCCATTGGCTTTTCAGTTGCGATGCGGTTGTCAACGCAACATATCAGGCTGAAAAATATAAGCATTGGTCGGACAGTAAGAACGAATACACCGAAACAACCGCTTACAATGTTTACAGAAGCGGCTCAATCGGCTTTGACAATGTTCCCGTTGACGGCTCAACAAAAATGCCCGACGACCTTATGGAGTCAATCGAGCCCTTCAATCTCAACGAAGCCGTACCTTTCAACACGGCGTATCTTGCAGGCTACCTTGCAGATAAATATGACGTTGACGTAAACCAGAGTATGGGCAGAGCAAACGAGAGAATTCAGGCAAGCGCACTTGATGCGTTTGAAGATACCGTTGAGGGCTACAATGCCGTAACTCCCATGCAGGCGGCAATGCAGGTTGCAAACGGCTCATATAAGTATGCTCTTTATCCCGTGTGGATTCTCAATGTAAAGTGGAAGGGTCAGAATCACACCTTCGCAATGAACGGTCAAACGGGTAAATTCGTCGGCAATATCCCCACGGAAGAAAAGAAAGCCAAGCTCATCGGCGGTCTCGGCGGTGCGGCTGTGGGCGCACTTATCTACATAATTATCAACATTATTTCATCACTTTAAGGAGGTGCGGAAGAAATGACTAAAAAGATTTTTGCAATTCTCATTGCGGCTACGGTCTGCCTTTCAATGGCGCTTTCCGCATCGGCTTATACAAGCCAGTATGTTTATGACCC
>JAZUQA010000011.1:0-205162 GCA_045605425.1 Acutalibacteraceae bacterium
TCTCTGCCTTAGCGGTGAAAGTACCGATCTCCTCCGGCTTATCCACCAAAGCTGCAATCTTTTCCAGAATATGCAAGCACTTTATATAGAAATAGGTATTGACAAAGGGTTCCGGTAAAACCGTCTTTTCCAGTGTACACCAGTCGCCCAAGCACCAGCCGCCAGGTTCTTCCCGGCTTACCAGCTGGTTTTCCAGCCGGCTGTCCAGATAAGAAAGCCATTTTTTCATAGGTTCATAGCACTGCCGCAGCATCTGTGCTTCTCCGTAATGCCGGTAGTAGGCATAGGGGACAAGCACAATGGCACAGCCCCAGCCTCCGGGACCGCCACCGCCGCCGTAGAACGGTGCCGTATGCTCAACGTGACCGCCGTAAATATCCTGGCTGTCGGCAATATCCTGCATCCACTTAAGGTACATATCCTTTGCATCAAAGCAGGTCATTGCGGCATCACAGGCAAGCTGACCGTCACCTGTATAACCAAGGCGCTCTCTGTGAGGACAGTCGGACGGTACACAGCAATGAACATTGTTGAGCTGTGTTCTGATATAAGTATCAAACAGCCATTGCAGAACTTCATCATCGGAATGATAGTCACAAATCTGCTTCAAATCGGTATGCACAACAGCAAACTCTGTCGGGTAAGCATCACCCTGAACCTCAAAATATCTGCCTGCATGCCAGGTGAAAAGCGGATAAAACTCGTGCTTTTCGTGCTCCTCGCTGAAAACGAATTCATCCCTCTGCATACGGAAGGGACGCTCTGTTACGTAGAAATTGAGTGAGCCATCCTCGTTGAGTTCTTCCGCATAGCGGACAAAAGCTCTTTCATCGGTTATTGCTCTTTCACCGAAAACGAGCTTCGGATAGCCTGCAACGTGCTCGCCCAAATCGTATATCGCTGTATCGCCGAAGGAATAAATTTTCTTCGGAATAATTGTTCTTACCTCTCTGTCGGGTGTACAGGTCTGCTTTGTGAGAAGAGAAAGCGGATTTTCGAGCTTGGTTACCCTGCGCCACTCGCCCTTATCAATAAGGCGTGCATCGTGAGTTTCGCCGAAATAGATATTTGTGCGTGTAACATAAGACGGCTTCCACTCAACCGTTTCATCTGATTTTGAAATTGTTTCACCGTCGGCAAGAATTTTATAGCAGAGCTTGAGCTGACCGTATTCGACCATACCCTCGTTGCGGCTCTGATTCTGGCCGTACCAGCCGGCACCGATATGAAATTCAACCACGTTTTCGCCTTTTTTGACAAGCGAAGAAATATCGTTTTCGACATAGAGAATTCTGTGGACAAGCGTATCATTTACAGGCATATGAATTTTTGTAAGGTCACGCTTTTCGTAATTTGTCCACGCAGGAGAAAGAATTTCGTCCGTAACAGGCACACCGTTGATTTTGATGTGACAGAAGCCGAGACCCGATGAAAGAATTTTAACTTCCTTTGCGTTTTCAACGGTAAAGGTTTTGCGTGCATAAACGGCAACGCTGTCCTTTTCAAAGCCTACCCAGTCACAGCCGTCAAAAACGAGGTTCATTTCCATATCAACATGGGGCAGATTTTCCTCGTAAAACTCGGGACCTGCAACGGCAAAGCCGAATTTTTCGTAAAACGCAACAGCGTGAGTCTGACCGCTGATTTTAACAGTAGTTGCACCAAGCTCCTTCGCCTTATCAATAAGAGCTTGTGTGACCTTTGCGCCCAGACCCGTACCACGCATCGCTTTTTTTACGGCTATTCTGCCGAGCTTATATATGTTTTCTTCCAGCTTGATAAGTCTGCCTGTCGCAACCGTTTCGCTGTTTTCTTCAACAATAAAGTGCCAGGCTGTACTCTCGTGCTCATCATCCTCAAGATGTGCCGGAAATTTTTGCTCGCCTACAAAAACCTCATCACGCAGAGGCTTTGCAAGGGAGTGACCTTCAAGGCCGTAGTACCAATTTTCAGTCATTCTGAATTCCTCCTTAGGGTGGCGAGAATAATCCGAACCCGTTTTTTGCGGGGCGGATTTCCGCCACCTCATCGTTAAAATACTCGTAAATCCGTCAGGATTTACTGCGTTTTGTGCCTTGATATGCCAAAAATCCGTTTCGCAAAAAATCTGCGACCCAAAAGCACGAATTTTTGATGGATTTTTAGATGTTGAGGATGCCGACAGGCTGCCGCCTTTCAAATCCGAAACGCCGAAAAGCCGCAAAAATTCACGCTTTTGGGCGGGTTCGGATTATACTCGCCACCCTACTGTTCTTCCGCTTGTAAAAGTTCAAGTATATCTTCCTTGGAAGAAAGCACGCTGCCCTGAATCATTTCGGGTCTGCCGCCGCCTCTTCCGTTAAGAGCCGAATTAAACTGCTTTGCAAACGCTCTCAAATCCACCGTGTTGCTGCCAATGCAGTAGCGGTAGCCATCTCCGTCCAATGCAAAGGCACCGAAAACACCGCCGCAAAGCATTTTACCTGCGTTTACTATTTCTCTTAAGCCGTCACCGTCTGCATCAGGCGCAAAAACGCAGGCATTACCGTCCGTAGCCTTAAGCCGAGAGATATATTTTTCAAGCGACTGTTTTTTCATGCTTTCAATTTCAAATTCCAACTTTGCTTTTTCGGCTTTGAGTGCTTCTACAGCCTGCGCTATTTCCTCCTGCCTTGCGCAAAGAGATGCCGAAACAGCCGCTACACTTTGAGCCTTCTGACAGTAATCCTCATAAGCATCACAGCCGCATTTAATCAACAGTCTTGTACCGCCACGGTTACTGCTGTGTTCAAGTATCTTAATCATACCGATTTCGCCCGTATTCAGCACGTGAGGTGCGCAGCAGGCGCAAAGGTCATAGCCCTCTATTTCAACAAGCCGCACATTATCGGTTAAATCAAGCTTGCTGCGATAGTCAAGCGTTTTCATTTGCTCCTCATCAGGATAAAACACTTTAACGGGAACATTTTCAAAAACAACCTTGTTGGCAAGGCGTTCTATTTCATGCACCTGCTGAGAATCCAGCAGAATACTCAAATCCGCCGTGATACCGAAGGTGCCCATATGAAAGCCTGTGTTTTCGCAGCCAAAAAGACTGTGTGCAACACCGCAGACAAGGTGTTCACCCGTATGATTCTGCATTCTGACAAAGCGGATATCCCAGTCAATTTCGCCGTGAACAATTCTGCCGCTTTCCAAAGGGGCTTTTGTCAGATGATAAATGTTGCCGTTTTCCTCAAAAACATTATACACCTTTTCGCCGCCCAACGTGCCCTCGTCGGCCGCCTGACCGCCCCCGGCAGGGAAAAAGGCTGTTTTATCAAGCAGAATGAGAAAGCCTTTTTCGGTTTCTTTGCATTCAATAACCGTTGCTTCAAACTGCCGTATATGTCCGTTATCGTAAAGTCTTTCTGTCAAAACAAGAACTCCTTTTCTTTGAAAAAAGCCACTTCGCCGCACGAAACGGGAAGTGGCACTTAAAATACTGTGCTGATGATATTAATAATTGTTGACAAGATATCCTTCTTCGCCTGCTTCGATGCCATAGAAGACTTCGTCGCTACTCAGTTGGAGTTCGGGATTTTCCGGAAGCAAGCCGCTGGTACCGTTTGCGGTAACACTGTCCATAACATCGAACTCTACTATTTCAATTTCAGGCTTTATGTATTTCTTCATCTCAACCATCGCCCCTGCACAAAATTCTATACAAACATACAAACACACATAATTTTTTACATAACGCATTATACAACATATAGTTGCCCATGTCAATAGCTAAAACAAATTTATTTTCAAGCAAAAAACAAAATCCAAGGTAACAGCCAAGCGTTATTGACTTTGTATGAATATTAATATATAATACAATAGATATTTTATGTTTTTACATAATTACACCATTGGGGAGATGTAATTTATGCCTACAAAAGAAGAGCTTATGCGGCAGTTTTCGCTTGCCGAAGAAAAAGAAAAGGCACCGCCCGAGGCGGAACTTCAGCAGCAGGAAAAGACCGAAGATAAAAAAATTCCTGAAAAGCCGCTTGTGCCCAACTCACACGAGCACGGCAAAAGGCGCAAAAAGAAAAAGAAGAAATTCGGCAAGATACTTTTCAGTATTCTTGAAGACAAGACCCTTAACAAAATGCTCAATGTTTTCCTTGTCTGCCTTATAGTCAATGCCGTTGAATATTTTGTGCTTATAAACTATTTCGGTATTCCTACAAAGGGTGTTGTCGGCAAGATTCTAGGTCTGCTTGTCATTATGGGCTATATGTATACAGCAAGGCTGAAGCCGAGAAACGTTGGCTTCAGCACTAACCCGAAAGCAATAATCGGCGCAATACGAAATGCATTAGTTTTCAATCTAGCCATAATACCTGCGTATTTAATTGAATACTTTTATCTTGTGCTCAACGGCGGTCAGCCAATAATCAGAGTTTTTGCTTACCAGGCTGCTTTATCAAAGGTCGGACCTCTTTACTTTATTGCAAACATATTGCTGTTACTTATAATCAACACAGTTTCGGCCATTATGCTTGAGGTTTTGTTCAGAGGCATACTTATCAAAATGGGCAAGGGTAAATTCGGCTTCTGGCAGACAGCGGTTATTGTTTCCGCTTTCTATTCAATCTGGTACCTCATCATTCCGCTTTCAAAGGTCTCCGCAGGCTACAGCTTCGGTCAGCTTATATCGCTGTGCGTATTCTACCTTTTATTTGAGTTCTTTGTTTCAATTAAATGGTGTATGTGTACAAGGGCAAGCGGTTCGGTGTGGCTGGCACTTTTCGACCACCTTTTCTTCAACGTGCTCGTTGAGCTCATTCACGTGCTTGACACCACGCCAGGTCTTTCCAACTATATTGATGTCAACCGCAACTACCGCCTGATAATAATTCAGGTTATTTCCTTTGCGTTCTGCTTCTCCTACTACAAAATGAAGATGCGCAAAAAGGAACGTATGCTCCAGGCAGTCGGCATCAGAAGCATTTACACCTTCGACAGCCTTGCTGAAATGAGCGAAGAAGAGGTCAGCCGCCAGGCAGAGAGAATTAAAACAAGTGACGGCGAAATTGACGCTGAATACCTTAAGCTGCTTGAAAAGAACAAGCTTGACAGAGAACACCACAAATAATAACAAAGAGACAGTCTTGGGCTGTCTCTTTTTCTTTATTCTGTTGACTGAAAAATAGATATAATGTATAATATTTTATATTATATAACCATTTATATTGGAGAATGCCTTGAATGAAATAAAATACAGTATTATAAAGTCTGAGCGCAGGACTGTATGCATAACCGTAAAGCCCGATTTAAGCATTGAGGTAAGAGCGCCTTTGAGAATGAAGCAAAGCGAAATTGAGAAATTTGTTTTGTCAAAGCGTGATTGGATTGAAAAGGCAGCAGCAAAAATGGAAGCCGCAGCACCTGCCCCGATTACTTACGGCAGTAAAATAAAATTTTTCGGCGAAGAGCTTACCCTGACGGCGGCTGAATATAAAAAAGCAGTTTTATCGGATAATTTACTGCTTGTGCCCCAAGCGCTTACAGATAATGAGCTGAAGAAGCATATTGCTGAGTTTTACAAGACAGAAGCCAAAAGCTATCTGCCTGAAAGAGTTAAGGAAATATCGCAGGAAACAGGGCTTGGGTATTCATCCCTTCTTATCAACAGTGCAAAGACGCATTGGGGAAGCTGTACGGCAGACAGAATACATCTTTCCTGCCTGCTTATGGCCGCATCCCCCGATACAATCGACTATGTTATCATTCACGAGCTTGCACATACCGTGCACCACAACCATTCAAAAGATTTTTGGGCACTCGTGTCAAAGCACTGCCCCGATTATAAAACACGAAGAAAAGAACTTAAAATCTATACTTTTGCAAGGTGAATAAAAATGAGCAAATCAAATAAAAGCAAAGTTGGTCTGGTAATAATCTGCTTTATATTGGCAGCAGGCATTATTGCAGGTACTTTTTTAGGCTTCAGACCGTATTATTATAACAATATTTATATTGCACCTGTTCCCCAAAACTTAAGCACGGCTGCAGCAGACACACACGAATACATTTACGGCGATTTTTATGTTTCGCCGGACGGTGACGACAACGCAGCCGGTACAGCGGAATATCCGTTTGCAACAATAGCCCGTGCAAAGAAGGCGGCAAAGCAGCTTGACAGAAGCTACCGCAACCACATAGTCATCGCACTTATGAAGGGTGTTTATGAGCTTGATGAGCTGAAATTCACCGAAAAAGATTCGGGCAAGGAAAAATGCCGTATGATTTTTTCTGCCTACGGTAACGGCGAAGTTGTTTTCAGCGGCACGGATATTGTTTTTGAAAAGGCTGAATACGTCACCTTAAGCAATATCACCGTTAACGGCGGCAGCATAACCATCAACGCCAAAAACGTTGATATTTCCGGCTGTACGGTCAAGAATTCACCCGATGTCGGAATTTCGGCAAAGGGCAGTATCATAAGCATAAGCGGTTGTACAATTTATAAAACAGGCTCAAGTGCTGTTACAATCAACGGCGGAAACACACAAAAGCTCACCGCAGGCAACATTGTTTTTGAAAACAACCTCGTTTACGACACTTCTCTTTCCGACAGCTCACACCCTGCAATTGTTATACAAGGCGTGGGAAATGTATGTGCAAACAACGAAATTCTGCACACACCGGGCTGTGCTGTTTATTACAGCGGAAACAACCACAGGATTGATTACAATTACATTCACAACGTTCTTCTTGCTTTTGATGATATGGCGGCTGTTGAGTCACCTGACGGATGGGTAAATTACGGCAACCTTGTGCGCTACAACTGCATAAGCACCATTGGAAGCGGTAAAAACTCCCCTGTTGCCGTTGCACCCGCTTCGGGCACGCAGGTAAGAGGAAACATTTTTATCAATATTCCCGGCACAGGTGTTGATTTCAGAGGCGGCAGAGATATTGAGCTGAGCAACAACCTTTTAATCAACTGCAAAACCCCTGTATTCTACGAGAGCATCAGCATTAAAGGTGAACGCTTCGAGCAAAACGGCACAGCGTGGCAGGAGCTTGAAAATTCACCCCGTATGAGCGACAAATGGAAACAAAGCTATCCTCAGCTTGCTTCACTTTCCGATGATTTTTCCGACACATCATCGCCGTATTTTGCCGCAAACCCCACAGGAAGCGTTATTGAAGACAACATCATACTCCACGCTCAGGCAAGCCTCGGCACGATTGACGAAAGAGCTTTGATGCTTAGCAATACTGCAAACAACCACCTGCTAAAGCTCACACAGACAGATATGTTTACGGATGCAAAAAACGGCAACTACACGATTGATTTTGAGAGCAAAGAAGCAAGCACCTTTGAGAACTTCCTGAATATACCTTTTGACAGTATAGGCAGATATTAATTCACAAAAAGATAAGGCTATGAATTCAGTTTTTTTGAATTCATAGCCTTGTTTGTTTTGATTATATTAAAGCCAGAGCTTACGAAGCCACTGGGTACAAAGAGGTGCCCAGCTTTCCGCTACGCCGAGGCTTTTACCGTTGCATACTACAGGAGAAGCCAGCGAGAAGCCGTGACCGCCGTTTTGGTATATATGCATTTCAAAGGGCACGCCGTTTTCGGCGCAGGCAGAAGCAAAGGCAAGCGAATGTTCAATCGGCACGCAGCCGTCATCTGCCGCCGCAAAAATGTATGTAGGCGGAGTATCCTTGGTTACGGCAAGGTTGGTTGAAGGAACCTTGCAGGAAAGAACTTCACCTATACTCTCCATAATACAGGGATAAGAAAGAATGAGTGCATTGGGCTTTTCCTCGCTGAGAGTACCGAGCGCACTGCAAAGATGACCGCCTGCAGAAAAGCCGATAGCGGCAATTTTTTCGGGGTCAACGCCGAATTGAGCAGCGTTTTCACGGATGTATCGGAGTGCTCTTTTGGCGTCCTCAAAAGGCTTCTCGAAGCAGTAATCCGTGCCACGCTTGCCTACGCTGTAGCGCAGAACAAAGGTATGATAGCCTTCAAGAGCAAAGAGCATTGCAATGGGTTCTGCCTCTCTGTCCGAGCAAAAGCTGTAGCCGCCGCCGGGAATAACGAGCACAGCCGGACGGACATCAAGATTTGGCATTTCGGGTGAATTGTCAAGAAGATTTGCGGTAAGACTAACCTTTTTATCTTCAGAAAAATATTCGGTAAAAGTTCTCATTTTTTGTACCTCAAAATAATTTGTAAATTTTAATTGCAAACTTTGCTTTTAATATTGAACAAAAACTTTTCAACAATATTAAAGGTGATTGTTTTGACTAAAGAACAGTATCTGCGCACAAGAATTGCGGAAATTGCAGAAGAGCTGACTCAAAGAAAACTCAAGCCCGCCCACAGGCAAAGCCTTGAGCAGGCGTTGAAGTTTTATATCAACGACTTAAGAAATAATTAATAGGTAAGGCGTGAATTAATATCCTTAAGCATATCCTCGTTGAGCTTTACGAGCTTGCGGTCATAGGTAAGAATACCGTTTACCTCGTTTTCAACGTCGCTGACCTGAGTATAAACAAGAGCACAAAGACCGTGCTTTATAAGCGGAATAACCTGCGTGGTGTGCAGGCGTCTGTAAGCGTTGGTGAGTGTCTTTTTGGAACGGAACATAAGGTAGCCGAAGCACTTTTTGATGTTCCATACGTGACCCTCTATAACGTTGCTGTAGCCGCCGTATTCACTTACAACCAACGCACGGTGGTCCAGCTTGAACGGGTGAAGCGGTACTATATACCTGTGGATACTCTTGAAATCGCCGCCGCCCTGGTCGTGCCAGCCGCTTGCGTGGTCAACAAAACGGGTCGGGTCGAGTTCCTTTACGTGCTTTGCAACGTTCACTGCGTCAAACTGACCCCAGGCCTCATTAAAGGGCACCCAGGTGCAGATTGAAACGCAGTTGTAAAGAGTATCAATCATTTCGTCAAGCTCCGTGCGGAAAAGCTGCTGTGCCGCTTTATCGGTACGCAGGAAGAGCTTTTCGTACTTATCGGGCAGAGTTCTGACTGTTATATTGGGCAGCACGCCGACAACAAGCTGGTTGATGTTACAGCCGTTGGGCATATCCTGCCAGACGAGCATACCTATGCGGTCGCAATGGTAATACCAGCGTGCAGGCTCAACCTTGATATGCTTTCTGAGCATATTATAACCAAGGTCGTGCATTTTCTGAATATCGTAAATCAGCGCTTCGTCCGTAGGTGCTGTCATACCGCCGTCAGGCCAGTAGCCCTGGTCAAGCAGACCCTTCTGGAAATAAGGCTCGTTGTTAAGGCAAAGGCGTACATAACCCTTGCTGTCCTTCTTCATGCTGTATTTACGCATACCGAAGTAGGACTTAACCTCGTCAACGGCTTCGCCGTCGGAAAGGAGCTCAATTTTCAAACCGTAAAGGAAGGGGTTTTCGGGGCTCCAGAGCTTCTGATTCGGAATTTTCAATTTGCCGCTGCCGCTAAATTCAACAGCGGAAACCTGTGTTTCACCGTCAAAGGCTGTTGCACGCACTGTTGCCTCCCCTGCCGCTTCAACAGAAATATCCAGCACAGCGGCGTCAATATCGGGAGTGAGCTTAATTTTTGTTATATGGTTTTCGGGCACAACCTCAAGCCATACCGTCTGCCAGATACCCGTAGTAGAGGTGTACCAGAAGCCGACAGGCTTTGAAATCTGCTTACCTCGGGGCTGGTCTGCCTTATCCGTCGGGTCAACAACCTTAACCTTAAGCTCGTTTTCTCCGCCGTTAAGATAATCGGTTATATCAAAGCTGAACGGACAGTAACCTCCCGTGTGACCGCCCACAGAGCTGCCGTTAATCCACACTTCACATTTCCAGTCCACTGCACCGAAGTGAAGAATTACTCTTTTGCCCGTGTAATCCTCTTCAACGGTAAAACTTCTGCTGTACCAGAGTGCCTGAGTATCGCTCACGGCTCGCTCAACACCCGAAAGCTCGGACTCTATTGCAAAGGGTACAAGGATTTCACCCTGTGCCTCGCCCATTGCATCGGCATTGATATCCGTTACAGCATAGCTGTACATACCGTTGAGGCACTGCCAGCTTTTTCTTTCCATCTGCGGACGGGGATATTCGCTGAGAGGACAGACCTTACTCACCTTTTCCGCCCAAGGGGTTCTGATTGCGTTCATAATCTATCTCCTAATTAAATATTATCTGTTTTTGATGACTGTGATATTTCGTTATCGTGAAGCAGGTATTTCTGAAGGTACTCGGCATCCGCTTGGTCAACGGTACCGTCTCTGTTAACGTCTGCGGCGAGCTGTTCGGCAGGATAGAGCTCATCAAACCAAATCATATCCGAAAGCACCATATTCAGAAGAAATGCATCTGTATCGTCAACATTGCCGTCGCCGCTAATATCGCCGAAAACAACAACGTTGGCAATGTGAATATATATACCCTCATTAGCGCCGTAAAGAACAACCGTCTGACCCGTGTAAACCTTTTCTTCGGGGGCGCTGTACTCAATCATATCCTTATCCATAACAACAATATTGGCATTGGAAATCTGACTTCTCAGCTGTGCGGTTGTAAGATTATCCTCGGGTGAAATACCGCAGATAACGGAAATAATTTCCGTTTCCATATAATCAAGCTCTGCGTACGGCATAAAGGTGATATCGCTGGGTCTGTCGAAAACAGCCGTGGTCACAACGTCTGCCGTGAGGCTGTCGAAAGGCGTATCCCAATAGAGGAAACGATAGCCATCAACAACGGGTGCCGGCGGAGTAATGGCCGCACCGTTTTTCATTGCCGCCGCCGTGTAGTAAAGCTCACCGAAGCTAAGGTAAGTCACCTTGTAAATAACGGCATCGCTGCCATCCGGCTTTGCACCGACGGGGTGAGAAGCACCCTGCGCCCAATTGGTTTCCAAGCCGTTATTGTTGAGGAAATATGCAAGCATACCTGTTGAGAAATCAATTTCGGGAACAGATGTGCCCACACCGGTTTCACCGGGCTCAAGCCCTTCAAGCGTAAAGCAGAGCTCAAAATCCTCCAGCTCCTCAAAGAAGCCTACTATTGTGCCCGAAAAACTGTCGGCAGCAACGTTGCCGCTGTTATAAACCGACCTTAATTCGGTATAGGTAACGCCGACTATACCGCCTGCGTACTCGTTTGCTTTTATATTGCCCAGATTACCGCAATATCTTACAGAGCCATAGTTTCTGCCCGTCATACCGCCTGCTTCGGCGGAAAACTCACCGCCTATGCCGCCGATTTCACCGTAATTGAGGCAGTAATGAAGGTTGCCACGCTCGTGAAGGCCCGTTATACCGCCGACACACATTAAGCCATTGACGCTTGCACGGTTGACAGAATAGGTAATATCGCCCAGATTGTAGCCGACAAGACCGCCGACATTTTCTTCGCCTGTTATTTGTGACCCGGCAACGGAGCAATTATAAACCGTGCCTCTGTTAGTGCCTATGAGAGCACCTGTATGCACCTTACCGCTGACGGTAAAGCCGCTCAGGTTAAGATTCTTTATCTGTGCACCGGCCGCAACAACTCTGAACAAAGCAATATTGTTTTCCTGCATTGAAAGGTTAACGCCGCTTAAGGTATGACCGTCGCCGTCAAAGCTGCCGGTAAACTGATTTGATATAGTACCGAAGGGAACAAAGTTATTGACAGTCTGCGGATTTTTAAGCGCAATATCAGTGCCCAGCTTATAGTGCTTTGCAGACCAGCCGCTGTGGTTATTGATATATGCCGAAATCATACGCAGCTCGTTTTCCGTAGTGATGATGTAGGGCTTTTCTGCCGTACCCTCACCCGCAAGCGGGAAAATATATGCTTTGTTATTTTCATCGGCAAATACGGGGTATTCTTCGCCCTGTGCCCATACGGGCTTTTCATCCTCACCGTTGAGGAAAACCGCAACATAGCCGCAATAGAACAGCTCCTTCGTTGCGTTGCTGCCGACAGCGGTAGTTGAAATTTCACTTGCCGTATAGCACCTTTCAACCGTTAAGCCTGTGCTGTTTGCGGCAACGCCGTCTGCCTGCTGTGCGGTTACACCGGCAAAATTATGGCTACTGACGAGCTTTGAATTATCCGTATTTACAGCAAGACCGCCTGCGAAAGAATTACCGGTTACCGCACCGGTATTGTAAGAATAAGCTATTTCGGCTTTACCGCCGGCAGCAAGACCTGCGGCAGCACCGTCCGCAGAAATAACAGCCGCACGGTTAATGCTCTTATCGACTGTTACTTCGCCCAAAGAAGCAATACCGCCCGCATAAAGAGTGCCGTTTATTTCACCGCTGTTCACACAGTTCTCAACACTGGCATGAGCATTCGCAGCGATACCGCCTGCACCCACAGTTGATGTAACAACACCGCTGTTGGTACAGCCTGTTACAACAGCACGGGCATAAGCAATAATACCGCCCGATGTTTCAAGCGAGGAAATACTGCCGCTGTTTGAACAATCCGTTACCGTTGTTATTACATTCACAGTAACGGTTTCAATGACTTCGCCGGCTTCATTTGTTATCTGCTTATTAATCTGCTTGGGGTTATAGCCGAGGATACCTGCCGAATTTGTATCTGCATAAACGGTTGAGGTGTTTGAACAGTTTCTGATAACAACACCGTCAGCTGTTGCAGAACCGACTATACCGCCTGCGTTTTTCTTGGCGGTAACAATGCCGTTATTTCTACAGTCAGCAATAACCGCACCTGCATCGGCGCAAACACCCGCAATACCGCCGACATCGCTGCCGCCGACAGCCGTAACCGAACTGCTGGAGGAATACTCCTTTGCCTTGACCGAGCCGTTAAAGGTACAGCCCGTTACCGTGCCGTGATTCTCGCCGACTATACCGCCGACAGCTTCGACACCTTCTATAAATACGGAGCTCGTGCAGTTTTCAATCTTACCGTAGCTTGTGCCGACTATACCGCCCATTCTGCCGTATGCTTCAAAAGAGGAATCAACAACATTGAGGTTTGATATTACTGCCGTATCCGTTATACCGCCGAAAACACCGAGGTCGTTGGATTCGTGCGACATCTTATCGTAATCGAAATAGATACCCGACAGCGTGTGACCACCGCCGTCAAAGCTGCCCTCATAGAACTTGACAAAATTATCGTTGTCGCTGTAATCGTAGCCGCCTATAGGCTTCCACACTTGTGCACCCTCTTTAAATACAGGTGCACCGCTAATATCTGTATAATACTTACCTTCATTAAGCGCTATATCAGTACAGAGCCTTGCATTGATTGCGGTATTGCCGAAATTGACCTCATCTTTAAACCAAGTGAACTGGTCTAAGGTTTTTATTAGGTAATACCCGTTTTCTTTTTCAGGCTCAAAACGGGCATAGAGCGTAAGCTCGCTTTCAACGGGTGTACTGAAATCGTAGGCAGTACCGTCCTTTAACGACCAGCCGACAAACTCAAGGCCTTCAAACAGCGTCGGTGCTTCGGGAAGCTGTGCTTTACCGCCGTGGTCAATGGTCTGTGAGGTGATAAACGTGCCGTCAAGGTGTTGATAGGTTACCGTGTAATTATCTCTTACAAGACCCGTTATTTCAACCGTCTGGTCTTCGGTAATATTTTTTATTGTGTAAATTATTCCGTACTTCGGAATTATCTCCTCGCCGTTTGAGGTTACGACAAGATTTGAATTCAGATAAATATCCGAAAGCTCAACGGAAAACGCAAAGCTGCCGCCATACTCAACCTCGGTCGAATACTCGGGAAGCGGATAAATTGTATAAGCCTCGTGCTCGGGAAGATTGACGGTATATGTATTCACCGCCATATCGCCTATTCTGATAACAAGGTTTTCCGTTACATTGTCAACGGTATACTTACCGTGGCGCAAGGCAACACGCACACCGTTTGCCCAGACAATAACATCCGACTGTGTGTAGGCAGGGTTTACCTCAACCGTAAACGAATAGCTTTCGCCGTAATAAACAACTGTGCTTCCGCTTTCGGGAACAACCGTAAAGAATTCCGATTCGGGAAGAGTAACATAGAAGCGGCTTTCAACCTCACCCGTAAAATAATAATGCTCCGTTGTTTTGGCAGAAACGTTACTGCTTATATAGTCAACACCGTCGCCCAGTGCTCTTACGGCAAAGGCATATTTACCGTATGTTGTAAAATGACCGCCGAAATTACAGCTTAACGCATCTGTTACGGTAAAGGTTTTGGTAAGCGTGTAACCGACATCGTTATAGTGGTACAGCGAAACCTCGTAGCCCGTTGCATTTTCAACGGCAGACCATCTGCCGACGGGATTTGTTACGCCGGAGCTATCGATAACGGTGTCATCCCACGAAACCTCTCTGGGAGGATTGAGCTTTGGCGAGCCCGTAAAAGACATACGCAGGTATTTTTCGTTGTTGTATTCGGGCGTGGCATAACCGGGGGCAGTAGAGCCGGCATAAATAGTGGCGTTTGCACTCCATTCAACATAGGCGTTTTCACCCGGCGCATAAATCGCCTGTGAGGTGGAATCAATAGTCAGCTCAGTATCGCCGCCGCTGATAAAAACATCGCCGTAGGCAGTATAAAGACCGTTTGAACCGCTTAAGTTGAGCATGCCCTGTGTGATTTTAATGTTATCAAAAACATAAAAGCATTTACCCGTTGTGTGGATATTGATTCTTCCCGAAGTGTGAATATCAAGACCCTTTATGGCAGTAACACCTGCAAGCGCATTGATATTCAAGTTTGCAGATTCGGCAACCGTTACCTTGTAATCGGTGTAAATTCCGTATGTATCGGCAGAAATAACGTTGAGCGTACCGTCGCCCGTGAAGGTGACGTTGCCGATAATAATCAGAGCCATTTCACGCTCGGACTTAATGTAGTTATTACCCTTGAGCTCAATTGTGATATTGCCCGAATACGGATAGATAAACAAAGGTGTTTCGGGAGAATCCGCAGAGCCGAAGTTTTCAAGAGTGAGCTTATCCTCAGAAAAGTCGTAGTGATAGTGGGTAAGCGCAAGAGAGCCCATATCGTTATAAACCTTGTTGTACACCTGGTCGTCGATTATAAAACGCATCATACCGGCAGCCTTACTGACGGGAGCAGTACTGAAAACAAGCACCGCACACAAAACAAGGCTCAACAGCCCCAGCAATATTTTTGTACCCTTTTTCATTCTTAAAACCTCCGAAAGTTTCATTCTATAGCTAAACCAAGTCATAATAAATCTATTATATTATTATAATTATAAGATAAAAAATGATATTTGTCACCCAAAATCAGGTGAAGCAAATGTAGAAAATCTTAAATATATCTTGTATAAAATCAACAAATATGATTTAATATAACAAATAATGAAACGAAGGAGAAAATACAGAATGGTTACACATATCGTTTTCTGGAACGTCAGAAACGATGAGAAAAAGCAGGAAAACATGGAGCATATGAAGGAAATCCTCACCGCTCTTGTCGGCAAGGTTGACGGCCTTCTTTCAGCCGAGGTCGGCTTCAACTTCAACCCCAAGGGTTATGACCTTGCGCTTTACAGCACATTTGAAAGCAAGGCGGCTCTTGACGGCTATCAGGTACACCCCGAGCACCTTAAGGTAAAGGAATTTGTGCATTCGGTTATCACCGACAGATGTGTTGTCGATTTTGAAAACTGAAAACACTAAAAAAATTAAAAATAAGTCTTGACAACGGGTATAATATTTGTTAATATATTCCCGTTGTCAACTTACGGGTGTAAGGAGCTTCAATACCTGCGGGTGTAGTTCAATGGTAGAATCCCAGCCTTCCAAGCTGGTCGCGTGGGTTCGATTCCCATCACCCGCTCCAAATGTGCGCTGGTAGCTCAGCTGGATAGAGCAACTGCCTTCTAAGCAGTAGGCCAGGGGTTCGAGTCCCTTCCAGCGCGCCATTCATGGTGGACATAGCTCAGTTGGTTAGAGTGCCAGGTTGTGGCCCTGGAGGTCGTGGGTTCGACTCCCATTGTCCACCCCACTGAAAAAAGCACTTCAATAAGAAGTGCTTTTTTCAATAATATTGCTATGCGGTATATCGTTTAAAATTTAATATTGGGGTGTAGCCAAGGGGTAAGGCACGGGACTTTGACTCCCGCATCCGCTGGTTCAAATCCAGCCATCCCAGCCAAACGAAAATCCGTTCACGAAAGTGAGCGGATTTTCGTTTGTATTATTCATTTTTTCAATGTTCATCATTCATTATTCATTCGTGCTAAAGGATTTTCAAATGAATAATGAAGCCGCTATCGCTGATGAATAATGAATAATTTTGACATTATTTCTTTCGGCATAAAACTAATATATCGTTCGCAAAGCCAATGCTTCATTTTTCACCACTCACACAATTGCCCTTGATTGACATGACCTCCACATCCGCTGGTTCAAATCCAGCCATCCCAGCTATCAAAGGGCTACAAAAAGATATTATCACAGAAAAGCTCTGATTTTATCAGTTTTTTTCTGTTTTTACATGTGAAATTTTAGGTTACAATTTAAACGCACAAAAAAACATTTTTCGCAGAACTGACCTGAACTCTCGCATAATAGCGAAAGATTTATATCATAAGCACTGTATCAAAGCATTCTATGATGTTGTATGTGTGATAAAAATATGATATAATTAATCATAAGAATTTATGATTTAAGCGGTAAATGAAATGGAATTATTAAGAAATTATTACAGTTTTTACTCCACAATTCATAATGATGTCAAAGATATAATTAAGTCAGGCAACTATGAGAAAATCATTTTAGATTTAATGAACGCATCAAAAGAAATTTTTCCTAGTCGATATACCCATATAGATAATCAAGCTCATGGTGAGTGTGATTTTGTCGATGTTGTTACTGGTGAGAAATTTGATGCTAAAATCCCTATTGACAAGAGACAAGGACGAATGATTGGTAGTCGAAAAAGTGATGTTGGTGCATTAACAAGTGAATTTCACAATGAAGCGTTAGAGTTTCAGTATTGCTTTGTGGGAGATCAAAAAAAGCCGATCACAGAACTAAATCTATTTAAAAAAATGAAGACCAATATTAGCAAGACTAAATCGGATGAGAATGTAATATTCTTCATTCCGTATCCGATTGTTATTGATTTTGAAGGTTTTCCGCTTGTAGGAGCATCTGACCTTCTTAAAAAGATTTATAGAGAACTGTGTGTAAGTACTGATATATCTGGAAAACATTTATATGCAATTTATATTTCATTTGACAGAAAAATGGTTCTCCGAAATTTAGAAACGGATAAAAGGGAATATCTCCAGTTTCCCGAGATGCATCACTATGTTGATTACATTATAAAGCATATTGAAACAGATTAAGAGGAGTTGAGAAAACTATGTCAGAAAAACAGTATATATCAGAAAATGCTCAACTCATGGCTGAGTGGGATTGGGAAAAGAATGATGAATTAAAACTCTACCCTCAAACATTAACTCTTGGTAGTGGAAAAAAAGCATGGTGGAAATGCTCAAAAGGACACGAATATCAAGCAATGATATATGATAGAAACAACGGAAAAGGATGTCCGTATTGTGCAGGTAAAAAAGTTTTGAACGGTTACAATGATTTGCAAACAGTCAATCCCTCTTTAGCAGAAGATTGGAGTTACAAAAAGAACGGAAATCTGAAACCAGAAAATTTTACCGCCAATAGTGGTAAAAAAGTTTGGTGGAGATGCAGTCAAGGTCATGAATGGCAAGCAACAGTACACGATCGGAACGGCGGTAAAGGTTGCCCTTTTTGTTCGGGTAGATTTGCAATCAAAGGATACAATGATTTACAAACAATTAATCCATTATTAGCAAAAGAGTGGAATTATGAAAAAAACGGCAATTCAAAGCCGGAAGATTTTACAGCAAATAGCGGAATAAAAGTTTGGTGGAAGTGCAACAAAGGTCATGAATGGCAGGCATCAATACACAATAGGAACAAAGGAGAGGGATGTCCTGTTTGCAATTCGGAACGAAGCACATCTTTTCCCGAATATGCAATTGTATATTATCTAAAAAAATACGGATTAGATATATTACACTCATATAGAGAAAAAGGTTACGAACTAGATGTTTATATCCCATCTAAGAAAATTGCCATTGAATATGACGGATATCTTTGGCACAAAAATAAAACTAAAAAAGATTTAGAAAAGAATAAAAAGTGTGTAAAAGATGGAATTAAACTATATCGAATTAGAGAAGGTTTACCATCCCTCGATGACAGTTCTATAGATTATGTTATTCAGAGGAATCAGGAAGATCTCTCAAAAAAACTTGAACTTCTTTTAAGTGAAATCGCTGAAACCAATGTAGATATCGACCTTAAAAGAGATAATATTGTCATAGAAAATTTTCGGGAGCATACGGAAAAAGAAACTTCTTTATTGCTTTCTAATCCGGAGATAGTGAAAGAGTGGAATTACGAAAAGAACGGTAATTTAAAACCAGAGCATTTTGCAGCTAATAGCAATAAAAAAGTGTGGTGGAAATGTAGCAAAGGGCACGAATGGCAAGCAAGGATTGCCACCCGTAACAAAGGGCACAAATGTCCATATTGCTTGGGCATAAAAACTATAAAAGGCACTAATGATTTACAAACTGTTAACCCGATATTAGCCAAAGAGTGGAATTATGAAAAAAATCAAGTATTAACACCTGCGGATGTTATGGCTAATAGCGGAATAAAAGTTTGGTGGCGATGCAGTCGAGGACACGAATGGCAAGCAACTATATCCAACAGGAATTATGGAACAGGTTGCCCCGCGTGCTATAAAGCGCAAAAGGTGCAACGACAAATAAATATGTATGATGCTGATACTTTTGCATTCATTGCAACTTTCAATAGCGTTAAGGCTGTTTGCGATTACTTGGGCTTAGATAGCAAAAAAGCGAATGGCACCATCTCACGCGTGTGTAGAAGAAAGCAAAAAACGCTAATGAAAAAGTATGTTTTAAGGAATGCAGACGATGATGAATTTAGCAAATAAAATTTACCGCTGAGCAAAAATGTGAGTGTTCGAATTTATACGCAAAAACGGCAAAAATATCATTTTTGTAGTACATAGCCAAAAAAGGCACGCTTCGGCGTGCTTTTTTCAATGATGTGATATGTTTTTTACCTTGAGTATTCCTATGGCGATGGATATAATGGAGGTGCAACGGAGGTGATGAATCTATGCAGACCGGTCATATAATTACAAAGTTGCGAATAAAAGCCGGATTATCTCAAGCTCAACTTGCTGAAGCTTTGTTCGTTTCAAGGGAGCTTATTTCCAAATGGGAAACGGGATTAAGCCGTCCCAGTCGAAAAATGCTTGAATTGATGGCAGAGTTGTTTAATATTGCCCCGGATGAGCTGATTGATCGGGATTCAATTTTGTCAGAAGAGCTGTCTTCTGCTTTTCCGCCCGATTATTCCCCGGAAACCGATATTTTGAAGCATGATCTGAATGCTTTTATGGAAACGCTCAACGAACGTGACAGAAGCGTTTTTGTTCGGAGGTATTATCATCTTGAGGATCCGTCAGAAATTGGTGAAAAATACGGAATTAAGGAAAACTATGTAAGAACTATTCTTATGCGTGTACGCAGAAAGATGAGAAAGTTCTTAAAGGAGGAAGGTTTATGAATACAAATAACATATATGATGCAATTTCCGGATTCGATGAAAAGTACATTTCGGCGGCAGATAATACTGACGCTGTCAGTCTTAGTTTTCGCAAACATAAAAACCACAAGTTAAAGATTGTTGAAACTCTTTGTGCTTGTGCTGCATTGATAATTGCAACCGGTTGGATCAGTTCACAGAACTGGTTCGGAAAAAATCCTGTTGTCACGCAAACCGGAATTTCCGTTTCGGATAACGCTGCAAAAACCGATCCGCCCGGAACGGAACAGGCGCCGAATCAAGCAACGACATCTAAAACAGAGACACACACACAAGCACACACGACCGTTAACCCCAGCCGGCAGGAGCATAGCACACAGGCTCCTAAAACAGACGCTCCTTCCACAACAAAAAACACAGAAAATCCCATTGTGCCTTCTGCCGAACCCTCTTCGAGTGTGGCGACAACCATTGTAAATAACGAAGGACAACAGAACATATATAAAGATGTAGTTGTTGGATATGATACGGCAAAAGCGCATTTCGGACACCCGATTATACCCTGCGACAAAAGCGATTTTACCGGCTATAATGTTCTTCTTGTAATTCCTAAAGAAAACAACAACAACGAAAGTGAAACGTACTGTCTGGCAGTAATGTACCTGTTTACAAGCGGATCGGTTGACTTGCGTGATCAGGATAAAACGGGAAAAGTAACGCCCACGGGAAAGCAATATGAATATTACGGTAAAACATTTTATGTTCATACGCCGGAATTTAACGGAGATAATATCAGAATCGGATATTACCCCACAGGAGAAAACGGAATTGCGTATCAGGCTCATTTCAACAGCAGAGCAGATATAAATGAGATTATGGATTTGATACTTTCTCTTGAGTTAAAATTTGATAATTAACTCTCCCTTACTTTCGGCGAGTGGCTTTGGCTTTACCAATATGCACCCTGATTTTACAGACCTGCATTTAAATTCCTGCTCTTTTATATTGAATTTTTCGTTGATTTGTGTTAAAATGTATATGATTTCTATGCATTAATCTTTATTAGAAAATACACAACTTAACGGAGTAAAAAGGAGCAAAACTGATGAAAAAGTTATTATGTTTACTGACAGCGGCTGTAATGGTATTCACTTTCACAGCCTGCGGTGACGAAAAAGAGCCTGAAGAGCAGACAACCGACCGCACGGAAATCAATGTAGAAATTACTGATTCCGTCAGTACGGACAGCACTGCCCCTTCCGAAAATGAATCCACAACAGAGAGTGAATCTGAAACGACCGAGTTAAACGAAGAAGAAAGCTCAACAGAGGAAGAAACTACGCTTGACGCCGACCCTGCAAAGTGGACCGACGAGCAGATTGTGGAATTCTACAAGGCTGCCGCAACCAAAACCGCCCCCAACGCAACATCTGTTCAGACGATGACAATGAAAGAGCTTGTAGTTAACGACGGCGACGGCTTGCTTGGCAACCTGGTTGATATGATAACACCGTTTCTGGTAAAGGCATTAGAAAAGAACTCAACAGAAATCCCGGGCATTACAGGCGGCTACAGCAAGCTTTCCGTGTCTGACACAACAAGCGTAAATGCACGCAAAAGCGGCAAATACACAGTAATTGAAATGACATTGAAGGAGCAGACAGACGGCATACACGGCGACGCCCTTTCCGGCACGGTTGGTCACGCCATTTCGGTTGTCGGTGATATTTCCGTTGTTGAAAAGGAGCTTCCGCAGTTTGATATTGGCTTTGAAGAATCCAACATCACCCTGCGTTACGTCTACCCGAAGCTCAAGGTTAAAATCAACGAAAACGGTATAATCGAAAGCGGCGAATGGTCATATACCGTATTGATAAACCTTGAAAACCTTCGTGTTGACGCAAAGAAATTCCCGATAGGCGCAACAGTCGGCAAGGGCTACGGCTCTGTTGACTACAAAATCGTTCTTAACTGAATAGGCTGATGAATTTTGTGTCTTTGTTCATTCGAGCGAAGACACTTTTTATTTAAATAAATTAGCCATTGAAACAGCCTTGCGTTTTTGATATAGTAATAATCAGTAAATTAATGAGGGATATATAACCGATGATTAATCTGACAACAAAAATCGAACAGATAACGGTTGACGCAGGAAGAAGAATTCTTGTCACGAGTGATATTCACGGCAAATTGTCTTATTTCAAAAAGCTCCTTGAAAAAGCTGAGTTTTGTGAGAACGACATACTGTTCATCGTTGGTGATATAGTAGAAAAAGGCAATGCCAACCTCGCTACCCTTCGCTATGTTATGGATCTTTGTGAAAAAGGGAATGTCATACCGCTTATCGGCAATGTAGACGCAAACCGCTTGAAAATAATTGACGAATTGTGTGAGGACAACGTTAACGGATTTTACAAATACATTCTCAATTTAAGGGAGTGGGCAGGCACATCGTTTTACGAGGAGCTTGCAAATGAATGCGGGTATACACTCAAATGCGCAGAGGATGTTTTAGCGGCAAAGAAGGATGTTATTGCTAATTTTGAAAATGTGTTTAACTTTCTTAAAAGTCTGCCGACAGTCATAGAAACGCAGAACTTTGTTTTCGTTCACGGCGGCTTGCGTGAGCAACAGGTTACCGCCAATATAGATAAAGGCATTTTTGAGCTGACAAAGTTTGATTCTTTTATGACCGAAACTCCGCACGCCTTTGAAAAGTATGTTATTGTCGGCCATTGGCCTGTTTGCCTTTATAATAACCGTGTACAGCAGTTCAACCCGATAATAAATCACGATAAAAAAATCATATCAATTGACGGCGGCTGCGGCGTCAAGAAGGACGGACAGCTAAACCTGCTTATTATTCCCGATATAAACTGCTCTGCCGATGAATTTTCTCATATAAGCTATGATGAAATTCCCTGTGTAAGTGCTCTTGAAAGTCAGCAAGCGAGCGAAAGCTCTATACATATTTCGTGGATTGACAACGAAATCCAAATTATAGAAAAGGGAGAAGAATTCTCCCTTATTGAACACATATCAAGCGGCAAAAGGCTGAATATTCCCAACAGCTATCTGAGAGGCGAAAGCAAATGTGCAGACTATACAGACTATGTACTGCCCGTAAATAAAGGTGACTCACTTTCTCTTATTGCCCGAACCTCAAAGGGATGTATTGTCAAAAAAGACGGTGTAACAGGTTGGTATTACGGAAAATATGTTTAATGAGATATTAACACTTCAATCAAGCTGGGAGTTTCTGAAAGCAACTCCCCTGCCCGTTGCGGTTTACGGCACGGGCAACGGCGCTGACCGTGTTTTTGATGAGTTTGAAAGACTGGGAATTAAGGTCAGTGCGGTAATTGCAAGCGACGGCTTTGTGAGAAGCCGTACCTTCCACGGGTTTACGGTAAAATCGGTTTCGCAGTTAGAAAACGAAATCGGCGATTTTGCCGTTGCACTCTGCTTTGCAAGTCCCCTGCCCGAGGTTATTGACAGCATAAAAAAACTGAATGACAGGCACAGAGTTATAATGCCCTCCGTACCCGTTTTCGGCGATAATATTTTCAACAAAGAGTTTCTTAAAAATAATCTTCCTGCAATTGAAAAGGCTTACTCATTGCTTGCCGACGAACAAAGTAAAAAAGTGTTTGAGAGCATTGTGCGTTTTCAGATTACGGGGGAACTGAACTGCTGCTTTGAGTGTGAAACACCCAAAAGCGAGGCCTATGAGCTCCTTGATTTAGGCGAAAGCGAGAGCTTTCTTGATCTTGGCGCTTACCGAGGCGATACCGTTGAGGAGTTTTTGAAAAGTACAAAGTCATATGAAAAAATTGTTGCGGTTGAGCCGGACAAAAGGACTTTTAAAAAGCTTAAGCTCAACTGCGAAAGCATAGAAAACTGCACCTTGCTTAACAACGCCGTGTGGTCGTGCGACTGTACGTTGAGCTTTGACGGCAACAAGGGCCGTGGCGCAAGCGCAAAAGAAGGCAAAGAAGAAACACAAGCCGTATGTGTTGACATGATTTTTGAAAAATACGGCAATTTCACATACCTTAACATTGACATTGAGGGTGCCGAAGGTGAAATGCTTAAAGGTGCTGAAAATGCACTTAAACACAAGCCCAAAATCTGTATGGCGGCTTACCACAGAAGCGAGGATATTTTTGACCTGATAAACAAAATCCACGCAATTAACCCGGAATACAGAATATATCTGCGCCACCACAAGCATATCTCATTCTGGGACACAAATATTTATTGCATTTAATTTTTAGAATATAGACGGTGATAAAATGAACACTTATTTTAACGAAATAACAGCCAAGCCCGTTAACACTGTTGACGGCAAAATTCTTTACAAAATTCCTGCCGGTGCAATGTGCGGCAACGGCGACCTCGGCGTGGTTTTTGACAACGACGAAAACGACCTTATTATCCGCATTTCAAAGTGCGATTTCTGGAAATTCGCTTCCGGTGCACGTAACGACGGCGGTATAAAGGCTGTAGGCAGCATCCGCATTAAAAACGTTGATTTATCACAGTACAATATAAAGCAGTACATTGACAAAGGGCTGCTCGAGTGTACGTTTGCAAACGCTGAAATCGAGTTTTTCGTTGCGCCCGAAAACAAGATTTATTTTGAAATCAAGGCACACGAATCCGAAATTCTGCCGTGTGTTGAAATTGAAATTCCCGATACCTGTAATTCTGTAAATTCCTCTTTTAATGACAAGGGTATTGCTTGTTATATCCGCAGGTTTGAGGGTAAAGAGCTTGAAAGAGAATCGGCTGTTGCAGTGGGCTTGAATAAGATTGATACAGCTGCTCAAAATGCACGCTACTGCGTATCGGTTGTTACCAATTTTGACAGCGAGCAATACTCGGATAAGGCAATAGAAATGGCGCTGAATTGCGATTACAGCGCAGACAAAGCACACACCGAGGAAAAGTGGAAAAATTTCTTTTCCGCTTCTAGGGTAACACTTGAGGACAAGGAAATTGAAAAGCACTACAATTTAAGCCTTTATCACCTTGCAGGCTGTATGGGCAACAGACAGTTTCCGCCCGGACTTTTCGGCAATTTCATAACGGACGATTTCTTCCCCTGGGCGGGAGATTACCACATGAATTACAACTACGAAGCACCGTATTACTGCGTATTTTCCGCCAATCACCCCGAGCTGTTTGACGGATATATGACGCCCGTAAACGAGATGAGGGAGCATGCCAAAAGGTTTGCAGGCTTCTTCGGCTGCGGCGGCTATGCATTCCCCGTCAGTTTCGGCCCGAAGGCGCTTGACGTTTTCACACAAGAAGATTGTAAGGAGCACGGCGTGCTTTTCCTCGGCCAGAAGAGCCACGCTGCCTACGCCTGCGTAATTCCGATAATGCACTGGTACTCAACCTATGACAAGGAGTATGCAAAGGAAAACTACTACGATTTTGTGCTGAACACGGCAAAATTCTGGGAGGATTACCTTGTAAAGCAAAACGGCAGATACGTAATCAAAAAAGATGCAGCACACGAAATCCCCTACTACCGTGGCAAAAAATTCAGATATATAACACACATCGGTCAGGTAAACACCGTAAACGCCATCAACTCACTCGGTCTTGTTAAAATGCTGTTCAAGGCTGTTTACGATATGGCAAAGGAGCTTGGTCTGAACAAAGAAAAATATGCCCTTTGGGAGGATATAAACCAGAACTTAAGCAATTTCCCGCTATTCATAAAAAAGGGTAAGATTTGCTTCAAGTATTCCAGATTTGGCATACGCTGGAGAAATGACAACACCGTAGGTCTTCAGCACATATACCCTGCTTCACAGATTGGCTTGAATTCGGGCGAAAGAATGCTTAAAATTGCCAGAAACACATATTTTATAAATGACAGACGCCTTGACGACAACGGCTCTAATTCATACCTTCCCGCAGGTGCGAGAATAGGCGTTGACCCTGCTTTTGTAATTGAAGGAATAAAGCAGAACATAAAGGAATTCGCCCTGCCCAACGGACTTTTCCGCCACCACGGAGGCGGCATAGAGCACCTGACTATGGTTCCGGCAACCGTAAACGAAATGCTTATGCAAAGCTTTGAAGGCATAATCAGGCTGTTCCCCTGCTGGGACAAAAAATCAACCGCTTCGTTTGAAAATCTTCGTGCAAACGGCGCCTTTCTCGTTTCTTCCGCACTTGAAAACGGACAGATAACTTCTCTTAAAATAAAGAGCCTTACGGGCAGAAAGTGCACCGTGGAAAGTGACGGTATCAAGCGGATAATAAGAGAAAGCGACAGCAGCGAAATCAAGTTCAACAAAAACGGAAATACGGTTGAATTTGAAACGCAGGCAAACGAAACATATATTCTGATATGACACAAAAGCAGTACAGCCGATTTGACTGTACTGCTTAATTTTTCACTAACAGATATTGAATTTTTGGGCGTAGTCGGTGACTGTTTTTGAAAAATGTTCATGCTTAAAATTGCGCTTAATGTCTGAAATATCAATATAATAACCTGCTTTGAGGTTTTGTATGATAGCTTCGGCAAGGAAGGCTTCAAACACGTAATCATCGCTGAAAGCTGCCTCAATATCGGTGTTCATTCCCGTGTTTATTCCGTTTACAGCGTGGCGGTATATTATGTTATGCTGACCCAGCTTTTCACCTGCCGTTTTCAGTGCGTTAAGACCTTCCACAATATCGCAAACCCTATATTTTCCTTTAAACGCCACCTGTCTTTGTGTGCCGCACAAAACATTATCCACGGTTGTTTCAAGCACGTTTGCAAGGTCGGGCAGCAGAGCAGTATCGGGCAGCGTTTCTCCCCTCTCCCACTTGCTGACCGCCTGAAACGATACACCGAGCCTTTCGCCCAGTTCACTTTGTGTCAACCCTTTATCTGTTCGTAATAAAGCAATCTGTCTGCCGACAGCTTCGTTATCAAGCATTGTAAAAATCCCTTCTTAACAAAATATTTAAGGCACCCTATACCACAAGTATAAGGCGCCTTGATTGATTTTACAATAACCTGTTAAGTTATTTATAATCACAAAAATTCAACTGATATTAATAATAAATTTCTTCCGAATAATAGTGATAAGCACCGCATTCACACTCGGGGCTGATACCAAGCAGAGAGTGGATGAAATTTGCAATTGTCCAGATAAAGCTCAGGAACCAGTTATCGCTATGGCAGATATGGTCACAAACGAGCTTTTCTCCGCAAAGGTCACAAATATCGTCCCAATCATCGTCAATGTGCCATTCCTTGTCAAGCTCAAGCTGCTCGTGACCCGATATAAATTCTTCGCAGGTGTTGCAGTAAACACCCTCTGTATAGCCATGCTCGGTACAGTTGGACCAGGTTTCTTCCTCAAAATCAAGGTCGGTGTGAACAGTACCATCGTCTGCGGTATGGGTTACACGGCTGAATTTAATATCCGTATCCAGTTCGCAATAATAGGGATAAACGTTATAATAGTAGGTTTCGCCTGCTTCAAGGATATAATAAAGAGCAAAATCCACACCTACGCTGTCATAATCTCCGTAAAGCCATTCACCTTCTGAATTATATAGTTCAGCATCGGGGTCGCTCAACTCATCAGCCGAAGCGGATTCAAGAAGATAAAGACCGGTTTCCTCAGGAACAAATCTGAACCACATTTCTGTCTTAGATTTATCGTACTCCACTTGTGCGCCGACTGCCAGCTCATTGCCGATATAATTTGCTCCGCAAAGACAGAAGCCGAGGAAACCTTGAATATCATGTTCGCAAACCTCGCCGCAAACGGAACAGGTATCGCCGTCAAAGCTGTGACCGCACAGCAGCGTTATTTTATATTTGCTGACAGGAGCATACTCATCTCCGTAAACGCCAACACAGAAATAATATGTTTTTCCTGCTTCAAATTCATATTCAAGGCGGAAATCACTTCCGTTTTCATCGTCCGATATTTGAAGCTCCTCGTCTGTTTCCGCAGCAAAAAGCCAGCAGTATGTATCCAAGTCTTCGGATTCAGCTTCAAGGATAAATACCGAATCGTGCTCGGGAGCAAATTTTACCGTTCTTTCTGTTACGGGGCTTACGGCAACCTCCAGTGTCTGACCAAACGAAATTTCGTAGTCGTACACCTTTGCCGAAGCTGCAACGGATAAAGAGCAAATAAGCATTGCTGTTGCAAGGACGATTGACAATAATTTTTTCATTTTCTTCTGTCTCCTTTTTAGGTCTTTATTAAAAGCCTTTTACAGCTTATTAATCATAACAACTATCCTAAAAAAAGCGCCAATATTTTCCACCAATATTTTATCACAGCATTTCAGACAAAGCAATTCATTTTATAAAAAAATCACAGCTTTCTCGCCTTAATAACTATCGACAGCGGAAAATGCTTCGCTTTAAAATCGGCATAATAACCCGAACTGAAGTCTGCTGATTTTTCGAGAACGGTTTCGCTTGTTTCTTCAACCACTCTTTCAACGGCAAAGCCAGCGTCTGCCAGAGTGTTTATATATGTTGACAGCTTTCGGTTTTGAAGCGTTAAGGGATTACCGTACTTCTCAAAAGTGTAATAATCTTCTTCTAAATAATTGCCGCTGAAAACTATGCGTTCTTCTTTTGCAACCGTTCTGTTGCCGCCCGAAATAGCAACGCTCTCCAAATCAACGCAATGCAAAAGCGGATGATCCCAAGAGAAAATAAATGTGCCGCCTTGTTTCAGATATGATGCTGCATTTTTTATTGTTTTCTCAAGGTCGGTTGTCCAGCCGATAGCATAAATTGAATAAACAACATCAAAATAATTCTGTGGAATATTTGAATTATCTTCCATAGGCTGGTGAAAAAGTGTGCAGGAATATCCGCTTTCGCCGAGTAAGTTCTTTGTAGCTTTGAGCTGTTCTTCGGAAATATCAAGACCAAAAAGCTCTTTAGCGCCGTGTTCGGCACACCATTTGAGCGAATGACCACTGCCGCAGCCAATTTCAAAAACAGCCTTACCGTTGAGGTCGGGGAAAAGGTGCAGTTCATCCTCTGTCGGAATTGAACAGCCGAGTACGGGCAAAGCGGTTACACCGAAGAAATCCTCAGCCAACGCATTCCAGCTTTTTTCGTTTTGCTTTAATATATCGGTTTTCATATCTGTACCTCATTAAAAAGGAGCTTTTCGATTGTAATTCGGGGACGCCACCAAGCTCTCGCCTGCTCAAATTCGGGATACGGAGTATACCATTTCCATGTAATATCAAAGCCGCCGTCCTCCATTTGCAGTTTACCTAAAATATCCTTTTCTGCGGCTATCAGCTTTTTTGTTTCGGGAGTGATAAACTCAAGATATGCGCCTGAGAAAAAGTCAGACGGCATAGGCACATATTCAACACCGTATTTTGATATATCTTTACAAATAGAATTATCGATAACTTTACACAATAAATCTTTAAACTGTTCCAAATCAACTATATCGCTGATGCTGTTTGATTTCAAAAGCTCGTAAGCAAGCAGAAAGCACTTTAATGAATCTCCGCTTATTTCTTCGGCTGTTTCAAGATATTCAAAGCCCTCTTTTATGATTTCTTCACAAAGAGAAGTACGGTTGCCGTAACAAATCAAAAATACCGCCAGGGAAATTGACGGATTAAAGCCGCTGATACCGTCACCTTTTTTCTCCCACCAGATTGCGTGAGGAAAATCCTTGTTGCTGTCTATCGCAAACAACCAACGCTTTTTTTCTTCATCAAAAGAATCGTGAGAGTTAAGATATTTAACAATTCCTTTAACAATATCAGAATCTCTGTAAAGAGCATTCACACGGTAAAGAGTCATAACAGCATCATTTGTCGCTATAGGACTAGAATTGGGATTAAAAAAATCCGCCTCAAGAGCATTGCCAAAACCACCGTCAGGGTTTTGGAATTTTACAAGCTCATTAATAACAGCCTGGTTTGATTCATTTGCAAAGCAATACTTATAAACCGCCAATTCAAGCGGCCGTGCATTTTCTAAAACAAAGCTCTTTGCCGTGTTAGTGTTCATAGCGTCCTCCTTGTAAATTACAGTTTGTCGGGGACAAACCAAAAGGTACGATTCACTGAACCGTACCTCTTAACTATTGCTCAAATTAAATTTACGCTTCGGCTTCGCAGCAGGAGCAGGAAACGTAGCACTCTTCGTCGTTAGCCTTGGCAGCCTTCTTTTCCTGAATCTTCTTGACAGCAAGTACAACACCTGCTACAACAGCAGCGATAGCAGCGATGATGCCGATAATTTTAAGAACCTTCTTGAAACATTTCATTTTTGGTAATCCTCCTTAATTTTCAATAATAAATACCAATAAAAGTATAACCTTTGTATAAATTAAAGTCAAGCAAAAAACAAAAATAATATTAAAACAAAGGCAAAAAAATTTGCGGCCTACCTCTACCGCCGATAATTCGGAAGCACAGGTAGACCGCAGGCTTTGCGTGAGGTCGGGCAGGAATGCCCAACCTCAATTAAAACGCCTTAAGCCTTGTTTGCCTTGAGTACAAGAGCGGACTTCTTTCTCGCAGCGTTGTTCTTGTGGATAATACCCTTTGCTGCAGCCTGGTCGATCTTCTTAACTGCTGCTGTTACAAGAGCATCCTTGTCTGCGGAATTAGCCTCGATTGCGGCGTTAGCCTTCTTGATAGCTGTCTTGAGAGCGGAGTTAGCAGACTTGTTACGAGCTGCCTTTGTCTTGTTGACAAGAACTCTCTTCTTTGCAGATTTAATGTTCGGCACGGAATACACCTCCTTTTACTATCACACAGATATGTATATTATCATTTTTTCAAGGAAAATGCAAGCAATTTTTAAAATTTAAGTGTAAAATTTTCGTTATTTTCCAATACTTATTATAGTTATTTATACAATAAGATGAAAGGAAAGTCAAGTTATGAATTTAAGAACCGACCTCGCGCTTGAACAAAGGGAAATTTCAGCGCCCGAAGATATGGACGGTATTGAGTGCGAAGAAGCAAAAAAGGGTGAAGCGAAAATCACAAGAATTGAGATAACAAACGAAAACGGTGAGAAAAGACTTAACAGAAGAAAGGGCAGTTATATCACGGTTGAGCTGCCGAATTTAAGCCGCTTTGCGGATTTTACGGAGAGTGCAAAAACAATAGCTGATGAGCTGAAAACGCTTTTGCCTGAAGAAGGGCTGATACTTGTTGCAGGCTTGGGAAACGACCAGATTACGCCCGATGCGTTGGGTCCGGGCTGTGCATCGTTAATTTTTTCCACACGGCACATCGGAAAGGAATTGCAGAAGAGCATAGGCTTTGAACAACTGCGACCCGTTGCAAGAGTTATACCGGGCGTACTCGGGCAAAACGGCATTGAAACGCTAGAAATACTGGAGGGAATAATCCGCCGTGTATCCCCTGCTGCTCTGATTACGGTTGATGCGCTGGCTTCACGCAGGCTGTCAAGGCTCGGTTGCACAGTGCAAATCTGCAACACGGGTATATCGCCCGGCTCGGGTGTAGGCAACGCAAGAGCCGAAATCAGCCTTGATACGGTGGGCATACCCGTAATTTCAATAGGCGTGCCGACTGTTGTTGATGCACTCACTCTTGCTTGTGATCTTATTGGCGAAGATGCAACTGAAAGGATGGAAAAGGACGGCGAAAAAATGATGGTTACGCCAAGGGAAATTGACCTGCTGATTGAGCACGCCTCAAAGCTGGTTGCCGCCGCAATAAATTCATCACTTCAGCCACATATGGATATTGACGAGCTTATGGCACTTGTATCGTAATTATTTTATCACCTTCCGCATATACTTTACCAAATATTTAAAAGTATAACGGAGGACTTGCCCCGTGAAAAAGCATTTCAGTTTTTCTTATGATGCGGCAGTGATTGTTACGGCTGTTGCAATTATTGCGGGTATGGTTGGTTTGTCCACACCGTCAGCGGCACAGGCTGCGTTCACTTTTGCTCAAAAGGCGGTAAAAAGCGCCGAAAAAGTGTCCGCTACGCCATTTTCAGCTATTCTCAGTGATATTTCAAGCACAGGCACAATTGAGGCGGAAAGAACGGTTTTTGCGGACAATCCGTTAAGCTCACTCACTAAAACGCCCGAGGATATTTTACAGCTTATAAAAGCGGCAGAAGCCAACGCAAAGAACGACATTGAGGACGGCAAAATTGAGGAGAAAAAATACACTCCGATAAGCACAAGCACGCTGATAGGCAATATTGCCGTGCGCAACAACACGGACACGCAGAAAAACATCAACCTGCTCAAATACTATGAAGCCGACCCCGATATAAAAATAACGGACAAGACAAAGCCGAGTGTGCTTATTTTCCACACCCACACAACGGAGTGCTACGAGCTTTTAGACAGAAATTGGTACGCACAGGACTATATTACACGCAGCAATTCCGCCGACAGAAATATGATAAGGGTCGGAATGGAAATAAAAGAGCAGCTTGAAAAGGCGGGCTATTCGGTAATACACGACACCGAGATACACGACACGAAATACACAGGCGCTTATGCACATTCGAGAAAAAGCGTTGAAAAGTACCTTGAGCAATACCCGAGCATTCAGGTTGTGCTCGACATTCACCGTGACGCAATTGAGCAAAGCGGCGGCGTGAGAATAAAGCCGACGGCAGAAATACTCGGCAAAAAGGCAGCGCAGCTTATGATTATAACCGGCTGTGAGGAAGGAAAGGTTACGGATTTTCCCGACTGGGAGCAAAACCTGACCTTTGCCCTGCGCTTACAAAGCGTATGCGAGGAGAAATTCCCCGGACTTATGAGACCCGTATATTTCTGCCAGCGCAAATACAATATGGATTTATCCCCCAACAACCTGCTTGTCGAGGTTGGCAGCTGCGCAAACACACTTGAAGAAGCAGCCTACGCAGGAAGATTGCTCGGAAACTCGCTTGCAACGCTTTTAGACAGGAGTATAAATGAAAAAGCTGATTAAATATTATTCAATTATATCTGCCCTGCTGATACTTTTAACGGCAGGCACAGCCGCCTTTATTACCGCAGGCGAAGAAAGTGCGGCAATGACAAAGGGCACTCAAATAAAAAAACACAAGCTCACCGCACGAGTAATAAGCGATGAGCTTGAAAAGGTTGAAGATATTATTTTTTCTTTTCTTCCCTTTCGTGAATAACGAACTTTGTGGGCGTACCCTCAAGGCCAAAAACCTCACGAATCTGGTTGTCGAGATACCTCTGGTAGCTGTAATGGAACAAATCCTTACGGTTTACGAAGCAGACAAACGTCGGCGGACGGGTAGAAGCCTGGGTCATATAGTAAATCTTGAGTCTTCTGCCCTTATCCGTAGGCGGCTGTACTCTTGCGGTAGCATCTGCAAGGACTGCGTTGAGCTTACCCGTTGAAATGCGCATAGCGTTCTGTGCATCAACAAAATTAATAAGCTCAAAAAGTCTGTCAATACGCTGACCCGTTTTTGCGGAAATGAAGATGATCGGAGCGTAGGACATAAACGAAAAATCGTTCATCAGCTTTTTACGGTAGGCATCCATAGTCTTACCGTCTTTTTCGACTATATCCCACTTATTTACCGCAATGATGCAAGCCTTACCCATTTCGTGGGCTATGCCTGCAACCTTGGAATCCTGCTCGGTGAAGCCTTCCTTTGCGTCAATCATAATAACGCAGACAGTTGCTCTTTCAACAGCCATTCTTGCACGGATTACGGAATATTTTTCGATAGCGTCGTCAACCTTGCTCTTGCGGCGCAGACCTGCGGTATCAATAAGCACATACTTGCCGTGCTCGTTTTCAATTACGGTGTCCGTTGCGTCACGGGTTGTGCCTGCGATATCGGAAACAATAGCTCTTTCCTCACCCGAAACGCTGTTGACAAGCGAGGATTTGCCGACATTGGGCTTACCGATAATTGCAACCTTGATTGTGTCGTCTTCCTCTTCCTCCTCAGCCTCTTCGGGGCAGTAGGAAAGGATTTCATCGAGCAAATCGCCCGTGCCGTGGCCGTGAACGGAAGAAACGGCAATCGGGTCACCAAGACCGAGATTATAGAACTCGTAGAATTCGAGCGGAGGCTCACCTATTGAGTCGCACTTATTAACAACAAGAACAATTGGTTTGCCGCTTTTCTGGAGCATTGCGGCAACCTCCTGGTCGGCGGCAACAACACCCGTGCGCACATCACAGACGAGCACGATTACATCTGCGCTGTCAATGGCGAGCTGAGCCTGACGGCGCATTTGTGAAAGAATTATATCGTCCGAATACGGCTCGATACCGCCCGTATCGACAAGAATCATATTTCTGTTGAGCCATTCACACTCGCCGTAAATTCTGTCACGGGTAACACCGGGGGTATCATCCACAATAGACAGCCTTTTACCGCAGAGCTTATTGAACAGCGTTGATTTGCCGACGTTGGGTCTGCCGACAACGGCAACTATCGGTTTTGCCATATCAATCACACCTTCCCAAAAATTTATCAAGCAGCTCGTAGCCGTCCGCCTTGCAGGATGTAACAGGTACTCCCAGAGCTTGGCTTAACTGAGCCACGGCCATATCGTCGAGAAAAACCTCTTCGCCGTCACGCAAGGAATTGTCGGGAATGATAAGCTCACTCCCCAATTCCCTGTCCTTCAACTGCTCAAGAATATCCTGACCCGTTAAAAGACCCGAAACTGTAACGCTTTCGCCGAAGAAAACATTTTTCACTTCATATACACTTATTTTTATATTATACCTTATTTCAAGAGAATTTGCCAGCTCTTTTATCAAAGGATATGCGGCCGCACCGGTAACGGCAGAAATCTCTCTGCCCTTTTCGGGTGTAAAGTCGTTCATTTCAAGTGCAGAGGTAAATTCCTCTTTAAGCAGTCGCCACATACCGACACCGTTTTCAAGCTGGGGATACTCGCCATAATAATCGGCAGAGGGTATTTCCCTTTGGGCGGCAAGATAGAATTCATCCGCCGCATACGCTATGGTTTCGTTGTTGTAGAATTTGAAATGAATATTGAAATCGTCCACCGTATCAATTACCCTTGATGCGGTTTCTTTGTTATAGGGCTCAAGATGGGGCAGACCCTCACGGTGCTTTGTAAGACCTACGGGCACGCAGGCTATACTCTGCACAGCGGGATAGAGCTTGCCAAGCTCTGAAAGCGAAAATTCAAGCTCCTTGCCGTCGTTTATACCGGGACACAGCACAAGCTGGGTGTTGAGCTTTATACCTGCCTCGGCAAGGCGGTTTAGGTAACGCAGAGATGTACCCGAATTCGGGTTTTTCATCATTTCAACACGGAGCGTGGGATTCATTGTGTGAACGGAAACATTGACAGGACTTATGTGCATTTCGATAATGCGGTCAATATCCTTATCGGTAAGGTTTGTCAGCGTGACATAATTGCCGAAAAGGAAGGAAAGACGGGAATCATCATCCTTAAAATAGAGGCTTTCACGCATTCCCTTTGGCATCTGGTCAATAAAGCAGAAAATACACTTGTTTTTGCAGGAGTGGTGCTTGTCCATAAGGTAGGTTTCAAAGCACAACCCCAAATCGTCGTACTCGCCTTTCTTGACCTTAACGGTGCGGCGCTTGCCCTTTTCTGTTTCGATTTCGAGCTTTAATTTGCAGGCACTCGTGTAAAAGCGGTAATCGAGTACATCGTTGATTTCGTGGGAATTTACGGCAACCAGCGTGTCACCTGCGGATATTTTTTTGTTGAGAATTGAATCATGTTCCACGCCTGAAATTTTGACCGACATACCCGTCACCTGCTTTATATGCATTACTGCGTTATTCAAACAGCCCTGATGTTGATTTACCGCTCTTACCGGTAATACCAACCACACGAGGCCATTTATTTGTTTCAATTATTGTTGTTGCATTGATATTACCCAAATGTGCATAAAAATGTCTTAATTGAGATAACATCAAACCCAAACGGTTGGTTTTACATCCCGTTGGTATTTCGGAAAGCATATCATCATTAAGCGTTTCAAGATATGCATTAATTTTTGTTTTAATGCTTTCAAGATAATCAGAAAGCTGTTCTTTAGAAAGAGATATTTCGCTGAACTCATTAAGCGAATTTAAACCCTCAATATGAAAATCCGGCTCGTTATACTCTTTGGGATTTATAAACCATTGGTCAAGCGAGTGAAAAGTATGATAAACGTGCTTCCAAACGGGCAAATCACAAAGTATATAGTCCGTATCACAGGTCTGAAGCATAATATCAGCATTGGTAAACAACGCATTGACATTCTGCTTTATTGCCTTTACCAACTCGTCAGCCATAGTTACACCTCTATTTCACATAATCGAACATATATCGTTTAAATTATCAAAGCAATAATCCGCATTTTTATCAAAACCTTTATGGACCAAAACTGTTGTCATACCGGCTGCTTTGCCGCCGAGGATATCGGCTGTCGGGTTATCGCCTATCATAACAAAATTTTCATTAGGGTAAAAGGATTTTGCAATATCAAATATTTCTTTTCTCGGCTTATCATAGCCGACAAGACCCGAAACAACGAGCCTGTCAAAATACTTTGTGATACCGAGAAAATCGGTTATTGCTTCAAGCTCGGGATAATTATTGGATAGAATTATATTTGTATTCCCTTTTTCTTTAGCCGCTTCAAGTACGGCAAGAGTATCGTCAAACAGAAAATAGTTTTCGGGCAGCATTATAATTCCCCTCACCTTTTCGCTTGCAGAGCGTGCCTCACTTTCGCTGATACCGAGGGAAATAAAGCTGTTGTAAAAGTGGGCATTCATCAGCTCCCACCATTTTTCACCGACAAAGGCAGTAAAGTCCCTTTCGGGTGTGTGCCAGGTGTAGCCCGTCTGGTTACAGCGCCTTATATCCTGAAAGGTAACAGAGTGGTTTTTAACCGTTTCGTTGAGTGCTCTGAAAACGCTGTTACTCCAGAGGTGGTCAGAATAAGCCAATGTGCCGTCAAAATCCCAACAAAAAACGCTCACCCGTAACACCTCTTTTGTTTTATAGCTTTTTAAAAATAAATAATAACTTTTGCGTGGTTATTTTTGTGTATTTCAAGGCGTAAAGGCGAAGGAATAAAAGGTATTTCGAGCTTGAAGCAACGCAGAAATACGCAAAAAGAGCCCGCAAAAGCAAAAGGCAGGGAGGATACAAAATCACCTCTCTGCCTTAAAGCCTAAAGCTTATGCCTCTGTTTCAACTACCTGTCTGCCATTGTAGTAACCACAATTAGCACACAGTCTGTGCGGTCTCTTGTATTCGCCGCACTTGGGGCACTTGACCAGCTCAGGTGCATTAAGCTTCCATACGCTGCTGCGTCTCTTGTCTCTTCTTGCCTTTGAGACTCTTCTCTTCGGAACTGCCATTTCGCCAACCTCCTTGTTGCTGTGTAACTTCTACTTACTCATCGTTATTATCCAACAGCTGCCTTAAAACCGCAAGACGGGGGTCAAGCGGAGCAGAACAGTTGCATGAGTCGTGATTAAGGTTTTTGCCGCAATACTGACAAACACCCTTGCAATCTTCCTTGCACAGATGCCTTGTCGGCAAGCCGAGCAAAATATCCTCCGTCACCAGCTCATCGAGATTGAAATGAAGTGAATCGACAAGAATGAGCTCGTCGTTGTCTTCGTTGTTGAGCGAGGTGACCAGAACGTGGTCCACGGGGATAGAAAGATTTTTTTCTGTGTGTGTTGTGCACAAATCGCACGGGGCGGAATAAGTAAAGGTTGTGTCCGCAACGAGGCTGACTACGCCTGCCCTGTTGAACACGCCGCCCTTAACCCTAACGGGAGTTACAAAGGGATAGTATGTTGCGATGTCGATACCGGATAAATCCAGCTCATAATCGAACTCAAGCTTTTCGCCTATGTTATTAAAAATCGGTTCAAGCTCTAAAAACACCTTTTAAACCTCCGAAGGGGATATAGCTTAACAACACGCACAGAATATTATACTGTTTTAATTGCGCTTTGTCAAGAAAAAATTTATTTTTTACAGAACTTCGGCGAAATCAAATACGCTTGCGGGAATTTCTTCCTTATCGGCGGAAACCGTGAAGGTAATATCGTGCTCTGTGAGCTTGGAAAGCTCGTTGACCTTTGCAAGGAATGCTGCAAGCTCCTCGTAATCTCTGCCGCCGATGCGCAGTGTAGCATCAACAAAGATATCGGTAATATCGTGGTCTCTTGCGCAGATACCTGCGAGGAAGCCGTAGAATGCATCGTAACCGCTTACTTTATAGTCGTCGGTCGCTGTAAGTCTTGCACGGTGTGTGATGTTGAGAGTAAGCAGAGGCTGCTTTTCAACACAGACAACGTTGCCGTTTGATGCATCAACAGCGGCGTTGACAAGCTCGATGAGCTTCTTTGTTTTACCTGCACCCTTGTGACCGAGAATAAGTTTTACCATAGTAATTCGCTCCTTTATTTTATCTGTTAAGTTTTGCTTCCAGCTCAGCCTTCATGTCCTCGTAGCCGGGTTTACCGAGCAACGCAAACATATTTTTCTTATAGCTTTCGACACCGGGCTGGTCAAACGGGTTTACTCCCAGAACATAACCTGAAATTGCACAAGCCTTTTCAAAGAAGAAGATAAGCTCGCCGAGAACATACTCGTTCATTTCGGGAATTTCAAGCACAATGTTGGGAACATCGCCGTCCGTGTGTGCCAAAAGCGTGCCCTCGAATGCCTTGCGGTTTACGAAGGAAACCGTCTTGCCTGCGAGGAAGTTAAGGCCGTCAACATTTTCGGGGTCTTCCTTTATATTGACATCTGCCTTGGATTTATCGACATATACCACCGTTTCAAACATCAGCCTTTCGCCCTGCTGGACGTACTGGCCGAGTGAGTGAAGGTCGGTAGAATAAATCGCTGAGGAAGGATAAATGCCCTTGAGCTGCTTGCCTTCGCTTTCGCCGTAAAGCTGCTTGAGCCACTCGTTCATAAGAGTGAAAGCCGGCTCGTAGCTGACGTACATTTCTATGCTTTTACCCGAGCGGTAAAGCAGGTTGCGTACGGCGGCGTACTTATAGCAATCGTTATCGAGGGAAGCAACGGAATATTTTTCACGTGCGTCCTGTGCACCCTTCATAAGGGAATCGATATCGATACCTGCCGCAGCAATCGGAAGAAGACCGACAGCGGTAAGAACGGAATATCTGCCGCCAACATCGTCCGGGACAACGAAGGTCTGATAGCCTTCCTTATCGGCAAGGGACTTGAGAGTGCCCTTTGCCTTATCCGTTGTGACGTAGATGCGCTTTGCAGCCTCTTCCTTGCCGTATTTTGCTTCAAGGATTTCCTTGAACACACGGAAGGCAACTGCAGGCTCGGTGGTAGTACCGCTCTTGGAGATGACATTTATTGAGAAATCCTTACCGTCGATAAGCTGCATAACTTCGTTAACCGAGTCTGCGCTGATTGTGTTGCCGGTAAAGAAAATCTGCGGTGTGTCCTTTGCAAGAAGATTATAGTTATTGCCCTTGCAGAATTCGATAGCTGCTCTTGCACCGAGGTATGATCCGCCGATACCGATAACAACGAGAGCCTTTGAATCTGCCTTAATCTTTTCGGCGGCGGCTTTTATAGCCTCAAACTCTGCCTTATCGTAATTGACGGGCAAATCAAGCCAGCCGAGGAAATCTGCTCCTGCACCTGTACCGTTGTGCAAGGCTTCGTGGGCAGAAAGAACATCTTTTTCGATTGAGTTGAGTGCGCTTTGGGTAGCAGCAGCACCTGCGTAGGATACATTGAGTTTGATTGACATAGATTTGGTCACCTTGTGACACGGGGTTAGGGATAAGAAACCGTGTGCCGCAAATACTCCTTAACTAAATAAATATATATTTTTGTTTATTTTAACCGATATTTTGCATTAATGCAAGATACTTTTCTTAATTTTTTTCACAAATTTTATATTTTTTCTTCATTTCTTAATCAGACTGTCGAAAGAGCAAAGAAAACGGCGCAATATTTCGGCAAAGGTCAGCTTTTCTATGCGCTTTTCGCTCGTCAGCGGATACTCACCCAAGGTTTCGCCGTTAAGGGTAAACTTCACGCTGCCCACCTTCTGCCCTGCTTCGACAGGTGCCTGTACATCGGTTACAAGCTCAACGGACTGCTCGATTTTTTCACTCTCACCCTTCTTGATAAGCACGGGAGAAAGCTCGGAAATAACGGGCATAAAATTCTCTTTAACGCCGCCAATGACATTTATCCGTGTTATCATTGACAAATCCACGGCTGGAGTTACCGTTTCATAATTGGCAAAGCCCCAGTTAAGCAGGGCTTTTGCACCGCCGAAGCGGTCGTCACTTGTGGGGCTGCCCATAATTACGGCTACGAGGTGTGTCCCCTCCCTCATTGCGGAAGCGGAAACACAGCAGCCTGCCTTTACGGTTGTACCCGTTTTAAGGCCGGTTGCACCGTCGTAAAACCGTATGAGCTTATTGGTGTTGACAAGCTCTGTTGCACCGTTACGCAGAGAATCCATCCACACGGTGGAATATTTCTGTATCAACTCGTGTTTGAGCAGTTCAACAGACATCAGCGCAACATCAAACGCACTTGTCAGGTGGGTATCGGTGGTATCGTCAAGACCCGTGCAGTTGTCGAAATGTGTGTCGTTCATACCCAATTCTTTTGCCCTGTCGTTGAGCATTTGAACGAGTGCTTCCTCGCTGCCTGCAATATGCTCGCCGAGTGCTTCGCAGGCATCGTTTGCGCTGTAAATTGCCGCCGCACGAAGCAGCTCGTCAACGGTCATTGTCTCGCCCTCTTTGAGCCAAATCTGTGAGCCGCCTTTAGCCGCCGCAGTTGCGCTTGTGACAACCTCATCGGTTAAATTCAGCCTGCCCGAATCTATTGCTTCCATAACCAACAGAAGTGTCATTATTTTAGTGACAGAAGCCGGATAAAGCCTGTCGTGCTCATTCATTGCGGCAAGCACCTGACCCGTTGACGCATCAACGAGTATTGCCGCTTTGGCGTTGACGGTAACAGGCAATTTTGCTTCAACCTCGGCACTTACCGCAAACGGAAAGACGAACAGCAGACACAGCAGTATACACAAGACCTTGGTAACAGTTTTTTTCATACAATCACTCCCCTTTTTATAGATTGATATGAAAAATCCTTTTTATAAATTACCTTACTATTGCGTAAAAACAAGATTTGAAGTATAATGATATTTCAGTGAAACCCAAAGGAGAAAAAAATGAAGGCTGCTTTTTACACACTCGGCTGTAAGGTAAACCAATACGAAACACAGGCACTCGGCGAAGCGCTTGCAAAAGAGGGCTTTTTAATTGTGCCTGAAACGCAGGAAGCCGATGTATATATAATCAATTCCTGCACGGTTACGGCAGAAAGCGACAAAAAGACAAGGCAGGCTGTACGCCGATTCAAGCGTGAGCATCCCGACAGCGTTGTTGTTCTTACAGGCTGTATGCCCCAGGCATATCCCGAGGCGGCGACAGAGCTTATTCAGGCGGATATTGTTGCAGGCAACCGAAACAACGATAAGCTGCCGGAAATGATTAAGGAATATCTTGAAAGCAGAAGCAGAAAGGTAAACGTTGAAGAACACGAAAAGGACGAGCTTTTTACCGCCTGCTCAATCAGCTCTTTTGATGAGAGAACGAGGGCAGCAATCAAAATTGAGGACGGCTGCAACCGCTTCTGCTCCTACTGCATTATTCCCTACGCAAGAGGCAGAGTGCGTTCAAAGCCGCTTGATGAGATAAAAAAAGAAGCGCAGACACTTGCCGACAACGGCTTTGAGGAAATTGTGCTTGTCGGCATCAACCTTTCTTCCTACGGTACGGATTGCTCGCTGACCCTCTGTGATGCGGTAAGGGCTGTTTGTGAAGTGGAAAAGGTTAAGAGAGTGCGCCTCGGCTCACTTGAGCCTGACCATATGACAGATGAAATGATAGCCGGACTCAGAGCGCAGAAGAAGCTCTGTCCCCAGTTCCACATTTCGCTTCAGAGCGGCTGTTCGGCAACGCTTAAAAGAATGAACAGACACTATGATGCACCCGAATACGAGCGAATCTGCAAAGCCTTGAGAGAAAATTTCGAGGACTGCACAATCACAACGGATGTTATGGTTGGTTTTGCCGGCGAAACGGACGAAGAATTTGCCGAGTCGCTTGAATTTGTAAAGACAATCGGCTTTGAAAAGGTACACGTATTCCCCTACTCACAGCGTGAGGGCACGAGGGCAGCAAATTTCCCCGACCAGCTTGACCGCAAGACCAAGCAGGAAAGAGCAAAGGCTATGGCTGACACGGCAAACGAAATCCGCAAAGCCTTCCTCAATTCACAAATCGGCAAAACCGTTGAGGTGCTTGCGGAAACAAAAGCTCAAGACGGCAGCTGCACGGGCTACACGGCAAACTACACACCCGTTACAATAAAAAACGGTGCAGAGTGTTCAAGGTTTTACACAGTAAAAATAACAGCCGCCGATTCCGACAGCTGTTACGGTGAAATTGTTTAATTGACTGAATATTTTGCAGCAAACTCGTTGTATGTCTGATTGAAATCCTCGTTACCCTTCTTGATATTGCGCAGATATTTGTGCATATCAAAGCGGTCATTTGCAGTTTCAATAACACACACGGCTATGTTGGAGCAATGGTCCGAAACACGTTCAAGGTTTGTAATAAGGTCGTTGAAAACGAAGCCTTGTTCAATCGTGCACTCGTTTCGGCGAAGACGCTCAACATGGCCGTTTTTCATACGCTTTTTAAGCTCGTCAATAACCTGTTCCAGCGGCTCGACAAGGGCAGCTTTTTCAAGGTCATTGTCAATAAACGCATCCGTTGCAAGGCCAACAATTTCGAGCGTAGCACCGACGATATTCTTCATTTCCTTTTCGGCTTCGCCCGAGAAGGTCATTTTTTTCTCTTTGAGTTCTTCTGCAGATTCGAGGATATTCAGTGCATGGTCACTCAAACGCTCAAGGTCACCTATGAGGTGAAGCTGCATTGAAAGCTCACGGCTGTCCGCATCACTCAGGCTCTGTGTGCTGAGCTTGACAAGATATTCGCCGAGGGTATCCTCGTACTTGTCCGCTTTCTTTTCACCCTTGCGTACACTTTCGGCAAGTTTTTCGTCATAAGAGCCAAGAGCTTTTATTGCGTCCTCTATAGTCTTACGGCTGAGCTCTGCCATAGTACAGGTAACGTTTCTGCTCTGTGCAATAGCAACGGCAGGAGTGCTGAAAAGACGCTCGTCGAGAAGGTTAGTCTTTTCCTCATCACCCTTATCTTTAACAGTAAGACAAGCGAGTTTGACGAGGAGATTTGACAGCGGAAAAAGGATAACAAGTGCAACAATTTTAAAGCCCGTATGAACAACGGCTATACCGAAGGGATTTGCCGGCTCGTGAAGAATCGGAATATCCACAACAGAACTGATACCGTAAAAAGCGGTAAGAAGAATAACCGTTGCCAAAAGGTTAAAATAAAGGTGAATAAAAGCTGCACGCTTTGCGTTTTTATTCGCACCTGCACAGGAAATGATTGCGCTGACACAGGTACCGATATTCTGACCCATAATAATCGGAATAGAGGTCATATAGCTGATACTGCCCGTGAGGGTAAGCGCCTGAAGGATACCGACTGAGGCCGACGACGACTGAATTATAGCCGTGACAACCGTGCCCATAATTACGCCAAGAACGGGATTTGTGAAAAGAACAAGAGCGTTTTTGAAACCTTCAAGCTCGGTAAGGGGCTTTACAGCGTCGGACATAACATCCATACCAAACATCAGCACAGAAAAGCCGAGAAGGATAAGACCTATATCCTTATTCTTTGCTCTTTTGGTAAACATATAAAGAATGATACCCACAAAAGCCAGCACAGGAGTAAACGATGAGGGCTTGAAAAGTGAAACCCAGAAGTTGTCGCTTTCGATACCAGTTAAGCTCAAAAGCCAGGCTGTGACAGAAGTGCCGAGGTTAGCGCCCATAATTACGCTTACGGCCTGAGTGAGCTGCATTATACCCGAGTTTACAAAGCCGACAACCATAACCGTAGTTGCCGAGGACGACTGAATGACAGCCGTTACAACAAGGCCGAGAAGAAAGCCTTTGAACTTGTTTGAGGTAAGCTTACCCAAAATTGTTTTCAGGCGGTTGCCGGCACTTTTTTCAAGCGCATTGCCCATAGTATTCATTCCGAAAAGGAAGAAGGCAAGACCGCCCAGCAAGGTAAACACATTCATAAAAGTCATATAAAAATCCTCGCTTTTAAAAACATAGCATTATTTTGTCGCATTTTGGATTTCGAGTGCATTATAACCGACACAGTTGTATTTTTATTTCCAAAATAGAAATATTATAAAAATTCATAAATTAATAATATTTTTCTTTATTTTCTGCAAAAAATGATTTATCATTAATTGCGGTGATAAATTATGATTAAAAATGTTATTTTCGATATGGGCAATGTTCTGATGGACTTTGACCCGCAGGTTCAGCTCAACGCTGCCTGCCGCAACGAAGAAGCAAAGCCGATACTTTTCAAGGAGCTTTTCGGCGGCGAAGAATGGATACAAAGAGACCTTGGCAACATTACGGTTGACGGGCTTTACAGCGGCGTTGCAGCAAGAATACCGCAGGAATATCACGAAGACTTAAGGCGGCTTATTGATATATGGCAGAACTATATGATGCCGCTTGACGGAGCGAAGGAATTTTTGCTCAAGGTAAAGGCAAAAGGCTACAAAGTTTTTATTCTTTCAAACGCAAGCGAGGATTTTTACAGCTATTTCACAAAACATTTTGACCTTGATTTCTTTGACGGATATGTTGTTTCGGCAGATATCCACATCATAAAACCCGATGAAAGGATTTACCACCACCTGCTGGAAAAGTATGATTTAAAGGCAGAGGAATGTCTGTTTATAGACGACAGAGAGGACAATGTCCAAGGCGCAGAAAAGGTTGGAATCAAGGGATTTGTGTTCAGGAATAATTATGATGATATAGGAAGATTGCTTGGTTTATAAATTTTTCTTGACAACTTTAATTTGCGGTAATATAATGATATAAAATAAATAGCTCAAACCGATGAGGCGGAGATAACGGCGAAAAACGCCTTTACAGAGAGCCCGGGCAGCTGAAATCCGGGTAAGAAACAGTTCGTCAAATGGACCGCTGAGGGTGCAGTCAAATGTACTTTTTGTACAGAGTATTCTGCAACGTGAGGACATACGTTAGTTGTCGGGAGTATGACGGTACTCTGCAAAAGTGCACGCTTTCAAAGCGTGAAGCAAGGTGGCACCACGGATAAAATGTTTATTCGTCCTTGACAGAAAGTTTTTTCTGTCGGGGATTTTTTATTTTTTACGGAAGTGATTTTTATGAAGCTGTTAACCAAACGATGGCGTAGCTGAAAATTAAGACTGAACACAACATTTTATATATTTACGGAGGAACAGAACAATGAAATTAAACAATGTAGATTTTGACACCTATTTCAATAATTACCCCGATGAAAACGGTTACTTCGGAAAGTACGGCGGAGTATATGTTGACGACAAATTAAAGACCGCTATGGCTGAAATTACGGAAGCCTACTACTCAATCTGCCAGTCCAGAAAGTTCATTGCAGAGCTTCGCAGAATCCGCAAGGAATTCCAGGGCAGACCCACACCCGTAACCCACCTTGAAAGGCTGTCGGATGCTCTGGGCGGCAAGGTTCAGCTTTACGCAAAGCGTGAGGACCTTAACCATTCGGGCGCACACAAGCTTAACCACTGTATGGGTGAGGCACTTCTTGCAAAATATATGGGCAAGAAGAAGGTTATTGCCGAAACAGGTGCAGGTCAGCACGGCGTTGCACTTGCAACAGCTGCCGCCTACTTCGGCCTTGAGTGCGACATTTATATGGGCAGCGTTGATATCAAGAAGCAGGCACCCAACGTTGCAAGAATGAAGATACTCGGCGCTAACGTTGTTGAGGTTACACACGGCTTACAGACACTTAAAGAAGCTGTTGATGCCGCATTTGACGCTTACAGCAAGGAATACAACGACGCAATTTACTGCATTGGCTCAGTTCTTGGTCCCCACCCCTTCCCCATGATGGTAAGAGATTTCCAGAGCGTGGTTGGCATTGAGGCGAGAGAGCAGTTTATTGAAATGACAGGTCACCTGCCCAACGCAATTGTCGCCTGTGTCGGCGGCGGCAGTAATGCAGCAGGTCTTTTCGCAGGCTTCCTCAACGACAATGTTGACATTTACGGCATTGAGCCGCTTGGTAGAGGCCCGAAGCTCGGCGACCACGCAGCAAGCCTTAAATACGGCACAGAGGGCATTATGCACGGCTTCAACTCCATTATGCTCAAGGACGAAAACGGTGAGCCCGCCCCCGTTTACTCGCTTGCAAGCGGTCTTGACTATCCCTCCTCGGGTCCTGAGCACGCTTTCCTCCAGGAAATCGGCAGGGTAAAATATGACGTTATTGACGACGAAGAAACAATTGACGCATTCTTCAAGCTCTCCCGTCTTGAAGGCATCATTCCCGCAATTGAAAGCTCCCACGCAGTTGCCTACGGTATGAAGCTGGCACAGAGAATGGAGCACGGCTCCGTGCTCATCAACCTCTCCGGCAGAGGCGACAAGGATATGGACTACGTAATTGAGAATTACGGAATAAGATAAGAAAAATATTTAATGCCCGGCAGATTCGCTCTGTCGGGCATATTTTCATTATAATATAGTCTTTAACTTAACTAATAACCACATTGGGTTATTAGTTAATCGTTGGCTCCCTCGTTAAAGGGAGGCTATTCTGAAAGTGCATTCAAATTTATTACATACTCGTTTTTGCTTAACGGATTTATGCTTTTTGTTTCTCTGCCGTAGACAAATACTTTTACGCCGTTGCTCAATTTGATATACAGGTCAACGTTGTCACGAGGCGGTATGCTGCCGTCGTTTACACCGTTAAAGCAGGCTGTAACAACTAAAGCGCCCGACAAATCCAAATTAAGGTGCTTTTCGAGAAAGGTCGGCAGAAGGCGTTCATCGCCCGAAACACGGCGCAGATACGGATAAAAAAGCTCTATAACCCTTCTGTGCTGATTATCTTTAACCTTAATATCACGATAGATTATAAATTCATCGGCTGTCATTTTTCTTCTCCGTAATAAACAACATCAATTTCATCCTGGCTTGGCACTTCAAATATTGAAGCGAATTTCAAAGCAAGGTTTTCATCAACATAATAAGCACTTGTTTCTTCTGCAAGCACAGCGCTGTTTCTTTTATGCAAGCGAGATTTCCACGTTTCATCGCTGATTTCAATATAATGAAGCTCACATTCGATACCACGGGACTTATAAAAGCCTTTTGCAGACTCACGTTCTGCTTTTGTCCAGAAGCCCCAATCAAGAACAACATTTATATCGTTCTCAATAAGCTCTAAAGATTTGTTTAACAGATATTTCTCTGTTTTTTCGACATATTCATCGTGTTTATCGCCGCAATGCTGACCGAAAAGAGCAAGCGTGATTTCATCAACCGAAAGTAATACGGCATTGTTTTCGTTGCAAAGCTTCTTTGCATAAGTAGTTTTACCGCAGCAGATTTTACCGCAGATTAAAATGACTTTGGGCATAAATATCACCTGTTAACCAATCAGTTTTTGTACTTTGTGTTCGTAATCTGTTTTAAGCTCATTTAACACAGAATCTGCCCAAGAGGGAAAGGTTTTTCTTTGACAAGCGTAATGAAGCGTAACTAACACAGACGCTACATCATCAACAATTATTTCGTTTTTGTCGAACTCTCCGTAGGCTTCAAGAAAAGTCTTTTTCGCTTTTTCTCCGAAGGATGAACACACATTGCGTATATCCGAATACACATAGCCTTTGCCAAGCAAATTGTAATCAAACATAAAAGCAGATGACTTATCTTTTGAAACAATAAGATTAGTATAATAAAAATCGTTATATGTGAGCACTCTCGGCAAGGATTTGATTTTTGAAACTATAACATCAAAGCTATCTTCAATCACTTTCCAAACCGGCAAGTTTTGTGTGCCTGTTTTTTCTTTGATAAACTCAATATTATTTCTTGTTATAAAATCAGTTTCATCATATAGTTCTGTTCCGTATTCTTCTACACAAGCTCTGCTGCTTGTATGTAACAACTTATACCATTCGGCAATTCTTTGAGCAACAACCTCATCATCCAAATCTTCTTTTTTGCCAAGCCTATAAAATTTATTTTGCGAAATATCTTCCATAACAATAGCCGAATCGGTAAACCCGATTGTTTGAATAGTCGGAATATTTAATGATTTGAGAAGTTTATAATTATTTATTTCACGCTTGTAATTTTCATTTTGGAAGTATTTAATTATAAATGATTTTGCTTCACTCTGAACTCTTGCAACTATAACACCGTCTTTATTTTGAACAAGCACAATATCACTGTATAGAATATTCAATTTCTTGAGTTCTTGTTTAATTTTTGTTTTTATAATCAAATCCATTTTACAGATTCAACTCCATAAACCCAACCGTAAACGGCAGGTGTTCAAACTTGCGTGTTGAAATATGATTAAAGCCGAGTTTTAAATACCAATTTTTTAGTGTGGTGTTCTCTTCAATTATGCCGATTGAAATTTTATTACCACCGTAATTTTCAACCGTTTCAACAGCATAATCAACCATTGCTTTACCATACCTCAAACGACGGTATTCGGGTAAAACGGCAAGGTTGTTCAGTTCCCATACTTCATCATTGCACTTTATTAGAGAAAAATATCCGACAGGCACATCCTCTTGATAAAAAAGAAACATCGGTCTGCCTTCATTAAATTGCTTTTCAAGTTTATTAATAGTTATAAATGCAGTATGTGAAGGACAGTTATTTTCGGTCAAGGCGAATTCTTCCGCAACTGTTATAAAACTGTTGCGGATTATTTCAAGGCAAATATTCAGATGTGATTTGTCATCAACTTGAATTATCATAGTTACTCCTGCTTATAATTTACAATACATTTCCTGTGCTTTGGGTATAAAACCAAGCTTTTCATAGAGTTTGATTGCACTGTGGTTATTTACAAGAACATCAAGATTTACAAAAGAACAGTTATGCTCATTAGCCCAAGCCTTTGCGGCATTCATCAGGGCTGTTCCGAAGCCCTTACCACGGTGGTTTTCTGTTACGATTATATCCATTATATAGCAGAATTTACCGGGCAGCATAAAATCGAAATCGGGTCTTGTTTTTGCCTGAAGCAATATAAAGCCTACAATCTCACCTTCGGTTTCGTAAACGAGAATATCCGAATTTTCATCTGAAACGGTTTTTTCAAGAAATTCAGTGCTTTGGTCACCCTCTTTGATAAAATCGGGAATCAGTCTTGCCATTTCTCTGAACTGCTCACGGTATAATTCCGATATTGCAGTTATATCTTTGTTTGTGGCTTTCCGTATCATAACCTTCCTCCTCGTATAAAACAAACGGCTTGTGCACGTGACAAGCAACACAAACCGCCTAATTATTATTTCATACCAAAATTATTTCTTAAAATACATATTACCGTACTTTAATGGCTCTACAAAAAAGCTCTCAATATTATGCGTATCGTTTATAAAATTGAATTTATCCATAATCTTAAAATCGACATAGCCGATATAATAAAATTTTGAATCAATTATATATTTTTCTTCAACATCTTCCATTCCGTCTACAAACATCTCTGTGCCACAGCAACCATAAAGAGGATTTAAAACATCAAAGAAGATACGAGCAATATCTTGTATTAAATCATCCTTACGGGGACAATTATCCAACTCGTCTTGCTCAAGCATATAATCTACTTCAAAACCTTTTTCATCAACAGGTGTTATAATAAGTTCAGATGTTATATTATACTTATTTTTAAAATGTATGGATAAGGGTGTGAGATTTTCATCTGATAAAGCATTTAAGCTGGTGACAACAAGAGTTGAATAATCCCCCGATTCAAACAACAACGTATGATTTATTTCATTTTTAGGCAAATTAATCAACTCTAAATTAATATCGGATTGATTAACATCTGACATTTCTTTAATAAAACTCAATATTGCACAATTAGTCAGAACAGGATAGTTAAAATAACCGCAAACTGAAAAACATGTAGTTGTTATCATATTTACCTCTTCTTTAATGATTTGTGCAAGGTCAATTATGCCTTGTTAAAACGCAAAATACTTTTCTCTCTGCTTCTTCATTCTGCCGTGGATAGCGTTGAGGAGTCTTGCGGCGTCCTCGTCGCCTGTTGCGTACTGCTTCATAAGCATACCCTCTTCACGGCAAAGCTCATCGTGCAGCGGGAAGAAGTTTTCGTAAAGGAAGGCGGCGTATTTGACCAATCTTAAATCGCCTACCATACGGTATTCGGTGCTTATTGTATCAACGGCAACCGAATAGAAATCCTTGATTGAAGCCATAAGGCTTTCTCTTGTGTTTTCGGGTGCGAAAACGATAGTTGAGCAGATAAAGGCATTACGGTTGTTGAAGCTTGAGTGGCTGTCCGTACTGCCGACAATCGGGTACTTGTTACCCTTTGCGCACTGCTCGTAATAGAAAATTGTCTGCAGACCGTTCTGTTCAAAATAGCTCTCACCGCCGAGAACCTCAAAAGCATCGAAAGCGCCGCCGGCAAACATAGCCTCGGACAGGTTTTCGGGCACCTGGAACACGTTTGAAATCCAATACGGGTGGGCAAAAATGCTCAAGCCGCCTGCCTTGCGAATCTGATTGGTAATCCAATGGCAGCAGGCATAGGGAAATCTCTCCACACCCTCGGGAATATCGAGGGTATCGGCAAGGGCATTGACTTCGGTCTCGAACTCTTCTCTGGTCATCATATCGGGACAGTTGCCGTCAACAGCACGCAGGGCTTTATCCTCACCTATTGTTTTGACAAGCTCGTCATCATAAACAAGGGCATTGACGGAATAGAGTCCGCCGAAATTCACCATATGGACATCGTTGACAAATTCCATATCGCCTCTCGTCATATGCACCTCTTCGCCGGGAACGAGGGTGAATTCAAGGGGAACATCCTTGTAAGCGTTTATAGCTTCAAGCGAGCCGTAGTAATATCTGTGGTCGGTGATACCGAGGAAATCGTAACCGTGTCTGCGGTAGTTAGCGGCAACTATGGCAGGTGCCTGCTTACCGTCTGAACGGCAGGTATGCATATGCAAATCGCCTACGAAGGGATATCTGCCGCACAAATCCTCCTTGAGAGAATAAACGGAAAGCTGGAAATCCCTGTCGCCGTTCTCTTTTAAAAAGCGGATATAATGCTCCTGCTCACCCTTGAAGGTGTACTTGAAGCGGATGCAGCCGTCCGCATCGGGTCTTACCCTCATATCCTCAAAGCCTGTTGTGTTGGGGTAATCACGGCGGCAGCCCTGAGTCAGCGGACAGATAACAATATCATATTCATCCCTATCAAATGCAACGTGAGCACCAAGAGGCTTGATTGTGATTTCGATTTCCTTATCACAAGGAAAAACCTTCGGAAAAATGTCGTAATTATGGATAACGTCTTTCATTTGTCAGCTCTCCTTTGCAAAATCCTTTGGTATATCATCCGTGAATATGTCATAGGGCATTTCATAGCAAGTATCGTCAAGCACGAAAGTACCGCCCTCGGCAGTAAAGCGCATTTCGGTATACTCGCCGAAGGTGGGCATAAGATACTGAATAAAGAACTCGCCCTTCTTTTCGGCAAAGACGGCAACAAACTCTGTTCTGCTGTCGCCCATCATTTCCATATACATAGTAACCTTTACGGCACGCTTGTCTGCGTCAAACTCAAAGCTCTGCCTGAATTCGTTGTAAGCATAGTTATATACGCCGTTTTCCTCTGTTATTTCGCCGTTTTCGGGGTAAACACCGTCGCAGATATAATCGAAAATATAGCCGATATACGCATCAGAAGCAAGCATAAGAGATACGCTCGGAAAAGCGTTTTCGTTTGCTGATTCCGAATTAATATAGCCGTTGTAAGCAGGAACAAGTGCCTCGTTGAACCAGGTTTTAAAATCCGCCTCGGTTTTCACCTTAACATCCTCACCGCAGGCGGCAAAGGACACAAGCATAACCAAAGCAAGGAACAAAGCCGATAATTTTTTCATTCATATCTCTCCTTTTATTTTCTTTAATTTATAGAAATATTTTACACTTTATAATTACGGGTGTCAACTTGAAGATAATAATTTGACAATGTTTTTTATGAATGATATATTATTTATAATTAAGCGGCAAGGACGGTGTTAAGGAATATGGAGGAAAGAAAGCTGCGCACGGCTATGCTCATAGGCGAGGAGGCAGTTGACACCTTAAGCAAAAGCTCTGTTTTGCTTTTTGGTGTGGGCGGAGTAGGCTCATTTGCCGCAGAGGCACTTGCAAGGGCAGGTGTCGGACACATTGGGCTTTGCGACAACGACACGGTTTCTGTTTCCAACATCAACCGCCAGCTTATTGCACTTGACTCTACCGTAGGACAAAACAAGGCTGAGGTTATGGCACAGAGAATAAAGGACATCCACCCCGATATAAAGGTTACTGTCTATCCCCTGTTTTTCTCCGCCGAAACGGTTGACAGGTTTGATTTTGAGAATTATGACTATATCATAGATGCGATTGACACCGTTACCTCCAAGCTGATACTTATAGAAAAAGCAAAAGCGCTTGATATTCCGATAATCAGCAGTATGGGTACGGGCAACAAGCTGGACCCCACAGCGCTTACCGTTACGGACATAAAAAAAACAAGCGGCTGTCCGCTTGCTAGGGTTATGAGAAAAGAATTAAAGACAAGAGGCATTGAAAAACTCAAGGTTGTATATTCAACCGAGCAGCCTATAAAGCCGCTTTTCCAGCCCGAAAACGCCGAAAAGAGAGCAATTCCCGCAAGCATATCCTTCGTACCGTCTGCCGCCGGTCTTATAGCCGCAGGCGAAGCGATAAAAGACCTTATCGGAGGTAAAAGATAAATGCTTAAATTTATTTCACTTTTACTGGCAATAATCCAATTCTGTTTAATGCCGCTGAATTATGTTCTGAGGAGGCACGACATTTTGATTGACAGAGCTACAACATATCAAACCTTTGAATCCTTCGGCACAAGCTCGTGCTGGTGGGCACAGACAATTGAAAACGACAGACAGGCAAGAGAAATTGCAAAGCTGCTTTACGACGATAACGAAGGCTTAGGGCTTGACGTTTTCCGCTACAACATAGGCGGCGGTGAGGCAGACAACCCCGACTGCCGTATATGGGATAAGAGCCGCAGAACAGAGAGCTTTTACGTTTTTGACGAAGAAAAAAACGAGTATGTTTACGATTTCACCCGTGATAAAAACGCAAGGCGTGTGCTTGATTATGCGGTTGAATACGGCGCAGAAAAAATTATACTTTTCTGCAATTCCCCACATTTTTCAATGACAAAATCCGGTCACGCTTCGGGCGGACTGGAGGAGTATTCTTCAAACCTTCCCAAAGAAAACTACCAAGCGTTTATTGACTATTTGCTCACGATTGCCGACTGGTTTGTGAGCCAGGGTTACCCGGTTTATGCAATATCCCCCATCAACGAGCCGCAATGGTCGTGGGGAAGCCCTGACTGGGTAGGACAGGAAGGCTGTCACTACGAGGTTGACGAGGCAATTGAACTGCTCGAAATGTTCGCCGCAGAAATGCAGAAAAGAGGCTGTACATACCGCCTCAGCGGCCCCGAAAGCGGCGAAATGACCTGGGCACACTACCAATACGTTGAAAAGTTTTTCGCAAGCGAAATACTGAACAGTTACTGCGACAGCTTTGCAGGACATTCATATTGGATGGACACCAAAGCCGAAGAAAAGCGACAGGTCGGCGATAAGTTCAAAGAGAATTATCCCGACAAAAAATATGAAATGAGTGAATGGTGTGAGCTGCCGCTTGAAATTGACAGCATGAAGATAGACAGCGGACTGCGTATGGCTCGCATTATTACCGAGGACCTCACCCTGATGAATGCCGTTTCGTGGCAGAGCTGGACAGCGGTCAACGGAGACGGACTTATAGACAGAAACCCCGACGGTACGCTGAAAATATACAACCGCTACTACGCCTTCAAGCAGTTTACTTCGTTTATAAAGCCCGGTATGGTAAGAGTAAGAGTCTGCGATAATTTCAAAGAAGAAAGCACGCTCGACACAGTTGCTTTCACCGACGGCAACAGATATGTTCTGGTTATTGTGGACACTGCCGAAACAGACGAAAGAATTAACCTTTGCGGACTTCTCGGCAAAGCAGAAATTTATCTGACAGACGCAACACACAACTGCGAAAAGATTTACGAGGGTGAATACGAAAAGCAAATCACCGTCCCGGCAAAAAGCATAATGACGGTTTGTGTGGATATGTAAAAAGCATAAAGATTAAGAGCAGGATTCAAACGAATCCTGCTCTTTGGTTATACAACAAATCCAATATTATCTTTCAAGTCATCAATCATTTCTTGCTTTTTATCAGCGGTAATTCCCCCGCCTATCGTGTATGATGCATCATATTTAGGCAAATCATCCATTCGGGCTCTTTGCTTATCATAATACTCTTGCACAGAACACAAAAGCCTTGCAGGATTCCCGGCATAAACACAGTTATCTTCCACATCGTGAGTTACTACACTTGCTGCACCGATAACACAGTTTTTTCCTATACTTACACCGGGCATAACAATCGTATTCGCTCCCACAAAGGTTCTATCGCCGATTTTTACTCTGCCAATTTTTGTGTAACCAAGCTCTTTTTTTGTGCTGGCATCATGTGCAAGCAGATACACACCGGGACCAAAGGTTACATTATCGCCTATTTCAATAAGCCAACAATGCGAACTGTCAAATCTGGTACTGCCTGCGTCATAAATAAAATTCTTTCCGACACGCATTCCCATTTCTTGCAGTTCATTAAGATTAGGACCTCTGTCTACTCCCAAAAAGGATTTGACTATAGACTTTATTCTTTTTAAAAGTCTCATAAGAAATCTCCGTTCTCTTAATTCACTATACTTCCGCCTTCGCAGTCGATTGCGACTATAAGCGGGAAATCGTTGAAATCAAGGCGTTTTACGCTTTCACAGCCCAAATCCTCAAAGGCGATTACCTCGCAAGAGGTGATACATTTAGCCGCCAATGCACCTGCGCCGCCTATGGCGCACAGGTAAACCGCCTTGTTGCGGATAATTGCATCGACAACCTCCTTGCTTCTCGGGCCTTTGCCCACCATAGCTGCAAGACCTTTGTCGAGAAACATGGGTGCATAGGTATCCATCCTTGAAGAGGTAGTCGGGCCGCAGCTACCTATTGCAAGACCGGGAGGAGTAGGCGTAGGCCCTGCGTAATAAATACACGCACTGTTCAAATCAAACGGCAAAGCCTCGCCCTTATTCATAAGCTCGGTTATACGCTTATGTGCCGCATCCCTTGCGGTATAGACAGTTCCGCTGAGAAGCACTCTGTCCCCCGCTTTCAGCTTTGGGGCAAGCTCTTTTAGCCCGGCAGAATCTGCACGGTATTCAGCCACGGCTTATTCCCCCTTGCTCAGATAATTCTGCAGGATTTTGTCAACCTGTGAAAGAACATCCTCGGGTGAATTGCATTCTGCCGTAATATCCGACTGTGTTGCGGCAATTGTCTCATATTCATCCAGCTTTTGTTCAAGCTCTGTAATACGGGCATCCTTACGGGCGTTTTCTTCCTTGCAATTCTGAAGTTCAACAAGAAGCTCATCAATATATTCAATTACATCTTCACGGTCAAAGCCACCGAAGACTTTTCTCTTGAAAGATCTTTCTTCGCTCATACTTCTTTTTCTCCGCTTTATTTTTTGAGAGCAACTGCTGCCTTTGCTTTTTCTGCAATATTTTCTGCTGTGAGGCCGTAAATCTTAAGCATTTCAACAGCAGGGCCTGATGCGCCGAACTTATCCTCTACGCCGACCTTAAGCACGGGTACGGGATAATTCTCGCAGACAACGTCTGCAACCGCAGAGCCGAGACCGCCGATAACGCTGTGCTCTTCTGCAGTAACAATAACGCCTGTTTCCTTTGCCGCCTTGATAACGATATCCTTGTCAATGGGCTTGATTGTAGCCATATTGATTACTCTTGCATCAATACCCTCAGCCTTGAGGCTTTCTGCTGCAATAAGTGCCTCATTTACCATAAGACCTGTTGCAATGATTGTAACATCCTTACCCTCTTTGAGTTCAACGCCCTTGCCGATTTCAAACTTGTAGTTTTCATCGAAAAGTCTGGGAGTTGCAAGTCTGCCGAAACGAAGGTAAACGGGACCGTCCATCTCTGCAGCGGCAAGCACGGCAAGGCGTGCTTCAACATCGTCAGCAGGATTGATGATAGTCATACCGGGGATAGTACGCATAAGGGCAATATCCTCACAGCACTGGTGGCTTGCGCCGTCCTCACCAACAGAAATACCTGCGTGAGTTGCGCCGATTTTAACATTGAGGTGGGGGTAACCGACTGAGTTTCTTATCTGCTCGAAGGCTCTACCTGCAGCAAACATTGCAAAGGAGCTTGCAAAAACGGTATAGCCCGTTGTGGCAAGACCTGCCGCTACGCCTATCATATTACATTCTGCAATACCTGTATCGAAAAATCTTTCGGGGAATTCTTTTTTAAAGGCAATTGTCTTGGTTGCCTTTGCAAGGTCAGCATCAAGAACGATAACCTTTTCGTTTTTACCGCCGAGTTCAACGAGAGCCTTACCATAGGCATCACGAGTTGCGGTTTTAATTACATCTGCCATTGTTTTCACCACTTACCCTTTCCTTAATTGAGAGCTGCCATTGCGGCATCAAGCTCTGCCATTGCCTTGTCGTACTGCTCCTGGTTGGGAGCTGTGCCGTGCCAGTCGCAGTTGTTTTCCATAAAGGAAACGCCCTTGCCCTTGACGGTCTTGGCAACGATAACTGTGGGCTTACCCTTGAATTCCTTTGCTGCTGTGAAGGCTGCATCGATTTCATCAAAATCATTACCGCAGATTTCAATTACGTTCCAGCCGAAAGCGGCAAACTTCTCGGGAATCGGATAGGGAGAGTTGACTTCTTCAACAGTGCCGTCAATCTGAAGGTTGTTGTTATCAACAACGGCTACAAGGTTGTCAAGACCCTTGGCGGAAGCGTACATTGCAGCCTCCCATACCTGACCTTCCTGAATTTCGCCGTCACCCAGGACTGTGAAAACTCTGAAATCAGCACCGGAGAGCTTTGCGCCCAAAGCCATACCGACAGCAGTTGAGATACCCTGACCGAGTGAGCCTGTGCTCATATCGACACCGGGTGTGCTCTTCATGCTGGGGTGACCCTGAAGCATTGCGTTGGGCTTACGAAGGAGCTTGATTTCATCGGGTGAGAAGAAGCCTCTGAGAGCAAGTGCTGCGTAAAGCGCAGGTGCTGTATGACCCTTTGAAAGAACAAAGCGGTCACGGCCTTCCCACTTGGGGTTGGCAGGGTCCACATTAAGATGTGAAAAATAGAGATAGGTCATAATATCGGCAACCGAAAGGGAGCCTCCCGGATGACCCGACTTTGCGTTAAAGGTACCCTCGATGATACCCTTTCTGACCTCAATAGCCTTGATTTCCAACTGTTTTTTAGCTGCTGCGTCCAAAACAGTCACCTCCGTATTCTTTAAATTTTTGATTGGTAATTTATTGCTGCTTTGAAATTTTGTCCAGAAATGCTGTAAAATACTCCGGCAATTCCGAACTGATTTCAATATATTCCTTGGTTTTCGGGTGGATAAAGCCTATCAGCCCTGCGTGGAGACACTGACCGCCCATTGAAACACCGTTCTTCGGGCCGTAAACATCATCCCCTGCAACGGGGTGGCCGATATGAGCCATATGAACACGAATCTGGTGTGTTCTGCCCGTTTCAAGTCTGACCTTTACAAAGGAAAAATTCCTGTAGGCTTCAAGCACCTCATAATGTGTTACAGCATTTCTTGAATGAAGCTGTGTGACACACATTTTTTTGCGGTCGTTTGGGTTTCTGCCTATGGGTGCATCAACCGTGCCCGTAAGTTCTTTGAATTTGCCGTGTACAACTGCACGGTATTCACGGGTAAAGCTGTGTGCTTGAATCTGCGAAGCAAGGCTTATGTGTGCCTCATCCGTTTTGGCAACAATAAGCAAACCGCTCGTGTTTTTATCTATTCTGTGGACAATACCCGGACGGATGACACCGTTTATACCCGAAAGACTGCCCTTGCAATGGTGAAGGAGTGCATTTACAAGTGTACCGTCGGGGTTGCCTGGTGCAGGGTGTACAACCATATCCCTCGGTTTATTCACAACAAGAAGACAGTCGTCCTCATACCTTATATCAAGCGGAATATCCTGCGGCTGAGCCTCAATTTCTTTTAGCTCCGGTGCGGTAACGGTAATTTCGTCACCCTCTTCAACAGGATAGCTCTTTTTTTTAGGCTTACCATTGACGGTTACTCCGCCATCGTCAAGCACCTTTTGTATAAAGCTGCGTGAAAGCTCGGGAGCATAGGCGCAAACGGTTTTGTCGAGCCTTTCACCCTCGTCACCTTTTTCAACGGTGAAGCTGAGTACTCTTTTATTCTCCATCCGCCTTCTGCCCTGCCTTTTTGTAATCTCTGACTATATCATAAATAAGATAGCCGACAAGGAGAAATTCACCGACGGTCACAAAGCAGTCCGCAAAGTTGAAAACTGGAAAATCTATAAAGAGCACCTCAATATAATCAACCACAAAATGCCTGAAAACTCTGTCGATAAGGTTGCCGAGTCCGCCGCCCATAAGCATTACAACGCTTGCAAGAGCCACCTTTGACTTTATTTTTTTAGCGAAAATCAGATAAAATCCGACAAGCAGCACAACCGCCGTAAAAACGGTAAGCAAAGCGGTTTTACCCGTAAACAGGCTGAAAGCCGCACCTGTGTTTTCGACATATCTCCATTGCAGAAAGCCGTCGATAACCGTGCTTACCTCACCCGAAACGAGTGGGGAATTGAGCACGGCAATTTTTATAAGCTGATCAGCCGCTGCTATTGCGGCAATGCAAACGCAGCAGATAAGCTCAACCATCAGTTACCCTCCGATTATTTCTTCTTAAAAAAGCCACGGAAGAAGGATTCTTCGTCATCGTCCTCGTCGTCAATATCGTCAACAACCTCGTAAACCGTACCGCTCTTGGAAACGTTTGTGGCTGTTTCTACGACTGATTCCTCAACGGGCATATCCTGAAATTCTTCGCCGTCTGCAAGCTCCTCTGCGATGCTGAAGCCCTTGCCCTCATCCTCGTCAAAATCTTCACCGAAGAGAGAATTGATAAGGTCTTCTTCATCCTCTTCGTCATCATCCGAGAAAACATCCTCAAACTCTGCTATTTCATCATCATCATCGTCATCGTCATCGTCTTCATCGTCTTCATCATCTTCATCGTCTTCATCATCTTCATCATCTTCATCATCTTCATCATCGTCTTCGTCTTCGTCCTCGTCATCATCTTCTTCGTACTCTTCGGCTTCTTCTGTTTCTTCGTCTTCCTCGTACTCGTCAGCTTCCTCTGCCTCCTCGTACTCTTCAACCTCTTCGTCTGCCTCATATTCTTCGGCTTCCTCGGTCTCCTCAAACTCTTCAGCTTCTTCTGCCTCTTCGTACTCTTCTTCAGCTTCGTATTCCTCAACCTCTGCAGCTTCTTCGGTCTCTTCGTATTCCTCTTCGACCTCTTCAACTGCTTCGGTTTCTTCAACAGATGTTTCCTCAACAACAGCTTCTTCAACTGTTTCTGCTGCTTCCTCAACAGGCTCTTCAACAGCAATTTCCTCTGCCGTTTCCGCTTCATCTGCGGCTGCCATAGCGGCAATCTCGTCTGCGGCAAGAGCAGGAATTTCCTTAATCAGCTCAATATGCTTGGAGTAGGAAACAAGGAGAGTTGAACGGAAATCGTTGACCTCTTTTTTTAGCATATCGAGAATCTTGTTCTGCTCAAGTGCGTTAAGCTGAGCTTCACGGTCGATTTCGGCTGCCTTGCCTGTAGCTTCTGCTACCATAGCGTCTGCCTTTTCTGTTGCTTCGCTGACGAGTGCCTCGTACTTTGCATTTGCGGCGGCAACCTTTTCGTTGTAGTAGCTGTCAGCCTTGAGCATCTTATCTCTGGAAGCGACATCTGCTGCTGCGGTCTTTTCTTCTGCCTGAGCGTTAGCTGAGGCAACTGTCTGCTGAGCCTTTTCTTCAGCCTCGGCAAGCATAGCAGCTGACTTTTCTTCTGCTTCACTTACCATTGCGGCGGACTTTTCCTCCGCTTCTGCTACGGTTGCGTTTGCCTTTTCGGAGGCCTCGTTAATAAGAGTTTCTGCCTTTTCGGTTGATTCGGCAGTCATTGTAGCTGCCATTTTCTGTGCGGTAAGAAGTGCAGCGGAAATGTTGCCCTCTTCCTTCTGGTAAGTTTCAACTCTTTCCGTAAGAGCGTTGATGCGTCTGATGTATTCGTTCTTTTCTCTGTCAAGAGCCTCAATAGCCTCGGCTATTTCGCCCATAAATTCATCAACATCAATTGAACGGTATGTGCCTCTGCCGGCAGACTGGAATTCGTGTGCTCTGATTTGTGCAGGTGTCAACATTTTTATAAACCTCCAAGTATTTTGGGTAATTTTCTAAAAATTTATGTAGCATCGGAATCCTGAGAAACTCAGAGTGCAAAGATTGTGCAACAATTTTTTCGTCAGAGAAGTTTCAAAAGCACAGGTAATACTTTGTGTATTGCCGAGCATTTTGGAACGATATGGCGGAAAAAGAGTACACAAGATTTGCGCTATGAGTTCAGAAGGGTTCCTGATTTAGCCGAAATATACGCCGCCGTTTTCTATGCTGTCGAGCAAATCGCCGCCAAGGTCATAGCCGTGGGGAACGATTACGAAGGTGCTGTTTGCGACACGGCGGATGCTGCCGTCGTTAGCGTAAACTACACCGCCGAGGAAATCGACAAGTCTGCGTGCAATATCTCTGCTGGTTGCCTCAAGGTTGAGGATAACCATATGGCGCTGGTTGATATGGTCTGCAATACCTGTTGCATCGTCAAAGGTTGCAGGCTTTGCGAGAACTACCTGAGGCTTTGTTCTCTGCTGTGACTGTGCGCCGAAATCGACAACGTTGTTGTTCTTCGGCTTTTCTGCAGTGCGGAAGCTGCTTGCAAAAGAAGAACGCTTGGTTACGGGAGCTTCCTCCTCTACCTCGTCCTCATAATCTTCTTCAAGCTCTGTATCGTCTACCTCGTCGTAGTAGTCACCTTCATTAACGTTTACAAACTTGCTGATTCTGTCCATAAATCCCATTGTTATATCCTCCTGAAAATTATTTATTTTCTAATTAATTTAATATACTCTCCTGCCAAAAAGCGAAGTTCCGACACGCACAAGGGTTGCTCCTTCAAGAATAGCATCGGCATAATCTGAGGACATACCCATAGATAATATATTAATACTTGTATTATCTAATTTTTTTGACTGAATGTCAACAAACAAACGCCTCATTTTTGAAAAAAAGCGTCTTGCCTGCAAAGAATTTTCGCAAATCGGGGGTATTGCCATCAATCCGCAGAGCCTGACGCCCTCGATTTCGGAAATTTCAGCCAGAATTTCTTCTGCCGACTCCCACTCAATACCGCTTTTTGAGTCCTCGCCGCCGACATTGATTTCGGCAAGAATATCCGTTGTGATGCCTGCCAGAAGTGAACGCTTGGCAATTTCCTTGGCAAGACGCACGCTGTCAACAGACTGAATCATACTCACTTCGCCCACAATCTGCCTTACCTTGTTGGTTTGCAGATGACCGATAAGGTGAGCCTCGCACGGCAGAAGTGACGGCTTTTTGCCAAGGTATTCCTGCACCTTGTTTTCTCCGATAAGGTCAATTCCGCACTCAATTGCGTGGTTGATATAAACAGGCTCGACCGTTTTGGTGACAGCCATAAGCTTTACATCGCTTTCGCTTCTGCCGCTCTCGGCGGCTGCCTTTGCTATATTTTCACGGATTCGGGCAAGATTATACTCAATATCGGCAAAACGCTCGGCATCAATTAATTGCTTTTCCGTCATACAAATCCTTTCCCTTCGTAATAATTTCATCGTAAAGTTTAATTTCATCGTCTTTACAGATGACGTATTCGTCGTTCGTCCAGACGATGTTTATTTCGCGGAAGGTTACGCTGTTTGAGCGCAGAATATATACACCCTTTACTCCGTCCACCTCACGCACGGCATTTGCAGGCACTCTGAAGCCCGTTACGGAATTGAAAATAATTTCAATATCCTCAATTCTCATATTGGCAAGCTCCTCGTCCATAACGTTGCACCGCAGTACAACGGCGGCAGTATCCGCACCAGAAACGTTTACGGCAACGACCTGTGCCTTGAGAGCCTCGGTTGAAGAATACGGAAAATCCACCGTAACAAAAGAATTCACTTCAAGCTCGGCAATATCTTCAATTTCAAGCTTGCAGACGATATACCAGTTAAAGCCCGTAACGAGCTTACCCATAACATCGTCGGCAACCTCTTCTTTTTCGCCTTTAAGGAGTGCATCCACCTGCTCAGGCAGTATGCTTTTTACATTTTTGTAGTCAAACGCATTTTCGTAGCCGTCAACATTGGCTATGTAATAGCCCGAGCCCGTTGCGTTTATTGTTTCGTGGTCGAGCTTTCTGCCCTCAAGCATTTCGAGCTCGCTGTTTATTCCGTCAATAATATCCTGGAAATTTATATCAGCACCGAGAATAAGCTGTTTTTTTGTAACGGAATCACGCAAGGCGGCATAGTTGGAGCTGAGGTTACCGATATCGTTAGCATCGATTTTATCCACAAGGTCCGAAATTGCAGAGCCTATGGAAGAATCCAGCGCATCTGCATCAATACCGGATGAGGGTGTTATGGAGTTGAGCTTTGTGTAACGCTCAAGCTCGGCTTTGAGAAGCTCGGTTCTCATATAGCTTTCCACCGAGCTGTCACTGCCGAAGGCGACGGCAACGGTATCGCCGCTTGAAACCTTTTTGCCGTCCTGCGCTACGGGAATAACCGTACCGCTGGCGGAATTGACAATGTACTCCTCTTCTCTGACAAAAAAGCCCGTAGTGAAAAGGCTGTTATTTACTGTTTTTTCAAGAGCTGTTTCGGTTTCGACCTTTTCAAAGGAAGTAAGATACACCTGATACGAAACATAGAAAATAAAAAACAGGCTTAGTACAATTACAGCAGCTTTTTTGAGAAGCTCTTTTTGCTTTTCGTTCATTTACTCCTCTTCCTCTCAGTTATTAAAAATTCTTCGCAAAGCGAAAATGCGGCATTGCAAAGCGAGGCTTTATCCTCATAATCGTCAATATACAGCCAGTTCATACGCTCGTCTTTACGAAACCAGGTAAGCTGGCGCTTGGCGTAGCGCCTTGTCTGCTGCTTAAGGCGGTCGAGTGCTTCGTCAAGGGTTGATGTGCCCTCAAAATAAGAAGCCAATTCTTTGTGACCTATAGCCTGGGCAGCAGTCCCCTTCTGCTTTTCATAGCATTCTCTTGCCTCTTCGACAAGGCCGTTTTGTGCCATTATGTCAACACGAAGGTTTATGCGGTTGTATAGGTATTCTCTGTCCCTTGCGTTTAAGCCTATCATAAGCGGCTCATAGGGCGAGCCGTTGAGTTTTGAGAGCCTTGCCTGCTCGGTTATTGTAATGCCGTACTGGCGGTAGAATTCAAGCGCACGAAGAATTCTTTTTGTGTCGTTTTCGTGCAGGCGTGAAGCGCTTTCGGGGTCAACCCCGGCGAGCTTCTCAAGCATTGCCGAAGCACCCTTTTCTTCAAGCTCTTTTTCAAGTGCCTGACGGATTGAAAGGTCGGTTTCGCCCTCGGTATATTCGATATTATCAACAAGCGAATTGATATAAAGACCCGTACCGCCCACAATAACGGGCAGCTTGCCACGGGAAACAATATCCGCTATGCATTTTTTAGCATCCTCACAATATGAGGCTACGCTGTAGCGTTCATTCTGCGAAAGGAAGCCGAGCATATGATGACGGATTCCCTGCATTTCTTCGGCGGTGGGCATTGCACTTGCAATATCCATACCGGTATATATCTGCATAGAGTCCGCCGAAATAACCTCGCCGTTAAAGCGCTTGGCGATTTCGACACCGAGCGCCGTTTTACCCGAGGCTGTGGGGCCGGCAACAACTATGAGTTTTATTTTCTCATTCATAATCATACCCTGCCGAAAAGCCGCTCTACATCACGCTTTGTGAGACACGCTATTACGGGTCTGCCGTGCGGACAGTAGCGAAGCGAAGGAGTTGAAAGCACACGCTTTGCAAACACCTTCAGCTCGTATTCGCCCGTAAAATCTCCCGCCTTGACTGCGGCACGGCAGGCGGCGGAATGGAAAATCCAGTCCAGCTTTTCGGTTGTGATTTCCTTGATATTTTTTGCAAGATAGCCTGCAATTTCGGTTAACTGTGCGGCAAGATCCGTATTTTCGAGGATACAGGGGTACTCGTGAATAAGTACGGTACCGTCGCCGAAATCCTCCACGGCAAAGCCTACCTTCGTCAGCAATTCAAGATTAGATATTACTGCACAGTATTCTTCACGGCTCAGAGTAACGGTTACGGGAGCCAGAAGAATCTGTGAGGCTATGTTTTGATTTTCTTCTTTGAGCTGTTCGTATATCAGCCGCTCATGTGCGGCGTGTTTATCTATGAGTAATAATTCAGAGCCGTTTTCAACGAGGATATAGGTCTTGAAAAGCTCACCCATTACTATAGGCTCAACCTGTTCTTCCTCTGTTACGATAACCTTTTCTTCCGTTTTTTCTTCCTTAACGATTGGCTGAGGCTCTTCTTTTTTAACGGCAGGTGCAGCGAAACTACCTAGAAGCTCGGGCTCTTCTTCGTCTGCAGCATAAACAGCCTTCGGTGTTTCAACTCTAAAGGTTGTTTTTACAGATTCGGGCTTAGGATAAACAGTATTTACGGGCGGCTTTTCCTCTTCAACCTGAGTAAAGCTCAGCTGCCTTGGCTTTTCGACTGAGGCAAAATACTGCTTTACAACACGCTGCTCAATGATTTTTGAAGCGTCCTGCGTGGGTCTTTCGTCCCCCTCGGCAAGAGCGTTCTTAACCGCATAATATACGGCGTTGAAAACCTCTTTTTCGTTGGCAAAACGCACCTCTGTTTTGGCAGGGTGAACGTTTACATCGACAAAATTGTAAGGCATTGTCAGATTCAAAACGCAGCTCGGGAATTTGCCGACCATAATTGAGCCTTTGTACGCTTCTTCCAGAGCGGCACAGGCGGTTTTAGTACGCACCATTCTGCCGTTTACGTAGAAAAGCTGCATATTTCTGTTAGGTCTTGCGGCAAGCGGCTTTGAAATGAAACCGTCGACCTTAACCGTTGAATTAGAGCCGCTTGCAGGTATGAGTGTGTTTGCAAATTCGCTACCGTAAACAGCGGCAACTGCGCTCAACAGCTTGCCGTCACCCGATGAAAACAGGGTCTGCTTACCGTCACGGATAAAACGCACGGAAATATGCGGATGGGAAATAGCAAGCCTGTCCGCAACACCTGCAACGGAGTTTGCTTCTGTTACGTCTTTTTTGAGGAATTTCATTCTTGCGGGCACGTTGTAGAATATATCCCTGACCACTATAGTTGTACCCACGGGACAGCCTGCATCATCCATACTGATAAAACTGCCGCCTTCGACAACGCAATGTGTGCCGATTTCCTCTTCGGCGGTTTTGGTGAACATTTCAACACGGCTTACGGCGGCAATTGAAGCAAGCGCTTCGCCACGAAAGCCGAGCGTTGCAACACAGTCAAGGTCATCGCTTACGGTAATTTTACTCGTAGCGTGGCCTACGAAAGCGTTTTTAACGTCCTCACGGGCTATGCCGCAGCCGTTATCGGTGATACGGATATATTTTATTCCGCCCGACTGAATTTCGAGAGTGATTGAGGTTGCGCCTGCATCAACGGAGTTTTCAAGCAGCTCTTTAACGGCGGATGACGGTCTTTCAACAACCTCACCTGCCGCAATAAGCTCGTATATTTCCCTTGGAAGCACATTGATTTTAGGCATTGACCTCACCTCACAAAATTAAATTTCTTTTGCTTTCTGAACGTATTTATAGAGTATACTCATCGCCTCAATAGGTGTGAGTGTATTGACATCGAGAATTTTCAATTCGTCAACAATTTCCTCTCCCCTGCTTGAAGCAAAGGTGAGCTGGGTTTCAAAATCATCCTGCTCCACGCTTGCAAAAACATTGGGTGCAGCAGTCTGCGGCTCAGCAGTTTCAAGGCTTTTGAGCACCTGACGGGCACGCTTTACAACGCTGTCGGGCACACCTGCAAGCTTTGCAACGTCGATGCCGTAACTGCCGTCCGCACAGCCTCTGACTATACGGCGCAGGAAGGTTATATCGTCGCCACGCTTTTTGACGGAAATGTTATAATTTTTAACACCTTCAACGGAATTTTCAAGCTCTGTAAGCTCGTGATAGTGGGTTGCAAAGAGGGTTTTTGCGCCGAGCTTTTTCTTGTCTGCGGCATATTCAAGCACCGCTCTTGCTATACTCATACCATCGTAGGTGGAAGTACCTCTGCCTATTTCATCGAAGATGATAAGGCTCTTTGAAGTTGCGTTTTTGAGAATCCAAGCAACCTCACTCATTTCAACCATAAAGGTTGACTGACCGCCCGACAAATCGTCCGAAGCGCCGACACGGGTGAAAACGCTGTCCACAACGCTGACGGTAGCGCTTCTTGCAGGGACAAACGAGCCAATCTGCGCCATTATTACGATAATAGCCGTCTGGCGCATATAGGTTGATTTACCTGCCATATTCGGACCCGTGATAATTGCACAGCGGTTGTCTCCGCAGTCAAGCAGGGTATCGTTGGGCACAAACGGCACACCTGAGAGCATTTTTTCGACAACGGGGTGTCTGCCGTCGGTGATTTCAAGCTTGGAGTCAGCAGTAATCTGCGGCCTTACATAGCTGTTTTCAAGGGCAACCGCTGCAAAGGAACGAAGTACGTCCAGCCTTGCGATTGCCGAAGCGGTACGCTGAATACGGCTGAGCTGTGCCGCCGTTTTTGAACGCACCTGAGAGAAAATTTCGTACTCGAGCTGGACTATACGTCCCTGTGCACCGAGCACCTTCGCCTCCAATTCCTTCAACTCCTGCGTAATAAATCTTTCGCAGTTTGCAAGGGTCTGCTTGCGGATATAATCCTCCGGCACAAGCTCCTTGAAGGAATTTGAAACTTCTATATAATATCCGAATACACGGTTGTAGCCTATTTTAAGTTTTTTGATACCTGTTCTGTCCTGCTCACGCTGCTGGATACCTGCAAGATAGCCCTTACCGTCCTTAACGAGAGTACGGAGTTCATCAAGCTCGGCATTAAAACCGTCGCTTATCATATCGCCCTCACGCACGGAAAACGGAGGCTCTTCGACAATTGCGGCATCAATGAGAGTTGAAACATCAGCCAGTTCATCAATATCTGCCCGGATTTCGCAAAGCAGAGCGGAACGGCAGGAAGTGAGCTTTTCTTTAACTAAAGGCAAACGGTGAATTGCAGCACTGAGCGCACGAAGCTCTCTTGCATTTGCCGTGCCGTAGGAAATACGGGTTATAAGACGCTCAAGGTCATTTATACCCGAAAGCGATGCGGCAATATCGGAACAGAGCATGCCGTCCTGCATAAGCTCTTCGACAGCGTTGTGTCTGCCGATGATTTTTGCAGGGTTGGTAAGAGGACGCTCAAGCCAGTCGGTAATTTCACGCTTGCCCATTGCGGTACAGGTCTTATCCAGCACCCAGAGAAGCGAGCCTTTTTTGTCGTTGGCACGCATTGTTCTGGTGAGCTCAAGGCTGCGCCTTGTTGAAAAATCGAGGTTCATAAAGCCGTTTTCGCTGTAATAGTCGAGCACCTTCATATTGACAAGGTCGCATCGCTGAACCTCACGCAGGTATTTAATACAGGTACCTGCCGCCATAACCGCCTGTGTGCTTATACCAGGCGCAATCTCCTCGGGAGAATTACAGGCAAACTGCGAACAGACAGCGTTGCTTGCTTCGTTGAGAAGTATGTAATCCTCATCAAAGGTTTCCGTGAGTGCGGAGCATTTATCGGAAATAAATGCTGTTACCGATTTAAGCTCAACCGCCTCACGGTTGAGGATTATTTCGCTCGGGTTAAAGCGACCGAGCTCATTTATAATCTTGGTCTGCATAGTCTTGCCGTCAATATCCGTCAGGTGAATTGCACCGGTTGAAACATCGGCAAAGCAAAGACCGCAGGAGGAATCACGGTAGAAGATACTGCAAAGGAAGTTGTTTTTGGTTTCGTCGAGCATATTGCTTTCGATAACCGTGCCGGGCGTAACGATGCGAACAACGTCACGCCTGACTATTCCTTTGGTTGAAGCAGGGTCCTCCATCTGCTCACAGATGGCGACCTTGTAGCCCTTTGCGATAAGGCGTGCAAGATAAGTGTCCACGCTGTGGAAAGGCACACCGCACATAGGTGCACGCTCCTCCAGACCGCAGTCACGCCCAGTGAGGACAAGATCAAGCTCGGACGAAACGATTTTTGCATCCTCAAAGAACATCTCGTAAAAATCGCCCAGTCTGAACATAAGGATGGTGTCCTCATAGTTCTTTTTAATTTCAAAATATTGCTTCATCATCGGTGATAATTCAGCCATTTGCACGCCTCCGCAAAAGTAGTTAAATTTTTCAGAATAAAACCAATATGCCGTTTACTCTGTGCTCTTTGATTTCTGTTCGGATTGGTGTGTGTGATTTGCTGATTGATTTCAAAGCAGATTGAAGACGTAAGCACAGGCAATACTCTGTGTATTGCCGAGCATTACGGCAAAAATATGCCAAGAAAGCAACAGCAAGGCACATACACCTAAAGCCGATAAAGAAATCGGTAATTAGTGGCAGTCGCTGCCGCAGGAAGAGCAGTTACCGGAGCAGCTGTGCTCCTGGGGAAGCTCGCAGGTTTCGGGGTCTTCGCCCTTGATGCACTCTGTGAGGATGCCAACGATGTGGTTCATCATTTCGTCAATTGCCATTCTTGCTGCCTCATAGTTAGCCATATTGGGGTTAGCAATAATCTTTTCACGGATACCCATGAATTCTTCTTCGTAAGCCTGGAGCTTCTGCTCGTTTGCATCCTCCTTGGATGCCTCGTGCTGATAGCTCATGTGGATGAGCTGCATTTTGCCGACAAGGTCGTTGAGCTCTGTGTCAGCTTCGTTTGCTTCTCTTGCGGCAACAAACTTGAGGTATCTTTCATCCTGCTGGATTGCCTTGCCGAGTTCTCTTGTGAGTTTGATGATGTCCATTGTTTTTTCTCCTAATCTATTTTGGAATTAATTTATAAAACCCTGTTTGGGGGATTTTAACTTGTTAAACGATTTCGCCTGATAAAGTCCAGTTGCGGCAGGCTGTAACCTTTACATTTACAAAGCTGCCGACAAGACTTTCATCGCCGTCGAAATCTATCATAACGCTGCCGTCCGTTCTGCCCGAAAGCCTGCCGTCGGTACAGTCTTCACACAGCACACGGTAGGTTTGTCCGAGCATTCTTTGGCAACGGTTTGCGGCTATTTTTTCCTGCGCAAGGGTGAGCTCACGGAACCATTCGCCCTTTTCCTTACGGCTTACGGGGTCAGGCATTGAGGCTGCCTTTGTGCCTTCTCTGGGTGAATAAATAAACGTGAAAAGAGATGTGAATTCAACCTCTTCTATTAGCGAAATGGTATCTCTGAACTCCTCGTAGGTTTCGCCGGGGAAGCCGACAATAATATCGCTTGTAAGGCTGATGTCGGGCATTACTTTTCTGGCGTATTCAACAAGGGAAAGGTATTTTTCTCTCGTGTATCCCCTGTTCATTTCCTTTAATACACGGTTGTTACCGCTCTGGAAAGGCAGGTGAAGGTGCTTACTTACCTTTTCGCAGCGTGCCATAGTGTCAAGTAGCTCAAAGGTACAGTCCTTCGGGTGTGAGGTCATAAAGCGAATTCTGAAATCGCCCTCAATATTATTTATTGTTTCGAGAAGCTGTGCAAAATTCATATCACCGCCGTCACGGTTGTAGGAATTTACATTCTGACCCAGCAGGGTTATGTCCTTACAGCCTGCGGCTATGAGCTCCTTTGCCTCGGCAAGGACAGCCTGACTGCTGCGGCTTCTCTCTCTGCCCCTTACATAGGGCACAATACAGTAGCTGCAGAAATTGTTACAGCCGTACATAATAGGAAGCCAGCCCTTGAAGCTGCCGTCACGCCTGACGGGAATACCCTCGGCAATATAGCCGTCGCAGTTTTCAACCTCAAAAACTCTCTTACCGCCGCAAAGGACTTTATACATAAGCTCGGGCAGACGGTGAAGGGCGTGAGTGCCGAAAACAAGGTTTACATAAGGATAGCTCTTTCGGATTTTCTGCCAGACGTGCTCCTGCTGCATCATACAGCCGCAAAGGGCAATAATCATACCGGGCTTTTTTTCCTTAATCGGTTTAAGTGCGCCAACGTTACCGAAAACCCTGTCGTGAGCGTGCTCACGCACGGCACAGGTGTTGTAAAGCACAAGGTCGGCTTCTTCTATTGACTCGGTAAAGCCGTAGCCCATATTTGACAGCCAGCCCTTCATACGCTCGGAATCCGATACGTTACCCTGACAGCCGAAGGTATGCACATAGGCAAGCGGTGTCTTTGAGCCGAAGCGGCTTTCAAGCACCGTTTTTGCAAGCGCAACATATTCTCTTTGCCTTTTGATTTCGTCAAACGAAACCTCAAACTTACCAAGCTGTGACTGAGACAAGTCTTCAACCTCCGAAAGGGACATAAAACCCGATTTTAATTTTTATATTATACTACATTAATTTATTTATTACAAGACTTAAAAGCAATAAATATTTTAAATTTATTAAAAAATTTACTATATATTGTGGATTTTTTGTTTTCGGAATGCTATAATTGAAAGCGATTTAAAACCATTCACAATGGAGGTTAAAAAAATATGAAAAAGCTCAACATAGGCATTATCGGCGCAGGCAGAATAGGCAAGGTTCACGCCCAGTCAATCTGCTATAATGTGCCCACAGCAAAGGTACTCGGCATCACGGACGTTTACAAGGATCACCTTCCTGCGCTTTGCCAGGAATACGGCATTGAAAAGATTTACGACAGCTATGTCGATATGCTTGAGGACAAGGATATTGACGCTGTTCTCGTCTGCTCTTCCACAGACACACACGCAGATATTGCAATTGCCGCCGCAAAAGCAGGCAAGCACGTTTTCTGCGAAAAGCCCGTTGACCTTACCCCCGAAAAGGTTCAGGCAGTTATTGACACCGTAAAGGAAACAGGTGTTAAGCTCCAGGTTGGCTTCAACCGCCGCTTCGACCACAATTTCTCCGCAATCAAGTCGATGATTAACGACGGCAAGGTCGGCGATGTTGAGGTTATTAAAATCACCTCCCGTGACCCTGCTCCGCCCTCACCCGAATATGCTGCTGTTTCCGGCGGTATGTTTGTTGATATGACTATACACGATTTTGATATGGCTCGCTTCATGGCAGGCAGCCCGATTACAGAGGTTTACGCAAACGCAACCTGCCTTGTTGACCCCGCTATCGGTGAAGCAGGCGACGTTGACACGGCGGTTATCTCCCTTAAGTTTGAAAACGGTGCAATCGGCGTTATTGACAACTGCCGCCGTGCCGCATACGGTTACGACCAGAGAGTTGAAGTATTCGGCAGCAAGGGTGCCGCAGTTGCTTCCAATGACACGCCCTCCAACGTTGTTCTTATGGACGAAAACGGCTGCACAGGCGAAAAGCCGCTCTACTTCTTCCTTGAGAGATATATGCAGTCCTTCCGTGATGAGATGCTCCAGTTTGTCGATGCAGTTCTCAACGACAAGGAAGTTCCTGCAAACGTTGACGACGGCCTTGCCGCTATTGTTGTTGCACTTGCCGCAAAGAAGAGTGTTGCAGAGGGCAGACCCGTTAAGGTAAGCGAGATTTATTAATTACATAAATTATTTTAAGGAATGATTTGAAATGAAACTGACAATGGCACAGGCTCTTGTCAAATTCCTCGATAACCAGTACGTCAGCTTTGACGGTGAGGAAACCAAATTTGTCAAGGGTATTTTCGGTATATTCGGCCACGGCTGCGTAGTCGGTATTGGTCAGGCTCTCGAACAGGGCGGTCACAGCCTTACATACTATCAGGGTCACAACGAGCAGGGTATGGCACACGCCGCCATAGCTTTTGCAAAGCAGAGCGACAGAAGGCAGATTATTGCCTGCACAAGCTCAATCGGCCCCGGTGCACTTAATATGGTTACCGCCTGCGGCACGGCAACGGCAAACAGGATTCCCCTGCTTGTACTGCCCGGCGACACCTTCGCCTGCCGTCAGCCCGACCCCGTGCTCCAGCAGATTGAACAGCCCACAAGCTATGCAACAACGGCAAACGATGCTTTCAAGGCTGTTTGCAAATACTGGGACAGAATTGAAAGACCCGAACAGCTTATGACAGCCTGCCTCAACGCAATGCGTGTGCTCACAGACTGGGCTGAAACAGGTGCGGTCTGCCTTGCAATGCCGCAGGATGTCGAGGGCGAGGCTTACGATTACCCCGAGTATTTCTTCCAGAAGAGAGTTTGGTATCTTGACCGCAGACCTGCAACACGCAGAGAGATTGATGCGGCGGCTGAGCTTATTGATGCGGCAAAGAAGCCGATTATGATTGTCGGCGGCGGTGTGACCTATTCGGGCGCATGGCAGGCGGCACAGTACTTTGCAGAGCGCTTCAACATTCCGATTGGCGAAACGCAGGCAGGCAAGGGTCAGATTCCTTGGGACTGTCCGCTCAACCTCGGCGGTATAGGCGTTACGGGCGGTGCTGCGGCAAACGTTATTGCACAGCAGGCTGACCTTATTATTGCAGTCGGCACAAGGCTTACTGACTTCACAACCTGCTCAAAGTGGGGATTTAAAAACCCCGATGCAAAAATCGTCAGCATAAATGTAAGCTCCTTTGACGCATTCAAGATGGATGCCGTTTCAGTTATAGCAGACGCTAAAATGGCTCTACTTGACCTTTCGGCGGCACTTTCACAGAAATACTACAGAAGCGGCTGGGGTGACGAATTTGCCGAAGCCAAAAAGGCTTATGTCGAGGAAATGGACAACTGCTACAACCAGGAGCTTTCCAACGGCAGCCTTTCACAGATGAGAGCACTCGGCGAAATCAACAAGCGCATTGCACCCGATGCAATTGCACTCGGCTCTTCCGGCAGCCTTCCCGGCGATATGCAGAGGCTCTGGAGAAGCACTCTGCCCAAGACCTACCATATGGAATACGGCTTCTCCTGTATGGGTTATGAGATATGCGGTGCACTCGGCGCAAAGCTTGCCGCACCCGACAAGGAAGTTTACGCAATGGTTGGCGACGGCAGCTTCCTTATGCTTCACAGCGAGCTTTACACGGCTATTCAGGAGGGCGTTAAGATTAATGTAATGCTCTTTGACAACAGCGGCTGGGGCTGTATTGAAAACCTGCAGAACAACCAGGGTACAGACACCTTCGGCACACGCTTTACAGCAAGAAATCCGCTCACGGGTCTGCTTGACGGACCTGTTGTGCCGATTGACTTTGCAAAGTGTGCTCAGGGCTACGGCTGTAAAACATACACGGCAACAAACATTGACGAGCTTATTTACGCTATTGAGGATTCCAAGAAGCAGACTGTTTCCACACTTATAGACATCAAGGTTGCTCACGGCAGTATGAGCGGCGGCTACGAGAGCTGGTGGCGTGTAGGCGTTGCAGAGGTTTCAACAAGCGAAAAGGTACAGGCAGCTTACGAGGATATGGCTGCCAACATCAAGCTCGCAAGAGAATATTAATTGAAAGGGTTTTGACAAATGCTTAATAAAGATAAAGTTTCACTTGCAATTGCTCCCATAGCTTGGACAAACGACGACCTGCCCGACCTCGGCGCAGAAAACACCTTTGAGCAGTGTGTCAGCGAAATGGCACTCAGCGGCTTCAAGGGCAGCGAAATCGGCAACAAGTACCCCAAGGATGTTGAAACACTCAAGCACAAGCTCGATGTAAGAGGTCTGCGCATCTGTAACGCATGGTTCTCCTCTCTCCTGCTTTCCGACGGCTACGAGGCAACAATCGAAGCCTTCATCAAGCACAGAGATTTTCTGCACGCACTCGGCGCAAAGGTTATCGGTGCTTCCGAGCAGGGCAACAGCATTCAGGGTAAGCCCGTAAGCATCTTCGGCGAAAAGCCCGTTTACACAGACGAGCAGTGGGCTCTTGTTGCAAAGGGCTTCAACGAAATGGGCAGACTTGCAAAGGAAAAGGGTATGTACTTCACCGTGCACCACCACATGGGCACAGGCGTACAGACAGAGGAAGAAATTGACAAGCTAATGGAGCTTACTGACCCCGACCTTGTTTATCTTCTTTACGATACCGGTCATCTCTCCTTCTCGGGTGAGGACGCAATCGGCGTGCTTAAAAAGTACGTCAGCCGTGTAAAGCACGTTCACCTCAAGAGCATCCGTCAAAACGTTATTGACGAAGCAAAGGCAAAGGGCTACAGCTTCCTTGACGCTGTGCGTGCAGGCTCCTTTACCGTACCCGGCGACGGCGATTTCGACTTCACACCCGTATTTGATATTCTCGCTGAGGCTGATTACGAGGGCTGGGTTGTTGTTGAGGCTGAGCAGGACCCTGCAAAGGCAAACCCGTATGAATATGCCTGCCTTGCCCGTAAATATATAGCAGAAAAAACTGGTCTTTAATTGATATAAGGGCATACTTTATGTATGCCCTTTTTCCCTATGAAAGGTTGATTTTATGTTTTTATTTGATACACACGTTCACACCGCCGAATCGAGCACCTGCGGGGAAATTCCTGCAAAGGGAATGGTAGAATACTACCGCCAGAACGGCTATGACGGAATAATCATCACCGACCATTTCAAGCCCTTCGGCGAGGACAAACGCTACGGACAGCTTGACTGGGAAGGCAGGGTCAACGGACAGTGGCTCGGCTACGAAATAGCAAAGGAATGTGAAACCGAGGATTTCACCGTGCTCAAAGGCGTTGAAATCCGCTTTAAGGATGCTGACAACGATTACCTTGTTTTCGGCGCAGACAAGCAGTTTTACCTTGACCACCCCGACATCACCGAAACGAGCCTTGAGCACTTCCGCAAGGTTATAGATGAATACGGCGATATTATGATTTTCCACGCTCATCCCTTCCGCAACAATATGACGGTTGTCAATCCCTATCTTGTTGACGGAATTGAGGTTTACAACGGCAACGCAAGCCACAACTCGAGAAACTCCGTTGCCTACGAGTGGGCAAGACTTTCGGGCAGGCTGATGCTTTCGGGCACAGACAACCACGAGCCCTTCCGTTCAACACCCGGCGGTGTTTACTTTGAGGAAAGACCCAAGGATGAAAAGCAGCTTGTTGAAATGCTCAGAGCACAGAAATACACGCTTAAAATGCCCGGAGGTATAATAAAATGATAACTCCCCTTAAGATGAAAGAAAACCGTGTGTGGCGACTTTACTACGGCGGTAAGCTGATAGATGAAATGAGAAAAAGCGGCAACGGCGAGGACGCCAATTTCCCTGAGGACTGGCTGGCAAGCGTTGTTGTTGCCGACAACCCCGACAGAGCAGATAAGCCCGAAAAAGAGGGCCTGAGCAAAATAGAAACCGAGGACGGCAGCGAGCTTTACCTCAAGGATTTGATAGATTCCGACCCCGAAACATATTTAGGTAAAGAGCACATTGAAAAGTTCGGCGTAAACTTCGGCGTGCTGACAAAATTCCTCGATTCCGCAGAAAGACTGCCCATTCAGGTGCACCCCACCAAAGATGCGGCAAAGCGTCTTTTCAACTCCGATTACGGCAAGACTGAGTCGTGGTACATTCTTAACAGCCGTGTTATTGACGGAGAAGAGCCTTATATTCTGCTCGGCTTCAAAAAGCCCGTGACTGCTGAAAAGTGGAAAGAGCTTTTTGACAAGCAAGATATTGCCGAAATGCAGGAATATATGCACAAGATTGTTGTAAAGCCCGGTGACGTTTTCCTTATTACAGGCGGCACACCCCACGCAATAGGCTCGGGCTGTATGCTGCTTGAGGTGCAGGAGCCGACAGATTACACAATAAGCGTTGAAAAGTGTGATATGCGGGGCACGCTGATGCCCGACCACCTGTGCCACATGGGTCTCGGCTTTGAGAAAATGTTTGAGTGCTTCACTTATGAGGCTCTTTCTATTGAAGAACTGATGAACCGCTATTACCTCAAGGCAACCACACTTGAGGAAAGCGAAAAGGCAAAAAAAGAAAGCCTTATCACTTATGATGACACAGCCTGCTTTGCGCTTAACAGAATTACGGTTGAAGGCGAATACGAGCGTAAAGCAACGGGAAGAGCCTGCTGTCTTGCGGTTGCAAGAGGCAGCGGTAAATTCGTATGCGGTGAAAAGGAAATAGAAATCAAAGCCGGCGACTGCCTGTTTGAGCCTGCAAAGACCGACAGCTATTTAGTCAAAGCAAATGACGGCGATACACTCGAAATACTCGAATGTATGCCGCCGAAGATTAATTAAGAATTCAGAATTAGGAATTATGAATTAAATTCGCAATTTAAGGAGGTTGGGTTATGCTGAAAATATTTATAGGTTTTTTATTTGTATTTATTGATTTCACCGTTAGCGGCTTTGATATAGCGGCGGATTTTATCGGGCATATTCTTGTCTACCTCGGGCTTAACGAATACCCCGACATTGCTTCGTTCCAAAAAGCAAAGCCATATACAATTGTATTGCTGATAAAATCGCTTATTTTCACAATACTCGGAATATTTATTAAAGCAGATAACAGCGTTTTTATGATAGTTTCAGCAGTACTGGCGATAGCCTTTGCCGTTGTTACACTCTGCCAGCTTTATCACTTTACTAAAGGTGTGGGTGAGCTTGAAGAAAAAACGGGACTTGACCTGAATTACCAAAAGCTTTTCAACCTTTGGAATAAGCGTAAATTTGTTGAGATATTGGATGCTGTTTTTATTGTAATAACTTCGGTATTCGCTATACTTAACCTAACACCCGACAAAATCAACTCGTATGATACAGCGCTTATTACGCTCGTTTCGGCTGTGATTTCCATTATATCTGCCGTGTTTGTTATAATGCTTCTTGTTATAGAAATAAAACAACTCATTTACATTTACAAGGCAAAACAAGCGCTTGACACATACCAACCCGAAGAAGCAGTTTTACAGGACTACGAACAGCCGACAGAAGAATAATTCATAAAAGTTTAAGAGGTAATGCAGTTTAGAATTGCATTACCTCTTTTCTTATTGTTCTATTGGTGTGATTACGGGTTTGCCGTCACGGTCGAGGAGGACAGTCATACCGCCTGCGTTGCCCGAGGCGTGGAATACATAATTCACACCCGTTTGTCTGTCAACCCATACTTCGGTGACGTTCAATGTGCCCTGTGAATAGGTTTTTTCAAATCTTTTATCGTCAAACATTTAATATCTCCTCTTTAAAGTCATTCTCCTTTGGCAGAAGCCATGCTTTTTTGCCATCTTCTACGGAGAGGACGTTTGCTATTTTGCCGTCGATGAAGGTTACGGCAACGTCGTTATCAATTGCCAAGCCGTCGTGAGAGCCAAGGTTTTTGATTTCGTGCTTAAAATTCTGCCAGCTTGCGCTTTCGTAATGCGGACAGTTGCAGTAAGGCAGAAGTCCCACGCACTCGACAAAGACAAACCTGCCTTCAATACAGTCGTCCCAGCCCCAATCAAACCAGCACATTGCGCCCGAGCTTAAGCCCGAGAGAATAATTCCCTTTTCATACGCCTCACGGAAAATTTCGGTTGCACCCGTTTTGTTCCACGTATCCATAAGGAATTTAAGGTTGCCTCCGTCAACATAGACGATATCGCTACCGAGAATTTTTGCTCTTATATCATCATAAGTGAGGCGTTCATCTGTGAGATAGAGCACATCGCCCTCACCGCCGACCTCTTTAAAAGCCGACATAAACTGCGGCGTATCACCGAGGTCATCAAAAGAAGCGGTCGGCAAAAACAGCCACTTCGGATTTTCTTTTTCACACAATGAACGGATGTGACGAAGCAACGGCCACATTTCGCCGTATTCAAAGCTGCCGCCGCCAAGCGCAACGATTTTTCCCATAATTAATTACCTCCAGACTTTATACTGAAATTATAACACATAATCGGAATAACAGCAACAATTCAAGTCAATAATCCTTTTAAACAAAGGAAAGGATTTGTGATTAATGGAACTTAAAGACAGCAAGACTTTGAACAACCTTTTTGCGGCTTTTGCAGGCGAAAGTCAGGCACACACGAAGTATTTATACTACGCTGAAAAGGCAAAGCAGGACGGATACGAGCAGATTGGAGCTATATTTGAAGAAACGGCGAAGAACGAAAAAGAGCACGCTGAAATTTGGTTCAAGCTGATTAACGACAACACTATCCCCGACACAACAAGAAACCTGACAGATGCTGCTTCAGGCGAAAACTACGAGTGGACGGATATGTACGCAGGGTTTGCGAAAACAGCAAGAGAGGAAGGGTTTGACCGCATTGCCTTTCTTTTTGAGCAGGTAGCGGAAATCGAGAAAGAACACGAAAACCGCTACAGAAAGCTCATTTCCAACATTGAGGGCGGTCTTGTGTTCAGCAGGGATAACGATATGATATGGCAATGCCGCAACTGCGGTCACATTGTAATCGGCAAGGGTGCACCGAATATGTGTCCCGTTTGCAAGCACGAAAAGAGTTATTTCCAGATTAAAGCGCAGAACTATTAAAAAAACGCAGAACAGAAAACCGTCCTGCGTTTACACCTCTTCAGTCACTTCGTGACAGCTTCCCCTCAAGGGGAAGCCTTTTTTATTTAATTATCCAGAATATCTATATACACCGTACAGGTGTTTTTGCCGCAGTACTCACCTTTTTCATCGTAAGCACTTACGACACAGATACAGACGTAATCACCCTTTTTAAGGCTGAGCTTATCCGTAAGCTTATCGTTGAGGATGCACTCGCCGGGCTTGAGTCTGGGCGATTCGTAAATCGGGTCGGACTGATTTTTCGGCAGATAGAACTTAAACTCTAAATCGTACTGAGAAACCTCGGGGTTTTCAAGCATTATACTGCCGCGGCAATAGAGATTATCAAAAACGATATCCGTATTCAGTCTGTAACGGATTTCACCCTCGGGAATTTCGGTAATCTGATTCTTTTCATATATTACGCCCTGCTTTACTGCACCACGGGGAATTGTAAAGCCGGCAAGCATATGAAAGAAGCCGAGAGAATTAAGCGAAAAAACAGCAATACAAAGCACAAGGCTGCTCACGGCAAGCATAATAGCCGCCTGCATTACCTTGGGCTCTTTAAGCATTTGTGCAAAGCTTTTTTTATTGAGTTTTTCAGCTTTGTTTTTCTGCATCCTCTGTTTCCTCTTCCAAACCGACCTGAACCGTAAGGTCGGAATACTGAACACCGATAAGCTCATAGCTTTCGGGGTCGTAAGCGGCAATAACAAGCTTCATATCGTGTCTGCCGTATCTAAGGTCGCTGATAAAAATATCGGAAAGTGCTTTGCCCGGCTCAAGACCGAGTGAGCGGTAAATAACCGTATCGGAGCTGTTTACAATACTTGCAATAAAAACGCAGTTGTTATCAAAAACGTTTACGAGATTGAGGTTGGCGCTTGAGTGCTTTTCGGGGAAAATAAGCTCGGTTGCCGCATAGTAGCGGAAATCGTCCACATCGCCCTTGCGCTCCATATTATCCGCAAAGCCGTACTGTGTGACAAGGTCATCGGTCACGATATAGGTTGAGGTGTCGGGAATCGTACGGCCTCTGTACTCAATAATTGCTTCATCGGGCACGGAAAAACGGGAGGAAGAAATCCACGCCGCAACACACACGGCGGCAATAACCACGCTGACGGCAAGAACAATAGCCGCAGCCTTGTTGATACCGAAATCGGAAATCTTCTTGGCGAGGATTTTGCCGTAATTCTTCTTCGGTTTTCTGACTCTGACGGGCTTTTTCTTAGGAGCCGGCTTTGCCTTTTCTTTTTTAGGCTTTGCAGGAACAACAGGCTTATTCTCCTGCTTTACTTCGCTTTTGATTTCCTGCTTTACCTCGGGCTTTATTTCCGGCTTGGGCTCAGGCTTTACCTCGGGAACAGGTTCTGGCTTAGTCTCCGGCTTTTTTGCGGGAGCAGCAGCCTTTACGGGAGCGTTTTTGCCCTTATATTGAGCCGCAGCCTGACGAGCGGCTGCGGCATTCTTTTTCTTTTTCTGTCTTTTGTTTGCCATTGCAGATTATTCTCCTGAACTCTACTGTTTATCTCCACGGGAGAGCATCAATACCCCAGAACTGCTGGTACCTGTTGAACTGAACAGCATCAACCGTTACGTCAATACGAAGCGTTACATCTGCAGGAATAGCAGAGGTATCGAAGTTTGCAGTATCAAAACCGCTGAAAACAACAACGCCGTCATTACTTAACGGGAAAGCACCTTTATAATACACAAAGCCGTCGTTGAATCTGTTATCAAAGAGCTTATCGTTTGTAGCAAGCTCAAACGGCAGGTTGTATTCACCCTGAAGACGCTGGGTAACATTACCGTTTGTATCAAGAACTACCCACTCCTGTGAAATTCTGACTCTTGTAAAGGCAACGCCGTTACCTTCCTGCTTTACTTTGAAGCAGACGTTGGCAAGATCGCCTATATCTTCCTTGGCAAAGGTGAGCACCTCACTTTTGGGCGCCCATGTTTCACCGCCATCGGTTGAAACTTCAATGCTATAAACAAAATCCTGCAAACTTGTAAGACGGAGAGGATTGAGCGGAGTACCGCTGGTAAGCCAAGCGGTTGTACCGCAGTAAACCGCAATCAAGGCGCAAAGCACCAGAGCGACAACCGCCAACGGATTGAGCTTATATTTTTTTGTGGATTTGGTTTTGCTCATTATAATGCGCCCTTTCGGTTAAATTTATTCGGCAGCAAACAAGGTTTGTTTATCGTACTGTTCTGCGGTGATTTTTACATCGACATCAAAGGTAAGGTTGCGGACAGAATCCACGGTTTCTGCCTGGTCGATAAATGCATCGTATTCAACCCAGAAGCAGACACAGTATGTTTTTTCTTCACCGGGCTCTAAAGCCTGTGTGTTTTCCTGTATACCTCTTAAAAACGCCAGCTTCTGTTCAGAGGTAAACTTATCAAAATCTTCCTGGAGATCTATCTTTTCTCCAATTTTGTCAGCCAGCTTTGAATCATAAAAAAGTTCAGCATTATTTTCAAAGGGCTTTACAAGGCATTTATCGTCTGCATCAACCCAGACACCGGGGGCAATTTCAATATCCTTTGTTCTGACATCGTTTGCTGTGTCGATTTCATAAACAAAATAACGCAGACCCTTGTCAACTTCTGCCGATGTCATAATATCGCCCTGTGTATTGGGATATTTAATATCAACGGCAACTGATGCATCAAGCCCGCCGACAGGGTTGTTATTCTTGGCTGTGAAAACATAGTACTTGGCAGCGTGCTCAAACATTTTTACACGTTCATCAGCATCGTCAAACTTGGTTGCAGCATCGAATTTCAGTTCAAGTGCCGTTTCGTTTTCGCCCAACCTGTCGCCCGAGATGACAACATTGAGTTCTTCCATTTTGTAGGTTTCTGAATCCTCACCGGAATCTGAAAACCATGCGGTTGTAGGTTCAGCAGAGGAATAAACGCCTATGCAAAAAACAAGCATTGCGCAAAGCACGAAGCTGAAAACACTTCGCTTATTTATATTTTTCATTAAGACTTTTCTCCCTTCTGCTTGAATTTATAGACTGCGAAACGAACAAGCATTATTGCAAGCAAAACTGCCGCAAGAGCTATAACCACGGTTGTAGAATCAAAACTCAGCGAAAGCTGCCCCAAGGCAGGAACACTGAAAATAACCTTACCGATAATATCATCAAACCGGGTGGGTAACGGGTCGGGCTGAGGATTGCTGTCGCCCTTTGTATAAACGAGGCTCTTCTCATAATCGATATAATCTATACGGTGGGTAAAGGTACCGCCCGAAGAAAGCTTCGCTGTAATAATATCGCCTTCGGCATACTCCCCTGCCTCACGGACAAAAACCATATCGCCCTCGTGCAGTTCATCCTCCATACTCGGGGTTGCTACGGCAAAGGTTTTCGTATCCGTTATTTTAAGACCGAGCGTAAACACAAAAACCAGAACTATTATAATTGCAACGGTATTGTAAAGTACGTTAAATATTTTCATAAATTCAAACCAATCTCAACTTATGACTGAGCCTGTGTTGATGACGGTTCTTCCGTCTGCTGAGTGCTGAAAGTAATATCACCTATATTTTTCCATGTGGCATAAGCTGCCTGCTTTGCCTGAAAAGCGATTTTTACGGTGAAATTGTTTTTATCCTTGAAAACCGAAGTGGGTATATCAGAATTTTCGCCGCTGTAGTACATAGCCGTAAACATCGGTATGGGGTCAACAGCTTCAAGACCGCCGACAATAATATCGCTGTTTGTTTCAGGATTGATATAGTTAAAATACCCTGTTGTATCGTCATACTGCCAGTAAGTTTTGCCGCTTCTGTCTGTTGCAAGCTGCGCAACAAAAGGCCTGTTATCGGTTGACTGACCAACCACGCTGTAGCCGTCTGCCATATTGCCAGCATCGTCAATATAGGTATAAAAAACCTTCATTCTAAGCTGGGTATCGACGTATTTCTGAACCTTATCGTTCTCGGGAACATCCTGCTCCAATGCTATGGGCACAAGGTACATACCCGTGTTTGCTGCCAGATTTTCCGGAACAGTTTGAAGACTGGTAAGCAGATTCATTTCGGGCTTAATTTTCGGCGTTGTCTGGCTGTCGATAAAGCCGCCTACAAGAGTATAGCCTATATTACCGGATATAAAATTGTGAACAACGCCTCTGCCGGAGCCGCCGCCATAGGTTACAAACCACGCATAGGTACCGTTAACGCCAAAAGCACCGATAACAAAAACCAACGAAAGTATAAGACAGATTATTTTTGCTTTCATCACTTCACCGCTTTCTTTCTTGATTTGCAGCCTTCAATTTCTATAGCAAGCCACACTACATAGATAAGTGCAATTATTATTTTGCCGACAGCGGAGTTCATCGCCTGAACAACATATCCCCAATAAGGAATAAACAGGCTGACCTTTCCCCTGCACTGCTCAAAAGGAGTGGGCAACGGGTCATTGCCATTGTTAGCATCACCCTTTGTGTATAAGAGCTCGTTTTTATAATCTATATACATTACACGGTGGGTAAAGGATTTGTTTTCTGCGTCATTTGAGAAAAGCAAAACATCCACACCGGGAACGATTTCTTCAAAATCAACAGCCTTGATATAGACCATACTGCCTTCAGGAATATTGGGCTCCATACTGCCTGTTTTTACATAGTGAGCCTCCAGCCCGAAAAAACTCGGCAGCCATACAGCCACACACAGCAAGGCCATAACCAAAGCAAGAACAGCAAAAATTTTACTGCTTTTTCTTTTTTTCGTCATCTTCATTAGTCTTTTCGTTCATTTTCTTGCTTATATTTACAAGCTCCAAAGTGATAATAAAGCACATCGGAAGCACAACGACAAGAAGGAAAATCGCAGGATTTTCTCTGACCTTCATCAGCTTTTCCATAAGGTTGCTTTTTGCCACAACCTTGCCGATTAGCTTTTCACTCTGAGCAGAATATTCATCGGGAATTTCATTAGCGTCACCCTGTGTGACAAAGGAATATGTACCGTCGCCATCGTCGGTAATTTCCATAATTCTGTGGGTGACTATCATATTGTTAAGGTTGGGGTTGCTTGAATAAAAGGTAATAACATCCTTGACTTCAAGCTCACTCGCATCGGTTTCTTTAATTATAATAACCGAGCCAATGGGATATTCGGGAGTCATACTGCCCGTTTGTACGGCCATAAAGCCGTAGCCAAAAACTGTTGTTGCCTTGCCGCTTTTGGCGTTAACGCCGACAAGGACAAGTATACCTGCAGCAAAAATAATAAGCGCCACAAGGAGAAAATTTATAATTTTGCCGATGATCTTTTTCATTTAAGGTTATCCTTCCGCCTGAGCGTTATCCCCTTCCGTTTCGTCCGGAAGGCTTACTGACATTACAAAAGAGAGCTTTTTGCCGGCATAGGTTTTGTCGGCTGTTTCAAGCATTTTAATCTGATATTCATACACATACTGCGGTGTATTTTCAACCCTGCAGGATGACTCAACCGTTTTATTGTCAACGATTTTACCGTCAGACGGTATCGGTACAAATTCACCGTTATTGAGCTTTATATGCAAAACATCGGAAAGCATATTTTCTTCTGTAACTACCTCAAAGTCGGGAGTTGCCGCATTGTTATCATCACCGTTTTCCTCGTCCGGAGATTCGGGCTCACGCAGAGAGGCTGAAATATCGCTGAGCGCCATAGTCAGTCTGTCGTCTTCCTTTGCCGTAAACTTGACACGGAAGCTGTAAACCTGACCGGGCTGAATATCAAGATGGTCTCCGTTATAGCCTACCCATTCGGAACCATCGTGATATTCAATTGAATTGAGCTGTGAGGGGACATCCGGAGAAGCGAGCGATGCTGTGATTTTGCTTACCCAGGCGTGGTCGCCCACGGCAAACCACGCAAAGGTAGCACAGACAAGCACGAGCACAAGCACGCCGCCTGCGATTGCAAGCTGAAAAGCATTAGTTTTCTGACTTTTCATTTCCTGATGTCCCCACTTTCAAATCATCTGAATAAACCGAAGAGGTTTCTGACACCCCAGGTGTCAACACTTACCGCCTCAACGGTAATGTCAATTGTATTGAATACTCCGATACTTGTCGGAACAGCGATATACGCAATTCCGTTTTTATCAGTATCAACGGTTACTGTTGTGTTTTTCGAATCGTTGAATACCGCTGTGACCTTACCCTGAACATAGCCGCTAGGCAGCTGAGTTTCAACTCTGAAGAGCTGAGCCTTACCGTCAACCACATCGTAGGTGAAGACCATATTGTTACAAAGCACACCTTGCTGAGCAGTATCAAAGGCTGTTGCGGCTGTTGCACTGCCACCGTTACCTGTGATTGCCGAAATGATTGAGTTACCTGAGGTAAGACCGGTTATTGTGTAATTAACAGTATTTACCTTCTTACCTACCTCAACGTCAACATATCGGGTCATTGAGCCGAGCTTATAGGTAAGCTCACCGCCGTATACCTGACCGAGTGCCATTGAAGATGTATCTGTAACCCAAGTGGTGTTTTCGACCTTGAGGAAGCCGTTGTCCGCACTTGCGGCAACACCGCTTACGTCCAGGCCAGCACCTGTTATCAAAGTAGGTGTAGCTGTTGTAAATGTTGTTGAAGTACCTGCTCCGACACCGTTTGCAAAGGTAATCTTAGCGCTTGCAAGCTTGACAGCGTTAAGCATTGCACCTGTTGAAGAAGCAAGTGCCTCAGGTACGGGATAGCCGACAAAGCCTGTAATCCAGACCATATCTTCGCCGAAGTCCGCAACATCTGCACCGGCTGTGAGATAGTGAGTTGTCGAAGCAGTTGCACCGCCGTCAACAGTTGAGAGCTGCTTATCGTAATAGCTGTTTGTAACAGTTACATTCTCACTCTCGCCCGCTATGTTGCCAACTGTGCTGCCCTTTACGTTACCGGCAACAACAGTGTTGGTAACAGTCGCCGTACCGCTGCCAAGGATACCGCCGGTTGCGGTTGTGTTAGCACCGCCGTTTACAACAGCAGTTGACAGACAGTTTGTGATAGCAGTGCCGTCTGCAGCATTACCTACAAGACCGCCGACATAGGTTGCACCCGACTCAATCTTACCTGATACAATACAGCCGTCGATTACGGTCGAGCCGTCCGTTTCACCGAACAGACCGCCAACATTGGAGCCTGTAGGAGCATTGAGCTCACCAACGACAACGCAGTTTGTAACAGAAGCGTTGTTGAGTGCCTTTGCCGCAAGCAGACCCGAAGCGCCTGTAGTAGATGTTGTTACCTTTATACCTGTAAGACCGAGGTTGCTGATTGAGCCGCCCTCAAGGCTGCCGATAAAGGCATTACTGCCGTTTTCGGGAATTTCAACATCGGAGAATACGTGATTCTTACCGTCAAGGTTTGCCTTAAAGATATTGATATATGAGTTATTCCAGTTTGCACCGCTCATATTAATATCTTTTGTTACCTCGAAGTAGCTGGAAGAGTTCTTACCATAGTAAGACAGAGCAATTACGTGTTCGGGAGCAGAAATCTTATACTTGCTGCTCTCGCTACCGTTACCGCCGGCAAAGTTCGGGTTAGCACCGTTGTCATCTATTACAAAATAGAGGTTGAGGGTATCCGAAAGCTTTGCGGGAAGGTCACCACCGTTGTAGAAGTCTTCAACAGCAAGTGTTGCAGTTGCGATTGCTGATTTATCGTCGAGATCCTTTATCTCATCCCAGGTCTTTGCCTTGAGTGCTGCACCAGAGGTGGTTGCTGCACCCGTAACAGCCCACGACATCATACCGTAAGTAAGAGGTGTTGTGCTATCGGCAACAACGTTGTCGATATAGTTATCGTTTGCAACGAGAGCTGTTACCGCACTGAGCTGTGAGTATGAACGCAGGGCTCTGTACATTCTGACGGTTACCTCATCCTCGCTGTTTGCGGTGTTGAGGATTACAGAAAGCTGCGGATACTCGTCACCCTTAGCCGCCGTATTTTCTCCTTCACCAGTTTTGGCAACGGTATAAGCTGAATCAAGTGCAGAGTGGTTAGCCATTGTAATAATATCGCTTGTGCTTTCGGCATAGGTAAAGATATCCTTGAAGCAGGTACCGCTGAGCTGCTTATCGAACATTACGTCATTAAGAGTGCCGCTGTTCTGAGCAACAAAGATACTGTTGAGTGCTATGGGAGAAGCATCAGCCTTTCTTACATCAAACAGACCTGCTGCAAAGGCGGCGGTAATTGAACCGTTGTTATTGCCGGCAAAGCTGCCGATTGTAAGAGCATCTGCAACATTCTTAACCTTGAAGTTACAACGTGTGTAACAGGCTTCTACCGTCCCGTTATTCGTACCGACAAAGCCTGCAACAACACCTGCGGGATTATCAAGAAGAATATCGCCCATTGTGAAGCTGTTCTTGATTGTGCCACTGTTGGTACCGACGAAAGCGCTTACATTTGTGAGCTGCTTGCCAGAAATATCGCCGACAGAAGCACTCATATTAATTGTGCCGTTGTTGGTAAGAGCCAGACCGGCAATATTGCTTTGAGCGGTTGCAGTTTCACCGCTGTTATTGTAATCAAGAGCAGATATACTGCCTTCGACAAGACCGCTCTCGCCTACTGTATTTGCTACACCTGCAACATTGCTGCCTGAGGCATTACCGAATACATTTACACCGATAGCAGAGCCGTTAAGCGTACCGACAAGGCTTTCGCCGCTCTCAAACTCAACGTTTTCAAACGTGATATTGGAAATTGAGCTGTTTGCATCAAGCGTATTTGCAAGAGTTGTTGAGAGATTACGGATTGAATATCCGTTACCGTCAAGCGAATAGCCGTCGTCAAGAGCGCTGAAGCTTCTGCCGTAAGGATTATCACCGGACTCGTTAAGGTTTACATAACCCATCAGGCGGTAGTGTACCTTGCCCGAAAGCTGATTGTCATTTGAGTCAATCGGCGTATTCCACTGGGTATACAAGCCTTGTGCTTGACCCAATTCCTCAGTCGACATTGCCACATGTTCAAGGTCGGTCTGAGAAGCAACAAGATAGGGCTTATCCTGAGAGCCGAGCATTTCAGCCGTAACTCTTGAGAACGGACGGCTTGCGACCTCGCTGTAAATTACATTTCCGTCGCTTGTTTTACCGTCAACCGTTGAGATTGCGATAATAAAGTTCGCCGGTTCCCTGGTGTTGCTTGTTCTCTGGACTGAAAGCGTATTTGTGGCTGTATCAACAATAGATGTTGCTGAATTGCCTAAACTGTTATCAGCCTCAAAGCCATAGGTATAAACCACCCCGTCGTGAGTAACTCCTGTAGGAATGGTCATAGCCATTGAAATACCGTAACCGTCAATAGCGGATTGATCACGCTCATCAATTTCGACAGCAACAATACTCAGAAGAGCATTGAATCTGATAACAAGCGAAACGGTATCCGCAAAGAAGTTGGACAGGTACGGATAAGCACCGGTTGTAAACTGGAAATTACCGCCGAGGAAGCCACCGTCTGCACGTTCGGATTCCGGAACCTGAGTAAACTCCTTGGTCGATTTTGAACCGATGGACTCAGGCGCTCTGAGTACGCCTGCTGTAACCTTACCTACTGTAGCATCCGAAACGGCTGAAGCGTTATAGTCAAAGTAAAGGTTTGAAGATTCAAGACCGGCACCGCTTACAAGACCGATAACACCGCCTACACCATAATTATAGTTATTGTCTGAAATATCCTGGGCGTTTGTAGTTGTTTCACCAAGAGTTGAGCCCGAGGAGTATGCCGACTGGAGATGAGCATTTGTAACACCGACAACACCACCGATACCCACAACCGAAGCGGATGTAAGGTTACCTACCTTTGCAGTAACTGATGCAGCCGAATAGACTTCCTTTGTTTCACTGTTGAGAACACCGACGAGGCCGCCGACACCAATTGCAGGTGAGTTCACACAGTCGGGATGTGCTACATTATCGTCATAGCAGAAGCGTACGCTGCCGCTGGAGAAAACAGTAGCAATAGAAGTGCCTAATGTAACATTACCGACAAGACCGCCGACACCGTTACCCTTGGCGTTGTAACCTGTTACGCTGCTGACATCTACCGCACTGCTGCTGAATGAGCTGTTAAGCAATGCCTGGTGCTCACTTCTGTTAGTCTTTGTCGGATAAGCAGCAGCATTGGATTTAGCCGCAAGTACACCGACAAGACCGCCTATACCTCTGGGAGTGTCGCCTGTCGCATTGATTGCACCATTGATGTCGCCCGTTGAGTAACAGTTGGTGATATACATTTCGCTGCCGCCAGCCAGACCGCCGACAACATTCAGACCGGAAACTGCAATATCCGTGAAGGAATTGAAGAAGCCTGCCTTGCCTTCCTCAAGTCCGGTTGCGGAATTTACGCCTGCCGTTTCACCCGCAACAGCGTAGCCGACAAGACCGCCGACATACTCATTACCCGTAACACCGCTGTTTTCATCATAAGCGGAAACAGAGCTGTTGCTGATTGTAACCTTTGAGGGAGAACTTCCGTCAGCGCCGATATAGCCGACAAGACCGCCGACATAATTGTTACCGACAACGGAGTTGACCTCAAGGTGAAGATTCTTAACCGAGCCTTTGGTAAGCTCAGAGAAGAAGCCTACAGGTGTTGTGCTTTGGGGCTGATTGATTGTAACATTTGAAACTGTATGTCCCTTACCGTTGAACACACCCGTAAAGCCTGTGATGGGCTTAAATTCGTAATTACCAAGTGTGATATCTTCGATAAGTGCATAGTTTTTGTTCAAAGCAAAAGAGGTAAACGTGTTCTCTTTGTTGAACTGGCTCTCATAGCTTGAAAGAGCGTTGAGCTGTCTTTCAGTTGCAATCGGGTAAAGCCTGTCGCCATCCTCATACCTTGACTGGATGGGATAGGTTACCTTTCTGTAAAGATCGTAATTACCGACAGTCTTTTCAACCGTAAAGTAAGGCAGAGAATTACTGTAGAACAGTTCACCGTTATCGTACGGCTTGCCGTCATTATAGTTTCCTACTGCAGAACTGAATACGAAAATGTTGGTATAAACGGTTGTTCCATCTTCAGTATCCTTGAAAAGCAAATCGGTATTCTTAGCAGCATAATCATTTACACCGCCGTTACCGTAAAGCTCAGCATCCAAGCCTTGTATTTCTTCGTAATAGCCAGCTGAATCAGACATATCAATAACGGAAGAGGTTATTTTAACATCCTTATCGGCTACCGTTACAGGATAGAATAGACCGCCGAGCTGATACTGAGATACTGTACCGTCTGCCTTTGTATAAGCAGAAAGTCTGTCGGTTTTCTCAACATCGGAAACCTCGATTTCAACAGAAGCGAAATCAACATATGCTGCCGTATAGGGATCCTTATCAGCACCGACGCCGATTTCTATACCCGAAAGATTGAAGTCTGCGGACTGAGCAGCATTTTCCGTCCTGTTAGGAAGGGTGCCGTTTAAGCCACTGTCAAACCTGACATTTTCTTTTATAGTAGCACCTGAAGCTGTGCCGAGAATCGGGTTTACGACACTCTTGACAGCACCGCTGAGCACACTCTCGCCTGCCGCACTTGTTGCGGAAACGAAAACTTTGCTTGCTTCAACCTTAACATTACCGGCAGCTGCACCAACAGTAAGACCATAGTAAGTTACAGACGAGCCATTGCCGTAGCTGTCAGACATACCTGCACCGACAAAGGCATTATCAATTGTAAGGCTTGCGCCGTCCTGTGCATAGCCGACAAAACCGCCGACTGCACCGTAGTTAGAACCGTTATACGGGTCAAGTGCCGCATAACCGAGAGTAAAGCTATTCTTTATATTCAGCGAGCCGCTTGCCGTGCCGACAAGGCCGCCTGCTGTTTTGGAACCGGACATATTAGTGCCAAGATCAGCATAAGCAAAAGCAGTTGTTGAGGTGAAGTCGGAAACGAAATTGCTTGCGGAAGCGTTACCGACAAGACCTCCGACAGCACTGCTGCCGATTACGCTGCCCCTGACAACCGAGCAGTTTGTGATATCTGCATTTACTGCCGTACCTACAAGACCGCCGACGTTGTCCTTACCGGTTACATTACCCGGAACAACTGTTACTTCGCTGAGATTATTTTCATTGAGGCTGAGTGACATCTCACCTGCAAGCTCAATGTGGACATTGCTGATGCTTGCCTGCTTTTCAGCCGTACCCTTGACATATCCGAACAGACCGACATTATCGGTGTTTGCTCTGGAGATATAAAGGTTGGTAATAAGCTTACCCCGACCGTCATAGCTACCAATAAACGGAGCATTGGCTGTACCAATAGGCTCGAAGCCTTCGATAGTTGCCCACAGCGGACTGGGAACAGTGTCACTATAGCTGTACTGTGAAGTGAAATCTATATTGTTTATCTGGATATAGTTCTTATCACGGAGTACACGGACTACCGCAAAGTGCTTGGGCTCACTAACCTCAAAAGGAGTAATTGCAGAACCGTCACCTTTAATATCCATACCGATGAACTGGACATTAATCTGCAGACCGTAGGAGTAATCCATTACGATTTCGCCGATGATATCCGTTGTAACCTGGTCGATATGAAGTGTGCCGTAATAGTAACCGTCATTCTTATTAACGAGAGTGCTTCCGGTTTTAATCTCAATCGTTGCACCTTCAATATCGGTTTCAGCAACAATACTTGCTTTACCCTCAAAATTAATATGGTTACCGTTGCCAAACTCAATCGAGTTCTGCTTAACTCTGAAGCCTCTTGTTGCTTTACCGGCAACATTGCTTTCTTTATCAATGGGAATAATTGCAAGCTCGGAATACTCATCGTCTGCATAATCAGGAGCAGGAGTTGTACTGAAATCCAGACCACCGACAGCAAGGGCACCCGTGCTCTCGCCTGTTTGTGTATCTACAATCACCTTATTGATGTCCGTATATGTTGTGAACGGTGAGAAATTCTGTGAAACATAGAAATCCTGTGAACCGTAGGCAACAATATCCTGCGGATAAGATGAAATATAGATATAATTGAAGTAAACCGAGATGTTCTCTGCGTCAAGAGCAAAGTTGGAAGAAACTTGTTCTTTGGTTTCGCTGTCAATAACCTTACTTACGAGCGTACCGAGAATTTTACCGACATTTGTGCTTGCAGTGCTTGCAGGGTCGGCAAGGTTAGCGTTAACAGACGTACCGCTTGCATTGTTGTAAAGGGTAACTTTTGCGCCCATAACGCAATCGGAAACCATTGTGTCTGTTGTGATACTCTTTACTGCGGTAGTATTAATTTTACCGATAATACCACCAGCTGCACCAAGATACGGCGCAATATTGCCCGTCTTGTTTGTGCGGTAGCCGGAAACCTCCCCGCTGACGGTAGAGTTGTAAATCTTAATTGCGTCAAGCGTAGTGAGCTTATCGGTTACAAAGCCGATGATACCGCCTGCCGTACAATCCTTATTAAGGTTATCATAAGAATATGTACCGACGTAACCCTCGAAATTGAACGTATCAATATTCAAAGAGTTGAGGTTATCAATCTTACCGACTGCACCGCCAGCAGCATTATAATACTGACGAAGCGAAGAAACGGAAGCGACATTGGCTGAACCGTAAACTCTGATATCGCTGTTTTCAACAACAGAGCTTTCGGTAACAGAAACATCTGCGGTTGCATTTTCTGTTACTTCGGCAAGAATACCACCCGCAATATCAAAGGCTCTAACTGTAATGCCTTCAACAACTGCCTTGGTAACGTTAAGTAAACCGTCCGTAAATGCGGCAACACCGCCTATACGGTCTGCAACAAGTGCAGTATCATCACAGGAATATGTGCTGTAGGGATTTGAATTTTCTGCATCCTGCACAATTACCTCGCAGGTACAGTCACGCATTACTGTATTGCTTACCGTTACATCGCTTATGTTACCTGTTGCTCGTGCCGCAATACCGCCAGCATAAGACAGGTAGTAGTTACGGTATCTGTCGTTTCTCTCAATGAGAATTCTGCTGTTTGTAACAGATGATTCCGTAATATTCGCTTCGCTGACACCGGCAATACCGCCTGCCATAACGGTTCTGAGGCTCTTGGTATCGCTACCTGCAAGGCTCGCACCGACAACATCAATACCGTTTACGGATGCATTTGTAATCGTTGTGGCAGCATCAGCCTTACCGACAATACCACCAACATTTGTGGAAGCTGCCGTCATCCAACGGATGCTTGAAATGTATGCAGCATCGCCATCAGCAAATCTTTCAACGCTGACATCTGTAATCGTTGCACCGCTTGCAGTACCGGCAAGAACGCCTGCGTAGTTTTCTTCTGCCTTTGCTCCAACGACCTCAATTCTGGGGTTGACAAAGGTAAGACCTGTAACGCTTGCGCCTGAAACAAGTGACTTGAACAAACCGGCATGAGTAGCGTCTGCCTTTTGTGCATTGGTGTTTACTGCATGAATTTCAAGACCGTAAATAGAATAGTATTCACCTTTTTCGGTAAGACCCGTGCTCTTGCCCTCCGTTACAGACTTGAGTACAGTGTAGTTGCTCTTAAAGTCTCCGTCATAAAGCGATGAATATTTACCTTCGCTGTTACCATAAGCGCCGAAGGAAACGGAAGTAATTTCCTTAACCAAACGGCGGAGTGTTACATCGCCAAGAGGAGCGTCTGCCTCAAGACCGAGATACTGACGGATTGATATATCCACCGGATTAGTAGGAATTTCACCAAGAGTTGCATCGTACTCGGGATTGGGATGCATTACGCTTTCAAGGAGAGTAACGATATTCGTACCGTCAAATGTAACGTCTGCAAAAGCCTGAGCAAGAGTTACTTCACTCGTGTATTGGTTTACAGCATTCTCTAGCGTTGCGTTATTCAGTGTCCAGAATACGTCGAAGCACTGAATGACGTTATCGTCTTTGCCGAGCACACGCTGTAGTGTTGAGCTAAGGTTTGAGGCGTTAAAGACATAATAGTTTGTACCGCCTTTTTCATTCTTGGCAAAGAAGTAATCATTACCGGATACATCAATTCTAAACGGAGCCACTAACTCAAGACCGTTTGAATAGACAAAAACAAGATCAAAGACCACTGTCTTGGTAAGCGTATTAACAGCAGAAAGGATATATTCGCCATCCGCTGCTCCCTTTTCAACCTTAACGGCAGAAGAAGTTGTAATAACCTTTTCGAGTATTGCCTGAGAGGTCTGTGTAGAACCCTTAGAGGCACTGAGCGTAAATCCCGAAAGCGAAGCTCCGTCGTTGAAACGGTATGTTACCTCAGAATCTTCACTGCCCAAAGGAGCAGTATTAAAGGTAAATTCGCTGAGATTGAAGCTCATACCTGAACCAAGTGTACGATTATCAATAACCCAAATTCCATCTTCCTCTGACCGGGTCTGCTGTACACGGTAAATATCGGAGAAAACAACATTATGATAAGTCGGGTCTATTTCCGTGCTTACGGCAACGACCTTATCGGCTGAAACACTTTTTGAATATACATAATCCATATCATATGCATAATCAGTGTAGCAGGAATAGTCATAGCTTGAAGAATAGTTAAGTGATTTTTGAGATGCATTAGTGCCCGGCTTGATTACACCAAACAAGTATGTTGCATTCTCCGGATACTTATGACCGGAGTAATAGATGTTATAGAACGGATAGTTATTATCGTTCTGTTTATTCTTATCTGTTGTACCGAAAATATAACTGTTATATGCTGCATCAAAAACATAACCGACTATTAAACCTGTTGTGGGGTTTGCAAAAGCAAAGGCCTCGTTTCCGGATGTGTTTTCAAAGTCGGCAGAGACTACACAATTTTCTATAAAGTGAGATGTCATAGTTTCAAAGTGCATTGACTGAACAGATGACGAAGAGCTTGACACCTGTGACCATATTGCACCGACTATACCGCCGACAGCAGATGAACCGATGATTGTTCCGTCTACAACACAATTAGCAATCGTGGTGCCTGTAAAGCCGACATTTCTGGAGAAAGAACCAATGATACCGCCGACACCCATATTGGCATATACGTTGGTGTTGGTTATGGTAGCCCCGTTTGTTATTCTGACTGTTGCATGCATACGGCAATTGTCAACCGATACCAACATCGGGTTAGCATCGGTATCTGATGTGGAATTTACTTCTTCATAACAACCGATTATACCACCGGCACCAACGAAAGCTTCTACTGTCGTATTTTCATCCAGTGTGCAATTAGTTACAGTATGCTCTACTCCCGAACATGCAACACGTGCAAGAATACCGCCGGATGAAACAAGTATGTTGACATAAGTACTAGCCGGATAGATATGCGTACCCTTAATTTGTGTATCAGCAATATTAACATCGGATATTACAAGGCGCTCCGCCTTAGATATAGACGAAACCATATTACCTGCAACAAACGCACCGGTTTGTGTCGATGAATATGTTCTGACCACAGCACCGGATGCAACTTCACCTGAAATACTGCTATTTTTGACAGAATTGAGTTTTTGCGTTGAGTTTGAAGAAATCTCACCCGAAAACGCCAGTGAAATACCGGCAGCTCCATTGTCAAAATAATCAGAATCCATAGTTGCTGCACGTTGCGAAATAGAACAACCGGAAACCTCAACATCTGTAAAGGATGCTGCATTTTGATCAGTATGAACAGCAATACCTGCCGCACCATTCAGACCGCTGATATTAGAAGAATAAGTATATCCGGAATCATCACCAGTTCTGGTACCAAGAACCTGACAATTCTTAACGTTCCACGGAACAGCAACTTCATTAGCGTTAAACATTCCGCCGAAAAGACCGCCCGAGTACTTTGCGCCGCTGATATTGACGTTTTCTACCGTAACATTTTCTGCCATAAGAGAACCGTTTATAACAGCCGCTACTGCTGCCGCATAATCAGCCGAACCAGTTGAAGAAACATCAACCAGCTTGAAATTTTTGAATGTTGCACCGTTTGTGTGAGCAAACAGAGCCGAAGCAGTATAGGAGCCGTTTGTTACGGGCTTTAATTTGATACCCGTAATCGTTTTTGGTTGGCCATTAGGTATAAATGTATTATTTGAATTTTCGTTAATATAGTATGTATCCGCCGGCGGCGAAGAAAACTCCCCTGTAAATACATTTGAATTGTAATATCCACCATCAAAAGTACCGTTTGTTTCAAACAATTCAGCATCAAAAACTATATCATTTTTTAGCCAATAATTTTTATTTGATTCAATATAGTTGAAATCAATAGGCTCAGAAATCAGATAATATATTTTTCCGGATGATGTTTTAACATAATCCAGACTCTTTGTAGCACTGGAATATATTCTGAAACCAACCGGCAAATTTACAGAAACAGACCAAGAAGCATCTGAAGCACTTGTTAGCGTGCCTTGATAATCAATGCTTATTGTAACAGGATTGGGACTAGTACTCTTGGGTGTAACTACAGCATTGTTGTACGGAGCATTGTCAGAAACAGCAACTACACTTGAATTACTGCTCTTCCAATGAGTTGTACCATCAAAACTGAAAAGTTCACCACGTTCAGCAGACGGAGCATCATAATCGGAACCAATGGTAAACATTGAAGAAGCATCTGAAATTACATTTCCATCCGAATCTGCAATCTGATATGTTGTATTATCGTCGTCCTTGTTAACATCGGTATAACACAACTTTAAAGCTTCAACAACAGAAGAATTTGTCGGATAAAAAATCTCATTATCTACTTCTCCCCAGCTTAAGCCGCAATATCCCCAAAACGGCAAATTATCTATTTCAAGGGATGAATAGTAAATATTGGAGAAGATGTGATTGATGTTGTCACCGCTACAAAACTCAATCGCAGTATGGTAAGGCGGACTGGTAAACCAAAGGTATAAATCCACGGCGGGGACAATATGCCCGATAGCCACACCACCTCTGATTAAATCGGAAGATAACAATGAATTCAATTGACCTGAAACAACAATGTTATCAAGTATTGGCATATCCGGTAAATAGCTTGATTCTTCTGCCTCACCAAAATAGGACACAGTATTTATGACAGAACCAATAATACCGCCAATACAATCCGTAGCAGAAATGGAACCTTCAAAACAGCTATTAAAAATTTGAAGGTTTCTAAAATAAGCTACATCATCGGTGGAATAACCTGCATCTGTAACACTGCCGTACATTCCGAGCAATCCACCAGTACCTACACGGATAGAAGTAATATTGGCCTCCCAAAAAGAATATGCGTAACTAACATTCATATCGGCCGTTGATATTATCTCAGCCGAAACCTCATTCATGTCAAGTGTTATAAATTTGCCATCAATATAGTTACTGTATAATGACATTGCAAAACCCATTATACCGCCGGTAGCTGAATAAATATGTGCATTATCGTAAACAGTATAGTTGCTGATTTTTGTTTGTGAATCCACAACGCATCTTGTTACGGAAACATCTGGTATATAACTATTCAATGAATAACGATTGGTTCCGATGATACCGCCTACACCGAAAGAAGCTGTAAGAACACCAACATCATAAACAACTTCAACAGCATAACAATCTTGTGGTGTAGTAATACCCGAATTAGTAATCTCACAGCTATCAATTGCAATTTTGTTACCTGTAATAACATTACGCTCAATATTAGAACCTACTATACCACCGACAACAACGCCTTCTACAAGGCTGTTCTTGACGGTACAGTTCTTAACCGTTTCCCCTTCTGCGGGGCCGTTGACAGCACCGACAATGCCACCAACAGCGACATTTCTGTCAAGTGAGCTGCTTCCGGTGGATATAGCTTCGTTTGTTGCCTTAATTTCAGTATTTTCTACAAGGCAATCATTTACTTTACCGTATATATTGGCGACAGCATAATCATTGGTTTCGTTATCTTTGTTATACGAACCGATATAACCTGCTATACCGCCGATAAAATACTGGGTTGTGCTGAGAATCTGTGATTTATTTCCATCAGTTGCTGAAACCTTAGCCTTACTGACATTTGTCTGTGCATTGGTTGAGCCGATAAGGCCGCCTGCCATACCCGCAGACATAATCTTAAGGTTATTTATAACAATATCGTACTCATTGGTTGACAAAGCATTACCTACAGTGAGCTCAGGCACACTGTAGCCTTGCCACAAATAATACTTCTGGTAGGTACCTACAACTGCACCGGCGTTTACGGGTGCATAGGTCTCTTCTCCTTCAACAGTAGTACCTGTAAGAGTCAGTCCATCAACGGTAATATCAGTAATGCTTACCTGATGCGAAACTGACGGCTGTTTAACTGTATCATCAATTGTACCGACTATTCCGCCCAGACCGCCGATTGCAGAAACCTCTGATCCGTTGAAATACTGCGTGCCTGTGGAATAGCTTGTAGTAACACTGACATTTGTAAAAATAATACCGCTGATATCAATATCGGTATTTATCGAATCAGCAAGAATAGCTGCGGTGTTCTTTCCCTGAGACTTAACAGATGAGTCAACAATTTCTATATTTTTGATTGTTACCTTACCGTAAGAAGTAGAAGTAGAAGTAGAACTCGGCTTGGCAACACCGACCAAGACCGCCGCATTTGCATTCTCACCAGTGGCAGTAACATCAGCTTTTTCAATTTTAATATTCTGTATACCGCTGTCAATCTCCTGGCGGCTTCCGTAAGGATAAAGAATAGCTTTTGAATCCATTGAAACAAAGGCAAACATTGCTACGTTATCGCTGCCGGAAATCTTAAGATCCTTGATCTTGTAAACAGTTCCGTCCTCGCCCATACCGTCGAAATAACCGGTAAAGGGTTGAGTACTTGTTCCGATAGGTGTAAAGGTATACTCGGTCAGCTCGGACATATTGATATCATTGTCCAGCTTGTATGCATAAGAACGGTAAGCGGGGTTATTTGCACACAGTTCAGAAAATGTTATCAGATCCTGCGGTGTAGATATGTGATAATATCCGTCTTCACCGCATTCGAATGCCTCAACTATGACATTATACTTTACGTATGTCAAGAAACCTGTTTCATAGTGGAAGATTTTTATCCAAATATGGTCGCCTTCATTTGCGGACGCAGAAACATTAACTCTAATTTCGAGCTCATTATTAACAATTTCAAAGCTCTCTATTTCAAAAAGCTCTGTATCTGTTGCAGACTCAGCGTTGCTTGAATCAATATTAACAAAAGAAACCGAGAAATTATCAATTGTTGCATTTTTAAAAGCATCAACATACTGCGGCAAAGCAATAGTGTGAACAGATTTACCGCTTGCAGTAACGTTCTTTACGGTATCAGAATATGATTTTCCCTCGCTGCCCCAAAGCTTTATAGCGGGAGAATTCATATTTGAATCGGAGTTATTTGAACCGTACTCCATCTTGGACCATGTAATATTGGAATAATGTGTAAAGGCATCACCTTTATTCGTACCCATTACGAGGTGGCAAACACCGCTGCCGATAGTTCTTGCTGAAACAACGCTGTTGAGAATATAACCCTCGCCGTTGTCAGCAACGTGGCCGAGGAAAACAGCCCTGTTATTTGAGCTTGGCTGAATATATGCGCCGACAGAATATACTGCACAGTTATCTATGACTACACAGTTTCCGACATAAGCAATGAAGCCTGCAACATTCTTGACATCTGCCATTGTGACGGAAACATCCGTTGAACAACCGTAAATATATGTGTATCCAATAGCGCAGTTGATGAAAGCTGCCGTATAATCTTTATCAAGCTGAGCAATATAACCCTCATACGATGCGGCGTTGCCATCATCCGGAGTAGGATCGCCGTCCGTAAGTTTTACGTCAATAACTGTAGCATTATAAACAGTACCGAATATTGCGGACTGAATATTGCCGGAAAGCGCAACCTCAATGTTTGTAATACAACCTCTGCTTCTGTCTGCACCGTCTTCGGAAGGATAACTGACATAGTTTGTTATAAGGGGCATTTTATCTCTTGAACCTATAACGCTGAGGAACAGAGGCGTTTCGGCAGAAACAATGTTTCCGTTGCCGTTGATTGTACCTGTGAAGTGGACGGCGCTCCACGAATCTGACAAAACAGCAATATCTGTATCCAGAACAAAATGACCGTAGGGCATACGGTAAATAAACTTAGCCATTGCAGAAGAACTGATAACCATCGGATTATCCGTACTGTCAGGATCACCTGTTGCAGAAGCAACTACAACGTCGAGATTAAACTCAATGGACATACTCTGCTTATCATCAGAGCCTACAAAAGCTACGCCATTTGCGTCTGCTGGGAAGCTGATGTCTGCTGAATACGCTTTTGTGAACAAGCTGTTATTTGTACCGCTGCCGGTTACCGACAAAGCAGAATCAACTGATATACTTGCAGTATCAAGAGCTGCGCCGCTGATTTTTACAAAAGAGTGGTTAAGCTGTGAGGCAGGAATATCTACAGTGCGTCCACGCTCGATAACAAGAGCACGGTTATAGGAAATAAGTTTACCGAGAGATGCCTCAACAGCATAAGGTCTGTTTGCATCGGTCTGATCCGGAATAACATAGGACGTAACGCAGCCGCTGATTGCATCAGACCAGTAGCTATTATAGGCCGTCTGAGCGTTACCGCCATAGCCGACAACAGCACCGACGAGATCAACAGCCGGTACGCTGAGCTTGAACAGAGCGTAACAGTCATTTACTATCTTCGTATCATCAGCCTGAGCGTAGCCGATTATACCGCCTGCATGGCAGACAGTACTGTTCTGAGCAACAAAAGAGCCTGATGCAACACTTGTATTAATTACACCGCCCGTGGAAACAGCAGCGATACCGCCGAAGCAGCCGGTGTAAGAAACGGAGTTAAATCCCATAAAGAATCCGAGATCGGAAACAGTTGTTTTTTCAACAGTACCCTTGTTGACACCGGTGATACCGCCGAAGTACGCAACGGAGCTGTTAGAGTTTTCCGCTGTGCCGTACATATTATATCTGTTTGAAGAAGCAAACTGAGCTGAAGTAACAGAGCCTGTTACCGAACTGTTTTTTATTTCAGCCGCTGATTCATTATAGCCTACAAGGCCGCCGACATAGCCACCGCCGTAAATATTGTTTGTTACGTTGTTATCGCCTGCCATATTGACAGAACAGTCCGTTACTGTTGAAACGTTATAACCGACAAGACCGCCAACATAGTGGTTAATACCGCCAACAGTTATCTTGAGGCCGAATACGGAAGACTTTTCAACAGTACCTCTGTTCTGACCGACAAGACCGGCAATGTAGTCGTTCGATGATGTTGACGAAAGTGAAAGTGTAAAGTTCTTTACTTTTACATTGCGTACTGATGCTCTGTTATCCGCAACAGCACCTGCGATGCCGTAATAAGCATCACCTGTACCTGCACCGTCTGTTTCAGATTTGGAAGGAAGTGTTACGGAAGAGTTGATAATTTCACAATCTGTAATTGTACCGTCATTTCTGTAAGCAATTACGGATATGCGCTGAGGCTGGAGAGCAGTAACATTTACATCAATGTTTTCAAATATAACATTAGAAATAACGGAATTATTGCTCAGGTAACCGAAAAGAGCAAAGTTTTCGTAGTTTTTGACATCGACCGTTACTGATTCATCAACATAAATTTTATGCCTATATGTTACGCCGTCAACCTCATACGCACCGTCAAGCTTGATATATTTCATTGTAGAAGAAGGATCGGACGGGTCTGCGGAAACAAGGTAAGCACTACCGGCAGAAGCAATATAAGGAGCTCCGCCGTTGGCAAACAAAGGTGTAAGGTCAATATCAGCAGTAAGTATAAAGTGTTTTTCCGTAACAGTATGAATACCTGTTTCAGCACTGACCTCTGTTGCGTTTACCATTTTGTTGACCTGCATAAGGTGTGCAGCAGAAGAAATCTGGTAGGGATTCTGCTCAGAACCATTACCTAACCATGTTATGGTTGAAGGCTCTGTTGTTCCTTCTTCAGCATTGAGTTCAAGGTTTCCGCCCTGTACAGCAATATTGGGTTCGGTTACAGTATCTTCGGAGAGAGAACCAATGGCAGAAAGAGAGTTGGCAACGCTATCCTGATTTGCGTAAACCAGAATATTGTATGCGCTTGTAGACGACAGTAACATTACTGCCGCCAACAGTATTACAAATGAGCGAAATGCGACTCTCTTTTTCATTTTTGAGTAACCTCCGAAGTTGTTAAGTTATTCAGGCTGAAACAGTATTCTCGGTGTCCTTCTGCCGTTGCACCGTCTGTATTCAAGCTGATTTGAGTTAATAATTTACTGTAGTGAACTTATTCTGCTGTTTTTGTTTTCTCAGCAGCCTTCTGTTTAGCTGCTTTCTTTGCGGCTGCCTTTGCCTTTTCGGCTTGTAAAGCCTTTTCCCTTGCAGCCTTTTCTTTAGCCTTCTGCTTGGCTTTGGCTGCCTTTTCTTTTTCTGCTTCTAAAGCACGCTGTTTAGCCAATTTTTCTTTATCCTTGGCTTTCTTTGCAGCGGCTTTTTCTTTTGCGGCCTGTAAAGCCTTTTCCTTTGCAGCCTTTTCTTTTTCCTTTAATTTGGCAGCTGCCTCCTTGGCTTTCTGCTGTTCAAGAGCTTTTGCCTTGGCTAACTTCTCTTTTTCCTTCATTTTAGCCTTGGCTGCCTTTTCTTTTTCGAGCTGAGCGGCTTTTTCCTTTGCGGCTTTATCTTTTGCCTTCTGTTTTGCGGCCGCATCTTTAGCCTTTTGTTCTTCAAGAGCCTTCTGCTTTGCTAAGCGCTCTTTTTCCTTTGACTTGAGTTTTGCTTTACGCTCCTTTTCAGCTTGTAAAGCCTTTTCCCTTGCCAGCTTTTCTCTTGCCTTTTGTTTAGCTGCAAGCTGCTTTTCTTTTTCAGCCTGTTTAGCGGCAAGCTCTTTTTGCTTTTTCTGTTCAGCGAGGAGTGCTGCTTTTCTTGCTTTTTCCTCTTCCAGAGCTCTGAGTTTTTCTTCTCTTGCCTTTTCTTTTGCAAGTCTGGCTTTTTCTTTTTCTTTTGCCTGTCGTTCGAGCTCCTGCTCACGCAGCTTTGCTTTTCTGGCACGCTCTTTTTCTTTTGCTTTACGTTCTTTTTCGAGAGCAAGCTCTTTTTCCTTCTTGGCTTTGAGTCTTGCCTTTTCTTTTGCCTTCCTCTCCTTTTCGAGGGCAAGTTCTCTGGCAAGCTTTGCTTTTTCTCTTTCCTTGCGGCGTTTTTCGATTTCCTTCTTGCGCTGAATTTCTGCCTGAATTTTAGCCTCAATTTCAGCCTTACGATCGTTTTCAGACTTCAACGCACGGTCGATAGCTTCATTAATCTTGGTTTCGCCCGCAGTTTTCTTCTTGTTTGCTCGTTTAAGCTCTTCAATAAAGACTTTGCGTATCTCAACCTCTTCCATATCGTAGTTGAGAACGAGCTCTTCGGCAAGACGTTTGAGAAGCTTCGGCTTAACCTTACGCTTCTTGAACTTGCCTTCTTCGTATTCCTGCTCACCGATATTCTTCTTGAGTAGCATATAGTTAACAGATGCCAATTTGAACAAATCGTTCTTATAATCGTCGGGCACCATTTCGTTGGTTTCTTTTGCTGTGATTTCGTAGCCGACCTCATCGTAAGACGAGATAAACTGCCAGAGATTAAGGCAAGCACGGAAGTTGGGGTCCTTCTGAATAACGTTTGTACGCATAATCGGAGGACGCACGGGAGTACAGTGAACAAGGTCACGCATAAATGAGGATGAGCAGAAGCCGTTAACAACACGCTTGATACGCTCAATTCTTGCGAGAGCGCTGACATTTTCATCGCCGGGCTTCATATCCTCTGCGCTCATAGTGGCAGTTGTCTGTGTTGCAACCTCAAGTTTATAGGTAATAGTTTCGTGACCCTTCTTGATTTCGCTGTTCATTGTGAGCGAGGAACGCTGTTCGTCCTGCTCCATATTGAAAAGCACGTTATATCGTGTGTCGATAAAGTGCTGGAGATTTCGAAGTAGTGTAAAAATGAAACGGTTTTCGTAAATTTCAAAGCTTTCTTCACGGAAAACGTTAAGAATCTGGCTGGGAGTAACCTTATCGCCGTCAACACGGGCAATCATATTGGTGTGCTGTGCAAGGTGGCGTACCGATTCGGCGGTAATCTTTCTTGCACGCTCGATGGGAACGATTTCTTCTTCCTGAACGATGAACTTACGTGGGTTACGGACAATGGTATCGAGTGCAACCGTACAGGCTTCAATAGCCTCAACCCATTTTAAATCAATCTTCTTTTCAAAGAAACGATTGAACATAGATATTTCATGCTTGCCGGTTTCCATAGCCTCAAGCATATTGCTGTAGTAATCGTCACTGTCAAAGAGTGACAATGTACCTGCTTTGTATTCATTATAGAGGTCTTCGTATGAAGTTCCCATAACTTATCAATCGCTCCTTAAAATAGACTTTGCGTTTTTACGCTGTTTGGCTTCCGCCCCGAAACCGAGGCGGAAAGCCTAAATATTAAAATAATTACATCATCTTCTGGAGTCTTTCCAGGTATTCCTTGGACTCGTTCATATTGGACTTACCGAAGTGCTTATTGAGGTAAGTAATAAGACCGGAGATTTCATCACGGATGAAAGAAAGGTTCAAGGATTCAAACTTACGGAGAATCTTGTGACAGAGAACGAAGTCAAGACCGTCGATTTCTGTACCGCCGCAGCCGACATAAGCAGGAACGAACTCCTGAAGCTGCTTAACAATACGGTTACCGAAAGCAAGACGGAAGTGTTCAATAACATAGTCGTCAAGCTCTGCGAGTTTACGAAGGCTTTCTTCGGAAACCTTGTACTTTTCTTTACACTCTGCAAACATTGATTCGAGGTGCTTATAGCTGAGAGTGAGGTTATCTGTCCAGGGTGCTTCGAAGAACTTACCCTTTGTGTTAATGTCAATCGGGATAGCACGGTCGTAAACCTTATCGGTAACGGCGAAGGTCGAGTCGTCGTTATTGATTGTGCCTATGTACCACATATTTTCGGGGAGCTTGAGCTTACCGTCGAAGAGGTGCTTGGGGTCTGTGGGCCAAACTGAGGGAACAAGAGAAACAATCCATTCGTCACGGCTGGGCATTTCGAGAATTGAAAGCATTTCTGCGAAATAGTACTCAACACGGGCGATATTCATTTCGTCGAGGATGGTAAGGTAAATATCTTCCTTATATGTAGCCTCGTACATCTTCTTGAGAACTTCTGTTTCGTTGAAGCGCTTGGTAAATTCGTTGAAGTAGCCGAAAAGCTCGGTACGGTCACGCCATGAAGGCTGAACGGAAGCGATGATTGCGTCGTTCTGAAGGAACTTACCAAAGGAGTAAGGAAGTGAAGTTTTACCGGTACCGGAAATACCCTGTAAGATAATCAGACGGGTTGAAGCAAACGCTGCAAGGAAAAGGCGGAGCGTTCTGTGCTCGTAGTAAAGACCCATTCTGGAAGCAGCAAAGTTGCGGAACATATCAATAATACCGGGAAGGGTGATTTCATTATTGTAAACGGGCGGCTCATAGCCTTCCATTTCAATATCAACCTGAGTGAGCTTGTAGAAACGGCTGTAGTCATCAGCTGTTCTGTCGTCTGTACCTTCGGGAGATACCTCGCCTTCTGCACCTTCTGCAGCAACAGCAGCGGCACCTGATGAGCCGTCAACAGCGGATTCAAGGTAGGGGTTTTCGCCGGGACGAAGGCCAAGCTGAGAAACCTTCATTGCAAGAATCTTATCCTTTTCAATGGAGAGCTTCATAACCTCACGGTTGAGAGTGGCAACCTCGTTGAGAAGTTCCTCCTGGTTAACAACCGTCTTACGGAAGCGGACATATTTTCGAACGAGAAGAACAATCAGAAGAATAATACCTGCAAGCAGAGCAAGCACAAGCAGACAGCACAGTGCGCCGAGGATGATACCGCCGACACCGAGAGAGCCTGCATACTCTCTGAAAATATTGACATACTTGGGAACGTTGAAAATGTTTGCAACGCCCAGGCCGAAGCCCTTGATTATTCCCCAGAAGCCTTTAACAAAAAGCTGGTCGAGAAAGTCACCTAAAAACTGGAAAATACCGCTCATTTTATAGCCACCTCTATGCTGTATTTTTTAAACTTGGTCGTTATTGTCATTGCCCTGCTGCTTGAGTTCTTCTTCAGCAGCTTTTTGCTGGGCGAGGAATTCGGCAATGATTGCCTTGATCTTGGCTTCTTCCGCCTTTTCTTTTTCTGCCTGCTCAAGCTCTTTTTGCTTTTGCAGATATTCTTCGATAATCTGTTGTTTCCTTGCTTCCTCTTCCTGCTGCTGTCTGAGGTATTCCCTTATGATGGCATCCTTATCGCTCTGAGCCGCAGGAGGGTAAGACCGAGGCTGAGCGTTTTGGTAAACAGGTTGAGGTTGAATTTTTTTGTCGATTGCAAGAGAACGAAGATAGCCGAAAAGCTGCCAGATTACAATAAGGGCAGCGGGCAGAACAATCAACAGCAATACACCCTGCGAGGTTTCGGCAAAATCGAAGAACTTGCCGAGATTGCTGACACGCTTACCGGTATATGTACCGAGTATGCGTGAGGACGGAACCTCTTTTCTGTCCGGCTCTTCGGCATTGTCACCCTTGGTGACATAGCTTATATAGCCGTTGGTGTTTTTAACCTTGATAACTCTGTGCGTATTTATGTACATAGAGCCGGTGTTATCGTAGGCAATGAAGGAAATTATGTCGTTTTCCTTGTATTGGTGGGTTTTGTTATAGCGCTTGACCATAATCAAATCACCGGGGAAGAAGATATCCTCCATTGAATCACTCTGAACAGAGAGGAACGAATAACCGCCGAGGTTTGCAACACCCGTAGAGGATTTTGTTGAGATGATAACCATAGCGCACACAACAATGGAAAATATGAGAATGATTGACGAGAGAACATTCATTGCAATATGAAATATTCTGTTGTCTAAAAGGTTCTTTTTCTTCATATCGGTTTATCCTTTTGTGCCGTGTAGGTTATATGTTATGTATTTAAGCTGCGTGAATTTTATGCAGCGGGAGTTTCGTCTTCACTTACTGAGCCGAAGGAAATAGAAGCTGCAAGATGCTTAGCGGAGAGCTTTTCACCTGTACAGTCTGTGTCGTTACCTTCAATCCAGATACGGACAACGATTGTTTCGGAGCCGGTGTTGCCGGGAATGTTTGCAAGCTCAAGTGAGCCTTCATACTTGTTCTGGTCTGCAGCAGACTGTGTAAGCTCGGTAATTGTCTGTGTTGCGAGTGAAACAACGCCGTTAGCTTCTGCGGAGTCGATGATGCTGTTGTTGTTTGAGTCAACAACGGTTTCAACAGGAATATCGTTTGAAGTAACAGCCTGTGTGCTGTCGCCTGCCATTGCGAAAATTGTTGTGTTACCGGCATAAGTTACGGAAATACGAGCTGCGCTGACAGCTTCATGACCTGCATCATTACCGGTAAGAGCAACGTGCATTGTGCCTGTAACAGCCTCTGCCGTTGTGGAACGGATTTTGATTGTCATTTCGTTGTAGTCCTTGCCCTTTTCGGGTGTAAGGGATGCGAAATAGCCGCCCTGAAGACCTACCTTTGTGAAAGCTGTACCGTCTGCACTTGAAACGGGAGCGTACTTACCGTCTGCAGCAATGAGTTCGCCTTCTGCGAAATTGTCTCTGTCGAGGTAAGCACCCCAAGCAGCAGACTCACCGCCTTCAACGACATAAGCCGTACCTGCGGAGCCCTGAATTTCGATGCCGCCGCCTGCTTCGATTACATCAAAGCCGAGGTCGAACAGCTCTGCGAAGCCACCTACGAGGAACCAGGCGTATGTACCCGATACCATTGTTGTTGCGGCAACGATAAGAACGATGATTGAAAGTCCTATTTTGCGTTTTGCCATTTTGTTTACCCTCTTTACTTAAGATTTTTATTTTAGAGCACCGTGCTCATTGAATACCGGAAAGATAAATAATGTATATAATAATATAAATATTTAAGGATTATTATTCGTTTGTTTATTCTGTTGTTTCTGCGTCAGCTTTTTCTGCTTCCTGCTGTGCGAGGTATTCTGCTATGGCCTGCTTTTTGAGTTCTTCCTCTTTGGCGGCCTGTTCAGCGGCGGCCTTTTCGGCTTCCTGCTGCTTGATGTATTCTTCGACAGCCTTGCGTTTAATTTCTTCTTCCTCGGCTGCCTTTGCGGCGGCGGCTTTTTCTGCCTCCTGTTTGGCGATATATTCTTCAACCGCCTTTTTCTTTATATCCTCTTCGGAGTCTGCCTTAGGCTCGGGCTTTTGGGTTTCTTCAACGGGCTTTGGCTTTTCCTCTGTCACCTTTACTGCTTCAGCGGGAGCGGCTGCAGCCTGAGCGGCAAGCATTTCAGCCATAACTCGTTGCTTGATTTCTTCCTCAGCATCCTTAACAGCGGCAACAGCCTTTTCCTTCTTAGCGTCCATAAGTGTTGAAATGAACTTGAACAGCTCAAAGAAGAAGAAGATTGCTGTCGGGATAACTACGCAGAGCATAAAGCCGAGCTGTGACTGAAGGAAGGAAAGAATTGAACCAAGGTAAGGAATTGCGGTACCCGTCCACTTTGCAACGATACGCTCGTTTGAAAGGTAATCAATGCTCAAATCCTGATTCATATCTATATCGGGTGTATTATCGCCTCGTGTTACATAGTAAGGTGTACCACCGTGTACCCAGATTCCGTCAACAACTTCGTTCTGACTTTGTGTATATGTATCAGCTACAATTCTATGGGTTTCAAGATATCTTTGGTCTTCGTAAAAACGCCAAAAGGTTACAACATCGCCAACCTTGTAGGGTTCCTTACGTGTGGTATCGGTAAGCTCAACAATAATCAGCGAGCCCTCGGGGAAGCCTTCCTCACTCATCATTGAGTCGGTGAGAACATTGAAAACAGCCTTGCCAAAAAGGTTAGGTAGACCCGATTCGTGCTTTGTTGAGGATAAAACCATAACCGTCATTAATATAGAGAAAACTAGAATAACGGTTACAAGGACATTGCCCACGATTTTACCAATCTTTTTCATTAAAAATACCTCGCATTTTTGTAAGTTTATGGGAACTTGATATTTTTACCGGTTTTATTTCAATCCTCAGTCACTTCGTGACAGCCTCTGACAGAGGCCGTCCCCCTTTGTCCTTCGGACATTTCCCCCACACCGTGGGAGAATCTTCCTTTCAAAAGGAGCTATTGACAAAGCAATTTACATCGCTGTATTTGTGGGATTTTCCTCCTTTTGAAAGGAGGTACCGAGCAAAAGCGAGGCGGAGGATTGTTTTGGTGGAAAACACCTCATTCATATATTTATATGTTTTAAATATATGAATCAACTGTTTTCAACTGTGTCATTCTGAGGAGTGAAACGACGAAGAATCTTTTTTGCTTTTTATAGCCGACCGAGGGTCGGCACTACGGGTTTTAAGATCCTTCACTTCGTTCAGGATGACACGCAGTTAGGTTTGCACTACAAATTACGCATTGACTTTCACTTACCCCTTGCGGTGCGGTTACGCACCGCAAGGAATAGGCTCGGGAGCTGCCAGCGACAGCCGCCGAAGAAAGTTGTGTTTTAGCTAAATCACAAATTTTTGTTTTGCAAGAAGCGGATTATTTACCGCCCCCTGCCTTGGGGGAGAAAATAATTAGGGGTAACACCGGGTCGGGTCAAACCCGACCCGGTAAAATCAGTTTAATTAACTGTATTAAGAAACTGTGTCAAATTAGACCTTTGTGAAGTTGAGAGCAACTGCACAAGCCTGAGCTGTGATGTTACCAACGCAAAGGCTGTCATTACCTTCTGCCCAAACATAAAGAGTGATTGTCTGAGGCTGGTTAGCAGTGAGGTTAAGAGTAACTGTATCGCTTGATGTGCTGTTAACAGCATCGCCGAGTGCATTATACTCAGAAGCACCATCAGTGAGCTTATCCTTGGATGTCATGATGTTGTCTGTGTCAACATCTATACCTGCTGTTGCAGAAACAACGGGTGTGTATGTTCTCTGAGCTGTGTTGTAAACCTTATAATCAGCTGTGCCTTCAGCATCGTCATAGATAGCTGCATAGATGAACTGATATACGGAGCCAGCCATGTCAGCTGCAACTGTTACTGAGCAGTCAACAGAAGACTTGACATAAACCTTAAGCTGAATGTACTTATCGCTGTCGCCTGTTGCAAGAGCAGGATTGAAAACAAGCTTACCAAATGTTGCTGCGTTGCCTTCGTCTTCGCCCTGAGCGATGCTACCAGCAACAAAAGTAAGTGCTTTGGGGTTGAAGGAAACAGGTGCGAAATTAGCGGGAGTGAAGTTGCCTGTCTGACCCTGGAAAGCACCGTAATCAAGTGTTGTTGCATAATCTGTGCCGTTAGCAGAGATTGTGATGTTACCTGATGAGTTGCTTACTGTTGCGCTGATACCGGAAACCTTAGCTGTTGTACCGGTTGCGAACCATGCGTAGGTGGATGATGTGAGAACAATTGCGGATACCATGAGCATCGCAAGTGCTGCCACGAGTGAACGTTTTTTCATAGTTTTTTCCTCCATTTAAGAGTTAGTGTTTTTTAGGGATTAGAAACACATTTTATCCAAAATGTCTTTGACTGTTACGGGTAATAAAATCAAACCCTGTGACTGAAAAGCGGCTTTAATAAGTCTCCCCCAACTTAATCGGCCTTTTCTCTGTCAAGAACCTCAAGGGTCATCTTGAGTTTGACTTCACCTCCCATAATGTCGTTGACACATTCAGGATCTTCGCCCTCAAGCCAGACGACGACAGTATATCTGTCACTTTGGTCTACCTTGAAGTTCTTGCGGGTGTACTGCATAACCATTGTGTCGGATATGAAGTTTTTGTCCGCCTCGAATGTTTCCTTTTTGCCGTCGGAAACCCTGGGCTTTGCGTATGTAGTGGGTTTACCGTTTATGAAAACCATAACACGAATTGCTTCGTCTGCGCCCTTGTAGGCTGTGACTACTTCAAGACTTGCCAGGTAATCAACCGTTGCATCCTCACCGCCCGGAACAGCTTCGCCGCCGTTGCGCACCGAGAAGGTATAGGCGAGGTAGTTTGTACCGTTGTGGTCACCGTAAACCTTGTCAATATCTGCATAGCTATCGTAAACGGGGTCGTCGCCAAGCTCGCCGTTTTTATTGAGTAGCCAATGCTTTGTGATATTGTCCATATTTTCAACCGCTGAGCCGTAAAGAGTCAGCGTGGGGTTTTCAAACTTCTCGTTATCTACAAGCTGGATACCGTAGAGGTTACCCGTCATACTGACGGTGAAGCGGCCTGCGCTGTTGATAACCGAGGTACAGGCGTAGCCGATACCGAGCAGAAGTATGAGCACGCCGACGATAATAGCCAGAATTCTAATTAACCAGTTTCGTTTATATACCGTTTCGGCGGTTGTATTTACATCGTACTTATCCATATCATCCGGAGTAAGAGCCGGGATATACGGACCGGTTGCGCCCTCTACAAAGCCGTTGTTAACGGGCTGCTCAGGCTGAGCCGTTTCTTTTTTCTTTCTTGCCATAAATTTATCAACTCCGATTATTGGGTGATGAACTTTTCAACGGGACGTCGAGGACGCCGTCCCCTACTGTATGGTTATTTGATTTTCTTTTCGTCCCAGAGGTCTGTGCAGTAGTTTTTGCCCTTGAGCCTGCGCACGCCCATTTTGGTGAGGAGGGCTGCAAGCTCGGGAGTATCGACACCGTCGGCAATTGTTTTGACGCCGAGCTTTTTTGCAAAATCCACAAGACCCTGGACAACTATTCTCGGTCTGTCCTCATCCTCATAAAGCTCGGGATTGATGGGCTCTATCATCTTGCGGTTGATTCCTATGTAATCGACCTCGTACTGTGAGAGATTGGACATTGAGGTGTATTCAACGCCGAGGTCATCAATCGTAAAGAAGGAACCGTGCTCACGCATTTCGGCGATATTCTTTTTAACCTGCTCGCTTTCGGTAGCGTAGATGTTTTCCGAAATGTTGAAGCAGAACTTATCAGCCTCAACTTCCTTCTTATCGAGGATTTTAAGAATCTGTGTGCAGAAGTAGGGCTTTGCAAGATACTTGACTGAAAGGTCGAGAATAAAGCTGTTGATGCTTGCATCTCTTGCATCGGCTCTTTTGAGAACGTCGCAACACTCCTCGACAGCCCAGCGGTTAATCTCGCAGATGCGGTTGCTCTTTTCTGCAACGGGGCTGTAATACTCGGGAAGCATAACACCCATCTTGCTGTCGTTGATTACGACTGTTGCAGCATAATCAAGAGCCATATTGAGGTTGTTGTCAAACACAGGCTCAAACATAAGCACCATTGGACGTATGCGTCTGCCGCCCGTGGACTTCTTAGCCTGAGTTTCGCCCTGCTGAGCGGAAAGAGTTTTGTTTTCTTCCATTTAGCCCGACCCCTTAATAACAAATAAATTTTCTATATATAATTATTATATATACAGAAATAATAATACACACTAAGAATTGTATCACTACCCGTTATTTTTGTCAACGGAAAAACAGCGTATTTGTTTACTTTTTTGTAACTTTATGCAATTGTCAGAAAATTACCTGTTCAGTCTGTTGAATTTGCACAAAGCGGCACTCTTTTCTCCGTCACAGTATACAACCTTTACGTTCAGACAAAAAAATACTGTGTCCGACCGAAGCCGAACACAGCAAAAAACATAATTCTCTATTCTTTTGAGGACTTTACCGCTTCTTCAAAAGCGTCCTTCTCCCACCACATACGCATCTGTGTGACAAACTCAGGTCTGTCCGTAATGATACCGTCTGCTGCAAATTTCATTGCTTTAACGGTTGCGTATACATCACTGCCGCAATCCACCCAGACGAGCAAGCCTTCCTCCCTCGCTTTTTCTGCAAGAGAGCTGTTGAACGCTTCACCTGTACAAAGTATACCGTCTGCACCGCAGGCACGGATTTCGGCAAGGCTCAGGCGGTTTTCGCCGTCATAATCGCAGAGCACCCTTGTCTGCGGAAAGAAGCCCTTGATATAGGAAACGGCATTTTCGTGAACACCAGTTATAACCGATTTTGTTACCATTTCACGGCTTACGAGCACGGCATTGAGATAACTCAGTCGGCTATATTCACTCAGTTCAATAACAATGCCGCAGTCCTCATATTCCTCGTTGAGCTGTGCTATCACACGGCTCAGCCGCACAGAGTCTTTCTCGTCATAGGAAGTGAAGCCTTCGGCAAGTATGACCTCGTTTTCAGGCGTTACGGCAACCTTTACCTCAACATAGCCGGTTGCATAATCAATCTGATTGCGTGCACCGAGAAAGGTATCGCAGGGATAGTCATCCGTTCCCGAAGCAACGGCAACGGGCATAATTATATTGTTACCGCCCGCATCCTGTTCAAAAGGCACAGACGACAGATACTGATTGATATTCTGCCGCTGAAAAAAAGTGACCTCATCACTGCCCTTAATGACAAAAAGGAACAGGCAAAGCAAAAGCAGACCGGCGGCACCGGCAAAACAAATCAACGCTTTTTTTAGCAAGATAATTGCCTCCGATTATTACTTGAGCTGTTCGGAAATAAGCTGGGTTATCCCCATAAGCTCCACATATTTTTCCTCAATCTCCTCAACCAGCTTGAACTGTGTTCTGCAGCGGTCAAGATTATGCTCGGGACGGCTGATTCTGAAATAAACATCACCGTAAAGGTAGTCGGTAAGGAAGCGTATACCGCATTCAAGTGTCATAAGCTTTACCGAGAAGGGAAGATAATAAATCTCCGCAGGTGTAAGGCTGTCACCGGCGGCTGAAAGGTAGCCCTCGGTATAGCTGCGGTATATTTCGGTATTGAACCTGACCTTTGAGAGATCTTTTTCGTCTTCATCAGCAGTATTGCCGGCAAAGCGCAGGCTGTCACCGAAATCGTACAGAGAAAGACCGGGCATAACGGTATCAAGGTCGATAACACAAATTCCGTCACCCGTTTTTTTATCGAACAGAACATTATTGAGCTTTGTATCGTTGTGGGTTACACGAAGCGGAAGCTCACCCTTTTCGAGTAAATCGAGCAGCACGGAGCAATCCTTCTTGCGTGCTTTTACAAACTCAATTTCCTTTGTCACTTCGGCAGCTCTGCCTGCCCTGTCCTCCTCAACAGCCTTTAAAAAGTCGTTGTAGCGGGACACAGTATTGTGGAAATTGGGTATGGTTTCACAAAGCTCCTCAGCAGGATAGTCTGCCAGCAGCTTCTGGAAATTGCCGAAGGTTTTACCTGCCTTACGGCAGATTTCGGTACTGTCGGGGAAATTGTAACTGACGGTGTTTATAACGTAGTTTATGACACGCCAGTATCTGCCCGATTTGTCGAGATAAAAAGGCTTTCCGTCCTTGGTATAGTAAACCTTGAGCGACTCTCTGAGCGGATTTCCGCCTGCCTCAATGACCTTATTGCGCACAAAATCCGTAACGCCGACATAGTTGCGCATAAGCTCCTCGGGATTTTTGAAAACCGAGGTATTTATCTGCTGGAGAACATAAGATTTCTCGCAGCCGTTATAGTCGAAATTGAGAACATATGTGTTGTTAATATGACCGTTATTGAGTATATCAAAATCGTAGTATTCGCCCTTAAAATTATACTGCGACTTAATTTCCTCAATATCAAAAAGATTGGAAACCATAGTATTTTTCCTTTCAATAACTTAATTATCAGCTGTTTTTCTGAAAGCTTGTCCAAAGCTGACCTAAAGTAAGCCCGGTCTCATCCTTCCAGAATTCTTCTTTGTATGAGCCATTCTGCAGAGCTCTGTTAAGACGGTAAACAATATCCATATCGGTTGTGGAGTTAATCCACTTGAGGAAGGCTGCACCGTGAACGCCGCCCTCTTCGTAGGAAACGCCCTCGTAAGAGGTTGATACAAACCAGTTCTTGTCCGCATACTGGCTGCGGAACTGGTCACGCACATAAGCCCTTATTGAACTTTTAATCCAATCGGGAGCAGAGGCGTTATAGGTCTGTACAGTAGCCATAAGCGCAGGAATTATGCTGTCGTAGTCATCGGGGTTATCGACAAACCAGTTAGGATTGATATATATTTTTTTACCGGAGGTATAGTTTGCGCCCTTGCCCGAATATGCTGCATCTATGTATATGGTTATTTTAGGCGTGGTATACTCCGCACCGTACTTGCCGTAAAGCCTGCTGTAGGTTTTGTATACGATATCTTCAAGCTTACCGTAAACGCCGGGAGGCAGCAGGTTCTCGTCGCCCACAAAGGTATAGTATGTATTTCTTGCCTCGGTTGTTGCTATCTCCTGCTTTATTTCACCCTTGGCAAGCTCATCGTAATACGAGCGCAACTCCTCAAAGCTGGTTGTTTTCACAGGCTCCTGCTGCTGATTGTTATTTCCTCCGCAGCCGGCAAGCATGCACGACACCGCCACAGCAAGAGCGCACACGGCAAAAATCGGTTTTTTCATAAAGTTCACACCTCAGAATAAATGCTTTATATCGCTGAATATCCTGCATCTCCACAAACCTAAAGATGCAGGACCGTTTGTTTTATCAAAGATTTTCTTCGGGAGAGGGAGTGTGAGGACACTCAATTTCGGGCAGCCTGTAAAGAGGCTTTGCCCAGCGGACAGCGTTTGTGATTATGCGCTGAACCTCGGGAATAAAGAAGGTCGGGTTGCTTTCGTGACCGGGCTGGAAATAGAATATTCTGCCAAGGCCTTTGCTCCAGCAGCAGCCCGAACGGAAGACCTCTCCGCCCTTGAACCAGCCAAGGAAAACAAGCTCGTCGGGAGTAGGAATATCAAAGCGCTCGCCGTACATTTCCTCTTCGGGAATTTCAAAATAATTGCCTATGCCCTGCGCAATGGGGTGAGAAGGCATAATGTTCCACACACGCTCTCTGTCACCCTCACGCCAGCAAAGCGAGCAGGTTGTGCCCATAAGGCGAGTGAAGGGCTTTGAAAAATGGGCAGAATGCAAAGCAATAAAGCCCATACCACGCATGACGTGATTATATACTCTTTCGGCAATTTCATCGGGAACACGGTGGTGAGCCATATGACCCCACCAGATGAGAACATCGGTATCGAAAAGAAGCTCATCGGTAATTTCTTCAACGGTTTCAAGCGTTACCGTTTTAACGGTAATATCCTCGTTTGCGCCGAGAAAATCTGCAATACAGCCGTGGATACCCTTGGGGTAGACCGCTGCTATTTCTTCGCTTTCAACCTCGTGAATATATTCGTTATAAACCGTGACCTTAATCATTGCCGGCACTTCCTTATTTTTAAAAATTGTTGGTACCACTATATTTTACTTTAAAAAAGCAGGCTCGTCAACCATATTTTTATTTTTAACTGATTAATTATTTCGGCAAGGCTGTAAGAGGCTTGAAAACATAGCCCTGTGAAAGTGCGTAATCTATAATATCCCCCAAGGCCTCTGCGTTATCTTTCGACACGGAATGGAGCAGAATTATTGCGCCCGGGTGCAGGCGTGCTGTTACGGTATCAAAGGCGTACTGAGCGCCCTTTTGCTTTGAAGTATCCCAGTCGGAATAGGCAAGCGACCAGAAAACGCTCTTGTAGCCGAGCGACTCAACCAGATCGAGTGCACTTTCGGTGTATGCACCCTCGGGAAAGCGGAAATACGGCGATGTATAGCCGAAATTCTTGCGCAGATAATTATCACATTCTTCAATTTCTTCCGCCATTTTAGTGCGGCTGATTTTGCTGAAGTTAGGATGATTGGTTGAGTGATTGCCGACAATGTGCCCCTCTTTAATCATTCGTGAAATAAGCTCAGGCTCCGCCTCAATATGGTCAAGCGTACAGAAGAAAGCAGCGCTGACTTTTTTCTCTTTAAGCGTATCAAGAACGTTAAAAGTATAGCCGTTTTCGTAGCCGCAGTCGAAGGTAAGATAAAGCACCTTATCGGTTGATTTGGTGTCGTAGGTTACGGCGTTGTAGCCTTTTGTTTCAAAGAATTTCTGTGAATCAACGCTAATCTGATGCGGCTTGCCTTCCTTGGCAACGCCGAAGCTGTGGTTGATAACGCTTGTTGGCAGTCCCCTTGAATTATCAGGGTCATTTACCGAAAAGTCCACAGAATTCAAGGGCATATAGCCAGTAAAAGTGCCTGCATTTGCAGACGGTGCACCCGTGATATTTTCCGCAACGAAGGCAGGATTTGTAAACTTCGGGCGTGCTGTAGTGGGCTTTGCGGTTGTTGCTTTGGTTGAAGCCTCGGTTGTGGTTTGAGTAGTAGGCAAAGTTGTGGGCACGACGGTTGCAGTTTCCTCCTTGCCCGCATTCTCAACAGTCTGTCCCGTAGTCAATTCATTCTTGCCAAGAAGCAAGTCTTTATTTGTTACAAACAGTCCTGAAGCAAGCACAAGCAAGCCGACACAGACACATATTAAAGCAGATTTGTTCATTTCTCTCTTTCTCCCTTTTACCGTTTATGTTAAGCGGTTTTGTTTTATTATACAACATAATCTGACAGAATGAAAGAGGGCACCTCTAAAAACTCAGGGTACAAAGAATGCGTGCCGGAATTTTCAGAGGTGCCCAAAAGTTATTTCATCATAGAGTTTACGCTGTCCATCATATTTTCGACGGTTTTCATAGCCTTCATGGCGTTTTTACGGGTCTGCTTTTTGAGTGACGGGCTCATCATAGCTGCGCCGAGTGCTGCTGCCGCACCGCCCGCAACAAGGCCAAGACCCAGACCTGTTACCATTTTTGTTGTTGTCGTTTTCACAGTATCACCTCACAAAATTCAAGTTAATATTATTTTAAACCGACTGCAGCGTAAAACACAGCAGAATATTTCACCAACGTGATGTAATTTTTTCTTGAAATTATCGCTGAATTAAGTTATGATAAATAGGTTAAGTTATTCAAAGAAGGTAAAGAAATGAAAACAGCAAAACGTGCTCTTGCAATTCACGATATTTCGGGCTTCGGCAAATGCTCCCTTACCGTTGCATTGCCGATTATTTCCGCCTGCGGTATTGAAACAACCGTTATTCCGACTGCTGTGCTTTCCACCCACACAGGCGGTTTTACGGGCTACACGCACCGTGACCTGACAAGCGATATGCGCCCGATGGCAGACCACTGGAAAAGCCTTGATTTAAAATTTGATGCGATTTATTCGGGCTACCTCGGCTCGTTTGAGCAGATTGAAATTGTAAAGAGCATTGTAAAGGATTTCAAAAGCGATAACAACTTTTTCCTTTGTGACCCGGCTATGGCTGACCACGGCAGAATGTATGCGCTTTTCGATATGGAATTCGCCAAGAAAATGGCTGAGCTTTGCTCGCTTGCCGATATTATTGTGCCCAATTTTACGGAAGCGGCATTTATGACGGGTGAAGAATATAAGGAAGGCCCGTACACAAAGGAGTATGTTGAAAAAATCATAAAAAAATTAAGCGACCTCGGACCGAAAAAGATTGTTCTGACGGGTGTTTATTTTGACGAAAATCAGCTCGGCTGTGCCTGCTGTGACACGGCAACGGGTGAAATCGAATACTGCCTGCGTGAGCGCTTAACGGGTGTTTACCACGGCACGGGCGATGTTTTTGCAAGCACGCTTTGCGGCGCATTGCTCAACGATATGAGTCTGAAGGAAGCCACCGAAACGGCGGCAAAATTCACCTGCGGCTGTATTGAAAGAACGCTTAAAATCACGCCCGATGTGCGCTACGGAGTGGCTTTTGAGGGTGAATTGCCCAGACTTATCAAGGAGCTTACAAAAGATGAGTAAAACGCTTAACATAGTTCTTATTGAGCCCGAAATCCCGCAGAACACAGGCAATATCGCCCGTACCTGTGCGGCTACGGGGACAAGGCTTCACCTTGTTGAGCCTATGGGCTTTAGGGTTGACGACAAGAAGCTGAAAAGAGCAGGACTTGATTACTGGCACCTGCTTGACATTACATATTATAAGGACACAGCGGATTTCTTTGAAAAGAACAGTGACGGTAATTTTTTCTATTTTTCAACCAAGGCAACACACCGCCACACGGACGTTGAATACCCCGACAACACCTACCTTGTTTTCGGCAAGGAAACAAAGGGTCTGCCCGAAGAATTACTCAAGGCAAACCCCGAAAAATGCGTAAGAATACCGATGATAAACGATTCCGCCGCACGAAGCCTCAACCTTTCAAATTCCGCCGCAATAGGCGTTTACGAAGTTTTAAGGCAATGGGATTATCCCGAGTTGTTGTGTGAGGGTAAACTGACAAAGTATGAGTGGTAAAGAATTAAGAAAAAGAAAAAGCCACAGATTACCCGAATATGATTACGGCAAGTACGGTTATTATTTTGTAACTATATGCACAAACCACCGAATCCCCCTGCTCTCAAAAATCACACCTGTAGGGAGCGACGCCCCCGTCGCTCCGCAATTCGATGCAGCTGTCATTCCCGAAAGCCTTGTTGTTCCGACATCACTCGGCAACAAGGTAGTTGAGAGTTTTAAGAAAATAGAAACGCTCAACGAGAATGTAAAGATCGATAAGTTTGTATTAATGCCCAATCATATCCACGCAATTATCATAATAGAAAATACCGACCCCATTGAAACAATCGAAAAGCAATATGCATTTCAGATTTCCGAGCGGCGAGGGCGTCGCTCCCTACAGGGTTTAATAAAAGATTTCAAATCCGTTACAACCCGGTATTAAAAAAAGACTTTCGGCACAAACGAATCTCTTTGGCAGGAATCATTTTATGATGAGGTTATCAAATCTTATCAACAATACGAAAGCGTTTGGAAGTATATTAATGAAAACCCGTTAAAATGGAATAACGATGATTATTTTAAACTGTAGGGAGCGACGCCCTCGTCGCTCCGAAAATAATGCCCCGTCAGAAACAGCAAACCTGTTTTTGACGGGGCATTGCTTATTCTACATCATATCTTCTGTTTACAACCGTGTACCCTAATTCCTCGGAGGTGAAATTGCCGTGGCTTTTTGCGTATTCGCCGTGCTGAATATCATCAAACGGCAAGGCACCTTTTGATATAATATCGTTTGTAACGAATTTAAAAATCAGCTTGTACAGACTATCATTTTCCAAACCGTTTTTAAAGCGGATTGCACAGCAGTTATTGAGCCTTAAGCAGTGCACCTCGTCAATTCCGCAGCCTGCAACGGCAATAAGATTATCCCTTTCAAAAACACCGTATTCAAGGTTGTTTTCGTCCAAATAGTCCTGCTCGTTAAGCAGGTGCTTTATATACCCGTCTTTCCTGCCGCCTGCCCACTTCAGAATTGCTTTTTTGTCCTTTGGTGTAAGCAGTCTGACTGTGATTATTTCGGAAAGTGAACATTCAAAAGGCTCGCCGAAATACAGGCTCTGCGGTGTAACTTTAAGATTTTCTGAAACGCCAAAAGAGTTTAAAACGTTCTTGATTGCTTCTTCATTTTCGGCTGAATAAAAGGCTTTTCTTTGAGGAAAACGCTTTATCCAATCAGCTAAAATTTCATAATCTTCGGTGAGCATTTCAAGGTAACATCCGCCGTTCAAATCGTCGCCTATGCCGATAAATCCGTTTTCATAATTCCCATTCGGTGCGGCAATTTCAAGGCCGCAGCACTTGATTGTTGTGCAGAAATAGCCGTATTTTTTAGCATCCTTTTCAAGCAGAAAATCAATAACCTCATTTACGTTAACCAACCTGAAATCGGGGTTGTTGTGAACAAAACGGGCAGCAACTGTTTTGTCGGTTATTTCAGCCATAGACATCATTTTTTCCTTGTTAGCTGTGCGGTATTCACTGGGGGCTGCACCGTATTTTTTCTTGAACGCTTTTGTGAAGCCCTCGTGAGACTCGTAGCCGATTTCCAGCGCAATATCCAGCACCGATTTATCCGTTGTGCGAAGCAGAAAAGCTGCCTGTCTGAGGCGAATATAGCTGATATAGCCCGTAACGGTAAAGCCCGTGTGGGACAGAAAAATGCGGTTGAAATAGTCAATTGAAAAGCCGGCATTTTTCGCAACAGCTTCAACGGAAATTCCGCTGTCTGTTGCGTTTTCTTTTGCGAAATTTACGGCATTTAAAATAAGCTGAGTGTTTTCCATTGTAACATCTCCTTTGTGCAGAAATTAAAGTAAAAATCGACCTTTACAAGTAAATTTTATCTGCAAACGAAAATGTTTTCTTGAACAAAAACGGTTAATTAAACGGAAAAAGTCTTGCGGTACATCACCTCAACCGCACCATAAGAAAGTTGAGTGTTACCTGTCAGCTCAAATCCGTGTCTTTCGTAAAAGCGACGGGCACGGGTATTCTTTTCAAACACCCATAATATAACGCTTTTTAAGCCTGATTTTTTTATTTCATTGAGGATATGATTCATCATCATTGAGCCGTAGCCTTTGCCCCAATTATCGCAAAGGCTGTGAATACAAATTATTTCGGCACAGTCCGAAAACTGAGCGTTTCTTGCTTTACTCCAAGAGGCAATACAATGAGGTTTTTCATCAATTTCAAGAATGTAAATTTCTGCATAATCCGAATTTAAAACCCTTATGTACATCTCTTCGGCTTTAGCAGCATCTGTGTATTTTTCCATATCATCTGCGGAAATAATATCCGCAAAAGCAGACTTCCACGCTTGGGTCTGAATGTTTGCAAGTATTTTTTCGTCACCTATTTTTGCTTTTCGTATTTCAATATTCATTCTCGTCCTCCCGATATATTTAATTTATATATCCTTTGTTTTTCCATATCCTCACGGTATGCAAAATAGTCTTTTGGTGGTTTGACAATATCAATGAGTTGCGCACCAAGTTTTTCAATTGTTTTATAAGAAGCAATATTGCTTTCATCACAAGTCAATATCAAATCATTCATACCGTGTGCTTTCGCCACTTGTAAGACGAGTTTGCAGGCTTTATATGCATAATTACAGCCACGAAATTTCTCGTCAATTTCATAGCCGATATTGCCGTTAAAATACGAATGATAGTTACTGCCAATACGGATGCTGATTTTACCCACGGATTCACTTCCGACAAGAATATCATAATAATAGAACGGCAGTAATTCGTCATCGCCTTTGTGTTTTTGTGTAATATTCAACGTGATTTCTCCGTCGGATAGAATATCAAAATCATTTAAAAAAATAAAATATTTCATACTATTATACTCTTTATAAACTCAATTTTTTTATTATCCTGCTTTTCTTTGACATTCATTCTATAGCCGTCCTGCGAGGATTTTTGGTAAACCTTAAAATACTGTTGCAAGGACAACAGCATAAATTTCGTGTTCGATACATCCCGTATTTCAATGTCGTGTAAATCAATACCTGCAAAATCTTTTAAGCCCTCAATTGAAGCGTATGAATAATCCACGCCGTCTTTACGGAAGGTGTGCTCGTGCTCGTCAATGAGCACATATCCGTTACTTTCCAACAGCGTTTTAAATTCAGTCCATTTGCCGCCGGTAACATATATTTCAGAAATAAGAATATCAATATCATCCGCATTCAATGATGTGTTTGTCAGCACCTCCAGCCCTAACGAGCCATAGAGCAAAGGAACAATATTGAAATTATCATTCAGTAACTCTGTGTTTTTCAAAAAGAAATCATATTTTGTCATGGTTATTACCTTTTTGCACAAAGAGTCTGCCTCGCCTTTTGGTGAAGCAGACCCTTAATTTTTTACATATCGTTTCTGATTACGTCGTCGTAGGTTTCTCTTTTGACGACTACCTTTGTTTCGCCGCCGCTGACCATTACAACGGGGGGCTTGGGAATACGGTTATAGTTAGAGGACATTGAGTAGTTATATGCACCCGTTGAAAGCACAGCCATAATATCGCCCGGCTCAACCCTTTGCACGGGTGCATCCTCCTGAATAAGGTCGCCGCTTTCACAGCAGCGTCCTGCAAGAGTTATTGTAAAATCCCTGGGCTTATCGGCCTTATTTGCGCAGACAAGCTCATAGGTTGACTGGTAGAGGATATAACGGGGGTTGTCGCCCATACCGCCGTCGATTGAAACGTAGGTGCGAATATCGGGAATGGTCTTTACTGCGCCGACTGTGTAGAGAGTAATGCCTGCGGAGCCTGCAATACTTCTGCCCGGCTCAATTACGATAAAGGGCAGCTTTATACCCTGCTTTTCACATTCCGCTTTGATAACGGCTGCAACCTTTTCCATATAGACGGAATATTCCAGCGGCTTATCCTCAAACGAATACTTGATACCGAAGCCGCCGCCAAGGTCAAGCTCGGCACATTCAACGCCTGTTTCGGCCTTGATTTGCGCCATAAAGTTTATCATAACCTCTGCCGCTTTTTCAAAGGGCATTACCTCGAAAATCTGCGAGCCGATATGGCAATGAATGCCCTTGAAATCAATGTTTTCAGCCGCTATTGCTTTCTTTATGCCGTGAATAGCCTCGCCTGTTTCAAGGGCAAAGCCGAACTTGCTGTCAATCTGACCCGTCATAATAAATGAATGGGTATGAGCATCTATACCCGGCTTGATGCGAAGCAAAACGCTTGCTGTTTTGCCGCACTCTCCTGCTATTCTGCTCAAGTTTTCAAGCTCGTAAATATTATCGACAACTATTCTGCCGACACCGTTTTCAACGGCAAACTTAAGCTCGTCAAGGGTTTTGTTGTTGCCGTGGAAATAAACCTTTTCCGTCGGGAAGCCTGCCTGAATAGCGGTGTAAAGCTCACCGCCCGAAACAACGTCAAGACCCATCCCCTCTTCGTTGATGAGCCTACACATATACTTGCAGTTGAATGCTTTTGAGGCATAGATTGCAAGGCCGTTGCCGCCGTAGTTATCTTCAATTGATTTGACATAAGCACGGCAGTTTTTTCTTATTCTTTCCTCGTCCATAACATAGCACGGTGTACCGTATTGCGCTGCTATATCAACGGTATCTACACCGCCTATGGCAAGATGACCCTTTTCATTTACCGATAAACAATCCGAAACAAACATAATTTATGAAACCGCCTTTTCTATTTCAGCTTTTACTGCTTCAACACCGTCACCCTTTACAGAGGAAACGGGAATTTTCGTTATATCCGCATAGTCCGCAAGCTCTGTTTCCAATGCGGAAAGCCTTGCGTTGAACTCTGTTTTATTGAGCTTGTCGCACTTGGTGAGCGCAATTACAAACGGGTAGCCCATTTCACGCAGGAAGGAGAGCATAGTCATATCGTCCGCGGTGGGCTTGTGGCGCATATCAATAAGCTGGATAACCAAACGTATATCACGCTCTGTTTTGAAATAGCCCTCCATAAGCTCTGCCCAACGGCGTTTTTCACCCGGAGCAGCCTTTGCGTAGCCGTAGCCCGGCAAATCGACAAGGCGTACTTTATCTACCGAGTAGAAATTGACCGTAATAGTCTTACCCGGCACGGAGCTGACACGAGCAAGGGACTTGCGGTTGAATATTTTATTGAGAAGCGAGCTTTTGCCGACGTTTGAACGCCCTGCAAAAGCAACCTCTGCCCTGTCGGATTTCGGCAACTGCTTCAAGGTACCGAAAGCCGCTTCAAATTTAACGGTTTGATAATTCATTTTAAATTCCTTCTTACTGGGCGTAGTCACGCACCGAAACGCTTTTATCCTCTACGGGTGCTTTGGCTTTTTTCTGCTTTTTCTCCGTTCTCGGTGCGGAGCAAAGCGCAACATCGAGCACCTGCGAAGCATCGGAAACAGGCACAAACTCAACGTTTTCCTTCACGACTGCCTCAACCTCATCAAGGGAAGAAACATTGCGCTGGGGAATTATAACCGTTTTGACGCCTGCTAAATATGCCGCCATTGTTTTTTCCTTAAGACCTCCTATAGGAAGCACTCTGCCACGCAGAGTTACCTCACCCGTCATTGCAACGCTTGATTTTACGGGAATACCCGTAAGTGCAGAAACAAGGGCGGTTGTTATTGTTATACCTGCGGAAGGGCCGTCCTTTGGCACGGCACCCTCGGGAAAATGCAGGTGAATATCTTTAGTTTTATAAAAATCGGGTTCTACGCCGAGCTCGTCCACCTTACTGCGGATAAAGCTGATTGCGGCGTGTGCAGACTCCTTCATAACATCGCCGAGTGAGCCTGTAAGCTCGAGCTTACCCGTGCCGTCAAGCACAGCCGCTTCAACGTCGAGCATTTCGCCGCCGACAGCAGTCCACGCAAGACCACGTGCAACGCCGATTTCATCCTTCAAAAGGAAATCTTCACGCTCAAATTTGCGTGTGCCGAGAATATCTTTAAGGTTTTCGGGCTTGACACCGAAGCTCTTTGCGCCGTCCGCAACGGCAACTGCGCCCTTACGGCATACGGAAGCTATCTCCCTTTCAAGCTGACGCACACCCGCTTCACGGGTGTAGCCGTCGATAATTTCACGAAGTGCCGCATCGCTGACACGCAGAATTCTGCCGTTGAGACCGTGGCGCTTTGCCTGCTTTGGAAGAAGATGCTTCTTTGCAATATTGAACTTTTCTTCCGCTGTATAGCTGCCAAGCTCAATAAGCTCCATTCTGTCGAGGAGGGGCTGAGGAATCTGGTCACGGTTATTTGCCGTTGTAATAAAAAGTACACGGCTTAAATCAAACGGGAGCTCTATATAATGGTCACGGAAGGTGTCATTCTGCTCACCGTCAAGCACCTCGAGAAGTGCAGAAGACGGATCACCCTTATAGTCGGAGCTGAGCTTGTCCACCTCGTCAAGAAGTATGAGCGGATTACAGCTGCCTGCCTGCTGAATTGCGTTGATAATTCTGCCTGGCATTGAGCCGATATAGGTCTTTCTGTGTCCTCTGATTTCGGCCTCATCCTTAACGCCACCGAGAGAAACACGAGCGTACTTTCTGCCCATTGCGGCAGCAACACTCTTTGCAATCGAGGTTTTACCTACGCCGGGAGGGCCTACCAGACAGATAATCTGACCCTTGATATCGGGAGAAAGCTTGCGCACGGCAAGCATTTCTATCATTCTTTTCTTGACCTTTTCCATTCCGTAATGGTCTTCGTCAAGCTTTTTCTTCGCTTTTCCGAGGTCAAGGTCATCTGTTGTATAAACGTTCCAAGGCAATGCAAGACAGGTTTCGAGATAGGTGCGGATAACCATAGCCTCGGGAGAGGACTTGCCCGTTTTATCAAAGCGTGAGCACTCCTGAAGCAGCTTCTTTCTGCCCGCTTCATCTATATCGAGCGCCTCGATTTTCTCACGAAAAACTGCCGCCTCGTCTGCCTCTTCGCCGTCAAGCTCAATTGAGATAGCACGCATCTGCTCACGCAGATAGTATTCACGCTGATTCTGATCCATCTGATCCTGAACCTTATTCTGAATGCCCTCTTCAAGCTCAAGAATCTGTGTTTCGCTTCTTAAAAGAGCACAGAGCTTTTCCATACGAGAAAGCGGATTTAATTCGGCGAGGATAGCCTGCTTTTTATCGGCAGATATAGCCGTGTTTGAAGCAATAAAATCTGCAAGCTCACCGGGCTCTTCTCTTGAAAGTACGTCAAGAATAAACTCGGTCGGCATATTCGGAACAAAGCAGGCGTACTCCTGAAAATCGTCCTTACAAACCCTTACAAGTGCTTTAGAATAGTCCTTATCCTCGGGCTTGATGCGGGTAGTTGTACGCTGCTGAACAAGTGTTATAAGATACGGGGAGGTGCGCTGGATTTCGACAACGCTGCCTCTGCTGACACCCTCAACCGCAACACGCAGATTGTCGCTGTTGGGTGAAGATAAAATTTGCTGAACGGTGCAGATAACACCCATAGGATAGAATTCGCTAGGCTGTGTGGGCTCTTCCTGGCGTAAATCTTTTTGCATTACGAGGAAAACCTCTCTGCTGCCTGCCATTGCCGCTTTGAGTGCGGCTATTGACTGCTTGCGGCTGACCTCAAAGTGCAGCTGCATATTCGGGAACACCGCCATGCCACGGATTGCTACCGTAGGCATTGAACGGATAATAATTTCTCTTGCCATAAATGTTTTAGTTTCCTTTCGCTTTCACACGGACTTTTTTACAATGAAACGATAATCACGTCCGTATGTATATAAAAAGCCAATTATAGTTCAGTATTTTAACATAAACGAATTTTGAAGTCAACTGCCTTGTTGCAAGCAATGTTTTACTAAATGCAAGCAATGTTTTACTGAAAAAGAAAAATCCGCCGGAAGTTTTCTCAACTCCCGACGGACAGTAAAAACAAAGTTTATCAGCCGATAACTCTTACTCTGTAAACGCCTTCAACAGCGCTGAGCTTTTCAGCAACACAGTCACAGGTAACATCTGCTACCGTGTAGGAAACACCCTTGCGTGAAGCAGTGTTTACGTTGGCTGTACAGCCGTCCATTGCGGCAACAACAGCGTTGAGAGAGCCCTCTGTATGGATAACACATACACGCTTGCCCTGGGGTGCTGCAAGACGCATTGCAGGCACATTGACGGAGTTTACAATCTCACCCTTTTCAAGGTAAGCCTTGATTTCATCGGCAGCCATAACCGCACAGTTGTCTTCTGATTCGGGAGTGGAAGCACCCAGGTGAGGCAGAGCAACAACGCCGTCAACACCAATCTGCTCATCTGTCGGGAAATCTGTAACATAAGCTGCACACTTGCCGCTTGCAAGTGCTTCGAGAACAGAAGCGTTGTCAACAAGCTCGCCTCTTGCGAAGTTGAGAATACGCACGCTGTCCTTCATCTTTGCAAATGTATCAGCGTTAATCATACCCTTTGTGCTGTCGTTACAGGGAAGATGGAGAGAAACATAATCTGCTGCGGCATAAACCTCATCAAGGCTGTTTACAACCTTAACCTCGGGAAGGAGTGCTGCAGCGGCAGCATCAGTAAGGAATGCGTCAAAGCCGACAACATCCATACCGAGTGCAACAGCGGCATTTGCAACCTTTGCGCCGATAGCACCAAGTCCGATAACGCCGAGGGTCTTGCCAAGAATTTCGGGACCTACAAACTGTGACTTGCCTTTTTCGACAAGCTTGGAAACGTTTGCACCCTCGCCCTTAAGAGTCTTGCACCAGTCAAGTGCGGCGGGAATTCTTCTGGAAGATAGGAAAAGACCGCAGAGAACAAGCTCCTTAACAGCGTTTGCATTTGCACCGGGTGTATTGAAAACAACGATACCCTTTTCGGTACACTTATCAAGCGGAATATTGTTGACACCTGCACCTGCACGTGCAACGGCAAGTGTAGCGGCGTCAAATTCCATATCGTGCATTGCTGCAGAACGGACCATTATAGCGTCGGGTGACTGAACATCGTCAGCAACAACGTAGTTTGCACCGAGTCTGTCTGTACCGCAGGCAGCTATTTTATTGAGAGTAAGAATATTAAACATTGTTAATCACCTAAAATCTAAAGAATAATCAGGAATTTGCCTTTTCAAATTCAGCCATAAACTCAACGAGCTTTTCAACGCCCTCGTAAGGCATTGCGTTGTAGATAGAGGCACGCATACCGCCAACGGAACGGTGACCCTTAAGGTTTACGAGGCCGGCTGCCGTTGCCTCCTTGACAAACTTTGCGTCAAGCTCTTCGTTGCCGGTAACGAAGGTAACGTTCATCATTGAACGGTCTTCCTTCTTTACGCCGTTTTTGAAGAGCTTGCTGTTGTCGAGGAAATCGTAAAGAAGCTTTGCCTTTGCTTCGTTGCGCTCCTTCATTGCCTCAAGACCGCCGATGCTCTTAATCCACTCAAGAACGAGCTTACAGATATAGATTGAGTAGCAGGGAGGAGTGTTGTACATTGAGTCGTTATCTGCCATCTCTTTGTAGTTGAGCATTGCGGGAGTGTAATCTCTAGCATTGCCCAGAAGGTCCTCACGGACGATTACAACTGTAAGACCTGCAGGACCGATATTCTTCTGTGCGCCGCCGTAGATAAGGCCGAACTTTGTAACATCCATCGGCTCGGAAAGGAAGCAGGAGGAAACGTCGGCAAACAGCGGAACATCGCCTGTGTCGGGAATGTACTTGTAGGTTGTGCCGTAGATTGTGTTATTGAAGCAGACATAAACATAATCAGCCTCGGGGTCAAAATCCTTCTTTTCAAGTCTGGGAATATATGAGAAGGTATCCTCCTTGGAGCTTGCAACGACACGGCAATCACCGTACTTGGTTGCTTCCTTGTATGCCTTTGTTGAGAACTGACCCGTGAGAACGTAATCTGCCTTCTTATTCTTGTTCATAAAGTTGAGCGGAATAGCAGCAAACTGTGTTGAAGCACCGCCCTGAAGGAAGAGAACCTTATAGTTTTCGGGTACACCGAGCACCTCACGGAAAAGTGCCTCTGTTTCGGCTGCGATTTCCATAAACACCTTTGAACGGTGTGACATTTCCATTACTGACTGACCGCTGCCCTTGTAATCGAGCATTTCTGCCGCCGCTCTGTTGAGAACGGACTCAGGCAACATAGAGGGACCTGCGCTGAAATTATAAACTCTTGCCATAATAAATTTACCTCCTGCAAGACATTTGTTTAGAAAAATATATAAAACATTATATGACAATAAACGAAGCAATGTCAAGAAACATTTTTTGTATAGCAGGTATAATTTTTACTTATATGTCAATATTACCAAAAATGAGTAAACCAAACCAAAAAAGAACGGAAAAATAAATGGTTGAAAATATTTCTTTTTTGTTATAAAATATGCAATGCAGGTTTTTATGCATATAATTGAAGTAATATATAACGAAAGGATGTACAGTAAAAATGAGCAGTGCACTTAACAAAAAGACCGTTGAAGATATTCAGGTCAGCGGTAAGCGAGTACTTGTCCGCTGCGATTTCAACGTTCCGCTCAAGGACGGCGTTATCACAAGCGACAAGAGAATCGTATCTTCTCTCCCCACAATCAAGTATCTTCTTGACAACAACGCAAAGGTTATCCTTTGCTCTCACCTTGGCAGACCGAAGGGTGAAGTCGTTCCCGAGTTCTCCCTTGCTCCCGTAGCAGCACGCCTTTCCGAGCTCCTCGGCAAGGAAGTAAAGATGGCAACAGACGTTGTCGGCGAAAGCGCAAAGGCTCTTGCAGCTTCTCTTAATGACGGTGACGTTATGCTCCTTGAAAACGTTCGTTACGAAAAGGGCGAAACAAAGAACGATCCCGAGCTGAGCAAGGCTTTTGCTGACCTTGCCGACATCTTCGTAAACGATGCTTTCGGTTCCGCACACAGAGCTCACTCCTCCACAACAGGTGTAGCAGACTATATCCCCGCAGTTTGCGGCTACCTCATCCAGAAGGAAATCTCCTTCATCGGCGGCGCTCTCGAGAATCCCCAGCGTCCCTTCGTTGCAATCCTCGGCGGTGCAAAGGTTTCCGACAAGATCGGCGTTATCACAAACCTTCTTGACAAGGTTGACACACTTATCGTTGGCGGCGGTATGGCTTACACATTCATGAAGTACCTTGGCCACAACATCGGCACATCCCTCCTCGAGGCTGACAAGGTTGAGCTTGCAGGCGAAATGATGGCTAAGGCTAAGGAAAAGGGCGTTAACTTCCTTATCCCCGTAGACAACAAGGTTGGTAAGGAATACGATCCCAACACAGAGGCAATGGTTGTTGATTCCGACGACATTCCCGAGGGCTGGATGGGTCTTGACATCGGTCCCAAGTCACAGGAAATGTTCGCAAACGCAATCAAGGGCGCAGGCACAGTTATCTGGAACGGCCCGATGGGTGTTTCCGAGTGGGAGAACTTCGCAGCAGGTACAGTTGCAGTTGCTAACGCAGTTGCAGAAAGCGGCGCAATCTCCATCATCGGCGGCGGCGACAGCGCAGCAGCTGTTCTGAAGCTCGGCTTTGCTGACAAGATGAGCCACATCTCCACAGGCGGCGGTGCTTCCCTCGAGTATATGGAAGGCAAGGAACTTCCCGGTATCGCAGCACTTAATGAAAAGTAATTAAACTTTTATAAAACCATTGCCCGTGTATTTAAACGTACACGGGCAAGATTATAGTAAAAAAAGTGTAAATTAACCGAAAGGATGTTTATAAAATGGATAAGACTCTCCGTAAAGTAGTTATCGCAGGTAACTGGAAAATGAACAAGACTCCCGATGAGGCTGTTGCTCTCATCAACGAAATCAAGCCCCTCGTAGCAGATGCTGACTGCGATGTTGTTGCTTGTGTTCCCTATATCGACCTTTTTGCCGCTATGGAAGCTGCAAAGGGCTCCAACATTAAAATCGGTGCAGAAAACTGCCACTGGGCAGAAAGCGGCGCTTTCACAGGCGAGGTTTCCGCAAAGATGCTCAAGACAATCGGCGTAGAATATGTTGTTATCGGCCACAGCGAGCGCAGACAGTTCTTCGGTGAGACAGACGTAACAGTTCAGAAGCGTGTAAGAGCTGCTCTTGACAATGGTCTCAAGGTTATCCTTTGCGTTGGCGAGCTTCTTGAAGAGCGTGAGCAGAACGTTACAATGGAAATTGTTCGTATGCAGACAAAGATTGCTCTTCTCGGTGTTTCCGAAGCAGAGCTTGAAAACATCATCATCGCTTACGAGCCTGTATGGGCTATCGGCACAGGCAAGACAGCTACAGCAGAGCAGGCAAACGAAGTTAACTGCGCTATACGTGCTCTTATCGGCGAGCTCTACGGCAAGGCAGCAGCAGACAAGATTGTTGTTCAGTACGGCGGCAGCATGAACGCAGGCAACGCAGACGAGCTTCTTGCTCAGTACGATGTTGACGGCGGTCTTATCGGCGGTGCTTCTCTCAAGGCTCCCGACTTTGCAGCTATTGTAAAGGCAGCAAGCAAATAATTTCGATTTTTAAGAGGTTAACAAAATGAAAAAACCTATTCTTCTTTGCATTATGGACGGCTTCGGCAAGAACCCGAGCGATTACGGCAACGCAATTGTAGCCGCTAAAACTCCCAACCTTGACAGCCTTTTTGCAAACTATCCTCTCACATACATTGGTGCTTCCGGTCTTGATGTCGGTCTGCCCGACGGTCAGATGGGCAACAGCGAGGTAGGTCACACAAACATCGGCGCAGGCCGTGTTGTTTACCAGGAGCTCACCAGAATTTCAAAGTCCATTTCAGACGGCGATTTCTTTGAGAACGAAGCATTTGTTAAGGCAGTTGAAAACTGCAAAAAGGACGGCTCTGCACTCCACCTTATGGGTCTTGTATCCGACGGCGGCGTTCACAGCCACAACACTCACCTTTATGCTCTGCTTGAGCTTGCAAAGCGCAACGGTCTTGAAAAGGTTTTCGTTCATTGCTTTATGGACGGTCGTGACGTGCCCCCCACAAGCGGCAAGGACTTCCTTGTTGAGCTTTACAGAAAGTGCGGCGAAATCGGCGTAGGCACAATTGCTTCCGTAATGGGCAGATACTACGTTATGGACCGTGAAAAGAAGTGGGACAGAGTTGAAAAGGCTTACCGTGCAATGACAGCTCTTGATGCTCCCAAATTCACCTGTGCAAAGGAAATGATGGAAAAATCCTACGCTGACGGCGTAACGGACGAATTCATCGTACCCTGTGTAAACGAGAAAGCAGAAGCAGTAAAGAGCGGCGACAGCGTTATTTTCTTCAACTTCCGCCCCGACAGAGCAAGAGAAATCACCCGTGCTTTTGTTGACAGCGAGTTTAACGGCTTCAACCGTGAGGAAATGCTCGACCTTTACTATGTCTGCATGACACAGTATGACGAGACTATGCCCAACGTTGATGTAGCCTACAAGCCCGAGAGAATTACAATGCCTCTTGGTGAGGTTATCAGCAACGCAGGTATGAAACAGCTGAGAATTGCCGAATACACCAAGTACGCTCACGTTACCTTCTTCCTCAACGGCGGTGAAGAAACCGTTTACGAGGGCGAGGACAGAAGCCTTACCGATTCTCCCAACGTTGCAACCTACGATATGCAGCCTGAAATGAGTGCATACATCGTTGCAGACAAGGTTGTAAAGGCAGTTGAAGAGGACAAGTACGACGCTATTATGCTCAACTTTGCAAACTGCGATATGGTTGGTCACACAGGCATTTTCGACGCAGCAGTTGCCGCAGTTGAAGCAGTTGACGGGTGCGTAGGCAAGGTTGTTGACGCTGTTATGTCTAAGGGCGGCGTTGTGCTTATCACAGCCGACCACGGTAACGCAGACAAGATGTGTGAGGAGGACGGCTCACCGTTCACCGCTCACACCACATTCCCCGTTCCCTTCTGCGTAGTCGGCTACGACTGCGAGCTTAAGGAAGGCGGCAAGCTCTGCGATATTGCCCCCACAATGCTCCAGATTATGGGTCTTGAACAGCCCAAGCAGATGACAGGCTCATCACTTATTAAATAAGATATTTTAACATTAATACACCGCTGTACCGATTAAGTTCGATACAGCGGTGTTTATTTTTTACATATCAACCAAGGCTCTTTACAATGTCCTTAAACTCCTTTGTATCACGCACGGGGTCAAGTTCATCATGAAGCAACCACTTGTCACGGAGAATTTCGCAAAGAGGACGGGTATCGGAGGTTTCAAAATCAAGTTTTCTTTCTATAATCTCACCGACCAAAACCGAAGTATATTTCTGTTCATCGGGCCTGCTGTCAAACGCCTTTGCTTCATCAACCGCCAAACGCAAATGCCTGAACGTATTCTCGTAATCACCCATAAGAGCATATCTTTTGGCAATGTCAAAATCAAGCCACACGTCACCCCAAGCGTTTTTCGGACGGTTGCCGTCAAGAATAAGCTTTTCCAAATCAAAAATTTTGGTTATGGCAATGTATTCGGTTTCGGCATCAACAACATCCGCATCAGCCAAAAGCCAGATAAAGGATTTTAAAAATTCATAGCTTTGTTTTATTGTATCTCTTAAAAAAGGCAGCTTTTCTTTCTTTTCCAACGCCCACCACATTTGTCTTTCTTTACAAAGCTCCATTGGCGGAAAGGTTTCATAAATCTTTTTGCCGAGCTCCTTTCTGCCGTGCAGAATGTGATTAAATGCAAGTCTTGATGCCGCCTCAAGTCTGAGACTGATATCAGGACAATACTTCATAATTCTTTCACCCAATGCCGTTATTTCAGCATCATATTTTTCCATATTCTCTTTCCACTCGGGAATATTGCCGTCATCATCACCCGAGCCAAAAAGAGCATACATAAGCTTATTAAGCAGGACATAGTTATTCGGATATTCCTTGACTCCTTCACGGGCAATAGCTATGCATTTGTTAATCTCGCCTTGGCTGATTGCCTGCTGAAAGCGTTCAAGATATTTTTCAATATTTTCCTTCTCCGTTATCTCGTCAATACCCATTAGTTTATCGGTTGATATTCCGAAAAAGGATGCAATAGTCGGAATAAGCTCAATATCGGGATAGCAGGAGCAGTTTTCCCAACGGGACACGGACTGACACGACACACCGAGCACTTCCGCAAATTCTTCCTGCGTAATCTCTCTTTCTTTTCTCAATCTTTTTATCGTTTCACCTATATTAAGTTTCATAATAAAACCTCTCTTTATAAATTGAAAGCAGCGCTCTTTCTGAATACATTGTGACATATTGCAGATAAAGTTTCAATATCACGGTAAGAGAGTTTTTTTCAACAATATGGTGAAATTTACAAATTACGGTTTGTTTAAGTGCAGAATGCAGAGTGCAGAACGCAGAACGGTGGGAGGGCTTCGCCCTCACCCATTGTAATGGCAGAATAAAAAAGTGATGTCATTCTGAGCACAAGCGAAGAATCTTTTAACGCTACCAAAAGATCCTTCACTTCGTTCAGGATGACACCCCGTAAGGTTTTATTATAAAATCGGAGCGTAGCGACCCTTAACTTTGCACTTTGCACTTTGCATTTTGCACTTTGCACTAATTACAGAACAGCTGCAACGAAATCAGTCGGTACAGCTGTTCTGTTAATTCATTTGAATATTTAGTTTTAAAGTATAACCTCTTTGCCCGTCTTAGCTGACTCATAGATAGCGCAGAGAATTTTAATCATATCAATACCCTGCTGAGGCTCGAAGATGGGCTTTGCGCCTTCGATAACTACATCATAGAAGTGGCGCAGGTTATACATATGACCGTGCTTTTCGTTCATATTTGCAGGAGCGATATCAAGCAGCTCTCCGTCCTGCTCGGTGAAGATTTCAAGAGCACCGTTTCGCCATTCAAGACCTGACTTTGTTCCTCTCAGCTCAACAAAGCGGTTTTCCTTTTTGATGTTTGATGCCCAGCTGAACTCAATCTGAAGCACTGCACCGTTATCAAAACGAATCATACCCATTGCAAGGTCTTCAACGTCGAATGTACCATCTGCCATCTTATCGCCGAAATCTGAGTTTACGGAGTCGCTTGAATCGTTATCGGCAAACTTACAGTATGTATTACCCGAAACGGCAACAGGTGTGGGGTTACCCATAAGCCAGATTGAAAGGTCGATAAGGTGAACACCAAGGTCGATAAGCGGACCGCCGCCGGACTGCTCTTTTGTTGTGAACCAGCCGCCCTTGCCGGGGATACCACGTCTTCTCTGCCAACCGCAGCGTCCGCAGTAGATTTCGCCCATTTCGCCTTTTTCGATATATTTCTTGGCATATTTTGAAGCGGCAACAAAGCGGTTGTTACGCATAATCATGAGCGTTTTGCCAGCCTTTTTTGCAGCCTCATCCATTCTGACTGCTTCCGAAACGCTTATTGCATCGGGCTTTTCGCAGAAAACGTGCTTGCCTGCCTCAAAAGCAGCAACAGCAATAATCGAATGGAGATAATTCGGTGTACAGATATCAACAGAGTCTATAGTTTCATCCTTGAGAAGCTCTTTGTAATCTGTATAAACATCAGCCTCGGGGAAATAGTTATCCTTCAAAAACTGTGCTCTTTCCTCAATAATATCGCAAAGGGCAACAACCTCAATTCTGTCATCGTTAAGATACTCCTCAAGGTGAGCACCCTTACAGATACCGCCGTTACCAATAATACCTACACGCCATTTTGCCATTTTATTTATCCTCCTGTGTTGTTATTTTAATTAACATTATCACCCTTAAAACCGTTTGTCAATGCGATAATGTTAACTTTCTGTGACTTTTATTGACAGGCTTATATATTTATAGTAAATTCTAATCATTGAAATTTTCGGAGAAAGAATTTATGAAAAGAATCATTTCCGTTATACTCACGGTTATTATCTGCTTTTCACTTGCCGTGCCTGCCTTTGCCGCAGACAGCACGCAGGCAGAAAAGAAAAGCCCCCTAACCTGCCTTTTCAGCCTTTATACCGGTGCTCAGGCTGAAAGAATTTCGGACAGAATTGCTCAAAACACCGAATACTGGCCCTGCATAACCTTAGAAGGCTATGAATCCGTTTGTGCAAGAATCAGAATAACCGATAACCCCGAGCTTGCTAACCCGAAGGTTTTCAGAAAAGCTATTGTAAAAATGGTTGACAAAAGTGAAACGGTTATTGAAAGCCCGACCGAAAACACCGTATTAATGGGCTATCACCGTTTCGGCGGTGAGCTTGCAATGCATATTCTCGGCGTGCTTTTCCTTGAATTATTCAAATTTATCGGCACACCCGAGGTTGATGCGTTGTATGAGATGTTCGACTGTGCTGATATGGACCTTGACGAAAACAGAATTTCTCCGATGCTTATGCAGCTGACCGGTATTATTATAATGGGTCTATTCCCGTAAAAGTATTTTTGTCTGCATATATTAATGAAGGCTTACGGATTTATTTTAAAGGAATATTTATTAAAGCCAAATTATGTGCTATAATTCGTTACACTAAATTACATACTGAAGAAAGGAATAAAAATTATGAGCTTTATTTCATCCGTTTTCAAGACAGTTTTTATGAAGGTGCTCAGCTTCGTTTCTGCGTTTCTGATGCTCTTTCTCAGCCCCGGCGGCGCAATCAGACAACCTGCCGCCGCTGACAAGTGCCCTGCCTTTATGGGCGAGGTTGCAACAGCAAAGCCTATGGACGATATCGTAGTACCGCAGAATCCCTACCTTGCAAAAGAGGGCACAAACGGTATGCACGGCAACTCCTACAACACAGGCTGCTACAATCATATGGGTCCGCTTGGCGTTAACCCAGTTGTCAAGAGCCGTTCAATGAACGTGTTCGGCGGTCTTGTTGCTACCTGTATGTTTGATAGCAAGGGCAGAATCATGTGCATCAGCGGTAATGTTGTCGGCTTCCGCCTTCTTCTTATCGACCCCGATACACTTGAAATTCTTGCAGAAACACGCCTTCCCCAGCGTCCCTCAACAATTGAAGCAATCAAGAAGCTCGACTTCGGCTCAATTTCAAGCGACACCTCAGGCGGTGCTTACTGCCACCTTCTTGCAGGTGACAGACCAATTATCGGCAATTCCGAAAACATCATTCAGATTTACTATGTAGATGAGTCCACAGGCACTCCCGAATGGAAGATTGAAAAGGAATACGACATAAGCAGCTACCTTCCCGAGGGCTCTTACCTTACCGATGCTGTTCCCGATTACGAAGGCAACATCTGGTTTGTAACACGACCCGGTGAAGTCGGTTATATCAAGAACGGCACCGATGAAGTTTACCTCACAAAGCTTACATTTGAAGGCAAGGGTGAAGAAATACAGAACACCTTTGCAATGGCTACAGACGGTGTATATATCGTTTCTGACCACGCCATGTACCGCTTTGATATCAACGAAAACGGTGACCCCTACTACACCTGGAGAACATCCTATGACCGTGGCACAACACTTAAGCCCGGTGCTATCAACCAGGGCAGCGGTACAACCCCAACACTTCTCGACGTTCCCTGTGCAGACGGCAGCATCAAGAAGGTTGTCGCTATCACAGACAATGCTGACGAACAGGTTCATGTATGTATTTATGACCGTGAAAACGGTGACATCATTGCAGAGGTTCCCGTATTCACAAAGGGCAAGAGTGTAAGTGAAAACAGCCTTATTGCTCACGGCCGTTCATTCATCGTTGAAAACAACTACTCTGAAAGCGGCTCAGGTTTCCTTGTAACCGACCCGACAAGTGAGCCCGGTGTTGTCAGAATTGACCTCAATGCAGATTGCACAGGTGCCTCTATTGCATGGGAAAGTAAAGAAGCCTCCTGCACGGTTGTTCCCAAGCTCTCTACGGAAAACGGTCTCGTTTACCTTTACACAAGAGAGTATGACGACGCAGAAGATACTGATGACGACGGCATCCCCGCAAACAAGGTTGCCTGGTACCTCACCGCTGTTGACTTTGAAACAGGTGAAACAAAGTTCAAGATATTCACGGGTATCGGCAGAAACTGGAATAACAGCTACGGCCCGATTACAATAGGCCCCAACAACACTCTTTATGTCGGCGTTTTCAACGGTCTTATCTCCGTTAAGGACACAACCGCAAACTAAACGGCAAACATAATTTTTCAGCCCGACCGTAAGGTTGGGCTGATTTTGATATAACAACAAAATGTAATTTGACAAAAACCATACATTAATGTATATTTATTTAAAATAATGGCTTTAGGAGAAAATTTTATGGCAGATAAAAATTACGGTAAGCTTGTCAAGGTGCTGCAAATTGCGGCAGGCATTTTTATGGTGGCAATGGTTGTGCTTGGTCTTGTGCTTATAAAGAAGTACAACATCAAGGTTACCAACATACCTGAAATCAGCCGACAGATTTCGGGCGGCACACTTACTGTTTCACTCGGTATAATTCTTTTCTCCGTTGTAAAATCCTTTGCTCTTATTTTTCCGCCTGCGGTAGTTTTTGCCGTATGTGCGTACCTTCTGCCGAACTTCTGGCTTGCGCTTCTTGTCAATATAATTTCAACTCTTCTCAGCCTTTCAGTTCCCTATTTTCTCGGCAAATTCACGGGTGCGGGAATGGTTGATACACTTAAGGGAAAGTTCAAGGCAGTCAAGAAGCTGGATGATTTCACCGGCGCAAACGAAATGCAGATGACCTTTGCGGTTAAGCTTTCCGGTCTTATTCCGGGTGACCTTTCAAGCCTTCTTTTCGGTGCAATGGGCGTATCCTACAAGCCGTTTATGATTGGCGGAAACCTTGGTATGCTGCCGCTTGCAATTGTTTACACCTTCTTCTGCTATTCGCTCAAGAATGTCGGCGAACAGCCCTGGGTAGTGGCCATTCCCGTTGCTGTTATTATTGTTTTCGTAATCACCGCAGGCCTTATAACCAAGAAGCTGATTGAAAAGACAAAGGCTGAACAGTCAATCAAAAACAAGTAATAAAACTTAAAACCGATGTATCTGCTTTGAAACGGATACATCGGTTTTCTTTTACAGCTTCAATATTATTCCGAGCACTGCACAGGCGCCGATAAACACAATCGGGTGCAGCTTTTTTGTTTTTTTGAACTGCGCAAAGAAAAGCACAAGCGCAAAAATTATAACAGCAGGAATATTTATCGCTTCCCAGAAGCGTGCAATATTAAAATCAGTTAAATCAAGAAGTGCAAGCTCAACAACACTCCAGCCTGCGGCAGCAATAAGACCCGTTACGGCGGGACGAAGACCGCTGAAAGCCCACTGGACATATTTATTATTCATATATTTGTTCATCATCTTTGCAACAATAACAATAATTATGAGCGAAGGAAGAACAAGCGACAGCGTTGCAAGAATTGCACCCGGTATACCAAAGACAAGGAAGCCCACATAGGTTGCCATATTTACACCTATCGGACCGGGAGTGGACTCTGAAACAGCTATCATATCAGCAAGCTGTTCGTGGTTAAACCACGGGTATTTATCCGCCATTTCGGAAAGGAAGGGCAGCGTTGCAAGACCGCCGCCGACAGCGAAAAGACCCGTTTTGAAAAACTCCAAGCAAAGCGTGAGAAGGTTCAGCAGCGTATCAATCATTTTTCAGCCGCCTCCTTCTTGCCGAATTTACCGAGAAGAAGACCTGCCACTGCCGAAGCTACAACAACGACAACGGGGCTTGCGCCGAAAGCCGCAATTATAATAAAGGCACAAACAGCAATAATAATTTGCTGAAGGTTTTTAACGTTACTTTTGGCGAGCTTTATTACAGCAGAAGCAATCAGCGCACAAACGGCAATTCTGATGCCTGCAAAGGCGTGCTGTACGGCAGGAATATCCGCAAAATTACTGAGCACTGCGGCAATTACGCTGATGATTACAAGGGACGGAAAAACCATACCAAGGGTTGCAATAATTGCACCAAGCACCCTTGATTTTTTATAGCCGACAAAGGTTGCGGTGTTTACCGCTATAATGCCGGGAGTGCACTGACCGACAGCGTAGTAGTCGAGTATCTCCTGAGAAGTTACCCATTTTTTGTTTTCAACAAGCTCTCTTTCAAGCATTGGAAGCATTGCAAGTCCGCCGCCAAAGGTCATTACACCTATCTTGGCAAACGACACGAACAGCTGTGCAAGCAGCTTTCCCCTGCTCTCTTTTTTATTATCCATTTTCTTATTCACTTTCCAATTCTTCTTTTATTGCGTTTATAACTGCTTTAGGTATGACAAGCAGCTTCATACGTTTGTAGAGCTTTTCGTTGTCCTCTATTTTGCTGAGAACACGGTAGCGTGCTTCTTTGCGGAGCGATTTGCCCTGCCAGCGTGAAAGCACACGCTCAATTCTCTCTTCCCTGCTTTCGCCCTTGATACGGCTTACGTTTTCAGCGGTAAAAACGTGGTTTTCGGTAACTGCTGCACCGTCAAGAACAAAGACAAGCTCTTCTGAATCCTTTTCAAGGTCACGGATTCTGATTTTATAATTTCTCTTCTGAGGAATTACACTTAAATCTCCCTGTGAAGCTTCGACAAGGAACTCTACTTTACAGCCATCATACTTTATTTTAAATTTAGTGGTTGCAGTATGGTTTGCGTAGTCGGTTGTACCGTCATCCTCAACAAGTGTGAAGCTTCCAGTACCAGAAAACGCCCATATTTCAAGGCTTTCGGGGTTTTTACAGGTGTTGCCTTCATCGGCTGAAAGAGGAATAATTGCACCCTCTTTTGCAAGAACAGGCATATCCGCAGTATCTCTGTAAAGCTCAATGACTTTACTGCCTTCGTATGATTTCAAGGTAAATATATCCGTCCATCTGCCCTCGGGAATCCACGCCTTGGTGCTTCCCATAAGAATTTTTCTGCTGTTCGGGCTGGTAATCGGGCAAACCATAAGCTCGGAACCGAACATATACTGGTTTGGCACCTCATACGCCAGTTTTTCTTCGGGGTAGGAATAATACATCGGCTCACAAAGAGCTATACCCTCGCTATGTGTGCGGTGATCCATTGTGTAAATATACGGAATAAGTCTGTGGCGCAGTCTGAGCCATTCCTTTGCGGCACGGCAGACCTCAGCGCTATACTTCCACGGCTCTTTACCGAGCAGCATAAGGTTGCTTGAATGAAGGCGCATAATGGGAGAAAAAACGCCATACTGCAGCCAGCGGATATACAGCTCATCATCCCTTATTCCAAGCATATGTCCGCCTATATCGTGGCTCCACCAGCTATATGCGGCATTTGAAGCAGTTGCAGTAAAATATGGCTGAAAGTCAAGCGCATCCCACGTGATACCGGTATCGCCCGAAAAGCCCAACGGATAGCGGTGAGAGCCTGCGCCCGAATAGCGGGAAAGTATCATAGGCAGCTCGCCGTTTTCGGCAATATCGAGGAAGTGGTAGTGGTTGAGTGCTATCAACGGGTCAAGACCGTCAACACGGCTTTTTGTGCCCTGCTGCCAGTCTATCCACCAGAAATCCACACCGTCCTTTTCGTAGGGCTTGTGGAGAATATCGAAATATGCGTTCCAATAGTCGTCGTTGGAGCAATCGAATTCTACCGCTTTTTTTGTTTTCGGGTCAATACCGACAGCCTTTGCCATATCCTCAAACATATCCTCGTATTCCCTTACACCGTCTGCCGGGTGAAGGTTTACGGTGACACGCAGGTTCATATCGTGAAGCTGCTTTAAAAACGCCTTATAATCGGGGAAAAGGTCGGTATTCCAGGAATAACCGGTCCAGCCGTTGTAATCCTTGCCGAACTTCTCTTTGATATTTACCCAATGCCAGTCCATATCAATGGTTGCAACGGTAAGCGGTATTCCCTCTTTTTTGAAGCGGAGCATCAAATCGATATACTCCTGCTGAGTATATGCATGGTAACGGCTCCACCACACACCGAGTGCATAACGGGGCACAAGCGGCACGGCAGAAGATATTTTGTAAAAAGCATTTACGGTTTCACGGTAATTCTTGCCGTAGGCAAACATATAGTAGTCCTTGCCTTTACCCGTGCGCTTTTTGAAATGACCGCCTTCATCAATGAGAAGCGAGGCGCTGTCATCAAAAAGATATGCTCCGCCCTTGGTTATAAAGCCGTCACCGAGCTTGGCTTTGCCGAACTGCATATCCAGCGTACGGCGTGTGCCCTTCAGGTTTTCCTGCCTTGAAAAAATCTCGGCTTTTTTTGTATCCTTAAAATATACGCTGTAGGGCACAAGGTTTTCTATTGTGTAAATAACCTCATCGGTTTCTACCGTTATTGTTTTACCGCTTTTGTTTACGGACATCTTTCCGCCTTCAAAGCGCCTGAACCAAACGGCAGTACTCGGCTCATCGGTAAATTCACCCGTTTCAAAACGGACTAAGCGTGGCGTTATAAATGTTACACGCCAGCCGTCACCCGTATATATCTGTGATTTGTCCGCAACTGCATCGGTTACAGCAACAAGAGTCTTTTTAAGCATAACTGTACAAACTCCTTTATAATTCTGAAAACATTATATTGCTTTACCTTCTTTCCGTCAAGCAAATATCTTAAATCAATTATCTTAAGTATTGTTAAATCAAAAACTATATGGTATAATTCTTATAAATAATTTAAGGAGATTGGTTTATGAAGAGCATCAGAAGGGTTGTTGCCATTTTACTGTGCTTAAGCTGCCTGCTTTCGTGCACCTGCTTTGCCGGCAATGCACAGACAGCCGAAACCACGGCAACGGGCTTTACTCAAAAGGATTTCCTTACAACCAAAGGACAGAAATTTGTTAATCAGATAGGCGAAGAAATACAGCTCAAAGGGGTTAACCTCGGCGCATGGATGATATGGGAGGACTGGCTGTGCCCGTACGAAGGCAGTCTTGACCACTACACGGTGCTTGACACACTTGAAGACCGCTTTGGCCAAGACGGTGCTTATGAGCTTTTCAACACCTATATGGATAACTGGATTACGGAATACGACCTTGACGAAATAAAGAGGCTCGGCTTCAATGCTGTGCGTGTTCCGTTCTGGTACAGAAACTTTTACTACGACGACAAGGGCACAAAAATTCTTGACGAAAACGGCAACTGGGATTTTTCACGGCTTGAATGGGTAGTAAGTGAGTGTGCCGAAAGAGAAATTTACGTTGTGCTGGATATGCACGGCGCAGTCGGTTACCAAAGCGATGCACCCCACAGCGGCAAGGGTGATTCCTGCGGACTTTATGATAACACCGACCAGGGCGAAAAATACCGCAAACTGACGGATGAGCTCTGGACAGCTATCGCAACGCTTTTCAAGGATGAACCTGCGGTTGCAATGTACGACCTTCTCAACGAGCCTATGTGCGACGTTGAGGCAAGCGAAATTGAGCGCAGAAGGAACAACGAATTTATTTATTCAAGGCTGTATGATACAGTAAGAGCAGTTGATGACAGACACATAATTACAATGGAGGCTATCTGGACGGCAATTGCTCTGCCCCTTGCCTTTACAAAGGGTTGGGATAACGTTGTTTATCAGGTGCATTTTTACAATAACTCAAACTTTATTTTCAATTTCTTCGCATTCTTCACCAAGCTTATTTTCAGCGACGTGCCTATGATGATGGGCGAATTTTTCCCTCACGGTAATACGACCTGGGAAAACTGCTTCAAAACAATGGAAAGGCTCAACTACAGTTGGTTTTTGTGGACCTACAAGGCTTCCAACCACGGTATGTGGGAATCCGACTGGTGCCTGAGAGGTGCAAAGGACGGTTTTGCAAGAGCTGATATTTACACGGACAGCTTTGAAGAAATCAAAGCCAAATGGGGCGAATGCTTACGCACCGATGTTGGTTTTCAGGACAGCGGCCACTATGACAGAAACGTAAAAAAATATTTATAAAAAACGGAGGAAGCATTATGAATTTCAAGGCAGTAATTACTCTTTTCTGGGCAATCTTTATGTTTGTCTACAACGGCATTACCTCTTACCTGCCCGGCATTATTCCCGAGCCGTTAAGCGAGCAGGAACTAAGCGAAGTGCTTTACGATTTTGACGTAAAGCCCCTTGCAGACGAAATCGTTGTCGTAAACGGACTGAGTAAAGACGAACGTGCAGCTGTACAGTGCCTGCAGGGTCTTGTAGGCAGAACGGAGGCTTCCATTTTCATCAACCTCAGCTCTCAGACCTCAACAGAGCTCAAGGACCTTGAAGATGCAGGCAGTACGATACTCTACAAGGACGAAAACGGCAGCAACTGGGATCTTACAAGCCTTATCAACCGCTATTCGGAACATATTGCAGACAAGGGCTACGTTCTTTACTCAGACGCAGACACCCACGCACAGATTAACCTTGCGTTCAACTACGCTACTGTTTACGGCTGGCTTGCTGTACCCGTTTCGGCAGAAGCCAAGGCAATTGCCGCCGGACTTGAAAAGAAAGCCGATTTAAGCACAACCGTACTCGATTTCACACACGAGCGTGATTTCTACGACGAGCACAAGGACGTTTTCCGCAAGGACTGCCTTGTTCACCTTTATGCCCTGGCAAGCGGTCTGCGTGACCTTGCTGTTCAGCAGAAAATTTTCATCACCTACGTTGAGGACGATGACTATGTTGCACGCGCCTACCGTGACAAGCTTTACAGCGACCTTGAGCCCGCTTCGATGATACTCGGCTGGTGCAAGTACGAGATTAAGCACACGGAATGTGCAGGACGCTTCGGCCACTACGTTATCCCCTCTGACCATAGTTTCAATATGAGCGTGCTCACCTGCAACAGAATTGAAACAGGAAAAATCGGCAACCAGAATGTAACCGCTCCCGAGCTTGACCCGACCAAGCACTACGTAGCAATCGTATGGAGCGACGGCGACAACGCACAGTGGATTTCCAACGGCTTCAGCGAATTCCACACATGGCAGAGCTACGATATTGATATTCCCGTTACGTGGACCTTCGCACCGCAGATGTATAAATTCTCCTCAACCGCTATCAAGAAGGCTCTTGACAACAAGGACCCCGAGGATTCATTCATCACAGGTCCTTCCGGCGCAGGCTACGCAAGAATCTCAATGATGTCCCCGAGTGAAGTAGAGGCATATTCCGACTTTACCGCGGCAGCAATGCTCGAATCCGGAATTTCAACAATGACTCTGCTTGACGAAATCAACACCGAGATTGATTTCGCTTCCTATGCAAATAAGCTCGGTTATTTTGCAAGATATGACAATATCAACGGCGGTATTCTTCAGGTTGACCCCGACGATTACACAGGCGGCTACGGCGGCGGCAGAGGCAGAGTATTCTTCGCCAACGACAAGCCTTTTGTTTCCGTAGGCTTCTCACTCTGGCACCCGAGCGGTGATGCCGCACAGGTTAATCAGGAGTGGCTCAAGGCACAGGCTGATATAATCAACAGCTACCCTGCCGATATCAACACAATCAACGGCTACACGGTAATCAACGTTCACCCGTGGACGGTAGGCCCCGACGACCTTGCATATTTCGTCAGCCTGCTTGACGACGGAATTGAGGTTATTTCGGCTGACGAGCTTATTGCCGCAGTTACAGAAAACGTTGAGCACAAGAACGCTAAGAAAGACAATTAATAAAAATAGAGGAGAGATATTATGCTTGAAAGATTCCTTACCGAAACCTTGAAACTTGCCCCCAGGCAGATGTGGGGCGTTGAGCAGCAGAAAATCCATCTCAAAAAGCTCTTTACCGCAAATAACATCAAGGTTGCAATTGCATCACTGCTTGCAATAATCGAGCTTTGCGGACTTACAATTTTCGATTTGCCCACAACCCCCAGAGGCGAAGAGCTTGACCTGACGGGCTACAACCTTGTTTTCGAGGATGAATTTGAGGGCAATACACTCAACACAGATGTATGGAAGTACTGCAACACAGGTGTCCGCAGAGGCGGCTACCGTGCACCAAGCCAGATTGAAGTCAAGGACGGCAACTGCGTTATCACCGCTGAATACCTCAAGGACGGTCAGTTTGGCGAGGGCTGGTACGCAGGCGACCTTGCACTTAAAAAATGGTACAAGCAGGGCTATTACGAAATCCGCTGCAAGGTAAGTGACGGCGGCGGCTTCTGGAGCGCATTCTGGATTATGGCTGCACATCCGTATGAGGCAGAATACTCCAAGGGCGGTATAGGCGGCGCTGAAATTGATATTTTTGAAGCCCCCTATTTCGGCAAAACACTTTCACACAACGGCGTTACACAGACAATTCACTGCGCAGGCGTTGACGGAGCAACAGAGGGCTACCAGTCCCGTATGCTCGGCGCTTTCTACGGCAAGGATATTTACAACGAATACAACACCTACGGCTTGAAATGGACAGAGGATGAGTACATATTCTACATCAACGGCGTTGAAACGGCACGCACCTCCTTCGGCAACGGCACATCACAGGTTGAGGAAGAGGTAAGAGTTTCGCTTGAAGTACCCGATGCAGAATTCCTCGCTCCCCTTGATAAGGAAACCTACCACAGCGAATTTGTAGTTGACTACGTAAGAATTTATCAGCCCACACTTACACCGGCAGAATAAAAAAGACAAGACGGAGCTTCAAAACGAAGTTCCGTCTTACTTTTTCATTACTTTGAAAATAAAAATAAAGGATAAATATTTGTAATGCAAAAATCCTTTAATTAATATGCAAGCTGTATAAGGCCGATAATAAACAGATGCAAGGGATAATATATATAAAACATCCATTTAATTATTCTGTTTATCCTTTGGTTTTTTCCTCTCTGTCCGTTATATATCATAATAAGCGGTATTGCCAATATGACTGCCATTTGTATAATTCCGTATAGCCTATCAAGTGCAAAGAAATAAACGGCAGAATACAGCGCCACATAGAAAACCATCCACAGCATCTGCTTTTTGAAATTACCTGTGTTTGTACCGATAGCCAGAATACACAGGCTTGCTATGCAGCTCCAGTCACTCGGAAAAGTAATTAAACAAACGAGCACCACAAGAACAGTTTTTACGCTTGGCTTTATTCTTTCACTATTTACAACACGGAGCATTACCAAGCCCCACGCAAGCGGCCACATAACACTCGTCTGATTAAAAACATCTCCGTAATAAAACGGAATAAAGGATTTCCAATCAATAAAACTTGAAGAAGCGAATATGTAAGCAAAATGTGATATAAAAGAAAAAACGAAGAGGCGTAAAGTATATTTATTTATGTTTTTGGTGTAGTGATAACCTTCTGCTATGAAATAGCACATAATCGGACAAGTTAGTCTGCCGATTATATGTAATAAAACAGGAACAAGTCCGTTATCATATCCCGGAAAAACCAACCAGGCAATATGGTCAATTGTCATTGCAACAATTGCAATTAATTTTAATGTGTTTGAGTTTAGCAGCTTTTTCATAACCTTGCACCGAACAATTCAAGTTTTATCGCTGTATTAAAATGCCCTTCATAAACTGTGTTTCATTGTGTGTTTCGTATACTATCTTCTTTTCTTCATCCGTACAGCCAAGCAATATTTTAATTTCAGAATCTTTTTTAATTAAATCAACAATGCACATTATTGCATCAACTTTTTTCTCGCCGCTTCCAACCCACACATCTATTCCTGCACCATCCATAGAGGATGTATCTTTCAAATATCCGTAATCAACCCGATAAATGAAATCAGGGTACTTGGGATGTGAAGTGCCTTTCGGTCTGTCAATTACAATTTCCGAATTGCTAACCAATTCATCTAACGCATTCCAAAATTCGTAATTATATTTCATCTGTTTTGTTCCACCCATTTGTTCAGCGGTACACGAAGCGGCTGAGAAATATTCTCCGGGATTTCATCAAGCCTGAAAAATTTCAAATCATCAACTTCGCCGACCTGACATTTCAAAGTACCTGTATATTTCCTGCACACATAAACGATGTCAACGTTTGACACCTCATCTCCGTTTGGATAGACATAGTGTGTATCTTTTCCCGAAAATACCCCGAACAGCTCCAGACTCTCCGCAATCAAGCCGGTCTCTTCAAAAAGCTCTCTTTTTGCAGCATCCTCAACGGCTTCATCCAACTCAACCGAGCCGCCTGCATATCCCCAGCAATGATTATCGCTCCTAAGCTGCAGCAAAATTCGGTTTTCACAGTCAACAACAATAACACCGGCACCAACCTGAAGCAGCGGTCGATGCCCGACAATTGACCTTAAGTCCATAATATAATCAGACATTCCATCATCTCCGTAAATTACAGTTTGTTCAGTTAAGTTCGTTCCCGTTTGCATCGAGGAAATAATATTCATCGGGAGCAAATGGGCAATAATAAACAAAGGGGATTTTCGTAACGGGGACAACGGTTTCGCCGATAACTATACTTTTACATTCGGGGTTATTTATAATAAAAGAATAGCCGTTTCCGAAATATTCAAAGAATATGTCCTGCCCTCTTTCGTGTCCGCCGTTATACAGTTTTACGAATTTGTATTCTCCGCTTTCAACCTCTACCACTTCAAGCGGATAGTATCTGTGCATCTGGTACTCGTTTCCGGTAACAATCCAAAACAGATGCCTGTTGTTATCTATTGTGGATTTTCCTGCTACGGTCATTTCAATAGTTTCAACTTCGGCAAGGTTTTCGATTTTCTTTCGAGCCGTTGCAATCAAGCCCTCTTCGCCAACAATTTTTGATGATTGTGAGCCAAATATACCGATAATACATATAGCTGCTAACAGAACCGAACAACAAATCAGTATTCTTTTCTTCATACCGCACCGCCTTGTCAAATCCTTATTTTTGAAACAATATTTATTCTTTATTATTTCTGCTTTATTATTTATTCTTTAACATCTTCTTAAGGTACTGACCCGTATAGGATTTTTCGCACTGTGCGACCTCTTCGGGTGTGCCGCAGGCAACGATTTCGCCGCCCTTATTACCACCCTCGGGGCCGAGGTCTATAATATAATCAGCGGTTTTGATTACGTCGAGGTTGTGTTCGATTACGAGGACCGTATTTCCGCTGTCAACAAGCTGCTGCAATACCTTTATCAGCCTCTCGACATCGGCTGTGTGCAGACCCGTTGTAGGCTCATCGAGAATATAAATTGTCTTGCCAGTTGCCACTCTTGCAAGCTCTGTGGCGAGCTTGACACGCTGTGCCTCACCGCCCGAAAGAGTAGTTGCAGGCTGACCGATTTTGATATAGCCCAGACCAACATTATAAAGCGTTTCAAGCTTACGCTTTACCTTCGGCACGGCGGAAAAGAAGTTCATACCCTCCTCAACCGTCATTTCAAGCACATCGTAAATCGACTTACCGCCGTACTTGACCTCAAGCGTTTCACGGTTGTAGCGTGTGCCGTGGCAAACCTCGCAGGGCACGTAGATATCGGCAAGGAAGTTCATTTCAATTTTAACAATGCCGTCACCCTGACAGGCTTCACACCTACCGCCCTTAACGTTGAAGGAGAAGCGGTTTGCCTTGTAGCCCCTGATTTTTGAATCGGTCGTAGCGGCAAACAAATCACGTATATCAGTAAACACGCCCGTATATGTTGCAGGGTTTGAACGTGGTGTTCTGCCAATGGGCGACTGGTCGATATTGATTACTTTATCTAAATACTTTATACCCGTAATTTTATCGTGCTTACCTGCAAAGCGGCGAGCACCGTTGAGCTCCGCGGCAAGCTTTTTGTTGAGAATTTCATTAATCAGCGAGGATTTGCCCGAGCCCGAAACACCCGTTACACAGGTGAGTGTACCCAAGGGAATCTCCACATCAATATTCTTGAGGTTGTTTTCTCTTGCGCCGATAATTTTCAAGCTCTTGCCGTTGCCCTTTCTTCTCGTTTCGGGTACGGCAATTTTCTTTTTACCGCTCAGGTACTGACCCGTGAGCGAATTTTCGTCCGCCATAATTTCCTCAGGTGTACCGCAGGCAACAATTTCACCGCCGTGAATACCCGGACCCGGGCCTACGTCAACGATATAATCCGCACTTAACATCGTTTCCTCATCGTGCTCAACGACAATAAGCGTATTGTCAATATCACGCAGGTGCTTGAGCGTTTCGATAAGGCGGCTGTTATCACGCTGGTGAAGACCTATGCTCGGCTCATCTAAAATATAGAGCACGCCTGTTAGTGACGAGCCGATTTGCGTTGCAAGGCGGATTCGCTGGCTTTCACCGCCCGAAAGAGTACCGGCAGGACGGGCAAGCGTGAGGTATTCAAGCCCGACGCTGACAAGGAAATGCAGTCTTTCTTTTATTTCACGTATAATAAGGCGTGCTATCTGCATATCACGGTCGGACAGTGTAAGATTATTGATAAAATCAAGCTCGTCCGAAATGGAAAGCTGAGTAAACTGCTCGATATTGATGCCGCCCACGGTAACGCAGAGCACCTCTTTTTTCAGCCTTGCGCCGCCACAATCGGGACAGCACTGCTCGGTCATATACTGCTCGATTTCGTTGCGTGACCACTCGCTTGAGGTGTCGTTATACCTGCGCTCAAGGTTGGTTATAACGCCCTCGAAATCGGTTTTATACGTACCCGTCATATACTGCGTGGTACGCTCCATTGTGATTTTTTCGCCCTTTGTGCCGTAGAGGAGAATGTCGATGATTTTTTTTGGCAGCTCTTCAACGGGTGTATCAAGCGAGAATTTATAGTGCTTTGCAAGACCCTCAAAATACATTCTGGCAATACCGCCGTCGGCAACACTCCAGCCGCTTGCCTTTATTGCGCCGCCGTTGACGGAAAGCGTTTTGTCGGGAATAACCATATCGGGGTCTATTTTATGGAAAACACCCAGACCCGAGCAGGTCTGGCAGGCACCGTAGGGATTGTTGAAAGAGAACATTCTCGGCTCCAATTCTTCAATACAAGTACCGTGATCGGGGCAGGCATAATTCTGCGAAAAGAGAAGCTCTTCACCGCCTATTACGTCGCACAGCACAAGGCCTTCGGACAAACCCGAGGCTGTTTCAACGGAATCCGCAAGGCGTGAACGGATTGACTCCTTGACAACGAGGCGGTCAACCACAATTTCGATATCGTGACGCTTGTTCTTTTCAAGCGTGATTTTTTCGCTTAAATCGTAAACGTTGCCGTCAACACGGGCACGCACGTAGCCGCTCTTGCGTGCGGATTCAAACACCTTCTGGTGCTCACCCTTCTGTCCCCTTACAACGGGAGAAAGAAGCTGAATTTTCGTACCCTCGGGCATAGCAAGGATTTTATCGACAATATCGTCAACGGTCTGCTTCTTTATTTCTCTGCCGCATTCAGGGCAATGAGGCACGCCTACCCTTGCAAAAAGCAGACGAAGATAATCGTATATTTCAGTTACCGTACCGACGGTTGAACGTGGATTTTTAGAGGTTGTTTTCTGGTCGATTGAAATTGCTGGAGAAAGCCCCTCAATATAATCGACATCGGGCTTATCCATCTGACCCAGAAACTGTCTTGCATAGCTTGAAAGGGATTCAACGTACCTGCGCTGACCCTCGGCATAAATCGTATCAAAGGCAAGGGAGGATTTTCCCGAGCCTGACAAGCCCGTAAAAACGATAAGCTTGTCACGGGGAATCTGCACGTCAATATTTTTGAGGTTGTGCTCCCTTGCACCCTTTACAATAATTTTTTTCTCTCTCATTTTCTGCTCCGTTATTTCATCTGTCTTAATTTTTCTATTCTGTCACGCAGATATGCGGCGTGTTCAAATTCAAGTATCTTTGCCGCCGCCTTCATTTCGTTAGTAAGCTGTTTAATCAGCTGCTCACGCTCTATGCGGCTGAGCTGTCTGTCGGGCTTTTCGCTTTTGTCCGCCTTTGCGGAAATTTCAAGCACGTCGGAAACGTCCTTGATAATCGTTTTCGGAATTATTCCGTGCTCCTCGTTATACGCCGTCTGCTTTTCACGGCGGCGGAGTGTTTCCTCAATTGCACGCTCCATTGACGGTGTTACGCTGTCGGCGTACATTATAACCTCACCGTTTGAGTTTCGTGCCGCTCTGCCTATTGTCTGTATGAGCGAGGTTTCGCTTCGCAGGAAGCCCTCTTTATCAGCATCAAGTATTGCAACAAGCGACACTTCGGGGATATCCAAGCCCTCGCGAAGCAGGTTAATGCCCACCAACACGTCAAATTCGCCCAGGCGAAGTCCGCGGATAATCTGCATACGCTCTATGGTATCAATATCGTGGTGCATATAGCGCACGTTAATGCCCATATCGGTGAGATAATCGGTAAGGTTTTCCGCCATTTTCTTGGTGAGCGTGGTAACGAGCACACGCTCTTTTTTCTCAATTCGCTTGTTGATTTCACCAAGCAGGTCGTCAATCTGACCGTCGGTGCTTCTTACTGAAATTTCGGGGTCAAGCAAACCCGTGGGACGGATTAACTGTTCAGCAATCTGCTGGCTCTTTCCCCTCTCAAATTCACCCGGAGTTGCGCTGACGAAAATGCGCTGATGCGTTCTGTCGTAAAATTCGTCAAAGGTAAGCGGTCGGTTATCGTATGCCGAGGGCAGACGGAAGCCGAATTCCACAAGATTGTTTTTCCTTGCCCTGTCGCCGCCTATCATACCTCTTACCTGCGGTAAAGTTACGTGCGACTCGTCCACAAACAGCAGGAAATCGTCGGGGAAATAGTTGAGCAGAGTAAACGGCGTTGACCCGGGCGGCATACCCGAAAGCACACGGGAATAGTTTTCTATGCCCTTGCAAAAGCCCGTTTCTCGGAGCATTTCCATATCGTATTCCGTTCTCTGCTTGATACGCTGAGCCTCCAGGAGCTTGCCCTGCTCAACAAAATCGGCGTAAACGGTTGTCATTTCGTCAAAGATTCTGCCGATAGCCTCCTCCATCTTTTCCTGCGGAATAACGTAGTGAGAGGCAGGATATACGGCGGCGTGGCTGAGCACGGCTTTGACCTCACCCGTGAGAACGTTGATTTCACTCAGCCTGTCGATTTCATCGCCGAAAAATTCAACACGGATAGCCGTATCCGATGAGTAGGCGGGAAAAATCTCCACAACATCGCCTCGGACACGGAATTTATTACGTATAAAGTTTATATCGTTTCTTTCATATTGGATGCTGACTAATTTTTCAATAAGCTCCTCACGGCTTTTTTCCATACCGGGTCGAAGCGAAATGAGCATATTTTTATAGTCAAAGGGACTGCCGAGAGTGTAAATACACGACACGCTCGCAACGATTATAACGTCACGGCGCTCTGCAAGAGCACAGGTTGCGGAGTGGCGGAGCTTGTCTATTTCATCATTTACGGCAGAGTCTTTTTCAATATAGGTGTCGGTCGTAGGCAGATATGCTTCGGGCTGATAATAATCGTAGTAGGACACGAAATACTCTACCGCATTTTCGGGGAAGAATTCACGGAATTCCGAACAAAGCTGTGCGGCAAGGGTTTTGTTGTGGGCAAGGACAAGCGTGGGCTTATTTACCTTTGCTATGACGTTTGCCATTGTGAAGGTTTTACCCGAGCCCGTAACGCCGAGCAGGGTCTGCTCCGTATAGCCCTTGTTTACACCGTTTACAAGAGCCTCTATCGCCTGAGGCTGGTCGCCCGTAGGCTTATATTTGGAATGAAGAATAAATTTATCCACGCTTTTCCCTCCTTGCACAAATTTATTATATGTGATATTATTACTACATTAATTTTATAGGTGATACTTTTGAAAAGCTTTACTATCAATAAAAACGATGCCAACCAGCGGCTTGACAAGTTTATAACCAAAACCGTGCCCTTGCTTCCGCAGGGGCTGATGTACAAATACATACGCCTGAAAAGAATAAAGGTAAACGGCAAGCGTGCCGAGATTTCGACAAGGCTGCAGGTGAACGACCTTGTTGAAATGTACATCAACGACGAATTCTTTGAAGCGGCACCCGAAAAGTACGATTTTCTGCGTGCCTCAACAAAGCTCGATATAATTTACGAGGATGAAAACATAATTCTGCTCGATAAAAAGGTCGGGCTTTTAAGCCACCCCGATGAGGGCGAATATGTTGACACGCTGATAACAAGGGTTGAACGCTACCTGTACGAAAAGGGAGAGTATGACCCCAAAGGTGAAAACTCCTTTGCGCCTGCGCTTGCCAACAGAATCGACCGCAACACGGGCGGTATTGTTATTGCCGCAAAGAATGCGGAAAGTTTAAGAATACTCAACCAGAAAATCAAGGACAGAGAGCTGAGCAAGGTTTACCTTTGCATTGCGCACGGTTATTTTGACAAAAAGCAGGCAACGCTTACCGCATATCTGAAAAAAGACGAAAAGAAAAACAAGGTTGCCGTTTACGATAAGCCAAGGGACGATGCCAAGGAAATACGCACGCGGTACAAGGTGCTTGACGAAAGGGATAATTTAAGCCTTGTCCGTGTTGAGCTGCTTACAGGCAGGACACACCAGATAAGGGCACACCTTGCGCACGAGGGCCATCCCCTGCTCGGCGACGGAAAATACGGCACAAACGCCCTGAATAAAGAAAAGGGCTACAAAAAGCAATGCCTTTATTCCTACCGTCTGCAATTCACCTTCACGACTGATGCGGGTATTCTCAACTACCTGGGCGGCAAGTGCTTTGAGGCAAAGGACGTATGGTTTGAGCGTGCCTTCAAGGACGGCACGTTATGATATCATTTCATTAAAGGTTGCTTCATCGATTACGGCAACGCCGAGGTCGTTGGCCTTTTTGAGCTTGCTTCCGGCTTCCTCGCCCGCAAGAACGTAGTCCGTTTTCTTTGAAACGGAGGAGGAAACCTTTCCGCCGAATTTTTCTATTATAGCGGCGGCTTCGTTTCTTGTATAGGTGGGCAGAGTGCCCGTTAAAACAAAGGTTTTACCCTTGAATATATCGCTTTCAATTTCTTTGAGGGATTTCATATTAAGACCCAGTGCGGTCAGTTTTTCAATAAGCTCAGCGGTCTGCGGCATAGCGAAATACTGCGCTACGCTCTGCGCCATAATTCCGCCGAAGCCCTCGATTTTCGAGATATCTTCAACGCTTGCGTTCTGCAGGGCTTGCATAGTTATGAAATGCTCGCTTAACAGCTTTGCGGATTTCTGGCCGATGTGGCGGATGCCAAGGCCGAAAACAAGTTTATACAAATCATTCTGCTTTGACTCGGCAACAGCCTTAACGAGGTTGTCTGCCGATTTTTTTGCAAAGTGCTCAAGACCGATAAGCTCTTCGGAAGTGAGCTTATATATATCCTCAACACCTGAGATAAGCCCGTTATCCACAAGCATTTCCACAACAGCCTCGCCGAGAGATTCAATGTCCATAGCATCTCTTGAACAGAAGTGAATCAGCCTGCGCTTAAGCTGTGCGGGACAGTCGGAATTATTACAGCGGATTGCCGCTTCATCGCCCTCTTTTACGGCAGGTGCACCGCAGACGGGACATATATCGGGAATACGGAAAATCTCGTTTCCGCATTTTTGGGTAACGGAAAGCACCTCGGGAATAATATCGCCCGCTTTACGGACAATTATCGTATCGCCGATTGCTATTTGCTTTTCATTAATAAAGTCCTGATTGTGCAGGGTTGCACGGCTGACGGTTGTACCCGCAAGCTGAATGGGGTCAAAAACGGCTGTGGGAGTGAGCACACCCGTTCTGCCGACATTGATTTCAACCTCACGAAGCACCGTGGGCTTTTCCTCGGGCGGATATTTGAACGCAACCGCCCAACGGGGGAATTTTGCCGTACTACCGAGCACCTCACGCTTTGCAAAATCGTCAACCTTTATTACTGCGCCGTCAATATCAAAGGGCAGAGTGCCTCGCATTTCGCCGATTTTACGCACCTGCTCAACGGCAGAGTCAAAATCGGAAAAGAGCTTATAATCGGGCACAACCTTAAAGCCGAGCTCCCGAAGAAAATCAAGTGATTCCTTGTGGGAGAAAAAGGTTTTGCCCTCAACCTGCTGAATATTGAAAATAAAGGCGTCAAGCCCACGTGAAGCCGTAACGGCACTGTCCTTCTGCCTGAGTGAGCCTGCGGCGGCATTACGGGGATTTTTGAAGGGCTTTTCGTCCGCTTCCTCCTGCCTGATAACCAGCTCCTCAAAGCTTGAATGGGGCATATACACCTCGCCTCTGACTTCGATAAAGGGCAGATTTATATTGAGCTTATGAGGAATGGATTTGATTGTTAAAATATTATGGGTTACGTCCTCGCCAACATCGCCGTCTCCACGGGTTGAGCCTCGCACAAGCTCGCCGTTGACGTATTCAAGCGAAACTGAAAGACCGTCAATTTTCGGTTCTACAACAAATGCCGCCTCGCCTGCACCCTGCTCAACCCTTGAAGCAAAGGCATAAAGCTCCTCCTCGCTGAAGGCATCAAGCAGACTTTCCATACGCACTGTATGCACAACGGGCGCAAACTTTTCCGAGGCTGTACCGCCGACACGGCGTGTGGGTGAATCCGCCGTGACAAGCTGCGGAAACTCCTCCTCTATAGCCTTCAATTCACGCATGAGCATATCGTACTCATAGTCGGAAATTTCGGGCGCATCCTCATCGTAATATCGCTTTATATGATAGTTGAGCTGCTCTTTAAGTTCAGCCGCCCTTGCTCTTGAAATTTCAAAATCTGCCATTTCAGTCACCTCATAGAGTATAACAAATTACGGTTTGTCGAGATGAATGCAAAGTGCAAAACGCAAAGTGCAAAGTTAAGGGTCGCTACGCTCCGATTTTAAAAATGCTTCGCATACACCTCATCAGTCACCTGCGGTGACAGCTTCCCCTCTTAGGGGAAGCCATTAGCTATAGCAGAAACTTTTCTTGCCTTCCCCTTGAGGGGAAGGGGACCGCCGAATGGCGGTGGATGAGGTGGTCAAAAGAGTTCGACAAACCGTAATTTATATTATTCTATATTTTATCAAAAATATAAATACAAGTCAACACAAAAAGAACAAATGTTTTGCGAGCGAATCAAAAAAATCCTGCCTCCCGAAAGAGAGACAGGAATGGTTTTATTTAACTTAGAATGTTACAACGTAGGAGGATCTTGTGCCGAGAGGAATTGCTGCGCCGATCTTGTCAAAGTTGATTGTCCACTGAACATCGTATTCAGCTGTCTTTACATTGCCTGTTTCAGCGTCAACTGTGATAACAGCCTTACCCATGGGGTAATCAACTGTTGAAAGACCAACGATACCTGTTGCAATACCGGGGATGTTATCGTTGATAACGCCGGGAAGAACAACATTGAATGCCTTCGGGCAGTGACCCTGACCGTGCTTAACGCTGTCGGACTTGCCGTCAGCCTTTGCAACAACCGTAATTGTGTAAACGCCGTCCTTCTCTGTACAGGTAGCGGACTTAACGTCTGCTGCTGTGAGCTTGGAAGCCCAGCTTTCACCCTCTACGGGGAACTTGGCGTCGATATCTGCACCTGTGTATGTTGCGGAGCCCTGGCTGTTGTCTACAAGCATACCGTCAAGCCACTTATCTTCACCGAGCATCTTGTAGATACCGCCGATAGCACTGGGAAGAGTGGGCGTCTTTGCAAGGTAATTTGTAACGTGGTTCTGCTTAACTGACTTTGCGTCTGTCTTAACCTTGTTAACTGCTGTGTTGAAGTACTCAACGATTGCTGCTGTGCCTTCGGGCTTCTTTGCAGCCTCAGTTGCTTCCTCTGTAGCCTCTTCGGAAGCAGCTTCTGTGGACTCAACCTCGGAAGCGGGCTCTGTGGACTCTGCTTCGGAAGCAGCCTCTGTGGACTCAACCTCGGACGGAGCTTCTGTTGCGTCAACAGCTTCTGTGGACTCTGCTACGGGAGCCTCAGTTGTGGTTTCGGGTTCATCGTTGCCGCCGCAAGCTGCAAAAGAAAGGCAGAGAACAACAGCAAGAAGAAGAGCAATAAGTTTTTTTGCGTTCATCGAAAATACATTCCTCTCAAATTATTTTTTTAATGCGTAAACAAATTATATAATAATTCCCACGCATTATATTTCTGCAAAAGAACATTAACACATTTTTGTCAAAAAGTCAATATATTACAGCTTTTCCTGTGCTTACCAATTCATAATTTGCTCGGGGTTGTCGCAAATCTCCTGAATTTTGTCGAGGAAGCCCTTAATATCGCTGTATTCGCAGGCACGGTGGTCAAACAGCACCGTCATAGGCAGAATATGGCGGATTACGATTTCCTTTTCTCCGTTTTCGTTTGTCCTTACAACAGGCTTGTCGTTAGCCGCCCAGAGTGCAATTACACAGGTCTGCGGCGGAATAATTTCAAGCAATGAGCAGCAGCCGTATCTGCCACGGTCAATAGAGCCGAGGTTGCTGACGGTGATTGTGCCCTGCTCGATATCCTTCTTGGTTATTCTGTCAGCTTCGGGAATGCTGTAATATTCCTTCTTTGCCTTACCGCTGAGGGTTTTTACCCTGTGCTTACCGATTTTCGCACCGAAAAGACGGCACAAAACCGTCTTGATCTTACCTTTTTTAAGGGCGTTGATAGTGTTGTCCATAGACACCTCGAACATAGCCTCGGTGAGGTTTGTGTTCTTGAGTCTGCGAGCAACGTCAAGTATGTATGCGGACATTTCGTCAAGCGTTTTGCTTTCAAAATTGTGGTAATTAATGGTCATCATTTCGCCGTTGGGAAGCTGCATGGGTACGGAAAAATGCACCTCATCAAAGTACTTGATCTGACCCTTTACAAGGTGGCGGTTAAACTCAAAATGAGCGTTCATTTTGGGTGATTCCTTGAGGGCAATGGCAATTGCCTTGAGCATAAGTGTGTTAATGCTCAGCTTATGCTGCAGCTTGCCCGAAGCACGAAGCTCGTTGAATTTTGCCATAAGCTCAGTTACGTCGAACTCAACAACGGGGCCTGCGTGGGGAATTTCCATCCATGACTGGCTTGTCATATTGGAAACAATTTTTCTTTGAATTCCAAAATGCTCTGTTTTTACAGGGTTCATTTACTTACTCCTTAATTGATTTTTATTCTGTTTAATGCAGTTAAGCATAATAAATTTTAACACATCCGACAATTTGTGTCAATTTTGTTCCAAAAATTTTAAGCAAATAAAAGTAACAAAAATATTTATTTTTTTAAGAATTATTTTGAATATAAAAACTCTTTACTATTTTTGTGTTTTGGTGTATATTTGTAGAGATTAAGTTTGTCTGCCGACAGATTATGACGAAAGGACGGTGACTGCCGTGAAATTCAACATAAACCCGCAGATGATGTTCGGGCTTTCCTTCAGCGTACCTGCACAGGTTGCTGACAAGCACCTCAAATTGGCAGGTGCGGCACAGCTTAAGGCTCTGCTCTGGCTTTTACGGCACGCTGCTGAAAACCCGTCAAGCGAGGATATTGCAAAGGCGCTGAATATGCAGCACGCCGATTTGTGCGACGCTATGCAGTACTGGATAGAAAACGGCATAGTCACACAGGACGGTCAGGCTCCCATTGAACCCGAAACGCCGTCTTACGCCGTGCCCCAAAAGGCTGCTGCGGCTGAGCAGACGGTTGAGCAGGCTGTTTCGACTAAGCCCACGGCTGAGCAGATTTTAAAGCGCACCAAGGAAAGCCCCGAAATACGCTTTATGTTAAACGAGGCACAGCACAAGCTCGGCAGAACTATAGGCTACGACTCACAGGCAACCTTACTTATGATTTGCGACAGCTACGGGCTGCCCGTTGAAGTGCTGTTGATGCTTATTGAATATTGTGTTTCAATCGGCAAGGGCTCAATCAGCTATATTGCCAAGGCGGCAAAAAGCTGGAGCGACAGAGAAATAGATTCACTTGAAAAGGCTGACGAACAGATAAGAATACTCCGCCGCTGCGAGGGACTGTGGAAACAGCTTTGCGAAATGACAGGCATCAGCACCCCAAGACCCACCTCGGCACAAAGCGCATATCTGCGCCAATGGAGCAATGAGTTCGGCTTTGATATTGAAATGATATATTTAGCTTACGAGGAAATGGCAAACCACACGGACAAAATCAGTTTCCCGTATATGAACAAGGTACTTGCCAACTGGCACGAGGCAGGAATAAAGACACCCGAAAAGCTGGAAGAAAGCAAAGCACAGCCCAAAGCAGAGCAAAAGCCAGCAAAAAAGAAAAAGCAGACTGGCTATGAAGCCTCATACGATATTGAAGAATTCAACCGCCGCTCTATGGAAGAGCCGTTGGTTTACAGAAAACAGGAAGACTGAGAGGTGTAATCACTATGGGTTACAGCAAAAGCATATATATGACCGCTCAGAACAAGCTCGACAGCAGAAGAAAATCGGCTGTTGACGAGCTTGAAATCAGAAGAGCAAAGGCATATTCGGAAATACCGGAGCTTGTGGACATACAAAGCAGGATTGCTGCCTGCGGTGCACAGGTTATAGGTGCATTCGCAAAGGGTGCAAACGGCAGAGAATATGTTGAAGAGCTTGCAAAAGAAAGCCTTTCAGCACAGAAAAGGCGCAAAGAACTTCTCGTTGAAGCAGGCTTACCCGAAAATTATCTTGAGGCGCAGTTTGTGTGCTCGGTTTGCGAGGACACGGGCGTAACGGAAAACGGAATTTGCGACTGCCAGCGCAAGCTCCTTGTCGAAACGGCAAAGGACGAAATTTCAAAGCACGCTCCGCTCAGAGCATCTACCTTTGAAAAGTTTTCACTTGATTTTTACCCCGAAGCACCCGACGCAAACGGAATTTCTCCCAAGAAGCGTATGGGTGAAATTGCAAAATTCTGCGAGGACTATGCAAACGATTTTTCGCTCAAGTCCCCTTCCCTGTTTATGCACGGTGCAACGGGTCTTGGCAAAACTCATCTTTCGCTCAGTATTGCAAACGTTGTAACCGAGAAAGGAATGGGCGTTATTTATTCATCTGCACCCAACCTTTTCGGCGAGCTTGAAAGAGAGCATTTCAGCAGGCAGAACCCAAACGAACGCACCTTTGAAAAGGAACTGCTTGAAACCGACCTGCTTATAATCGACGACCTCGGCGTTGAATTTTCAACACAGTTTACGGTAAGCTGTGTTTACAACATTATCAACTCCCGAATTTTAAGCGGCAAGCCCACAATCATCAGCACAAACCTCACCCCTTCGGAGCTTGAGGACAAATACACACAGCGCATAACATCACGAATCATAGGCAGTTACATATCTCTCAAATTCATTGGCAGAGATATAAGACAGCTTAAGAGATATTAATATCGAGGCACATCAAATGAATGCAATAAAAAAATTTCTCAACAGACTTTTTATTGACGGACTCAGCGGTATGGCATCGGGTCTTTTCGCAACGCTTATTATTGGCACTATACTGCAGCAAATAGGCAATGCTGTTCCCGGTCAGCTTGGCAGCTGCATATTTATAATCGGCAAAATTGCGGCTTCACTTATGGGCGCAGGCATCGGCTGCGGTGTTGCGGCTAAATTCGGCGAAAAGCCGCTCGTAACACTTTCTGCCGCCGCAACAGGTATGATCGGTGCGTTTGCTACAAAAATACTTGCAGGCGGTATGGTTAACGGTGCCGTCGTTTCCTACGCTGGCCCCGGTGAGCCTATGGGCGCTTTTATAGCAGCTTTTGTCGGTATTGAGCTCGGCAGTCTTGTTGCAGGCAAAACAAAGCTTGATATAATCCTCACGCCCGTAGTAACAATCGGCTCCGGCGCCGTTGCAGGTCTGCTGTTAGGCCCGTATATTTCGCAGTTTATGACGTGGCTTGGCAGTCTTATCAACTGGGGCACAGAGCAGCAGCCGATTATAATGGGCATTGTTGTTTCCGTGCTTATGGGTATATTCCTCACCCTCCCGATAAGCTCTGCTGCTATCGGCGTTGCGCTGGGCTTAAGCGGTGTTGCCGCAGGTGCGGCTGTTGCCGGCTGCTGTGCAAATATGGTCGGCTTTGCAATTGCAAGCTACCGTGACAACGGCTTCGGCGGTCTTGTTGCGCAGGGCATAGGCACAAGTATGCTTCAAATGCCCAACATTGTTAAGAAGCCTGTTATATGGCTGCCTGCAATTATTGCAAGTGCCGTAACTGGTCCTATATCCTCTGCCCTGCTACATATGGTTAACAACTCAACGGGTGCAGGTATGGGCACGGCAGGTCTTGTCGGCCAGATTATGGGCTTTGAGGCTATGACTGCCGCAGGCGTTACGCCCACGGCTGCGCTTATTGAAATGGCTGTTGTACACTTTCTGCTTCCCGGTGTTATTGCCGCAGGCGTTGCGCAGTGTATGAGAAAGCTCGGCTGGCTCAAGCCCGGCGATATGAAGTTAGAAGTTTAATTGATATATAAGGAGAAAATTTGTGGACATCATTACTGCTTTAACCACAGAATTCAACCTGCAGAAATGGCAGGTTGAAAACACCGTAAGCCTTATTGACGAGGGCAACACAATTCCGTTTATTGCCCGTTACCGCAAGGAGGCACACGGCACACTTGACGACCAGGTGCTTCGTGAAATTTCGGAAAGGCTCGAATATCTGCGCAATCTCGACAAACGCAGAGAAGAGGTCAGAAAGTCAATCACCGACCAGGAAAAGATGACGGATGAAATCGAAGCCGCACTCGAAAACGCAAAAACACTTGCTGAAATTGAGGACATATACCGTCCCTTCAAGCCCAAGAGAAAGACCCGTGCAAGCGTTGCAAGAGAAAAGGGTCTTGAGCCGCTGGCACAGCTTATTTTTGAGCAGGAGGTTATGAATACCCCTGCAATCGAAGCGGCGGCAGATTATATTGACGAAGAAAAAGGCGTTGCAACGGCAGAGGAAGCCTTGCAGGGTGCAATGGACATCATTGCCGAGGATATTTCGGACAACGCAGACATAAGGCGCAGAATTCGCAACCTTTTCACCGTTGTCGGTATTGTAAGCTCAAAGGCAGCCGATGCTGAAAAGGACAGCGTTTACGCACAGTATTACGATTATTCCGAGCCCGTCAACAAAATTGCCAACCACAGAATTCTCGCCCTTGACAGAGGCGAAAAGGAAGGCTTCCTCAAGGTTGACGTTACGCTCGATATTACAAAGGCGCTCGGCGTTATCACAAGCGTTACGCTTAAAAATACAGGCTCACTTTTCACCGACACGGTAAGAAATGCAGGCGCTGACAGCTACACAAGACTGATTATGCCTTCTATCGAGCGTGAAATCCGCTCAATGCTCACCGAAAGAGCAGATACTGATGCAATCAAAGTCTTTGCGGCAAACCTTCGTCCCCTGCTGCTTCAGCCGCCCGTAAAGGGCAAGGTAGCCCTCGGTCTTGACCCCGGCTACAGGACAGGCTGTAAGGTAGCCGTTGTTGACGAAACGGGCAGAGTGCTTGACACAGGCGTTATTTATGTAACCCACTCCGAAGCACAGAAGCTCTCCGCCAAGCAGACCGTTGCAAACCTTATAAAGAAGTACAACGTTGAAATTATCGCAATCGGCAACGGTACAGCTTCAAAGGAAACGGAAATTTTCACTTCAAACCTGCTCAAGGAAATCGGCAGCAAGGCAAAGTATATGGTTGTAAGCGAGGCAGGTGCTTCGGTTTACTCCGCATCAAAGCTCGCCGCAGAAGAATTTCCGCAGTTTGACGTTTCATTAAGAAGTGCCGTTTCAATCGCAAGACGTCTGCAGGACCCGCTTGCAGAGCTTGTTAAAATCGACCCGAAGGCTATCGGCGTAGGACAGTACCAGCACGATATGCCGCAGAAGGAATTGAGCAACGCTCTCGACGGCGTTGTTGAGGACTGTGTTAACAACGTAGGTGTTGACCTTAACACCGCTTCACCCTCACTTCTTACAAGAGTTTCGGGCATCAACTCAACGGTAGCGAAGAACATTGTTCTTTACAGGGAGGAAAACGGCGCATTCACGGGCAGAGCACAGCTCAAGAAGGTGCCCAAGCTCGGTGCAAAGGCATACGAGCAGTGTGCAGGCTTCCTTAGAGTTGCGGAAAGCAAAAATCCGCTTGACAACACGGGCGTTCACCCCGAAAGCTATGATGCGGCAAAAGAGCTGCTCGACATCTGCGGCTATGATTTGAAGGATGTCAAGGCAGGCAAAATCATTGACCTTGCACAGAAGGTTGAGGAAAAGGGCTCCGACAAGGTTGCAGAGCAGCTCGGAATCGGTGTGCCCACTCTCAACGATATTGTTAAGGAAATGCTCCGCCCCGGCAGAGACCCGAGAGATGAGCTGCCGCCGCCTATGCTTCTCACAGACGTTATGGATATGAACGACCTCAAGCCCGGTATGGAGCTTAAGGGAACGGTCAGAAACGTTATTGACTTCGGCGCATTCATCGACATCGGAGTTCATCAGGACGGTCTCGTTCATATTTCACGCATTACGGACAGATACATCAAGCACCCGTCCGAAGTGCTTACCGTCGGCGATATTGTAACCGTCTGGGTTGTCAGCGTTGACACCGCCAAAAAGCGCATTGCGCTTACGATGAAGAAACCCAAGGAGGCGGAAAACGTTGGCTGATAACTTTCACAAGGACTTAACGCAGGGCAGCGTAACAAAACAGCTTATTAAATTTGCAACGCCCTTCCTGCTTTCCAACCTTTTGCAGGCGCTTTACAGCGTTGCGGATATGATAATAGTCGGTCAGTTCTGCGGTAAAACAGGTATTACCGGCGTTTCAATCGGCAGCCAGATTAACATTCTTGTAACCGGTGCGGCAATGGGCCTTTCCGTAGGCGGTACGGTGCTTATAGCGCAGTACGGCGGACAGAAGATGTACGGCGAACAGCGTAAGACAATAGGCACAATGACAACTCTTTATATGATTCTTGCCGTTGTGCTCACTGTTGCAATGATGTTTTTGTGCAATCCCCTTCTCACTCTGCTCAACACACCTGCCTCCGCTTACTCGGAAGCGGCAGATTACTATAACATCTGTATGGGCGGTATGGTGTTTATGTTCCTGTACAACGCCATAAGCGGTGTGCTGCGAGGAATGGGTGATTCAAAAAGACCGCTTTATTTCGTGCTTATCGCCGCAATAACAAATGTTGTGCTCGACCTTATTCTTGTAGGCAAGCTCGGTATGGCTTCTGCAGGTGCAGCGTGGGCAACGATTACTTCTCAGGCATTGAGTGTAATCATTTCGCTTATTTATCTGATAAAGAAGAAATTCTTTGCCGAATATAAGCTCAGCGATTTTAAAATCAGCAAGGACAAGTTTAAGCCCCTCATGCAGATAGGTCTGCCCTCATCTGTACAAAGCCTTGTCGTTTCGCTTTCTTTCCTTACGCTTACCGCCCTTGTAAACTCACTGCCCAACGCAGAGGTTGCCTCTGCCTGCCAGGGTATAGGCGGTAAAATCAACTCCTTTGCAATTCTGCCCGGTCTCGCAATAAGCAGTGCAATTTCCTCAATGGCGGGTCAGAATATCGGCGCAGGCGAATTCGCAAGAGCAAAAAAGACAATGCTTACCGGTATGGCAATGGCCTTTTCCATTTCCGTTGTTGTTTTTGCGGTTGTAAACCTCTTCCCCGAATTTCTCATAAGGCTGTTTGACAGTGAGCCCGAGGTTATAGAAACAGGAGCAAGATATATACGGATTATTTCGTTTGACTACCTGTTTGCTTGCATTATGTTCTGCCTCAACGGTCTTGCAATTGCCGCAGGCAACACGTATATTGCACTCATCAACGCAATATGCAACGGTATTTTAGTCAGAATGCCCGTAGCGTACTTCCTTGTAAAGGTTATGGATATGGGCTTTGACGGTGTTGCTCTTGCAATGGGCTTTGCATCAGTAGTCGGAATTATAATCGGTGCGATTTACGTGCAAAGCGGCAAATGGAAAAAGAGCATGATACAATAAGGAATGTAATATAATTATTATTTATAAAGGAGGTAATACCGAAAATGAAAAGAGTGTTAGATTTTACGGCATCACTTTTCGCCTGCATACTGCTCTTTCCCCTGTTTTTGGTAATTGCCCTTATTATCCTTGTGACGGACGGTGCACCCGTAATTCACAAGCACAAGCGAATCGGCAAGGATATGAAGAAGTTCACAATATACAAATTCCGTACAATGAAAAACGGCACAAGGCTTACCGCTACGGTCAACCTTACCGAGTCTGACGAGCAGATTACGCCGATTGGCAGAATACTGCGAAAGACAAGCATTGACGAGCTGCCTCAGCTTTTCAATATTCTCAAGGGTGATATGAGCTTTGTCGGTCCCCGTCCGCTTATTGTTCACGAGGGTGACATACACAAAATGCGCAAGGAAGCAGGCGTGTATTCCGTGCGTCCGGGGCTTACCGGCTGGGCACAGATTAACGGCAGAGACCGTGTCACCGACGAAGAAAAGGTAAGGTTTGACAAGGAATATGTTGAAAAGCAGAGTATTCTGTTTGACCTTAAAATAATGCTGATGACGGTTATCAACGTTTTCAAATCCGACGGAGTTGTTGAAGGCGGAGAATAATAAAACTGCTTTCAGATTATACATAGAACACTTTCAGGAACGGTATTTTCCCAAGCGGAAAAATACCGTTCTTTTTTACTTTTTTGTATGGCAGGAATAACAAAAAATTATAAATTAATACTGAATTTTTTCTTGAAAAAATTCTTAAAAAGGTATACAATAATTGAGAATAGGTTAGTATTGGCTTAACAGGGCCAGTTTGCAACCCTTTGCTTTTGCAGGCGGAACGAATGCGGTTTACCGTTTGCAGAATTACACTTCTACACACCTAAAAGGGGGTCATTTTTATGACAGCAGATTTACACTGCCACACCAAATTATCTGACGGCTCAATGGGTATTGACGAGCTGATAGTTCTGGCAAAAAAGAAAGGTATCGACACAATTGCAATCACGGATCACGACTGCCTTGCAGGCACGGTTCGAGGCAAAATAATCGGCGAAAGGCACGGGGTCAACGTAATACCCGGTGTTGAAATTTCTGCGTTTGACAGTGCAACACAAACCGAAGTACATATACTCTGCTACCAGCCGGACAGCCCGGACAGGCTTGAAGGCCTTTGCCGCCGTAATTCGCTTTCACGCAAGAAGGCAAGCCAGTATATGATACTCAAAACTGCTCAGCGCTATCCTATTACACCCGACCTTGTTCTCAAATGTGCACAGGGTTCAACCAATGTTTTCAAGCAGCACATTATGCACGCACTTATGGAGTGTTCAATCACAACCGAGCTTTACGGCAAGGTTTATCACGAGCTTTTTTCACCCGAAAGTGAAGCAAATGTTATAGTCCGCCCGCAGTTCCCCGAGCCCAAAGAGGTTATCGAGCAGATTCGTGCGGCAGGCGGCATAGCAGTTCTCTCCCACCCTGCTCATTCCAAATGCGCACACCTTATTGACGAGCTTGTTCAAGCAGGTCTTCACGGCATAGAGGTATGGCACCCCTGCCACAGCGCAGAGGATATTGCAGCGCTTTCAAAAATCGCAAAAGAAAAAAAGCTGCTTATGACAGGCGGCAGCGATTTCCACGGAATGTACTCACCCACGGCTGTAGGCGTTGGCGGAATTGAAATTCCCCAGCAGGCATTGAGCACCTTCCTCGGCTACAAGGCAAAGATGAAGCGTTTGCAGAAAAAAGCAGAAAACAACGCATAACTGTTAGGAGATATTTTAATGCACGACGACAGCGATATTAAAATTTTCAAAGGTAAAGACGAAGAAGCAGACGGCGGCGACCTTTTTGCCCTTGCGGAGGAAATGCGCAGACACATTGTCAACGGCAACTCCGCAAAGTCCAAGGAGCTCGGCGCAAAGCTCGCCAGCCTTTCTCCGGACAGCGACGACCTCGGCGAGGAGCTTATAAAATACGTGCGCAACACGGCGGCAGACGAAGAAATCAAGGACCAGATCATCACGCTGATGCTTTTCTGCGCAGAATATACACTGCTTAACGAGCTTTGCCCTATGCTTTCAACAAGCGCTACAGAGGCTATGTACGACGTTATAAAGGCCAACTTCCCCGACTTTTACAACGGCATTTCAAACGGAGCAGCGGTCAGCTTCTATTACCTTGCGGTAAAGAGGAATAAGGACGTTGCAAAGGCAGTTGGTGATAGCTTTGCTATGCTCTGTGAGCAGGACAGCAAGCTGATTAAAACAATGGGCGAAAACGTTTTCACCCTCACCTGCGAAAAGGTAAAAGAAATTATTTCGGAATACGAATTTGAAAAGTAAGATATAATAAGCATTACGGCACACTTCGCTTTGAAGTGTGCCGTAATCTTTACATGTTATTACGGTGCTTCTTTGACATCCGTCACCGTCCAGACTCCGTTTTCCTTTTCTATTTTCCAGTAGCTTAAAATATCCCACGAACCGCTGTTTGACTGCGTTCCGTCGTCGAAAACGTGTTCCCGTTCCACAGAATATACGACCCATACATATCCGCTGTTGCCCTTGGCCTCAGCCGTTACAAGCTGCAAATCAACCGAAGCCGAAACAACATCATCCCTGTAATACCGTGCAAGTGCACCCACGCTTTTATCGGCATCGGCAGCCTTGCCTTTATACTCAAAAACCCGCTTTGCGGTTTCAAGTATATCCCGTGCCACGGCTTCGTCCTCCTCAGTCATCTCACGGTCAAGCGTGAAATAGCGCAGATAGCCGTAATAACTTCTGTACGGCAGGTATTCGTCATAATAAACGCTGTGGTCAATAATAAACAAACCGATTACAAGCGGCGAACAGATAAGTACAACCGCAAGAACACATATCAATAATCGTTTTTTCATATTGCTCTCCCCTTCCTGTTTTTTCATCTACATTATAACCGTGAAAATATTTTTTGTCAATAACAAATTTTATTCATTGACAAATTTTATTTCTGTGCTATAATTAACTCAAAGATACCCTTTACTCAAAGGCGGTGGTTATATGCCCAAAGCAGAAAAAAACGAAAAAATCTCAATATCCGAAAACCTGAAAAAAGGCATAACGGAAATGCTTATTCTTTCCTTTCTGGATAAGGAGGATATGCATACCTATGCGATAATGAATAAGCTGGATGAGCTTTCGGGCGGCGTATGCAAAATCAGCTACCCCTACGCTGTTATATACCGCCTGACCGACTGCAAGTATATTGAAGAAGCAGGAAAAAGGGTTGACGAAAACCGCCTGAGGCAGTTTTATCGGATTACGCCAAGCGGAAAAGCATATCTTAACGATATGAGAAAGGAATATGACACCTTTATAAACGGTGTAAATATGATTTTTCAAGCGCTGAAAGGAGAATGAACCGATGATTAAGGAAAGAGAGATAAAGAAATATTTAAAGAGCGTTGAAAAGAACATACCCTGTTTCAAAAAGATTAAAAAGGACTGTATGCAAAGTTTAAAGTCAAATATAGAAGATATAATCAGTTCCGACCCGAATGTAACATTAAGCAGTCTGACCGAAATTCTCGGCACACCGAAAGCCGTAGCCGATGGCTTTACAAGCGAATTAGACCCAAAGATTATAAGAAAATATAAGCTAATAAGAAACATTGCTTACTTTACAGTTTTTGCACTTCTTGCAGTTGTTACAATAGCATTTTTAAGCAACTGTATATATGACTTAACAAGGCTTGATTATAATTTCTTTTTGGTTAGGGATTTGGCAAATACACCGTAACTAAAAGCGGCACACTTCATCTTGAAGTGTGCCGCAGTTTTATTCGCTTAAAAGCGAGTTATATTGCCTTCGGCAGTTTTAGCGTTTTTTACACTCAAAGCACAGCCAATCGTTTTTATCGTGACGGGCTATGACTTCAAAGCCGTTTTTCTCGAAGGCTTCGAGCACTTCGGGCTCACGGGGCTTAATGATACCGGAAGCGATGAAAATACCGCCGTCAGCAAGGAATTCGCCGACCTGTGAGGAGAAGAGAATGATAATATCGGCAACGATGTTTGCGGCAATAACCTCAAATTTACCCGTAACCATATCGGCAAGGTTGCCCTTGTAAACTGTGTATTTAGGCTCTGTAAATCCATTCACCTCGCCGTTTTCACGGGCTGTTTTTGCGGCAAGGGCATCGATATCGACACCGACAGCCTTTTTTGCACCGAGCAGAAGGGATGCAACACTCAATATACCGCTGCCGCAGCCGACATCGAGCATATTTACGTTTTCGTTGATATACGGCTCAAGTGCTTCAAGGCAGAGGCGTGTTGTTTCGTGAGTGCCTGAGCCGAAAGCAAGACCCGGCTCGATTGAAAGCACCGCTCTTCCGTTTGCGTTGTAATCATCAATCCAAAGGGGACGGATGAGCAGACGCTCGCCGATTTCCATAGGCTTGAAATATGCCTTCCAGTTGTTTTCCCAGTCCTCATTGCGGCAGATGCTTGTATTCATCTCATAGGGGATTTTTTCGGCTGCAAAACGCTCCGTGAGGAAGGCTGTTGCTTCGGCAGGATTATCCTCGGGCGAAATATAGATATGTATAAGACCCTTGCTGCGGTCCTTTGCAAGCAAATCTTCATCAATAAGGTCTATGCCTGCAATTTCAAAAGCCTCCTGCTCAAGGGTGCGGTAATCCTCGATATAAACACCGGGTACAATCACCTGTGCAATTGCCGCAGCCTTGTCAAGGTCATTTGCTTCAACCGTAATAATAATTTCTGTCCAATCCATAATAAATCCTCTATTTATCCAGACCCAGGTCTGTTTCTTTTGTAACGTCCACTCTGCCGTGGTTGTAGAAGGCTCTGTTATCAAGCGCCCACTGACGGCTTGAAAATGCGCCCTGCTCAACACCGTTGACCGCAGAATTCACTTCAACAATGCGTGCATCCAGTCTGTCAAGGGCAGCGAGAATATCCGCTTCGATAAACAAGGGTCTTACCGCCGCACCGAATTCGGGGTCGCCGTGATGGGAAATTAACATATGCTCGAGCAAAACAGCCTTTTCGTGGCTGACGCCAAGCCTTTCCGCAGTTTTATCAACAAGCATTGCACCCTTTACAAGATGGCCGAGGAGTGTACCCTCTACGCTGTAGCCCGAGGCTATGCCCGTTTCGTTAGCAACAAGCTCGTCGAGCTTTGCAATATCGTGAAGCATTGCACCGCCAAGCAGCAAATCCTCATCGACAAAGGGATAGATTTTGCAGATGCTCTGCGCAAGGCGGACTATCGAAAGCGTGTGCTGAAGCAGACCGCTTCTCATAGCGTGGTGAAGCTTGAATGCGGCAGGATAGTAAAGCAGCTTTTCCTCGTTTTCGGTAAGGATAGTTTTAACAAGCAGGGAAAGCTCCTTGTCGGAGAAGTTTTCCGCTATTGAAACAAGCTCGTCAAACATAGCCCTGCCTGAATAGACAGCACCCTGTACAAAATCCTCTACCCTTACGTTGTCTGCGGGAATGGCGGCACGTATTCTGTCCACACGAAGCTGGTCAACATCGTTGAATTTGTTTATTGTGCCCTGCACCTTTACAAGTGTGTTGGGTTGATAAAAGCCGTGGATGTTTTCGTCATAATTCCACAGCTTGCCGTTAATTTCACCGCTCTTGTCGCTCAGGACAAGGTCGAGGTACGCTCCGCCGTTTTTATTGGTTTTTTTCTCACACGATTTTACAAGGCAGTAACCCGTATGTGTGCCCGATTTTTCGTGGTAAGTAAAATTCAAAGAAATTCACTCCAATCTGTATATCTTAATTATTATACATTGCCTCTTTAACTTTTACAACCTAAAAACAGAATTTTATAAAAGTTTTAATATTTAAATAAAATAAAAAATTTTGCAATAATTATAGATTATATTAAAATATGTGGTATAATAATTTTAATTAAAATAGGTTAGTGTTGTTTATTACAATCATTTTTTGAAAGGACAAGCGGAAAATGAATTATTCTTTTGCTCTCTCCTCCCCTGTCAACGGTCTTAATATATGCAGCGTTGACACAAAATCGAATTTCAAGGTTGCCATTATCACGGCTAATTTTGCGTTGCCTCTTGGTAAGGATGCGGCGGTAAATGCGCTTATCCCCGGCCTGCTCAAGCGCACCTGCAGAAAGTACCCGACGCTTACCGAAATGAACAAGCATCTTGCCTCTCTTTACGGCGCAATGGTTGCCGCAGGCGTTTCAAAGGACGGCGAAAGCCAGGTTATCACGCTTCGTGTAACCGCACTTGAGGACAGGTTTTCTTTAAGTGACGAAAAGATATCCGAAAAAGCGGCAGAGCTTTTGCTTGACCTTATTTTTGACCCCAACCTGACAGACGGTAAATTCTGTGAAGCCGATGTCGAGCGTGAAAAGCGCCTTATGATTGAGCAGATTGAAAGTGAACTCAACGACAAGCGTTACTATGCACTCAAGCGCTGCACAGAAATAATGTGCGAAAACGAGGTTTATGCACTCAGCCGCAGCGGCGAAATTGAGGACATTAAGGCTGTCACACCTGAAAGCGTAACCGAAGCGTGGAAGAATATGCTTAAGAGCGCAAAGGTGTATTTCGGCATTACCGGCAGCATGAACGCTGAAAGCATTTCGGAACAGATAAAGGAAAAGTTCAGCTCAATTGACCGCTCGGCACTTGCAACGCTTCACACCGAGTTTGTTACAAGTGCAGAAGAGCCGAGAAAGGTACGTGAAGAGCTGCCCGTAAAGCAGGGCAAGCTCGTAATGGGTATGAGAGCAGGTATGACCGACTGCGAGGACAATTACGTAGCCATCAAGGTTATGTGCGATATTTTCGGCGGCGGTGTTTACTCAAAGTTGTTTAACAATGTCAGAGAAAAAATGAGCCTTTGCTACTACTGCTCCGCAGCGTTTAACCGTGCAAAGGGTCTGATTATGGTACAAAGCGGCATTGAAAACGAAAACGAGCAAAAGGCTACGGATGCCATTCTCCAGCAGCTTGAAGATATCAGAAACGGCAATTTTACAGAGGATGAATTCGATTCATCAATCAAAGGTCTTACTAACCTTATTTACGGTGTCGGCGATACTCCCGAAGGTCTTGACCGCTGGTACAGCGGCCAGATGCTTGACAGCGAGATTATGACACCCGAAGAATATGCAAAGCTGATTTCGGCCGTTACACGTGAGCAGGTTATTGCTGCCGCACAGAATGTAACGCTTGACACGGTATATATGCTTGCGGGCACAGGCACGCAGGACGACGAGGAATAAGGAGGGAAGAAAAGTGAGCATTATATTCAACGAAATTAAAAACGAGCTGCTTGACGAAAAGTGCTACCATATCGAGCACCCAACAGGACTTAACATCTATGTTTTCCCCAAGCCCGGGTACGCAGGCGCTTACGCCGTTTTCGGCACAAACTACGGCTCAATTGACACAAAAATTCTCACCGCAGACGGCACACTTGCCGACATTCCCGAGGGCACGGCACATTTTCTCGAGCATAAGCTTTTTGAGAGTGAGGACCTTGACGCCTTTGCACGTTACGCAAAGACGGGTGCAAGTGCAAACGCCTACACCTCGTTTGACACAACCTGCTATCTTTTTTCCTGCACGGGTGATTTCAACGAATCCTTAAAAATCCTGCTTGACTTTGTTCAGTCGCCTTATTTTACCGAGCAGACTGTCGCCAAGGAGCAGGGCATTATCGGCCAGGAAATCACGATGTACAAGGATGTGCCCGACTGGGAGGTGCTGTTTAATCTGCTTCGTGCACTTTACCACAGCCACCCCGTCAGAATTGATATTGCAGGTACGGTTGAGTCCATTGCCGAAATTACGGCACAGACACTTTACGACTGCTACAACAATTTCTATAATCTAAATAACATGGTTCTTGCCGTTGCAGGTAATGTTGACATTGACGAAATAATTAAAATCTGCGACGAAATGCTCAAGCCCTGCGGTGAGTTCAACTTTGTAAGAAAGCCGCACGAAGAGCCGGAAAATATAGTTCAGGACTATATTGAAGAAAAGCTTTCCGTTTCCGCACCGATATTCTCACTCGGCTTCAAGGAAAGCTACGGTCTGCCCAAGAGAAGCCTTAAGCAGAAAATTGCGGCAGATGTACTGCTTGAGCTGCTTGCAGGCACAACCTCCGAGCTTTACAACAGCCTGCTTGAGCAGGGCTTAATCAATACCAGCTTCGGCTTTGAACAGTTTACGGGCTTCGGTTACGGCGCAACGATATTCAACGGCGAAAGCAAGGACCCCGAAGAAACAGCAAAGCAGATTAAGGCCGCTATTAAGGCGATGCGTGAAAACGGCATAAACGCCGAAGACTTTGAGCGCACACGCAGAAAGCTTTACGGCAGAACGGTTATGAGCTTCAACGATATTGACGAAATTGCCAACGACCTTGTCGGTGCACACTTTGATAAAGTAGGCGTGTTCGAGGACATTGACGTTTTCCGCTCACTTACCGTAAAGGATGTAGAGGAAGTTCTGGGCAGCACTATGCGTGAGGAATACTGCGCACTTTCGGTAATAAACCCGATAGAATAAAACAAAGAGAAAAACAAAAGGAAGTGTAAAAATGGACAGCACAACCGTATATTTTTCGTTTCTTGATAAAGGCTTTGAGGTAAGCTCAATTCTTGCCCAGTTCAGCCTTTTTGGCAAGGATATCACAATCCGCTGGTACGGCGCAATTATCGCCTTCGGCTTTCTGCTTGCCGTACTCTGGGGCGGCAGAATGGCTTACAAGTGGAAAATGAACCTTGACAAGATGATTGACGTGCTTATTGCAGGCACCTTCGGCGGTATTTTAGGCGCAAGACTTTACTACGTAATCTTCCGCTGGGAATACTACGCCGAGCACCTTGACGAGGTTTTTCAGATCTGGCGTGGCGGCCTTGCAATTTACGGCGGCATAATCGGCGCACTTATTGCGGCATTTATTGTCTGCAAATTCAACAAGCTCAACTTCTATAATCTCCTTGACTGCGCAGGTATGAGCCTGCTTATAGGTCAGGGTATAGGCCGTTGGGGCAACTTTGCAAACCAAGAAGCTTTTGGCTCAAACACCAATATGCCCTGGGGTATGATTAGCGAAAAAACCACAATTTACCTTGTTGACCACAAGGAAGAACTCTCCGAGCTCGGCGTTACTGTTGACCCCTACTCCCCCGTTCACCCGACCTTCCTTTACGAGTCGCTGTGGTGTCTTGGCTCATTCCTTATTCTTCTTTTTATTTACAAAAAGTGCCGCCGCTTCAGCGGTCAGCTTTTCCTGACATACGGTCTGCTTTACGGCACGGGCAGAGCAATTATTGAAGGCTTCCGCACGGACAGCCTGTACATCGGCTCAACCTCACTTCGTGTTTCACAGCTGCTTTCAATTGTCGTTGCGGCAATTTTCCTTGTGCTTCTTATATCTCTCACTCTCAAATACAAGAAAAATCCCAAGCCCATTGAGGGTGTGGATTTCTTCCCCGAAGAAACAAAAAAAGAGAAGAAGAGAAAAGGCAAAGCAAGCAACGCAGATATGCAGACCCTTGCACAAAAGCGTGCTGAAAAGATGGTTAAAGAGGAAGAAAGCCAAGAAGATACAACAAACAAGTAAAAGGTGATATTATGCGTAACAAAGCCTTGCAACTGCTCGACGAAAAGTTCGGCAAAGATACATTGATTGCTCTTGCAACCTGTTGCAACAACACACCAACCGTGCGTATTGTAAACAGCTACTATGAAAACGGCTGCTTTTACACGGTTACGCATAATTCAACCGAAAAAATGAAGCAAATCAATAAAAATCCTGTTGTTTCAATTTGCTCCGAACACTGGTTTACCGCACAAGGCACGGCTGAAAACCTCGGTTATATTTGCGACTCAATGAATCAAGAGCTTGCAGACAAATTACGCAAAGTCTTTGCCGAGTGGTATTACAACGGGCACACCAATGAAGCTGACCCGAACACCTGCATTCTTTGTATCCGTCTGACAAAAGGTGTTATGTACCACAACTCAGAAAGATTTGAGATTAACTTTTAAATAAAAAGCAACAGCCGTTTTACTCGGCTGTTGCAATTACCTTTTCAGCTATTCGTTTTATATCGTCTATAACCGTTAATTCGCAGATTTCTCTGCGGAGCGCTGCCGCACCACGGATGCCTTTCATATACCATGCAGCGTGCTTGCGTGCTTCGAGCATACCGACCTTTTCGCCCTTATATTCGCAGAGCAATTGAATATGCCTGAGCATTACTTCCATTCTTTTTTCAACGCTCGGCTCGGGGATTATTTCGCCGCTTTGAATGTAAGCGTTAATCTGCTCAAACGCCCACGGTCTGCCGAGTGCACCTCTGCCGACCATAACGGCTTTACAGCCCGTTTCCTGCAGCAGCTTATGTGCGGTTACGCCGTCGGTCACATCGCCGTTAGCTATAACATCAATCTTCACAGCCTCGGCAACAGCCCTGATATATTCGGGATATACCGGCGGAGCATACATCTGCACCTTTGTTCTGCCGTGCACGGTTAAGGCGGATGCACCTGCATTTTCACAGCGTTTTGCAAGGTCAACACAGTTTATGTTTTCCGTATCCCAGCCGATACGCATTTTTACCGTTACGGGCAAATCCACGGCTTTTACAACAGCCTCAACAATTCTTTCTGCAAGGTCAGGCTGCTTCATCAGCGCAGACCCTCCGCCGTTACCTGCAATTTTAGGAGCAGGACAGCCCATATTTATATCTATTGCATCGGGCTTAAATTCAAGCGCTTTTACTGCCGCCTTTGCCATAAATTCGGGGTCATCGCCGAAAAGCTGTGCGGCACAGGGACGCTCAACCTCGCTTATTTTAAGAAGCTCTCTCGACTTACGGTCGCACATACAAAGCCCCTTTGCGCTCACCATTTCGGTTACGGTATAGCCTGCACCGAATTCGGCGCATATTTCACGGAAGGCTCTGTCCGCAACACCTGCCATAGGCGCAAGTGCGGCACAGCCCTTCCAATCTGTTTTACCAATCAACACTCTTTATCACCCTGGAAATTCATCATAACGATTTTATATATTATCACATTTGAAACTCACAGTCAAACGGAGGAAGAAAAAATATGAAGCTGATGGTTATTGACGGCAACAGCATATTAAACCGTGCGTTTTACGGAATAAAGCTGCTCACCACTAAGGACGGCAAATTTACAAACGGAATATACGGCTTTATGTCCATTCTTCTGCGCCTGACTGACGAGGTGAAGCCCGACGGCGTAGCAATAGCCTTTGATGTGAAAGCACCCACCTTCCGCCACAAGATGTACGACGGCTACAAGGCACAGCGCAAGGGTATGCCGCCAGAATTGGCACAGCAGATGCCGACACTCAAAGAGCTGCTCAAGGCACTCGGCTACACCCTGCTCGAAAGAGAAGGCTGGGAGGCAGACGATATTTTAGGCACACTTGCAGCGAGTTGCAAGGACGGTGACGAGTGCTTCATTGCAACTGGTGACCGTGACTCCTTACAGCTTGTTGATAAAAGAGTTAACGTACTTCTCACCGCAACAAAGATGGGCAAGCCGCAGACAATAAGATATGACGAACAAAAAATAGCGGAGGTTTACGGTGTAACACCACCGCAGCTCATTGAAATAAAGGCTTTGCAAGGTGACAGCTCGGACAACATTCCCGGTGTTGCAGGCATAGGCGAAAAGACCGCAGGCGAGCTGATAAAGAACTTTAATAACATTGATTATATTTACGAAAACCTTGACAGTATTGAAATTAAAGACTCTGTCAGAAAAAAGCTTGCCGCTGACAAAGATATGGCGTTTTTGAGCCGTACGCTCGGCACAATCAGCCGTGAGGCACCCGTTGAAACGGCGTATGACAATTACATTGTCGGTACACCAAACGCCTTTGAGTGCGTTAAGATACTCACAGAACTCGAAATGTTCAGTATGATTGAACGCCTTCACCTTGACCCGAAGGCGGCACCGGCTGTTAAAGCTCACGAGCCAAAGGAAAAGTATGTATGCACGGAGTGTGACAATGTTTCAGCACTCACAGCCGCAGTAAAAAAAGACGGCAAGGCATATTTCACGCTTGAAAAACAGGGTGACGAGGTTACGGGTATATATGTCCGAAGCGGTGCAGAAACTGCTCACCTTTCGGCGCTCAACCTCTGCTTTATGAGCCTTGTTGAAGAAATTTTCGAGGACGAAGCGGTTGCAAAGATAACCGACGATTCAAAGGCCGCCTTTGCCTTTGCAAAAGAAAACGGAATTGAGCTGAAAAACGTCAGCTTTGACGCACAGCTTGCAGGATATATTTTAAATCCGTCATCAAACGATTATTCCGCTTCAAGGCTTGCAATGGAATACGGCGTGGAATTACCTGCCGATGAGGACGAAAAATCCCCTGCCGTTGCCTGCTGGCTTCTTAATAAAATAGAAGAAAAGCTCACCGAAAAGCTGAAAGAAAACGGACAGCTCGAATTGTTGCACAGCATTGAAATCCCGTTAGCAAGAGTGCTTGCCGATATGGAGGCAACAGGCTTTGAGGTTGACCGCAACGGTATAGCAGAATTTGGCAAAAAGCTGGAAGAAGACATAAACGAAATCACGCAGGAGATATATGACGAGGTAGGATATGAATTCAACCTCAACTCCCCCAAGCAGTTGGGTGAAGCGCTTTTTGAAAAGTTAGGTTTACCTGCCAAGAAAAAGACGAAAAGTGGCTATTCCACCAACGCCGAACAGCTTGAAAAGCTCGCACCCGATTATCCGGTGGTTGCAAAAATTCTTGAATACCGCACGTGGGCAAAGCTCAAATCCACCTACTGCGAAGGTCTTATTAAGGCAATTGAGAGCGACGGCAGAATACGCTCCACACTCAACCAGACCGAAACCCGTACCGGCAGAATTTCATCAACCGAGCCGAATTTACAGAATATTCCCGTTCGCACCGAGCTTGGCAGAGAGATGAGAAAGTTCTTCCGTGCAAAGGCAGGCTCAGTGCTTGTTGACGCCGACTATTCGCAGATCGAACTGCGTGTGCTTGCCGACATTGCGGACGACAAAACAATGATTGAAGCCTTTAATTCGGGTGACGATATTCACGCAATCACCGCTTCGCAGGTTTTCAATATGCCTCTTAATATGGTAACGCCGCTTATGAGAAGCCGTGCAAAGGCTGTCAACTTCGGAATTGTTTACGGAATTGGTGCTTTCTCGCTTGCGCAGAATATCGGCGTTACGAGGGCTGAAGCAGATGCCTATATTAAAGGTTATCTTCACCACTACTCCGGCGTTGACAGCTATATGAAAAGGATAGTAGAAACTGCCAAGGAAACAGGCTATGTCAAAACCCTTTTCAACCGCCGCAGATACCTGCCCGAGCTCAACAATTCAAACGGTATGCTTCGTGCCTTTGGCGAAAGAGTTGCCCGCAATATGCCAATTCAGGGCACAGCAGCAGATATAATCAAAATAGCTATGGTAAGAGTTTACGACAGGCTTAAAGCAGAAAAGCTGAAAGCAAAGCTGATAATGCAGGTGCACGACGAGCTTATAATCGAAGCACCCGAAAACGAAGCAGAAACAGTAAAAGCAATACTCAAGGAAGAAATGGAAAGCGCTGTAACGCTCAAGGTTAAAATGCTTGCCGATGTAAGCGTTGGAAAGACCTGGTACGATGCGAAAGGATAAATAAAAATGGAACTTGAACTTATTACGAAACAAAGCTACTCAGCCGCAAAGGAGCTTATTGAAAAGGCTGGCTTAAGGCCCGGTCAGGTGCTCCTCATAGGCTGTTCAACAAGCGAGGTGCAGGGCTTTGACCTTGGCTCACATTCGGGTCCTGAAATTGGCAAAGCCATACTCGGCGGCATACTTCCTGCAGCGAAAGAAAAGGGAATTTTTCTTGCTGCACAGTGCTGCGAGCACATCAACCGTGCCGTAATTCTCGAAGAAGCGGCAATGGAAAAATATAACCTCACGCAGGTAAATGCAGTACCTCAGCCCAAGGCAGGCGGCTCTTTTGCAACCGCACTTTACAGTGCACTTGAAAGCCCCGTTGCCGTTGAGGACTTAAAGGCACACGCAGGCATTGACATAGGCGGCGTGCTTATCGGCATGCACCTGAAAGAGGTTGCCGTACCCGTACGCCTTGAAACCAGAAAAATCGGCGAAGCAATTATCATTGCGGCACGCACAAGGCCGAAATTCACGGGCGGCGAAAGAGCCGTTTACAACGACGAATTGAGATAAACAAAATGAAAGTTATTTTTGTCTGCACGGGCAACACCTGCCGCAGTCCGCTGGCAGAGGGACTGTTCAAGGATAAGCTGCAAAAACTTAATATAGACGGTGTTGAGGTAACAAGTGCAGGGCTTGCCGCCTTTGCAGGTGACGAGGTATCTGTTAATTCCGTCAACGCCGCACAGAATTACGGTGTTGATATTTCTGCCCACAGGGCAAGACCTTTAAGCCCTTATGAGCTTGATAACAGCCTTATATTCTGCCTTGGTGCTTCGCATTACAATGCGCTTGCTCCTTTCGTTGATAAAGACAGGCTGTTTGTTATGGAAGAAGGTATCAGCGACCCTTACGGCGGCACACAGGAAATCTACGACCGCTGTGCCGAAGAAATCAGCCAGGCGCTTGACGGTGTGCTGAAAACCGTTATACAATTTGGCACTGTAATTGAGCCGATGAAGGCAGAGCACATTCCCGAAATTGCCGAAATTGAAAGGCTTTGCTTTTCCCTGCCGTGGAGTGAAAGCGCCTTAGGAGATGAACTTGATAACGTTAACGCACATTTTCTCACAGCCCTCACCTTCGGCAGAGTTTCGGGCTATATCGGCGTTATTGAGATATGCGGAGAAGCAGACATCACAAACGTTGCCGTGCAGCCCGATTTCAGGCGTATGGGAATCGGTAAAAAGCTGCTTGATGCCGCCGAAAAACAAGCTGCGGAAAGAAAATGCGAAAGCATAACACTTGAAGTAAGAGAAAGCAATACGGCTGCAATAAGCCTTTATTCGGGCAGCGGCTACTCCCCAATCGGAATAAGAAAGAATTTTTATGAGAAGCCGACAGAAAATGCCGTGCTGATGACTAAACAATTAACGGAGATTTAATATGAAAATACTTGCAATCGAATCCTCCTGCGATGAAACTGCGGCAGCGGTTGTTGAGGATGGAAGAAAGGTTTTATCAAACATTATAGCCTCACAGGTTGATGCGCACATAGTTTACGGCGGTGTTGTGCCCGAAATTGCTTCCCGAATGCACGCCGAAGCCATAAGCGGCGTAGTACAGCAGGCGCTTGAAAAGGCTGAATGCACAATAAACGACATTGAGACAATAGCGGTTACTTATGCACCCGGTCTTATCGGCGCACTTCTTATAGGTGTTAATTTTGCAAAGGGACTTTCGCTTTCAAGCGGTCTGCCGCTTGTGCCCGTACACCATCTGCGCTCGCATATTGCCGCAAACTACATAACACATCCGAAGCTTGAGCCGCCTTTTCTTTCACTCGTTGTTTCGGGCGGACACAGCCACATTGTAAACGTTAAAAGCTACACGGAGTTTGAAATTATAGGCAGGACTATGGACGATGCCGCAGGCGAATGTATGGACAAGGCTGCCCGTGCCCTCGGTCTTCCCTACCCCGGCGGCTTGAATCTTGACAGAGAGGCTAAAAACGGCAACCCCAAGGCTTATAAATTCCCCCGACCCAGAGTTGACGGCAATGAAATGAATTTCAGCTTTTCAGGTCTTAAAACATCGGCAGTAAACGCAATACACAACGCAAAGCAAAAGGGTGAAGAAATCAACATTGCTGATTTCGGTGCTTCGTATATTCACGCCGTTGTCGGCTGTCTGACAGCCAATATGAAAAAGGCAATTGAAAAAACAGATGCAGAAAGAATTGTACTTGCCGGCGGTGTTTCGGCAAACTCCGTGCTCAGAAGCGAATTTGATAAATTGAGCAAAGAAATGGGAGTAGAGCTCTATTATCCCGAATTAAAGCTCTGCGGTGACAACGCCGCAATGGTAGGCGCACAGGGCTATTTTGAGTATATTTCGGGCAAAAAGGCCGATTTAAACCTCAATGCATACGCTACAATGCCCATTGATAAGGCAGATTTCTGAAAAGCAAACACCTTTACACCACAGCATTTTGTGCTTTTGCAAGGAGTAAAACTAAATATTGAAAAAGCTCGGGTCAGCTTGTAAAGTTCAGTTCTTTACAGGTTGACCCGAAAAAATATATTTTTCCACCCTATTGACATCTGTTCATCACTTGCATCTTACACAAAATTCTTTGGGTTTCTCTTGCAAAATGCACAGTTTTTTCAAAACAAAATAAAATATACATTGCTTTTCAGCAACAAAAAAGTATTATGCATTAATTTGTGTATAAAATTCATCCCTTTTCAATAAATCAGCTATCACCCGGCTCGTTTTTGTGAAAAGCGGTGTAAAGTTATTCATATTACAAATGTGGAAAAGTGTGTGAATAATGTGAAAATCTCGCCATTATTATTCTTATCAAGAATAATAATTTTAAATTTTGTCAAGGTTTTTACTTTCCACAGTAAAAAACATCTGATTTTGACAAAAAAATACTTCCCTGAATATACAGCTGTATATTCAGGGGAAGTGTGTCATATTTTTCAGTTGTAACTGTCCTCGGCAATTGTTCTCATAACGGTAATAGCCTCTTGCGGGTCGTCTGCACCGAAGACTGCACTGCCCGCAACAAAGACATTTGCACCTGCATCTGCAGCAAGTGCTATAGTCTTATCGCTTATTCCGCCATCAACCTGAAGATGTACGGAAAGGTTTTTACCTTTACACTCCTGCTTAATCTGTGTGAGTTTAGGACAGGTATCACTCATAAATGACTGACCGCCGAAGCCCGGCTCAACCGTCATAACAAGCACCATTTCTGTTTTTTCAAGGTAGGGAAATACAGCCGAGGCAGGCGTATTCGGCTTAATTGCAAGACCTGCCTTACAGCCGAGTGAATGAATAAGGTCAAGCGTTGCGCCGATATCGCTGTCACATTCGGTGTGGAAGGTAATAATTTCTGCACCTGCCTTTACGAAATCCTCAACATATTTATGAGGCTCACTTATCATAAGGTGAACATCAAAAACAAGGTTAGTCCTTTTTCGAAGCGCCTTTACTATCGGTGCGCCTAGGGTGATGTTGGGCACAAAGTGACCGTCCATAACATCTATATGAAGCCAATCGGCACCGCAGCTTTCCATTCGCTGTGCCTCTTCACCAAGGCGTGAAAAATCGCTTGCCAGAATTGACGGAGAAATTAACATATCCATAATATTTTTGCTTTCCTTTCTCTTAAGATTTATTTTTCTGCTTTCATTTTATATTATTAATAAAAAAATATCAATATTTTATAAAAAAAGTATTTGCAAAGTTGCGATTTTAAACTATAATGTAATTTAAAGAATTATAAATTAAATAAAATATACTATAGTAGAGATGTATGTAAAATGAGTTTCAAAGAAAACAGCAAAAAAAATATGCGCCTGCTCAATCGCTTTATGCCCTACCTTTTACGGCACAAAAAAGAAATCGTTCTCGACTGGGTATGTGCTTCCCTTACAACCGTTTGTGAATTGGTGTTGCCGCTTATAGTCGGTCAGATTACGGACGAAGCGGTTAACGATGTTTCCACGCTCACCGTGCAGAGAATACTCGGTGTTGCCGCCTTTTACATAATGCTGCGAATAGTGGATGCGGTTGCAAACTACTATATGACCTGCGGCGGTCACGTTATGGGCTCTAAAATTGAAACCGAAATGCGAAACGACCTTTTCGGACATCTGCAGGGGCTTTCCTTCTCCTTTTTCGACAACACAAAGGTCGGTCAGCTTATGTCCAGGCTTACCAGTGACCTGTTTGACGTTACCGAATTTGCGCACCACTTCCCCGAAGAAATACTCATAGCGATAATCAAAATAATCGGCTGTTTCGTTATATTTGCAAGAATGAACATCTGGTTCACGCTGATTATTTTTGCAATGTTCCCGCTTGTGCTTATAATGACCAAGCGCAACAGACAGAAAATGCGTGAAACCTTCAAGGATTCACGACACCAGATCGGTGAAATCAACGCCATTACCGAGGACAGCCTGCTTGGTATCAGGGTTGTCCAGTCCTACGGCAATGAGCCGATTGAAAAGAAAAAGTTTGACAAGGGTGCCCAGAAATTCCTCAAGCTCAAGAGAGCATCCTATAAATATATGGCAAACTTCCACACAACTGTACGCCTTTTCGACGGACTTATGTATGTTATAGTCCTCACGGGCGGTGCTCTTTTCCTTCGTGTGGGTCAGATTACTGCCGGTAACCTTTCCACCTACCTGCTTATGGTTTCAACGCTTATGGGCACAATCCGCCGTATTGTTGAATTCAGCGAGCAGTTTTCCCGTGGTATGACGGGTATTGAACGCTTTGACGAGGTTATATCCGAACTCAGCGAAATCCGTGACACAGAAAACGCAAAAGAGCTTGAATCGGTCAAGGGCGAAATTGCTTTCAAAGACGTTTCCTTTGCCTACAGCGGCACGGACAGCAATGTTCTCACAAACATCAGCTTTACCGCAAAGGCCGGCGAAAGCGTTGCCGTTGTCGGTCCATCCGGTGGTGGTAAAACAACGCTTTGCAACCTCATCCCCCGTTTTTATGAGGTTTCAGACGGCGAAATTCTCATCGACGGCGAAAACATAAAGGATTTCACGCTCAGGTCGCTTCGTTCACACATCGGTGTTGTTCAGCAGGACGTATATATGTTCTCCGGTACGGTTAAGGAAAACATTGCCTACGGCAAGCCCGAAGCAACCGATGAAGATATAATCAAAGCGGCCAAAAACGCAGGTGCACACGAATTCATAACGCAGCTTCCCGACGGGTATGATACCTATGTCGGCGAAAGAGGTGTCAAGCTTTCGGGCGGACAGAAGCAGAGAATATCCATTGCCCGTGTGTTCCTTAAAGACCCCGAAATTCTCATACTTGACGAAGCGACAAGTGCACTCGACAACGAGAGCGAAAGACTTGTTCAGCAGTCACTTGAACGCCTGGCTAAAGGCAGAACAACGGTTACAATTGCCCACAGGCTTACAACCATACGCAACGCTTCGCACATACTCGTGCTTACCGAGGACGGTATAGCCGAGCAGGGCAGCCATGCTGAGCTTATTGAAAAAGGCGGAATATATGCAGATATGTACGCACTTTATTCCGTTTAATATAACAATTTAATGGAGGTATAAGATATGCTTAAAAACATTTCACCCATCCTTTCACCCGAGCTTCTCAAAATCCTTATGGAAATGGGCCACGGTGACGAAATCGTAATCGGCGACGGCAACTTCCCTGCCGCTTCCGTAGCACAGCGCCTTGTCCGCCTGGACGGTCACGGTGTACCCGAGGTGCTTGACGCTATTCTCAAGCTCTTCCCGCTCGACACCTATGTTGAGAGCCCTGTTGCACTTATGGACAACGGCGACGCCGCAAACGAGCCACCCATCTGGACGGATTACAGAAATATCGTAAAAGATAACGAGGGCGAAAAGAGCTTCGAGCTTGTTGAGCGCTTTGATTTCTATGACAGAGCAAAGAAGGCTTACGCAGTTGTTGCAACAGGCGAAACAGCAATTTACGCTAACATCATTCTCAAAAAAGGTGTTGTTATCTGATGAAAAAGGTTCTTGCTATTGACTTTGGTGCCTCAAGCGGCCGTGCAATTATCGGCAGCTTTGACGGCGAAAAAATAACACTTGAAGAAATCCACCGCTTTTCCAACGACCCTGTAAGCGTAAACGGCACAACCTACTGGGATGTGCTTCGACTCTTCCACGAAATCAAGCAGGGTCTTATCAAATCAAAGGGATGCGGCGAAATTTCCTCAATCGGTATCGACACCTGGGGTGTTGACTTCGGTCTTATTGACGAGCACGGCGATTTGCTCGAAAACCCCATACATTACCGTGACACAAGAACTGTCGGTATGATTGAAGAGGCTTTCAAGGCTATCCCGAAGGATAAGCTTTACGGTATGACGGGTATCCAGTTTATGGAGCTCAACACCGTTTTCCAGCTTCTCTCACTTGCGAAAAACAGACCCTATCTGCTTGAAAAGGCAGATAAGCTCCTGTTTATGCCCGACCTTTTCGGCTATATGCTCACAGGCAAAAAAACAACGGAATATTCAATTGCAACCACCTCACAGCTTGTTGACATCAACACTAAAAAATGGTGCGGTGAGATTTTTGAAAGCTTAGGCATTCCGCAGAATATTATGTGCGACATAGTTGAAAGCGGTACCGTTCTCGGCGAGCTCTCGGACTATGTGTGCGAGGAATGCGGCCTTGACAAGATTAAGGTTATTTCCGTTTGCGGTCACGACACACAAAGCGCAATTACCGCTGTGCCCTGCCCCGACAAGCAGTTTGCGTTTATCAGCTCGGGCACCTGGTCACTTTTCGGCACAGAGCTTGACGAGCCTATCGTAAACGAGCAGACACTCGAAATCAATGTCACAAACGAAGGCGGCTACGGCAAATCGACAGGCTTCCTCAAGAACATTATCGGTCTGTGGCTGATTCAGGAGAGCAGGAGGCAGTTTGCCCGTGACGGCAAGCAGTACAGCTACGCTGACCTTGAGCGTGAAGCTCTTGCGGCAAAGCCCTTCAGCTGCTTTATCGACCCGGATGCACCCGAGTTTGTTCCCCACGGCAATATCCCCGAAAGAATCAGGGAATTCTGCCGCAAGACAAACCAGTATGTGCCCGAAACAGTCGGCGAAATTATGCGCTGTATTTACGAGAGCCTTGCAATGAAGTATAAGCTCACGTTTGAAAAGCTGTGCGAATGTACAAAGCGTGATTACGAGGTTATCAACGTAATCGGCGGCGGCACAAAGGACACGCTTCTCTGCCAGCTTACGGCTAACGCCTGCAACCGCCCTGTTACCGCAGGCCCGATTGAGGCAACGGTGCTCGGCAACATTGCCGTACAGCTTATGGCAAGCGGCGATATTAAGTCCATTAAAGAGGCAAGAGAAATTATTGCACGCAGCGAAAGGGTTACAAGCTACGCACCTGTTGACACGGCAAAATGGGAAGAGGCATACGCTGATTTCCTTAAAATTGTAAAATAAATTAAACTTACATACGAAAGGAACGATTTAAAATGGCTAAAAACAGATTTATCGGCGATTATCCCGTAATCGGTATTCGCCCCGTTATCGACGGCAGAAGAGGCCCCCTCAAGGTAAGAGAAGGTCTTGAGGACCAGACAATGGGTATGGCAAAGGCCGCAAAGAAGCTCTTTGAGGAAAACCTCAAGTACTCTAACGGCGAGCCCGTAAAGGTTGTTATCGCTGACACAACTATCGGCCGTGTTGCAGAAGCTGCAGCCTGCGCAGAGAAGTTCAAGAAGGAAGGCGTTATGATTACCCTTTCCGTAACACCCTGCTGGTGCTACGGCTCCGAAACAATGGATATGGATCCCGCAACAATCAAGGGCGTATGGGGCTTTAACGCTACAGAGCGGCCCGGCGCTGTTTACCTTGCATCCGTTCTTGCTGCACACGCACAGAAGGGTCTGCCCGCATTCGGTATTTACGGCCACGACGTTCAGGAGGCTGACGAGTCCGAAAACATTCCCGCAGACGTTGAAGAGAAGCTTCTCCGCTTTGCACGTGCCGCTGTTGCAGTTGCAACAATGAAGGGCAAATCTTACCTTCAGATCGGTTCAATCTGTATGGGTATTGCAGGTTCCTCAATCGACCCCAACTTCCTTGAAGAGTACCTTGGCCTTCGTGTTGAGTCCGTTGACGAGGTAGAAATCATCAGAAGAATGACAGAGGGCATCTACAACGAGGAAGAGTTCCAGAAGGCCCTCAAGTGGACAAAGGAAAACTGCAAGGAAGGCTTCGACAAGAACCCCGAGTTCGTAAGAAAGAGCGACGAGCAGAAGGAAAAGGATTGGGAATTCGTTGTCAAGATGATGGTTATTATCAAGGATCTTATGAACGGCAACGATAAGCTCCCCGAAGGCTGTGAGGAAGAAATGGTCGGCCACAACGCTATTGCAGCCGGCTTCCAGGGTCAGAGACAGTGGACAGACTTCTATCCCAACGCTGACTTTGCAGAGGCACTTCTCAACACCTCCTATGACTGGGAAGGCGTAAGAGAGCCTTACATCCTTGCAACAGAAAACGACGTTCTCAACGGCATTTCAATGCTGTTTATGAAGCTGCTTACAAACAGAGCACAGATGTTTGCTGACGTTCGTACATACTGGTCAACAGACGCTGTTAAGCGTGTAACAGATTACGACCTTGAAGGCCACGCAAAGGATGCAGACGGCTTTATTCACCTTATCAACTCCGGTGCTTGCTGTCTTGACGCTTGCGGCGAGGTTAAGGACGAAAACGGCAACGCAGTAATCAAGCCCTGGTACGAAATGACTCAGGCTGATGCAGACGCTTGCAACAAGGCTACAGAGTGGTGCCCTGCTGACAACGGCTACTTCCGTGGCGCTGGCTACTCCTCACGCTTCCTTACAAAGAGCGAAATGCCCGCAACAATGATCCGTCTTAACCTTGTAAAGGGTCTCGGCCCCGTAGTACAGATTGCAGAGGGCTGGACTGTTGCACTTCCCGACGAGGTTTCCGACACAATCTGGAAGAGAACAGACTACACATGGCCCTGCACATGGTTTGCTCCCCGCTGCAACGGCGAAGGCCCGTTCAAGTCCGCATACGACCTTATGAACAACTGGGGCGCTAACCACGGCGCTATCTCCTACGGCCACATCGGCGCAGACATCATCACACTCTGCTCAATGCTCCGTATTCCCGTTGCTCTCCACAACGTTCCCGAAGAGAAAATCTTCCGTCCTGCTTGCTGGGGTGCATTCGGCACAAAGGACCTTGAAGGCGCAGACTTCAGAGCCTGCGAAAACTACGGCCCGCTTTATAAGTAAGATGTAACATTAAAAGCCACAGTCATCCGAAAGGTGACTGCGGCTTTTTTGATTTATAGGCACATGTAGGGGCGATTCACGAATCGCCCGCCATAAAAGTGATATGTCGGTAAAAACGGGCAATTCGTGAATTGCCCCTACGATATCATTTAACCAAACGTTTCCGCTACAACTTTAACCTGCTCTGCGGTAAGTTCCCACGAGGGGATGAATTCAACAATTTTGTTACCGTAGCCAAGCAGATACCTGTTAATAGCTTTTCCGTCAACGCAAAGCACGTACGCTTCGTCTGCCGACCATTTTTCAGCCAATATTTCACGGTGTGAAACTATATACAGCAATACTTTACCGGGGTAACTTTCACTATCAAGGTAATTACCAAGCGCACAATATCTGTCAAACAGGTGGTTTATACAAGCCCTTCGGAGAAACGGAATTTTGATTTCAAACACAGTATAGGTAAGTGTGTACTCTTCCTGCGTGGTCGGATTCTCCGCATACTGTACGGCACGGAATTTTTCTGCACATACGGTTGTTTGATTTTCAATCCAAGCTTTTGTTCCTTTTGTTTCTTTAATAAAATCAGTTATTTCAAGCGGTGCAGCTTCGCTGAATTCCGCCGCAGTCTTGTACTGAATATTATTATAAATATCCTGTGTGCTGTCAGGACCGTTTTTCATTACCGTGTTCACCGACAAATGTAAGCACGCAACGCTTACCGCTAAACTGACCGCAACGGAAACCGCAAGATTGACCGTTTTAGGGGCGTTTAGCCTTTTCAGCAAAGCAGTTGTACCTCGTACTGACCAAAAGACAGCAACAACAACCAGAATTCCAAAAAGCACTGCCGTCAGTCCGGATGACTTCTCCGCTGAAACACTATACATAAAGAAACTAATCAGCATTATCGGCAAAACCGCAATTACTTTTAAGTTGCTGTAATTTTTTGTAAACAAAAATCCGCCGCCAAGACTTGCGAGTTTTTTCGCTCTGATATACCAAACTATATATTCAACCGTTTCTGAAAGAAAAACCAGTGCTGAAAGAAATAACGGTATAATCAAAAAAATCGTTCCTGAAAGTAGCTCGTCAATCGCATAGTTACAAAAAGCTGAAAGCATTGTAAACAGATTTATCATCGGCGAAACCGTAAGCAATATATACGGCAAAAGCAGCTTACGCTTCATTACCTTATGAATATTTTCAACCTCTACAACGGCATCAGTTTCTATCGGCACTGTTTCTTCGTTATCGGTATAAAAGACGAAGGTATGGTCAAAATAAGCGGCAAATTTCCAGCCCGAATGTTCACAGTATTCAACAAAGCTCGCTTGGTTTTCGGTAAGTCCGTAATCGTACGCCGAAGATTTATTTACATAAGAAATGTTAAATTTCAGCTTCTGTGGCTCAATGCGCTTGAATTCCCACATAATCGAGCCCATATCAACAAGTAGCCAACCGTCCGCCGCTTTATTTTCAAGGTATTTACAGATACCCGTTTTGTCATACAGGGCAAAGCGTGCCAAAAATTTTCTGTATTCACGCATTTATCAAACCCTCCTTTTTCTTCGTAGGGACAATTCACGAATTGTCCGCCGTGGAAGCGATATAAAAAATTGATTCGGTCGATAAAGTGAATCGACCTTATTTAAAAAAGTATCCCGGTATTTCCCACTCCACTGCTAAATAAACTATTGCAAGCGTATAGGTTAAGACCCTTATTAATCTTAATTTATCTTTAGGATACCTTTGGTCTATAGAAGTATATTCCTTGCTGAACTTACGATGTTCAAAAAAAGAAAAAGCAGTTTCTACTGTAAGCAATGCAATCAACACATAATAACCAATTGTTTGAAATAAATCAGTTGATGGGAAAAACCACTCGAATACTAAAAGCACAACAAACAGTACAGGTGCCGAAATTAATTGTATCTTATTTATTTTTGTACAGCTTTTATATTGCTCCCGTTTTAAAGCAATATCGCTTTCGGTTACTTTATCTGCCTCTTTTCTGAAAATCATCAAATCCTTAACCTTAACAATTAAATCCAAACATACAGTGCAAACGTATTCAAATCCGTTATTTTCATTATCGTACAAAACCTTGTTTCTGGCTTTATCTTCCTCGGTATTAGCATAGGTTATAAAGTATTCGTAGTCTTTCGGCATACCCTTTTTAAACTTCGCAAAGCAATACCAACAGTCTTTCAGATGATGACCCTTCATTGATTTATCGTGAAAATAATCTTCCAGCATCTTAATATACGCTTCCGGATTCCATAAAAATTTAATCATATTATTAACTTCCTTTTTATCTTTTCATAAAAAAGCATCATCCCAAAGTTTCCGCTACTACTGCAGCTTGTTCGGGGGTAATTTCCCACGACGAAACAAATTCAACTAATTTTCCATCGTAGCAAAGCAAGTAATTATATTTATCAATTCCAAATTCAATGCGCTTATAGGCTTTTTCTGCCTTCCATACGGTTTCGTCTGTTTGTTCGTAAGTACCGTATAATCCGTTATCGTTAAGGATATCTGCCAAACTCCGTTCAAGAAGGAACTGCCACTTTATTTCATAAACCGTATAATTAAGGTGCGGCAAATCGTAATAATTTTCAACATCTGTACGTAGGGTTTGCGACGCTTCCGTTATAACAACTATTGCACTTTTTCGGTTAGTCAGTTCATAAGAATATTGCTTTGAATCAACAGCCAAGCCCAAAGCTTCAATTTTAAGCGGTATATCGTCTTTATAAACATATTGCTCGTACCCATCATCAGATATGTAGGTTTCAGTATATGATGAATCCGAGTTCTCATAGTGGGTCTTTACAATATCCCCTGCAACTACCAATACAAAAAGCATAACAAAACTAAGTATACTTAATGCTTTTCTTTTTTTGCCTTGACTTTTTTCTTTTTCGTTATCAACAATAGCACTGAGAAAAACATAAATCGCGCCAAAACCAAGCAACCATAAGCCTGCAAGGTTTCCGCTTAAAATGGTTGTAATAAAAATTACGGCAACATACAGCACGGTCATTATCACAAGAAAAGCTGTAAAAAGTTTATCGGAAAACTCGGTTTTGGTGAAGTCACCTAACGAAGCGGCGGCAACCGCCTTTTTGCGCCAACGGCAATACGAAATAAATTCGGATAAATTGAAGCACACAAAAATCATAATAAAGAGTATTACTGTATTCACTTTTCCGCTTATGCTAAAGAAAAACTTAATCGGGTCATCATTGAATTTCAGAAAGAAATAGAAAATAAGACCGGCTAAACCTGCAAACACAAGGGTAAGTTTTATAAGGCTGTGCTTCATCATTGATTTATGTATTGCGGCAAGTTCAACCTCGGGGTCGGTTTCAAAGGGCACGGGGTTTTCCTCTTCGTTATAAAAAACAACCATATTTTTATATACGCAGGCAAACTGCCAGCCCTGCTCGGCACAAAATTCAAGGTATTCTTTTTTGTTTTCGGAAAGCAGGAAGCTGTCCTCATTTGAAAACTGCGGCAGGTAAGTTATTGCGTAGTGAAGCTTTTTAGGCTCAATACGCTTAAACACCCACTTTGAAAACATTTCTTTTCTGCAAAGCTGCCAGCCTTCAAGTGCTTTTTGTTCAAAGTATTCCTTCATAGCCGTACGGTCATAATAAGCAAAAGCCTCGGTAAAGGTTTCGTAATACATTGATTCTTTCACAGCTTAACCCCTCCTTAAGCACAAAAGATATTTACGCCCATTTATAATGCCGGGCAAAGAGTACCGAGAGCAGGCGAAGCCTCCTCGCAAGCATTCTCTTCGCAAACCCTTTCCTCACCTGCAAACAGCTTTCTGTAATCCTCTGCCTGGGTGCACAGGCGTTGGTATTCCGCTACGAGCACTTCCCTGCCCTTTTCTGTTAAGACATAGCTGCGGCGTCTGCCCTCTGCCTTGGTTTCCTTTATCATACCGGCAGACAGAAACTGCTCCAGCAGGTTATACAGCGTGCCTGAGCCGACCTTTACCCTGTCGTCGGTCATAGCGGAAACCTTGTCCATAATGTCAATTCCGCAGCATTCCTCTTTTAAGCAGAGAAGAATATAAAACATCTGCTCGGTAAGAGTCTGAAATTTTAAGCGTGGCATATATGTTTACCTCCCCAATATCGAATATCGATATTCCCTTTAGCCTCATTATAATATCGAATATCGACATTGTCAAGAAAAATTTTACAAAAATAAAAAACCGGTGAAAATCCGTTAAGGATAATCACCGGTGGAATTGTGAAGTTTCAGACTTAGATTAGATAAGTCCCTGTGCCATCATTGCGTCGGCAACCTTCTGGAAGCCTGCGATGTTTGCACCTGCAACAAGGTCGTAGCCGAAGCCGTTAGCTTCTGCGGCTGCTGCGGAGCTGTCGTGGATGTTTTTCATAATCTGCTTGAGCTTTGCGTCAACCTCTTCTGCTGTCCAGCTGTAGCGCATTGAGTTCTGGCTCATTTCAAGTGCGGAAGTTGCAACACCGCCTGCGTTAACAGCCTTGGAGGGAGCAACTGCCTTGCAGTTTTCCTTGAGGTATTCGAGAGCATCGTTTGTGGTGGGCATATTTGCAACCTCTACATAGTAGGGAACGCCGTTTGCAACGATTTTCTCAGCCTCTGCCATATTGATTTCGTTCTGTGTTGCGCAGGGCATTGCGATGTCAACCTTAACGCCCCAGGGCTTCTCGCCTGCGTGGAATTCTACGCCAAACTTGTCTGCATAGTCCTGAACCTTATCACGGCCGGAAGCACGCATTTCGAGCATATATTCAATCTTTTCGTCTGTGATTACACCGTCGGGATCGTAAACATAGCCGTCGGGACCGGAAATTGTAACAACCTTACCGCCAAGCTCTGCAATCTTCTTTGCTGCGCCCCAGGCAACATTACCGAAGCCGGAAAGAGCAACAGTCTTGCCCTTGATGTCCTCGCCGAAGTGCTTAAGCATTTCAACTGCGTAATAAGTTGCGCCGTAGCCTGTAGCCTCGGGACGGATGAGAGAGCCGCCGAAGGAAAGACCTTTACCTGTGAGAACGCCGTTTTCAAATGCGCCCTTGATGCGTCTGTACTGGCCGTAGAGGTATGCAACCTCTCTGCCGCCAACACCGATATCACCTGCAGGAACGTCAACATCGGGGCCGATGTGTCTGTAAAGCTCGGTCATAAATGCCTGGCAGAAGCGCATGATTTCTGCATCGCTCTTGCCTCTGGGGTCGAAATCGGAGCCGCCCTTTGCGCCGCCGATGGGAAGACCTGTAAGGCTGTTCTTGAAGGTCTGCTCAAAGCCGAGGAACTTCATAATACCGATATATACTGAGGGGTGGAAGCGAAGGCCGCCCTTGTTGGGACCGATTGCACCGTTGAACTGTACTCTGTAGCCTGTGTTAACGTGAACGTTGCCGTTGTCGTCTGTCCAGGTGACACGGAACATAATCTGTCTTTCGGGCTCGACAATTCTTTCAAGAAGTGCTGCCTTTTCGTATTCGGGGTGTTTATCGATAACGGGCTTGAGGGAGGAAAGAACCTCTGTTACGGTCTGAACAAACTCAGGCTCGTTAGCATTCTTTTTAGCAACCTGTTCGATTACTCTGTCAACATAATTCATAAAACAAAACTCCAATCTTATATACGCTTTAGCGATGTAAATGATTATAAACCTGCACGAACAAAAATGCAAGTTTCTTTTCATAAAATTTCATTTTTTGTCATTTTAACGGTCATTTTCACCATATAAATGCAGGAAATGTGCATTTTGTGCAAGAACTCCGACAAGCAATTGCATATTTTTGCAATTTTTCTTGCAAATATCAAATGTAATTCAAATGGTTGTTTTTTCTTTTCCGCCAATATATGCTATTCTCGCAACCTTGACACATAATATTTAAAATGATATAATAAATAATTATTACAGTATAATACTTTTTTATAGAAAAGGAGTAGCGTGAAATGGATTTACAGGAGTTGTTTGAAGCAACCTTCGGCCAGTGGGAGCTGCTTTTGCGCCTTCTTGTGGCGTGTATATGCGGCTGTGTAATCGGCCTTGAGCGAAGCTTCAGGCAAAAGGAAGCCGGCATCAGGACACATATCATACTCGCACTCGGTGCAGCGCTGATGATGGTTGTTTCCAAATACGGCTTCAACGACATCGGTTTGATGGATATGAACAGCCTTCGTGCTGATGCTTCGAGAATTGCCTCGAACATCGTTACGGGCATATCGTTCCTCGGTGCAGGCGTTATTTTCGTGCGTGGCGGCTCAATCAAGGGTCTTACCACTGCGGCAGGCATCTGGGCAACAGCAGGTATCGGTATGGCTATCGGTGCAGGTATGTACACGATAGGTATTGCCTGTACGGTGATTATGATACTCATTCAGCTTATTTTACACAAGGTTATGCCGTTTTCGGAAAATATGGAAACCAACATTATTTCTATTAAAATCAACGAGGGCTCACAGGCGCTTGACGATATTACAGGCCAGCTCACTCAGGCGGGAATGGTTGTAACAGGCATACGCTTCAAGAAGCAGGACAACGGAATTACCAAAGCCGAGCTTACGGTGCGTTTTTCCAAGAACAAGGAAGCTATGAAATCCGTGCTTGATTTTATAAGCAATAATGATGCTGTTCAGGAATTCACTTTAGAAACCTAAAAAAATGCACCTGTTGAGTTTTAAACTAACAGGTGCATTTTTTTACCTTTATTTTATTCTGCCTCATATACTTTGACAATTTCGCCGACATAGATGCGGTGGTAATCGCCGTTGTAATTATTTTCAATACTTTCATCGAGGAAGCCTTCGGGATTAATGTCCTGGAAGGCTATTTTTTTGCAGACAAGGTTTATTTTTGCCTGCTCTATTGCTGCCGTGCCGTCAAAATCGGCTACGGTGAAGCCCGTTTCGGCAAACTTATCAACATTTCTGCCGCTGTTTTTTCCGCAGAAGCCGAGCTCCTTTTTGTATTCACCGCCGAAAAAGCTCATTGAAAAGGTATCGCTTTTTTCAAGCAGCTCATAGGTATATCTCTGCGGACGGATGAAGATAAAAACAACGTCCTTACCCCAGAGCTCACCCATACCGCCCCAACTGACGGTCATTGTGTTTGTTACACCGTCTGCGGATGCTGTAACAAGTGCCCAGTCATCGTTTATGAGCTTGACTGCACTTTCCTTTATATCACGGATGTTTATTTCTTTGAATGCCATTTTAAAACCCTCCTACAATACTATTATAACAGGCTACGCTGTCTGGGTGAATTGGGCTTTGCTTTTTGAGCAGCTCGTTGATACTGTAGCATTGCGTGTATTTCATCGTTTCCTCAAGGCTTTTTTGTGCCAATTCACGCACGGTATCAACGTCGTCATAAACTCTGTCTGCCGAAATAAAGTCGGCAATATAAATGATTTTTTCAAGCAGGCTCATATTTGCTCTTGCCGTTGTGTGGTAGCGCACGGCGGAAAGTATTTTCTCATCATCTATATTAAGCTTTAGCCTCATATATGCCGCACCGCTCATAGCGTGCCAGAGCTTCGGGTTGCGGCGCTCAAGCTCAGTCAAAGCCATTCCGCTTTCCTCAAAAAGAGCAAAATGCTCTGCCTTTTCAGCCTCTTTTGTAACATCGTGCAGCAAGCCTGCAACAAGTGCCTTTGCAGGGTCTGCACCGTATTTCTGCGCCAATTCAACAGCACTCTTTGCAACACAAAGCGAATGGTTATAGCGGTAATCCGACAGGCGGCTTTTAAGTAATTCTTTGTATTCTTCAATCATCTGTAAAGCCCCTTTTCGTCAATATAAAATCTTACCGCTTCGTCGAGCATTCCTGCGGTGCTTTCGCCCTTTGAAATGCTTTCCCTTATCTGAGTTGAGCTCACCTCAAAGGGAGGAAGCTTGGTTATGATAACACGCTTACCTTTGAGGAAATCGGGCATTTCAAGCTCAACGCCGTCATTTTCTCTGTCTGCAGCACAAAGCGTAATCATATCAAGGATTTCTTCGCTTTTGTACCACCTGTTGAAGCTTAAAAGCATATCCGACCCGACTATGAAAAACAGCTCGTCACCGGGATACTGCTCCTTGATTTCGCAAAGGGTATCGTAGGTATAGCTTTTGCCGCCACGGTTCATTTCAATTGTGCTTATTACCGCATCGGGAAAGGCAAGCATACACATATTAATTCTGTCCTCGCCGCTGGCAAGGTTATCTGCACTTTTGTGTGGTGGTTGATAAGTGGGTATAACAAGAAGCCTGTCGAGCTTCAGTTCTTTGACAAAATGCTCGGCAAGCCTTGTGTGGCCTATATGCGGCGGATTGAATGTTCCGCCGAAAATACCAATTCTGCTCAACTCATTGTTCCTTTTTTGCGTACTTCTTACGGACGAAATGCACTTTATAGCCCTGCTTCTTGGCTTCCTTCTTGGTTGCAGGGCGCTTTTTCGGCTCTCCCTTTGCCTTTTCGCCGTGAAGCTCGGGGCTGTAGCGGTAAAGCACAATTACGCCGCCGATAACCTGAACAACATCCGCACCTGTTGCCGCAGCCAATTCGTCAGCCGCCTGACGTGGTGTGATGGGTGTGGACTCAAGGAGCACCTTGAGCTTGATAAGCTCTCTTGCACGCAGGGCATCATCCGTCTGCTTAATCAGCGCATCGGACATACCGCCCTTACCGAGCTGAAAGAGAGGCTCAAGTGTATTTGCCTGCGAACGAAGCGCAGCTCTTTCCTTACTTGTCAAAACAAATCAATCCTTAATAATTTATGCATTTTCTTTTGCCAGTGCTTCGGCAAGTGCTTTGAGTGCATTGCCTCTGTGGCTTATTTTGTCTTTTTCTTCTGAGGTAAGCTCGGCAAAGCTCTTATCCCCCACCATAAAAACGGGGTCATAGCCGAAGCCGCCCTCACCTTTTGGCTCATAGCCGATTTTGCCCTCACACTTACCTGTAACAACGATTTCCTTGCCGTCGGGGTATGTGCAGCAGACCGTACACGCAAAGCGTGCCGTACGCTTTTCATCGGGCACATCCTTAAGCTTTTCGAGCAGAAGCGCATTGTTTTTCGGGTCGTTACCGTGCTCGCCGGCATAGCGTGCCGAATAAACACCGGGCTCGCCGTTAAGAGCATCTACCATAAGGCCCGAATCGTCTGCAATACAGGGCATACCGCTCTCTTTGCAGCCGCTCTGACTTTTAAGGCGGGCATTCTCCTCAAAGGTTTCGCCCGTTTCCTCAACGTCGGTAAGCTCTACGCCTGCCTGCTCGGCAGTTAAAACGCTGACACCGAGCGGCTCTAAAATTCGGGCAAGCTCGTTGCGTTTTTTCATATTGTGGGTTGCTATGATATATTCCATTACTTATCGTCCTCTTCCTCGGCAACATCAAATAGACCCTCTGCAAAAGCTCTCGGGTCAAAGGGCTGTAAATCATCCATCTGCTCACCGACACCGACAAACTTAACGGGAACATTAAGGTCGTGCTTGATTGCGAGAACGACACCGCCACGGGCAGTACCGTCCAGCTTGGTGAGGACTATGCCCGTAATTTCGGCAACGTTCTTGAACTCTCGTGCCTGGTTGACAGCGTTCTGACCCGTTGTGGCGTCAAGAACGAGAAGGCTTTCACGGTCTGACCAGGGAAGCTCACGGTCGATAACTCTGTATATCTTGGCAAGCTCATCCATAAGGTTTTTCTTATTGTGGAGTCTGCCTGCGGTATCAATAATGATAATATCGGCGTTTCTTGCCTTACCTGCGCTGATTGTATCGAAAACAACTGCTGCAGGGTCTGCCCCCTCTTTGTGCTTGACAATATCGACACCTGCTCTGTCAGCCCAGATCTGGAGCTGGTCAATAGCGGCGGCACGGAAGGTATCTGCCGCACCGAGAATGACCTTTTTGCCCTGAGCCTTATAGAGTGCCGCCATCTTGCCGATGGTGGTTGTTTTGCCGACACCGTTAACGCCTATAACAAGGATTATTGACGGCATAGTAATCATTTCCATCTGCTCGCCGCCGTCAATAAGCTCGGCAACGATTTCCTTGATGGCGTTTCTTACCTGCTTGCCGTTGCGCAGGTTTTCCTTGGCAACCTTGGTACGAAGGCGGTCAATAATTTCCGTTGCGGTTGTAACGCCGACATCGCCCATAACGAGGATTTCCTCAAGGTCGTCAAACATTTCGTCTGTAATTTCGTTGACACCGTGAAGAACGTTATCTATAGCACCTGCCATTGACAATCTTGTCTTTTGCAGGCCCTTGTTGATTTTTGAAAAAATACCCATTTTTTCTACTCCGAAAAACTTATTTTATTTCTCCTGAGGCATTACGCTGATGCCAAGGTCAGTAAGCTGAACACCGTCAACAGGTGCAGGGCACTCTGTCATAGGCTCTGTAGCGTTCTGTACCTTCGGGAAAGCAATAACATCACGAAGGCTGTCACAGCCGAGCATCTGCATAATAAGTCTGTCAAGGCCGATGCCCATACCGCCGTGGGGAGGTGCACCGTAACGGAACGCATCAAGCAGATAGCCGAACTTTTCGTGTGCCTGCTCGTCTGTAAGACCGAGAAGGGAGAAAATACGGCTCTGAAGCTCGGGGTTGGTGATACGGATTGAGCCGGAAGACAGCTCAATACCGTTGAGAACAAGGTCATAAGCCTTTGCACGTACCTTTGCCTTGTCTGTTTCAAGGTATTCGATACACTCGTCCATGGGAGAAGTGAAGGGATGGTGCATTGCAACAAACTGGCCAAGCTCCTCGTCCCAATCGAAGAACGGGAATTCGGTAATCCAGAGGAAGTTGTACTTATCCTTCGGGATAATGTCAAGCTTGCGTGCAACCTCGCAGCGAAGCAGACCGAGAGTATTGAGAACAAGTGCGTTCTTGGGGTCTGCAATGATAAGGACTACGTCGCCCGCCTTGGCATCTGCCTTTTCAAGGATAGCTGCCATTTCGTCCTCTGTCATAAACTTGGCAAATGAGGAAGCCATTGTGCCGTCCTCATTGAGTCTTATCCAGGCAAGACCCTTTGCGCCAGAGCCCTTGACAAACTCTGTGAGCTTGTCGATTTCTTTTCTTGTAAGAGTTGTAACAGCGCCCTTTGCGGTGATACCTCTTACGCTGCCACCGTTTTCAGTTGCGCCTGTAAATACGCTGAAGCCGCAGCCCTTGACAACGTCTGTAAGGTCGTAAAGCTCCATTGCAAAGCGTGTGTCGGGCTTATCGGAGCCGTAGCGGCTCATAGCATCCGCATAGGTAAGCCTCGGAATATCGCCTTCGATTTCAACACCGAGAACATCCTTGAACACTCTCTTGACATAGCCCTCACCTATTGCAAGAACGTCGTCCATTTCAACAAAGGACATTTCAAGGTCAATCTGTGTAAATTCGGGCTGTCTGTCTGCACGAAGGTCTTCGTCACGGAAGCAGCGTGCAATCTGCATATATCTGTCGAAGCCTGCAACCATTGAAAGCTGCTTATAAAGCTGGGGTGACTGGGGAAGAGCATAGAAGCTGCCCTTGTGAATACGGCTGGGAACGATATAGTCACGTGCTCCCTCGGGTGTGGAACGGATGAGGATGGGTGTTTCAATTTCGATAAAGCCGTTTTCATCGAAGTAGTCACGGGTGACCTTTGCAATCTTATGGCGGAGCATAATGTTTGACTGCAGGTCGGGACGGCGAAGGTCAAGATAACGGTGCTTAAGTCTGGTAAGCTCCGAGGTCTGGCAGTTGGGAACGATATCGAAGGGCGGTGTTTCGCTCTTGTTGAGAACACGAAGCTCTGTTACTTCGATTTCGATTTCACCCGTGGGAATGTCGAGGTTCTTTGAGGAACGCTCACGGACAATACCCTTAGCCATAAGGACATATTCACTTCTGCAGGCAAAAGCCTTTTCGAAAATCTCTCTGTCCGTATTATCGTCAAAGGCAAGCTGTACTATACCTGTGCGGTCACGAAGGTCAATGAAGATAAGAGCGCCGAGGTCACGCTGACGCTGAACCCAGCCGGCAACTACTACCTCCTTGCCTGCATCGCTTGCACGAAGCTCGCCGCAGTAATTTGTTCTTTTAAGTCCTGTCATAAAATCCATTGTATTTATACTCCTTTGAGAGAATTGTCAAAATAAATCTGCAATATTGATACCGCTCATATCCAGACCTTCCGTGCCTGCGATTTCGGCAACGGCTGACTGAATGAGATAGCTCTGGTAGCTGTCCTCAAAGCCGTCAAGCTCCATTTCAACGCTTTCGCCGCCGTTCATATCCTTGACGGTGACCTTACCGCTTTCAATTTCGCTGTCGCCTATTACAACTGTGTTGCGCACGCCGAGCTTGTTTGCAAACTTCATCTGAGCCTTTACGGAACGGCCTGCAACATCGTACTGAACGGAGATACCCTCCTCACGCAGAGAAGCGGCAAGCTTTGCGGCAAGCACGGTTGCCTCCTCGCCCATTGAAGCGATATAGAGGTCGGGCTTTTCCTCCTCGGGCAGAGGTGTGTTCTGTGCCTGCATAAGAAGCATAAGGCGCTCGATACCCAGCGCAAAGCCGAGTGACGGCGTACTGTTGCCGCCGAGCTGTTCTGCAAGACCGTCGTATCTGCCGCCGCCGCAAACGGTACCCTGTGCACCAATCTGCTCGGAAACGAACTCGAAAACCGTTCTTGTATAATAATCAAGACCTCTAACGATGGTCGGGTTGACAACATAAGGAATATTCATTGCATCAAGGTGCTTTTTGACTACCTCAAAGTGTGCCGAACAATCCTCACAGATGTAATCGAGCACCTTCGGAGCATCCTTTGCAATTTCGCTGCAGACGGGGCTCTTACAGTCGAGAATACGCATCGGGTTTCTGCCCAGGCGGTCAAGACAGGTTTCACAAAGGTCTGCCTTTTTTGACTCGAAATAGCTGTGAAGTGCCTCGTGATACTTTTTGCGGCAGGTGGGGCAGCCGATTGAGTTGATTTCAAGTCGGAGACCCTCTACGCCGAGATGCGAAAAGATTTCGTGAGCAAGGCTTATAAGCTCTGCGTCCGCTGCAGGTGCGGCTGTGCCGAGACACTCAACACCGAACTGGTGGAACTCACGCAGTCTGCCCGCCTGAGGCTTTTCGTAACGGTAGCAGGAGGTGAGGTAGCTTACCTTCTGCGGCAGCGGCTCATTGAAAAGGCCGTGCTCAAGGAAGGCTCTCATTGCGCCTGCCGTACCCTCGGGTCGAAGGGTAATTGAACGGCCGCCCTTATCGGCGAAGGTGTACATTTCCTTCTGGACAACGTCGGTAGTATCACCTACGCCACGGCTGAAAAGCTCTGTGTGTTCAAAGACGGGAGTGCGTATTTCCTTATAGCCGAATTTGCTTGCAATGTCGAGCATTGTCTGCTCAACATAGCGGTTTTTATAGCTCTCATTGGGCAGTAAATCCTGTGTGCCCTTGATGGCTTTTGTAACTAATGCCATTGTAAAAAATCCTTTCGCAAGTGGTTAAAAATATGACTACAGGGCGGACAAGTATTTGTCCGCCCCGATATTTGCTTTAATTTTTGGGGTTAACTATATCACGCCAGTCAAGGTCGCCTCGTTCAAGGCTGTGTATGATAGCCTCGGCTGTTGCGATGTTGGTTGCAACGGGGATATTGTGTACGTCGCACAGCCTGAGAAGCGTTGCTTCGTTGGGCTCGTGCGGCTTGGGGTTGAGCGGGTCACGGAAAAGAAGCAGCAGGTCAATTTCATTGCAGGCAATTCGTGCAGCAATCTGCTGGTCGCCGCCCTGAGAACCGCTCAGGAAGCTCTGGATTTTAAGGCCGGTTGCTTCGCTTACAAGCTTGCCCGTAGTGCCCGTTGCGCAAAGTGAGTGCCTGCTGAGAATTCCGCAGTAGGCAATACAAAACTGGGTCATAAGTTCTTTCTTTGCATCGTGAGCTATTAAAGCAATGTTCATACACTTTTTCCTTTCTGTTCCGCAATATTTGAGAGATAACAGGTAATTATTAACACTAAAACCTATTTTACCCGTATATTTTACCAAAAATCCCCTTATAAGTCAAATATTTTTTTAGATATATTAATAGATTTTTATTGATATACCTGTCAGTCTATTTCAAGAGGCACTCTTTTGCCCTCAAGACGGGAGGCAATTCTTGAAAAAGCCGCCGCAGACGGGCTTCTTTTAGGCAGGAGCTTACCGCAAGTCATATTAAACGAAAGCACGTTATCCTGCGGCACAACGCCGATAAGGCGAAGGCAGGTTGAATCAATCACATCGTCGATATTAAGGCGCTTACCCTTGATTGTCGCCTTCCTGTCAAAGCGGTTGATTACAAGGCGGCTGTTTTTAATCCCCATAGCTCCGAGCTTATCTGCCGCAGCCGCACCGCTTCGCACACATACGCTGTCGGGAGTGGCAACAACAATTGCGCTGTTTGCCGCAGAAGAAGCGAGCTTAAAGCCGTTACCGATACCGGCAGGAGAATCGAAAAGAATATAATCAAAACGCTCCTCAAATTCGTCTGCCATGCTGCACATAGCCTCAGGTGTGAAGCAATCCTCAAATTCAGAGGGTGCACAAAGAAGCGAACAGCCGCAGTTTGTACGAACCAGCGCATCGTCGCAGCTGCATCTGCCTGCAATAATATCGCCCCAGGTAAAGAGCATATCCGAGCCAGCACCGAGAATAATATCAAGACTTCGCAAACCGATATCACAATCCACCACAAGCACATTATGCCCCGAATTCTGAAGGGCACAGGCAAGACCCGCTGTGACGGACGATTTGCCTACGCCGCCTTTGCCCGATGCAATTACAATTCTTGCAGCCATTTCGTTTTCTCCTCAAATAACTATTCAAATTATTTTATCAAATATTTAGCTAAAAGTAAAGTATATTTAGCTAAAAGTAAAGTATATTTTATTATTCTGCAGGTGCCTTCCAATCAAAAATAAGCTCGGGCTGAGCAAAGGGAGTTTTTGAATAACAGGAGTTGAGCTCCTCGCCGTATTTCACGTGGCGGATAACATTTACCAGCATTTCAAGGTCACGGTGGTGGTGAAAATGGACACCCTTGCGGAAATACCAGAGAAGGTTATCTTCTGCACCGAGGAATTTATAAACCTCCTTTGCAGCCATTGTTGTCTGCCACGAGCCTACGGGATTGCCCCAGATATCGCTTGCCGCTTCGGAAACAAAGAGCACACGGGGAGCAATCAGCGCCTTTATAAAATGAGCATCAAAGGGAAGATCTGCTTCATTTTCCGCATATTTGCCCATATCGGGACCCATCCAGAAGCGGAAATTACGAAGCAAATCGGAAAGTGTTTCGCTTCGTGCTTCCTCACCGTTTTCCCTTATTGCCGACATATGTACACGGTAGCAGGCACAAGACCCGGCACAGGTTTCGTTGGGATTTACTATAGCGGCACGCTTGTCAAGCACACCTGCAAGTGCGGCAGTTTTACCGCCACGGGAATGACCCGTAAACGCAACACAGCTCATATCGGCTATACCGAGCTTTTCGAGCGCATCAACACACCTTGAATAACCCCACGCCCAGGCACCCAAAGCGCCGAAGGTGTATTCGGGATAGGTTTCGTAAAGCTGACCGTGACCGATACCTCTGCTGTCAGTATCGTGGGCAAGCTCACAGCGGTTAAAAAGGCAGATTGTTATGCCGTTATCATTGAAAATGGAGGTGTATTTTTTGTCAAAGGGATAGTCAAAGCACATATCACCGTCGATAACAACGGGACGTTTGTCAGCTCTGTCTGCGCCCTTTACATACATTGTGAAAACAACAGGCTTTTCACGGGTACCCGTATGTATTCTGTAGGATTCGACAACACTCTGGTAAAGCGGCTCTATTTCAAGAAATTCAGGCTCCGGCGGCATAGTGCCGTACTGAAGCTCAACAGCCGTTTTAAACATTTCCTCACGGCGTTTTTCCCAGTCTGCCTTTGTTTTTACACGGATGCCGTCGTCAAACAAAAACGGGTCAGGCAGCTTACCCATAACCTCATATTTTGTCACCTTTATAGTGTTTTCGTCTACGCAGTACTGACACATAATTTAAGCCTCCTATGTTATTAAAATTGTTCGATAAATTACAGTTTGTCGGCGACAAACTGTTAATGAAGAATGAATAATGAAGCCGCATACGCTGATGAATAATGAATAATAACGGAAGGGCTACGCCCTTACCCATATTATTAAGATTCGGGTGCGGGTGTCCCGCCCGC
>JAZUQA010000012.1:0-112129 GCA_045605425.1 Acutalibacteraceae bacterium
CGCGATCTTTTACCCAAACGAACCAAAAACGATGTTTATATTTGCAAATTAGAATAATAAGCGTTTGGTTAAATAAAAAAATCACCGAGAAGCAAAAATTCTGCTTCTCGGTTTGTGCGTTTATTCAAATGATGTTATTATACTTTATTCTCCGCATAATACTGTGCTTGGGCGTTCCAGAGTTCGCTGTATTTGCCGTTGGGATTTTCAAGGAGGTTTTCGTGTGAGCCGTCTTGAATCAGCTGACCGTTATCAAATACGAGAATTCTGTCACAGAAACGGCAGGAGGACAGACGGTGGGAGATATAAACCGCTGTTTTGTCCTTAACCATATCATTGAAACGTGAATAGATTTCGTGTTCGGCGATAGGGTCGAGCGATGCGGTGGGTTCGTCAAGTATAACAAATGCTGCATCTTTATATAATGCTCTTGCGATTGCGAGTTTCTGTGCTTCACCGCCTGAGATTTCAACGCCGTCTTCTTCAAAATCTTTGTAAACGGGAGTTTTGAGTCCTTTCGGCATAGCTTTTACTCTTTCAAGCATACCTGCTTTTTCAAGTGACGACCATACTTTTTCTTCATCATAATCAACACTTGCAGCAACATTTTCGCCAACAGAGAATGAGAACAACTTGAAATCTTGGAATACAACAGAAAACAATTTCAGATAATCCTCATAATCGTATTTCTGAATATCTATTCCATTGAGAGCTATATATCCCTCTGTCGGGTCATATAGACGACAAAGCAATTTTATCATTGTCGTTTTACCGCTACCATTCATGCCGACAACTGCGATTCTGTCACCGACCTTAAATTTAAGGTTGAGGTTTTTAATCGCATATTTATCGGCACCCGGATATTTGAAGCTAATATTGTGGAACTCAATGTCATACTGATTATCCATTCGTTTTTCTGTGGGGATAGTGCCGTAATGCATTTCGGTGGGAATATCAAGGTATTCAAAGAACAGCTCAAGAAAATCATTGTTTGCACGAAGATCAGCAATAGCCATTGCAAAGAGAAATGTTGCCGAAGCAATTTTTGAAACACACCATTGATATTTGACAAAACTACCAAGACCGAAAGATCCTATATAAACTTTTATTGCCACATAGAGATATGTCAATGCCGTCATTGCAACCCAAAAGCCGTTATGCCACATACCTTTTTTCTTTTCGTTGTTAAACCAATCGTTCTTATGATTTTTCCATTCATTATAAAAAATATCAGAAGAATAATTGACAAGCTTTTGTTGCGAAAAAATTCTGACATCCTTGCCCGTCTTACTATCGTCAAGATAATCGTTAAGATAGTAATGCAAAAGTCTGCCCGAATAGGAACATTTTTTCATATTATCAGCAATCAGATGACTGTACTTGCCGTTAGCCTTGTAATCAAAAAACGTAAGTGCAGCAATAATTACGAAGAAAAGCAAAGTCGCAACAGGAGAATCAATAAACTTTTGGAAGCCTGAAAGGATTCTGTCCGAATGCATAAAAAACATTTCAAGAGAAACTCCAAAAGCAAGAATACCACGCCAAAAAGCATTGAAGAATGTGACAAGTCTACCTACAAGTCCGCTGAACCTTGCTGTGTCACCACTGCTATCTGTTATTGTCTGTCTCATTGCTTTTATTTTTGAATCTTCCATGTTTTTATAATCCATTGAAAAATTCTTTTCATTGAGCAACATTTCTTCCCACTTGTTTGCGATTATATGAAATGAGCGAACTTTTCGCCAGGATTTATCACGGATAATACGAAAAACAATTTCCAAAGAGTAGCAAGAAATCAAAATTATAAGTTTCTTGATATCTCTGTTACCAACAAGCTCATCAATAATGGCTGCTGTTATATAATTTGATGCTACATATGTTGCCGCAAAACAAAACGAAAACACATTTATATGAAAAAGTAAATGTGGAGTTGAGGTGTTTACTAGTTTTATCGCACGACTTATAATTAAAAAATCTTGTTTGAGAGTGCGTTTGTTTTTACTGTTGGTCATTTCTCCTCTGCCTCCTCTCTGTAATACTTGCTTTGAATTTGATACATTTCAGCATATTTACCCGAGAGCTGTATAAGTTCATCGTGTGTACCGATTTCGGCAATGCGATTTTCATCAAGCAATACTATCCTGTCGCAAAATCTAGTTGATGAAAGTCTGTGTGATATGTAAATCGATGTTCGGTTTTGTGAAATTTCACTGTAGCGAAGATAAATTTCATTTTCGGCAATAGGGTCAAGTGCAGCGGTAGGCTCATCCAGAATAAGAATTGGTGCGTCCTTGTAAATTGCCCTTGCCAACAACAGCCTTTGTGTTTCGCCTCCTGATAGTTCAACTGCATTTTCATTAACAGTTTTTACAAGTAGTGTATTTTCTTCTTGCGCCAATGACTTGATTTTTTTGTATAGTCCGGCTTTGTTTATGCAGTCGAAAAATCTTTCCCTGTTACTTTCGCTAGCTGGTAACATAGAAACATTTTCAAGCACACTGCAAGGCATAAATCTTGGATCCTGAAAAACTGCAGATATAATCTTATAATAATCATCACGATTAAATTCGGTTATATCTGTTCCGTTGACAAGAACCTTACCCTCAGTCGGTCGGTAAAGGCCGCAAATGATTTTAACAAGAGTTGTTTTTCCTGCTCCGTTTATGCCCACAAGTGCAAGATTTTCGCCTTTTTTGATCTTCAAGTTGACATTTTTTAGAACTTCATTATCACTTTCAGGATAAGTGAACGAAACATTTTGAAGTTCTATTTCATATGGTAAATCTTTTGGTAAAGGCTTTCCGTTGCGGTTTCTTGCCGTGTTTTTAATATCAAGAAATTCACGCAGGTTACCAATTTCCATATTAACTTGAATATTGCCTACGGCAACGTTACCGATTTCCGTTACATATGCTGCAAATTCCGTAACTGTAAACACATATAGTACAAGTTCTGTTTTAGATATATTGCCATCAAGCATTGCGTGTACAATGTAGATAAATATTCCTATTTCTATACCGATACTCAACACAAGCGAAATCATATCAGTACAAAAATAATAAAAATACATTTTTTGTGTCCAGAATTTTCTTTCACCGATAAAGTATTCACTCATATGTATAAGATAGTCTCGTAATTGATAGAGCCTTATATCTTTTGCCGATGCAAAGTCACGAGAAATACGGTTGACATAATTTAACCTTCTGTCAATTTTTGCAATAGGACCTTTTGTTTTGTTTATAAGCCGACTTTCCAAAGCAACTGAAACAAGTTTCAATGCTTCAAGCCCCGTTAATATAATAATCAGCCATGGATTCAAAGTAACAGTTATTGTTCCGTATATAAGAGTCAAAAGCAACATAGTAAAGAGTTTACCGTATTGTTCAGTAAAAGCATATACACCTTCATATGAAAGGGCATTTTTAGCTTTCTGATATTTTTCTCTGCCAACCGGTCCCTCAAGCAGGTCAAAATCCATATCCATGACTTTTTGGCCGAGATAAACATCAAAATTTCTCTCTATTTGAATACGTTTGCTTTGAATTTTTTGCCACAACACATTGCTTGCGGAATTTGAAATAATTTGTACCGCAGTAACAGCAAGCGTAACTAAAACTATTGCTGTCAAGCCTTCTTGGTTTTCAAGACAATATGTGAGTGATGTCGCAAAACTCGCAACACCAAGTTCAACGATAACAACAAAAATATCATACACTATGTTCATTGGTATCAATGTTTTATCCCATTTGCTCAAAGCTTTAAACATAAATAAGGTGTTGTCTAAAAATGAATGGGTTGTTTTTTTCTTTTTCACGCTTTATCACCTCGCATTATGACTATATCAAAAAAGCAACCCGAAAAGGTTGCTTTTGCACGAACGGTTATTTCTTTTGCACGAATGGTAACATTATTTCTGTACCAAACACTCCGTCTTCAAACTGACGGTTGACAAAGCCGTTGTATTTATCGGCGATTCTGTCAACTCTCATAAGTCCGAAGCCATGATTTTCACCCTTTGAAGATTTATATACCTTGCCCTTTTTAGCAGGAGTGCCAATCATTGAGTTAGTAACGTTTATGTAAAGCTGCTGTTTGAAAAGTCCGATATAAACACGGATAAATCTCTGAGTTTTGTCCTCGATCTTTTCGCAAGCTTCCATCGCATTGTCAAGCAAATTGCCGATGATAACGCAAAGTTCAACACCGTTTACACTGCATTCTTCGGGTATGGTTGCAGTAACCTCATAAGGAAGATTTCTTGATTTGCAGAGTGCAAGTTTACTGTTGAGAATAGCATCCGCCATAACATTGCCGGTTTTGACAACCGTATCAACTGTGTTGAGGTCAACCGTCAGTTCGCCGAGATAGTTGCCAAGCTCGGTAAGGTTGCCCATTTCAAGTGACGCACGCATAACCTGAATGTGATTTTTATAGTCGTGACGCCAACCTCGCATTGTTTTATAAATGTTCTGAACTTCCTCACAATGCTTTGTGATAAGGTCGTTCTGATACTCGGCAATACGCTTGTCTGTAAAGTTGCGGATATATCTTCTCGTGAAAACAACCGCCAGAACTATTGCAAGCAAAACGCCTGCAACCGCTGCGGAAATAATCCAATAATTCATTGACTGATACCTCTGTAAAAATTGATGAAAGCCATATTGACATCGTTATACATTCGCCTTGAAACAGGAATACTTTTGCCATTGTCAAAGACTACATCTGTTTTGCTAATTCTTGAAATATGCTGAATATTAGCTATGTATGAACGGTGACATTGAATGAAGCTCTTATCAAGCATTTTAGCAATATCAGAAATCGGGAGCTTAGCATTATATTCACCGTTTTCGCAAACAACACAGCTTGAATGTCCGAAGGCTTCAACATAAATAATATCTTTCAAATTTACTTTGAGGCTCTCGTTATCAACCGAAAGCAGCACGAAATTATCTTCTTTCTTCAGGTTGTCGCAAGCCTTTGAAAGAACCTCAGAAAGCTTTTCTTTCTCAACGGGTTTAATCAGATAATGAAGCGCTGAAACATCGTAACCCCGTGAAATGTAATCGGGGAAACCGGTTATGAAAACAATCTGCATACTGCTGTTCGTTTCACGGATTTTCTCGGCAAGCTCAATGCCGTCCATCGCTTTCATTTGAATATCAAGCAGAAGAATATCAAAGCTTTTGTCTTCCTCATACTTAAAAAGAAACGCCTCCGCACTCGCAAAACCCGAAATGTTAACGGCGGTTTTGGTTGACTTTGCCCACTCCTGCGTGAGTGATGTCAGATATTCAATTTCAATCAGTTCATCATCGCACACAGCAATATTGAGCATAGCATTCGTTCCTTTCGTTGAGATAATATAATTTTAGTTGTAAACGGAATAAATGTCAATGGGGATGTTTTTTGTGAGTAGGAATAGAAATAATTGCAATCACGCACAATAAAATACACCTGATTGAGATTTTTTCTCAATTAGGTGTTGACTTTTGAGGTTTTTTGAATATAATAAATATTGTAGAGGACAAAAAGGAGAGAATTGATTATGTTACTTCAATTTAATTTTAAAAATTACAAATCATTTAGAGACGATACAACATTAGATTTAACTGCAACCAAAATTTCCGAATATAGCAACCATGTTATTTCAGTAGCCAATGAGAAGGTTCTTCCTGTTGCTGCAATATTTGGAGCTAATGCAAGTGGCAAATCTAATGTCCAAGAAGCATTTAGATATATGACATTATATGTTATTAATTCATTAAAATACGGTGGAGATGAATCTTCCAGCAAAAAGAAAAAGTCTGAATTCTTTAAACCCACGCCGTTTTTGTTTGATTCTAAAAGCAAAACAGCAGAATCTTCTTTTGAAGTCTATTTTATTGATTCTGAAGAAAACGGAGCAAAAACGTACAATTATGGTTTTACTGTTAATGCAAGTGGTGTTTGTGAAGAGTGGCTTAATTGTAAATCCAAGTCTTCTCGTGGAAACTATAAAAGAATCTTTTATAGAAATGGAAATGAATACGATTTGTCAGGCATTCCTGCAAAAAGTCAGGAAAATTTAAAGATTGCTTTGGAAAAAGAAACTTTAATTGTATCTTTAGGGGCAAAACTCAAAATCTCCAAGTTAAAATTTATTCGTGACTGGTTTATTAACAACGATTTCGCTGATTTTGGCAGACCTATTGAAAATTTCTTCCTTTCTCAACTTGTACCGGAAGGATTTGCTGAGGATGAAGCGGTTCAACAAAATGTCGTTGATTATTTCGCTACATTCGATCCGTCTGTAATTGGATTTAATGTAGAGGTGCTTCCGGCAGACGGAGAAGATGATGATGAACACCTGAAAATAGATGCTATCCATAAAATGATAGATTCTGAAGAAACAACACAAATTCCTTTACAACACGAATCTGCAGGCACACTTAAAATGTTTGCTCTGTATCCGATGTTACAGGATGTTTTATCTACTGGAGGAGTTTTATTTGTTGATGAATTAAACGCTCGTCTTCATCCGTTGTTGGTCAGAACATTTATAATTACTTTTCTTAATCCGGAAATTAACACAAAACACGCTCAACTCATATTCACCTCTCATGACTCATGGCAGCTTAACGGAAATATGATGAGACGAGATGAAATTTGGTTTGCTGAAAAGGATTTGGACGGTGTTTCAAACCTCTATTCTTTAGCTGATTTCGTGGATGAAGACGGAACAAAAATCCGTAAGGATGAAAATTACGAAAAGAACTATTTGTTAGGTAAATATGGAGCAATTCCTACCTTAAAGCACTTTGATATGTTTAAGGAGGCTTAACAAATGGCTCGAATCGAAAGAAACGGAAATCGAAAAACAAGAGACCAGTTTGCTAAAAAAAGAGTCCCTGAGTTAGGCTATTATTTCATTGTAACTGACACAAAAGAAACAGAACAAAATTATATGCATGGGTTGAGAGACTCTATTCCGTCGGATTTACAAGGCAAACTGGTAATAAAGGTAGTTAAAACCAAAACAAAAAACTTGGTAGAAGAGGCAATGGATCTCGCCTCTTTGCATCCACAATATGGAGAAACTTGGATTATTTTTGACAGAGATCAAGTTCAAAATTTTGATGAGATCATTTGGCAAGCAAGAGAAAAAGGCATTCATGTCGGATGGACAAACCCATGTATTGAAGAATGGTTTTGTGCATATTTCGGCAAAATGCCTACATACGCAGATTCAGTTTCGTGCTGTTCGGGATTCGGCAAAATTTTCGAGAATGCTACCAATCAAAAATACGAAAAATCAGATACGGCAATATACAAAAAGCTGATTCGTTTCGGAAACGAAGACGAAGCAATTAAACTTGCTCAAAGAAAATTGAGTGAACACCGAGCGAACGGTAAGACAAAACCTTCAGAGATGAACCCTTGTACAACTGTTCACCTTTTGGTTGGTGAGATAAAAGGTAAAACAAAAAAGGAGTAAAGTATGGCAAAACAAAAAGTAACTGAAAAAACAGAATCTTGTAAAAAAACAACCACACCGAAATCTGCAAATACTCCCGAAAAGTCTATTAAAAAGACTATAAGACAAACAGATTTGCCTAAAGTTTCTCTTGAAGATGCTTTAAAAGTTCCAATGGCAATTTGGGATCAATATGCTGGCGGCGCAACTCAACCGATATTTGTTGCGCAGGCAATAGGGATTTCCCCATCCAGTTCCAATTGGAGGGTGCTGAGCGGAGCGGCTATTGCATATGGATTAACAGAAGGTGGGTATAATTCTAAAGAAATTTCGCTAACCGAATTAGGCAGGAGAATTGTCGCACCCACCTCCGAAAACGATGATAAATTAGCTCTTTTTCAAGCTGCTCAACTGCCACATTATTTTAAAAATTTTTACGAAAAATATGGTAATGGAAGTAAGTTGCCACAGGAAAACATTGCAGCAAATATTCTTACATCATGGGGAGTGCCTAAATCTGATGCTAAAGATGCTTTTGATTTAATAAGGAGAAATGGTGAATATTGCGGATTAATAGTAACCATACATGGTAACCAATATGTTAATACCACGCCTCCGAAAACAACAACAGAAGCAGAAGAAAAACTCGCCACTTCCTTTGAAAACAGTGAAGAAGAAATAATTGTTCCTGACAGAGTGCTTGAAAGCTTAGATATAGCTATTGATAAGAAAGAAGAAGCTCTTAAGCCTGATGTTGTTAACAATAAAGTTTTCATATCGCATGGAAAAAATAAAAAGGTTGTTGAACAATTAAAACAATTGCTTGAATTTGGAGCTTATGATCCTGTTGTGTCAGTAGAAAGAGAAACAACTGCAATATCTGTACCAGACAAAGTTTTCAATGATATGAAAATGTGCAATGCTGGGGTTATTCATATTGAAGGCGAGCGAAAACTGTTAGATACAGAAGGACAAGAACATAGCTTGATAAATGAGAATGTGTTAATTGAAATAGGTGCAGCTATTGCCTTATTCAATAAAAAGGTTATCTTGCTATGCAAAAAAGGAACCGCTTTGCCTTCAAATTTACAAGGTTTATATCGTTGTGAGTACGAAGGGGAACAATTGGATTATGAGTCAACAATGAAACTGCTTAAAACGTTCAGTGAATTCAGAAAGAATTAAATATAACGCGGCTGTGAATTTCATAGCCGCGTTATATTTTATAATAAACATATATAAAATGTCTTTCAATATTTTATAAGAGTTACTATCTATAATACAATTTCATTTTATGTGTTAAATCATTTTAAAATATTTCAACGCATCAACAATTGCGTCTTCTTTTTCTTTCGGGCAGTTGGGGACACGGTGGCCGTCTTTGCCTTTGTTATAGCATTCTCTTTCAATGATGCCGTGTTTGGTTTTGACCTGAGCTATATATAACGAAGAAACCTTCAGTCCGAACTTTTTGAACACATATTCCTTGATTTCATCATAGGTTGCCTTGCTTTCAGCTGCGGTAATATCCATCTCATCAAGGTCTAAATCTATGTCGATATATGCGTCGGCCTTTCGTTGGGACAACTGGACAACCGTCTCTGTATGGACGGTTTTGGGGAATAAGTCTACGGGGGTTACGAAGTGTTTGCCGTTTTCTTCGGGCACGGTATAGCCGAGGGTGGCGAAAACTGCGCAGTCACGGGCGAGGGTTGCAGGGTCACACGAAACATATACCACACGCTTCGGGCTCATTTTAGCAACCGTTTTGATAATTGCTTCGTCACAGCCCTTTCTGGGCGGGTCGAGAATTATTACGTCGGGCTTTATGCCTTCTTTTTCCAGCTCTGCCGCTGCAAGCGAAGCGTCGCCGCAGATGAAGCGTGCGTTTTTAATGCCATTCCTTTCTGCGTTTTTCTTTGCGTCCTCTATTGCGTCGGGTATGATTTCAACGCCGATAAGCTGTTTTACTCTTTTTGCCATAGTCAGTCCGATTGTGCCCACACCGCAGTACATATCGAGAAGTACGGTGTTTTTATCTAACTCGGCATATTCTGCGGCAAGGGAATAGAGCCTTTCCGCCTGTGCACGGTTGACCTGATAGAAGGAAAGCGGTGAAATTTCAAATTCGGTTTCGCACAGTGTGTCGGTAATACTGCCTTTTCCGAAAAGGGTCTTGTTTTTTGCACCAAGAATTACGTTTGTTTTTTCTTTGTTTGTGTTGATTACAAGCCCCGTTGCGCCCTTGGCACAAATCATTTCCCACAGCTTTTCCGAGTGGGGAAGGTTATTTCCGTTTATTACGAGGCAGACGAGGATTTCCCTGCAGTCTTTTGCCGCACGGATATATATGTGGCGGAGCAGTCCTTTGTGGGAATTTTCGTCATAAACGCTTATATGATTTTCCTCTGCCCAGTTTCTCACCTGCTCGGCAATAGCCGAAAACGCTTCGGGCTGAAGCAGGCAGCTTTCACAGCCGATTATGTTGTGACTGCGGCGTGAAAAGAAGCCTGTCTTGATTTTTCCCTGCTCTTCGCCTACGGGTAGCTGTGCCTTGTTGCGGTAGCCGACTGTTGTTTCGCTGCCGATAATATCTCTTATATTAAGCGGCAGACCTGCAATGCGGTGAAAGGCATCCTCCACACGCTGCTGTTTTATTTTAAGCTCTGCCTCATAGCTGATGTGGCGGTATGCACAGCCCCCGCAACGCCTGAATACGGGGCAGTCGGGCTCAACTCTGTCGGGCGAGGGCTTGATTATTTCCATTGCCTTTGCAACGGCATAATTCTTTTTTACCTTTATTGCGTGTGCAAGAATTGTGTCGCCAACTGCCGTGAGGTCGGCAAAAACAGCCATACCGTCAATATGGCCTACGCCGCTTCCCTCGGCGGTCATTCCCGTTATTTCAAGCTCAAATTCGTCGTTCTTTTTCAATGTAATTCCCCTTGAATATTTGCAAGTATATATTGTAATATATTAATAGGTGATATTATGGATAAATCGGTTTTTGAAAAAATATATGATGTGGTTAAACAGATTCCCCGTGGCAAGGTGGCTACCTACGGACAAGTTGCCTTGCTTGCAGGAAACCCACGGTGGGCAAGGGTAGTCGGCTACGCCCTGCACGTCAATCCCGACCCTGACACAATTCCCTGCTACCGTGTTGTCAACCGTGAGGGCAGGGTTTCGCCTGCCTTTGCCTTTGGCGGAGAAAATATGCAGATTTTAATGCTGGAGGGTGACGGAATAAAGGTCACCGACGGAAAGGTGGATTTATCCGTCTGCCAATGGCTTCCTTGATTTTAATATCTTTAAAACAACAATATATAAAAGTACGCAAACGGCAATTCCGACTGCCGCACCTGTTGCATCTACTGCAATATCGCTTATCTGAAACGCTCTGCCGGGAACAAAAATCTGGTGAATTTCATCGCTGATTGCGTAAAGCACCGCCACGGCAAAGCAGATGAAAGGCTTTGATTTGCCCGTGGTCTGTAAAAAAGCGTGGAAAAGCAGGGCGCCGAGTCCGCAGTATTCAAGTCCGTGCGCAAGCGTGCGGAAGGCCTCGTGCCCCAGAAAATCGGTAAGCCACGCAAAAACGGCAAATATGCCGTTCATAACTGCCATACTCAATTCGGCACTTTCTTCTCGGGGCTGATGTGAAAGGTAAAAAATCACACCCATGCAGGCGGCAACTGCTGCCCAACCGATAAGGATGCCGAATTTTCTTTTTGTGCTGTAGTTTTTCATTAGTCTTTCAATATCTCCGTTTGGTCAAGTCTGATTATACTTCCCGAATGTGTGTAGTAAATGCCTACGGCGTTTTCGTTTGTTGCGGTATAGCCCGAGCGGTAGTAAATCGGACAGAAAACCGCATTCTGTACAAGATATTCCTGTGCCTTCATACAGCCGTCTGCAATGCTTTGCAGACCTGTGGCGGTGTTGAGCTGTGAAACAAGCGTGTTGAAGTTTTTGGAATTGTAGCGGCAGATGTTGTTGCCGTCACGGAAGGTGGAAAGAAACTGAACGGCGGTCTGTGCCGTTGTGGTGATTTCGGTGAGCGCACATTGGTAGCTGCCGCTGCTTATACGCTTGTCGAGCTCCGCTTTTTCAAGCACCTCAACCTTTGCGTAAAACGTTATACCGAAAAGCTGCTGCCATTTCTGGATTATGCGGCGCACGGCTGTTTCGTATTCGGGTGTACACAGCACGGTGAATTCGCAGGATTTGAGGTTGCATTCCTTGTAGTACTTTTTAGCGGCGCTTTCGTCGTAGCTCAGCGTGCCGAGCGCAGGCATAAAGCTCGAATAGGTTTTTCCCTCAACCGTGCAGGACGGCGGCACTATGCTCAGCGCACGGTTTTCCTCCGCTTCGCCCGAAGCCTCACGGATTATGTCGAAATCAAGAGCTTTGATAAGTGCAAGGCGCAGACGGTTGCTCTTTGTAAGTGAATCCGAGCAGTTGAATGCAAGACCCCACACGCCGTTTTTGTATTCGTTTATGCTGTAGCCCTCTTTTTTGACGGCATCTATGCTCGAATAAAGTATCGGGGCGGAGGCATAGGTATCGTCGGACAGGTTTTCGAGGATGATTGCTTCGTCCGTAGTGTACGCAAAGGTGACGGAATAAACCTTTGCCTGCGCCTGCGGATTGTCAACGTTACGGCGCAGTATCATATTGCTGCCCTTATACCAGCGTGAAAGGTAGAAGCTGCCGTTGCACAGCACATACTGTGCGTCAAGTCCGTGTCTGCCGCCCGTGGCTTCAAAAAACGCCTGCTTGCAGGGCATTGAAATCGGCTCGGTGAGCATTGAAAGAAATTCGCCGCTTGCGTATTCAAGCTGTATTTGTACGGTGTATTCGCCCGTTGCGGTAACGCCGAGCGCACTCACGGGCAATTCACCCTTGTGCACCTTTTCGGCATTCTTTATCATATAAAGGCGCTTTGCGTCGGGAGCCTTGGTTTCGGGGTCGAGAGCCCTCTGCAGTCCGAAAACAAAGTCTGCCGCAGTTACACGCAGGTCAATTGCCGTTTCCCAGTCCTCGCCGAAAATCTCCTCGTGGTTGGAGTTGATGTGCCACTTTTTGTCCTCGTGAAGTGAAAAAGAATAGGTAAGCCCGTCGGGAGAAACTGAAACGCTTTTTGCCGCCGCAGGCTGAATTTCGCCCGTTGCGGTCAGCTTCATAAGCCCCTCAAAGCAGTTGAGCACAACAGTCCTGCTCTCACGGGTAACGGCTATCTGCGGGTCAAGCGTGTCGGGCTCGGCACTTAAAGGCAGTCGCAGCTCAGCATCCTTGACCGTTTTTGAACAGCCCGAAAAACAGCCGCAGACCGTAATCAGCGAAAGGATAAGTATAGCTATTTTTAAAGAATACTTTTTCATATATATGCATCGACCTAACATAAATCTTTATTAAGCTATTTTATTATATAACATCATAGTGAATATGGCAAATGTTTTTTATTTGAACCGAAAGCACACAAATAAACAAAACCTTTTCATAATTGTGAAAAAATTTGTGCAATATCCAAAAAAATATATTGAAATGCGAAAAATTATATGTTATAATCCACTATGTTATCGCTTTTAGTGCCATATAAGGCAAAAGCAATAGAACATAAATTTTCATAGCGGCGGCGGTTTTGGTGCCGCGCCGTCAAGGAGGAAACCACAGTGAAAGCCTATAACGCAAAAGACATCCGCAATATCGCCCTCGCCGGTCACGGCGGCAGAGGTAAAACTTCTCTTGCAGAAGCAATGCTCTACCTTGCCAAGGCAACAGACCGCCTCGGCAGAGTTGCGGACGGAAATACAGTTCTCGACTACGATGCTGAAGAAAAGCGCAGAGGCGCTTCTGTTTCAACAGCGGTTGCCCCCATCGAGTGGAAGGACACAAAGGTTAATATAATCGACACTCCCGGTATGTTCGACTTCGCAGGCGGCGTTGCCGAGGGTATCAGAGCTGCTGAATGTGCACTTGTTGTTGTCGGCGGCAGCATGGAAAAGTTTGATGTCGGCGCAGAAAAGGCAATCAAGGCTGCTGACAAGCGTGGCATTGCAAAGATGTTCGCTGTCACAAGGCTTGATTCCGAGCAGAACGACTTCTACAGAACATTTAACACAATTGTTGCTCAGGTCGGTGCTTCCGCCTGCCCGATTGTTGTTCCCCAGATTGAGGACGGCAAGGTTATCAGCTACGTAAACCTTGTTACAAACAAGGCTTATTCCTACACCTACGGCAACGCAACAGAAATTGCAATGCCCGACGATGACAGAGTCAACGCTATGAGAGATATTTTCAACGAGGCTGTTGCTTCCGCTGACGATGCTCTTATGGAAAAATTCTTCGAGGGTGAGCCCTTCACACAGGAAGAAATCGTAAACGGCCTCAAGACAGGTGTTGCAGAGGGGCTTGTTATCCCCGTATTCGCTTGTGCAGGCTATACAATGGACGCTGTTGATATGCTTATCGACGGTATTGTCAACTTTGCTCCCAACGCTGCCGATTACGCAGGCGAGGCAGACCTCAAGTGTGACGAAAACGGCGCTCTTGCAGCGGTTTGCTTCAAGACGGTTGCTGACCCGTTTGTCGGTAAGATGTCCTATTTCAAGGTTGTTTCCGGTAAGCTGACATCCGATGCTCAGGCCGTTAACTCCCGTACAGGTGAGCCCGAGCGTATGGGCAAGCTCGTCACAGTCCGTGGCGGTAAGCAGGAAGATGCAGCCGTTATCCCTGCAGGCGATATCGGTGCTGTTACAAAGCTCTCCAACACAGTTACGGGCGATACACTCTACGCTCCCAAGAGCGAGGTTATTCTTGACCCCGTTTCCTTCCCTGCACCCTGTATGTCAATGGCAGTAAATGTCAAGAAGAAGGGTGAGGAAGAAAAGGTTGCCGCAGGCCTTCTCAGACTTGCTGAGGAAGACCCGACAATCAAGTACTACACAAACAAAGAAACACGTGAGCAGATTGTCAGCGGTCTTGGCGAGCAGCACATCGACGTTGTCAAGTCCAAGCTCAAGGCAAAGTTCGGCGTTGAGGTTGACCTCACTGTTCCCCGTGTTGCATACCGTGAAACCATCCGCAAGGTTGTTGACAAGCAGGGTCGCCATAAGAAGCAGTCCGGCGGTCACGGTCAGTTCGGTGATGTTTGGATTCGTTTCGAGCCCTATATGGGTGAGGAAGACTTCGTTTTCACCTCTGACGAGGTTGTCGGCGGCGCAGTTCCCAAGAACTTCTTCCCCGCAGTTGAAAAGGGTCTTCGTGAGTGCATTGCAAAGGGTCTTATCGCAGGCTACCCGATGGTCGGCGTAAAGGCTGCCCTTCACGACGGTTCATATCACCCCGTTGACTCCTCTGAAATGGCCTTCAAGACAGCTGCTGCTCTTGCATTCAAGGCTGCTGTTCCCGAGGCACAGCCCACAATTCTTGAGCCCGTAGGTCTTCTCAAGGTCTATATGCCCGAATCCAAGTTCGGCGACATCATGGGCGATATTACAAAGCGCCGTGGCCGTGTTATCGGTATGGGTCCGTCCGACGAGCCCTCACTCCAGGAATTTGTCGCTGAAGTTCCCATGGCAGAAATGGGTGACTTCGCAACAGTTCTTCGCTCCGTAACACAGGGCAGAGGTCACTTCTCCTTCGAGTTCGTCCGCTACGAGGATGCTCCCATGAACGTTCAGCAGAAGGTTATTGAAGAGGCAAAGGCACGCATGGAAGACGAATAAACCCAAAGTTGCGCAAATTGAGCGAACAAGTCATTTTTCCCTCCTCGGCGTATCTCATACGCCTGTCGTCGGGAGAAAATGCCTTCTTCATCACAATTTGTCAACTTGCGTGATTGCGCATATTAATATTAAGAGAAGAACAAAAGAAACTTAAAAACATCAGGCTTATGGGTTAGTACTCATAAGCCTGTTTTCATATCTGAATTATGTCATTCCTGTGATGAAAAAGATAAAATTTATAAAAGTATAAAAATATGTTTGAAATAATTCTGATTTCGTGCTATTATAACAGCATATCAGTATAAAGGGAGGTTTTGTTTTTGGACGATTTTAAGGAAAACAACGGCCTTGAGCCAGTTCCCGAAGAAGAAACCGTTTCCGGCGGCGATGTGCCTGCCGAGGAAACAGCCGAAAACAACATTCAGCCTGAGGAAATTCAGGAAACAGAAGTTAATGAGGAGGACGGCATCCTCATCACACCGCAGGATGATTCGGGCGAAGAGGCTGCAGATGAAGAGGAAATGTGTATCCTCTGCGGCGAGAAGCCTGCAGACAAATCCTTCGGCGAAAATTACGACCTTTGCGCAGACTGCCGCAAGAGCCTTATCAAGAGCCCGATGCGTTTCAGCGGCTTCCTTGCAATTCTTGTGCTGTTTTGTGCAGGTGTATGGGGTCTGCTTTTTGCCGCAAACCAGGCAAACACTCTTATGGGCGTGCTTGAGGGCGATGAATTTGCCGCTCAGAACCGTCTTTACACCGCAATTTCATCTTATTCCTCTTCCGGTAACATCGGCTGGAAAACCGCAAAGAATATGATTAACGCTTATAATAAGTCCGGTTATCTGAGCGGTATCAACAGCACGGTTTCAACCTATTTCTACGATGCAACCTCTCTTGAAGAGGGTGACACCCTTACCTTTGCCGAAAAGGCAGGCAAGGCTGACCTCAACGCACCGTGGAACAAGGATGTAAAGAAGATTTACACGGATTATAACGATGCAATGGCGGCTTACCAGAAATACTACGCATTTATTGCGGAGTATGACGAGCAGCTTTACTACGGCAGCATCAAGGCGGAGGACATCCCCTACGATGAGGTCAACGCAAAGTACGAGGTCGCAATGAACGACGCCGAAGCGGACATTGACCGTGCTTTTGTAAGATACTGCCAGTACTACCTTGCATATATGTGCAATAAGGAGCTTTCCGTTCAGCACGGCTACCTTGCCGAGGTTGCTGAAATTGCTCCCGAACGCGGCTGGCTTTACCTTACTCCTCTTACCGAGATGAATGTAATGCTCGGCAACTACGAGGAAGCACTTGAGGGCTGTGACGCACTTGAGGCTGCAAACGCAGACGACCTCTACGGCGAATACTACCGTGCACAGGCGTTCAGAAGACAGGGCGATTATACCGAAGCACTGAAAAAGTGTGAGGCTATGATAGCCGATTATGCTAACAACCAGTTCTATTATGCTTATTATGAGGCGGCAATCACAGCCTTCCTTATGGGCGATTACGACAAGGCTCTTGAATATTCGGAAGCCTGCTACGGCGGCGGTACAAGCGGCGTTTACCTCAACGAGCAGACGGTCAACTTCCACGCACTTGTTTGCAAGAAGCTCGGCGATGAAGAGGGCTACAAGGCCGTAGTCGAATTCCTCAAGGGGTACGAAATGGAAATCAGCCCCACTGTAGAGCAATACCTTAACGGCGAGGTTACAGCCGAAGAAATCTTCAACGAAAGGGAGGCGGCATTTGAATGACAGTCTGGTACGTAATCACAAAGATTTTTACATTCCCCGGCGCACTCACAAAGGCTTTTTATGAGCAGCTTATGTGCAAGATTTTCAAGTGCCCCGTTGAGGATAACCGTTACCTGCGCACGGACGAAATGTGCGGCCACGTTGAGCACGAGTTTATCGAAAGACCGGTTGCCAGCTTTATGTATTGCTTTATTCCCGGTCTGCTCAACTTCTTCTTCGGTCTTTTCCTTGGCTTCTTCCCGTTTATAAACGTTGTTTATCTCGGCAATTACAGCGGCTTTGTCGCTTCTTCTCAGATTCTTTCCTCCGCAATTACGGATGCAAATGCTGTTGCGCTTGTTGATATGCTCCTGCCCATTATCTTTATGTGGCTGAGCGTTTCAATGTTCAACAACCTCTTCCCCTTGCTTGAGGATGCTGTCGTTATGAAGGAGCAGTATTCAAAGCTTAACGGCTTTGCAAAGGGAATTTTCTTCCCCGGCTATATCGTAATGAAGGTCGGCGCAAGACTTGAAAAATACGGCATCAGCTTTATTATTCTTGCCGTGCTCTCCTTTGTATTTGCTATACTTTAAAACTTAAAGCGCATTAAAAAGCTCACAGCGTAAAAGCTGTGAGCTTTTTGTGTGTAAGGATGCTGATAAACTGTAATTAAAATAATAAATAAGAAATAATAAAGAATAAAGAAGGGTGGGCTTCGCCCACACCCATTTATATTCGGGTGCGGGTGTCCCGCCCTAATTTATTATTTTTTCTTTCTTCTTTATTCTTTTAGCAACAATTTATTGTTGCGCTAAACTGTTATTTAAAACTCCAGCATCTCAATCATCTTTCCGCCGTAGAGGGGATAGGAGCAGATGCGGTTTGCGGAAACGGTATAGAGCGTGTCGTGGATATAGGTTGCACGCTTAATCGCACCGTTTGAGTAGGACTCCTTATTGTAATAGAAGGTGGTTTTTCCGTCTGGGCTGTATTCGGGGGCACCGTTTTCTTCTGCCTCATAAGAATTGGAGTAGCTGCCTATCGGCTCGATTTTGCCGTCCTTGATTTTCAGCGTACACAGCTTTGTGTCGTGATAGCCGAGGGTCGGCTCATACTCGTTGTAAATAAAGCCGAGAATGTTTCTGTTTGAGCAGTCCATAACTGTCTTGTGGTTAGTCTGAGCATTGGCATTTTTGATTATAAAACGGTCGATTTCCTGCGGCTTTGTCGGGTCGGAAATATCAAACAGCGATATTTTAAGGGCATCTGTTGCGCCTGTTTCGTCGCCGTCCGTGCCTATGCCGACAAGGTAGCCGTTAAACGGGTGAAGGTAGCTTGAGAAGCCGGGGATTTTAAGCTCGCCGACGATTTTCGGCTTTTTCATATCCGTGAAATCAATTACAAACAGCGGGTCCGTCTGCAGGAAGGTGACGACATATCCGTATTTGCCGATGTAGCGTACGGACTGTATTGTTTCGCCGGGTGCTATGCCGTCAAGCTTTGCAACCTGCTTTAAGTTTTTGTCAAGCACGGTAATCTGATTATATTCGTTTAGCGTGGTTGCGATTCGGATATAGCCGTCCCTTTCGTCAAGCGAAAACTGGTTGAGTATTCTGCCCTCAACCTCGCCCGTGCCGTCTGCCTCGATAACGCCGTTTTTAAAGGTGAAGCGGTGAATGACGGTTTTTAAGCTTGAAGGGGAGAAGCTGACAAATTCGCCGTTGCCTTCTTTGGTTTCGTAGCGGTCAGCGATGATATAGAGGTTATTTGCCGTGCAGTTAACCTCTCTGCCGTTGCCGAGTATTGCCGAGGTTTTCGGCTCAAAATCGGGCTTTTCGAGGTCAAGCGTGCTCATAACAACATAGGTGCTCGAATTGTTATCGTCCTGCGGAAGAATGCTTATCATCTGCGAGGAAAGAACCTCTGCCTTGCCGTTTGTTTCGGTTTCGGGGGCTATATCGTTATACTTTGCGTAGCCGTTGTAAATTTCAATTTCCCCGGGGTAAACCGTGTACTGTGAAAGCAGAATTACCCTGCCGTCAACAAGGCGTGAGGAGAAATAGTTGCCGTCCTGTGAAAAATCGTTGGTTTTCACGGGCTTTTTTCTGTCCGAAATATCGTATATGATAAGTCTTGACTTGGGCTCCTTGTCCCAGTCTGTGCCGATTATGACGAGCGTTTCACCGTAAAGGTACATACCCTCGGCACCCGTTGTGGAGTTGTAGTAAACATCTGTTTTACTGACGAGCTTCATCGTTTTGGCTTCGACTATTTTTACTGTCCAGTCGCTTAAAATGTAAATGTACTTGCCGTCATTTTTGATGATGTCGTCCTCGTCAACGTTGAAATACTGTGTGTTTGTTGCGCCGAAATCTGCGTGGTCGGAAAGTGCAGAGCTTGTGCCCGTTGTAACAGAGCTGTTTATGGTGCCTATGCCTGCTTCGGGCATGGCTTCTTCAGCGGCGAGCATATCGTCTGCCGCTGCTTCAAGCTTTTCGCTGAAGAGGTTGACGGTACCGTAATGAAAGCGGTTATTATTCTTGTATTCTGCTTTGAGTGCCGTAAAATAATCGACGAATACCTGTTCGTCGTTGCCCGAAATGGCAAACTCCGCATCTGCTATAACAGACGGGATTTTCTTTACGGCAGGGGAAAAGTAGCTGTTGACAAAAGCACCTGCACCCACAAGCACAACAAGTGCAGCAATTGCGGCGGACAGCCTGCGGACAAGCCTTTTTTTGCCTGCCTTTTTGCCGTTTTGCTCCTTGCCTGCAACAAGTCTGACGGTGGCGTTTTCGGCAATTCCGGCAGGTAATGTCAATTTTTCGTTGACGGGCTCAAGTGTGTTTTTAATGAAATTAAGGTTATTCTTATCGGTTTTCTTCATATCTCGTTCCCTCCTTTTTCGAGTTCGCTTCGCAGCTTTTTAAGCGAGCGTGACAGCTTTGAGCGGACAGTTGCGGCAGGCAGAGCGGTGATTCTGGCTATCTCTTTTGAGTTGCAGCCGCAAACTGCGCTTAGCAGAACTATGCCTTTTTCCTCTTGGCTGAGTTGGTTTATAAGGCGCAGTAAATCAAGCCCGAGCAGTATTTTTTCGCCCGAATCGCTTGTTGGAATTTCCGCACAGAAATCAAGCGAAGCCGTGTTAGCTGAGTATTTTTCACGCAGAATATGTTTGCAGCAATGACTGAGAATTTTGAAAAACCAAGCCTTTGCCGCCTCTTCGTTTCTTAAGCGGTTTATGCTTTTCCACGCTTCAAGTGCGGTGTCCTGCACAGCGTCCTGTGCCGCTTCAGCCGAGCCGAGGCTGTACAGCGCATAGCGGTACATTTCGCCGCTGAATTTTGAGTATAGCTCACCGAAGGCTCTTGCATCGCCGTCCCTTGCTTTTTTTGTAAGCAATGCCGTGTTGTCTTTCATTTTTCTCACCTGCTTTCTGTTTTCAGCGGCAGACTATAACCGCATTTATAGCATTGCCAAAGGCTGAATACATTACAATTTCTTCGATGTTGTCCGTGTCATCGTAATATTTAATTACGATACCGTAGCCCAAGCCTTTATAATACGGGTGGTTACCACCGTAATTGGCAATTTCTGCAAAAACAGGCTCCTTTATTTTGGAAACGCAGGCAAAATCGGTAAAGAAAACGCCTGCCCAGATAAGCAGAGGAATGCAGATTACAGCTATTAAGGCAATAATTTTCTTTTTGCGTTTTTTCATAAGCGGTATCACCTCTTACGGTAAAATTTGAGTACTCACCTATATAGTGTGAAAAAAGAAGGAAAGTGTTGCATTATTTTCTAATATTTTATAATAAAAATTTAAAAAATTCTATACCATTGTGCCAAGTTTTATGTTATAATGCCAATATATGTGTGAAAGTGTTGCTTTTTATCGAAAAGGGGTGGTGCAAGTGGCAAGAAAATATGATTTTGTGCTGTTCGATTTTGACGGCACAATTGCCGACACGGGCAGAGGAATTATGCGCTGTGCCCTTATTGCGCTCAACTTTTACGGCTACGATGAGCCTGACAGAGAAAGGCTGAAGGCTTTTGTAGGTCCTCCGCTTGTTGACAGCTTTATGACCTACGGCGCAGACCTTGAAACGGCACGGAAGATGGTGGACAAATACCGTGAGCACTATTCGGCAGGCGGTATGTTTGAGTCCGATTTGTATGACGGTGCTAAAGAGATGTTGAAAGCGCTTCACGAAGCAGGCTGTAAAATGGCAATTGCTTCTTCAAAGCCGGGCAAATACGTTGCCGCAATTCTCGAAAAGCTCGGAATAGATGAATACTTTTCGTTCATCTCCGCCCCCGAAATAGGTCACGTCAACCCCACAAAGCAGGAGCTTATTGACGCCGCTGTTACTGCCCTCGGTGCAGATAAAGCCAAAACCGTTATGGTAGGCGACAGGCTTTTTGATATTGAGGGTGCAAAGCTCTCAGGCGTAGCGTCAATCGGTGCAGTCTACGGCTTCGGCGGTGAAGAGGAAATGAAAAAGCACGGCGCTGATATGTTTGCTTACAGCACATCGGAAATTACGGAGTTGATACTTGAATGAAGATAATAACCGATTTTTTTAGGGCAATAATTCTTATAGCACTTGTAGCGGTTATAGCCGTTACGGGCTGCTTTGCGGCGATATTCTTTACAGGCAAGGATGAGCCCGAGGAAATTTTCATAATGGAATACGCCCTTGTTTTTGAAAAGGGTGAGGATGAAAAGCTGGACGTGTGGTTTGTCGAAAAGGCAGCGTGTGCCGAGCTTGAAAACGGTGACGGCGCAGTTTATTACGACGGCAGCTACTGTGCGGCAAACGCTATGGTCAGTTCAGACGGGGCTGTCAGCTTTTACGCTTCGGACGACCTTAGCTATAACGTTTCTGTGAACGATGAAAATATCGTCGGCAGGGTAATAGCCTGCTGGCAACAAAAATAAATTTCTGCAATATAGTATATAGGGGTAAGTTTTTATCCCGTAATTAATTGCAGGGGGAAAGCATTTAAATGGAAGCTTATCTTGACAACAGCGCTACGACCTGCCTTTGCCCCACGGCAAAAGAAAAAACGGTCGAAGCGATAAACAAATACTACGGCAACCCGTCCTCGCTTCACAGTATTGGTACGGCGGCTTCTAGGCAGCTTGAGGCGGCAAGGGCTGCGGTTGCGGCCACTCTTTCCTGCGAAAGCGAAGTGATTGTTTTTACAAACAGCGGCACGCTTGCCAACAATGCGGCAATCTTCGGTGCGGCACACGCACTCAAAAGGCGTGGCAACAGAATTGTCACCACCGCAATTGAACACCCGAGTGTGCTTGAATGTATGAAAGCCCTTGAAAAAGAAGGCTTCGAGGTAATTTACCTCAAGCCCGACAGATACGGCAGAATAAACCGCAGGGATCTGATGCAGGCGGTAAACGCAAAAACCGTGCTTGTGAGCATGATGTATGTCAATAACGAGGTTGGCAGCATCCTGCCCGTCGAGGCGGCAAGAGCGGCAGTAAGGGCGGCAAAAGCACCTGCGCTCATTCACTGTGATGCCGTTCAGGCTTACGGCAAGCTGGCGGTCAAGCCCTCACGCCTGGGTGTGGATTTGCTCACGGCAAGCGGTCACAAAATCAACGGTCCGAAGGGTGTCGGCTTTCTGTACGTACGCAAGGGCGTAAGGCTTGCGCCTTATATCTACGGCGGCGGTCAGGAGGGCAAGATTTATTCCGGCACACAGCCTATGCCCACAATTATGGGTCTGTGGGGTGCGGTTGAGGAATTGCCCGACCCGAATATTCAGCTTGAAAAGACACGGCTTCTGCGTGACTACTTCGTTTCGCAGGCTGTGAATATAGAGGGTGTGGTTATCAACTCGTGTGATGAAGCTCTGCCCTATATAATCAATATTTCACTTCCGGGTCACCCGTCGCAGACGGTGCTCAATTTCCTGTCTGAAAGAGGAATTTACGTTTCGGGCGGCTCAGCCTGCTCAAAGGGTCACCGCTCTCACGTGCTCACTGCTATGGGGCTTGAGCCCGAACTCACCGATTCGGCACTGCGAATCAGCCTTTGCCGCTTTACGACAAAGGATGAAATTGATATGCTGCTCTGCGGTCTTGACGCTGCAACGGCAACTTTGAGAAAGAAAAAATAACAAAAATAATTATTTTAAAATAAAGGACATAAAATGAAAGAAGTAATACTCATTAAAAACGGCGAGCTTGCCCTCAAGGGTCTTAACCGCCGCACGTTTGAAGACGTAATGATACGGAATATGCGCCGCAGACTGGCTGACCTTGGCACCTTCACCTTTACTCCGGCACAGTCCACAATTAAAGTTGAGGGTGAGGACGGCGTTGACCTTGAAGAAGCGGTTGAGCGCATTTCCAAGGTTTTCGGTATAGCAGGCTTCTCCCGTGCACTCAAGCTCGAAAAGGATTTTTCCCTCGTGCTTGAAAACACGGGTAAATATCTTGAACAGCAGCTGCTTGAAGCAAATACCTTCAAGGTAACCGCAAAGCGTTCGGACAAAAAGTTCCCCTACGACTCACCGCAGATTTGTCTGCTGCTTGGCGAAAGACTGCTTAACGAATTTGACCACCTTACCGTAGATGTTCACAACCCCGACCTTACCGTTACCGTTGAGGTGCGTGATCACGATATATTCGTTCACGCAAATCAGCTCAAGGGTGCAGGCGGTATGCCCGTCAGCACGGCAGGCAGGGCTGCACTTATGGTTTCGGGCGGTATTGACAGCCCCGTTGCAGGCTGGATGATGGCAAAGCGTGGCGTGGAGCTTACCGCAATTCACTTTGCTTCTCCTCCCTACACCAGCGAAAGGGCAGAGCAGAAGGTGCACGATCTTCTTGCCAAGGTCGCAAAGTACGCAGGCAGAATTGAGCTGACCGTAGTGCCCTTTACCGAAATTCAGGAGCAGATAAGGGACAAGTGCCCCGAAGACCTGTTCACAATAATTATGCGCCGTGTAATGGTAATCTGTACCGAAAAACTTGCAAGGTACGGCGGCTGTGGTGCGCTCATAACGGGCGAAAGCCTCGGTCAGGTTGCAAGCCAGACCCTCGGCGCAATCGGCTGTACGGATGCCGTTGCAACAATTCCCGTTTTCCGTCCGCTCATCGGTATGGATAAGGACGAAATCATTGCAATTTCACGCAAGATTGACACCTTTGATATTTCAATTCTCCCCTTTGAGGACTGCTGTACGGTGTTCACACCCAAGCACCCCAGAACAAGACCCAAGCTGCCCGATGTCGAGGCGGCAGAGGCTGCTCTCAACCTTGACGAGCTCGTGGAAAGAGCCGTCGCAAACGTAAGAAGGATTAAAATCGGTTAATTATGAACTGCGAAATCATTTGTGTGGGTACCGAGCTTCTGCTCGGCGATATACTGAATACAAACGCTCAATATCTTGCCCGTGAGCTTGCCGCTTTAGGCATAGGCGTTCATCACCAGCAGGTTGTCGGCGACAATCCGCAGAGAATGCGTGAATGTATGTCCCGTGCGCTGAATGAAAGCGATATGATAATTCTTTCGGGCGGATTAGGTCCTACGGCGGATGACCTTACAAAGGAAATCTGCTGTGAGGTTATGGGCGAAAGATTAGTGCTTGACGAGGATATACTCGAAGGCATAAAAAGCTACTTCGTGTCCCGTGGCAGGCAGATGGCTGACAACAACAAAAAGCAGGCATTTGTTCCCGAAAACGGCATTGTTTTCTCGAACAGAAACGGTACAGCACCCGGCTGCGGTATTGAAAAGGACGGCAAAATTGCAATTATGCTTCCCGGCCCTCCGAGAGAGCTCCGGCCTATGTTCGAAAAAGAGGTTATGCCCTACATTGCAAAAAAGACGGGCGGCATAATCCTTTCAAAGCAGGTGCGTACTTTCGGTATAGGCGAATCGAATATGGCTGCCGCAGTTGAGGATTTGCTCGACGGCGAAAACCCCACCGTTGCCCCCTACGCCAAGGACGGCGAAGCGCTTCTGCGTGTTACCGCAAGAGCCGACAGTGAAGAAAAAGCCTCGGCAATGTGTGACGAAACGATAGAAAAAATCCGTGAGCGTATAGGCGAATACATCTACGGCATTGATGTTTCAAGCCTTGAAGAAAAGGCGGTTGAGCTGTTGCTGGCTCACGGTAAAAAGCTCGCCCTTGCGGAAAGCTGCACGGGCGGATATATAGCCAAGAGAATTACGGATATTCCGGGCTCTTCGGCTGTGTTTGAATACGGTATAGTTTCCTATTCAAACGAGGTTAAAATAAACCTGCTGGGCGTAAAAGCCGAAACAATTGAAAAATATACCGAGGTCAGCTCACAGACTGCCGCAGAAATGGCACAGGGTGTGCGCAGGCTTTCGGGTGCGGATTTTGCTTTGAGCGTTACGGGCATTTCGGGTCCGGGCGGCGGCAGTGAGGATAAGCCCGTAGGTCTTGCCTATATCGGCTTTGCCCACGAAGGCGGCACAACGGTAAAAGAGCTGCGCACAGGCAAAAAAGAGAATTCAAGAGATTATAACAGATATGTTGCGGCGTCAACTGCTTTGCATATGCTGGTTGATTATCTGAACGAAAAGGACGGCGAATTACTATGACAGAGGAAAAAGACTACGGTTCAAGAAGCCCGAGCTTCAACGACCTTATCAAAAAGTATCAGGCGATTAACGAGAGCGGCGAAGTTTCAAAGGAAGCCGTTGAGGAAATACCCGAGCCCGAGCTTAAGTCCGACAAGGATTTTGAAAAGCAGCTTGGCGAAATAATAGACAGCGTTGAACAGCCCGAGCAGGCTTTGCCAGAGGAGTTTACCTTTGACGAGTCACTTATTCCCGAGGTTGAGGATGAGCCTGAAATGACCTTCAAGAAGGAAGAGCCGAAGTTTGCATACGACCTTAATATGTTCGGTGCGGCGGCTCAGAGCAGCTTCAATATAGACGATATTGACGACTCGTGGCTTGATTCTTCGCTTGATGAGAGCATATTCTACGACCCGTCAAAGCCCAAGGCTCCTGTAACCGTTGAAACGGCTGAGGAATTCGTTCCTGAGACAGAGGAAATACCCGAAGAAGTAATTGAAGAGGTTATTGAGGAAGCTGCCGAAGAAACCGCAGAGGAAATTCAACCCGAGCCTGTTGAGGAAGAGATTTCAGAAATAACAACTGAAGAAGTTGTTGAAGAAGCAGCCCAAGAAGCAGAGAAAGAGCCGGAGCCGATTGTGGAAGAAATCCGCAAGGAGCCTGTCTTTGTGCCCGTGGAGGAGCCTGTTGAGGCACAGCCGATTAAGGCTGCAGGCGGCTACATTGCCCCGAGTGCGGCAGAAAACTTTACCTTTGACCCCGACAGCGGTCTGGATTTTGACGAGGATGAGGAGCCAAAGCTCCCTGAAATGCCGTCAGACCTGCCTGTTTTCACACCTGCCGTGCCCGATGAAAAGAAGAACAAAAAGCTCGGCAAGAAAAAGGAAACCAAGGCTGTAACCAGCTTTTCAAAGGACTATATGATTGGCGGTGATGAGGGTAAGCCGGCTAAGAGAGGCAACTTCTTCACACGCAATTTCATTCCCTCAAAGGATGATTCTGCTGCCGAGAAGGTTCGCAAGATTGTTATGGTAATTGCGGTTATTGCCGCACTTGTTTCGGGCGGTTACCTGTTCAACGACTACGTTATAGCTCCCTTTGTGAATACAAAACAGCTCGATGAGCTCAGCGGTATGATAGGTGAGGGCAACAACGTTGTCAATACACAGAGCCTTGCCGAAAAGTATCCCGGCGTTGCCTTCCCCGAGGGCATGCTTGAAAAGTATGCCGCACTTTACGCAAGAAACAAGGATTTTGTCGGCTGGATTGAAATTGACGGGCTTGACATTTCTCTCCCCGTAGTCAGAGGCGAGAACAACGACAAGTACCTCAAAACCGATTTCGACGGCAAGTACAGCAAGTACGGCTCAATCTTTATGAACTGCGCAAACAAGGTTGACTCACTCAACTACAACACAACTATTTTCGGTCACTATATGAAGGATACGAAAATGTTCGGCAATCTTATGCAGTACAAGAGCATTGCAGGCTACAAAAAGGCGCCTGTAATTGAGTTCAACACGATTTACGGCGACTACAAGTGGAAGGTCTTTGCCGCATACATCACCAACGGCACATCAGCAGGCGATGACGGCTACCTGTTCAACTATATGTTCACAGACCTTTCAACAAACGAGGCGGTTGAAGAATTCCTCGGCGAAATAAAGCTGAGAACAATCTATTACCCCAATGTTGACATTGCCGTTTCGGACAGAATTCTTACTCTTTCCACCTGCACCTACGAGCTTGACGAGGGCAGACTTATTGTTATGGCAAGAGCGGTCAGACCCGGCGAAAGCACGGACGTTGACCTTACAAATATCCGTGTAAATCCCAACCCGAGATACCCCCAGGGCTACTACACGGAAAACAACCTGAGCAACCCCTACAAATCCTATAACAAGTGGTATCCGTCATAGGGTGACGAGTATAATCCGAACTCGCCCAAAAGCGTGAATTTTTGCGGCTTTTCGGCGTTTCGGATTTGAAAGGCAACAGCCTGTCGGCATCCTCAACATCCAAAAATCCATCAAAAATTCGCACTTTTGGGTCGAAGATTTTTTGCGAAGCGGATTTTTGGCATATCAAGGCACAAAACGCAGTAAATCCTAACGGATTTACGAGTATTTTAACGATGAGATGGCGGAAATCCGCCCCGCAAAAACGGGTTCGGATTATTCTTGCCACCCTAAGGCTAAAGGAATTACCCTAAGGAGAATATAAACAATGCCGATGAATATAAGTTTTATAGCTCTGAATATCAGCGGTGCAGAAACCGTTCAGTATGCTGCGGATAAGCTCCGTGGTGTACTGTCGGGCTACGGCAGGTGCGATTTCAAGCTTTGCGGTTCAATGTCGCAGGTGTCCGCCTCCCTCGGAGATGCTTTTGCAAATTCCGAGGTTATAGTTGTGGGCATCGAGCCTTCAGCTTACTGCAAGTCAAAGCTCGCCATACTCAGAGCAATGCACATCAGAACACAGCTCAACGAGCAGCTCAAAGCAATGATGCCCGAAAAATCCGATATGACTGCGGCTCAGGTTTCAATGCATTGCGCTATGCCCGTAAATGCCGAGGTTTTTGCTTCGGCGGACGGTCTTTATTCGGGCTTTGCTCTTCAGAGCGGTAAGCAGCACTTCGTTCTGCTCACTCTGGACAAGCTCAGGCTTGAGCCTGCCGTTTCGCAGGGTCTTGTGCCCTACCTTGAAAAGGCAGCACCCACTGCAGGGGAGAAGGAAGAGATTACACCCGATTCATCTCTTGCTGCAAAGGCTTCCGAAAAGCTATCCGCCTGCGGCAAGAAGGTTTATTTTGCCGCAACGCCCTCCTGCGAAATGGTAAAGGAGCTTTGCTCTTCGCAGCTTGAAAGCGGCACAATGTGCTTTAGCGATTATACGAGCGACAGGGGCAGCGAAGCTCCCCGAAGCTACATAGCCGACCTTGCACGCTACGCAATTCCCGAGGGCTCAACCGATTTCGGTGCGGCTGTTTCCAACGTCTTTACGGGCACGTCGCAGGATTCGGGTGAGCAGAAATATAACATTTACGTTGCGGTTGCCGATGTTTCGGCCTCCCGTGTGCTTCGCTTTGCCTCACAGCCGGGCGAAACACCCGAGGAGCTTATCACCGCCGCAATTGAAATGCTTATGGAAATGATATGCGACAAGTGCGACGAAATCAACGCACCCGTTGAAGCAGTACCCTTCAGCGCAGAGCCGATTGAAGAAATTGAAGAGCCTGCACCCGAAGAAAAAGCAAAGAAGAAGCACAGAGGAATAAGAACGCTCGTTTACGTTCTGCTTGCAATTGTGCTTGCGGTAATTGCATATTTCGGTTATAACGGCTTTGAAAACGCAAACCAGAACAAGGCAGACGCTATAGGCGTCTTTACTCAGTACGTTTCGGGAGCCGCTGACATCAGCGGCTCTGACCTTTTTTACGATGAAGAACTGGAATTTATAACCTTTGAAGAAGAAACAAGTGAAGTCCCCGAAGAACCGTCGGGCGAAATTACAAGCGAATTAAATACGACAGAAACGGAAACCACCGTTGATATAGAGAGCACAACCGACAGGACAAGCTCAACAACAACCACAAAAAAAGAAACCACCACAAAAAAAGTTACAACTACGGCAAAGCCTACTACAACCGCAAAGCCCACAACTACCGCAAAACCCACTACTACAGCCAAGCCTACAACAACCGCAAAGCCCACCACAACGAAAAAAGATGTTGTTGATACGGGTGACTACAGGGGTGAATTTGTGTTTACAGTTTACGGCTACGGTCACGGTGTCGGTATGAGCCAGGAGGGTGCATTAGGCTACTCAAAGCAGGGCTGGAGCCACAGCCAGATACTTGCTCATTACTACCCCGGTACAACCCTTGTCAAGGCTGACCCCGATATGCCCGAAACAATTAAATTCGGCGGTGTGGATTACCCGATAGTTGAGTACCTTTGCCGAAGCGTTGCCGCAGAAATCGGCACGAATACAAACAACTCAACAAGAGAAGCCCACAAGGCACAGGCGGTTGCAATTTACACCTATGCCAAGCGCTACGGCTTCAATCTCAGATCTTCCTTACACGCCTTCAACAAGTCATATAGTTTTGAAGGCACGGCACTTGAAGAGGCGGTAAAAGCCGTGCTTGGCGAATACCTTTCCTACAACGGCAAGCCTGTAATGGCAACCTACTACGCAATGTCTGCAGGCAGAACGGTAAAGGCTTCTACCGTCTGGAGCGGCGAAACCTACCCTTACCTTGAAACCTCTGTTGAAAGCACGCCCGACAAAAGCTGTGCAAGGTACAAAACGACCTATACAATTTCCGCAAATGAGTTCCGTGAGCTTATGAAAAACAATATTGACGTTGAGCTGACCGGTGACCCGAGCGGTTGGATAAAGATAATCAAGCACGACTCTGCCGTGAGCAGTAAGGTCGGTTATGTTGAAAAAATGACCGTCGGCAACAAGACCATAAGCGGCTCTGCGTTCAGAGGTACGGCTATGGCGTACAAAATTCGTTCACACTGCTTCAGCGTTGAATATGTAAAATAAAGGAGAATTTAGCTATGATAAAAACTGCACTTGTTTCTTCGCTTGAAAAGGTTTTTCCTCAGAGTGAGGGCGGCTTTGTAATTACAGAAAAAATGTCCATGCTTATCGGCGAAAAAGGCGGCTTTCAGTTGGCTGTCTTCACCGATGAGCCCTTGAGATTTGCTCTTAATGAGAATAACGCAATTAAGGTTACGGGCTACAACGTGCTTCCCGTGCCCTCAAAGCTCCCGTTTTATGAGGATCACGACGACGATATTATTGTTTCGCCCGACGGATATTATCCCGATTATCTTGTTCCCTGCGAAAACGGCGAAATTGAGTTTGTCAACGGCGGCTGGTGCTCCGTCTGGTTTGAGGTTGAGGCAGAAAGACCGGGTACAAACGAAATTGAAATCACTCTTTATAATGAGGAAAACGAAGCTGTGGCAGCCGAAAAATTTACCGTCAAGGTTATTAATGCAGAGCTTCCCGAGCAGAAGCTGATCTGCACGAACTGGTTTCATTGTGACTGCCTTGCAACGTGGTACAAGGTTGATGCTTTCAGCCAGGAGCATTGGCAGATTATCGAAAGCTTTATGAAAACCGCAAGCGACCACGGCATCAATATGATACTCACACCCTTGTTCACACCTCCGCTTGACACGGCGGAAGGCGGCGAAAGACCCACAATGCAGCTTGTTGACGTAACCGTAACGGGTGAGGACGAATATGCCTTCGGTTTCGATAAACTCCGCCGCTGGATTGAAACGGCAAAGCGAAGCGGAATGAAATATTACGAGCTTTCCCACCTGTTTACACAGTGGGGTGCAAAGCACGCACCGAAAATTGTTGATGTAAACGGCAAAAAGCTCTTCGGCTGGAAAACACCTGCAGGCGGCAAAAAATACCGCAGCTTCCTCACTCAGCTTGCCCCGGCACTTGACTGTGTGCTCGAGGCAGAGGGTATTAAGGAATACTGCTGGGTACATACCTCCGACGAGCCTAACCTTGCTGACCTTCGCTCTTACAGCAAGGCAAGCCGTTTGTTAAAAGAGCTTTTCCCCGATTACAATATGTTCGATGCACTCAGCGATTATAAGTTTTATAAAAAAGGGCTTGTTAAAACTCCCGTGCCCTCACTCAACCACGCAGAGCCCTTTATCGGCAACGTAGAAAACCTCTGGACATACTACTGCTGCGGTCAGTACAAGGGCACAGCCAACCGCTTTATGGCTATGCCGTCATACCGTGGCCGTGTACTCGGACTTCAGCTTTATAAATTCCGCTGTCAGGGCTTTTTGCAGTGGGGTTATAATTTCTGGTACAGCCAGCATTCAAAGTACGAAATCAATCCCTTTGAAACCACCGATGCTCTCGAAGCCTTCCCCTCGGGTGATGCCTTTGTCGTCTACCCTGGTGAGGACGGCAAGCCCCTTTGCTCACTTCGCTTCAAGACCTTCCGTGAAGCCCATCAGGATTTGAGAGCACTCCAATTGCTCGAAAGCAAAATCGGCTATGAAAAAACGGTTGCCCTCATCGAAAACACAACGGGCGGCGAGCTCACCTTTATGAATTACGAAAGAGGCATCGAGCCCATGCTTGCAAAGAGGGAAAGAGTTAATGCAATGATAGAGGAGTATTGCAAATAACAGTTTGTCGATGAAATCGACAAACTGTTAATGAAGAATGAATAATGAAGCCGCTTGCGCTGATGAATAATGAATAATAAAGGAAGGGCTGCGCCCTTGCCCGTTTTATATTCGGGTGCGGGTGTCCCGCCATCAATTATTCATTATTCAATATTCATCATTAATTATTCATTAAATAAAATCAAGCAGTACAACCACACGGCTGTACTGCTTTCTTTATGCTTGATTAAATTCTTTACACACCCTTGCAAGGTTACATATTTCACACTTGGGCTTGCGTGCGTTGCACACGGCTCTGCCGTGGAGCACACAGCGGTGGCAGAAATCGTTGCTTTCCTCGGGCGGGAGCAGCTTTTTGAGCTGGATTTCAACCTTGTACGGGTCTTTTGTTTTTACCAGACCGAGGCGGTTTGAAATGCGGATAAGGTGCGTGTCCGCAACAACGGCAGGCTGCCTGTAAACGTCGCCTACAATCAGGTTTGCCGTTTTTCTGCCGACACCGGGCAGACGGACGAGGTCGTCAATATTGTCGGGGACTTTGCCGCCGTACTCGTCGAGTATCATTTTTGCCATAGCGATAATATCCCGTGCCTTCATGTGGTAAAAGCCGCAGGGGCGGACGATTTCCTCAACGTCCTCAATTTCTGCGTTGGCGTAATCCTCAAGCGTGGGATATTTTTCAAAAAGCTTCGGGGTGACGAGGTTTACCCTCGCATCCGTACACTGTGCCGAAAGCCGTGTTGCGATTATGAGCTGAACGGGGTCTGCCGCATCAAGTGAGCATATCGCCTCGGGGTAGTCCTTTTTGAGCTGTTCAACCGCAAATTCGGCAATTTCTTTTTTATGCATTATTTAACACCAAACTTATAAACTGTTCTGGATTTGAATTCTTCGCCTGCTTTGAAGGTGCACTGCGGAAATTCGGGGTGGTTGGGTGCGTCGGGATAAACCTGGGTTTCAAGGCAGAAGCCTGCGTGCTGTACCATCGGACAGCCGCCCTTGCCCTTTTTTGTGCCGTCAAGGAAGTTGCCGGTGTAGAACTGTACACCCGGTCTGTCGGTGTAAACTTCCATTGTTCTGCCGCTGACAGGTTCAAGCACGCTTATCTTTACGCCGTCACCGCTGTTGAGGCAAAGGTTGTGGTCGTAGCCCTTTGCGGCGTTAAGCTGGTCGTAATCGGCGTGAATTTCCTTGCCGATTTTCTTGAATTCTCTGAAATCAAAGGGTGTGCCCTCAACCTTGCGGATTTCGCCCGTGGGAATGCTGTCGGGTGTTGTGGGTGTGAAATAGTCGGAATCAAAGCGGATTTCGTGGTTAAGCACATCGCCGCTGTTGCAGCCTGCAAGGTTGAAATAAGCGTGGTTTGTAAGATTTATGATTGTCGCCTTGTCCGAAACGGCGGAGTAGTCGATTATAACCTCATCGCTGTCGGTGAAGGTGTATTTTACGCTGACCTTGATTGTGCCGGGGAAGCCGTAGGTGCCGTCGGGAGAAACTGCGGAGAAGATAACGGCGTTGTCACCGCATTCCTCTGCGTCAAAATTTGCGTGGGAGAATTCGCCGCTTGAATGAAGGCTCTTTACGCCGTCCTCATTGCAGTCAACCTGGTATTCGGTGCCGTCAATTGTGAATTTACCGCCGCCGATACGGTTTGCAAATCTGCCGACAAACTGACCCTGGTAGTCGGAAAGGTTAATCTGACCGTCCATATCGTCAAAGCCCAGCAGAACGTCCTGAAGAATATCGTCCTTGTCGGGCACAAAGGCAGAAAGCCAGGTTGCACCGTAGGTGATGAATTCAACAAAGTTGCCCTCTGCGTTCTTGATTTTGTATTTGTAAACCTCGCTGCCATCGGGCATTGCGCCCCAGACACTTTTTGTAATGCTCATATCAAAACTCCTGATTAAGTAAAGTGTTATATTCAGTATAAGGTTTATATAAGTAAAAGTCAATTGTCAAATTAGAGTTTGTTTAAACGCAGAGTGCAGAGCTCAGAACGCAGAACGGTGGGAGGGCTCCGCCCTCACCCATTATAATAATCGCTCTAAATCAATGTTTTATAAAATCGGAGCGAAGCGACCCTTCGTTCTGCACTCTGCGTTCTGCATTCTGCACTCATCTCGACAAACTATAATTTATCTTATCCAATCCTTTGCTGCGTTATTTTTCAAAAAACTCTTGACAAAATTGCGATTATTGATATAATAACTTGTGTTGCATATTGCAACGGCAAATGTGGCCCGGTAGTTCAGTTGGTTAGAACGCTAGCCTGTCACGCTAGAGGTCGACGGTTCGAGCCCGTTCCGGGTCGCCATATTTGCTGCTATGGCTCAGGTGGTAGAGCACATCCTTGGTAAGGATGAGGTCGGCAGTTCGAGTCTGCCTAGCAGCTCCAATCCCTTGAAACTTAAGGTTTCAAGGGATTTTTCATTTGTTTTTGAAATTTCTTAGACCTCATCCCTGAATCGCAATTTTTTAGTAAAGGATGCGGTCTAACTATGAACAGAAAAATCACTATGAACAGGACTGAAAACAAGACTTTTGAACAGGTCTTTTCAATGTTCATAACTTCACGAGCGGCAAAAGGCGTTGCCGATGCCACAATCAGGAATTATCATCAACATTTGCACAGTATTTCAAAGTATCTTGACATTCAGATGTCCTTTGATGCTCTTTCCAAAAGCACTATCGATGAAATGATTGTATCAATGAGAAAATCAGAACTTGCACACAACTCTATTGCAACCTATGTCAGGGTTATAAAGACCTTTTTGACTTGGTGCAATGAAGAAGGTTTGTCTGATGTAAGAATCAAAGGTCTGAAGGAAAAGGAAACAATCAAAGAAACCTACTCCGATGAAGAACTTGAGAAACTTCTTGAGAAACCGAAAAAGGATTGTAATTTTTGCGAATACCGCAATTGGGTTATCGTCAATTTTCTTCTCAATAGCGGATGCCGAGCGGCAACCATACGGAACATTCAGAACAGGGATGTTGACCTTCAGCGAAAACAGGTTATCTTCCGCCATAATAAAAATGGCAAGATTCAGGTTATTCCCCTTTGCACCCTGATGTGTAATATTCTTTATGATTATATGAAAATCCGACAAGGAAAATCGGAAGATTATCTTTTCTGCGACCAATACGGTCAGATGTTTACGGAGAATGGTCTCAGACTTGCCATTGAGCGGTATAATAAAAAAAGAGGTGTATCAAAAACAAGCACGCATCTGTTCCGACACACCTTCGCCCGAAAGTATTTAGTTGATTGCGGCGGCGATGCCTTTATGCTTCAAAGGCTCTTGGGTCATAGCACCCTGAATATGACAAAGCATTACTGCACAATCTTTGATGCAGATATTGCCAAGAACTATGACAGGGTTTCTCCTTTGGCTCAGATGCACCAAGAGAAAAAGAAAATAATAAAGTAATAAAATAAAAGAAGTAGGAAATCATCAGGTTTCCTACTTCTTTTTATCAACCATATTACAAGTTTATAAAGACAGTATAACAACTTTTTAACAACTTTTTTAATCGCTATACATATCTCTTATCTTATCCAAATGAGCCTTATAACCTTCAACCACATGGTCAGGCGAAAGAATCTTTACTCTTTTGCCGAACCCTGCTAACCAACCATAAAAAGGGTCGCTTATATCAACTGTTGTCATAACCGTAAAATAATCTTTGTCGAGCTTAGAATATGACACGCCCTTTTTGCCAAACCGCTCAACAACGGCATCCAAAAGGAAGTTAGGAAAACAAAGTGTGACGACTTCGGTTTTGCCTTTGAACATATTAAAAGTTCTTTTTACAAGCGAATCAATGTTGGTTTTTTCGTATTCTTCTTTGCCCTCTCTTGGCTCAAATGTAAAACAAACATCTTTCATTCTGTCAACTCTGTAAATTCTTATCTCTTTGTATTTATCATCAAATCCTAAAAGATAGTAATTACCTTCATTGACTATGAGTTTAAAAGGACTTACAACGTACTTTTCGCCCTTTCTTTGTGCAACCTGATTGTGAAGGTCATTGATTGAGTTTTTCATATAATGAAAACTTATCTTTTCGGGTTCGTGCGGTTCGCCGTCAAAACTTACGCTCATCGCATCGTAAATGGTTTGAATGTTGTATATCAGAGCGGTATTTGTTGTCTTGGGTCTGTCGATAACAAAAGCATCCGCCTTTATTTTTTTCGCCTGATGTTCGCTGAGAAATTCACAGGCGGCATCAATCAATCTCTGAGCCTCAGATTCAGAAACAAATTTTGCCGAGTTTATACATTCTGTCATAAGGCGTATATCTTCAAGATTAAAGTGCCTTTTATCTATGTAAAAACCTTTTTTATACTTGTATTTTATAAGTTTTTCTTCATCATATTCATCAGTCGCAATTACTTCTGCAGCTTCTATAATATCAGAATCATTTTCAAGCATCCAATTAACTTCATTTATTTCTTCAATATCTTTGTATATTGAGCGGCGTTCAGCATAAATCTGACAACTTTCCTGAAGAAACCCCTCAATATCTTTACCTGTTGCAAAATGCTCTGCATCGGTATTTTTGAGAAGATATTGAAGAACGATGTAAGGCTTCATGCGTTGCTTTGTTTTTTTGCCGTGATGCTTGTCAGGATGCTTTTTCTCTGCCATAATATATCACCTTCTTGTGTCTGTTGGCGATATTATAACACGCAAGTCCAAAAGTGTGAAGTCTCTTAGTGTATTTATTAAAGCACTTGAAAATTTAAATTTATATTGATATAATAATATTACCACACAAAATCAAATATTTTACTCATACAAGAGGTGGCATTTTTGTCTTTCGGCAAAAGTGCGGACTTCTATATTCGCATTTCTTGTATGAGTGACGAAAGATTTTGTGTGGTAGCAAATCGAAGTTCCGCATTTTTCGGTGTGTGTGGCTTCGGTTGCACACACTTTTTTATTTTATGGAGAATAAAACGGTGTCAGCTTGTATTGAGGAGGCGAAAATACGATTCTCCATAAACAGTATCAAAATACATACAAAACAAGAGGTGTTTATTATGAAGAAAACTATATCCTTACTTTTAACATTTATGCTTTTACTGACTTTTGCCGCTTGCGGTAATAAACAAGATAACTTTTTGACAAAAACAAGCTGGACAAATATTTACGACGAAAGTGATACTTTTACGTTTAAGGCTGACGGAACAGGAACATTTGGAAACATAAGCACTACATGGTCATTAGAAAATAGCAGATTAACTGTTTCGTATATGGGAACAATAAGAACTATGACAATAGAGTTTGATATTGTTGAATTTGAAAATTCAACAATAATTATTGAATGCCCAAACGATATTGTTGACACAAAAATATTAGTTTCTTCTGACAATTATGCAACAGAATCAGAAAAAGTTATAAATTATTTAAACACAGCAGCAACACCTTTGGACTGGGATACGGTATATGATGAATATCTTTTAAACAAAGCACGAGCCGCAGAAAAGTATACAGGAACAATCGTAAAATGGACTGCAAAAGTTTATTATATAAGCGATAATTTTTGTCAAATGGCAATAGAAGCTTCGAAAGGTAGTCCTGTAAACCCAATAGAGGTATATATGGAAACCAGTGAACTGACAAAGTTCAATATCTATGATGAAATAACTGTTATCGGTATTTTAGAAATGGATTCAGCATCAACTCAAATCAACGGTGCATTTGTTGTGGACTAAAAAAATATTTAAATCAAAAAGGAACGGCAATAAAACCGTTCCCTTTTCTTTTATGTCTCCAAAATAGAAAGATATTTATAAACCGTGTTTCGGCTCAGACCGCAGACCCTTGCGAACTCTGAAAGATTCAGATTACCCGATTTGAAAGACGGATAATGTCTGTAAAACACTTGCGGAATCTGCTCTAATGTTGTGTGCGGTCGCCCGATTTTCGCTCCCTTCGCCGCCGCATTCCGCATCCCTGAACGCACTCTTTCACGGATGATTCTGAGTTCGAGTTCCGCAAACACTCCCGACATCTGAATGAACGCATTTGTCATGGGGTCAATCTGACCGTTTGAACAATCTACCGTAATACTGCCGACAATAACAAGTCTGAGTTTCTTTTCCTTTACGGTGTCAATAATTTCGCACAGTTGTTTTGTGCTTCGGGCAAGTCTTGAAACTTCGAGTGTGTATATTGAATCACCCTCTTTCGCCTGTGCCAAGAGTGATGAAAGTTCCTGTTTTACGGCACTGTCGCCGTGTTCGTATTCAAGGAATATTTCCGTTGCTCCTGCGGTTTTAAGTTCCCTGATTTGGCGGTCGATATCCTGTTTGTTTTCGTTGGTACTGCATCGAGCATATCCGTAGTTCATGATTTATCCTTTCACCGCCCCACTTTTGCGTGGGGCGGATTGTTTTGTTTAGCAGATTGAGAAGCGGCGGCTGCTGACTTGCTTTGTAAATTCCTTATACATATCGCCGTGAGCCTTTTTGAAGGATGTTGTATCAAATCTCTGTGAGAGAACCGATGTCCAACGGATGATGTATGCTCCTGCTTCAAGTTCCTCTGTGTTTTGATTGAGCATTTCGGCTTTCAGTGCGTCTCTTATTGCCTCGGCTTCTGCCTTTGCATCCTCAATGATTGTTTCCCACTCTGTGAGTGCCTCAATTTTTTTGATGATTTCATTGCTTGACATAGTTGTTATCTCCTTTGTTTTTTATTTGTTTGTTGTGTATCAACTGTCTTTATTATACACAAAGTTCAGTGCATAGTCAATCGGCAATATGCACAAAGTTAAGTGCATAGAATTGGAGAAATTATACACTTGACTTTGTGTATATTGTTTGATATAATGATTACAATGGAAAAGGGGGCTTTTAAATATGCCAATAGTATATGATAAATTATTTCAACTTTTGAAAGACAAAGGTTATACCACATACAAAATCCGACAGGAGAAGATAATAGGTCAGGGAACGCTGACCGCATTAAAAAATGGAACAGGCGGCTTAGACCACAAAACGCTTGCTCGACTTTGTGAAAAGTTTGATTGTCAGCCTGCCGACCTCATGGAGTATGTGAAAGACCCCGATGCTCAATAAAGGGGGAAAATTGATTCTTGAACAAATAACGGTATTTTTTGAGCGGATTACCCTCGATTTTTACTGAGCCAAAAGTGTCAAGGAAAAGAGTTGGTTTCTTGAACGGATAGACGGGGGCAATATTTCGGGAGAATCGAAAACTTTTTCACCGTTTGCGGAATTGCGTGGTTCGTTCTCCGTCTGAATGTGTTTTTTATTTTGGATTACGGTTTGAGCCGACCGCAAATGATAGAATTATTCTTTCACCGTAAAACGAGCCAAAAGGAACATAAACGAAAAATACGGCAAACCTTGAGATTGTCTCTCTTGGTTTGCCGTATTGTCATTTGAAATCCTTAAAGATTTCGTCAAGAGCCATATCGAGTGCGGTTTTCATGCTCTTTTGCATAAAGGCAAGAATTTCCGCCTCGATTATGTTTTTCTTTTTCTTCTTCTTTTTGTCTTTTGGATTCGACACCGTTATTTCACCTCACTTGTAAAGATGAATTGAACAGTCTCAGGTTCTTCCGAATCCTGTAATGAGTTGTAGAAATTATCTCTCTGTTCTCTATAGTTTTCTATTGCAGATTTGCCGTTCATTTGATAATAAAACAAATCAGGAACTTTGCCCTATGCTCTGTTAAACTCCAATAAATCTTTATTCATATATATTCTCCTTCCATAATATCATCAAGGGATATATTCAATGCACCCCTGTTGACCGTATAACTTCTCCAATTTTCCTCTTTTGGAATCTGAGTGTTCAGCGGCGGCTAATACAGGCGGATGAAATATCCTTCTCTTTCTCCGATTTCTTCTTCGATTTCTGCTCTTGTTTTGCTCTTGGCGGTATAAAGAACGTTGAATCTGACGTTATATTTCCGCCTGTGGGCTTCCGCAAGAACTTTGTATTTGTTCTCTTTCGGATTTCCCATTGAAGCCCAATGTTCCGCCATTCGGTATAGAATATCTTTGCTTTTACCGATATAAACGATTTTATTGTTGACGGTTATTGAATAAACCCCCGAACACTAAAACTTTTTACTCCATTCTTGCTCTATGTATTTGTTGTATATGTTCTGTATGTGTAAATTACTCATATTCATTCTCCTTCCTTAAAATACAAAATTACCGTATTCGTCTGTTGAACACTCTCTTACTTTTGGATTCTTTATATTGTTATAATTTATATTATTCGAGCTTATAATTTTCTCTATATTATTATGCGTATTTTCAATAACCCCTGCTGAGGTGTATTCAGAATTTGAAGGGGTATATTCATTGTCGGGGGAAGGGGTATTTTCAATATCCCTCTCCGCACTTTTGTAAATCGCATCATAATCCACTATGATTTCGCCTTGCTGACCGTTTACACTTGGCTTATGTATTATCCAACCTTTTTCAATTAATGCTTTTCTTGCACTCTTATATGTTGTTTCCGTCATTCCGCAACGGTTCATAACTGTTGCCTCAGGAACGGCAAAACTGCCGTTATCTGCATTTCCTGTCAGAAATAATATCAGTTTCAACTAAGCTCCTTCTTTGCCTGTCAGACCGTTAAATATTATTGATTCAAGGTGATTCGTTCTCATTGCCATTCCCCACTTTTTATCCCTGTTTTTTTCTCCATTAGCCCTCAGTATCGGTGCCTGAATAAAAACGCCCATAACCGCAAATCCTCCACTGTTCGCAAATAAATCTGATATACTGACTTGTATTCATGTGATATTTTCTTGCCTACTCTTGGATTGCTTCCTTTTCTTTTTCAGTCAGGCGAAGGTCAATTTTTTTATCTTTTTTTGGACTCATATTATCTCTCCTTTTACTTGTAAATTTTCTTTGAAATGAATTATCAGACATTGTCCTACCTTCTAAATATATTATACAAAAATTTTTTGTTAAAATCAAAAAAGAGCGGTCGCCGCAAACAAAAGCACCGCTGAACTCGATTGAATTCAGCGGTGGACTTGCTTTATTAAAATACATGGAGTTGTTCCTTTCAGGCAGCAGGGTCAACTATTTCATTTTCTTCAGTTGCGTTAACGTTTTCTGCAACTGCGTTATCGATTTTTATAACTGCGTTATCTTTTTCCTCTTGGACTTCATCAGAATTTTTGTCAACAGTCGGCATACCATAATTTACGATTTCAGGATATTTCTTCAAAAACCAATTTTTAATTTCAGGATAACGGTATGCTTTTGAATGACATTCACTGATAAAAAGTTTATCATCAAGTTCTTTAAGAACGGCATCTCTTGTTTCAACAGGCTCAAACCTTTTGATATATTCTTTCATATAATCATAAGTTAATCCTTTATAGTGTTCCTGATTGCTGTTAGTGTTTATATCTTCACGGATAACCACCTCAAAATTCGGAAAACTCTTTACATACTCGACAAGCATTTTGTATTCCTTGTTTTTTGGGTTTTTTGCCTTTTCCGCAAACCATTTATAAAGAATGATTTGCTTGTTTGCGTAATCAATTCTTGCAGGGTTTATTCTTTTTCTTGACTTAGCCATGATATTCACCTTCCTTTCTTAATTAAGCCACAACTCTAAGCTTGGCTTTCTTTTCTTCACGAGCCTTTGCTCTCTTGGTTTTGATTTCCTTAAGTGTCTTGTCAGTATCATTGTTGAATTCTTCGATTTCAGGATATGTCGCCAAGAACCACATTTTAATGTCACCATAAGAGTATTCTTTGATAGTAACATCTCTTTCACCTTTTTCATTAAGACCCCTGAGCTTATAGAACATTTTCAGGTTTTCTTCCTTATTTTCATGAGCTTCGATGTATCGCTTCATGTAATCATAACCAAGACCTTTGTATGTGTCTCTCTTGGTTGAGTTTGCTTTTACAACAATTTCATAACCTGTGAATATTGTGCGGAACTTTACAAGTTCTTCAAACTTTTCACTTCCGAACTTTCCTGCTTCCTTTGATTCCGCCTTTGTCATTACAATAACTTTCTTTTCGTGATTTGCATACATAATTTTTCTCCTTAATAATAGGCGTTAGGTCGCCACCCTATTTTTATTATTCAGCGGTAAGTCGCTACCTTATTTCAGCACTTCAGGTTTCACCGTTTGCCTCTTGGTTTCATTCACTCCTTTCAGGCGATTTGTTTTGGTGTGTTCCCCTCTGCTGTGACTACAGTATATCACGCAATCTGAATTTATCAGTCGTTATAAATGCAAAAAAACAAGAACGACACAAAGCTTTTCAAAAAAGTTGTATCTTTCTTCTTAAATAGTTGTTATTAGGTTGTTATAAAGGCTCATAAATGTTGTTAAAAACTTATTACATACCTGTTGATTTTATAATATAATTGTTTTATACTATTATTGATTTAGAGATGAGGTCTGAGTTAGTATGAAACAAGACCTCTACATAATTAAAAATCCTAAAACTTGTTTGGTGTCAAGGGGTTGTTGGGGGTATCGTCTCCAAAACAAGACCGAGAATCGGTCTTGTGTGCTTGGTAAGGATGAGGTCGGCAGTTCGAGTCTGCCTAGCAGCTCCAGAAATCCCGTTTGCATTAAGCAAATGGGATTTTTTCAATAAAAAGCAAAATTAGAGCTTGTCGGGGTCTTTATCAATGTAAAATTGATTATCGACCGTAGGGAGCGACGCCCTCGTCGCTCCGTGGTAAATATTATATCAATCTTATGACGAGCTGTAGGGGCGACCTTTGGTCGTCCGCAACAAAAGCGATGTGACAATATGCATTACCATAAGGTGGATATATCAACAACCTTTTTCGGAGCGACGGGGGCGTCGCTCCCTACTCTTTAAAAATAACACGAAAGGAATAAGCATTATGGTTTTTCCCGAAAAAAGCAAGAGGGTTTCCAAGATTGACACTTACCTTAACTGTGCGGAGGTTTTTGCCTACAGAAGCACCTGCCTCAAGCGCAAATACGGTGCGGTTATAGTCAAGGACGACGTGGTTATTTCCACGGGCTACAACGGCTCGCCCAGAGGCTTTGAAAACTGCTGTGAAATCGGTCACTGTCCCCGTATGGCGCAGGATATGCACCAGGGTGAGGGCTACGGAATCTGCCGTGCCGTACACGCCGAGATGAATGCCCTGCTCAACTGTTCACGCCAGCAGACACTCGGTGCGGATTTGTACCTTGTCGGTGTCAATCCTTCGGACAACACTATCCACAAGGCAAAGCCCTGCCCTGTATGTGCAAGGAATATCATTCAGGCAGGCATACGAAATGTTTACCTGCGTGTGGGTGAGGGTGAGGACGAATATATTGTAGTGCCTGCCGACGAGCTGAAATGGCTGCAGGAAACTGTGGATAATAAAAAAGCATAAATATTATTTATAATATTATACAGAAAAAAGTATGCTGGTTTTTGCTCGATTTGTGCAATAATTACTTGATAAATCGGTATTATTTATGTATAATACATTGTGAGATTAAATGGCTCAGAAAGGAGACTAATAAAAATGAACTATTCACATGAAGTAGAAAAAATGTGTGTCGTTGCCAAGGGTCCCCACCACGGTCCTGCTCCCATCCCTGAAGAGGGCAAGTGGGTTAAGGCATACGAAATCAAGGACATTTCCGGCTTCTCACACGGTGTGGGCTGGTGTGCTCCCCAGCAGGGTACCTGCAAAATTTCTCTTAACATCAAGGAAGGCATCGTAGAGGAGGCACTTGTTGAGACTATCGGCTGCTCCGGTATGACTCACTCCGCAGCTATGGCTGCCGAGATTCTTCCCGGTAAGACACTTCTTGAGTGCCTTAACACAGACCTTGTTTGTGACGCTATCAACGTTGCAATGCGTGAAATCTTCCTTCAGCTCGTTTACGGCAGAACTCAGTCCGCTTTCTCCGAGGACGGTCTTCTTGTCGGTGCAGGTCTTGAGGACCTCGGCAAGGGCCTTCGTTCACAGGTCGGTACAATGTTCTCCACAAAGGCTAAGGGCGTTCGTTACCTCGAAATGGCTGAGGGCTACGTAACACGTATGGCTCTCGACGCTAACGACCAGGTTATCGGCTACGAGTTCGTTAAGCTCGGCAAGATGCTTGAGGATATCCGCCACGGCGTTTCTCCTGACGAAGCATACAAGAACAATATGGGCAGCTACGGCAGATTCGCAGACGCTGCAAAATACATCGACCCCAGAGAAGAATAAGAAGGAGGTAGAATACAATGGCTGTTACATTTGAAGGTAAAGAAAGAAGAATGGAAAAAATCGAGGCTTGCCTTGCTGAGTACGGTATCGAAAGCCTTGAAGCTGCCAGAGATCTCTGCCTCTCCAAGGGCATCGACGTCGAAGCAATCGTTAAGGGCACACAGCCCATTGCTTTCGAGAACGCTGTCTGGGCATACACTCTCGGTGTAGCTATCGCTCTTTCCAAGGGCACAACAAACGCTGCAGATGCTTCCGCTGATATCGGTATCGGCCTTCAGGCATTCTGTATTCCCGGTTCCGTTGCTGAAAACCGTAAGGTTGGTCTTGGCCACGGTAACCTTGGCTCAATGCTTCTCAAGGACGAAACAAAGTGCTTTGCATTCCTTGCAGGTCACGAGTCCTTTGCAGCAGCAGAAGGTGCAATCAAAATCGCTCTTACCGCTAACAAGGTTCGTAAGGAGCCCCTTCGTGTTATCCTCAACGGTCTCGGTAAGGACGCTGCTATGATCATTTCCCGTATCAACGGCTTCACCTATGTTGAAACCGAGTACGATTTCTACAAGGACGAGCTTACAGTTGTTAACACAACTCCTTACTCCGACGGCGACCGTGCTCTTGTTCGCTGCTTCGGCGCTAACGATGTTCTTGAAGGCGTTGCAATTATGAAGCACGAGGGTGTTGAGGTTTCCATCACCGGTAACTCCACCAACCCCACACGCTTCCAGCACCTTGTTGCAGGCACCTACAAGAAGTGGGCAATTGAAAACGGCAAGAGCTACTTCTCCGTTGCTTCCGGCGGCGGCACAGGCAGAACTCTTCACCCCGATAACGTTGCTGCAGGTCCTGCTTCCTACGGTCTTACAGACTCCATGGGCAGAATGCACGGCGACGCTCAGTTTGCTGGTTCTTCCTCTGTTCCTGCTCACGTTGAGATGATGGGTCTCATCGGTATGGGTAACAACCCGATGGTCGGCGCTACAGTTGCTTGCGCAGTTGCTGTTGCACAGGCTAAGTAATTTATCTTGCGTACACTGATTTTTCAGAGTCGCTAAAAAGCAACAATTTTCACGCTCATTGGGTGGCAAATTATGCTGCCCAATGAGTTGCCATTAAATTGGAAATTATAAGGAGATATTAAAATGAAAGCATTTAAGAGAGTTCTCGCAGTTATTCTTTCTCTTGTTATGGTTCTTTCCCTTACCTGCACAGCGTTTGCAGAGTCCGATTATTCCACACCCCCCACGGAAAGACTCCGTTTTGACTCCAAGGGCTACTTCCGTATCCTTCAGCTTGCAGACTGCCAGGACGGTATGCTTCCCCGCTACGGTATGATTGAGTTCATCAAGAAGGCTCTTGATAAGTATAAGCCCGACCTTGTTGTTTTCACAGGTGACAACACAACCTCTATCAGCACTGAGTTCGAGGCAAAGCTGGCTATTGAAGCTATTATCAAGCCCGTAGCTGATGCAGGCGTTCCCTTTACCTTCGTTTTCGGCAACCACGATGCTGAGGACGTTTCCAAGGAATACCACTACAGCATTTATTCTCAGTACTCCAACTGCTACGCTTACGATGCAGTTCCCGAAATGTACGGTATGGGTACACACAACCTTCCCATCTACTCTGCAGACGGCAGCAAGGTTGCCTTCAACCTCTGGATGTTCGACTCCAATATGTACAATGAAAAGGGTAACTACGACCACATCCACGAAGACCAGCTTCAGTGGTATGTAGATGCTTCCAATACTCTCAAGGCACAGAACGGCGGCGAGGCAGTTCCCTCACTTGCATTCCAGCACATCGTTCCTAACGAGATTATGGACTATGTTATCGAAACAGAAAAGGCTGACCCCAACGGCTTTACAACTACAAACAAAGAAACCGGTGAGACACACCACTATGCTCTCAACCCCGAGTACGCAGAAAAGGGCTCAATTCTGCAGGAGAGACCCTGCCCCGGTGAGTACGACAGCCAGCAGATGGAGCTCTTTGAGCAGCAGGGTGACGTTCTCGGCGTATTCGTAGGCCACGACCACGTTAACGACTACATAATCAACACAACCCTCAAGAACGCAAAGGGTGAGAGCATTGACATTGTCAACACACCCGGCTGCACATTCTCATCTTACGGCGACGAGCTTATGAGAGGCTGCCGTATCATCGACCTCAACGAGAAGGATCCCTGGAACTACAAGACAGAGTCTCCTACATTCTTCAACGTTATGGGTGACACAGAGGAAACACGTATGATGTCCTATTTCTCAAGAGAAATCGGCTGGTGGTACGTTGCAAAGGTTCTCGAGTTCATTCCCGAAATCGGTCCGGCACTTGCAGAGGGCTTCCTCAAGCTCGTTTACACACTTGCACATCTGTAAGTTTTAAATCCGAAATATTGTAAAAATAAATAAGAAAGAGCGGTGAAAAAATGGGAGCTTTTCTCGAAAGCGTTTTAAATTTCGACCTCTCCGTTTTCAGTGCAGTTTTCTCAATCAGAACAGGCTTTCTTGATACTGTTCTGAACGTTATCACAACTATAGGCGACGGCTGGGCATTCCCGCTTATTGCCGTTATACTTCTTCTTTTCAAGAAGACACGCAAGCTCGGTATGGTTATTCTCGGTGCGCTTGGCGTAATGCTCGTTATCAACAACGAAATTCTCAAGCCCGTCATTGCAAGAATCCGTCCCTGCTATATTTTCGACCTTGAGGCTCTTATGAGCAACAAGGAAGCCTTTGTCAGCGGCGGTAAGGAAGAAATGTTCAACGAAATTTACGAGCGTGTAAAGGCAGGCATTGCCGCAGCACCCGAAATGGCTGCAAAGTGGGTTCAGGCATACACCTTCCCCGGTGTTGACCATATGCCCACAAGCTGGTCCTTCCCCTCGGGTCACACCTCTTCCTCCTTCGCAGCTGCAACAGCAGTGTTCTCCGTTAACAAAAAGTGGGGTATCCCTGCTTACGTCTTTGCCGCAATCGTTGGCTTCTCCCGCATTTACCTCGGTGTTCACTACTGCACCGACGTTCTTGCAGGCGCAGTCCTCGGCGTAGTTTACGGCATAATCGGTGTTCTTGTTGTTTCCCTTATCATCAAGGCACTCAAGAAGAACGAAAAAACAGCAAAGTTTTTCGAATAATCAGAAAGGAAGTATTGTTATGAACAAACCTGTTCTTATAGAAACCTCTGCACGTCACGTTCACGTTTCCCGTGAGCATCTTGATATACTCTTCGGTGAGGGCTATGAGCTTACCTGCAAGAAGGAGCTTTCCCAGCCCGGTCAGTACGCTTGCGAAGAGCGTGTAGCAGTTGTCGGCCCCAAGGGCAGCTTTGCCGCTGTTTCAATCCTTGGCCCCGTCAGACCTGCAACTCAGGTTGAAATCTCCGCTTCGGACGCACGTTCAATCGGCGTTGCTGCTCCCGTTCGTGAGAGCGGCGACACAGCAGGCAGCGGTGCTTGCAAGCTCGTCGGCCCCAAGGGTGAAGTTGAAATTACAGAAGGCGTTATCGTTGCAAAGCGCCACATCCACGCAACTCCCGAGGATGGCGAAAAGTACGGCATTAAGGATAAGGAAATCGTTTCCGTTAAGGTTGAGTCCAACGGCAGAAGCCTTGTATTCGGCGATGTTGTTGTCCGCCTTAACCCCAATTTCAGCCTTGCAATGCACATTGATACTGACGAATCCAATGCAGCAGGCTGCACACCCGGTATGATGGGCGAGATTTGCTAATCACCACATAAAATTAACAGCTCAACCGATTGATTTCGGTTGAGCTGTTTTTTGTGTTTTTAAAGAATAAATAATAAAGAAGAAATAAGAAAGAATAAATATTTTTTCTTTATTCTTTATTAATTATTATTTCTTCTTTATTTGTACCTGTATGCCCTTACATAATCAACTATAAACTCCGACGGGAGGCAATCGTTTTTACTCATATCGCCTGCCCAGGATTTGGGGTCGGGTGCGCCGTTTGAGCCGCCGACCTCTACGGAAAGGATGAGATATTCGGGTGTTTGCGAAGTACCGCCGAAGGAGGTTCTGCCCGTTTCCACACCGTTTATGTAGAAGATGTATTCGTCCTCGTTCCATTCAAGGCCGTAGGTGTTGTATTCCTCGTAGGGGTTGTTTGCCTTGAAATTGCCGACACGCTTGCTTTTCAGGTCTTCACCGTAGCCGTCGTAGTGGACGTTGGAGGTTATGCAGTCACGCTTGAAAAGCTTTTTGCCGTAGTAGGGGGATTCAAAAATATCAATTTCTGCGCCGTCCATGCCCGAGCCGTCAACATTCGCCATTGTGTGCGAATTCATCCAGAATGCTGCCCACTGCCCCGTGCCCTTTGGCAGAATACAGCGGATTTCAAAATAGCCGTAAGTCTGCTCGTACAAATCCCTTGTCAGAAGTATCTGCGAGTAGTAGCCTGCAGGGCAGCCGCCTGCGCCTTCTTCAAGATATTTTGTGTAAATGTGAAGGTTGCCGTCCTTGACCTCAACCATACTCTTATGCAGGTAACCGCCCTTGCGGACGAGTGCCTTGTCCGTGTTGCCGTTAAGGCCCTGCCACTTGGTGGTGTCGAGGGTATCGCCCTCAAATTCGTCTTTCCATTCGAGCACGAAATCGTCAAGATTGATTTCCTTTTTCTGCAAGCCCAGAAGACCGCCGAAAAACGTAAAGATCGCCATAAAAGCAGCTATTATGGACTGAAACATAGGCGTAACCTCCGATATATTATATACCTTTATATTACAATATGAAAATATGCTTTGTCAATCTCAACAAGATATTAATCTGTTTCAGGATTTTGTTAACAAATATTTAACAAATTTATTTCAGGGAGTTGAAAGTGATAGTGTATTTTGGTATAATACTAAATGGTACAAAAGGGAAATTTCATAGAAGGGAAAATAGGAAATGCTAAAAAAGATAGCAGGCTTTATTGTTGACAAACGAAAGCTGCTGCTCATTGCCGCTGCGGTTATCTGCGTAATAAGCGCCGTGCTGTTAACGCAGGTAGAGGTCAATGACGATATGACGAAATACCTTGCAGAAGATTCGCCGATGAAAATCGGTCTGGATATAATGAACGAGGAATTTCCTGCCGCACCGACCGTGCAATCGGTAAGAGTTATGTTCGAGAACCTGCCCGAGGGGGAATGGGCAGCGGTGCTTGAACGGCTTGAAAAAATGGAGTTTGTTTCAAGCGTTACTTACGATGAAAACAGTAAGTACCACAATATAGACGGGTACACGCTTTATGTTCTGAACACGGACTATGCCTACGACAGCGAGGAATTTGCCGCCATTGAAACGGCACTCGAAGAAGGGGTTTCGGGCTACGATTACCAATGGCGAAGCAACGAAATTGCCGCAATGCCCGATTTGCCGATATGGATTCTCCTTGCGGCTGTTGCGATACTGCTCATAATTCTGTTTGTTATGTGCGGCTCGTGGATTGAGCCCTTGCTCTTCCTTGGCGTAATAGGTGTTGCCGTGCTTATCAATATGGGTACAAATATTGTGCTCGGCAGCGTTTCAACAATAACGTTTTCAATTGCGTCTATCTTACAGCTCGTTCTGTCGATGGACTATTCGATTATTCTCATTAACCGCTACAGGCAGGAAAAGCAAAAGAGCAGGGACAACATAAAGGCTATGAAAAAGGCTCTTCGCCGTGCCTTCCCGTCAATCGCTTCCAGCGCTATGACTACCGTTGTGGGCTTGCTTGCGCTCGTGTTTATGAGCTTTAAAATCGGTATGGATTTAGGTATTGTGCTTGCAAAGGGCGTTGCTGTAAGTATGCTCTGCGTTGTCACAATTCTGCCCGGTATAATTCTTGCCTGCGATAAGCTGATTGTAAAAACAGCCAAAAAAGAGCTTCACATTCCCACCGGCGGTGCAGGCAGACTCAGCTACCGCCTGCGTCACATAATTGCCGGCGTTTTCGTTGTGCTTTTTGTGGGCAGCTATATTCTGCAGAATATGACGGGCATAGTCTATACTCTTGCCGACGAAGACCCGATTGCAGACGTTTTTCCGCTTGAAAGCCAGCTTGTCGTGGTTTATGAAACCAAGGATGAGCAGGCAGTTTCAAGCCTTGCCGCAGAAGTTGAAAAGGATGAAAACGTAGTGTCCGTTATGGGCTATTCAACAATACTCAACAGACCCTATACCTCCGATAAGCTGCTCACTGCCGTTTCGGCTATGGCGGGTGACGTACCGCTTGACGAGAGTGTAATAAAAATGCTCTATTACGATTATTATACGGGCGGCGAAACGGGCAAAATCACCGTCGGCGATTTCTTAAAGTTTGTAAGCGAAAACGTTGTCGGCAACGAGCTTTTCGCTTCATATATTGATGCGGATAAAATGGGTGACAGCCTTGATATGATAGGCAATTTCACCGACGCAAAGGCACTCACAACTCCTATGAACAGCCGTGAAATTTCCGAGCTTTTCGGTATGCCCGAAAAGGATATAAGGGATTTGTATCTGCTTTATTTCACAACCAACGGCGGCGTTGACACGGGCACTATGAGCGTGCCGGTTTTCGCCGATTTCGTGCTCAATGAAGTTTCACAGAATAAAACCTACAGCGCATTTTTTGATGAAGAAACCAAGGCTCAGCTTTCCTCGCTTTCAATGTTTACAAAGCCCGAGGAGCTCACAAATCCCGTAACTTATTCTGAAATTGCAGAATTTCTCGGTCAGGACGAGGAAACGGCAAGAATGCTCTTTGCCTATTACCACGCATTTGAAAACGGCAGGCTCAACACAATACGTCTGCTTTCAATGATGAATGAAATCAACGCTGAAACGGCAAAGGATTATAAGCTCTCTGTACAGACTGTTGTCAACTTCCTTTCCGACAACAAAGAGAGCCTCGGCGATATGATGGACGAGGCACAGGCGGCACAGATTGCCACGGCAAAAACAATGGTTAACGCCTGCATTGATGGCACTCAATACAAGCCGGGTGAGCTTGCAGCCCTTACAGGTATGGAAAAGAGCCAGGCTCAGCAGCTTTACCTGCTCTATGTAAGCAGTCACGGTGACACATCCTCTTGGAAAATGAGCGTTGAGCAGTTTATTGCCTTCCTCAATTCTGATGTGCTTACAAACCCCGATTATGCAAGTATGATTGACGGTGAAACCGCGTCAATGCTTAACGCCGCCGAAACTGTCATTTCTTCAGTTATTGAGGGCAAGGAATACTCCGCTGCCGAAATGTCGGATATGCTTGGCGGTATGAGCGATATGCTCACCCCCGAAATGATGGAGCTTGCCTACATCTTCAAGGCAGGTATCGATTCAAGCGACCCCGAATGGACTATGTCCATTGAGCAGATGTTCAACCACCTTGTAAACGATATGGTTAAGGACCCCCGTTTCGATGCGGTTATTGACACCTCGACAAGAGATATGCTCTCCTCTGCACAGACACAGCTTTCCGACGGCAAGCTGCAGCTTGTTTCGCCCGATTATTCCCGAATGATAATAAATAATGTTTATCCGGATGAGTCGGAAGAAACGACAGCCTTCATTGAAAATCTTCACGCAACACTTGGTGAAAGCTTAAGCGGTGAATACTACCTTGTCGGCAACAGCGCAATGAACTACGAAATGCAGCAGACCTTTGACAAGGAGCTGCTCTTCATCACGGCGCTGACTATAATTGCTATATTTATAGTTGTTGCAATTACCTTCCGCTCTCTTGTTGTTCCTGCCGTGCTCGTGCTTCTTGTTCAGTGCGGTGTTTATATCACGGTTGCCTTCCTCGGTTTACAGGGCAGCACGATTTACTATCTTGCGCTGCTGATTGTCGAATGTATCCTTATGGGCTCGACGATAGACTACGGTATTCTGTTTACAAACTACTACCGTGAAAGCCGCCGTAAAATGCCGAAGAAGGAGTCGCTTGAGGCAGCGTATGCCGGCTCAATACACACGATTATGACCTCTGGTCTGATTATGATACTGGTTACTGCTATTGTCGGCAAATTCTTTGAAAACCCGACAATCGGCCAGATTTGCACCACCATTTCAATCGGCAGCTTCAGCGCCGTACTGCTCATTCTTGTTGTCCTGCCCGGTATGCTCGGCAGCCTCGACAGGTTTGTTGCAGGCAAGGACAGACTAAAGCCCGAAAAGAAAAAAGACGATATAAAACAGAAGAGATAACCTTAAAAAAACCGCTGAGTTTTCAGCGGTTTTTTTCTGAAAAGTGAATAATGAATAATGAAGTCGCTAACGCTGATGAATAATGAATAATTAAGGAAGGGCTACGCCCTTGCTCATCATTATATATTCGGACGCGGGTGTCCCGCCCACAATTATTCATTATTCACTATTCATTATTCATTCGCAACAATTTTTATTGTTGCGATAAACCGTAAGTTGTTTGACTTTTTTATACTATAATGTATAATAAGAATTTAGCATTATTAAAAGGAGGCGAGAGGATGAGGGCAACTGTTGATTTCAAGGCGAAGGCGCATATTTTCCGCAACACGGCTTTTATGCTTAAATGCGGTCTGAAATGCGCTCCCGTATCTATGTTCCTTATTCTTTCTGCATATATAGCCGAAAACGTTTATTATTCCGTTGTGGTCAGCGTTATGTTTCTGCAGACCGCACTTGAAATAATCGAGGGCAACGGCAGCTTTAAGGAGTTTGTAATAAAAATCGGTCTTATAATTCTTGGTAAACTGATTATTGACCTTTATGCTTACATTGATTTTCACCCCGTCAGAGAGCGGTTTGAAATCAAGTGCGAGGGCTACATAAACAATATGATATTCAAAAAGGCTCAGCAGGTGGAGCTTGCCTGCTATGAGGACCCCGACTTTTTTGACAACTACAACCGTGCTACCTGGCTTGTTGAAAGAGGCGGCTACAAGCGCATTATCGAGGGTACGGGATGGACTCTGGGCTCGGTTGTGAGTATTGTTGTGCTTGCGGTTTACCTCTGGCAGCTTGACCCTGTCCTGCTTGCCTTTGTGGCTTGTCCCTTGCTGGTTATGTTTTTCCGTATCAGGCGCAACGCTGTGGAGTTTGCCCGTGAAAAGGAAATGACACCCTTTGAAAGGCAGAAGGATTATACAAGAAGAACTGTTCTTCTCAAAGACTTTGCAAAAGAAATCAAGACCACCGATATTTTCACCGTTGTCAAGCGCCGTTTTAAGCAGGCGATTGACGACAATATGCGTGTTATAAAAAAGTACGGCTGGCGCATAGCCGTGCTTGAAGCGTTGAGCGACTTTTTCGGCGAGGTTATTCCCGTTGGCGGCGGCTTCGGCTACGGCTGTTACAGACTTATTGTACTCGAAAACCTTGCAATTTCGGATTTTTCCGTGCTCGTTGCGGCAATAACGAACTGCCGTAACAAGTTAAACCAGCTTGCACACTATTTCACAATGCAGCAAAAGCACTGCCTGTGGGTGCAGAATCTGCGTGAATTCCTCGAATATGAGCCGAAAATCAAAAGCGGCGAAATTGCTCCGGGCGAATTTGAAAGCCTTGAATTCCGTAACGTTTCCTTCCGCTATTCCGAGAAAAAGGATTACACCCTCAAAAATGTTTCCTTTAAAATTAACAGAGGCGAAAGCATAGCCGTTGTCGGTCACAACGGCGCAGGCAAAACCACGCTCTCAAAGCTGATGATGCGCCTTTATGATGTGACGGAAGGCGAAATTCTCTATAACGGCATTAACATAAAGGAATATGATTTGCTGAAATACCGTGAAAGGTTTGCAAGCGTTTTTCAGGATTACAGAATTTTTGCAATGACCGTTGCGGAAAACGTGCTTATCCAAGAGGTGGACGAAAGCAATATTTCCGTTGCACAAAAAGCACTTGAAATGAGCGGTGTTGCGGATAAAATTGCAAGCCTGCCCGAAGGAATAAACAACCTTCTTACCAAGGAATTTGACGAAAACGGAGCAGCTCTTTCGGGCGGCGAAAGCCAGAAAGTGACCATAGCCAGAATGTTAGCTAAGCAGTTTGATCTGGCTATTCTTGATGAGCCCTCCTCTGCGCTTGACCCCGTTGCGGAATCTAAAATGTACGATAACCTGATGGAAGGCACAAAGGGTAAAACAGTTGTCTATATTTCCCACCGCCTTTCAAGTGCCACACGAAGCGATAATATTCTCGTTTTCTCCGACGGTGAGCTGATTGAGCAGGGCACACACGAGGCGCTTATGGCACTCGACGGCGAATACTGCAGAATGTTCACGCTCCAGGCCTCCGGCTACAGAGAGGAGGGTGAGGACAATGAGTAAAAGGCTTAAAAAGAACAAGGAAAAAGAAAAGGCGCACAGCATAAGAAACTATATTTTTATGCTCCGCTTTATTACGAAAAATTCTCCGTTCCTGCTTATCAACTATATCCTTGCCGATGTGCTGACAAACCTGCCGTGGCTGCTTTCAAACGTAGTGCTTCTCAAGTATATAATCGACGTTGTTACGCAAGGTGAGGACTACGGCAGAATAGCTGTTGCGCTCGGTATTTTTGCGGCAGCAATAGTTTTAGGCAACCTCTATAATACCGTTGTCTACGAAATCTATCTGCCTAAGCAGAAGGAAAAGCTGTACTACAAGCTCTATTCCGATATTTACGAAAAGGCGGCAAGGATGGATTTTTCATCCTATGACGACCCGAAGTTTTATAACGATTTCGTGCTTGCAATGAACACAATGAGCGACAGAGTGGAAAGCGTTATAAGCAGTACACAGCGTATTGTAAGTAACCTCTTTTCAATTTTTACGATCACCGCCGTTATTGCAACCATTGACCCGATGAGCTTTTTGTTCGTAATTGCCTGCGTGGCTATAATGATACCTACGGGCAGGCTTATAGGCAAGGTCAACGTAGATAAAAAACAGGCGATGACACCGCTTGACAGAAAAAATCTTTATTTTTCCCGTGTGTTCTATCTGCAGGATTACGCAAAGGAGCTTCGCCTCAACCCTGCGGGCGAAATGATTGAGCGCAGATATGTTGCCAATATCTACGACAGAATTAAAACTATCCGTCCCTTCCTGTGGAAGCAGTGTATGCTCTATTTTTCACAGGAGAGTCTGCCGCTGACATTGCTCATCAGCTTCGGCGTAACTGTTTATATGGGCTATCAGGCGATAGTCACTAAGGAAGTAGGCTTGGGTGATTTTGCGGCAACCTTCAACGGCGTTACTGTTGTCAGCAACAGCGCCTTTGCGCTCACAACCTGGTTTGCCGTAACCTTCCGTGAAAACGGGCTTTACGTTGAAAAGTTCAGAAAGTTTATGAATGCGGAAGAAAAAATCAAGGACGGTACGCTTGAAACAAAGCTAGAAAAGCCCGAAACGATAAGGCTTGAAAATGTTTCGTTTACCTATCCCGGTAACACCGTGCCAACACTTAAAAACATCAGTCTTGAAATCAAGCCCTATCAGAAAATTGCACTTGTAGGCTACAACGGCGCAGGCAAAACAACGCTTACAAACCTGCTCTTAAGGCTCTACGATGTGACGGACGGCGCAATTACTGTTGGCGGTAAGGACATAAGGGAGTGGAAAATAAAGGCGTACCACGAAAACTATGCCGCCGTTTTCCAGGATTTCTCTCTCTTCGGTGCCACAATCGGCGAAAACGTAGCAATGAACGACAGCCCCGACAGTGAAAGAGTGCTGAAAGCCCTTGATGAAAGCAGCTTCACCAAAAAGCTGCCCGACGGCACGGACACCGTTTTGCTTCGGGAATTTGATGAGGACGGACTATCCCTTTCGGGCGGTGAGGGGCAGAAGGTTGCCGTTGCAAGGGCTTTTTATAAGGACTGTCCCTTTGCAATTCTTGACGAGCCAAGCGCAAACCTCGACCCCGTTTCGGAATATTCGCTCAATGAAGCTATGTCAAGAGCTGCCCGTGACAAGACTGTTATCTTCATTTCTCACCGTCTTTCCACAACCGTTATGGCAGACGTGATTTATATGCTCGAAAACGGCGAGATTGTCGAAAGCGGCAGCCACGAGGAGCTTATGGCTAAAAATGGAAAATATGCCTATATGTTCAGGCTTCAGGCTGAAAAATATAAAGAGAATGAAATAGTCAAATAATTGACATATAAGCAGATTTATAATAAAATATAAAGTTGATAAAGACATAAGCGGACTGGGCAGCTGCGGCAGCAGGGACTTATCACCCCTGCGCTGAGGAAAGTCCGGGCTTCACAGAGCAGGATAACGGCTAACGGCCGCCGAGGGTGACCTTAGGGAAAGTGCAACAGAGATATACCGCCTGCCTTTTGGCAGGTAAGGGTGGAAAGGCGAGGTAAGAGCTCACCGGCGTGCAGGAGACTGCACGGCCCTGCAAACCCTATCCGAAGCAACATCGAGCGGAGTGGCTTGCTCGGCCCATACTCCAACGGATGGCGTGAGCCCTGCGGCAACGCAGGGCCAAGAAAGATAGTTGCCTTAAACGACAGAACCCGGCTTACAGGTCCGCTTGTGTTTTTAAAAATATCTGTTATCTCATAGTTATTATCTTTTATCTCTTATCTCTCGTTGCTTTTAAGATGTTGCTTAGATAAAAGATAACAAATAATAATTAATAGATAATAGTTTTTGTGGGAGGGGAGAGCACTATGGAAGACATATACATCGGCGGCAAAAAGCCAATGGATGACAATTCGACAGCCGAGGATATATATATAACTCCCCGCCGCAGACAGCAACCGGCTTATGAGCCGCCGAAGGAGCCCTTTTACCCCGACGAAGAGCCCGAAAACGAGCCGGAAGAGCCCGAAGAAAAGCGGCCGAAGAAAAAGAAAAAATCAAAATTTTTCCGCAGGATAAAGGCGATAATTCTTGTTGCCGCCCTGCTTGTCGGTTTGCTTACGGGTATGGTTTACCACACCTTCAGCAGCGTCAATTACAACGAAACGGGTCACGGCGAAAACGTCTTTCTCGATGAGGACAAGCTCATGCAGAGCACTTCAGTCAAGAACATACTTCTCATCGGTGTGGACAGGCGTAACCCCGACGAATCCTCACGCTCGGATACTATGCTTCTGGTATCGCTCAACACAAAAACGGGCAAAATAAAGCTGACCTCCTTTATGCGTGACACCTATGTGTATATCCCCGAGCGGCAGAAGAATGCAAAGCTCAACGCTGCCTGCACCTGGGGCGGTGCGCAGATGGTTATGGACACCATTGAATACAACTTCAATATTAAAATCGACCACTATATGCTTGTCGATTTCACAATGTTTGAGGATATTATCAACGGCCTTGACGGTGTTAACGTTGAAGTAACCGAAAAAGAAGCCAGGTATATGCGTGATAAGGTTCACCTGAAAAACGTTCAGGCAGGTGAGAGTGTTCACCTCAACGGAAAAGAGGCGCTGTGGTATTGCCGTATCAGAGCTCTCGATTCGGACTTTATGCGCACCAAGCGTCAGCGCAAGGTTATGACTGCGCTTATAGAAAAGGTCAAAAAGACCAATCCCTTTGAGCTTTATACTCTTACGGGAGAAATAGTCAGCCTTGTCGAAACGGATATGTCACCAGCAACGCTCACCTCGCTTGCGGTAAACGGGCTTTTCCGCTACCTGCACTACGATATTGAGCAGGGCAGTGTGCCAAAGGAAGGCACATGGCAGAGCAAAAAGATTTCGGGTCAGTCCGTGTTGAGCGTTGACCTTGGCGAAAACAGAGAATATCTTGAAGAATTTATATATGAATAGGGGACGGTAATAATGAAGCAGTTTATGGGTAAGGACTTCCTTCTGGATAACGAAGTGGCTGTTGAGCTTTTTGAAGCCGCTAACGAAATGCCGATTTTTGACTGGCATTGTCACCTTTCGCCCAAAGAAATTTACGAAAACAAACAGCCGTCGGACATCGCCTGGCTTATGCTTGGCGGCGACCACTACAAGTGGCGTGCAATGCGCTCCTTCGGCATTGACGAAAAATACATCACGGGTGACGCAAGCTGGCACGACAAGTTTGTTGCCTTTGCAACAATGCTTGCTTACGCTCCCGGCAACCCGCTTTACCATTGGACTCACCTTGAGCTTCAGCGCTATTTCGGCATTGACACACCTTTAAGTGCAAAGACAGCCGAGGAAATCTGGGAAAAGGCAAACGCACAGATTAAGGCAGGCGGCTTTACTCCCCGTGAGCTTATCGCAAAATCCAACGTTTCCTGCGTTTTCACAACCGATGATCCTGCGGATTCGCTTGAATACCACGTGCTTCTTGTCAAGGACGAAAGCTTCAAGACAAAGGTTATTCCTGCTTTCCGTCCCGATAAGGCTCTCGGTATCGAGCTTCCCTCATTTATTCCGTGGCTCAGCAGCCTTGAAGAGCGTGTGGGCAGAAAGATTGAAAGCTATTCAGCACTTGAAGAGGCTCTGCTCGAAAGAATAGAAGCCTTTGCAGCTATGGGCTGTAAGGGCAGCGACCACGCTTTCACCTATGTACCCTATGCCGAGGCTTCACCCGATGAGCTTGAGGCGATATTCCAGAAGGGCAGACTCGGCGGCAGCTTCACTACGCACGAGCTTGACGCTTACCGCACTGCACTTCTTCGCACTCTTGCCAAGGAATACGCACGCCGTGGCTGGGCTATGGAGCTTCACATGGGTCCGATGAGAAACAACAACACCCTTATGTTTAATAAAATAGGCCCCGACACGGGCTTTGACTCAATAGACGACAAGGAAATTGCACAGCCCCTTTCACGCTTCCTTGACAGCCTTGCAAAGGAGGAGCTTCTTCCCAAGACTATCCTCTTTACTCTCAACCCCAAGGACAACTATGTTCTCGGCACTATGCTCGGCAACTTCCAGAATTCCGACGCACCGGGTAAAATCCAGTTCGGCAGCGGCTGGTGGTTCAACGACAACCTTGACGGTATGCGTGAGCAGATGAAGGCACTCGGCAACCTTTCCGTTCTCGGAAAATTTGTCGGTATGGTTACGGATTCCCGTTCCTTCCTTTCTTACCCCAGGCACGAGTATTTCCGCCGCATTCTCTGCGGTCTGCTCGGCGATATGGTTGACAAGGGTCTTTATCCCAACGATATGGAAACACTTAAACAGCTCGTGCAGGATGTTTCCTACAACAACGCTGTAAAATACTTTGGAATAGAGGGTATCTGAGTATGCAGATGAGAAAATTTAAAGGTATAGATGTTGAAGTTTTTCCGCTGGGCTTTGGCTGTATGCGCTTCCCCACAAAGGGCAGAAACCATAAAATCGACCGTGAAACCTCAACCGAAATGATACGCCACGCAATTGACGAGGGCGTTAATTATATCGACACGGCTTATTACTATCACGACGGCGAGAGTGAGGAATTTGTCGGCGAAGCACTCGGTGACGGCTACAGAGAAAAGGTTTACCTTGCCACAAAGTGTCCCGTTTATGATTTAACCGATGAAATAACCTTTGAAATGCGTCTTGACACTCAGCTTGAAAGGCTGAAGACTGACCATATAGATTTCTACCTTCTCCACACCCTCAACAAGGATTTGTGGAACAACAAGGTTCTTAAGTATAACGTGCTTGACAGTATGGTTAAGGCAAGAGAAGCAGGCAAAATCAAGTACCTCGGCTTCTCTTTCCACGACGATGTTGAGCTTTTCAAGGAAATCGTTGATGCCTTTGACTGGGATTTCTGCCAGATTCAGTACAACTACGTTGACACCAAGCATCAGGCAGGAACAGAAGGTCTGGAATACGCTTACGACAAGGGTATGAGCGTAATTATTATGGAGCCTCTTCGTGGCGGCAGACTTGTCAAGGGTCTGCCCGAAAGAGTAAAGGATGTTCTGCCCAAGTCAAAGAGCAAGGTCGAAACAGCACTCGACTTTATCTGGGACAGGGAAGAGGTAGCTCTTGTCTTAAGCGGTATGAGCACACCCAAGCAGGTTGAGGATAACCTGCGCTACGCAAAGCGCAGCAGCGTGAATATGCTCACCCCTTACGAAAGAAACTGCCTCAAAAAGGCTGATGAGGTTTTCCACACAATGCCGCTTGTCGGCTGCACGGGCTGCGAATACTGTATGCCCTGCCCGTTTGGCGTGGATATTCCCGGCTGCTTTGCAGCGTATAACGCCTCTGTCCATAAGGGCAAGAGAACGGCAAAGGAAAGGTACGAAGCACTGGGCGGCAAAGCAGACCTCTGCCGTGCCTGCGGCAAGTGTAAATCTGCCTGCCCCCAGAGCATTAACATCCCCGAAGAAATGAAGAAAATCGAGGCTTGTTTTGAATAATAAACCTTCCCGGAGGTATTGAATATGGCTAACGATACGGTATGGATAATCGTTCCGGTATATAATGCTGAAAAAACACTTAAAAAGTGTGTCAGGTCAATACAAAAGCAGACCTATAAAAACTGGAAACTTGTTCTTGTCGATGATGGCTCAAAGGACAAAAGCGGCGAAATATGCGATAAGTTTGCCGCAAAAGATGACAGAATAATTGCCGTGCATCAGGCAAACGCAGGTCCGAGTGCGGCAAGAAAAAAAGGAGTCTACCATATTGATGATGACGGTTACTGCGCTTTTTGCGACAGCGATGACCTGATGCCGAAAAATGCACTGGAGCTGATGTTGGATGAAGCGAAACGTACTGACGTCGATATGGTTTGCGGCAAGATGGTTGTTACATACAAGGGCATAAAACTTCCGAATGAATTGGTTTTCAAATGCTTTTCTGCTCCTAAAGTATATGAGAAGAATGAGCTGATGGCAGAGCTGTTTAGTGCTTGCATTGGTTGCGGTTCGGATTTTCCGGTCAGTCTTTGCGGCAAGATTTTTAAGATAGCCAAAATCAAGCCTGTAGTTCTTGATGACTGTGCCATACCTAAAAAATTTGCGGAAGATCTGGACGTAATGTTGCGTGCGATGCCGGGTTTTGAAAGGTGCAGTGTAATAAACGAAGAAGTTTATCTGTATCGCAAAGGCGGCGGCACAAGTGGCTTTATGCCCGAATATTTGACTGACAGCCTGTTTTTGTTTGAGAGAAAGAAAGATTATCTGAATTTATATACAGGTCATGCAGATGTCAAAGGTGCGATTTCTTCCGAACTGCTGACAAATTCAATTACATACCTTACCGTGTGTAAGCGTTTTGAGCGGTATACCAAAGGCTCGCTTGAAGCTGAGATCGTATATGTCTGCTCACTGCCCGAAATCAGGGAAGCTCTGAGTGAAAAAGGAGCGGAAAATTTGAAATGGGCTTACCCTGGAGCGTGGGAATGTATGAAGGTGGATGATTTTTTTGGTTTGGAAAAGATAGTTGTCGATTATGTAGAAATGCTTAGACAACGCACTTTGATAAAAAAAATAATCGGTGTCCTGAAAGAATAAGTTTTATTAAATAGTCTATCGACTGTTTCAGTTGTGAGGTGAGTGTTTATGAAGAACGGTACGTTCAACAACAGCAAAAAGAAATCTTTGTGTATTTTGGTAGAGTGCTTTGTTGTAGGCGGTGTAGAAAGAGTTATAATTGATGCACTGAATGAGATTTCGGATTTTTTTGATGTTACTCTGTTCGTTTATTCAAATATAGTTGATAAGAACGTACTGAAAAAGTTGCCCGATAATGTTCGTGTGGTTGTAGGTAGCCGTTCAATGTCAAGAATTAGAGCATTGCTGCTGAGCATACCTGTGCTTGGTGAGCTGATTATTAGACGTGCTTTGCGTGAAAAGTTTGATTACCTGGTTGTTGCAAAGCCGCACTTCCTTATGGCATCACGTAGCGGTATGGCAGTCGAAACGGTCTATTGGGATCATAGTGGTAAGGACGCTATGTATGCTGATAGCCGCAATCTGAGCTTTTTGAGGAAAATCAACAAAATCCGCATAGCCTACGGAATCAGGAAATATGATTCGGTGTGGCTGCTGAGTAATGAAATAAAGGAGCAAATTGATACAGCTTTCAGCTTGAAAAACAGTGTTGTCTTGTCTAACCCGATGGATTGCGAAGCCGTGTTAGCGAAGTCACAGGAAACTCCGGAAGATTTGGAGATAAGATCGGATTTCAATATTGTTATGGTAGGCCGACTGTCTCCTGAAAAAGGTTTTGCGAGGGTAGTGTCGGCTTTGTCAGAGCTTGACAGCATAAAAGACTGGCATTTATTTATCATCGGTGACGGACAGGAAAGAGAAAACCTGTTGAATTTGCGTGAAGGCTCAAAGGTAAAAGACAGAATAACTTTGCTAGGAGCGAAGGATAATCCTTATAAATATATGAAATGTATGCAACTTCTAGTTTGTCCGTCGTATGCCGAAAGCTTCGGCCTGGTAATGCTTGAAGCCGCTCTTTTGAAAGTGCCTGTTTTGGCAACGGATACTCAGGGCGCACGCTATGTGTTGGGCAACGGGAAATACGGCATAATTATGCCTAACGATGACGGCGGTATTAAAGAGGCTCTGGAGAAAATTCTCAATGAGTCCGGCGGTGTGGATGTTGATGTGGAATCGGTTTATCTTTGGGCGATGAAGCATGATAAAAAAGTGTTCGGTAAAAATATGTTAAAGTGTCTTGACGAAGACGGGATGGGTGGAGCATGAACAGTACGATATGGATAATTGTTCCCGTTTACAATGTGGAAAAGCTTTTGGGCAAATGTGTGAAGTCTGTGCAAAGGCAAACATTTAAAAATTGGAAAATGGTGCTGGTTGATGACGGTTCTACTGACAAAAGCGGTAAGCTGTGCGATGAGCTTGCGTCGGGTGATGACAGAATAAGTGTTGTTCATACTGAAAATTGCGGCTTGCCCGGTGCAAGAAGAAATGGTTTGCGTCAAATTCCCGATAACGGTTATTGCTGCTTTTGCGACAGTGATGATGAGCTGCCGGATAACGCTCTGGAGGTTTTGTTCGCTAAGGCAGAGGAAACCAAAGCAGATTTAGTCAGCGGATGCATGGTGAGAGTTTTAAAAGGCTTGAAGCTGCCGTATAATGCATTCGGTCAAATCCCCGAAGAAAAGGATGTGTTTGACAGGGAAGAAATGCTGAGCGGCATATATATAGGCTGTTTCGGAATGAATATTTTTCTGCCTAACCTTTGGGGTAAGCTTTACAGGATTGAAAATCTGAAGAAAGTTATGCTTGACGGAAGTAAAATTCCGAAGTATTTTGCAGAAGATCTGGATGTTACGCTAAGGCTTATGCCTATGCTTGACAAGGTGGCTTTTGTTCCAGATACGGTTTATAATTACCGTGTAGGTGGCGGCACATCGAAGTTTATGCCGACTTTTCTTGAAGATAATTTGTTTATGTACAACCGAAAAAAAGAATATATGCACTATTACACAGGGAAGCTTGATGCTCACAGGCTGATTGCTATTGAACTGAAAAACATAGCTATGAGTTATTTTGCAATGTGCAATAAATTCAACAAATTCCCTTTGGGCGGTGACCTGAAAAAGGAAATCGAGGCTGTTTGTGATTTGCCTGAAATACAGGAAGCGGCAACACTTATCGAAGGCGATACGTCCGGATTTGTCGGTTCGGCAGAGGCTCTTATAAGTATGGATGCTCAGAGAATAGCGTCTGTTGTATGTGCTCAGCAAGAAAATGACAAGGGAATTAAAGCAATTGCAAAAAAGATTATTGCAAGACTGTAATTTTGTGAATTGATATATAATTCCACCAAATTAAGCCGGTTTAATTGTCTTAATTTTGCCACTCATGTGCTTGACATGGGTGGCTAAATTTGATATAATTCCATATTGCTGTAATGAATTTACGGCAAATCCTTGCTTCGGAACAGGAGAGTCCGGGGCCAAAGACCATAAGGAGGTGCAAATCAATGAACAACTACGAGATCATGTTGGTATTCTCCCTTGCAAAGGGTGAGGAGGCTGCAAACGCACTCACAGAGAAGTTCCAGGGTATGATCGAGAAGAACGGCACTGTTGAAAACGTTGATGTATGGGGTAAGCGCAAGCTTGAGTACCCGATCAACGACGAAACAGAAGCTCTCTATGTAGTTATCAACTACCAGAGTGCTCCCGATTTCCAGACAGAGCTCGACCGTGTTCTCAAGATCACAGACGGCGTTCTTCGTTCAATGATCATCCGCAAGTAATTAAAGGAGGAAAAAGAAATGCTCAACTGTGCAGTTCTTATGGGTCGCCTTGTTGCAGACCCTGAGCTCCGTACAACTACTACGGGAATTTCTGTTACTTCATTTACCGTCGCTGTTGACCGTGGCTACGTCCGTCAGGGCGAGGAGCGTCAGACAGATTTCATCAACGTTGTTGCATGGCGTCAGACAGCAGATTTTGTCACACGCTATTTCCGCAAGGGCTCGATGATTGCTGTTCAGGGCTCAATTCAGACCCGAAACTACGAAGATAAAATGGGTAACAAGCGCACCGCAGTCGAGGTTGTTGCAGATAACGTAAGTTTCTGCGGCTCCAAGGCAGAAAGCGGTACAACAGGCGGCGCAGCAGTGCGCCCCTCAGCAGCACCGGCAGCACCTGCTGCCAGCTTCTCAACAGGCGGTATGGGCGACTTCGAATCAATCGAAGATGATGACGATTCATTACCGTTCTAAAATCTGACAAGGAGGATAACTACAATGGCATACGAGAAGAATGACAGACGTCCCAACAGAAAAGGCCGCAGAAAAGTCTGCACCTTCTGTGTTGATAAGGTAGATTACATCGACTACAAGGACGTTAACAAGCTTCGCAGATTCACATCTGAGAGAGCAAAGATTCTCCCCAGACGTGTAACAGGCACATGCGCAAAGCACCAGAGAGAGCTTACAACAGCTATCAAGCGTGCACGCTACGTTGCTCTTCTGCCCTACACAGCAGACTAAGTTCAAAAAATGTAACCCCGTTCATTTGAACGGGGTTATTTTTTGTAAAGAATAAAGAAGAAATAATAAATAAGAAATAATAATTTTTCTGTAGGGGCGACCTTTGGTCGTCTTTTTCATTGTCATATTGATTTTGAGTTTAGATAAGAGATAAAAAATAATAACTATGAGATAATAAATACAAATTGGAGCAAAGCGACCATTTATTCTTTTTTCTTTATTATTTATTATTTAAAAGTCAATTTTATTGACTTTTAATATATGCAGTGATATACTTTAAACTGTATGATTATCGAATGGGAGGAAAAGATATTTATGAAAAAATCCACCGTAAAAATCATTTCTGTGCTTGGTGTACTTGCAATTTGTCTTACCGCTTTTGCGGCTTGCTCGGGTGAGGACAACTCACAAAAACTGCTTTACGAAGAGGGCGGAAAAATCTACTACCGTCCCGAAGCGGGCGAGGCGGCTTACGAGCTTGCAACGGACGCAAACGGTGTTACCCGTGTTGACGAGCAGGGCAACCTTCTCTGGAAGGTTACCGATGCCGCAGGCAACGACCAGACTCACCCCGTGTCATATCCCTCATATCTTATTGACGGCAAGTCTGTTTCCTGCCAGCAGTTTACAATCACAATGCCCAGAGGCTGGAAAAACATCGGCTACGATTCGATTATGCTCCGTGACAAAAAGGACGAAATAAAAATTGACTACACCTTTGTCGGTGCAAATGAAGACGGCACTATCCCCACGGCAGAGGACAGAATTGACCAGCTTAACACGATTTTTGCCCCCAACATTGAAGACGGCACTGCAAAGATTGAGGTTTCCGACGTTCAGGTTGCAGGTCGTGATGCCAAAAAGGTTATGATAACCACATCGGGCAAGACCGACGCCTACCTTGAGGTTTACTTCATAAGCGTTTCCACAGGTGTTATGACGTTTACCTGTGCCTGCGATTTTGAGGACGGCGGAGAGTACAATTTCAAGGCAATTCTTGACACAATTGAGTACAGAATATAAACATATTTGAGGTAAGGAGAAATTAATTATGCTTTTTTCACAGGATATAGGTATTGACCTCGGTACTGCCAACACCCTCGTTTTTGTCAAGGGCAAGGGCATTGTTATCAGAGAGCCCAGCGTTGTTGCTGTTGACGTTCGTTCACAGCCGCCCAAGGTTGTTGCAGTCGGCGCAGAGGCAAAGGAAATGATTGGCCGTACTCCCGGCTCAATTACGGCTGTCCGTCCCCTTAAGGACGGCGTTATTGCCGATTTCGACGTTACCGCAGATATGCTCAAGGCATTTATCAAGCGTGCTATCAGCGGCTCACCCTTCAACAGAGCAAGAGTTATGATTTGTATTCCCTCGGGCGTTACGGAGGTTGAGCGCAGAGCCGTTCACGATGCCGCCCGTTCCGCAGGCGCAAAATATGTAAGCCTTATTGAGGAGCCTATGGCAGCCGCAATCGGTGCCGGTCTTCCCGTAAGCGAGGCAACAGGCAGCATGGTTGTCGATATCGGCGGCGGTACTGCAGAGGTTGCCGTGCTTTCTCTCGGCGATATTGTTACATCACGCTCCGCAAGAGTTGCAGGCGACGATTTTGACGACGCTATTATTGCCTATATCAAGAAAAAGTACAATCTCCTTGTCGGTGAACGCACCGCAGAGGATATTAAAATCCGCATCGGCTCTGCTTACCCCTATGAGGGTGAGGGTGCAATGAACGTCAAGGGTCGTAACCTTATGGACGGTCTGCCCAAGAACGTTGAGGTTACCTCCGAGGAAATCCGTGAGGCTCTTTCCGACCCGGTAAGCCAGATTATCGACGCTATCCGTTCCACACTCGAAAAGACTCCGCCCGAGCTTGCAGCCGATATTATCGACCACGGCATTATGCTCACAGGCGGCGGCGCACTTCTGCGTGGTCTTGATAAGCTTATTGAAATTGAAACAAAGATGCCCGTTCACATTGCGGAAAATCCGCTCGACTGTGTTGTTGACGGTACGGGTCTCTGCCTTGAGAACGATGCTCTGGGCACCCTCAGCGGACAAAAGAAGAAAAAGGAAAAGAGATAAATGCGAAGCTTTTTCAAAAGCACACGCTTCAAAGGCTTCCTCGGCTTCTTCGGCGTGCTGATTTTAAGCATTGTCATTGCCGCCGCTACCGAAAGCGGTTCTTCGCCTGCTTCAACGGTGCTCGGCACGGTGTTTTCGCCGCTGCAGAGCGTTTCAAGTGCCATTGCCGATTCTGTAAAGGATTTTTCGGTTTATTTCCGTTCCTCCGCACAGTATCAGCAAAGGGTAAAGGAGCTTGAAAATCAGCTCGGCGAAGCACAGAAGGAGCTTGTCGGCTACGAGCAGGCAAAGCAGCAGATAGCTCTCTACGAGGAGTTTTTGGAGTTAAAAGAGGAAAACGAAGACTTTCAGTTTGCAAGCGCATCCGTTATCGGCAGCGACAGCTCGGATGCGTTTGGTTCCTTTACGCTCAATAAGGGTGAGTTGGACGGTGTCAAGGTCAACAACCCTGTCATTTACGGAAAATATCTTGTCGGCGTTGTTGTGAAGACTGCGCCGACATATTGCGTTGTAAATACAGTTCTCAACCCCGAGGTAAACGTAAGCGCCTACGAGGTGCGCACCAGGGAATCGGGCTATTCGACCACCACGGTTGACCTTGCCAAAGAGGGAAAGTGCAGCCTTTCGGGTCTGGTGAGAACTACCGCAATTGCCCCCGGCGGCATAGTCTGCACCTCGGGTGTAGGCGGAATTTACCCGGCTGACCTTATCGTCGGCACGGTTGAAGAAGTAAAGAACGACACCACCAATATTTCGTCCTACGCCGTAATCAAAACACAGGTTGATTTCACCCAACTTCGTGATGTGTTTATAATCACGCAATTCAAGGGAATGGGTGTAGGCGATACAAATTGAAGTAATAGGTAATAGTGAATAAGTGAGGGTGAGCTTTAAGCCCACACCCGTTTTAAAGGAGGCGAAGAAGAAAATGATACCGCAGGCGTGGAAGGAAAACAGGCCGAAGATTATGCGGCGTGTCGTTTTCTTCTTTTTAATTCTGGGTTTCGGTGTGCTGCAGATTTCGGGTGTCCTGCCCGATGTTTTCGGGCTGGAGCTTCTGCCCCTGCTTGCGCTGACGGTTACTGTTGGTATGTTCGAGCGTGAAACCTACGGTATGATTTTCGGCTTGCTTGCAGGTGTGCTGTGTGATATGAACAACGCCGACGGTGACGGCGTATATGCCTTGTTCTTTGCGCTGGCAGGCTTTACCTGCGGTCTGCTAATGACCTATCTTATGATGAACAATTTGCTCACCGCAACAATTCTCACCTCGTTCTGGTCGGTTTTATATGCGCTTGTAAGCTGGCTTGTGAGCGTTGGCGTTCACGGCATTTCGGGCGGCTGGAAGCCGCTGCTCACCTTTTATCTGCCGACAGCCCTGCTGAATATAATCATAATGCCGATATTCTATTACCTTGTAAGGGCTATCAAAAAAGAGTTTCTCAATATGGAAAACGACGAGCTGTCTTTCTGACAGTCCGGGAAAATAAAAGAGGAAAGGAAGTGCAAATATGAACCGAAAGAAGAAAATGAGCGGCAGGGGTATTGCTGCTGTTACTGCTTTTGTGCTCGTATGCGCTGTTTTCCTCGGCTCACTTTTTAAAATTCAGGTTATCGACGGTGAGGAGTACGCAAAGGCGGGTACTTCGATTTCCGTCAAAACCGTTAAGGTAGAGGGCGCAAGAGGCGAAATTCTCGACAGAAACGGCTCTGCCCTTGTTTCAAACCGTCAGGGCAACTCAATTATTTTTGACTACGCCTATTTCCCCCCGATTAAGGAAAACAGCAAGCGCAACCAGATTATCAAGGCGCTGATTGAGCTGTTTGAACAGCAGGGGCTTGAATGGAACGACAACCTGCCAATCGTAATTGGCAAGGACGGTAACGTTGCCTTTGCCAAGGACAGGGAAAAGGACATTGAGGAGCTTCGCACGGATATTCTCGAGCTCAACGCCTACGCAACGGCTCAGAACTGTATGGATGCTCTCGTTGAAAAATACAAGCTCGAGCAGTATGACACCGCTACGGCTCGTAAAATTGCCTCTGTCCGCTACGAGATGACACGAATCTCCTTCAGTATGGCTATTCCGTATACCTTTGCAAACGACGTGCCTATGGAAACGGTTGCAAGGATTAAGGAAAACAGCTCGTTTTTTATGGGCGTGGATGTTGAAATCGTGCCCTACCGAGAATATACCGACGGTACGCTGATGCCGCATCTGCTCGGCAGAGTCGGCCTTATCAGCGCCGAGGAATATGCCGAGAAAAAAGAGGCAGGCGAAAGCTACGCACTCAATGCAATGATAGGTAAGGACGGCATTGAGAGCGCAATGGAAAGTTACCTGCGTGGCACGAGGGGAATAAAAACAATTTCTACCGATGCCGACGGCAACGTTTCAACGGATTATGAAATTGAGCCGCTGCAGGGCAACACGGTTGTTCTCACGGTTTCAAAGGATTTGCAGGAGGTTGCCAAGAAGGCTCTTTCAAGCGGACTTGAAAAGCTGCGGGAGGACAGTATGGTTGACCCCGCAGGCGCAATTATAATCGAGGATGTCAACAACGGCGAAATTCTCGCAAGCTATTCCTACCCCGCATTTGATATTTCGACCTTCTCGCAGGATTACAGCGAGCTTGTCAAGGCAACAAACGCTCCGCTCTGGAACAGAGCGCTGATGAGCACCTATTCGCCCGGTTCAACCTTCAAACCCTGTACGGCAACGGCGGCGCTTGAAGAGGGGCTTATCACAAGCGGTACGTATTTCCGCTGTACAAGAAGCTACACCTATCTTGACCACCGTTTCCAATGCTTGCAGAAACACGAAAGCCTTACGATGAATGTTGTTTCGGCTATCAATGAATCGTGTAACATCTTTTTCTACAACGTAGCCGAACAGACGAACATAGAAACAATCAACGAATACGCTTCAATTTACGGACTTGGCGCAAAGACGGGCGTTGAGCTGCCCGAGGCAACAGGCACGCTGGACAGCCCGGAATACCGAGCTTCTCTCAACCAGATATGGCAGCCCGGTTTCACGCTTCAGAACGCTATCGGCAACGGCGGCAGTATGTTCTCTCCCGTTCAGCTTGTCAACTACTGCGCAACAATTGCCAACGGCGGCACACGCTACAGACCGCATTTTGTAAAGACGGTTAAATCGGCGGACTATTCCGAAACCGTGCTTGAAAACGGTGCCGAGGTAATACTCAAAACAGGCTTTTCGCAGAATACTCTCGCCACCGTGCGCAGAGGTATGGAGCTTGTCGGCTCGAAGGGCTACTGCTCCTATGCGTTCAAGGATTTGCCCGTTTCAGCCGCCGCAAAAACAGGTACCTCGCAGGTTGACCGTACAATCAACGGCTACCGTGTGACGACCAACAACGGCTTCCTTATCACTTATGCTCCTGCGGACAATCCGCAGATTGCAATATGCATCGCCGCAGAGGGCGCAGGCAGCGGTTCCTCGCTTGCTACAATTGCCGCAAGCGTGTACGATTACTATTTCAACGAAATGGGTAACCTCGACGCACCCGAAGCGGAAAATCAGTTATTGGCTTAAATTAAATTTGATATAAAACGATGAAAGGACAGGTACGAATTATGGATATTATGCAGGCAAAGCTTGCCGTTATCGAAGCAGGCAAGGCACTCGTTGCTAACGGACTTATCGCAAGAACATGGGGTAACGTAAGCTGCAGAATCAGTGACACGGAATTTGTTATTACTCCCAGCGGCAGGTCTTACGAAAGCCTTACTCCCGACGAAATTGTAAAGGTTAAGATTGAAGACCTCAGCTACGAGGGCGACGTAAAGCCTTCATCCGAAAAGGGTGTTCACGCTTCTGCATATAAGCTGCGACCCGAGTGCAATTTTGTTATTCACACACACCAGCTCAACGCTTCCGTTGTAAGCGTTCTCGGCAAGGATATGCCCGTAGAAAGCGCAATGCACGCAAGCGTTCTGGGCAGCAAGGTTCCGCTTGCAGCCTACGGTATGCCCAGCACAAAGAAGCTCAAGGTTGGTGTATATACCGCCATTGAGCAGAACCCCGACAGCAAGGCTGTAATTATGTCGCACCACGGTGCAGTATGTATGGGTAAGGACAGCAACGATGCCTTCTTCGTTGCACAGACCCTTGAGGATGCCTGCAACGTATACCTTCTCAAAAAATACAAGGCTCCCGAAATCAAAAAGCCCGTCTGCTACTCTTCAATCAGAGACAGCGAAAAGATTATTCTTTCCGGTGACGACGGCTCAAGCGTTGAGTGCCCCTTCAACGGTATGGACGGCAAGAATTTTGCAATGGCTGCAATGCACAGAGATATATACATTGCCCGTTCCGATGTAAACGCAATTGTTCAGTCCGCAACACCCGACATTCTCGGTGCAGGCAAGAAGTGTGGCGGTGCGCTCAAGCCCCTGCTGGATGACTTTGCACAGATTGCAGGCGTAACAGTCCGCAAAATCAAGGGCGATAAGGCAGTCAAGGCACTCAAGGGCAGAAACGCCGCCTTCCTCAAGGACGGCAGTGTGCTCTGCTGCGGCTCTGATATGTATGACGCAAACGCAATTCAGATGGTAGTCGAGAAAAACTGCAAGTCCTACCTTGCTGGCTGCGCCTTCGGCAAGCCCAATTATATCGGCAAGCTCGACTGCTTCATTATGCGCACAATCTATAAGCTGAAGTACTCCAAGCAGAAGGATAAATAAAAATAAAAAGGGGGAAGGCTTTGTGTTTGCCCGTATAAACAGCGTCGGCATATTCGGTATGGATACATATATGGTCTGCGTTGAGGCGGATGTTTCACGTGGGCTTCCCCACTTTGATATTGTCGGTCTGCCTGACACGGCTGTAAAGGAATCGGGCGAAAGGGTAAACGCCGTTATCAAAAACACGGGTATGTCCTTTCCTGTCAGCCGTATAACTGTTAACCTTGCCCCTGCGGACAAGCGTAAGGTCGGCCCGATTTATGATTTGCCGATTTATATTGCCATTCTCAAGGCAAGCTCACAGCTCAAAGGCGATTTTTCGGGCTGTGCCTTCCTCGGTGAATTGTCGCTAAACGGCGAAATCCGCAAAATAAACGGTGCCCTGCCTATGGTAATTGAGGCACAGAAAAACGGCATAAAGGAAATTTTTGTGCCGTTCGACAATGCGGCGGAAAGCTGCGTTGTAAAGGGAATTACCGTTTACCCCGTAAAAACTGTGTTCGATTTACTCAATCACCTGCGTGGCTCAAAGGAGCTTACTCCTGCCGACGAAGCCGACTACACGCAAAGCGTGCTTTCGCCTGATGCACCCGATTTCAGCGAGGTTATGGGACAGTTTGAGGCGAAATTTGCCCTCGAGGTTGCGGCGGCAGGCGGACACAACGTTATGATGATTGGTCCTCCCGGCTCGGGTAAAAGTATGCTGGCAAAGCGTCTGCCCTCAATTCTGCCCGATATGAGCTTTGAGGAAGCGATTGAAACCACCAAGGTTTATTCCGTTGCAGGTGCGTTGCCTGCCGGTGTTTCGCTTATAAAGTCAAGACCCTTCCGTTCGCCGCACCACACAATATCTCCCGCAGGTCTTGCAGGCGGCGGCAGCTTTGTGCCCCGTCCAGGCGATATTTCTCTTGCTCACAACGGTGTGCTTTTTCTGGACGAGCTTCCCGAATTCAGCAAGCAGGCGCTTGAAATTCTCCGTCAGCCGATTGAGGACGGCGTAATTAATCTGACCCGTTCATCGGGTACGGTTTCGTATGATTGCTCGCTTATGCTCGTTTGCGCAATGAACCCCTGTCCGTGCGGCTTCTACGGTCACCCGACACGCCCCTGCACCTGCTCAAGCGGTGCGGCAAACCGCTATGTCAACCGTGTTTCGGGCCCGCTTCTGGACAGAATAGATATACACATTGAAGTGCCGCCCGTGGATTACGACGACCTTTCCGCAACAGCCAAGGCGGAAAGCTCCGCCGAAATCAAAAAGCGTGTCGATGCCGCAAGGGCAATACAGCTTGAACGTCTGAAAGGCAGTGCGGCAAGCTGTAACGCAAAAATGTCACCTGCGCAGACTAAAAAATTCTGCGTTATGACTGACAGCGCAAACCTTATGCTCAAAAATACCTTTGAAAAACTGGGGCTTTCTGCCCGTGCTTACGATAAAATTCTCCGTGTTGCCCGTACCGTTGCTGACCTTGATTCAAGCGAATTAATCGAAGCTGAGCATATCGGCAGAGCAATCCGCTTTAGAAGTTTAGACAGAAAGTTCTGGGGACATTAAAATAGGGACCCTTGAAAATAAAAAAAGCACCGCAAAAGCGATGCTTAAAATAAATCAATATACTATATCACCTGTTTGTGCATTGATAACCTTTTTGTAAACCGCAATGTGTGTGGTGGAAATGTGCTTGTCGATGTGCATACTGCCGAAAAACCAGCGTTTATACTCGCAGGCGGAGCTCATCTCGTCGAAATAAGCGTTGAGACCTGTTATTCTTGCAGGATTTTCGCTGTGGAGCTTCAAGAAGCTCTTGATTTTTGAGGGCGGCTCGTGAGTTACTATGTAATCCACCTTACAACCGACCTTCTCCATATTTTCTGCGCCCTCTGCCAATTCCTCGCTGCTGGGGAATTCACGGCGTGACCACGCACCGTTGTCAAACAGCATATCAATGTCGGGGCTTTCGCCGCCGCCCATTGCGAAAAATGTCTGTTTTTCAATCGAGTAAATCTGACCTCTCATAAGGTGGTAGAGGTTGCCCGAAATGTTGTGCGCCTTACCGCCGCAGAAAACGCCGACGTCGTATTCGTCAAGCAGCTCAAAATTTTCGTGTGTGCCGTCAAGGAAGCAGATGTTGAATTTCTTTTTGCCGAGCTGCCTTAAAAGCTTTTCCTCTCTTGCGCTTCCGTCCCATACGAGGCCGAAGTCGCCGCAGATAATGAGGGTGTCACCCTTTTTGAGCTTTATTGAATCAAGGCGGTCGTAATCGCCGTGTAAATCACCTGTTATATATACCATAAAACTTTCTCCTGTTTATCGTGTGTTAACAACACTAATAATACTACATTTTATGAGGCTTTGTCTATGAAAAAAGTAATAATTTTTTTGCTTTCTCTGGCGGTTATTTTTTCCTGCGTTGCGCCGATAGGTGCAAGTGCCGTCTATAACTCCTCTGTCAAGACCGAAACCGAGATATTTTATATCGAGAGCCTTGACACGGGCACGGTGCTTTTTGAAAAGAATTCCGGGAAGCAGACCTCTCCCGCTTCGCTGACTAAAATCGTCACGGCGGCTCTGACCCTCAAGCACTGCGAGGAGCTTGACACGGTAATAACCGTACCCGAGCACTGTATCCGTGCGCTGGACGGCACGGGCAGCTCGCTCGCAGGTATCAAGGTCGGCGAGGAGATAACTGTCAGGAGCCTGCTTTACTGCCTTATGGTAAGCAGTGCCAATGAGGCGGCAATGATACTTGCCGATTATATAGGCGAGGGCTCAATTGTAAAATTTGTTGAAATGATGAACGGCCTTGCAAAAGAGGTCGGCTGTGAAAATACACATTTTGCCAATCCTCACGGTCTTGATGAAGAGGGTCACTACTCGTGCGCCAAGGATATGGCAAGGCTTGCAAAATACGCTATGAGCTTCCCCGTTTTCAACGAAATAAGCTCGACGAAGGAATATACGCTTCCTGCAACAAATATGAATCCGGAGCGCAAAATCCGCACAACGAATTTCCTTATGCTCAGCGGCTACAGAGAGTATTACCTCGAAGAAGCCAAGGGCATCAAGACAGGCTCCACAACCAAGGCGGGTAAGTGCGTTATCACTACCGCCACCAAAAACGGCTACAGCTACCTTGCCGTTGCAATGAAAGCACCGTTTTACGATTACGATAAGGACGGCTACGACGAAAACTTTGCCTTTATGGACACAAAGGCGATGCTCGAGTGGACGTTTGACAATATCAAGCTCAAAACAGTTACAGACCCGTCGCAGATTATCACCGTTGCAAAAGTAAATTACGCCTGGGGTATAGACCATGTCCGCCTTGTACCCAAGGAGGAGTGCTTTGCGCTTGTGCCTGTCGGCGTTGATGCAGGCAGCGTGCTTGTTGAGCCCGTGAAGGACAGCCTGCCCGAGTCTGTTGACGCTCCGCTCAAAAAGGGTGACGAGGTCTGCGAGGCGGTTGTAACCTACGCAGGCGAGGAAATTGCAAGAGTAAAGCTCGTTGCGGCAGAGGATATTGACCGCAGCATCATACTCTTTGTTACGGGTAAGCTTGGCGAGCTTGCAAAAACAACGGGCTTCAAGATTTTTGCGATAATTCTTGCAGTCGTAATTGTTTTCCTTATCGTTGCAAATATCTATGTTAACAAAAACCGCAGACGAAGAAGAATCAGGGTAGTCAACTACCGTGACATAAACACAAGGAGGTAAATAATATGCTTACACCGAAACTCGGCGTACTTAAGGATATGTATAACCAGCTTCGCAAGTACTGTGCTTTATATAAGGCAGACCTGCCCGTCTGGTCGTACACCCACGCAATGTTTGAGGCAGGCAGCTACACACCCGAAGAAGACAGAGGAGAAATGACCCTCGGTCAGCACTGGTCAACAGGCTATGACGAGGCTCACTTTTTCCGCACCGCATTCACCGTGCCCGAAGAAATGGCAGGCAAGGAGCTCCGACTTGAATTTTTCATCGGCGGTGAAAGCCTTGTAAAGGTTAACGGCAAATTCTGCGGTTCGGTTTCCTCTTCAAAATATGCCCCCGAAAGAGGCACTATCGTCCTCAAGGACAAGTTTAACGCAGGCGATGTTCTCAATATTGAGCTTGAAGCCGCAGTAAACTCAATGGAATTCTGTGACCCTGCAATGGACGGCGCAAAAAGTATGGAGTACACCTTCTCCACAGCCTATATCTGGGTTGCGGATGAGGAGTGCGAAGGCTACTGGTACGACCTTGAGGTTGCTTTCCAGGCGCTTGAATTCATTAAGGACGAGCATATTTATTCCCTCGTTTATTCCGCAATAGATGACAGCTTACACGTTGTCGACTACGATTTTGACGAGCCCGAGGTACGCAAATCCATTGCCGAGGCACGCAAACTTTACCTTGAAAAACTCTCAAAAATCCCGTGGTCAGCAACCTCAAAGGTTATCTTCACGGGTCACAGCCATATCGACGTTGCTTGGCTGTGGAGAATTCAGGAGAGCATCCGCAAGAGCGCAAGAACCTTCTCCAACGTTGTAACTCTTATGGACAAGTACCCCGAAATGACCTTCGGTCAGAGCCAGGCTGTGCTTTACAATATGGTCAAGAAGCACTACCCCGAGCTTTACGAAATGATTAAGGAAAAGGTTGCCAACAACCAGTGGGACATCTGCGGTAACGTATGGGTCGAGGCTGACACAAACGTTGCTTCCGGTGAGGCATTAATCCGTCAGGTGCTCTACGGTACGGAGTTCTTCAAAAACGAATTCGGCAAGGTTTCCAAGACCTACTGGCTGCCCGACTGCTTCGGCTTTACCTGGGCGTTGCCGCAGATTATCAAGCGCTGCGGTATGGAAAACTTCATCACCTCAAAGCTCTCATATAACGATACGAACAAGTTCCCGTTCAATATGTTCCGCTGGCAGGGTAACGACGGCACACAGATTATGGCTCATATGATGCACCCCGGCTACAACGGCGTGTTCAGTGTCAGCGAGCTTATGACCTCCGACCGTGAGTGCAACAACAAGGAGCAGCTTGACACTGCAATGCAGATGTACGGCTACGGTGACGGTGGCGGCGGCCCCACAAACTGGATGCTCGAAAGAGGCAAGCGCCTTCAGAACTTCCCCGGTCTTCCGCAGGCACATATCGGCCACGTTGACGATTTCTTTGCAATCACAGCAGAGAAGAAGGAAGAGCTTCCCGTCTGGAACGGCGAAATGTACTACGAAAACCACAGAGGTACTTTCACAAGCCAGCACTTTGTAAAGAAGAACAACCGCCGTGGCGAATACGCAATCGAGCGTAACGAAATGCTGGGCGTCCTTGCAGAAAAGCTCTGCGGCGTTGCATATCAGAAGGAAAAAATCGAAACTGCGTGGAAGTGCCTTCTCACAAATCAGTTCCACGATATTCTCCCTGGTACTTCAATCCACGAGGTATTTGAGGACTGCAAGAAGGAATATGCCCTCCTTCGTAAGATGAACAGAGAGCTTAAAAATGAGCTTCTCAATGCTCTTAACGCAACAGTCAAGACAGAGGGCGACAGCATTATCTGCTGGAACCTTGTAAGTGTTGAAAACTCTATGCCCGTCAGGCTCAATGTTGAGTCTGAGAAGCTCGTTCCTCTCGGCAAGGACGGCAAGGCTCTGCCCTGCGTATTTGAGAAGAGAGAAAACGGCTACCTGCTCACCTTTACACCCGATGAGCCTCTTCCCGCATTCGGCTGTAAGGTGTTTGCACTGGGCGAAAATACGGCGGATTACGATGCTGTTACAGCAACCGCAACCGTGCTTGAAAACAGCAAAATCAAGGCTGTATTCGACGAGAACGGCGTAATTACGAGCATTTACGACAAGGTGAACGACAGAGAATCTCTTGACGGCAAGGGCAACCTGCTCACAGTTTCGCTCGACAAGTGTATTCACGAAACTGCGTGGAACCTTGAAATCAACTACAAGAAAAAGGTGTGGACACTCGACGAGGCAGAAAGCATCAAGGTGCTTGAATCCAACGCACAGCGTGGCGTAATCGAAATCGTCCGCAAGTTCCACAAGTCCACAATCACACAGAAGATTATCCTCAACCGTGACAGCGATATGCTTCTTTTCGACACAACTGTTGACTGGCATGAGAGCGACAAGGTGCTCAAGGCAGAGTTCAACGTTGCAGTAATCGACACAGAGGCTACATATAACATTGCTCACGGTGCAATCAAACGCCCGACACACTGGAACACGAGCTTTGATTATACCCGCTTCGAGGTTGCCGCACACAAGTGGGCAGACCTTTCCGAGGGCGGCTACGGCGTCAGCCTTCTCAACGACTGTAAGTACGGCTACGACATCCACAATTCCCGTATGAGGCTTACGCTTATGCGTGCACCGACCTGTCCCGACAGAACAGGCGACCACGGCATCAGCACCTTTGTTTACGCCTACTATCCGCATAAGAACGGCTGGCAGGATGCTGAAACAGTCAGGAACGGTCTTTGCCTCAATGTTCCTCCTGTTGCAAGAGTTGCAGGCAAGCAGGACGGTAAGATTGAAAGCGGCAGCAGCTTCCTCACCGTTGAGGGCGGCAGCTTCACCGTTGACTGTATCAAGAACGCTCAGGACGGCAGAGGCATCATCATCCGTATTGCCGAGGAAGAACGCCGCAGAGGCAAGGGCAAGGTTACCTGGAAGCTCGGCGGTAAAACAGTTACCGAGTGTAATATGATTGAAGAGGACGAAACTCCCGTAGCCTTCGACGGCGAAACCTTCGAGTTCACATACAAACCGTTTGAAGTAAAGACATTCAGAATTTATTAATCGATAAAAAATCCCAATCATTTTTGTGATTATCAAAATTGATTGGGATTTTTTAAGAAGAATTAACGATTTATTAATTTAATTGTTAATTCTCACTAAATAACAGTTCAAACTCTGATTAAATCGTTAATTATTAAATGAAAACAGTTCAAAATTAAACAAAAAATATTAATTGTTGACTTTTTAATTAATTCTGCGTATAATAAGAACAATAATTCATAGGAGAAAATGTTAATGCAAGCAGAAACTCTTGAAAAAATTGTTATAAACACGAAAGCGCTGAAAGCCGAAACACAGACTATTGAATTGAAATCTGCAACGCACGGCTGTCCTACAAGATTGTTTGATACTCTTTCATCCTTCTCCAATCAAGACGAAGGCGGCATTATTATTTTTGGTGTTGACGAAGCAGATAATTACGCAATTAAAGGTGTATATGATGCGCAGGATCTTCAAAAGAGAGTAACTGAGCAGTGCAAGCAAATGGAACCGTCTGTTCGTGCTTTGTTTACTGTATGTGAGATTGACGGAAAGACCGTTGTTTCTGCCGAAATTCCCGGAGTAGATATTTCCGAACGACCTGTTTTCTATAAAGGTGTAGGCAGAATTAAAGGTTCTTATGTTCGTGTTGGTGAATCTGATGAGCTGATGAGTGAGTATGAGATATACAGTTATGAGGCGTTTCGTAAGAGAACCCGTGATGACATTCGCATTGTTGAGAATGCGAAACTCAATATGATTGATAAAAAGCGAATGAATGATTATCTTGCTGCAGTTAAAAGCGAGCGAAAGAATCTTGCGGATAATGTTTCCGAAGAAGAAATTCTGGAACTGATGGGTATTACGAATGATGGTGCACCGACTCTTGCAGGATTGATGACTTTTTCAAAATATCCTCAAGCCTACTTCCCACAGCTCTGTATTACCGCAGTTTCTCTGCCCGGAACTGAACAAGGAACAGTTGGTAATGATGGGGAACGTTTTATAGATAACAAACGAATTACCGGTGCAATTCCCGATATGCTTGAAGAAGCGGTTGAGTTTGTCCGAAAAAACAGTCGAACAAAAACGATTATAAATGAAAACGGAATCCGTGCAGATAAGCCTGAATACCCGATAAAAGCTGTTCGAGAAGCAATTCTCAATGCGTTGGTACATCGAGATTATAGCGTTCACACAGAAAATGTTCCTATTCGCATAGAAATGTATCGTGATCGTATGGAAATTATCAATAGTGGAGGGCTATACGGAAAAATCTCCATAGATGCGCTTGGTAAGGTTAGACCCGAAACAAGAAATGCTGCACTGGCAAATATACTTGAACTTTTGAATGTAACCGAAAACAGATACTCCGGCATTCCTACTATGCGCAGTGAATTTGCAAATGCAGGCCTGCCTGCACCGTTATTTTCGGTTGTACACGGAGAATTTAAGGTCGTTATGAAGAATGGTTTATTTGCAACAGAATCCAAAGCTGCAGATTCTTTGACAGAGTTTTGCACTATACCACGAACAAGAGCAGAAATTGTCACTTTCGTGGGGAAGTCAAAAAACTATGTGATGTCCCAGATTGTTGCTCCGCTTGTCGAAAGCGGAGAATTAAAAATGACTATGCCTGATAAACCTAAAAGTTCAAATCAAAGGTTTGTAAAGGCAGAGTAATTTTATAGTTGGAGGAATAAAGCAAACCCCTTGACCGACAGTTGTTACTGAAAGTCAAGGGGTTTTGTCGTTTCGTGGGTAGGGCACATCTGTTTGGGTTATACCGAGAATATAATCAACGCTTGTGTTGTAAAAATAAGCAAGTTTTATTAAAACGTCGGTTGGTATATCTCTTGTGCCAAGCTCATAGCGTGAATAGCACACCTGTGAGCAGTTCAGGTATTCTGCAAGGTCTTTTTGTAGCAGGTCGTGGTCTTCACGCAGGTTTCGTATCTGTTCGTACATAAAATCACCGAGATTTATTATATACAAACTGTTTTGGTATATTGACATATAAACCATTTTGGTTTACAATAACCTTGAAACCGCATGGATTTATGAAGTTTCACACAATTAAGAATAAAGGAAGTGTCTTTATGCCGCAGAGAAAAGATTATGACGTATATGCAGGTAATCAGAAGGTAGGCGAAATTTGGAGTAATCATCCGACAAAGACAGATTATGAAACCGATTTGAATATACAAAAGCAGGTTGCGGATTTGTATTTCGAAAAAACGAAAGCCGACAAAATAGCGTCAACATCAAAGTACAAAGCCAAAGAAGAAAAAATGAAGAAACACTATATAATACGACAGGTTATAGGTATAATTTTGATTATAGCTTCTCTGATAATGGCAGTAATGAATGTGATTAATACTATTAACAATACCATTCTAATGGACTCACTTATTATGCTGTTCATTGTACCGCCGATAGTGTTTAGTTTAGGTGTTGGCTTGCGATGTACAGATGTAATAACAAACACCAGTAAAGGAACGCCAAGTATAGACTGGATAGGTGCATTGGGAATGTTTGGCGGTTCTGCATTGCTTTCGCTTTTAGGTTACGGTTTGGTTATAGGTGTAATAATTATACTTTTTTGAGCAGGCTGTTCATAATATAGCACCCCGTTGATTTTCAAAATCAACGGGGTGTTAAATAATTGGTTTTATTTAAGTGCCTTCTTTTCCTTCGAGAATATCATACCGAAGGCCATGATTACTGCAAAGATGATGAGGTAGCCGATAACGAATTTCTGGTGAGAAAATACAGTTGCAACCATCATAAAGCAGCAGCCTATAATAGCGATAGCCGGTGCAAGGAAGCGCTTTCCAACGCCTGCATCCTTGACCTTAAAGAGCATCATAAAGAAAATCGGCATATACAGTGCATAGCTCGTAACAATGGGAAGCTCCGTCGGGTCAAAGGCGAAGATGCCCCAGCTTGAGCCGAAGGAGGAAAACTGTGAGCAGTAGAAGAATACGAGCCACACAACGCACATCAGAAGACCAAGCGTAGCGGAGCTGGGAGCCATGTTCGTTGCCTTGTCAACCTGTGCGAAAACATAGGGTTTGGGACCTTCGTTACGGGCTGCAAGTGCGTACATACCTCTTGAGCAGGCAAGGGTAAGACCGTTGAGTGTACCGAAGCAGGAAATTACAACGAAAACGAAAACTGCCGTTCCGCCGATTTTGCCGAATACAGCCTCGAAAGCAAGTCTTGCGCCTGTTTCGCCGCCCTGCATCATTTCGGCGTTGGTGATACCGCCTGCAAGACCTACGTAGTAGAGAATGTAAACGATAATAACTGCAAGTGAGCCGAAAACAAGTGCACGGGGAAGGTTTTTCTTTGCGTCCCTGAGCTCTGCGTTGATTGTTGTTGCAACAATCCAGCCGTCGTAAGCAAAGGCTGTTGCACATATTGCGGTGAAAAGGGCAGGTCCTGTCTGTACTTCGTTTACAATAGTCGTGAAGTTTTCAACCGTGTAGCCCTTGGTAAGGCCGTAAATTGTGCCGCCGATGGCCATAAGGAAAAGGGGAATGAGCTTGATGACCGTTGTGGAAACCTGTACCTTGCCTGCAATAACGGGGGAAAGCAGGTTTATTGCAAAGCTGAATATCAGGTAAAAAGCTGCAATGGTCATACAAAGACCGCCCGTGATGTCTGCACGGTCGTTGAACAAGAGTACGCAGGTGTAGCGTGCGGTTACCCATGCAAGCGCCATTGTAAGGCAGGGGTAATAAATAATCGAAGTAAACCAGCCTATAAAGTAGGCGTACTTCTTGCCGACGAGTGCTTCAGCGTAGTCAACAAGACCGTTGACCTTTTCAATTCTGTTTGCAAGAATTGAAAAAGCGTAGGCGCAGGCGAGCATAATCAGACCGCCGGCTATCCACGCAAGGATACCGAGCTTGAGATTACCGCCTGTTGCGGAAAGAACTTTTTCCGCCTTGAAGAAAACACCGCTGCCGATTACAACACCCGTAACCATTGCGATGGCGGTCATAAGACCGTACTTTTTTTTCATTGTTGTTGCCATATAATCACTCCATTTCATTTTTTTGGGAGAGTGTGCACGTGCTTGTTTTTATTCCTTGTCCCTGCTAAGCTGCTCTTTCAGCTCGTCAAGGGAGGAAAACTTTCTTTCGCCTCTTTTGTAGGAAAGAAGCCTTACTTCAACGGTTTTTCCGTAAAGGTCACCGTTGTAGCCGATGATGTGTGTTTCGCTGCGCTGCTCGTCGTTTTCAAAGGACGGACGGCGGCCGATGTTTGTAACCGAGCGCAGCCACTTGCCGTCAATTCTGGTTTCGGATGAGTAAACGCCGTATTTTGGGACTATGAGCTCCTCGGGGAAAAGCTGGTTGATAGTCGGGCAGTCAAGCAGTCTGCCGATTTTGTCGCCATGCACAACCTCGAGCGTGTAGCCGAAGCTTCTGCCGAGCATTGCATTTGCTTTTTCGATTTCACCGTTTTCAAGTGCGTTTCTAATTCTCGTTGAGCTTATGGGCAGTCCGTCATACTCTACTGCCTCGCTTACGCAAAAACAAATGTCAGCCGCTTTGCAAAGGCTTTCGAGCAGCTTGCTGTCACCGCTGCCGCTTTTTCCGAAGCGGTAGTTGAAGCCGCAGCTCACTGCGCCTGCGTTAAGCTCTTTGATTATTATATCCTCAAAAAAACGCACGGGCTCATAATCTTTAATTTTAAGAAAATCAATTCTGACAACCTCAACGCCCATTTTACTGAGCAGCTTTTCTTTTTCGCTGTCGGTGATAAGTGCCTTGTGTGGTGTGAAGCCCTCCACATTGCAGGGCAGCGGGTCAAGCAGCAGCACGCAAGGGACAAGTCCGTTGTGTGCCATAGCCTTCGCCTTTTCGATTACTGCGGTGTGACCCGAATGAAGACCGTCAAAATTGCCCAGGGCAACAGCCCTTTTCATTTCAGCCATATAGTATTCCTTAATTATCAATATAAAGCCGTTTTACCCAAAGCATACCGTCCTGCTTGACTTCGCCAAGCCCGAGAAAGGTGCTGTCGGGTGAATAAACCTTGTAAAGACCTGCTTCGGTTTTAGTTTTTAATCGCTTTGTGTCAAGCTCGCCACCGTTGCGAAAACGCTTTGCCTGCGCCTCGCTTACCGTAACGACGGGGTAGGGCAGAAGCGACTCAAGGCTGACAACATCGTTTTCTGTCAGCTCTTCAAGAGGCTTGCATTGCCCGATTTCAGCACCGTGTGCCATAATTCTGCGAAGAGAGCAAAGCGCTGCACCGCAGCCCAGTTTTTCGCCAATATCGCTTGCAAGGGTGCGTACATAAGTGCCTGCCGAGCACTTTACTTCAAAGGAAAACTCCTGCTTTTCCTCGTCTGCACCGGTCATTTCAAGTGAGTAGATGCTCACCTTTCTGCTTTCACGCTCAACCTCTATACCCTGACGGGCAAGCTCGTAGAGCTTTTTTCCGTCTTTTTTTATTGCCGAGTACATGGGCGGAATCTGTTCGATTTCGCCAAGAAAGGAGAGCATAGCTGCTTTGAATTCTTCGGCGGTAACGTGGCTTTGGGTTTGTGAAAGAATTTCGCCGTCAGTATCAAGCGTGTCTGTAGTTATACCTAATCTGACAGTTGCGCTGTATGCCTTATCGTGAGAGGGCAGGAAGTCAATAAACCTCGTTGCACCACCGAGCATAACCACAAGCACACCCGTTGCCATAGGGTCAAGCGTGCCCGTGTGCCCCGATTTTTTGGCGTTCAGCACTCTTTTTACTCTGTTAGCCGCAACAAAGGAGGTAAGTCCCTGCGGCTTGTCGAGAAAAACTACGCCCGTCATATAAATTCACCTATTGTTTCAAGCAGCTTTGCCTTTGCTTCTTCAAATGTGAAGGGAAGAGAGCAGCCCGAAGCGTTGCGGTGTCCGCCGCCGCCGAGCTTTGAGCAGATAGCCGAAGCGTCAACGGGGTCGTGAGTACGCACGGAAGCCTTGTACTCGCCGTTTCTGCGTTCACGGATTGTTACGCCTACCTTGACACCTTCAATCTGTCTTGGCAGGGCGGCAATGCCTTCACACTCGTTTTCGCTTGAGCCGCTTTTGTCGAACATTTCCTGTGTAATTGTGATAATTGCACATTTGCCGTCAAAATGGAATTCCATTGAATCGAGAGCCATTCTCTCAAGTACGGCATAGGTCTTTGTCTTTGTTTCAAACATAGCAACGTTGATTTTTGCCGCATTTGCGCCGTAGCCCATAAGCTGTGCCGCTATAAGGTGCGTTTTCGGCGTTACGTTTGCGTAGCGGAAGCAGCCCGTGTCGGTTGAAATTCCGGTAAACAGCCTGTCCGCAATATCAGCGTTTATTTCAACACCGAGCAGCTCAACAAGCTCTGCAATTATTTCAGCCGCCGCAGCCGCAGCAGCATCAATATAACTCTGCTTTGCAAAAAGTCTGTTTGAGCCGTGGTGGTCTATGCACAAATCCACTTTCTCACCGTACTTTGCCTTTGTATCCTCGCCCATAAGCGAAACGTCGGCAATATCAACGGCAACAACGGTCTGCTCTTCAAAATCCTGCTTTTCAACGTCAAGATAGCGGAATTTTGCCGGAAGCTCCTCGTTGTTGATAACGTTTGCCTTTTTGCCCATTGAGCGAAGTGCAAGGCAAAGCCCGAAGCCCGAGCCGAGAGTATCTCCGTCCGGGTGGGCGTGGGTGATGATTGTGAAATTGTCGTGTTCTTTTAAGAAAGATGCAGCATCGTTAAGATTTATAATCATCTGAAGCTGTCTCCTTTATTTTTTTACATAGGGTGACGAATATAATCCGAACCCGTTTTTTGCAGGGCGGATTTCCGCCATCTCATCGTTAAAATACTCGTAAATCCGTCAGGATTTACTGCGTTTTGTGCCTTGATATGCCAAAAATCCGCTTCGCAAAAAATCTACGACCCAAAAGTGCGAATTTTTGATGGATTTTTGGATGTTGAGGATGCCGACAGGCTGTCGCCTTTCAAATCCGAAACGCCGAAAAGCCGCAAAAAGTCACGCATTTGGGCGAGTTCGGATTATAATCGTCACCCTAAATCTTTAAGCATTTTTGCAATGCTCATACCGTGCTCGATTGAATCGTCAGCAACGAAACGGATTTCGGGTGTCTTTCTCAGGCGGAGTGCCTGTCCGACCTCGCGGCGGATGTAGCCTGCCGCATTTTTAAGTCCCTTTACTGCTTCCTGTGCGGCTTCAAGACCTTCCATTGCACTGATGTAAGCCTTTGCATAGGAAAGGTCACCCGAAACCTCAACCCTCACAACTGTGAGAAGCTTGCCCTGAACACGGGGATCCTTGATTTCGTCACGGATTATTGCGATTATTTCACGCTTGATGTCTTCCGCAACTCTGTCTGTTTTATAACCTGCCATTATTTTCAGCGCGTAAGGACTGGTTGACAGTCCTTACGCTTAACCTTTCAATTAGTCTCTGTATTCCTCAATAATGAAGGATTCAAAGATATCGCCGAGCTTGATATCGTTGAACTTTGTCAGCACGATACCGCATTCATAGCCCTGAACAACTTCCTTGACGTCGTCCTTGAATCTTTTGAGTGAGCCCATCTCGTCCTCTGCGATAACAATACCGTCACGCACAACACGGATTTTAGAGGCTCTTGTAACCTTACCGTCAAGAACGTAACAGCCTGCAACGTTACCGACGGAGGAAATTGAAATAACATTACGTACTTCAACTCTGCCCTGAACAACCTCACGGGTCTTGGGTGCGAGCATACCCTTCATAGCTGCCTCGATTTCCTCGATACAGTCGTAAATGATGCGGTACATTCTCATCTCAACGCCGTCACGCTCTGCGTTAGCCTGAGCTGCGGGGTCGGGACGGACGTTGAAGCCGACGATAATAGCGTTGGAAGCGTTAGCGAGCATAACGTCGCTTTCGCTGACTGCGCCGACGCCGTTGTGGATAACTCTGACACGAACCTCGTCGTTGGAGAGCTTTTCAAGGTTCTGCTTAACTGCTTCCGCAGAGCCCTGAACGTCTGCCTTGACGATAACGTTGAGGTCCTTGACCTCGCCTGCCTGGAGTGAGGAGAAGAGGTTGTCAAGTGTAACCTTCTGTACGGAGTTGAACTGTTCGTCCTTGATTTTCTGCTTACGCTGTTCAACAAGCTCACGTGCAAGACGCTCGTCGCTGACTGCGTCAAATACGTCGCCTGCCTGCGGAGCTTCGGCAAGACCCATAATCTCAACGGGGCAGGAGGGACCGGCTTCCTTGACGTTCTTACCGTGCTCATCAACCATTGCTCTGACACGGCCTACCGCTGTACCTGCAACGATGATGTCACCTGAACGGAGTGTACCGTTCTGAACAAGGAGAGTTGCAATCGGGCCACGGCCCTTGTCAAGTCTTGCTTCGATTACGATACCCTTTGCTGCTCTGTTGGGGTTAGCCTTGAGCTCCTTCATCTCTGCAACGAGAAGTATGGATTCAAGCAGCTCGTCAATACCCATCTTTGTGTGTGCGGAAACAGGAACACAGATTGTGTCGCCGCCCCACTCCTCGGGGATGAGCTCGTACTCTGTAAGCTGCTGCTTGATTCTGTCGGGATAAACATCGGGCTTATCCATCTTGTTCATAGCTACGATGATTGTAACACCTGCAGCCTTTGCGTGGTTAATAGCCTCAATTGTCTGGGGCATAATACCGTCGTCTGCGGCAACAACAAGCACGGCAATATCCGTTGCCTGTGCGCCACGGGCACGCATTGATGTGAAGGCGGCGTGACCGGGAGTATCAAGGAAGGTGATAAGCTCGCCGTTTGCCTTAACTCTGTAAGCACCGATGTGCTGTGTAATACCGCCTGCCTCTGTTGAAGTAACGGAGGTGTGGCGTATAGCATCGAGAAGTGATGTCTTACCGTGGTCAACGTGACCCATAACGACAACAACGGGGTTTCTGGGCTGAAGGTCTGCATCGTCGTCCTCTGTTGCGTCGATAATCCTGTCCTCAATTGTGACAACAATTTCCTTTGTGACCTTTGCGCCAAGCTCGCTTGCAACGATTTCGGCTGTATCGTAGTCAAGAACATCGTTGATTGTAGCCATCTGACCCAGGGCAAAGAGCTTCTTGATTACCTCTGCGGCAGTCATCTTCAGCTTCATTGCAAGGTCGCCGACTGTGATTTCGTCGGGAACTGTAATGGAAATCTGTCTGCTTGCACGCTCTGCGGCAATTCTCTTGAGTCTTTCTGCCTCTGTTTCACGGCGGCGCTGATTACCGCCCTGCTTGCGGTACTGCTTGGATTTCTGGTTGAGCTTCTGCTTTCTGACAGAGGAATCCTGAATACCTTCGGACTTGTTAACGGGAACAATGTTCTCGTAACGCTCGTTGTATTTTTCGAGCTGAACGTTGTCTGCTCTTGTGTCGATTGTTCTCTTTTCGCCCTTTGTTCTTGCCTGAAGCGGACCTGTTTTGTCCTTCTTCTTGGGCTGCTGCTCGGGCTGCTTTGCCTGCTGGGGCTGCTGCGCAGGCTTTTTGTCCTGCTGGTGCGGCTTACCCTCGTTTCTTTTCTGTGCGGGAGCGGCTGCCTTTTCGGGCTTCTTTTCTGCTTCTGCCTTGGGTGCAGCAGCCTCCTGCTTCTTTTCAGGCTTCTTCTCCTCAGCCTTGGGCTGTGAAGCAGTTGCGAAATATTCGTCAAAGCTGCTTACTGCCGACTCCTGGGTGAAGGTTTCAAAAATGATGTCAAGCTCTCTGTCCTCGAGGGCTGTCATATGGTTTTTCGTGTCGTCAAAATACTTTGCAAGCAGCTCGAGCACAACCTTGCTCGACTTGCCGAAATCCTTGCCGACTTCGTGGATTCTGTATTTGATTGCTGCCATGCGTTATCCTCCTTAATTCTGCCCGTCGGAATTGAGCTCCGAGAGCATACTGTCATATACAGGCTGTTCAATTTTACAGCCGAAGGCTCTTTCAAACCGCTTTGCCTTAATTGCGGCGGTAAGGCACTTGCTATCACGGCAGATATATGCGCCTCTGCCGTTTTTCTTTCCCGTGAGGTCAAGCGAAATCTCACCCTCGGGTGAACGCACCGCACGGATAAGCTCCTGCTTGGGCTTCATTTCGCCGCAGCCCAGGCACTTGCGCAGCGGAACCTTTTTCGGTTTATTCATATTGCCACCGCCTTGATTTTATTATTCCTTGATTTCAAAAAATCCGCTTTCGGGATTGATGTCGATTTTCCAGCCTGTAAGTCTTGCGGCAAGGCGTGCGTTCTGACCCTTGTTGCCGATTGCGAGTGAAAGCTGGTTGTCGGGGACAGTTACGCAGCAGGAGTTGGGAGCGTCGTCAAGAACCTCAACGCTGATAACGTCTGCCGGAGCAAGAGAAGCGGCAATGAATTCAGCCGGATTCTCGCTGTACTTAACAATGTCAATCTTTTCGCCGCCGAGAAGGTCAACAACCTTGCCTACACGGGCGCCTCTTGCGCCTATGCAGGAGCCGACAGCGTCAACATTCTCGTCTGCGCTGTAAACAGCAACCTTTGTTCTGGAGCCAGCCTCACGGGAGATAGCCTTGATTTCAACTGTGCCGTCAAAGATTTCGGGAACCTCTTCCTCAAACAGTCTGCGAACAAGACCGGGATGTGTACGGGAAATCATAGCCTTTACGCCGCTCTTTTCACCCTCACGGATGTCAACAACGTAAACCTTTACAAGGTCGCCGACCTTGAGGATTTCGCCGGGCACCTGCTCTGTCTTGGGCAGCATTGATTCACCCTTGCCAAGCTCAACCGTAGCGTTGCCTGTTTCTGCGTCAATATTAACTACACGCACGGTAACAAGCTCCTGGTGCTTACTCTGGAATTCCTGCTTTATCTGGCTGCGTTCAGCCTCACGGATGCCCTGACGGATAACGTTCTTTGTAGTGCTTGCTGCAATACGGCTGAAATCCTTTGTTTCAAGCTGGATTTCAACAATGTCACCGGGAACTGCGCCCTTCTTGTAGCGCTGTGCTTCTTCGGGAAGAAGGTCTGTTATCGGGTCGGAAATTTCGGAAACTACGTTCTTGCGTAGATAGACAGCCATTGTGCCCTCCTCGAGGTCGATGTCGCAGTAGCCGATATCTCTGCCGTATTCACCCTTGATTGCGGAAACGATAGCCGCCTGAATTCGCTCGCAAAGAATATCAGCAGGGATATTCTTCTCTTTTTCGAGCATTTTTACTGCTGCAAAAAATTCTTTTGTATCCATTTTTTTATCATCAAATCCTTTCGGTAAATTTACAAATTAATTAAATGATTGTGCTGTCGTCAACACGCACCCACGAAACTTCCTTGCGTGTGATGAAAAGCTGCCTTTCGTCTGTTTCAACGGTGAAGCCTTCGTTGTCGTGCGCCACGAGCTTGCAATGAAGCTCTCTTTCGCCCGTTTCAAGCGGACGTATGAGCCTTACGATAATGCTTGCACCGAGGTAAGCCTCGAAATGTGCCGGACGGGAAAGCTCTCTGTCCGTGCCGGGGGAGCTGACCTCAAGGCAGTAGGCCTGTTCAATCGGGTCTGCTTCGTCCAGCGGCTTATCGAGTGCGTGGCTCATATCCACACAGTCGTCAATGCTTACTCCACCTTCCTTGTCGATGAATACACGAAGGTACCACTGTGCGCCCTCTTTAACAAAACGCACGTCCCACAGCTTTAAGCCAAGCTCGGCTGCAATAGGCTTGGCTATGGCCGTAACTGCGGCTACGGTGTTGCCGCCTTTTTTCTTGCCTGCCATAAATACACTCCTTTAAGTCGAGTACGGATTATACCTGACACCTTACAAAAACAAGAGAGCGGACTCGTCAAGCCCACTCTCAGTTTAATGTTCGTACATTCGTTAGTTTAACACAATTATTTATAAATAGCAATAGTTATTTTAAATATTTATTATATATGCACATAACAATATATAAGTGCAAATTAGCTAAATTATGCTGTCTTTATTTTATAAAGCTCTTGATTAAGCCAACGATCATATTGACAATTTCCATAATTATATCAAAGATACCGTCAAACTCGAAGGAAATCGGTATATCTGTATTTACTGCACCCTCAAGGTTGCCCATACCGTCTGCAAGGGGCTTGCCGTTGTAATCCGACTTGTGGGAGGTGAGCCACGAAATCATACCGTTGGGGTAGGTGAGCTTAACATCCTCGCCCTTGCCGTTAACTGTGGTCATTTTCGGGTAAACACCCTTATCGTCCGAGAACATATCGTTGTTTACCGCATACCAGGCGTGGTGGTTGCTGGGAGCCTTTGTGCCGTCACCGTAGCAGGCAGTGGAAAGTGTGGAGAAGCGGCACTTTGCAGCAACGTCGGAAACGCTGCAGAGCTTATTCCATGTGGGTTCAACGCAGATACCGTAGTTGACAATGGGGTCCTTCTGGCAGGTGGTAATCCACACAGGCATATCCTTGATTTTTTCAAGAAGTGCGGTGGAGGGTGCCCATGCGGGACAAATCGGGAAAGCAGCAGCAAACATTTCGGGGTAAGCTATAGCCATTTTAAAGGTCATCTTACCGCCCATTGAATAGCCGCCGACATAGATTTTTGTTGTGTCGATATTTGCCTTGTTCTTTGCAATGAAGTCCTCAATTGCGGCACGAAGGGGCTCAACCATGGAGTTGTCCCAGCAGATGCCGAGCTCTTCTCTTGAGCGTGCGCAGAAAATGAATGCACCCTTGCCAAAGCGCTTCTGGTAGTCTTCGCTTGCCCAGAGTGCAACGTGGCTCTTTGTAACCTGATTACCTTCCTTGCTGCCGTCACCCATACCGTGAAGCCAGACAACGAGGGGATACTTTGTGCTGTCGTTTTTCTTTACGGGTGAGAAATAGCGGTAGTCAACGCTGTAGCCGTCCTCAACCGGACCCTCACCGGGAATAAAGCTGTCCCTGAGTGTGTCAATATCTGCGGGGATGGTGTAGGCCTGGGCGCTTATGCCGAACAAACAGCAAAGCGCAAGCACAAGCGCAATAATTTTTGAAAATGTTTTTTTCATTATGTACACCTCTTAATTATAATTTTTTCTATATTATACCAAACAAAAGCCGATAAGTAAACAAATTTTACTTTTAATATTTATTTTTGTCACTCAAACAATAGAAAAGAAGGTGATAAAAATGAACAAAAAACAGGGAAGACAGACTGTGATTCTGGAGAACCGACCGAGGATAATTGCCTCGGCAGGCGTTGTCGGAAAGAAGGAAGGCGAAGGTCCTTTAAGGGAAGAATTTGACAGGATTTTTAGTGACGGACGGATGAACGAGGATTCGTGGGAAAAGGCGGAAAGCGCTTTGCAGAAGGCGGCAATTGAAACCGCAATACAAAAATCCGGCAGAAAAAACGAAGAAATTGACCTGCTTTTCGCTGGCGATTTACTGGGTCAATGCATAGGCACAACCTTTAGTATCAGAGATTTCGGCATACCCTTCGCCGGGCTTTACGGAGCGTGTTCAACAATGGCACTCTCGCTTGCAATGGCAGGCGTTTTCGTCAATTCTGGTGCGGCACAAACGGCAATTGCCGCAACCTCGTCACACTTCTGCTCGGCGGAAAAACAGTTCCGTCTGCCGCTTGAATACGGTGGTCAGCGTCCGCCGCAGGCGCAGTGGACGGCAACTGCGGCAGGTGCGGCGGTAGTTGAAAATGCCGACAGCGGCGTGACAATTGAAGCTGTAACCTTCGGCAAAATCTGCGATATGGGCGTAACGGATGCGAACAATATGGGTGCGGCAATGGCTCCTGCTGCGGCAGACACAATAGCGGCGCATTTTCGAGAGAGCGGTACAAAACCGACGGATTATGACGTAATCGTAACAGGTGACCTCGGCGCAATCGGCTCAAAGCTTGCCGTTCAGCTGCTAAACAGCGAGCACGGCTGCGATATTTCGGGAATTCACAAGGACTGCGGAACTATGCTTTTTGCTATTGATGCACAGGATGTAAACTCGGGTGCCTCGGGCTGCGGCTGCAGCGCCGCTGTGATATGTACCCATTTTATGCGTCGGCTTCGTGAGGGCGAAATCAAAAAGCTGCTCTTTGTCGGCACGGGAGCGCTGATGTCAACCGTTTCAAGCCAGCAGGGTGAAAGTATACCCACAATCGCACACGCCGTAGTGCTGAAAGGGGGAGAGTAAATGCTGAAAAAACTTTGCTGTGACCTTAAAATAATCAACTGTGCAAGCAAGGCAATAATATGCCTGGATGCGATGAAAAAATTCCTCTGTGCCACACTTATCATTTTTGTTTTAATCAAAGGCTTGATGCTGTGCATAGCAGTGAAGGACTGAAAAAACAGCGTACAGACTCTGCTCTGTACGCTGTTTACATACACCTCGAAAAAACGCCCCAAATAATATAGTTTTATCGGTATAGAAGTAAAAACTATTGACTTTCAAGAGGTTTTTCGATATAATTTACGCATCGGAGGTGGTCATAATGATTATAAGACCCGATTATATCAATGCAATAACGCCTTTTACAGATACACCGCTTGTTAAAATTCTTGCCGGTGTCCGCCGTTGCGGTAAATCGACAATTTTTGAAATGCTTGTTCAGCAGCTTAAAAACAAAGGCATTTCCGAAAATAACATTATCGTAAGAAAATATAATGACCCGGAGTATGACGGGTATACGGCAAAAGCTATGTATGCCGATTTAAAAGAAGCAGTCAGGGATAAAGGCAGATATTATTTATTCCTTGATGAGTTGCAGGAAATCAGCGGTTGGGAAAAGGCTGTCAACAGTCTTACGGAAAATTTCGATGTGGATGTGTATGTCACAGGCTCAAATTCAAAGCTGATGTCGAGCGAAATCTCAACCTATTTAACGGGAAGATATGTTCTTATCCCTGTTTATACGCTTTCTTTGAAAGAGTATATGGCATTTAAGAATAAAGATGTTTCTGCGGCAAGGGAAGCATTCGACGAATATGTTCAGTACGGCGGATTTCCGATAATAGGTATAAGCAATTTTGACACAAAATCAGCATATCAGGTTGTTGAAGGAATATATGCTTCCGTAATCACAAGAGATATTTCAAAAAGACACAAGATAAGAAACAAAGACCTTTTTGACAGGGTTGTGAGATACATTATTGAAAACGTAGGAAAGACATTTTCAGCTTCCTCAATAGTGAAATTTCTCAAAAGCGAAAACAGAAGCCTTTCGGTTGAAACGATTTACAATTATCTCAAATGGCTCAGCGAAGCGTTTATAATCTACCCTTGCAAGCGATATGATTTACAGGGGAAATCTGTGCTGAAAACACAGGAAAAATACTATCTTTCCGATATTTCATTAAAATACAGTCAGATGGGCTTTGACAGGAAAATGCTGTCGGCTGTGTTTGAGAATATTGTATTCCTTGAAATGAAACGCAGAGGGTATGATGTTTACATCGGCAAAAATCACACAAAAGAAATTGATTTTATCGGTGTTCGCAGAGATGAAAAAATTTATGTTCAGGTTTGCGTTGAGCTGCCTACAGAATCAACAAGAGAAACAGATAATCTTATGGAGATAAAAGACCATTATCATAAATATGTTGTTTGCAGAGATACTCTTGCGATAGGCAACGATAACGGAATTGAAATTACACATATTGCAGATTTTCTTTTGAAAGAAAATTGGTGATACAACAACAGCGTACAGATTTCGTTCTGTACGCTGTTTAATGTATATACTGTTATTCCGGCATTACAGTTATTCTTGTTTCGCCGTTGGTGTATGCGATTAGGGTCAGTGTTTTTGTTGCCTCGTCCCATTCCATTTTGCCTTTAGCGTTGTTGGAGGCCACAGCGTCTACAGACGGGCAGGTGTCAAAGCCTGTGAGAGTGATGACGGTTGTTCTGAAATTCTTGGGGTCACTTCTTTTGCCGCCTAAGGCATAGGCATGCATAAACTGGTCCTCACCCTCAAGCCCTGCACATACCGCATCGGTGTCAAGGCGCAGGTTGCAAAGGTCGATTTCAATTCGGTCGTCCTTCTCGTCGATTATTGCATAGGTGTGTGCTTCGAGCTTTGCATCAAGCCTTATCTTGTTTTCGGGAAGTGTGTAGCTGACGGTCTGTGCGGCGTCGATAGTCTTGTTTTCGTTGCTGTTGAAAATGTAGATGTAATCGTTAATATCAAACAGCACGCCGTCACCCGTGTAGGTTTCCTCATAACGCTTATTGAAGAATTTTGTCTTTATGGGGTTTATGAAAAGCAGGTTAAGGAAATAGGTGAAATCGTTGAGCACTTCGGCTTCGGGGAGCACCTGTTCGGGGTCTGAATAAATCGGCAGAATGGGGATTATATAGTATCTGCTTGTGGAGGGTACCCAGGTTTTTGTACAATCGAAATACGGGGAAATGTCGAATTTTTCGTCGATAAACGAGAATACGTCACAGTAAAGCCCCTGCAGCAGGTGCGCATCGTTACCGCTGAGCGCATAAGAACGGGGAAAGGTCATTTTGTAGGCAACCTTGATGTTTTCCTTTACCTCGTTCTTGCTTGGTACAGCACCGTTTAAAACAAGCTGATAAATCGGGTAAAGCACATCGTAGAAGGTGGGGGTCAGAATTACTTCGCCGTCAACAAAGTGGTAAAGACCGCCACGGCTGAAGGTGCCCTCAATTGCGTAAACGGTTGCACCGCCGACAAGGTCAGCTATCATATCAATGCCGAAAAGTGCAGGCGGATATTTTGCCGTTGTAAGCGGGTTTGGCTCGTTAGGGGCAACGCCAATATCGTCGTATTCAATAAAGCCCTCCTCATACCAGAGGAAGTTTTCAAGGTTTACACCCCAGTTGCCGCAAACATCGTCCAGCCAGCAGCCGAGAATGTTGGACTGGCTTGCAAAGTGTCTGCCGTGGCCGTTGTGCTTGTCCATAATAATTACGTTTTCGGTGTTTGCCTTGAGCAGGTCGTAAAGCTCTCTGTCCTTGAGAATCTGGTTTATGTAGTTGGCTTTTTTGTGGTAAATATATTCCATATCCTGCCAGATGAAAAGACCGCCGTTTTCGGCGCAGGCCTTGATGCAGGATTTGAGTCGGGCGAGAATATTTTTGTTTACGCCGTTGTCCTCGGTAACCTCGTCGTAAGCCAGCTTTTCGTTGGTAACGCCGTTTGTCGAAAGCTCAACCTGAACAAAGCCGATAAGCGACGGGTGCTCCTTGAACACAGCGGAAAGCTCCTCCTGCGTAAAGGGGTCACGGGTTTTGTTTGTGCAGAAGCACTCGGACTGGCAGACTATAGGCACATTTGCCGCATCGGTAACTGTCAGCAGCTCGTCCCAGAATTCAAGCTGTCTTGCCGGGGTCATATCCGTAGTACCCTCGTCAATGTAAATAACCGCAAAGTTTCTTATATCCTCGGGCAGAGCGTTATATGTTTTAATTGCATATTCCGCAAAAGCCTCACCCGTCTGCGGACCGCCCCATATAGGGCAGTTTCTTATCATAAACAGCGGGTTTTCCTCGTCAACATACATACGAAGCCCGTCAACCTTTTTACGTGTGCGGATTTGAGTTACCTCGTTTGATTTAGGCGACAGTGGCAGCAGGTCTGCCGGTGGCTCTGCCGTGGTGCTGCTAACAGCAACCGCCTCAAAGGGAATCATAAGCAGCATTGTCACAATAAGAAGTATGCTGATAATTTTTTTCATTTTCGTCAGCTCCATGTTAAAATAATCAGCTAATATATTACAACTAAATAGCGTATATGTCAAACCAAACGACTTTACCAAATATATATACTTATTTATTTTTTAAAACAGTTGTATTTTTACATATAAAGTGTTAAAATCGACAATAGGTATATGCTTTTTCGCTTTCGGAAAGATGGCTGAACGCTTGCTTATATAAACGCTACCGTTAAAAACACGATAAAACCAGAGCTTGATATATCACGGCTTGTCCTTGTTGACAGGCGAACAAAAACGTTAGGTGGACTTTAAATATGGTCAGTATTAAAGGAACTAATTCAATATTCGGCGAGGTTGCACTCAGCGGTGCGAAAAATGCGGCACTGCCTCTCATTGTCGGCGCCTGCCTGTGCAGCGAACCTGTAACACTTCACAATATGCCCGTTGAACTCAACGACCTTAAGGTTATGATGAGTGTGCTTCGGGATATAGGCTTTATTATTGAAGTTAACGGTCACTCCGTAACCGTTTCACGCAGTGATGAAATAAAGAGCGAGGTGCCTGATGAGGCATCGAAAATCCGCTATTCGCTGCTGCTTCTGCCGCTTCTTATCACACTTACGGGTAAGGTCAGCAATCCCTTGCCGGGCGGCTGTAAGCTCGGAGACAGAAAGTTCGATATTCACCTTGAAACGCTCCGCAAGCTCGGTGCGGATATAGTTGAAGAGGAATACTGTATTTTTGGTCACGCAGAAAAAAGGCTTATGGGAGCAGATTTACTTTTCCATATTGCTACAACCAGTGGTAGTGAGGGCGCAATTATTGCTGCCGTGCTTGCTGACGGAAAAACAACCGTGCGTAACGCAAACACACGCCCCGAGGTTATAGACCTCATAGATTTTCTCAACGCAATGGGTGCAGATATAACCTACAGCACCCGTTGTATCGAAATAAACGGTGTCAGTTCACTTCACGGCGGCGAATACACTGTACTCAAGGACAGCCACGAAGCGGTTTCGTATATGATTCTGGCAACGCTGATGCGTTCTGAAATCGTGATAAAGGATTTTGATACAAGATTTATAGGCGAAGACGTTGCTCTGCTTAAAGCGATTGGTGCGGATATATTTGAATGGGGCGGCAATGTTTTCCTGACTGCAAAGGGTAAAAAACTTAAGCCGTTTTCGCTGACTACTGCACCGTATCCCGGAATCAATTCCGATATGCAGCCACTGTTTGCCGCTCTTGCCTGTACGGTTGACGGCGAGTCTATTATAACCGACACAAGGTTTACCGAGCGTTTTCAGTATGTTGATGAGTTTAAAAAATTCGGTTTCGATATAGTCAATTATCAGAACTGCGCCATTATTAACGGCGGTAAGAGGATAAACGGTACTGACGTGTGGGCAACAGATTTGCGTGCCGGTGCGGCACTCACTTTTCTGGGTGTATGGGCTCAGGGCGAAACAAGAATTGACAATTACTACCAGACCCAAAGAGGTTATGTGAATATCATCGAAAAGCTCCGGGGGCTCGGTGTTGAAATATCGGAGATTTGATTTGTAAAAGGAGATTTGTGCAATGAAAATTGCTGTTGCGGGTACAGGCTATGTGGGCTTGTCCGTTGCTACGCTTCTGGCACAATACAATGAAGTAACCGCTGTTGATATAATACCCGAAAGGGTTGAGATGATTAACAGCCGCCGCTCACCGATTCAGGATGAGTATATAGAAAAATTCTTTGCCGAAAAGCAGCTGTGTCTTACGGCTACGCTTGATGCGGAGGAGGCGTATAAAAATGCCGAGCTGGTTGTAATTGCCGCACCGACAAATTATGACGACGAGCTCAATCACTTTGATACCTCAGCTGTAGAGAGCGTAATAAATCAGGTTATTTCCGCAAACCCCGATGCGATAACGGTAATCAAATCCACCGTTCCCGTGGGCTTTACCCAAAATATAAGAGAGAAAACGGGCTGTAAGAATATCCTTTTCAGCCCCGAATTCCTTCGTGAGTCAAAGGCGCTTTACGATAACCTTTACCCGAGCAGGATAATTGTCGGTCTGGATATGCAGGATGAAGCGTTGCTGTCTGCAGCAAAAAACTTTGCGGGTCTTTTACAGCAGGCGGCACTCAAGCCCGATATTGACATACTCTTTATGGGCTTTACGGAAGCAGAGGCGGTCAAGCTTTTTGCCAACACCTACCTTGCGCTGCGAGTAAGCTATTTCAACGAGCTTGATACCTATTCGGAAATCAAGGGTCTTGATACCAGACAGATTATTGAGGGTGTCTGCCTTGACCCGAGAATAGGCAGCCACTATAACAATCCCTCCTTCGGCTACGGCGGCTACTGCCTGCCCAAGGATACAAAGCAGCTGCTTGCCAACTACGAGAGTGTGCCTGAAAATATGATTTCTGCCATTGTCGAGGCGAATAAAACCCGAAAGAGCTTTATTGCCCGTCAGGTGCTCAGAAAGGCAGGCTATTCTCCTTCACCGGATGCACAATTGCCTGTTATAGGCGTATACAGGCTGACGATGAAGGCAGGAAGCGACAATTTCAGGGAGTCCTCCGTGCAGGGTGTTATACGCAACATCAAGAGCCAGGGCGCAGAGGTTATTATTTATGAACCGTCGCTGAAGGATGGCTCGCATTTCAACGGCTGTACCGTTGTGAACGATTTTGAAAGATTTATTGAACAAAGCGATGCTATACTTGCCAACCGCTATGACAGCCTCCTTGACCGCTGTGCGGATAAGGTATATACACGTGATTTGTTCGGCAGAGACTGAAAGAAAGGGTAAAAATGAAAAGGATTGATTGGAAAACCTGTTTCCGGGTAGGCGTGAGCCTGTTTGTGCTGTTTTTGTGCATACACTACTGGCCGAATATTTCGGGCTTTATCGGCAAGTGCTTTTCTGCTGCCGCACCCTTTTTTACAGGCTTTGTAATGGCTTACATAATAAATATTCTTATGAGCTTTTACGAGCGCCACTATTTTCCGAAATCAAAAAAGAAGGCAGTTGCCAGAAGTCGCCGTCCCGTTTCGCTGACCGGTGCTATTCTCACGGTTGTCGGTGTTATCGCTCTGGTAATTGTGCTTATCGTACCTCAGCTTGTCAAATGTATTGAAATGCTTGTTGCACAGCTTCCCGGTGCAATTGAAAAGCTCGTTGCAAGGCTCAACGGACTGAGCTTTGTTTCCGATGAGCTTATATCAAGCCTTGCCTCAATCGACTGGAAGTCAAGGATAGGCGACATTGCCGAAACGCTTTTCTCGGGTGTGGGCGATGTTATGAACGTTGCGGTATCTGCCGTTTCAAGCGTTTTTACGGGTATTATGGCGTTTGTTATCGGCTTCATTGTTGCGCTCTATCTGCTTACGGATAAGGATAGGCTGGGCAGTCAGTGCAAGCGTGTTATGAACAAATGGGTTCCCGAGCGTTTCCTCGGAAAATTTATGCACGTTGTTAGTGTTGCGGATGACTGCTTCCACCGCTTTATCGTGGGTCAGTGTACAGAGGCGGTAATTCTCGGCACACTTTGTATGATAGGTATGCTTATTCTCAGGCTGCCCTATGCTCCGATGGTTGGTGCGCTGATAGCCTTTACAGCACTTATTCCGATTGTCGGCGGTCTTATCGGTGCAGGTGTCGGTGCATTTCTGATACTTATGGTGTCCCCAATAAAGGCACTGATTTTCCTTATTTTCATAATTGTCCTACAGCAGCTTGAGGGCAACCTCATTTATCCGAAGGTTGTCGGCTCGTCAATGGGTCTGCCGGCGCTCTGGGTGCTTGCCGCAGTTACCGTAGGCGGCGGTGTGCTCGGTATAGGCGGTATGCTTATCGGCGTGCCTATGGCGGCTGTTGTTTACCGACTGGTTAAAGAAAGCCTTAATCAGCCGCAGCCCGAGGTGCAGGAGGAAGTCAGCGCTGATGAATGAGCTGAGCAGCATTTTTTCTCTGGTGAATGACGGCGCCAAAATCGTGCTCGAAAAAAACAAAACCTACCACGCAAGGCAGGACGATTCGTTTTTGCTCACGGGCTATTACTGCTCGAATACTGCAAAACAGCACGAAAACCCCGACGGCACACGGAAAACGGCAATATATTTAAAGAACAAAAAGAATATCGAAATTGACGGCAACGGTGCAGCCCTGCTTGTGCACGGCAAAATGACACCTTTGCTGTTTGACGGCTGTGAGAATATATTACTTAAAAATCTCACGATAGATTATGTCTGCCCGACAATGGCGGAATTTACCGTGCTTTCAAACGAAAACGGTGTGTGCACGGTTAAAATCAACCCCGAATACCTTTACCGTATTGAAAATAACGAGCTCATCTGGCATGGCGAAACGGGGCTTGACGGCAAGCCCTACTGGGAAGATAGCTACATAGGTAACCGCCGCCACGTCAAATTCTTTGACCCTGTTCAGAGAATGTGCTTCGACTTCGGCAGGAACAACCTTGAAAGCGAAAAAATCGAAGATTTAGGCGATAACACACTCCGCCTTACATTAAAGAATAAAGATGCACACCTGCCTGCAGGTAGTGTAGTTCAGACACGCAATATTGTCCGTGACCAGACGGGCAGCCTGTTTCAGCGCTGTAAAAACCTTGTCTTTGAGAACCTTCGTGTAAAGTTTATGCACGGCTTGGGTATGGTTTCGCAGTTTTGCGAAAATGTGAGCTATATCAATTGCGACCTCACACCTGCCCAAGGCAGAACGGTTGCAAGCACGGCAGATTTCTTCCAGTTTTCGGGCTGTAAAGGTAAGCTTTTGATTGACGGCTGTGCGGCAAGAGGTGCACACGATGATTATGTAAACGTGCACGGCACACACCTGCGTGTAATCGAAAAAGACGACACCGAAAACAGCCTGCTTGTCCGCTTTATGCACGCTGAAACATGGGGCTTTCAGGCGTTTGAAAAGGGTGATGAGCTTGAATTCATCCGCTGGGATACACTCCAGCCCTACGAAAAAACAAAGGTCGTTGATTACGAAAGAATCAACGACACGGATATAAGGCTGTTTCTTGACCGCAGTCTGCCCGAAATTATTGTGGGCAAGGATGTTGTCGAAAACGCAACGTGGACGCCCGATTTGTGTGTGCGCAACTGCAGCTTCGGGACGACAGCAGGCAGAGGAATCCTCTGCACCACAAGAGGCGAGGTTGTAATCGAAAACAACCGCTTTGAAAACCTCTGGGGGCCTGCACTTCTTCTTGAGGATGACTGCAACTTCTGGTTTGAGTCGGGTTACACGACAAAAATCATTTTCCGAAACAACCACGTAATCGGCTGTGATTACGGTATCACCTGCGAGGGTGCCCCCGTAATCCGCTATACACCCAAGGTTATGGACGAGGATTTCAACGGATTTGTCCACGGCAGTCTGGTGGTTGACGGTAACCGCTTTGAGGGCGCACGCAAGGGCAGCCATCGACTGCACCTTGAATACCTGCGTGAAGCAGTGATTACAAACAACAGCTTTGACGCACCGTATGAAGTTTATCGCCGTAATGTGGGCAGCATTACAGAAGAAGATAATGTGTTTTAAATAATAAAGAAGAAATAATAAATAAAAAAGAATAAATGAGGGTGAGCAAAGCCCACACCAAAATATATTCGGGTGCGGGTGTCCCGCCGACAATTATTCTTTATTCAATATTCTTTATTATTTATTCTTTCGCAACAATTTTTGTTGCGTTTACTTAAATCTTTGCGCATAACCGCATTTTTCACACAGGGCTTCGGTTGCCTTACGGCAGTCGAAGCCTTCTTTTATTTTCTGCGCACGGGGTGAAGAAAGTATACCTTCAATATCACTTTCAAAAATATTTCCCAAGTTAATCACACCGTCGCTGTCAAGGCAGCAGGGTACAACCGTGCCGTCGCACAGAATTCCGAAGTGGTCACGCAGACCGTAGCAGAAAACGTCATTATCCTGCACGGGCGCATTTTTATCCGGCCACTCAAAGCGGTCGCCCCATTCAAGGTGGAGCTTGTCGTGTATGCGTATGCCCTTTGTGTTGGGTGTCCATTCACCGTCTATGCGTGAACGCAGAAAATCGAGTACAGCACCGTTAAGCATATCGTCAGCACCTTTGTTCCACAGCCGTAACACCACAATTATACCCGAAGCCGAAGCTGCCCGGGAAAAATCTGCAACCTCTTCAAGATATTTTTCGTGTGCCCTTCTGTCGCCACCCTCAAAGCTGTGGAGTGATACGCTAATCTTATGTACACCCGAAGCAATAATTTCCTCCTTACGTTTTGCAAGAAGCGTGCCGTTTGTGGTGATAACGGGCAGCAGTCCGTTTTCCTTTGCCTGCTTTATAAACAGCGGCAAATCCGGGTGCAGCAGAGGTTCGCCCATAAGGTGAAAATAGATATAACGGGTGAGCCCCTGCACCTTTTTAAGCACAAGGGCAAATTCCTCTCTGCTCATTCTTCGGGGCGCACGGGAATGCCCGTGGCAGAATGAGCAGTTCATATTGCATATATTTGTAATTTCAACGTAGACCCTGTTAAATTTCATACAGTTCCTTCACATCTATGCAATCATACTTCTTCGGTGCTTTTTCATAGCCCGAAGCGGCAATAAAACCGATTTTTCCAATCTGCAAGCCCTTTATTGCCCTGATCTGTTCCTCCTCTTTGTGCATTTCACGCTCACGCAGGGGAGAGGAGTAATATTTTACTTCGTATATGTCGTAAATACCCTTGCGTTCAAGCACAACGTCAAATTCTCCGTTTGTGCGTGTGACACTGTCATCATAATAAAACGTTCCGATATTGGATATGCCGGTGAGCTTGCGCTTTTGAACGCAAAGTGAAAAGTAAGCTCTTGCTATTTCTTCAAACCTGTGCGAAATGAAGGTGACGATTGCACCTTCGATATATTCTTCATAGAAAGCCTGTGCACCGAGCATCTGCAATGCACTTTTGTTTTTGTAAATGAAAGTGTAGTAGAAGCGGAGCAGATTGTCCCTTACCTCGTAGCTTGCTTTTTTGTTGTCGTCGGGCTTGTTTATAGGATAAACCTTTGCCACTATTTCCATATCTTCTAGCGAAGACAGATGCTTTGAAAGGTTTCCGTTTGTTTTCATATCAAGCCTTTTCTCAATATCGCCGTATTTTTTGTGTCCGTTGGAAATGGCAAAGAATATGCGTTCGGCATTAAGTGATTTAGCATAATCGGAAATGAGAAGATGCTCTGCGTAGCTGTAGATATAGCTTGTGGGATTTAAAAGTGTTGCAATAATGTTTTCCTTAAGACTTTTGGTTTCATCCAGTGCACCGTTGACGTAAGGTGAGCCGCCAAATACGGCGTACATTGCAATTTTATCATATACGGATTTACTCTTATAAAATTCTGAGGCGGTAACATAATCAAGCTCTTTCAGGCAAAGCGTAGCCGTAAATCTGCCGTACAGAGCGTTCTTTTCTTCGAGCAGGTCTTTCATCATACCGATATGCGAACCTGAAAGGAAGAGGCGTATGTTTTTGAGGTGGTTGTCAATTACGGACTGAAAAACTGAATCTACAGTACCGGGCTTTGTAAACTCTTTGAGATACGGATATTCGTCAATAACTACGTTTAAGGTCGAATCGAGAGTGTTGAGATATGCGAAAATATCAACAAAGGATTTGAAAGCAAGCTGTACGGGTATAATGCCTTCACGCACAAGTACAGCCGTAAACCCGTCTACATTTTCCTGCATAGGTGCCTTAAGGCACTCATAATATATTATTTTGTCGTCAGATGATTTTAACACTTCTTTTATCAGCGTGGTTTTACCGACCTTTCGCTTGCCATAAATCATAGCGCTTGCGGACTGCTTTTCAAGCAAAGCGCCAAGTGTTTTCATTTCTTCTTTACGCCCTACAAACATATTCTACCTCCTGATTTGAATTATACTGAAATTAAATTCACTGAAACTAAATTCAGTATGATATATTTTCTCCGTTTTGTCAATAACTTATGCACAATATTTTTAAAATAACAAAACAGCCCTGAAATCCTTTTGGAATTTCGGGGCTGTCATAATCCTTACTCCTTGCGTTATTTGTGTATATCCGTCATTGTTCCTATGAAGAACGGAATATTGTTTTCGGTGTCTATGAGCATATATACAAACGGTCTGTCAAGGTAAATTTCCTTGGGTTCGAGCATTTCCATTGCGGCTTCGTCGTTCATTTCCACAACCGTTGCAGCACCTGCTCTTGTGCCCTTTTCACCTACGGAAATATAGGTTTTGTGAAGTACACGGTTAATATAAATATTGCCTCTTACCGAAGTGCCGAGTGCTTTGAAATCGGCATTGTCAGCACTGAATGCCGAAGGCATACCCATTTCTTTTAAAACTTTATCCATTTCCACGGAATGCTCTGTTTCAAACTTCGGAATTGCGGTGGAAACGGTTGTGTAGCCGGGGTTGGCGAGCGTTGAGCTGAGCTTTTCACCGTCAAGTGAGGAAACGTATTCGGACACAGTTACGCCCTCGTTGGGTAGCATTGCGACAAAGGCATATTTGCCGCCCTTGTAATATTTCATAAAGCCGCTTGCTTTTTCGCCTTCAAGGTAAGTGACTTCCGTGCCGTACATAAATTCCGCTTTTTGCTTTGTGCCGTCTTCCTTGGTGAATTCGCCGTCATGCACCTGTCCCTTTTCGTAAATTTTATGCCACTCTGCCTCGAAGGCAAGAGCATTTATCAGGTACATAACCGCATCAGTCGGAATCTCGTCCAGAATTTCGGGTATCATTGAGTCGGTTTTCTGCTTTACCCACTTGTTTATTTCCTTGCAGGTCTTGTCGTTGAAGGGTGCTTTGTAAATATCTGCGCCGTAGTAATCGGCATTCGTCTGCAAAAAGTCTTTGTTTACCGTAAAGCGTTCATCCTCGGTAAACCAGATTGAGTTTGCAAGGCTGAGCTTGTATTCTTCACTGCTCGGCAGCTTTTTCATATAGCTGTAAAGGCAGAGGTTGAGCTCATTCCTGTTCATGCCCAGAACAGCTTCCATCTCTTCAAGCGTTTCGTTTTCAGCGCCGTTTGCCGTCATTGCCAGCGCACAAAGCACGGAAAGGGGAGAAATCAGCGCGTTTTTGCCATCCTTATCACTTGCCTTGAAAAGGCGCACGGCAAAATCCGTAACAGCGGCGCTGTATTCATTGAGGCTTTCAAGGGAATTAACGCTATTGGATGAAATTCCTTCCATCAAATCCTTGGCCTTTACCTGCATTGTACAGCCCGACAGATTAAATGCCGTGGAAAACACAAGCAGCAAGCTTACAAGCGCTAAAAATACACGGGATTTTTTCATATCCGTTCCTCCTTCAGATTATACTCGTTAATCGTATAAGAATTCGTATTCGGGCAGCGCTTTCCATTCGTCCGTTGCGGTCAGAATTTCCTCAATCGCCTTGCATACATCAAGAAACTTCTGTCCTTTTCTGTTGTTTGCATCGTAGGAAAGAGCCGTTTCGGGACAAGTCACTGTTTTGTCTATACCGTCCGCCTTTACGGACAGAATCAGTGTCATATACGGAGTGGATACTGCGTTTTTGTGCGGATTGTACTCATCGGGATATTTTTCAATATTGAGCTCGGTAATCAGATTGTAAATTTCCTGCTTCTGCTCATTTGTGAGATAATAAGTCGTGACATAATCCTCCGGATGTGTTGCATCCTTGGTCTTTACCAGTCTGCCCGTTGCGCTGTCGTAAGAGCTGATGCCGTAGCAGCCCCAAGTGAGCGAGAATGAGAAGCTATCACTTTCAGGTGTAGCTTCAATGCCGTCAAAGCCGTCCTCGTCGCCGTAATCGAGCTTGTTTCCGATTTCGTCCTTGATTTGGGCGTTGTTTTCCTGTTCAACCCGGTCAAAGCCCACGGGTATCAGTCCGGGCAGAATTGCCGAGCCTGCAATCAGAATTACACACAGCGGAATACATACGGTGAGTATGCGTCTGCGGTTCTTTTTTCGTTGCTTTATTCTGTTTTCGCTGCGGAGAAATATTTCCGCTTTTCTTTCTTCAAAATTTCTCATAATAACTGCTCACCATCCTTCCCAAGAATGATGCGAAGCTGCCCTTTTGCACGGTACAGCAGGTTATCAATCTGCTTGCGGTTTTTCTTCATAACTCTTGCCGCCTCGTCGTACGACAAATCCTCAAAATAAATCAGGTGTATAGCAACACGCATATCCTCCGGCAGCGAATCGAGCGCACGGTTTAATGTTCGCTTTCTCTCGTCTGCAAGCACAGCCTCTTCAAGCGTTTCCTGCTCGGCTGAAATATCGTATGCCTTGTCAAGCCCCGTGAACTCAATAACCTTGCGGTGCTTTATGTAGTTGAGTGCACGGCTGCGACCGAGCATAAACAAATAGGTTTTAAGCGTCACCTTGAAATTGTACCGAGTTTTATTTACCACTAAATCCGAAAACGCATCAATGGCAATATCCTCGGCTGCGTGAATGTCGTGTACATAACGGTCAATGAAGAAAACGAGCTTGTCAAACAGCTCTTTCATTATTTCGTCAAAGGCACTTTCGTCACCATCAAGGAAACGGCGGTAGCTACCTGCGCCGTTGTCCATAAGCTCTCCTCCTGTCTTAAGGGCTCACGTCTGACCCCCTTCACCTATTATACAACCGAACAGCATAAAGTTCCTTATGTTTTTGTAAAAAATTCGATAGAATATGTTTAATACGTTCAGAAAAAGAAAAAGAGCTGACTGACTATAAAAATCAGTTAGCTCTTATCGCTTTTATGAAATATGAAAAATGTTGCTGTGGTGTTGCCGCGCTGACAAGGACAATATAATTGATTTTCGGTTGAAATTCAAGGGGCATTACCAAAATAATAATATAACATTTTATTCATCAGAGGAATTGATGCCCGTCTGACCAAGCTGCCTATATGTCCTTACAATAATAATTGCTGAAATAATTGCAGTTAACGCATCGGATACCGGCATCGAATAAAGCACGCCGTCAAGTCCGAAGAAAAGCGGCAGTAACAAGGCGAAGCCAACGCCCAATACTATCTCACGAACCATAGAGAGCATCGTGGACTCCACAGCTTTGCCCGTAGCCTGTAAGAAGATAAAGGTTGCTTTATTAACGCAAGCCAAAACCATCATACAAAGATATATGCGGAATGCTTTTACCGCAAAATCGGTGTAATAAACGCTTTCGTTTGCAGCACCGAATATCTGTATCAAAACATTCGGGAAAAACTCAACAATAATAAGTGCCACAGCACCGACACAGGCTTCGGATACTAAAAGCTTTGTAAACAGAGCCTTAACACGTTCGTTTAATTTTGCACCCATATTGAAACCGACAATCGGGATACATCCTGCCGCCATACCGATTACAATGGAAATGACAATCTGGAAGAACTTCATTACGATGCCAACAACTGCCATTGGAATTTGTGCATACTGTTCCTGACCGAATACGGCATCCATAGCACCGTATTTACGGATCATATTGTTAATAGCCATCATTGCGGCAACGAGCGAAATCTGTGCAAGGAAACTGCAAAGACCAAGGGACAATGTTTTACCAACAATTTGACCTTTAAATTTCAAATCACTAATGCTCGGCTTAATGATCTTTGCACGGAACAGGTACCAAACAGCAATCACAGCGGTTACGATCTGACCGACAACAGTTGCAACGGCGGCGCCCATCATTCCCCACTTGAATACAAAAATGAATATCGGGTCAAGGATGATGTTAATAACTGCACCGGCAACGGTAGAAACCATTGCAAATTTAGGATTGCCATCAGCACGGATAATCGGGTTCATTGCCTGACCGAACATATAGAACGGAATACCAAGAGCAATCCAAAAGAAGTATTCTTTGGATAACTCGAAGGTTTCAGCATTTACCTTACCGCCGAAAGCCGTCAAGATCGGCTCAGCAAAAATCAAATATATTGCGGTTAAGATGATACTGCTGATGATACAAAGTAAAACAGAGTTTCCGACGCTACGGGTTGCGTTTTCTGTTTTCTTTTCGCCAAGAGAAATGCTGACAAAAGCACAGCAACCGTCACCGATCATAACAGCGATGCCGAGAGCGATGACCGTCAGCGGAAAGACAACGGTATTAGCGGCATTGCCATATGAACCAAGATAGGATGCATTGGCAATAAATATTTGGTCAACTATGTTATATAGCGCACCGACCAAAAGTGAAATGATACAGGGCACAGCGTATTTGCCCATTAGTTTGCCAACCTTTTCGGTAGCAAGATACGATTGATTTTGTTTCATTTAATTAACCTCCTGTTAACGCAAAAAAGGTGCAAGTCCAATAAAGCTGGACTTACACCTTTTCGGCTACGCACTATTATGTATTATATCAGATTTTCTTAAATTTTCAAAGGCTTTTTTGAACGAAAATTACGCTGTTACCGATTGCTTTTCTTCGCTTTTTTCACGGCTTTTTATATCTTTTGCAAACAAGAACTTGAAGATCGTTCTTACCGCAGGCTGAATAAAGAAAAGCTGAGTAAAGAATGCAAACGGGAAGTTGAAGCATACGAGCTTGAGCCAATCAGCAAGCAGAGTCCACATATTGAATCCAGCCCCATAGTTATAATAAAGAAAAGCGGCAATAAAACTCATAGCGGGACACATAATGCCAACGGTTGCACAAATAATAGCTGTTTCAAAAAGAACGGGATGAGTTGTGCGAGGATCAAAGTTTTTGCAGGCGAGCTTAAAGGAAAGCGGAGAACCTAAAAGGTTTTCAAGTGTAAAAGCTAACACAAACTCAATAAGTACAACCGCCCAAATCGGAACGGGAGTGCCAAACACAGGCACACCGCCCATTTTACCGATGGCGGAAAGCACCCCTGCTTCTCCGGTAAGTTCCTTAAACATTCCTCCGTGGATAACATACAGACTGAAAAAGACATAAGCGTGAACGGTGATTACAACGGTAATGAATGCAAATACCGTTCTTTGAAATTTGTTTTGTGGCATAATATCTCCTTTTCGGCAATAAAAAAAGACACACCTGTAAATCCTTCGTACCGTAATCAGATTTACGCACCGGAAGGTGCAACGTGTGTCGTTTTTTAGCCTATTTTATTTTTGAATATTATAGCATAGTAGTTAAAAAAATTCAAACTTTTTCGCGTGATTTTTTTAAAATTTTATGCTATAATCATTATGTAGCAAAGCTACCAAGAGAGTGCTTTCAGCCGATACTTCGACGGCAGCCGTGGTATCAACGCAAAGTTTTGCTCGAACATCTCTCTGCATTATAGGTCTAATATTTCTGCCGTAATGTATTGTACCAAAAGGAGGTGTTAGGAGTGAAGCGTGTTAAATCTGCGTGTATTCTTCAGACCTTGGTTTTCGCACAAAAGCCTGAAATGGGTTACAGCAAAGACCGTGCGTTGCAAATCAATAAAGAAGAAATCAAGCATTATAAGGCGACTCTCGAGCGTACAAGAACAAGATATCAGATTGTTGATACTTCCGAGCAGGAAGACGGCTCTGTTGTTGTTCATGTAAGGAAGCAGTACAACGATAAGGCTGATGTTTCCGAATACTTCGAGTAAGACCAAAGCCGCCTGATTCTATCGGGTGGCTTTCACTTCAGACAACGGGAGAAAATAATGAATTCACTTGATGATATCAGAAATAAACTGATGCAGTTGTATCGGAAAAACCCAAATGTTCATATAAATGCTGTAATTGCTCATCCTAAAATGTACCTGAAAAATGAAGCTGTTGTTATTAAAGGAGTTTATCCGCATATTTTTCAGGTTGCAGAACGAAAAGGAAAACATCCGCAAACACACACCTTCCAGTATTCGGATGTGTTATTGCATACGGTTGAAATTATTGAACTTGGATATATCTGATGACTGATTGCACCTATGCAACCAAAGAAAGCAAGTAATAGGTGTGTTAACAGAACAAAATTTACTATAAAACAAAAGAGCTAACTGACTATAAAAATCAGTTAGCTCTTATCATTTTTAGAAAATCAGAAAAAATGTTGTCGTTTTGTTGTCACGGGCTTTGAAAAAGTCCCGCAAACGGCTATTCTGCGTGGGTTGTGAATTTAAGATATTATTCCCACTCTGTCACCAGCGCCTTTTCAGGTCGGTTTTCCTTTGCTTTATGGTATAAATATTATCATAATTATATCAAAAAGACAATGAAAAAATCGAGTATTAAAATTTTTAGTACGATTTTAGTACGCTTTAAAATGAGAAAAGACCTGCCGCAAGCAGATCTTTTCTTTTAGTTTTTTAACTAAAAATATAGCATTTTCTTATCTTAAAGATATAGTCAGATACCGGCTCATGCTAAAAACCATATGAGGACCTAAGTTGCAATTAACCTGACCTAAAAGCAACTATCATAGGCGTGTAAGCTATTGCTTACATCTTTATTATACGCAAAAACATTAAAATGTAAAGCATTTTTTAGAAAAAATCAAATTTTTCTATTGGTTTTGATTGATAACTTCAGACCAAGTTTCGTGAGTTCTCATAGCGATTGAGCGTTCACAAAGATGTTTTACGGTATCATTCATGTTTTCAATTTTGACAAGTTCATTGAACTTTAAAAAACCAATTTCAACAACCATCTTTGCAATGAATTCATCTATAAAAGATGAACTACAAGCCTTCACACCAACAAAATCCAATATTATAGGAGCGTTCATTCTACGAATAGTATTTAATACATCATTTCGTAATTCTTCTCCGGCGATACGAGTACCCGTTCCTGAACAATTATCGTACACATCATATCTCAAAAAATCATTATCATCCAACATATTATCCAGCCTAATATCAAACCCATCAAAGCCACCAATGCTTTTTAATGCAGTTTTAATATCAATCTTTTTGGATAGATTCAGTTTAAAATCAACAACAGTTCCCTTATGAGCATCTGATACGATGGCTATTTTATCATGCTTTTTCAACTCTGAATTTTTAAGCTTAATAGAAGATTCGCCTGATGTAATGCACAACTCGCCACCGTTTTCATTAACTATCTGATATAAACCGAATAAACCGTTTCCTTGTCCTTTACCGTCACCAACGCCTTCTTGTACGGCCATAGTGAGCGAGTCTATTTCAGATGCGGGTTTGTGTTTTTCACTTTTGGATAGCGAAGAATAAATTCCTATACCACAATCAAAAACACATATCGCAAATATTTTTGAACTTTTGTGGTACTGTGCCATAACATAGCCTTTGGTTTCTTTGCTGTGAACCAAAACATTGTCCATTACTTCGTTTATGCACCAAATCAATCCGGCTAAAACACCTTCTTCACACGAAGCGGTTCTGCTCAAGCAATCAATATATGCTTGAACAATTGCGGCAACTTGACCGGATTCTCCCGTGTAACAGAATATTTTATCCATCGGCTCGCGCATTTTTTCTATATTTTCTTTTGATAACTCTAAAGGTTTTTTAAAACAACAATGCTTTAGATATGCATTATTATCGATATGAAGATTAAATTCGATGTCATAAAGTTTTTGATATTCTTGTATAAGTGCGGAAATCGGTAAACATGCATTGGGAAATATACCTTCTTTTTCGCACTTAAAGACAATGTTAATTAAATGATGTTTTCTCTTTATTGCTAAATTGACGCAACGGATAAAGGAGTTGACACAACTGGGATGGTTCATAAGATTTACGGTTATGGTATCATTATCCAATTCTACATTACCAATACGTTTTTTGCTCAATTATACCAGCTCCTTTCATCAATTTTGATTCATTATAGCATTAATATGTTGATAAAACAAGAACGAAACGAGGATATCTTTATCGGATATCCTCGTTTTGCTGTCAATTGCAGGTATTAGCAGTAGAACTTTTCTTCAAAGTACTTTTTGGGTACTCTGCCGCTGATAATGATATAGCCTTTGCTTGCAAGCTCATCATTGAGTCCTCTTATAATGCGATATGCTGTAGGGCGGGAAACCATGAGCATCTGCGCGATATCGTCGGCTGTATAAAAGAACCTATTCTCAACCATAGTTAATTTCTCCTTTCGTTTCTGATGTCATATCAATCTTTTAATTGCTTGGCTTCGTTGCGTAAAAAGTATTGATATAATAACGTATGTA
>JAZUQA010000013.1:0-17291 GCA_045605425.1 Acutalibacteraceae bacterium
GTTGTAACTATGCTCGCATCAACCATGCCGCACTGAACACCGTCATAAGGTCTTGTCCAGCATTCATCCTTGTTGTAGCAGATAAGCATTGCACAAGGTGCATCAAAATGGCATCGTGTGCAATCTTTCAACTTGACAAGTGCTTCCTTATTATTAATAACAAGAATTCTCTGCGGCTGATAATTACAGCCGGTAGGTGCAATATGTCCGGCTTCAAGAATTTTGTCGATTAACTCTTTTTCCAAAGACTTATCTTTAAAATTTCTAACTGAATATCTGTCTGAAGCGAGTGTTAAAAAGTCCATATAATCTCCTTACGCTGATTTGAGCTGATAAACACACCGTAAAACTTATATTTCCGGAGCTATATAATTTTTATTTAGCAGGGCTTGTCCGATTTGGTCAAGTATAGATTCAGACTCTGCACGCACGGTATGGTAATGATAACCGCCGGTTATGTTCATAAGCTCGGTGGATTTACCGCTTCTTACCCCTTCAATGAATTGCTTTATATGAAGGCTTGAAAAAATATTCAGCGGCGCAGTCATTTTACCGTAAACCTTGTGCCAGACAAACACATCAACAACCGTTCCGCCAAGATTTACAATGGTGGTCAGTTCGTCTTCGGTTTGTTCCGTTGTATGATATAATTTGAAAACACGCTCTTTTAAAGGTGATTTCTGAATAATGTATCCGCTATGGGTTGAAAGAATATCATACCCCGAGCCTTTAAGAACGGTTATGTCCTGAACAATAATCTGTCTTGATACACCGAATTCTTCAGAGAGCTTACCGCCAGATATTGCTTCATTTGTTGATAAAAGCAAATTAACAATCGCTTTTCTTCTGTCAGCGGCTTTCATCCGATCACCTCTTTATATTGCGTGTAAATTTTTAAGTGAAAGATCTAAAATAGGAGAAGAGTGTGTAAGCGCTCCGCTTGATATATAGTTTACACCAATACGGGTGAGTTTGGCAACATTTTCTTTTGTAACATTTCCGCTGCACTCTGTTTCAGCTTTACCTGAGCAAAGTTCAACGGCTTTTACCATATCCTCAACGCTCATATTGTCAAGCATAATTATATCCGCGCCCGCTTCAAGGGCTTCTTTGAGCATTTCAAGATTCTCAACTTCAATTTCAATTTTGCGGACAAAGGGCGCATATTCCTTTGCCATTGCAACAGCCTGCTTTACGCCGCCTGCGGCTCCGATGTGATTGTCCTTTAAAAGAATACCGTCGCTGAGATTAAAGCGGTGATTATATCCGCCGCCAACCTTAACCGCGTACTTTTCAAACACACGCATACCGGGGGTAGTTTTACGGGTGTCGAGAAGTTTGGTGTTTGTTCCTTCAAGCATATCAGCAATGGTGCGTGTGTATGTTGCGATACCGCTCATACGCTGTAAGTAGTTGAGTGCAGTTCTTTCACCCGAAAGCAGAACACGGATATCGCCGCGGATAACACCGAGTTTCTGTCCATTTTTAACCTTGTCACCGTCTTTAACGGAAAATTCAGCTTTTGTTTCCGCATCGAGAAGTTCAAACACTCTTTTGAATACTTCAAGACCTGCGATAACTCCGTCTTCTTTGCAAATCAGCTCAACCTCGCCGAGCTGATATTGACGCATAACAGAGTTTGTGGAAATATCCTCGCTCGTAATATCTTCCTTGAGCGCATTCAAAATAAGGTCATCTGCGTTTAATTTCATAGTAATATTATTCATGGCTGTTTCTCTCCTTTTCAATTGCTGTTAAAACCAATTTTTTATATTTTTCTGCATATCCCTCATATTGGCGGGAATCTATAATAACTTCGTTTTGAGGTTCGGTTTCTGTATAGTTGTTTGTAATGTGATTTGCTGCTCTTTTGGCAAAAACAAGACTTTCAAGCAGCGAATTACTCGCCAGTCTGTTTTTGCCGTGAACACCGTTGCAAGCTGTTTCTCCGACTGCATATAATCGTTCCATAGAAGTTTTGCTGTATCGGTCAACATCAATGCCGCCCATAAAATAATGCTGTGACGGCACAACGGGAATCGGCTCTTTTGTTACATCATAGCCTTCTTCCAGACAGTGGCGATAGATATTCGGAAAATGACTTTTAATTTCTTCTTCGGGAATGGGAGCCATAGAAAGCCAGACGTGTTCGCTGCCTTCTTTTTTCATTTCATCAAATATTGCTTTTGCAACAACATCACGGGGCAAAAGCTCATTAACAAACCTTTCGCCCTTGGCGTTGAGCAAAATTGCCCCTTCTCCCCTGACGGACTCTGAAATCAGAAATTCACGTCCATGCTTTTTGGTATAAAGTGTGGTGGGATGAATCTGTATGTAATCAATATGCTGCAGCTTAATATCATATTTAAGAGCCAGAGCAAGTGCATCACCCGTCAGATGACGGTAGTTAGTGGAATGCTTGAACAAACCGCCGATGCCGCCCGTTGCAAGAACAGTATAATCAGCGGTTATAGAAATATAGTTCCCGTTTTTGTCGTGCCCTATTATGCCGCCGCAACAGTTGCTGTCACAAATCAAGTCCACCATCGTGAAGTTTTCTATCAGCGTTATATTAGATCTGTTTCTGGCCGTTTCAAGCAGATGTGAGGTGATTTCCTTGCCCGTTTCATCTTCGTGAAAAAGAATTCTCGGCTTGGAATGTGCACCTTCACGAGTATAGCTGAACGCCTCTCCATCCTTTTCAAAACGAACGCCGAACGAAACAAGGTCACCGATTATTTCCTGTGAAGAACGAATCATAATCTCGACAGAATCGGGATTATTCTCATAATGACCGGCCTTCATAGTATCATCAAAGAAAGATTTGTAATCTTCTTCGTTGCGAAGAACGCAGATACCGCCCTGCGCAAGAAAGGAATCACTTTTCGGCGCTTCATTTTTTGTAACTATTGTTATTCTTTTGTCTTGAGGCAGATTAAGCGCACAGTAAAGCCCTGCAACGCCGCAGCCAACTATTATAATATCTGTATTCATTTCACTTTGCAAGCTCCAACATTTTTTCAAGCGGTAAAAGTGCACCCGTGCGAACCGAATCCTCAACAAAAACTTCATTATCTTCATTTTGCAGAACCGATAAAACAGCTTCAACAGTATTTAGCTTCATATCGGCACAGCACGGCTTGGGGTTAGGATAATAAAACTTTTTATCCGGATTATCAGCTAACAGTTTATAATCAACTCCGTCTTCGGTGCAGATAATAAATTCAACGGCATTGCTCTGCTTGGCATATGCAATTATATCTGCCGTACTTCCTATGTAATCGGACATCTTCAGTATTTCAGGTTCACATTCCGGATGGGTTAAAACCAAAGCATCGGGATGCTTTCCTTTTTCTGCGCAAAGCTGCTCAACCGTTATTTTTGTGTGAACAGGACAGCAGCCGTCATTAATAATTATATTTTTTTCGGGCACCTGCTCTGCAACAAAGCTGCCAAGATTTCTGTCCGGAATAAAGAATATATTTTTGTTCGGAAGCGATTTAACAATCCTTACCGCATTTGATGAAGTAACACAAACATCGCTTTGGCATTTCAGTGCAGCCGTTGAATTGATATAACACACAACAGCGAGGTCATCGTACTTTTTCCGCATTTCATCAATAATGCCGTCGGCAACCATGTGAGCCATCGGACAATCTGCAGTAAGGTCAGGCATAAGCACTTTTTTGTCAGGATTAAGAATCTTTGCGCTTTCTCCCATAAAATACACACCGCAAAAAACGATAATATCCGCTTTGCTTTGCTTTGCAATTTTCGCAAGATAAAATGAATCTCCGACATAGTCCGCTATCTGCTGCACCGTGGCAGGTACATAATAATGAGCAAGAACAACTGCGTTTTTTTCTTTTTTTAATTGTTCAATCTTATTTTTCATCTGCATTTTCCTCGTTATTGTGAACAAATTAATTGTTTAAATTTTACCAAACGCATTTACATCTGTCAACTTTTCTGTAAACCTTTGTTGGTAAATTATTGCTAAACAGAATTTCATATTTTTGTTCACTTCGTACAACAATCAACATTCAGGTCTAATGGTCAAATAAGTTGAATTCAAAAAAGAAGTATGATAAAATTATATTGATTAAAATTTCTCCAACAATAATATGCGGGAGGTTCTTATGCAGATTATACAGACAATTATTTCTTATCTTGCAATAGCAGGCGCTTTTATTTCTTCAATCTTTTCATGGGGTGATTCGGCCTTGATACCTTATTCAAACGATTATACAATTCCTGACAGCATTCCCGAATACAGAGTTATTTCAACCGAAGAGAAATCCGACTGGAAAGCAAAATGGATTTGGGACAATGAAAACCTGACAGAGAAAAACGTATGGATGTGCTTTAGCAAAAAGGTCACTCTTGATAGTGTGCCCGATGAGCTTATTGCCCACATTTCAGCCGACTCGAAATATTGGCTTTACATAAATGAAAAAACCGTTGTTTTTGAGGGCAGCGTAAAACGAGGCCCCGATAAAAACAGCGGCTATTATGACAGTATAGATATTGCGCCCTTCCTCAAAAAGGGTGAAAACTCAATTTGTGCTTTGGTGTGGTACTGGGATACTGAAACCAGTTTTTCCTATTGCAGCAGCGGACAAGGCGGCTTCCTTTTTGAGGCCGTTAATGGGGATGTTACAATAATCTCCGACAAAAGCTGGAAGGTAAAAAGAAACTTAGCTTACGTTGACAGTCCTCTTTATCCGCCCAATTACCGACTTCCCGAATACAGTATTTATTTCGATGCAAGAAAAGATACAACCGATTGGATTAGCGAAGGCTATGATGCTTCCTCATGGGAAAATGCAACCGAATATGCCGTCGGCGGTGAGGGCGTTTACGGCAGACTCTATCCAAGAGGAATACCCTTTCTTAAGGATTACGGGCTTAAAGATTACGAAAACTCAAAAGATTATGAAAACTATATCGTAAAGAAACTGTTCGGTGAAAAAATCACCGTAGATATTCCTTATAACGCACAGCTAACTCCCTATCTTAAAATAATTGCACCTGAAGGCAAAAAAATCCGCATAACAACCGAAAACACCTTAATCGGTGCAGTTTCAACTACCTATATAACCAAGGAAGGCGAACAGGAGTTTGAGGCCTTGGGCTGGTTTAACGGTGAGCACATTACATATAAAATACCTAAAGGCGTTACGGTTGTTTCCTTGAAGTACCGTGAAACGGGTTACGACAGTGCGTTCAGCGGCAACTTCAAATGTGACGATGAATTTCTCAATTCCTTGTGGCAAAAATCTCTGCGAACTCTTTATGTCACCATGCGTGACAATTTTATGGACTGCCCCGACAGAGAAAGGGCCCAATGGTGGGGCGATGTCACAAGCGAAATGATTATGACAATGTACTCTATGGACAGCAACTCCTACCTGCTGTATCAAAAGGGTGTCCGGGCAATGCTTTCTCACGTTGATGATACAAAAGTGCTACAGACTGTTGTGCCGATAAACGGTGAATACTTTGAACTGCCCGTTCAGCAGCTTGCCGGAATTGTGGGCTTCCTCACCTACTATGAATATACCGGAGATATATCGTTTATTGAAAAGGTTTACGATGCTTCGCTGGATTACTTAAAGCTTTGGGAAATCGGAGAAAACAATCTCGTTATGCATCGCAGCGGCTCGTGGGATTGGCCTGATTGGGGTAAAAAGGCAGATATGACAGCTATCGAAAACGCTTGGGTTTATTATGCTCTTTCCGCAACAGAGGAAATGGCTCAGCTTTTGGAGAAAGACGAAGACATCTCCTTTATTAGCCAAAGGAAAGAAGCTATCTCAAAAGGATACAAGTCCCTTTGGACTGAAAAAGGCTTCAAAAGCGAAGATGTCAGAAAGCCGGATGACAGAGCAAACGCCCTTGCAGTTTTATCGGGACTTGCTCAAAAAGAGCAGTATGATATTATCAAAAGCGTACTGACATCCACTAAAAACTCAAGCCCGTATATGGAATATTATGTTCTTGAAGCACTTTGCAAAATGGGAGAATTTGAAGCTGCAAAAGACAGAATCAAAGACAGATATGAAGATATGATGAGTGAGGATTACTCCACTCTCTGGGAATTCTGGGACTCATGGCGAGGCACAAAAAATCACGCTTGGAGCGGTGGTCCTCTCGTTATAATGAGCAAGCATTTTGCAGGTATTACTCCGCTTGAAGCAGGCTATAAAAAGATTAAAATTGAGCCTCAGTACACTATCTCCGACAACCTGAGCTGTACTGTTCCGAGCGTAAAAGGCTTAATCACGCTAAACTATGAAAAGAATACGGAAAATTACATTATCAATCTTTCCGTGCCTCAGGATTTAAATGCCGTTTTATATGTACCTGAAGGAGCCGAAGTAAATATAAATTCACAGCTGTTTTACCAAAACGGTAAGTATTTAAACGGCGATAAAACCCGTAACATAGAAATTATTGAAAAAGCACTCAATAGCAATTAAAAATTTTTATTGGTTATTCTTCGTCGGGCTGTTGGCCGTCGTGTGCAAGCCATTTGCATTCGGTAATTTCCATTTTGGTGAATGTTGCTTTGAACGATGAGTTTTCGGGGCTGCAGGCATAAACTCCGAAACGAATTTTTTCTCCGCCATTCCACATATGACACACACGCATCTGTCTGAAGGTTATACCATCCTCCGAACACTCTATGCAGTAGTCATCATCTCTTCGGCTGAATCTGTACCACATTGATTTTACGCCTGCATCAATTTCTGTTGTTGCCCAATCGGAATAGCCGTTGTTGGTAACAACAGAGCCAAGATGCTGAAAATTCTCATTTTCAAACTCAATTGAGCCTTTAATCCAATTATCGCAGTCAAGGTACATAACTATTCCGCATTGGTCAAATCTGTGCTTGCTTTCAAAGTCCGTTTTAACAACAAACGAGAAAAACTTTTCATCAGTTTCCATTTGCAAAACAGGTGCATTATCATTTCTGAAATGATAATATGTTCTCTGCCATAAATCTGTATGCGGATTTGTTATAATTTCAATTTTTTCAGCAGAAATTGAGTAATCTGCTGGCTCTCTTGTCCACTGTAATTTGTTAATATCAAAAATCATAATTTACTTTTTAATAAAACCATCCCGAAAGGGGTGGTTTTATTGTATCTCCTTTATTTCTGTTTTTAATAATTTATATTCCGATAATTTCTCTGATTTCTCTTGCATTAATATCGCTCAGCTTGCAGTTTTGTATAACGGAAATATACGCCGCCGCTCCTGCTGCTTCGCCTATACCGACACAGATAGGCATAGCCCTGAAATTAGAGTGAGCTATATGTGTACCCGAAATGTTTCTGCCGCAAAGAAGCAGATTTTCTTTGACTTCTGGAAGAAGACAACGGTATGGAATGGTATATCCCCTTGTCTGCTTAAAATGCTTTTGCACACCAGTTTTGTCAAGTCCTGCACCGGCGATATTATGAGCATCAAAATTGAAGTAAGCATCTTTTACAACATAATCGTCAAATACTTTTGCTTCAAGAATATCCTGCTCGTTCAGAGTGTATTTACCCTTGAAATGCCTTGTTTCACGAATACCGATAAGTGATGCGGAGCTGATGATAAAACAGTTTTCATAGCCGGGTACAAAGTCCCTTAAATATTTCACTATATCATCTATCTGTCTGCGGCAGGTAAGAGTTGCCTTTGTTAAATCTTCGGCAACCGTGCCGTCAATTTCAACGGCGTTTGTCATATTGCAGGTAACAACACCGGGAAGAGTTGACTTATAAGTCAGAATGTGTCCTGCAGGATATGGAATATGCTCTTTTGCAAGAGCCTGAAGCTCACCGTTCGGTGTTTCGTAAGTTGATTCAAATGAGCCTAAAAATACAGCTCGTTCATAATCAACACCGCCAACTTTGAACATTAATGTTGCAGGCTGCATTTTATTATCTTCTTCTCTGCCGAGAACAAATTCTGCACCTGCTCTTGCAGCAATATCCCCGTCGCCTGTGGCATCAATAATGACTTTGGAATATATATCCGATTTGCCTGATTTATTGATAACTGTTGCACCGAGCACCTTGTCGCCGTCACAGATTGCATCTTCGGCAAATGTATAAAGCATCACCTTACAGCCAGCCTCATCAAGCATTTCAAGATAAAGCGTTTTAAGCTTTTCGGGGTCAATAAGATTAGTTATTTTGTTTTTGAATTCACCCTCGTTGAGTTCGGATGACCTTTTCAGAATATCATAATAGAGCGGACTGCCGCAGCTTCCTGTCCAATGGCTCATAAGTCCTGATGTTGAAATTCCTCCAACGTCACCGCTTTGTTCAACAACAATAACCTTTGCTCCGCTTTTTGCAGCAGTATAGGCAGCGGCAAAGCCCGCAGGTCCGCTTCCGAGAACTAATACGTCGGTATGCAACTCAAACTCTTTTATCATAGTCGGCTCCTTACAGTGTTATTTTACTTAATTAATCATCATTTATTGAGCAGCGAATTTTTATAGGATGCTTCGGGTTGTTTTTAATTGTGTTTTCGTTAAAAACAACATTTTCTGCTGTAATATCAACCTCAGGATAAATTATTCCGTCTGCCTTTGATACAGTATCAAAACAAAGCTCTGAATTCTTAAAATCAATATTTTTCAGCGATATGTTTTCCGAAGGATAAGTTGAATGTAAAAGAATGTCAACATCATTTTCAAGAACGATATTTTCAAGACTAATACCGCTTTGAGGAACACAAACGCAACCGGGGTAATAGCTTCGTGCATAGGTATCGTAATTAAGACTTATCGCAATTCCTATGTCACGCTTTTTCTTAAGTGAGCAATTCCGTATTATTATATTTCGACAACCGCAGTTCAGTTCTTCTGAATTGCGCACAACGACCCAGTTAATACCGTCATATTCCTTAATTCCATTTTCGTGGCAAGGCGGTGTGTCGGAGGTATACAGCTTTCCGTCCTTCGGATTCATCAGAACACGGTATGTTCTGCCGTTAACCGCAACAGTATCCGAGTGCTGAACCTGCATCCCCTTATACCATCCGCACCAAGCACCGCCAAGAATTCTGCAGAAAAAACCGGTTGTCGTATTATCGTCCAAATCAACACAGTTTTCGATTATACCGTTTTCAATCCAGCCAACATGGGTATTTGATGTTGCGTAATCAAAAGCGTTGAGTGCTATCGGGTCATCAAACGTGCGGAATTTACCGTTGCTTATAACAAAACCGTCACCCCAGCCCAGATGTACACCGTCTTTATTTCCGGTGATATACAAATTATTAAGAATGATATTTTTAAATGCGCTGACTTGAATAGCGTAATCCTTTTCAAGCAAACCGTGACACTCAAAGCCGTCCATTTTTAAATTTTCAACATAAATCATTGCAACCTGCGCACGTAATCCCGCAATCCGGCTGTTAATACCGAAATCATCACTTTCAACACCGTTGCATTCAAGATGCAATCCGATAATTTCAATATTACGGTTATACTCACCATTAACGGCACCTTTATTGATAAAAGCATTGCCGTTAACGCCTGTCACACTTGCTTCACGCTGGAGAACTACACCCTCACAGAACACAAGTTTTGTATTATCACCTATTTCGATCTGCTCTGATATTTTATAAACACCGGGAATACTAACCTGAATTACTCCTCCCCTGTCAACTGCTTTCTGTAAGGCTGCAGAATTATCAAAAGCACTGTTTTCAGTCAGGAAGCCGTATTCATTAGCATTAATCATAGCTATCATTCCTACAAATACATTTTATCAAAATGATTGTAACACACCCGATGCAAAAATACAATCTGTTACTGTTTTTCTGTTTTTTACAAATTAATTATAAAAAATCCGCCCACTTGCGTGAACGGATTTTCGTTTAAATTACTGTTTTAAATCAGATGTCATACTTATCTGCATCATATTTTGTGCAGGGATAGTTTGCAACACCGTTTTCATCGGGGAAGGGTGAAAGATTATCGTTTTCATAAGCCTTTCTTTCTTCTTCCTTGGAGAAATCGGGAATCTTATATTCAGCGCCGTTGTGAAGGCTGCTTCTCCAGCCGAGAATAGCAACCGCACTCATTGCGCATGAGCGGTAAGCGTTGAAATAAGGCTGTCTGCCTTCAAGAATGCAGCTTATAAATTCGTGAGCAACATAGTAGTCACCGCCGGAATGACCGCACTGTCTTGCCTTATCCTTATCGAAGGGATAGCCAACGGTTGAAACCTTTTCTTTTTCAAGGCCTTCGGGGATTTCCCAATCATTGTAAACAATGCGGATTTTGCCTTCGTCGCCTCTTACGGTTTCAGCGCTGCCCTTTGCACAGGCAAAGCGATACCAGTTGCCGTGACCGCCGAATTTTGCCCAGCCGGTAATTCTTGCAACAGCACCCCTGCTCATTGTGCAAAGCATAATCGAAGCAACGTCTTTAACGGGTTCACCCTCACGCTCCTGACGCATACCGTCGGTGTAAACGCTTCTCGCATTGACCGAAACGGGAATATCGTTTGTAACTCTCATAAGAGGAGCAAATGAGTGGCTCAGATAAAAACCGGAAGGCATAAGAGCACGCCAATGAGTTGTTGTGGGGGTATAGTGAACATATTCCTCGTGGCTCATAGGATGAACATATTCGCCCTCGCAGTAAAGAGCTTCGCCGAGTGTACCTTCCTTATAAATTTCCGTCAGCTTGCTGATAACAGCAAAGTAAGCGTAATTTTCAGCAAGCATATAGATTGCACCGCTCTTTTCGCTGGCACGGCAGATCTGAACACATTCAGCCATTGTTACGGCAGGCATAGTCTCGCTGAGAACGTGAATACCCTTCTCAAGAGCGATAACCGCATATTTTGCGTGCTGATGGAAGAAATTAGTGAGAACAACTGCATCCATACCGCTGTTAATGAATTCATCAAAGTCGGTATAGAATTTTGTTTCGTCGCAGCAGAATTTCTTTATGTTTTCATAAGTTGATTCATCATAATCGCAAACTGCGCTGATATATGCTTTGTCAGTAAGAGTAAGACCCTGCGCAATGCCGCAGCCTCTTCTCGCACCGAAAACACCAATTTTAAGTTTCTTGTCCATAATAAACAACCTCCGTTAATATTTATCGACCAATTCTTGATTGTCGGGATAATTATATCACAATATTTTTAAAATACAATACTCGACTTTACACTTATTTTTTTATATTCCCTATGATTTGGTTTACTGCTACAAAATAAGCGTTGATATTTTCCCATTTTGATGCTGCAGGAACATCACAGCCTGTTGAAATCATAAAATTTTCATACATCGAGCATTCGTCGGATACTCTGTGCACATCATCTATTATACCGTCGGGTGTCCCCGTTCTGAACAAAACGGGATTAATATTGCCCATAACGATTTTTTCCTTCGGCAATACTTCAAGTGCTTTTCTCAAGTTTATTGCATTGCCCAGATGAATAATATCTGCATTAAGCAGCGCAATCATATCAAGCATATCCCCTGCCGCATTGCCGCAGTTATGGTAACAGACAACGAAATTATCACTGTTAACTTCGTTAAAAATCTGCTGAACAAAAGGCATTGAGAATTCCTGTGCAAGCGAAGGCGAAAGCAAACCTGCCGCAGGCTCTGCCATAATAACGCCGTCGGCACCGACCGCTTTAAATGCCTTTATATATTTAATTATAAATTCCGCTGCCTTTGAAAGCAGGATTTTCACATCGTCAGGACTGTCAAAGCATTCCATCATAAGCTCCGTCATATCAAAAAGCCTGCCAGCCAAAGAATAAGGGCCGATAACACCGCAGAAAACGGGTATATCGGTTATTCTTTCTTTTGCCCTCTTTATGCCGTCAATACATATTTGCGTTCTGCCTGCTCCTATTTCAGGAACAATTATCCTTTGTGCATCGGCAATATCATCAATTATTCCTTTTTCAACTGCAGGAACATCATCGTCATAAAAACGGATTTTTGCTCCGAAAGCCTCTGCTTCAACCGATAAATCCATCATATTGAGAGCTGCACCAACATTGCATTTTTCAGCAATTGCCAGCATTCCCTTAGCCTGCATATCAGCCGATGAAATAAGCTCCCGAACCGTTATTCCGAGAAGCTGAGTTGACGGAAATGAGAGTATAGGAATTGTTTTATTCTTATGTTTTAATAATTCAATTACTTTTTCTTTCATTTAATCACCCGATTATTTGCAAAGCTCTACGGCGGCATCGGCGGCGCTTGCAGCATCGGAGGTGTATTTGTCTGCACCGATGCGATTACAGAATTCTTCGGTAATCGGTGCACCGCCGACCATAATTTTTACCTTATCTCTGATTCCTGCACTTTCAGCCGCTTTAACAACATCAGCCATAACTTCCATAGTTGTTGTAAGCAGTGCGGAGCAGCAGATAACCTGACAGTCCTGCTCTATAGCAGTATTTACAAAGGTTTCAGGCGAAACATCTGTTCCAAGGTCAACAACCTCAAGCCCCTTGCCCTCCATCATCATCTTAACAAGATTTTTGCCTATATCGTGCAAATCGCCCTGAACTGTGCCGATACAGACCTTACCTGTTGACTTGACACCATCTTCAATCAGCAAAGGTTTGAGCACCTGTACACCCACATTCATTGCCCTTGCAGCAACAAGAACCTCGGGCACATAAACCTCGTTGTTTTTGAACTTTTCACCAATTATGTTCATACCCGAAAGTAAGCCTTCATTAAGAATCTGTGCTGCAGTAAGTCCGTCGTCAACTGCCCTTTGCACGAGCTCATTAACGATTTTGATTTTACCTCTCTGAACATTTTCGGAAATTTCAAGGCAGATACTCATAACGGTTTCTCCTTTATGTAATACTCTATTAATTTTTCCGCATTGCTTCTTACAGCTCAATTATATCACATTGCTCTTATAAAATAAATACACTTTGATTTTTTAGTGTATCAAAATATGAGTTTTTTTATTTCGTTGACAAATATTTGTTTAAGTATTAAATTATAAATATTGAATTGGAGGAATCAGTATGAAGAAAACAGTCAAAAAAATTTCAGTTGTTCTTGTACTTTCTCTTGTTATGAGCATTGCGGCTTTTGCCGAGCCTGGCTTTGCAAACGGGGACAACGAGCTATCAGAATTTTCACCGAAATGGTCACAAATACAGGCCGATGACACGGTAATTTCCGTTACACCGGGTGCCGTAGCCGGTGAGCTTCGTTTTGCGTGGCTGTCAAGCTCAACAGACAGCAATCCCGCTTTCAAGGTTTCAAAAAGCAGCGATATGGCTGACACTGAAAATTTTGAGGTCATTACTTCCGATGCTGTCGAAAACCTTAAGTCTAACAAGGTTACCGTAAGCGGACTTGAGCAAGGCAAAACCTATTACTATTCATATACGGAAAACGGTGTCTGGAGCCAAGCACAGAAGTTTACAGTTCAGCCGTCAGATGAATTCACCGTTCTATTTGTTTCCGATGCACAAATCGGACGTTCGGGCGACGAAACGCTTGATGAAATACTTATCCGTGACACCTGCGGCTGGAATTATACGGTTGATAAAATGCTTAACTCATACCCGAATGCTGCTTTTGCAATTTCAGGCGGCGACCAGTTTCAATCACCCGACAGTCTTGTACAGATGAAGGCTTATCTTTCACCCGAAGCCTTACGCTATCTGCCTGTTGCCAACACCATAGGCAACCACGACGATGATTCTACGCTATACAGTGATATTTTTAACAACCCTAACGAAGTCGACGAGCTTATGCCAAGCGAAGCCGGAACGGGATATTATTACACATACGGTGATGCACTTTTTATTACTATCAATTCTAACAACAGCTTTATGCTTGACACCGCAAGGGTTTTGCGTGAAGCAACCAAGGCCCATCCCGACACAAAATGGCGTGTTGTCACAATGCACCACAACCCTTATTCAGCATCATTAAGCGACGATAATTTTTCGGAAGAACGTCTTTTCTTTTCATCGCTGTATGATTTATACGATATAGACCTGTGCCTGAGCGGACACGACCACTTTTATTCACGCACAGACACTATGTATGCAGGCGAAGTCACAGAAAATGAAGGAACTGTATATGTTCAGTCATCTTCAGCTTCCGGCAGCAACTATGACCCCCTTCCCGAAACAACAGCATCGTTTACAGTTTCTGCCTTTGACGTGCGTGTTCCCACATACACAGCGTTTACATTTACTGATGATATGATTGTCGGCAGGACTTATCGCACCGACACAGATGAAATAATTGATTCATTTGAGATAACCGACAACACGACTGACTCAGATGTCAATTTATTTACTGCAATATTTTTCTTCTTCAAAACACTTTTCTCTATGATATAAAAGCAATTATTCAACACAATATAAAATTATGACAAAGCAGATAAACAGAATTGACACGCATAACCAACAAAAAGAGCCCTGAAGCCAGGGCTCTTTTTCATTTAAAGCAGGTAAAGCTGCTATTATTCTTCTTTATTCCTTGCTTATCAATCAAAAATATCAACAATCAATTTGCGTATTTCTTCAATTAAAATATTAAATGCCTGGCGGATAAATCTAATTGCTTTTTCAAAGAAATTTTCTGTTTCAAGCTCGGTATACTCTCCGTCGGCGGAATAGCAGCCGATGTTATTACTTGTTATTTCATTACCGTAAAAATCCGTCATACAGCCGTCCTCAACCTTATAGCCGGCACCAATCAAAGGTGAGCCCTCAGCAAGCTGATAAGCTTTCAACGGATCGTCACCGCCAACAAAGCCGGGAAGGGTGTTTAAAGCGTCCATATCAAATGCAGGATTGAAGGTGTTGTAATAGCAGTTGTTGGCAAACACGTTATTCCAAGACTTCATTTCGTTGTTCATATGATAAAATTTATGACCATCTTTAAAAACTATAATGTTGTTTGCAAACAGTGAGTCATAAATCTGAGTCATCTGGAATTCGGATGAATTAATTATTGTGTTGTTGTAGAAGCTGAAATTCCATTCGCCGTCGGATACGCCGATTTTGTTTCTGCCCTGATTGTCGTTAACGGACAGACAGTATCTTACTGTGTTGCCTCTGTTGCCGCCTTGAGCAGGGTTGTTACACATAAAGCGCATATTATCGTGTGAATAAATGTATTCATATGTACAGTTGTATGAGCCGTGGTCAAAATCAACCGTCATTCCGTCACCGTAGTTTTTCTGACCCGCTATTTCGCAATAGCTGAAAGTACAGTTTGAGGAATAATGAGTCCACATTGCAGCGGTAAAATAAAGGATTTCTCCGTTTTCATCAAGACCTACACCCTGGCAGCAGTCAATTGCACGGCAATGCGTTACCAAAGCACCGTCACAGCCTTCAAGAACAACTGCCTCACCGTCCATATTATAAAACTCACAGTTCTTTATAAGTGCATTTTTGTTCAAGTCCTGACTACCCGTAAAAAATATACCGTTACCCACATCATAGATTTTACAGTTAATCGCCTGAAAATCGTTTACAGGATAAGGTGAGCCGCCGTAACGCTTTATAACGATTGCAGCTCTGCCCGAAATCGGGCCTTCGGTATAATTATCACGGCAAGTTACCTTATAATTCTGCATATCGTGGAATTCGCAGTTTTCAATTCTCACACCCTTTGACTCTTTTGTAACACCGTCAACCCATATACCGCCGCCGTTGTGCGCAGTAATTTCAAAGTCCGAAACCGTTACGTATGAGCAGTCAAAGAGTTTCATAACCACATCTCTCGCATCGGTGTTAAGATGAGGCTTTTCACCTTCGCCATAAGATGAAATGATAATCGGGTTATCCTGTGAGCCTGAGCAAGTAAGCGTAATTGCGCAGTCATAGTCACCGCCTGCCTTAAACAGAACCCTATCGCCGGCTTCAAGGTTTAAAGAAGCTATGTTTTTAACCGTTTTCCACGCAGAAGTCTCAGACAGGCCTGTGTTTTCATCATTACCCGACACACTGTCGATATAATAGGTTGTTCCAGCGGCAAAAACCAACGGTGTCACACTAAAAACAACCAAAACAGCAAGAAGCAAGGATAAGAATTTTTTCATAAGAATACCTCCGAAAAGCATACCTGCAATTTTTTGTATTGTATTAATTATATCATACACCCACATACAAGTAAACAATTATTGTCTATCACCCATATCCTTCTTTTATTCATACAATAAGCCGACGGAGATTATCCGCCGGCTATTGTAGGTTTATTCTGTTTTATGCGAATGCCTGGATGCCGAAGAGACCTGAAAAGGCGTTAACCACGCTGTTCCATATCCAAAGAATGAGATCCCAGATAAGATAGAACAGACGAAGTGAGAAGTATTCAGCGGGTGTGTGGATAATCTCGATGAGATTATCACACTGTGCCTTGTATTCGTTGAGCTTTGCTTTTTCTGTTTCGCCCATATTCTCATCTGCAAGGAGTTCATCAATCTTTGCTTTGAGAGCTTCAATATCATCTTCCCAGAAGATTGTTACTCTTTCCTCGCCAAACATTTCAAGCTGAGCACCGATGTCTGCAACTGCCTTTTCTGCTGCTGCAATTTCATCAAGAAGAGCCTCAAGACCTGCCTTGATTTCTTCGTATTCTTCCCTTTGCTCATCGGTGAGATTATCGGGATTTACAGCTTCGATTTCAGCAATAGCTTCTTTGATAGCTGCCGTATCATCGCTTGTTACTGTTTCGGGGTTATATTCGTTTTCGATACCCTTGATTTCTTCAAGCTTTTCTTCTGTTTCGGTAATCTTATCTTCAAGACCTTCGATGTCCTTAATCATTTCTTCAAGGGCGTTCTTTTCGTTTTCGGTTGTGTTGGTGCTGTAGATAAGAGCCTGAACATCCTCTTTGAGCTGTGCAAGGTCTTCGCTGTCGGTTGACTTGACTGTTTCTTCGTCATAGGACTTAACGGCTTCATCAACCTTCTTGATTTCCTCTGCAACCTCTGCGAGCTTTTCAATGAGCTCGTCTATTGCCTTGTCTGCTTCTTCAAGAGCCGCTCTTTCATCATCGGTAAGGTTATCGCCGTCGGTGAGAGCCTTGATGTCCTCCTTGAGCTGATTTATTGCATCTTTGTCGCTTGACTTAACAGTTTCTTCATCATAGCCGTTTACAGCTTCGTCAATTCTTGCAATTTCGTCTGCAGTTTCGTCAATCTTTGCTTTGAGCTTTTCAATTCCGTCAAGGATGTCTTCAAGCTTCTTTTCTTCTTCGTCGGTAAGGTTGAAGCCGTAGCGGTCCTTGATTTCATTTACTTTGCTGAC
>JAZUQA010000014.1:0-40061 GCA_045605425.1 Acutalibacteraceae bacterium
GGTTCGCTCACCTCGAAATTCAAGTATACACAGGACGACATTGCTCAGATTCTTATTGATAAAGCTGAAGCGGTTGCAAATATGGTTACTAACCAGGGTATAACGGCCGAAGAAGCTGCTCAGACATTTGTGGGAACAGTAAGAAACGGAATGGAAATTGCAAATGCGGAAACCCTCAAGTGGACATATTTCGTTGCAGCAGTTGTTCTTGTTGTTGCAGCTATCCCCATGTTCTTCTACGGCTTCAGAAATACGAAGGAACGCTTCACATCAGAAGAAAATCCCCCCTCATTCGGTCATAATCTCAAGCTTCTCTTCAAGAACAAAGAGCTCCTTCTCATCGTTCTTTCAGGTGTTCTCGGCGGCGCAAGAATGGTTTATTCCTACACAGGCGGTCTTTACTTTGCAAAGTACATCCTTCAGAACGAAGGTCTTTACGGTGTAATCACCCTGCTTGTTGTTCCCGGTGGTCTTGTTGCTTCTCTTCTCGTTCCGTGGATGTCCAAGAAGTTCACAAAGAAGTGGTCATATATCGTTGTTCACCTCTTTGGCGGCGTAGTTATGGCTATAATGTATTTCGTCGGCTACGACGCACCGTGGAAAATTGCTATTTGTGCAGTCGGTCTTGTTCTCCTCGGTATTCCGCAGGGCGTCAACAACATCATCACCTACGCTATGATTGGTGATACCGTTGACTACCTCGAGTGGAAAACAGGCGAGAGAGGCGAAGGCATCTGCTTTGCAATGCAGACCCTTATCAACAAAATCGGTATGGCTGTCGGTGCATTCATCGGCGTTATGGCTCTGAGCATTGCACAGATCGATACCAAAACATACACCGTCGGCAATGCCGATGCACTCTGGAACGTTCTTATCCTTTCCGGTGTTATCAGTATGTTTGCCTGCGCAGTTCCGATGTTCTTCTACACAATCACAGAAAAGCGTCAGCGTGAAATGGTTGCAGAAATCGAAGCACGCAAAGCAAGCAAATAAGTTCATACGCAAAAAAATTACAGCCTCGGGTGTGCTCACACCTGAGGCTGTTTTATGTATGAATATTATTTCAAAGTTATCTTGAAAAGCCTTGCACCGTGGGAATTTACCTTTGCGGAAAATTCACCGCAGGTAACAGTATATTCCTCGTGTGCCCACATATCCCAAACGATGTATTCAGCACCGCCTACAGCAATATCGGAAATATCAAAGCTGATTTCTCTTTCCTTATCGTCGGTGTTGAAAAGCGCAACGTATTTGCAGTTTTCGCCCTTTGAAGTCCAGACTATTTCACCCTTGCCGTCGGTTTCGTCACGCCTGAACTGCCTTGCGCCGCTTGAATTTTTGAGCATATCAATAAGCTCTCTGTTCTGCAGCAGCGAAAGCGTGAATTCGTCGTTTTCACGCATTTCAGCGCCAATCATAAGCGGTGAACGGAAGATTCCCCAAAGGGTCATCATCGTTATCTGTTCATCGTGGGTGAAACGGGTGTAGCGGTTTCTGTATTTCTCCAGCTTTTCAGTTTTCTGAATTCTGCCGATGGGAAGCATATCGCAGTCGGGCCAGGCACCGGGCTGAACATATTCCTGCCAGGCGTAGCAGCGTTCAAACATCGCGTGCAGCTTCGGCCACTCGTCCCAGAAATCGCCGGTCATACGCCACATATTTGCGTTGGCCGCAAGGTGCTCGTGCTCACAAACGGGAGCAGGACCGGGGGAGAGGCTGAGCACCATATCCCTGCCGCATTTGTCAATTGCCTTGCGCAGCATTTCAATTTCTTTCCTTGCCGAATAGGGGTTATGCGGGAATATCTCTGTGTTTGCTATATCGTCGCATTTGATGTAGTCCACACCCCACGAAGCATACAGCTCAAATATAGAATCGTAATATTCCTGTGCGCCTTTTTTCTCGGTATCAAGTCCGTACATATCGGGGTTCCACAAACAAACGGAAGACGGCTTTGCAATATCCCTTGCCGTAACACCTTCACACTTGATTTTTGTGTTTCTGTGTGCCGCCTGCCTCGGAATTCCCCTCATAATATGAATACCGAATTTAAGACCGAGCGAATGAATATAATCGGCAATAGGCTTGAAGCCCTTACCGCCTGCGGAAGAGGGGAAACGCTCAACCGAGGGAATAAGACGGGAGTATTCGTCCATGCAAAGCTCGGCAAAATAGTGGTAATAAAAGCTGTCCGCAGTAGGCTCTGACCACTGAATGTCGCAAACGACATATTCCCAGCCGTAGTCCTTCAAGTGCTTTGCCATATAGTCGGCGTTAGCCAGCAGTTGCTCTTCATTGACAGCTGCACCGTAACAGTCCCAGCTGTTCCAACCCATAGGCGGAGTAGGAGCAAGTTTCTTATGCATAATTTATCAGTCCTTTGTGTAATGTGTTGTTGATTGTTTTGTCAAATAACCCTAATTTGACCGATTATATGTTGGTTGAAATTTTCAAGTTCTTCTGCAGGAATCCAAAATTCTTGGTGGTAACTTGCTCCGACGGTCTGAATATCATATTGCGATATATATTCATCGTTAATTTCAAAAGTAGTAACATATCCTGCGTAACCTGAATCGGCAGATTTTTTGTTCCATTTTTCTGTAATTTCATAGGCATATTTTTCATTTAGTACGGGATAGAAAATAGGTTGTTCGGGAAGTCTTGGAGGATACTTGAGATAATCCGATTTTGCTATTAAATCCAATTCGGCTTGACCGACAGGTCTGTATAAACGCATATAATTACCTCCTGTTTATTGTATTATATCACAGGTTTATATATGTTTCAACAAAAAGCAGAGTATGGGTTTAAAGCTGTGTCGGAATTACTCATTATTCATTTGAAAATCCGTTCTGTTACAAATGAATAATGAATGGTGAATAATGAAAAATGAATAATACAAGCGAAAATCCGCCCACTTTCGTGAACGGATTTTCGCTTGGTGCGGGTAACAGGGGTCGAACCTGCACGCCTGTGGGCATAAGATCCTAAATCTTACGTGTCTGCCAATTCCACCATACCCGCATATTTGAAGTAATAAGTAAAAGTGAATAGTGAATAGGTGCATTATAACAGAAAAAGTCAGTTAAGGCAAGACGGAATTTATATAAATATTTTGTTTTTTATGTAAACCGAATGATTACAACAGCAATCATTGACAAACAACCACCCGAATGCTACAATATATTTGAGGTGATGATATGAATAAGTCTTCTTCTAATAAGCGTTTCATTTTCAATATAATATTATCTATTTTGTACATATTGCCATTTGGTTTTTTACCTATATATGACTATTTTGTAAGTATTGGTAAGCCGATTGCGGATTCTATATTTGATATATTTACAAGTGTTTTGTTCTTGTTGTTTTTTGTTGGTACTCCGATAATAATTATTATAAATATAATTTCTTTGTGTTACAATATTGGTGTTTGTATTAAAGGAAAAGAACACAAAATACAATGTATTATTTTAACTGTAATAAACTTGTTGTTAACATTATTTATAGCCCTTATTGCCTATCTATTTGCTGATAGGGCTTGGTAAATATAGTTGCCAAAACGAACAACACAGACAGAAACGACACTCATCGTCAGGTGACTGTCGTTTTTTATTTTGCTGTAATATCTTGACAATATCCAAAATGAGTATATAAAATATTAACAAGCTAAATATTACGAGGGAAGAATATGAACGGAATAGTTTTTTATATTGTAATCGCTTTGCTGACGGTGTTCAGAACGCTGTTCGGCTTTGATACCAATATCGCTTATGACAAGCTGCCGATTGATTTTGAGGTGGAAAGCGTCAGCGATATTTTTGTTCCTGTCGATGAAAATGCCAATGTCAGTGAATACCCGACAATCATTAAGCTTCGTCACCAGAAAAACGAGGCGGATAACGGCAAGCTGTTTGCAGCCTTTGAAAAATGGGGAGATACATACCCCGTATATGAAAGCACTGATGATGCCGAAACCTGGCACTATGTTACCACGGTAAAGGATAATCTTAACGAGGGCTACTGGAACGAGTGGATGCCCTTCCTCTATGAACTGCCAGCGGATATGGGTGAATTTGAAAAGGGTACTATTATTCTTGCCGCAACCTCGATTTACGGCGAGGGTGTTACCGACAGCACGATTACCCTCTATTCAAGCACAGACCTTTGCAGGTCATTCAACGCCTTCTGTAATGTAGATAAGGCAGGCGGCATAGATTGGGGCGTGTGGGAGCCGTACCTGATTTATGAGGAAGAGACGGGCAGACTTTTCTGCTTCTATTCCGATGATTCCGACTCCGAGCATTCACAGAAGCTCGTGTATAAATACACAACCGACCTTGTCAACTGGAGCGAAAAGAAAGAGTGCGTTGCCTGCGATGACCCGAACCTTCGCCCGGGTATGGTGACGGTTACAGAAATGGGCAACGGCGAATATTTTATGAGTTATGAAATGGTGGGTATAGGCAACAACACGGTTTATTACAAAACAAGCACATCACTTGACGACTGGGGAGACATTTCCGATTACGGAAAGCCGATATCCGCTACAGGCAAGCGCCTTGGCTCATCACCCTATGCTGCGTGGACTCCTGCCGGCGGTGAATGCGGTACACTTGTTGTGGTCGGACACCATATGGCAAAGGGTGGAAGCCCCACGGGCTCGGATATGTTTCTGAGCTTTGATTACGGCAAAACCTTTGTGTCCGTCGATAATCCCTTGCCTTATTCACACGACCCGTATGACCGCTGCGGCTACAGCCCTGCATTGTTCTTCTCCGAAGACGGCTCAACGCTTTACTACGCAAACAATCCGCCATGCTACGCCTCAACCTATAAAATATCCGTTGCAAAAATCAGAATAGGAACATAAAAAATGAAATCATCTTTGTTTGACAAAAATACAATTGATATACTGCTCAAGCGCATTACGGTGGCTTTTGTCTGGGTTGCTTCTGCCGCTGTGATAGGTCTGCTTTGCGGGCTTATAGGTGCGGCTTTTGCCAAGAGTATCGGCTTTGTAACTTATCTGCGTGAAAGCAACAGCTTTCTTATCTGGCTTTTGCCGCTTGGCGGTCTTGCTTCGGCAGGGATTTATAAGCTGACCAAAACCGAGGGTATCGGCACGGACAGAGTGCTTGAAAGCGAAAGAGGCGAGGCAAAGGTTCCGCTTGTTCTGCTGCCCGTAATTTTTGTTGCCTCCTGCATAACCCATCTTTTCGGCGGCTCGGCAGGCAAAGAGGGCGCAGCGCTACAGTTGGGTGCTGCAATTGCCCGCATTGTTTCACGCTTTTCGAATATTGACCCGTGTGTGCTTACCGCCTGCGGTATGGCCGGCCTTTTTTCTGCAGTTTTCGGCACACCCGTGGGTGCGTGTGTGTTTGCCGCCGAGGTAGCCATTGTCGGCAGAGTCAGCGTGCGTTCAATTCTGCCCGCCTTCACTTCGAGTATTGTTGCACACATTATTTCCGTTGCGCTTGGTGTTGCTCCCGAGCGGTTTGTTATGGGTCTTGTGCCCGATTTCAGTGTCGGCGTTTTGTGCAGGGTGCTTGTTGTGACGGTCTTGGTCGGTGTTGCGAGCTTTGTTTTTTGCAGCCTTCTTCATGGCGGTGAACATCTTTTTCAGAAAATATTCAAAAATCCCTTTGTCAGAATTGCTGTGGGCGGCTGCCTGCTTGTTGTGCTCACCCTTATTTTTGGCACGGATTACAACGGCGGCGGTATGACCGTAATCGAGCGTATTTTTGATGAATACTATGTAAGACCCGAGGCGTTTCTGCTCAAAATTATTTTCACCGTAATTACTGTTGCGGCAGGCTATAAGGGCGGCGAAATTGTTCCGTCGTTCTTTATTGGCGCATCGCTCGGTGCGACTTTGTCGCCGTTAATCGGGCTGCCTGTCGGCTTCGGTGCGGCACTCGGTATGTCGGCATTCTTCAGCGGTGTCACTAACTGTCCGCTTGCGGCGGCGGTTATGAGTGTTGAGCTTTTCGGCGAAAAGGGCTTTGTGTTCTTCTTTGCCGCTACACTTGTCGCAAAAGCAGTTTCGGGCAAGATAAGCCTTTATCACAAACAAATAGTATGACTAAAAACGGTCAAGCATGTGTATGCCTGGCCGTTTTATTGCTTTTAATTATACCACACAATTTTGTGCAGATACGGATATTCTGTAAAGAATTGTCCGAGGTTTGTTCTGCTCGCTGTGCCGGGGTCATTGATTTTAAAGGCAGTGGGTTTTAAGGTGCTTGCGCCCGTGTAACCTGTTACAACTACCCAGTGCTGGCTGCCGTTTGCTTTCTTTGCACCAACTATTACAGGCTTGCCCTGTGCTAACAAGTTATAAACCGTCTGCATATAGTTTGTGAAATTCGTGGTTGCCGAATAGTTGTTCGGCCAGTAAAGCGAGCCGCCCGAAGAATAGCTCAGCCTGCTTTCCATCGTGTCGGGGTAAACCGTTTTACCCGTGCGGTAGCTTTCGGTCATTGCAAGTGCCGTTGTGGTACAGCCAATCTGACCGATGGTGTATTTTGTTGAGCCGATTTTCTTGTTTGCCCAGCGTGAGTCGGTCTGCTTGTAGTCAGGTACTTTAAGCGAAATTGCCTTGTAATTGGCTGTGGCGTTTGTCACAAGATATTTACTGCTTACCCAACCGGTACGTATGCCGTGGTAAATAATTCTGCTCCAGTCACCCGAGGTGGAAATTACCGTTACCCTCGTACCGCTTGCAAGCGAGTTAATTATCGTTCCGCCTGCGCTGCTTCTTACATTAAGCCTGCCAGATGTGGTTTTAACCGTTGCAGGGTAGCTGTTGAGCAGTGCCTTGATGAAATCTGCCGAGGAATAGCCGTATCTGCCGGCAGCGTATTCAACCTTGTACCAACCGTTTTCAAGCGAAATCAGGTTGACGTAGCTGTCCTTTTGCAGGCTTGAAACAATATTGCCGCCTGCACTGCTTCTGACATTCAGGCTGCCCGATGCGGTAGAAACCCTGCCTGCCATCGGGTAGCTTTCTTTTGCAGAAGCAAAGAACGTACAAAAACTTAAAATTACCGCCGCACACAGTACGGCGCTTATACTTCGTCGCATATAGTTCCTCTTTCTTTCTCTTTTTTAGGGTGCTTTTGAAAACTCAGTGTGCAAAGATTGCGTAGATGTTTTTTTGTCAGAGAAGTTTCAAAAGCACAGGTGATACTTTGTGTATTGCCGAGCATTTTGAAACGATATGACGGAAAAAGAGCACGTAAGATTTGTGCGATGAGTTTTCAAAGGCGCCCATTATGTCGAATAAAACAGTTCTTTGCCATTTTAACACAGGTGAAGTCCCAAATTCATCCCTCAAAATATGGTAAAAAAGAAATCGGCAATTGATTAACTGCATCAATTATGGTATTATGTTAACAACAAAAACAGGAGAAACAATGATGCTAAAACTCGTTCTCGGCAGACTCAACAGCGGTAAAACAACATATATACAGACCCTCATCAAGGACTGTGTGCGTAAGGGGGAGAGCAGGGTTATTCTGCTTGTGCCCGAGCAGTTTTCGTTTGAAAGCGAAAAGCGTATGATACGCCTTCTCGGCGAAAAGGCAGCACTTGAGGTGGAGGTCTGCGGCTTTTCACGCCTTGCGCAGAACATTGTCGGTGAAAACCAACCGCTTCGCAGGCTCGATGATGCAGGTATGATTGCGCTTATGAGCACCGCACTTGAACAGACTGCGGATAAGCTGAGCGTTTACGGCAAATATGCCAAAAGCACGGCCGTTATCTCCGAAATGCTTACCGTTTCAACCGAGCTCAAGCAGGGCGCCGTTACGCCTGAAATGCTTGAGGAATCTGCACGCAAGCTGCCCGACGGTATGCTGAAAAATAAACTCAACGACCTTTCTCTTGTTACAGCCGCCTTCGATGCACTTGTTGCGCAGAGCTTTTCGGACGAAAGGGATTTGCTTACAGTCCTTGCACACAAGCTCGAGGAAGAGCATTATTTCAAAAATGCAACTGTTTTCGTGGATGGCTTCAAGGGCTTTACCGCACAGGAAATCGAAATCCTTTCCCATATTATTGCGCAGAGCAATGACACTTATATTTCCCTTTGTACCGATAAGGTTTACGGGGATGAATACGATATTTCTCCCTTTGCCTGCGTGCGTGCAACGGCAAGAAAGCTCATAGATACCGCAAAGAAGAGGAATGTTTCCGTGGGTCAGGTTACACCGCCCGGATTTGACGGCAGGTACAAATCAAAAGCTATAGAAGCACTCGAAAAATCGCTTTATTCTTCAAAGCCTGAAGTTTATAACGGCGAGGCTGACGAGGTGTGCCTTTTCAGCGCAAAGACAGCCTACGAAGAATGCGATTTTGTTGCGCTGACAATTAAAAAACTCCTGCGTGAAGAAAACTACCGCTGCCGTGATATAGCGGTTATTTCACGCAGCGAGGGCAATTACTCAAAGGTTTTGCGCTCCGCACTCAAAAAGCACGGCGTGCCCGTGTTTGAGGATAAGCGCAGACCTATGGCAGTCTGTCCGCCTGTTGTTGCTGCAAGGGCTCTTGTGGAGATTGCAGCAAGGGGAATATCGAGCGATGCCGTTTTCCGTCTGCTCAAAACACAGCTTGCAGGTCTTGACACACAGCAGACCGGCGAGCTTGAAAACTATGTCTATCTCTGGCGCATAGACGGCTCAAAGTGGCTGGGTGAATGGGTTGCAAATCCGTCGGGTCTCGGCTCGGGAGTTAACGCAAAGGATGTGCAGATACTCGAAAAGCTGAACGCTTACAGAGAAAAGTGTACGGCACCTCTTGTCAAATATATCAATGCAACCAAAAGGGGAGAAACCGCCCGTGATATGGCGGCAGCACTTTACAACTGCCTTACCGAATACGGCGTGCAGGATAACCTGAAAACACTTGGCTGTATGCTCGATGCAAACGGCGAAACAGCCGAAGCTGTGGAGCTTGGCAGAATATGGGATTCCCTTATGAATATGCTCGACCAGCTTGCAGGCGCTCTGGGTGATTTGAGAATAAACGCCGCAAGGTTTTACGAGCTTTTCTCCCTTGTACTCGGTGTACAGGATATGGGTGTAATCCCGGCAGGTATTGACGAAATTATAATCGGTTCTGCCGACAGAATAAGGGTCAACCGTCCCCGTGCAGTATTTGCTGTCGGCGTAAATGACGGCGTTTTTCCGAAAAAGCCTTCTTCGGGCAGGGTGCTCAACGAAGCCGACAGACGCACTTTAACAGATATCGGGCTTAATATTGTCGAGCCGTTTGAATATGCTTTTCTTGAAGAAAGACACATAGCTTACAATGCGCTTTGCTGTGCCGATGAAAGGCTTTATGTTTCGTATTGCTCAACCGATTTCGGCGGCAACGAGTGTGCACCGTCCGAGTTGGTTGCCAAAGTCAAAGCCTGCCTTCCCAAATGTAAACAAACTGATATAAAGGCATATTCTCCGCTTGAGCTTATTGAAAGCGAAGCATCTGCCTTCGAGCTTCTGGCGCTGAGCAGAAGCGAAAACAGTTCTCTTGGCAGCACGCTTGAGCTTTGTTTTGAGGACAGAGCAGAGTATGCCGATAAAATAGAAGCACTTAACAGAATAGGAAAATCCGAGAATTTCAGAATTGAAGATACTTACACCGCAACGAAATTCTTCGGCAGCGATATTCACGCCTCTGCTACGAGAATTGAGGATTTCAACAAGTGTCCGTTTATGTTCTTCTGCCGTCACGCGCTCAAGCTCGGCGAGCTTAAGCGAGCAGAAATTGACAGTATGTTAAGCGGTACCGTTGTTCACTTCGTGCTCGAAAACCTTGTCGCAAAATTCGGCAAGGGTCTTGTTGAACTTAGTGAAGAACAGATAAAGAAAGAAATTGAAGAACTGCTCAACATCTTCCTTGAAGAAAATATGGGCGGTACGGACGAAAAGGATGCTCGCTTTGTTTATCTTTATTCAAGGCTTGTCAGCTCCCTTTGTGTTGTTGCGGCAAGGCTTGTAAATGAAATGAAGCTCAGCGATTTTGAGCCTGCCGATTTTGAACTGCAGATAGGCAGCGATACGCCGCAAGTGCCTGCACTCGAAATCAATCTTCCCGACGGCGGCAAGGTAGTGCTAAACGGTAAGGTGGACCGTGTTGACGTGCTTAAAACCGAGGAGCAGACCTTTGTGCGTGTAATGGACTATAAGACGGGCTCAAAGAGCTTTAAGCTTGTCGATGTGCTTCACGGTCTTAATATGCAGATGCTTCTCTATCTCTTTGCCATAAGAGCAAACGGTAAGGAGCGCTACGGCAATGTTGTGCCTGCAGGTGTGCTCTATGTGCCTGCAAAGGGCAAGGGCGGTAGAATAAACCATTCCGACTCCAAAGAAGATATATTGAATGCCGTTGTCAAGGAGGGCAGAATGACGGGTCTTGTCCTTGATGACGACAGGGTTATTCATTCAACCGACCGTGAGTGTACGGGTACCGTAATTGCAGGCAAAAGTGATATGGCGGAAAGCCTTATAAGCCTTGAGGCACTCGGTAAACTTGAGGATACGGTGCTTGACATAGTGCGTGAAATGGGCACAAAGCTGCATAAGGGCTTTGTTGAACCCAGGCCGATAAGCGGCGGCACATATTCTCTGCCGTGCGACTACTGTGCTTATGCGGAAATCTGCCTGCGTGAAGAGGGTGCACCCGTAAACGAATATCCGTCAATGAAGCACAAGGATTGCCTTGAATTACTCATGAAGGAGGGGACAGAGGATGCCGAAATGGACAGATGACCAGTTAAAGGCCATTGAGGGCAGGGGAGGCTCGCTTGTTGTAAGCGCCGCCGCAGGCTCAGGTAAAACAGCCGTGCTTGTTGAGCGTGTCATACGCCGCCTGACCGATACCGAAAACCGCTGTCCTGCCGATAAATTGGTTATAGTAACCTTTACAAGGGCAGCTGCCGCACAGATGAAGGAGCGTATAGAAGCAGCCCTTGAAGCGAAAATTGCCGTGACTGCCGATGCGTGGCTTATGCAGCAGCAACTGCTTTTGCAGTCGGCAAAAATCTGTACGGTTGACAGTTTTTGTGCAGACATAGTGCGTGAGAATTTCCAGGAAATCGGCATAAGCGCAAATTTCGCCGTTGCTGACAGCGGTGAACAGGAAAGCTACTCCGAAAAAGCACTCAGAACCGTGCTCGATGAAATGTATTCAACGGGCGGTGAGGGCTTCACTGCGCTTACCGATATACTTTCTTCGGGTGCAAGCGACAAGGGGCTTGAGGAAGCAATAAAGCGTATTCACACAATAGTTTCGTCTTATCCCTTTTCGCAGGATGCACTCGAAAAGCTCTTTGAACCTTATTTTGATGAATTACCTGTTGAGCAAAGCTGTTGGGGCAGTTTTATTCTGGAGGATGCCGAGGTGCGTCTTGATTACTGCCGCAGCCTTATGCAAAGCGCAGAAGCTTTGCTCACCGATATAAATGCCGACAAGGCAACGGTTAATGCGTTGAGTGAAATGGCGCTTGACGAAAAGCAGCTGTACGATAATCTTACTTCGCTTGCAAAGGCAAAGGAATGGGATAAGCTCGTTTCTGCCATCAACTCAAGAAGCTATTGCAGGTTTTCCGCAAAGCGCAATCTTGATGCCGCACTCAAAGCGGATGTCAAAATCCGCCGTGACAAGGCAAAGAAAACCGCAGACTCCGTTGCGGAAAAATTCTGCTGTACCGCCGAAGAGTTTTCGGCTGACATGGCTTTGCTGCGCCCCTGCGCAAAGGCTCTTAAGGAGTGCGTATCAAAATATACCGAAGAATTGCTGAAAATAAAAAGACAGGCGGAAAAATTTGACTTCAACGATATTGAGCACATTGCTCTTGATTTGCTTGTTAAAAAAGATGAAAACGGCATACCGCAAAAAACGCCTCTTGCGGTTTCTCTTTCCGAGCGGTTTGTTGAAATTATGGTGGACGAGTATCAGGATACTAACGAGCTGCAGGATATGATATTCTCCGCAATATCAAAAAATGAAAGCAATATGTTTTTTGTCGGTGACGTAAAGCAGAGCATATACCGTTTCCGTCAGGCTATGCCCGAAATCTTTCTGCGCCGCAGGGACAGTGTGCCTGCCTTTGACGGTGAAAATTATCCTGCAAGAGTTAACCTCGGCGCAAACTTCCGCAGTAAGAGCAATGTAACAAAAGCGATAAACTTTGTTTTTAATCAGCTTATGTCGCCGCAATTAGGTGAAATTGATTACAACGAAAACGAACAGCTCAACGCTATGGCATCGGGCTTTGCGGAGCACGAAGAAGCGGATGTTGAATTTTATCTGCGTGACGGTTCTGCGCAAATCAGCGAGCCCGAATTTGTTGCCGACTATGTTGAAAAGCTGCTCGCTTCGGGCAGACTTATAAAAGACGGAGATACCCACAGACCTGTCACCCCGGGTGATATATGTATTCTCACCCGTGTCAAGAAGCCGATGATGCTTTATGCTCAGGCGCTTGAAGAACGGGGAATACCTGCCGTCAGCTTTGTCGAAGGCGAAATCAACTGTGCGGCAGAGGTTAAAATGATAATATCTCTGCTGAAAATACTTGATAACCCGTTGCAGGATATTCCTCTTGCGGCTGTTATGATGTCGCCCGTTTTCGGCTTTAATTCAACACAGCTTGCCAATATCCGAATGGGTGCAAACAGAAGAACTCCGCTTTACCGCAGCGTTGTTACCGCCGCAAATAACGGCGATATTAAGTGTAAAAGTTTCCTTGATAAAATAGATTCGATAAGGCGTGTGGGCATCGGTATGGGTGCCGCAGAGTTGTTGCGCAGAATTTTTGATGAAACGGGTGTTTTGTCAATCGCAAAGGCTCTTTCTTCGCCCGAACAGCGTGTGGCAAACCTGCACTCTCTGCTGGACTGTGCCTCGGGCTTTGATTCCTCCGGCGGCTGCGGTCTTTCCGCATTTCTGCGTTATATCGAAAAATCAAAAGGTGTGGGTACAGAGTACAGCGTTGCCGAAAATTCCCACGCCGTCAAGGTTATGAACACCCACAAGAGCAAGGGCCTGGAATTTCCCGTGTGCATTCTTGCTGACCTTTCGTCAAATCTTGTTCACGGTGAACGCTCGGCAATGTCGCTGAGCCGCAGCTTCGGCGCAGGGCTGATTGTTAAAGACAGCTTGAGCGGCAAAACCGTAAAAACCCTGCCTTTTGTTGCCTGCAACCATGAGTCAATGCTGCGTGACCTTTCCGAAGAGGTCAGAATACTCTACGTTGCTTTGACGAGAGCTAAAGAACTTCTCGTATTTGTAGGCACCGAAAGCAAGCCTGCCGACAAGGCAGCAAACACAAAGCTCGCTTTCTGCAACGGCACAAAGGCTCTCGATTACGGCTATGCTGTTTCGGCAAGCTCTGCTCTGGATTGGCTGCTGCCTGTTTTCTGCCGCCATCATCAGGCGGTTGAGCTTTACACTCTTGCCGATATAGACCGTGACCGTCTGCTGCTTTCACCCGATTTCAGCCTGAAGGCAGAATACTGCGATGAAGGTTTTACGAAAGCACTTACAACCGAAGAGGAACCCGAACAGGTTTCAGCCGAGCCCGATATGTCGCTTGCCTTGCAGATAAAGGAAAGGATGGACTATGTTTATCCCTATGCGGCTTTAAGCGGTGCATCGTCAAAAAAACTTGCTTCCGTGTTTACTCAAGAGGCTTTTGATGACAGCTTCTTTGCTTCCTCACGCCCCGCTTTTATGAATTCGGGCGGACTCACTGCCGCCCAGAAGGGTACGCTCACCCACAAATTCATGCAGCTTTGCGATGTTAACAACCCCGATGTAAAAGCACAGCTTAATCAAATGACTGCCGAGGGCAAATTCAGCGAGGCTGAAATTAAAGAGCTTAAAACCGATGAGCTTGAAGCGTTTTTCGCTTCCGAGCTTTGCAGGCGCATTCAGTCTGCCGAAAGCGTTATGCGTGAAAAGAAGTTTGCAATGCTTATGTCCGTTACTGAAGCCTACCCCGAATTACCTGAAAGCTTTGCCGACGAAACCATAGTTGTTCAGGGTATGCTCGACCTTGCCTTTGTTGAGGACGGCGAAATCGTTATCGTCGATTACAAGACCGACAGGGGAGTTGATGAAACTGAACTTTTAGACCGCCACCGTGAGCAGCTTTCCGTCTACAAAACGGCTATGGAGCGCTGCACGGATTACAAAGTAAAAGCGGCTTATATCTATTCATTACCGCTTAAAAAAGAAATAAAAGTGTGCTGATTTTGTGCACAATAAAAATTTTTGAAAAAAATCAAAAAATTGCTTGCATTTTTAAAAACATTGTGATAAAATCCATACGTTAATGTAATTCCCACAAAAGCCGAGAGAGGTGAAAAGAAATGAAACAGGGTGTACATCCCAAGTACGAGAAGACCGAAATCCGTTGCGCTTGCGGTGCTGTTTTTGAGACTTCCTCAACAAAGCCCAATATGCGCGTAGATATTTGCTCCAAGTGCCATCCGTTCTTCACAGGCAAGCAGAAGCTCGTCGATACAGGCGGACGTGTTGACAGATTTAAGAAGCGCTTTAATCTCGAAAGCAAATAATTGCCGGATACAAGGCGGTGCATTGGCACCGCCTTAATTTTTCATATTTGTGTCAGTGGGGGAGAAGTATGCAGGAATATCTTACCGTTGCAAAAGAAACCGAAGATGAATTCACCGTCAAGCACTCCCGCTTCATCGGTTACATAAAGCCTGTCACAACACAGGAGGAAGCGGTTGAATTCATAAACTCCAAAAAATCAAAGCATTGGGACGCAACTCACAATGTTTATGCATATATCCTGCGTGACGGGCAGATACGCCGCTATTCCGACGACGGTGAGCCTCAGGGCACGGCAGGCATACCCGTGCTCGATGTTCTGCAAAAGGAAGGGCTTACCGACTGCGTTGTTGTTGTAACACGCTATTTCGGCGGCATTCTTCTTGGCGGCGGCGGTCTCGTGCGTGCCTATTCCCATGCGGCAAAGCTCGCTGTTGATGCATCGGGCGTAATTAAAATGTCTATGTGCGTGCGTGCCGAGTGTGAGTGCGATTACGGCTACTACGGCAGGCTTGCTTCTCTCATCCCCGAGTGCGGCGGTACAATTGAAAACAGTGAATTTACCGAAAACGTAAAGGTCACCTTTACAATGCCGCAAAATCTTTACGGCTCATTTTGTGCAAAGCTCGTTGATTCAAGCCTTGGCAAATATAACGCAACCGAGCTTGAAACACTCTTTGCACAGGTCTGAAAAAATTTTTTGAAAAAAATAAAGGGTTTTTGCTCTTTTTGTTGTATAAGTAGATATAAATGAATTTTACGGGAGGCGGTAATCAGGTGGATATGAGTGTCAGAGAGCTTACGGAAAAGAATGAGCATCTGGTTTTATCACCTAATGCCGCTTTTTCCGATTCTTCAATCGGCAGGAAAATTCCTGAAGAGCCCTGCCCGATACGCACCTGCTATCAGCGTGACAGAGACAGGATTATTCACTGTAATTCCTTTCGCCGCTTGAAGCACAAAACGCAGGTCTTTCTCTCGCCAGAGGGCGACCATTACCGTACCCGTCTTACTCACACGCTTGAGGTTTCACAGATTGCCCGTACAATCGCCGTGGGTCTGCGGCTTAACGAAAGCCTTACCGAGGCTATTTCGCTTGGTCACGATCTGGGTCACACACCCTTCGGCCACGCAGGTGAGCGTGCGCTCAACGATGTTCATCCCGGTGGCTACCGCCACTATGAGCAGAGCGTGCGTGTGTGCGAATACCTTGAAAAAGGCGGCAAGGGTCTCAATCTCACCGCCGAGGTTATAGATGGCATAAAGTGCCACACAAACGGTGTTGAAGCACAGACCTTAGAGGGCAGAATAGTAAGGCTTGCCGATAAAACAGCATATATAAACCACGATATTGACGATTCTGTGCGTGCAGGCGTAATGTGCGAAACGGATATTCCGCTTGAGGTGCGTAAAATTCTCGGCGAAAACAAATCGCAGCGCATAACAACGGTTATTTGTTCAGCTATTGAAAACAGCGGTGAAACAATTTCGCTTTCACCCGAAATTACCGAAGCGGTCAAAGAGCTTCGTACCTTTATGTTTGACAGGGTCTATACAAACCCCTATTGCAAAAGTGAGGAGAGCAAGGCGGACACTATGATTAAGCAGCTCTATCACTACTTTGCCGAAAACCCCGAAGCATTGCCCAACGCCTACGAAGAAATCTGCTTTCGTGAGGGTGCAGACAGAGCAGCCTGCGACTATATTGCAGGTATGACGGACAGGTTTGCCGTGAGCACCTTCAACCGTCTTTTCGTTCCGGGCTCGTGGCTTGCTTACTAAATATGGTAACAGATAGTTTTTATTTATACATTATATAATGGAGTCAACTCAATGGCAGGAAACAGATTAAGTGAAGATTTCCTTCGTGAGCTTCGGGAAAAGAACGAAATTTCCGAGGTTATCTCCGCTTATGTCAATCTGCGCCGCAGAGGCTCCACAATGAACGGTCTTTGTCCGTTTCACAATGAAAAAACGCCGTCATTTACGGTTTATCTCGAAACCCAGTCCTATTATTGCTTCGGTTGCGGTGCAGGCGGCGACGTTATAACCTTTGTCCGTAAAATGGACAACCTCGGCTATATTGATGCCGTAAAAGCGCTTGCACAGCGTGCAGGTATGGCATTGCCAGAGGACGGCTTCGACGATACCTTGAGCAAGCGCCGCCGCAGAATACTTGAAGCTAACCGTGAGGCAGCACGTTTCTTTCATTCCGTGCTTATGAGCGAAAAAGGCAAGGTCTGCCTTGAATATTTTCTCGGCAGAGGTTATCAGCCTGCCACAATACGCCGCTTCGGTATGGGATATGCACCCGACGAATGGCGTGGGCTTTACGACCATTTAAGGTCGAAGGGCTTTACTTCGGGTGAGCTTGTTGACGCCAACCTCGTGCGTAAAAGCGAGAAGGATGGCAAGGTTAATTATTACGACAATTTCCGCAACCGTGCAATGGTGCCGATTATCGATGTGCGTGGCAATGTTGTTGCCTTTGGCGGCAGAGTGCTTGACGATTCAAAGCCCAAGTACATCAACACCTCCGACACGCTCGTTTATAAAAAGGGTGCAGGTGTTTTTGCTCTCAATCTTGCCAAGGATTCGGGCTCACGAAAGCTGATAATAACCGAAGGCTATATGGACACAATAGCTCTGCACCAGGCAGGCTTCAAAAACACCATAGCCTGTCTCGGCACGGCATTGCCGGACGAGCAGGTTAACCTTATCAGCCGCTATGCGGACGAAGTGCTTTTGTCCTACGATTCGGACGAAGCAGGTCAGAAGGCTGTGCGCCGTGCGATTGCGGCGTTTGAAAAAACGGGTGTCAAGGTGCGTGTCCTTCAGCTCAAGGGCGGCAAGGATCCCGACGAAATAATCAAAAAATTCGGCCCTGAGCGTTTCCGTATGATAGTTGAGGCTGCGGAAAGCGATGTTGAATACCGTCTGAGCGGTATACGTGCCAACTACAACACACTTTCGGATGACGGCAAGATAGGCTTTATGCGTGAGGCAGTAAATGTTCTTGCTGATATTTCATCGGAAATTGAACGGGATATTTATATCAGCAGGCTTTCAAATGAAATGGATATTTCCAAGGAAGCCATTGTCGCACAGGTCAGTGCCGCAAGGCGAAGCAGAAACAGACACAGGCAGCGTGACGAATTCCGCAAAATCCAGACCAACTCTTTTGGTCAGCACAATTCTGCCGTGCCTGCTAAAAACCTTGGCGCTGTCAGGGCGCAGGAAACCCTGCTTGCCCATCTGCTGCGAAGCCCCGAAAACTACAAGCGTTTTTCGGACAAGCTGTGCGAGGACATTTTCCCGACTGATTTCGGCAAAGCGGTTTTCATGGCTATGAAGCCGCTGCTTGAAAGGGGAGAGCACGCAGATTTCACCCTGCTTTCACAAAGCCTTGACGAGCAGCAGTTGGCTGAGCTGTCAAGAATAAGCGCAACCAATATTATTACCGGCAACAGTGCCGCAGTATGCGGCGATTGCATAAAGCTCCTGCTCGAGGAAAAAGCTAAAACGGATGTGGCGGACCCCGGAGCAATGAGCGATGAAGACTTCAGAAAATTATTTAATCAAGATGTGTGATAAAGGAGAAAGACAATGGAAGTAACAGAGAAAAAGAATGCGTTGAGGATGCTTGTCGAAAAAGGTAAGCAGACGGGTAAACTTACAACACAGGAAATTGACACCGCAATTGAGGAAATGGATCTTGACATTGATGAGCTCGACGAACTCTACGAGAGTATAGAAGGTCAGAATATCAAGATTATCGACGACCTCGGCGACATTGCACTCGAAAGCCTTTCGTTTGAAACAGAAATTGCAAAGGGCGGTTCGGACGCAGCTTCGCAGGAGCTTAAAAACGCCGCAATGGACGACCCGGTTAAGGTTTACCTTAAGGAAATCGGTCATGTTCCGCTTCTTACCCCCGAGGAGGAAATTGACCTTGCAATCCGTATCACAAACGACGACGAGGCTGCAAAGAGCAGACTTGCCGAAGCCAACCTCCGTCTTGTTGTAAGTATTGCAAAGCGCTATGTCGGCAGAGGTATGCAGTTCCTTGATCTTATTCAGGAAGGTAACCTCGGTCTTATTAAGGCTGTTGACAAGTTCGACTATACAAAGGGCTTCAAGTTCTCCACCTATGCAACGTGGTGGATAAGACAGGCTATAACAAGAGCTATTGCCGACCAGGCAAGAACCATCCGTATTCCAGTTCATATGGTCGAAACCATTAACAAGGTAAAAAAGACAAACAGCCAGCTTCTCCATAAGATAGGCAGAGACCCCTCTGCAGAAGAAATTGCACAGGAGCTTGATATGCCCGTTGATAAGGTGCGTGAAATCCTCCGTGTGGCACAGGAGCCCGTTTCCCTCGAAACACCTATCGGTGAAGAGGAAGACAGCCATCTTGGCGACTTTATCCCCGATGACGATGCACTTGCACCTGCCGATGCTGCTTCCAATATCCTTCTCAAGGAATCTCTTGACGATGTCCTCAAAACCCTCACACCCAGAGAGGAAAAGGTCATTATGCTCCGCTTCGGTCTTGCAGACGGTCACCCGAGAACACTTGAAGAAGTCGGCAAGGAGTTCAACGTTACAAGAGAGCGTATCCGCCAGATTGAGGCAAAAGCTCTTCGCAAACTCCGTCACCCCAGCAGAAGCAAGAAGCTTCGTGACTTCCTTGATTCATAAGTTAATATCTCGCATATTTGCAGGAGGCTTCAGCCTCCTGCTTTTTGTTTTGTAAATTGCGGTTTGTCGATATGATTCGTTTTGTAGGGGCGATTCACGAATCGCCCGTAATTCACCGTCATATCACTTTTACGGCGGACAATTCGTGAATTGTCCTTACAGCTCGCCGTAAGATTGATATAATGTTTTACATCGGAGCGACGAGGGCGTCGCTCCCTACGGTCGATAATCAATTTTACATTGATAAAGATCCCTACAAACTGTAATTTGCTGGCTTATTTTTCACTTATGGAAATAAAAATTGTTCTCGTTTTTTCTCTACGGTAAAAATAAGGTAAAATCCTTGATTTTGCTAAATATTTCTTGTTTTTGCTTGACTTCCTTTATTATTTATAGTAAACTATCGGATGAATAGTATGCGTCAGTAGGACTATTGGCGTGTATAAAATTTTAAGGAGATGAAAACAGTGAAGTCCACCAAAAGAATTCTCTCAGCAATTCTCTCTGTGGTTATGATTCTCGGCTGCCTCACAGTCGGTTTCACAGCACAGGCAAGCGCTTCCGACCTCGTTGCAGCTGTCGCTAAGGGCGGCAAGGTCAACTGGACAGGCGGCAACGTAACACTCACAGACACACTCGTTATCGGCGATGGTGTCAACATCGACTTCAACGGCGCTGTTATTACAGGTCCTGCCGGCAAAGTCGCAATCCGTGTTGACGGCGGTGAAGTTACTCTTTACGACGGCGTAATCCTTGCCGACCAGGGTAGCTACAGCGGCGAAACAGGCTTTGTTAAGGCTCTTATGAACTACAAGCCTGCTATTTCCATCAACAACGGTGACGTAGAACTCAACTGCATCACAGCAGTAGGTTCTCTCCTTCGTATTCCCAACAGCGGTACAATCGAAGTTCCGATCGGTAACGGTATTAACGCTAACGGCGGTGACGTAACTCTCGATAACGTAATCGCTATCGGTATGAAGGCTCTCGATAACACCAACGCTACTGTTACTGTTAAGGACGCTATCCTTGCAGGTATCTACAAGGCAGTCAACATTTATAACAAGGTTGACTTCGGTGCTAACTACGAGCAGTACGAAACAGTTGAGCTTCTTGAAGGCTTCCTTAACGAAGGCGTAACACTTTCCGCTAACGAGAAGAAGTACATCGCTTCTGCTACTAACAGCCAGGGCGATTTCTCCGTCGGCAGCGTAATCGTTAACGTTGAAAAGCCTAGCTTCGTTGAGCCCGCAACAACATTTGTTAACGGCACACTTAACGTTATTGCTGACGTTGAAGCACACGAAGAGGATAACGTTTCCAACAGATATTCCTACGCTTACACTCCCGATACAGCAACAATTGCAGCAGAAATCGATGACCCGGAAGTAGAGTTCACAGCTGACGGTGCTCAGTACGTTGCTTCCTTCGGTGGCCTTACAGCTGGCGAAGATTACGACGTAACAATCAACTACAACCTTTCCATCAAGCTTGGTAAGAAGCAGAAGGAAATCGTAGAAAAGGCATTTGATATCCTTAAGCACTACATCGATAAGGCTCCCGAACTCCTTAACCGTTTTGTTGTTGACTTTGAGCATATCTACAAAACTGCTGAAGATCTTGTAGCACTTGTTTACAACGCATACTTTGGTACAGGTTCTGAGTTTGATGGTTATGTTACAGATGAACTCAAGAAGGTTGACTGTATTGATGATATCATTGCTCTCATCTATGCTCTTGAAGGTCAGGAGTTTGCAGGTTCTGCTGATGGTGTCATTCTTAATAATCGTCTCTTAACGGATCATTATAAGCGTACGGAAGGCGACTATGCAGCTGATGATGCTACTTTTGCTGAACTTGAGAGTTATGTTAAGGGCATGATCAACGATGAAAAGATTGGATTTGCAAATCTCTACGGCGCAATCTTTGATACAGATGATGTAGAAGGTCCTGATTCTGTATTTGCATACTTCAATGATGAAACCTTTGAAATGAAAGCAACATTCGCAGAAACTGAATTTGCTAAGGGTACACCCGGCTATGGTTCAGGTAAGGGTCTCCTTGACGTATTCAATGAATACTACAACGCAGTTCTTGACAAGCTTTATGTTGAGGGCAGCACAACTGAATTTGCAGTAGACGGTGTTGCAAATGCTGCTAAGTACATTGGCGAAAATTGGCAGGGTATCTACGAGCTCGTTGAAAACGCAGTAATCGTTCTTGACAAGGCTAACGAGATTCTTGACAGTGGTGCATTTGAAAAGGTTCTTACTCTCATTGGTAAGAGCAGCTTTGCTTCCTATATCAGTGCTTTTGATACAGCATACAAGTACGTAGACAAGGTTATGAACAGAGTTGATAAAGCTCTTGATTCTAAGTTTGTAAATACATACCTTAAGGATGAAGCAACAGCAGGCAAGTACTGCTACACATACGCTAAGAAGGTATGGAACATTGCTAACAACCCCGAAACATACTTCGACATCACAGTTCCCGAAGGTACAGACTACGTAGTAGTTGACCTCCTCGACGAAGACCTCAACGAAACATTCACAGTTTCCACAGAGGCTAAGCCCGTTAATGTTAAGGTTACAGTATCCGGTATGGGTGCTGCAAAACTCAATGACCTTACTCCAGCAACTTCCTACAATGAGTTCTTTGCATACGGTGAAGATATCGTTATCGAGCCCGTACAGACTAAAGAAGGCGTTTCCTGTATATATATGGTTGTTACCTCAAGCGGTAATATGACTGTTGTTGACGATGGCGTTTTCACAGCGAAGGCTGCTACAAACCTTGAAATCGACATCGTATTCCAGGCTGAAAATGCTGTTTCAACAAATGCAGAAATTGTCTTCATGACAGACAAGGCTCTTAACTACAAGTATATTGCTAAGACCTCACTTCCTGTTTCAGAGATTGAATATGAATGGGCATTCAGCACGGCTAATGTAATTGCTCCCGTTTTCAAGGGTCTTGAAAAGGCTGGCTGGTCACTCAAGGATGGCGCAAGCAAATTTGCAGATGTTGCTGACGCAGAGCTTGCAAAGGCAGTTGCTGAAGCAGCAGCAAAGAACGATGTAGTTGTTGTTTACGCTAACTACACCTACGATGAGCAGGTTGAGGTTAAGCCTCAGGATGAAGCTATCAAGATGACAGCTACAACTTCTGAAGGTGGCAGAGCTTACTTTGAGCTTACGATTCAGCTTCCTGAAAAGTCAGGTGCAATCGAAGCCGGTGTTATTGCAACACTCAGTGAAGAGTACGCAAAGGATCTCAATGTAGGTCTTTCCGGTACAAGTGGTGTTGTTTTCGGCCGTACCTCCAAGGTCGATGCTGACGGTTATGTTATTCAGAACGTTCTTTACACATACGGCGTAAAGGCTCCTGTAGGCAGAACAGTTTACGGACGCGGTTATGTTGTATATGAGAACGGTAACGTTGAGTATACAGACGTATTCGAAGTAGTTGTTGTAGCATAATTCAATTAATTACAGGAGGATAAATATAATGAAAATTTACAACAAGCCCGAACTTAATGTTGAAGCATTTGATGTTGAAGATATCATTACAGTTTCAAACCCCAAAGCTGAAGTTGATAATGGTGCTAGTGAACTTCAGTCCGCTGGTATGGAATTCGACATCACAGCAGAAGGCAACGAGTTCTAATTTGAAAATCGCATAAGTTCTTTTCAGGGCAGGCAGTTATACTGCCTGCCCGTTTTCCTTAAGACGCTTGTAAAACTTGAGTTGTCATAAGCTCACTTTCAAGGGAGCTGTCAAGCGTAAGCGAGACTGAGGGTTTCAAAGTAACTGAATTCACTTTCTGGAGTAACAATGAAATTTTACAATATTGCTGGCGTTACTGTTGGCTACGGCTGCAAGTACCCCGAAACAGAAAAACGCAGCCGACCCTACCTTTGCACAGAATCGGGCTATGCCGATTTTACAATAAAAATTAATTATGATGATTTTGAAGATTCGCTTACTCGGATGCCGCTTATGACACCCGAGCTGCTCGAATATATGCGCATAGGCAGCTGCTTTTATTCTGCCTTGCTTGATTTTGGCGGATTTATGCTTCATGCCTCCGCTGTTGTCCTGGACGGTAATGCCTACTGCTTCTCTGCCCACAGCGGCACAGGTAAATCCACCCACACAACCCAATGGTTAGAGCATTTCAAGGACAGAAAGCCTTATATTATTAACGATGATAAGCCCGCAATCAAGCTGGAGGAAGATGGCTTCAAGGTTTACGGCACACCCTTCAGCGGCAAGCACGATATCAGCGTGAATACTGCCGTACCGCTTAAAGGAATTGCCTTTATTGAGCGTGCCGAAACCAATTCAATCCGTCGCCTTGAGCCTCGTGAGGTTTTTTCGCTTTTGCTTAATCAAACGGTAAGACCAAAAGACGAAGCAAAGCTGGATAGACTCTGCGAGCTTATAGATAAGCTCCTTACTCAGGTGCCTGTATATCTACTTCGCTGTAACATCAGCCACGAGGCTGCACAGTTAGCTTATGACGAAATGAGTGGTAACAACGAAAATTCCCGATAAATTCAAAAGCGATAATAAGGCTGTTTTTCCTTGGATGTTTGAACGTGTAAAGCCGTACAGGCTGCGCATAGCCTTGCTCGTTGTGTTCAATATCATATCCTCTCTGCTTGTGGCTGTTAACGCCTATGTTTCAAAAGCGCTGATGGATACGGCTGTAGCAGGGGACAGGCAGAAGCTCACTCAAATAAGCATTGCGGTAATCGCTGTGCTTGTTTTTCAGCTTTTTCTGCGCCTTGCACATAATCTTACGGATACACGACTGCGCCTTGATATGGAAACAGATTTCCGCAGCTATTTTATCCGCAATCTTTTTGATAAAGACTACCTTAAAATTACATCTTACCACAGCGGCGACCTTATGACCCGCCTTACCAACGATACGAATGCCGTTATCAACGGCCTTGTTTCGATTGTTCCGAACACAGTCGGTTTTGCGCTTCGCATTGTTGTCGCCTTTGTATCGTTATGTTTTCTTGACAAACGCCTTGCCTTTGCTTTCTCGGGCATAGGTCTTGCTATTTTCTTTGGCACACGCCTTTTTCGCAAGTTTTTCAAGGATATGTACCACAAAGCTCAGACAGCGGAAAGTGCAGTCCGTTCTTTTTCCCAGGAAATTATTACAAATCTGCTTGTAGTAAGCGTTTTTGATGCGGCAGATGATGTTACAAAAAAAGAGGATGAGCTGCTCAAGGACAGTGCCGATATCCGCTGGTACAGAACGAAGGTTTATTCGGGCGCAGGTGCGGTTCTTTCCCTCGGTATGAGGGGCGCATATATGCTCGTTTGTATTTTCTGTGCCTTCAAGCTCCTTGCAAATACCATAACCTACGGTACAATTACCGCAATCCTACAGCTTGTCAACCAGCTTCAAACCCCGTTCCGCAGTCTTTCAGGTGTTATGCCTGCTTATTATCAGCTTCTTGCTTCCAGTGAAAGAATACTAGAAGTAATTTCAATTGAGGGTGAGGAAGAGGTTACCGAAAAATGTGATGTTGAAAGCTTTTATTCTTCGCTTAATTCGGTCGATTTTGCCGGCATCAGCTTCAGTTACGGTAATGATGATGTTCTTGAAAACACATCTCTTTCGCTTAAAAAAGGTGAATTTGCCGCAATTACGGGTATTTCCGGCATAGGTAAAAGCACAATGATGAAAATGATGCTCGGTGTCCTTCATCCGAGTGAGGGCACGGTGCATTTTAACACGGAAAACGGAGAGTTTGTGCCGGGCAAAAAATACCGCAATCTCTTCTCTTATGTTCCTCAGGGAAATATGCTGCTTTCGGGTACAATATATGAAAATATAACCTTTATGAGCCCCGATAAAACAGAGGAAGAAATTAAAGAAGCTATCCGCCTGAGCTGCTCGGAAGAATTTATCAATGAACTGCCGGACGGCCTTGACACCGTGATAGGTGAGAGGGGACGAGGCTTGTCCGAGGGTCAGGTGCAGCGCCTTGCAATTGCAAGAGCTATTCTGCACGGCGCACCGATTATACTCCTTGACGAGGCAACGTCTGCTCTTGATGAGGCAACGGAAGAAAAGGTGCTCAACAATATCCGCAGTATTGAGGGCATAACCTGCGTAATTGTATCGCATAAAAGGGCAGCACTTGCTGTTTGCGATAAGGAAATCCGAATAGAGAACAAGAAATTCTATGTTAATGATTTAAGGTGAAGCTATGAAAATTAAAGCCGGATACAAGGTCAGAAAAATGTGCGGCAGCAGCGTTGTTGTTGCTGTTGGCACAGGTGACGAATTCAACGGTATGATAACTCTTAACGACAGCGGCGAATTACTCTGGTCGAAGCTCAGCGTTGGTGCAGAAATAGAGGATCTTACAGCGCTTCTGGTTGCTGAATACGGTATAGATGAAGCAACTGCCAAGGCAGATGCTGAAGAATTTGTCGAAAAAATTAAAGGAGCAGGTTTCCTTGAACAATAAGAAGAGCCTAAGCGAGCTTGAGCCCGAATTAAGAGCAACGCTTGATGCCGGTAAAATAGCTGAGTTTGAGACTCACGGCTTCAGTATGATTCCGCTTCTTCACGACGGAGGCGACAGGGTGCGCCTTGTCAAGCCGAAGGGCAGGCTTTCTGTCGGCGACGTTGCTCTTTGCGTTACTGATACGGGTAAATACGTCCTTCACAGGGTTATTGCGCTCAAGGACGAAGGATATGTATTTAAAGGCGATAACTGCATAGGGACAGAATTCTGCAAGGGTGACAGCGACATTATCGGTGTTGCCTGTGCTTTTATCCGCAGAGGCAGGCTTGTTGATACGAACTCGTTTTCTTATAGGTTTTATTGCCGTTTCAGAAAGCCGTTGCTTCGTCTTTGGCAGCTTTTCTGGAAGCTTGCCGATAAATTTGCAACCCTGAAAAACCAATAAACATCTTCCGTTGAGAGGTGTTTTTTCTATGATTAAAAAAACGGCAATTATACTGCTTGTATTTTCCACGCTGGCTTTGATGCTTGCGGTGCCTGCCAGCGGTCTTAATATCAGAATCGACGGTGTTGCCAACGAAAAGGTATGGCTCGACTGCCATACGCAGGTGCTTGTTTCAAGCAGGGACGACTCCAATAACGATGTCAGCTTTGCGCTTGCCAATGTGCTTTATGATGAGGAAAACCACAGAGTGTACCTCTCTTTTAAGGCTAATGTCAATGGTACGGTTTACTCGCCTGCACAAGAAACAACCGACTCTGTTCAATATCTTCACGGTATACGGATAAATGTTGATAATTCAGGCTTTGTCGGAATTTCTCACAGCGGTACAGAGCCTTATAACAGCAATTTATATTATATTGAAGCTGCTGTTTCGGAATATAATTCATCTGCTTTCGGTGTGGAAATGTGCCTTGGCGTCAAGCTCGGCTTACATACGCTTAAAAGCATTTCTGTTCAGTTTGTTGACGGGAACGGAGTGCCGTCCAACGCTTATACGCTTGATATGCCTTCATTGCCGAGTGAAGAAACAACAACTGCCTTTCAGCCCGTGTTTGATGATACAACAAAAGAAACTGCCACAAGTAATTATACAACCCGTATAACCACAACGAAGCACACAACAACCGAAAAAACAACCAAACCCGAAAAGACAACGGTTGAAAAAACAACTGCAGTTAAGACTACAAAGGAAAAGACAACCAAGCTCAGAACAACCAAGCACAAAACAACGGCAAAAATTGTTACGGTATATGTAACAGTGCCGAAAAATGTTGAAACAACCCTCAATGAAGCTACTGCTTCCGAGGTGTCAAATGAGCAGCTTCAGCAGGAGAAAACCTACAAGGAGCTGAAATATGCAGCGGCGGCTGCTATGCTGATTTTGATTTTCGGTCTGTGTGTAATCATAAATATGCTCAACGACAAGAATAAGAGCAGCAAAAAATAATGTATAAATTTCCGTTTGACGAAGTAACTGTCAGGCGGATTTTTTGTTTTAAGTGAATAGTGCATAAAAATGAAGCGTTATTTTTGTTGATAGTTTCGTCAATTTCCAGTTGAATTATATATATATTCTATGTTAAAATTATACAAAAGATATAACTTGGAGGTATTATAATATGACTTTACCTGTAGCGTTGCAGCTTTACACCGTTCGTGATGAAATGGCTGCTGACTTTGAGGGTACACTCAAAAAAGTCAAGGCTCTCGGCTATGACGGCGTTGAGTTTGCAGGTCTTTTCGATAAGACTGCAGCCGAAGCTAAGGCTCTTTGCGAAGAAAACGGTCTTGTACCGATTTCTGCACACGTTCCGCTTGACGATATGGTGGCAGACCCTGACGGAGTGCTCAGTGTTTACGCCGAAATCGGCTGTAAGTACGTTGTTGTTCCCTATCTTACCGAGGAACGCCGCCCCGGAACTGACGGTTGGGAAAAGACAATTGCCGATATTCGTGTCTGCTGCGAAAAGGCAAAAGAACTCGGTATGACTATGCTCTATCACAACCACGATTTTGAATTTGCAAAAATCGACGGCAAATATGCTCTCGATATACTTTACGAAGCAATTCCTGCGGACCTTCTTCAGACCGAGCTTGACACCTGTTGGGTCAATGTTGGCGGTGAGGAGCCTGCTCCCTATGTGCTTAAGTATTCGGGTCGTGCACCCGTTGTCCACCTTAAGGACTTTGTTATGAAGGGCAAGGGCGGTAAGCTCTACGAGCTTATCGGTATTGACGATGATGACGAAACAGCCGAAGAGGATGCGTTCAGCTTTATGCCTGTCGGCAGCGGCTGCCAGGATTTACCCGCAATACTTGATGCGAGCGTAAAAGCCGGTGCACAGTGGGTTGTTGTTGAGCAGGACAGACCTGCAAAGGGTCACACACCTATGCAGTCAGCCGAAATAGGCAGAGAAAACCTCAAGAAGCTCGGCTGGTAAAATTTAAGCAAATTGTCGGCAGCAAGCCGATACTATAAATCAAAATTAAAACTGAAAGGATTGATATCCAATGGCAAGTATTCTTGATAAATTCAAGGAAGAAATCGCAGAAGAAAAGAATTATGACACCGACAAGAAGATTAAGGTAGGTATTATCGGTACAGGCTGGATTGCTGAGGCACACCTCAAGGCTTATCAGCAGTGTCCCGATGTTGAAATTGTCGGTATGGCAGACCTTGTTCCCGGTAAGGCAGAGGAGTTCTGCGAGAAATACGGCGAGGATAAGACAAAAGTTCATTTCTATCCCAGCCATAAGGAGCTTATCGACAACGAAGAGCTTGACTGTGTAAGCGTTTGTACATACAACGCAACTCACGCAGAGTGTACAATTTATGCTCTTGAGCACGGCGTAAACGTTCTTCTTGAAAAGCCTATGTGCGTTACTCTTGAAGAGGCTGTTGCTATCTGCAAGGCTGAAAAGGCAAGCGGCAAGATTCTCTCTATCGGCTTCCAGCCCCGTTTTGACCCCAATATGCAGATGATTAAGAAGATTGTCGAATCCGGCGAGCTTGGCGAAATCTACTACATCCAGACGGGTGGTGGCCGCCGCAGAGGTATTCCGACTCCCTTCGGTACATCCTTCATTGAGAAGGAAACAGCAGGTCTCGGTGCTCTCGGTGATATCGGCTGCTACTCACTTGATATGGTTCTCAACGCTATCGGCTATCCCAAGCCCCTTACAGTTTCCGGCTATAAGTCAGACTTCTTCGGCAAGAGCACAAAGTACTCCAACAAGCCCGAATATGCAGACATCTTCGGTGTTGATGACTTTGCGGCAGCTTTTGTCCGTCTTGAAGGCGGCATTATTCTCGACTTCAGAATTGCATGGGCTATGCATCTTGATACCTCGGGCGATACAATCATTATGGGTAAGAACGGCGGTCTCCGCATTCCCTCAACAGAGTGCTGGAACGGCTCTATCGGCGGTCCGATGACAATTTATCACGACGTTGCAGGCAAGCAGGTTGAAACAATCATTCCCGAGCTTGACAATCCGTACGATAACTTCTACCTCAAGATTCGTTCCTTCCTTGACGCTTCAATGAACGGCGGCGAGCCTCCCGTACCCTCCAGCCAGATTATCTACAATCAGGCTATTATCGACGGTATTGCACGTTCCTCTGAGCTTGGCAGAGAGGTTGAAATCGAAATTCCCGAAATTTAAAAGGCTTTTCTTTGTCTTGGTGCGTCTTTACAGGCGCATCAAGACTATGCCTTTAGTGCAAAGGCAGATGCTTTTACATTAAAGGGATAGATTTTCGTTTGAAGGAGAAATAGATTATGAGCGAGATTAAAGTGGGTGTTCAGCTTTTTACACTCAGAGATCATATTCAGAATTATGAGGACACAGACAAAACCTTTGCTTATCTTAAGAATGAGCTTGACGTAGACGTTGTGCAGATTTCTGCTATAGGTAATTTTCCTGCCGAGCAGCACGCAGAGCTGGTTAAAAAATACGGCTTTGATGTCTGCGTTACACATAAGCCGTGGGACAGAATGGTTAACGACCTTGATGCGCTTATTGACGAGCATATTGCCCTGGGCTGTGACCAGATTGGTCTGGGCTGTATGCCCGATGAATTCCGTACAGACCTTGCCGCCGTGCGCAGGTTTGTTTCTATGGCAAATGAAATCGGCAGAAAGATGAAGGCCAGGGGTCTTACTTTTGGCTATCACAACCATGCGCTTGAGTTTGCAAGGCTTGAGGACGGCAGAACGATTATGGATGTTCTTATCGAAGAAACCGACCCCGAGGTTTTCTTCTTTATCCCCGATACATACTGGATTCATATGGGCGGCGAAAATGAGGCCGAATACCTCAAAAAGCTCAAGGGCAGGGTAAAGGTCTGCCACTTCAAGGACTGGCAGGTAAAGCTCGGCGAAAACGTAGGCTCAATCACAGAGCTTGGCTGCGGTATGCTCGATTTTGATGCCTGCTACAAGGCTTGTGAGGAAATCGGAGCAAGCTATATCGTTTACGAGCAGGACATAAATTTCAGAGAGTGTCCCTATGAATCAACAGCCGTAAGCTACAAAAACCTTGTGGCTATCCAAGAAAGAAACAAATAATTGTAGCTGATTGTGTTTATTTTTCAGTAAGGAGGCGTGAAAATGAAATATGCATTGATAGGCTGCGGTCGTGTTTCGCCTAACCATATCGTTGCGGCAACAAAGAACAATCTTGAGCTTGTCGGTCTCTGCGATGTTTCCAAGAATGCCGTTTATGAGCTTAAGGAAAAATATCCGCTTATCAAAAATGTAAAGTTCTATAAGGATTATAAAAAACTGCTTGAAGAGCAGAAGCCCGAGCTTGTTGCAATAGCTACCGAGAGCGGTAAACACGCCGATATTGCGGTAGACTGCATAAACGCAGGCTGTAACGTTATTATTGAAAAGCCGATTGCTCTCAGTATAAAAGATGCTGACCGCATAATTGAGGCGGCAGAAAGAATGGGTGTAAAGGTTGCGGCAAACCACCAGAACCGCTTCAACGCCTCTATTCAGAAAATACACGAGGCTGTTGAGCAAGGCCGCTTCGGTAAAATTTTTCACGGCACAACGCAGATTCGCTGGAGCAGGGGAGAAAGCTACTATAAGCAGGCTTCCTGGCGAGGTACGTGGGAAATGGATGGCGGTGCGCTGATGAACCAGTGCATACACAATATTGATTTGCTCAACTGGATGCTTGGCGAAGAGCCGACCGAAGTTATTGCTATGACGGATAACCTCAACCACAGTTATATCGAGGGTGAGGATATAGGTCTTGCAATTGTACGCTATAAAAACGGAGCTTACGGCGTTGTTGAGGGTACTGTCAATGTCTACGGCGGCGATATGGAGGAAGCGCTCTGCCTCTTCGGCGAAAACGGAACTATCAAGGCGGACGGCACAATTAACAACATTATCGAAAACTGGCGCTTCGCCGACGAAAAGGACGATGAGGAAGAAGTCAAGCGTGAGTTTTCTGTGCCCGTTGACCATATCTACGGCAAGGGTCATACGGCGCTTTACGCCGATATGGTTGATGCGATAGAGAATAACCGCAAGCCTTTGTGCGATATGTATTCGGGCAAAAAAGCACTTGAGCTCGTGCTTGCAATATACAAATCATCCTTTGAGAAAAAGGCGGTACAACTTCCGCTCGAAGACGCTTCAACCCTTGATTTCAAAGGAATGTTCAAGAGTGAGCATCCCTAAAAACTCACTCGCACAAATCTTGTGTGCACTTTTTTCGCCATATTGTCCCAAAATGCTCGGCAATACACAAAGTATCACCTGCGCTTTTGGAACTTCTCTGACGTAAAAATTGCTACACAATCTTTGCACTCTGAACTTTTAGTGATACTCTTTATAAATATTTAGTTACGGAGGATATATTGATGTCAGAAATCAAAAAAGCCTGGTATAAGGAAATGTCCGTTTACCAGATATGGACACGCAGCTTCTGCGACGGTAACGGTGACGGTATAGGTGACCTTAAGGGCGTGCTTTCAAAGCTCGACTATATCAAGAGCCTCGGCGTTGATGCCATATGGTTTTCACCGATTTACGCTTCACCGCAGAAGGACTACGGCTACGATATTTCCGATTACAGGAATATTGCACCCGAATACGGTACATTGGAAGACTTCAAGGCAATACTTGACGGTGCTCACGAAAGAGGTCTCAAGGTTATTATGGACCTTGTCATAAACCATACTTCTGACCAGCACAAGTGGTTTAAGGAAAGCCTTAAGGGTGCCGACAATCCTTATCACGACTATTATATCTGGCGCAAGGGTAAGGGCAAGAATCCTCCCAATAACTGGAAGTCTACCTTCCCTGGTCCTGCTTGGAAGTATAACGAGGAGCTTGATGAATACTATCTGCACCTCTTTGCTGTTGAGCAGCCCGACCTTAATATGGATAACCCTGCTGTCAGAAACGAAGTAAAGGATATTATGCGCTTCTGGCTTGATATGGGTGTTGACGGCTTCCGTGAGGACGTTATCACTTATATTTCAAAGCGTGAGGGTCTGCCCAACGGTTTCCCGCTTCCCGTTGCCTGCGGTATGGAGCACTTCACCTGCGGACCTCACCTTCACGAGTATCTTTCCGAGTTCAACGACGAAGTTCTCAGCCAGTATGACTGTATGACCGTCGGCGAAGCACCGATGATGACTCCGGACACCGCTCTTAAATTTATTGACGAGAGCGAGGGCAAAAAGCCTGTTCTCAATATGATGTTCAACTTCCAGCACATGGAAGCTGACTGTATGATTACCAACTTTATCGTTACAAAGTTCAACCTTAAAAAGCTCAAGAAGGTTATGACTACGTGGCAGACCAAGCTCTACGGCAAGGGCTGGAACGCACTTTACCTTGAAAACCACGACCAGCCCCGTATTATCAGCCGCTTCGGCAGCGAAAAATTCCGTGTCGAATCGGGCAAAATGCTTGCAACTATGTACATCTGCCAGAGCGGTACGCCCTTTATCTATCAGGGTCAGGAAATCGGTATGACAAGCATCCGCCTGCCCAATCTCTCAATGTATAAGGATGTTGCAACACACAACACCTACGATATTTTCAAGAAGTTCGGCTTCCCGCACGAGAATATAATGAAGCGTGCTATGTACGCTTCCCGTGACAACGGTAGAACACCCGTGCAGTGGTCAGATAAGAAGAACGCAGGCTTTACCACAGCGGATGAGCCGTGGTTCTATATCAACCCGAACTATACCGAGGTCAATGTTGAACAGGCGGAAAACGACCCGAACTCAATTCTCAACTATTACCGCAAGCTCCTTAAGTTCCGCAAGGAAAACGAAATAGTAATTTACGGCGATTTCAAGGAGCACTTCCACGAAAGCGACAAGCTCTATGTTTACGAGCGTAATTACGATGGCAAGAAGCTGCTTGTAATCTGCTCGTTCAGCGATACTGTTGAGCGCTTCACAGCACCCAAGGGCATTGACCTTGCAAAGGGTAAGGTAGTCCTCGGCAACTATGACGAGTTTAATTCGGGCTTTGATTCCTTCAACCTCAAGCCCTACGAAACAAAGGTATTCCTTTTTGAATGATGTTGTACCGACCATTGGGGTTGGAACGGTTCTAACTTTTAAGCAGGAGAATAAAGATTATGTGGGTTTTAAAAGCAGCAATTGCAATTGTTGTAATAATTGCAATAGGCTTCAGTGCGATTATTGCCGTAGCGGTCAAGGAATGTGTTGTCCGCCCGAAGGATACTACGGTTGATTACGATGCTTTAAGCGAGAAGCATAAAATCCGCTACAAGTTAAGGCAGCGCAACAACCAGTACCTTTACGACAAAAATCCCGAGGATTTATCGCTTACCGATAAGCAGGGCAATGAGCTTAAGGCTTGGTTTGTGCCAGCCGAGGGCAGTAAGCGTTTTGTAATTGCCGTTCACGGCTACAAGTGCAACGGTCCCGATGAATGCAGCCACCTTTTTCCGTTTTATAACGAAACGCTCGGCTTCAATTATCTGTTGCCTGACCATGTGGCACACGGCAGAAGCGAGGGTAAATTCATCAGCTTCGGTGCAAGGGAATCGGAAAACCTGCTTTTGTGGGTAAACTATCTTGTAGAGCGCTTTGGCGAAGATATTGAAATCGTTCTTCACGGTATTTCAATGGGTGCGGCAACGGTAATGCTTGCAAACGCAAGCAATCCGCCCGACCAGGTCAAGTGTGTTATTGAGGACTGCGGCTATACAAGTGCCTTTGATATTATTGCCTTCAATATGAAGAAGATGACGGGTATTGAAATGCCTCACATCGCAAAGGGAGTCATATTGGCTTGCCGCATTTTCCTCGGCTTTAATATGAACGAGGCAGACTGCCTTGGAAGAATGAAGGATATGAAAAATCCCATACTTTTTATCCACGGCACTGCTGACCCGACCGTTCCGTTTGAGATGGGCGAACGCCTTTACGAAGCCTGTACCGTTCCCAAGGACAAAATGTTCAAGGAAGGTCTTATTCACGCTTATTGCTATTATGATGCAAAGCAGGAATACGAAGAAAAAATGGTTGAGTTTTTCTCAAAGCATCTGACTGATTTCAAATTGGACAATTAATATATAAAGGGGTGTCAATATGGCTCTTTATCTTGGTATTGACGGCGGCGGAGTACGCACAACTGCTGTAGCCGCAAACGAAAAGGGAAAGATACTTATTAAAGTTCTCGGCGGTACAATTGACTATAACGCAGTCGGTATGGCTACCGCCGCCAAAAATCTTAAATACATTATGTCCGAGGTTTGTGCCAAAACCAAGGAAACCTCTTTCAAATGTGCCTGTATAGGCTCTTCCGCTCTTTCTTCAAGAGCAACCGCTGCCGAAACCCAGGCGCTTGTCGGCGGAATAATTGATGCCGAAAAAATTCTGATGGACAGCAGCATCGTTATGGCAATGGAGTGTATGACGGGCACAGGTCCATGTGCACTTGTCATAAGCGGTGTCGATTCAATGGTTGCTGCACGCAACGAGAAAAATAAGCTGACTCGTGCAGGCGGCTGGGGTCCATTGTTTGGCGGTGAGGGCAGCGGCTTTGTAATCGCAATGGAGGCTATCCGTTATGCTATCCGTTCATTTGAAGGCAGTGAGCCGAAAACCGATCTTCTGCCCGATATGCTCGAATTTTTCGATGTTTATTCACCTGTTGAGCTTGCCGCAAAGCTGGATGAGCCATACGGCACACAGCGCAACAAGATTTCCTCTTTTGCAAGCAGGGTTTTCTCCTGTGCCAGCGCAGGCGATGAAGCAGCAAAGGAAATAATCGCAAAGCAGGCGAAGCTCCTTGCAGGTACAACCAAAAACCTTATCAAGGGCTATCCCGACAATGCTGTAATCGGTCTTTGGGGTGGTGTGTTTGTTAATAACAGGCGCTTCAGAAACGAATTTTCCAAGGCTATGTTTGAGCAGAGCACGGAATACCGTGTGGAGGTGCTTAACTATCCTGCCGAATGCGGTTCACTTTTCGCCGCATATAAAATGGATAACATTCCGCTCACCGATGAGCTTATGAAAAATATTGATATCTATAGGGGTGTCAGGGTATGAATAAAGCCGCCGAATACATCGAAAATGTACAGCGACTTATCGAAAAAGTGCTCGAATCGCAGATTCCGTCTATTGAATCGGCGTCGCAGGAAATGGCAAGTGCACTTGCTGACGGCAGGAAGATTTTCCTCTTCGGTACGGGTCACTCCAACCTTCTTGCACAGGAAATGTTCTTCCGTGCAGGCGGTCTTGTTAACTTAAGACCTATTTTTGAAGAGGGACTTATGCTCCATACCTCTGCTTCAAAGAGCAGTGGACTTGAACGCCTGAACGGCTATGCAAAGGTTATTTTTGACCATCATCAGCTTAAGAGGGGAGATATACTCTTCGTTTTCTCCTATTCGGGTCACAGCAGTATCAGCGTTGATATGGCACAGCTTGCAAATGAGCACGGCCTTACTGTTATAGCGCTGACTAATACATACCGCTCAAACTATGTAAAATCGCCACACTCAAGCGGCAGAAGCCTTTATGAGTTTGCCGATATTACAATTGAAAACATAGGCAGCGTAACCGACGCCAGTATAGATATTGAAGGCTTTGACCGCCGTGTCGGCCCTACATCAACGGTAATCGGCTCAATGATAGTCAACGCAGTTGTTTCCCGAACGGCGGAAATACTCGTGCGTAAGGGCGTTACACCCGAAGTATTCACCGGTAATTCAGTCTATGAAACCGAAGAACCCGAGGATAACCGCTATATCAAAAAATACCTCGGTAAAATTGAATATCTTTAATAAATTAAGCGAGTCCCGACGGACTCGCTTTTTTCATCTGTTCAACCAATATATTCCGACATTCAGATACCCTGCAAACGTTACCCACATCAGGTACGGTATCTGTAAATAAGCGGCAATTTTGTCGTATTTGTAAAAGCCTTTAATCATAATTATTATCAGCACTAACAGCAGTATCAGCCATATAAATGCGAACAAAAACGCCCTCATATTGAAGAAAATGATACTCCAGAGGAAATTAACGGCAAGCTGTATAACGTATACGGTCAGCGCATTGTTCCATTTATAATCGTTTGCAATAAATACCCGTGCAGAGCTTATTCCCATAAGCGTGAAAAGTATCGTCCACACAATCGGAAACACTATCGACGGGGGAGAAAGCGGCGGAGTTTCAACGCTTGAATAAATATCCATACTGCCGCTTGTAAGCAATGCGGAAAGTGAACCCACACCTAGCGCAACTGCTATGCTGACTGCATAGGTTATGACTTTTTTGAGCATAAAACCACCCTCGGAAAATGATAATATACTCAAATCTATTCAAAAATAAAAGCAGATATGCACCAATTATCGGTACATATCTGCTGATTTTATTTGAATTGGTTTTTAACCTTTAACAGCTCGTTTATGAACATATCGTCAAGCGGGCTGAATTTGTAGTCCTTCTTGTAAATCAGAACGTCTTTGTAGGTCTTGGTGTTTTCTCTGCAGGGTTTTGTAATCAGACCGTAGCGGTCAAGCAGCGGCTGCGGCACGGGAGAAACCCACATAAACGAGCTTGTCATTTCCGAAAGAATGTCCATCTGGCTGGCTCTTTCAAAAACGAATATGTGCTTGTCTACCTTGTCGGAAATTTCGTTTTTCTTTACCGTGCTGTGCGGCATTGAGGGCACAAACGGGTCAGCGTGGGCAATTTCGGTGTATATGTTAAGGTCATCAAGTGCTATTTCCTTGTCGGCAAGCGGATGCTGCTTTGACATCATCAGCTCATAGCTGAATTCTGCTATTGTTTCACCGCTTAAGCCCTTTTCTTCAAGCATCGTGCGGAAATTGTTTTCGTAAGCGGATTGATAACGCAGTATGCCGAGCTTATAGTCGTTGTTTAGTATGTTTGTTATAGCTCGCATTGAGTTGGTTTCTTTGTAGAAAATTTCGGCAGGCATCTGTGTGTCAAGCTGCTTTGTAAATTCCGTAAATGCGCAGGCAATGTAGCTTGCACGGGGTACGGAAATTGAAAAGCTCTGTACCTTTTTCTTTTCGCCTCTGTACATTTCCTCAACAGCATCAACCTGCGAAAGAATTTTGCGTGCATAGCCTAAAAATTCATCACCCTCGGGTGTGGGGTAAATACCCTTTGGCGTGCGGTTGAAGATAGTAATGCCAAGCGTGCTTTCAAGCTCCCTTATGGCACGGCTGAGGTTAGGCTGGGAGGTGTAAAGGTTTTCCGCAGCCTTGGTCATAGAAGATGTTTCTGCAATTTCAACGGCGTATTTCAAGTGAAGCAAATTCATTATTCTTTACCTCTGACATACTCAATTAAAATTTATTAAATAAAATAATATCATAGTCATTTTAATAAATCAATAATTAAAACGAAAAAAAGAAGGCCTGCACGCAGACCTTCTTAAAAAAGTTCTGAAATCAGAATTTGCCGCCGGAGCCGCCGTGGCGAACACCGCCCGAAGAAACTCTTACACCGCCGCCACCGCCGCCGGGACGGGAGCCTGTGTTGTTGTTTTTCGGAAGAGCTCTTCTTGTTGTGTGGCTGCCCACAAAGGCATCACGGCTGGTTTCAAGGTTAAAGCTTCCCTGTACAACGTAATCGTCAGCATCATACTTTTTAACGGCAGTATTCATCTTGCTCTTAAGGAACATAGTTATAACAACCGCAATTATAACAGCAACTATAATCAGTATGATTTCTCTTGCAAAAACACTGTCCGTTATTGAGCTTGAACCGCTTGTGTAAATATAGTCGTCCTCGTAGTAATATTCGTCGTTTGTGTAGTGGTCTTCGTAATAATCACCGGCAAATATTCCTTCGTCATCATAATCGTAACTGAAATCTCCGCTCAGGTAGCTGTCAAGCCTTTTAAGGTATATTTCAAACGCTTCATAGTATTGAGCATTTGAAAGGTAGGGTACTACCGGCTCGCAGATGCTGTCAATATCGTAGGCGGGCAGGCTGTCAACAAGATAGCCGCAGGTGCTTGTGTAATAATCACGCTCTGCCATACTGATAACGAAAATCAGTCCGTCCTCTCTGTAGCCTCCCGTGTCGTAACAATAATCTGCGTAGTCTTCGATATACAGCCCGTTTGTGTCCTCTGTGGTATGGATTACAATATTTATACTGTGTAAATCGTTGAGGCTGAGTATTAATTCTTCAAGCTGTGTTTCCTCATAGTCTGTCAGCAAATCCGCATCGTCAGCCACAAACTCGCCGTCGAGAGCGAATGTGTTTACGCTGAGTAAAAGGGTGAGCACAAGAGCGGTAAGAAGGGCAAAAAATCTTTTCATAGCTTCACCCTCCTCACAGTACAATGAACTGGCCTATTGCAATTATTGCAGCGGCTATGCCGATAAGACAGCCCCAGAATTTTTTCTTGTCTGTGGGCAGCTTGCCGACGAGCTTGCCTGTCTGGCCGTTCATTGCAAAGGTGTACATTTCATTATTGTATTTTGTGTTGAGTATCCATACGGGAAGCAGCGCATATTTTGCCTTGCCGTTGTATATGCCTATGTGCTTGTCTGCAACACTCACGCTGTTGTAGCCGCTTACGGTTTTGCGGAAGGCATCAACCGTGCTGTTCTCAATCCTGCCGTTTATGCGGGGTGTGTTCTGCGCAATATCCACGTCATACTTGTCTGCAAGGTAGCCCGAAAGGTAAGCGGCATCAAAATCAACAAGTCCGCTGTAATCAAAGGGCTCAATTGCGTCCATATACGCATCGTCCATCTTTGATGAGCCGTCCGCAGGAATTTTGTCAAAGGCCATTGAGCCCTTGCGCAGTATTCTGTAGCGGTCGGTCTTGGTGTATTCGTATTTTGAATCACGCCATATACGCACCTTTGTTGCGTTGTAGCTTATGTTGGCACCAACGTTGCAGTCAAACAGCCAGAAGGGGATATAAACGCCCTTAATTTCCTTGATTTTGTTTTCGTCCTTGAATTCCTTGGGCAGGAAGGGCTTACCCTTGTAAAAGGCTTTTAATGCCTCAATTGCCTGCTCCTTCTGGATTTTAAACGGAATAACAACGTCGGGTCTGTAGCCGCCCGAAAGCTGGGGTGCAATTATAATGGGGTTGTTGCAGTACGGACATTCCGAAGCGGCTGTAGTTTCGTCCGTAACAATTTCCGCACCGCAGTATTTGCATACGTAGGTGTTTACGTTATCGAGCGTCTGCGAATTATCTTCTTCACGCCATTGGTGTTCTTCAACCGTGTCCGTGTTTTCGGGCTGAGTGCTGTTGCGCAGTATTTCGTCGTAATCGCTTAACTGTTCCTTGGTGAAAACGCTGTCACAGCTTTCGCACTTGAATTCCTGCTTTTCGCTTTCAAAAACAATGGCACCGCCGCAGTTGGGGCACTTATAGGTCATTAATTCCACAAAAATTCCTCCTTTCAGATTTTATAGGGGGAAGAATTATTTTGCATCGTTTTCGTCAAATCTGTCGCCGCATTCGGGGCAGAACTTCGGAGGATTGTGGGGGTCTTCGGGCTTCCAGCCGCATTTGTCGCACTGGTAAAGCGGTGCACCCTCGGGCTTTTTCTGTCCGCAGTTAGGGCAGAACTTGCCTTTGTTTACAGCGCCGCAGGCACATGTCCAGCCTTCTTCTGCAGGTTTCGGACTGCCGCATTCAGCACAGAATTTGCCTGTGTTTGTTGCACCGCAGGCACACATCCAGCCGTTTGCTGCAGGCTGTACAGGAGGTGTCATGCCAACACCGTTCTGAACAGCTGCC
>JAZUQA010000015.1:0-55278 GCA_045605425.1 Acutalibacteraceae bacterium
TTCCCCTTGAGGGGAAGGGGGACCGCCGCACGGCGGTGGATGAGGTGGAAAAGAGTTAGACAAACTGCAATTTGTCCATAAAAATCAAGAAATCCTGTTTACCATAATTTATAATTCCCTATGGGTGAGAGAAATGAACGGTTTGGATACGGTTGTTGCCGCTCAGCAATATATAAAAGTTCATTACAAAGATGATAGCTTTGGCATAGAAACGGTCTGTACGGCTGTCGGGTATTCACGCCGTCAGTTGGACAGATTGTTTCAAAAATTCCTGCAAATGACACTGTGTGAATACATCAAAGCCGTCACTTTGAGCGAGGGTGCAAAAAGTCTGCTTGGAACTAATAAAAGCGTGCTTGATGTAGCGTTGGACAGCCACTTTGATTCTCACGAGGGCTTTTCAAGGTCGTTTGCAAAACGCTTTGGAATTGCTCCCGAAGAGTACCGAAAAAAGCAGATAGCCATTCCGCTGTTTACTCAATACCCCGCAAATCATTACCGTAATGCGAAAGGGGAAAGAATTATGGAAAACACCTCAATTTGTACAGTTACTCCTATGACCAGAGAGAAAAGAATGCTCATTTATCTTCCGTCAAAAAATGCGGACGGCTATTTTTCGTTTTGTGAAGAGGTTGGCTGCGATTGGGAGGGTCTGCTCAACAGTGTGCCCGAAAAGCTGGATACAGCAGCGCTTCTTGATTTGCCTGATTTTCTTGTGGAAGAGGGGATGAGCAGCATAGCCTGCGGTATCGAAGTGCCGATAGATTATGATAAGCCTTTACCGTCGGGCTATAAAACAGCGGAACTGCCTGAATGTATAATGCTTTATTTTCAGAGCGAACCTTATGATAATCCCGACGATTTCGGCGAATATATCGGAAGGGTTTTCCGTGCAATAGAAAGTTACGATTTTGAACGCTACGGCTACAAAACTGCATATAATCTTGCGCCGTATATGAATTTCGGTGCCCAAACAAATATAGGTGCAAGAGTTGCTGTGCCGGTAATAAAAACAATTAATTTTTAGTTTTTTGGAGTTGAATTAAATGAATAATAAAGCTAAAAGTAAAAAAATTTCGTGGCAGAAATATGTAAGCATGATTGCTTTTGTATTTTTGGGCGGTCTTATGGGCTATGTGACTGTTGGATATGCTGACAGCTTTGGTCATACAAGTCCTTTTATCGGCCTCTTTTTGTGGTTGATGATGTTTGTTGCGTTTTTTGTTCATATCATTGTTCACGAAGCCGGACACCTCGTTTTCGGCTTGCTTTCGGGCTACAGGTTCAGCTCGTTTCGTATCTTTAACTTTATGTGGGTGAAGGAAAACGAAAAAACCGTATTTAAGCGCTTGAAAATTGCAGGTATGGCAGGACAGTGCCTTATGTCACCGCCCGATATGGTCAACGGCAGTTTTCCTGTTGTGCTGTTTAATCTCGGCGGTGTTATTATGAATATTGCTTTGTCGCTTATTTGCCTTGTGCTATTCTTTGTTCTTAAAGGCTGGGCTTATGCTTCGATGGCGCTGTTGGCTTTTGTCTGCATAGGCTTTGTGACTGCCTTGATGAACGGTGTTCCTTTGAATACCGGTGACGTTAATAACGACGGTTACAACGCCGTTTCGCTTTCGGGTAATACGCAGGCAATGCGTTCGTTCTGGGTGCAGCTTAAGGTAACCGAAATGCTCACAAAGGGTGTACGGGTCAAGGATATGCCTGCCGAATGGTTTGAAGTACCCGATGATGAAGTTATGAAAAACGGTATGGCTGCCGTTATGGGCGTTTTTGCTGCAAACCGTTTGATGGATGAGCAGAAATTTGAAGAAGCGGACCGTCTTATGTCACACATACTTGAAATTGACAGCGGTATCACGCCTTTGCACAGAAATTTAACCCTGTGTGACCGTGCCTACGTTGAAATGATAGGTGAGAGCAGAAAAGAAGTTTTGGATGAGCTGCTCACGAAAGAGCTTTGGAATTTTATAAAGAAAATGAAAAAGTTTCCTTCTGTTCTGCGGACTGAATATGTGTATTCGCTTCTTGTGCTTAAAGATGTGAATAAGGCTCAAAAGATTAAAAAGCTGTTTGAAAAGGTAGCGCTTACATATCCTTATCCGCAGGATATTCAGTCCGAAAGGGAGCTTATGGAAATTGCCGAAAAGAAAGCTGTCTGAATTTTGCACCGATGCCGGCCGGTTTCGGTGCTTTTTTATAATTTTCTGCCTCTGATAAAAAACGAGCAAACGAGAGGAAAAACGAGCATATAAAAGAAAAACAGAGCATTTCAAAATTCGCCTCGGGTTTGCGCTGAATTTTTGCGAAAAATTTTTAAAAAATTGTTGACATTTGCCGTTTTTCGCTCTATATTAATCTTATTTAAAAAGAATTTTTCAGAGAGGGGCTGCATAATTGGAAAACAACGTTATCATTGATCTGAAAAATATATCCGTTTCATACGACGGAGAACCAATACTTAAAGACTTGAATCTCTACATCCGTGATAAGGAGTTTATTACCTTTCTCGGTCCTTCGGGCTGCGGTAAAACAACAACCCTGCGTGTGATTGCAGGCTTTATCGAGCCGGATGGCGGAGATGTCATTTTCTATAATAAACGAATTAATGGTGTACCTCCGCATAAAAGGCAGGTTAACACCGTTTTTCAGCGTTATGCGCTTTTTCCTCACCTTAACGTTTATGAGAATATTGCCTTCGGTCTCAGGCTCAGAAAGGTCAGCAATAAGGAAATCAAGCAGACTGTTACGGATATGCTTGCCCTCGTAAACCTTAAGGGCTTTGAAAAGCGTAATATCCAGTCGCTTTCTGGCGGTCAGCAGCAGCGTGTGGCTATTGCCCGTGCTCTTGCTGTCAAGCCGAAGGTTCTTCTGCTTGATGAGCCTCTCGGTGCTCTTGACCTCAAGCTGCGTAAGGATATGCAGGTCGAGCTTAAGAATATTCAGCAGCGTCTTGGTATCACATTTATTTACGTTACGCACGACCAGGAAGAGGCTCTTTCAATGTCCGACACGATTGTTGTTATGGACAACGGTGTAATTCAGCAAATCGGCACACCTCTTGATATTTATAACGAGCCTAAAAACGCTTTCGTTGCGGATTTCATAGGTGAGAGTAACATTCTCGACGGTGTTATGATTGATGACTGCCTTGCAGAGTTTTCGGGTCACCGCTTTGAGTGTCTTGATAAGGGCTTCGGCAAAAACGAGGCTGTTGACGTTGTTGTCCGCCCAGAGGATGTCGATGTTGTCGAGCCCGAAAAGGGAATGCTGTGCGGTGTCGTTACTTCCGTTACTTTCAAGGGTGTTCACTTTGAAATTATTGTCGATATCGGCGGCTTCAAGTGGATGATTCAGACTACCGACTATCAGCCCGAGGGTGCAAAAATCGGTCTGTATATCGAGCCCGATGCAATTCATATTATGAAAAAGTCTGCTTATTCCGGCCTTTACGGCGATTACAGCTCCTTCAGCGAAGAGTTTGACGAGCTTTCCGACCCCGAGGAGGTGGAGGAGGAATGAGCAGCCGTTCAATGAAAGCAAAGCTTGTTGCTTCCCCCTATATTGTCTGGTCGGCTATCTTCGTAGTAGCTCCGCTTATTTTCGTTGCCTACTATGCATTTACCGATTCAAGCGGTGCATTTACGCTTGAAAATATTTCTGAATTGAGTAAATACACAACTACCTTCCTGCGTTCAATATGGTTTGGCATTGTCGCCACAATAATCTGCTTGATTATTGCTTTTCCGCTTGCCTATTTCATTTCGCAGAAAACCGAAAAGGTACAGCGTACACTCGTCCTTCTCGTTATGCTCCCGATGTGGATGAGCTTTCTTATCCGTACTTATTCATGGATGGCTCTTTTACAGGATACGGGTATCATCAACTCGTTCCTCGTTAAAATCGGTATCGACCCCGTGCATATGATTAACACACAGGGTGCGGTTATCCTCGGTATGGTTTACAATTTCCTGCCCTTTATGATAACGCCGATTTATTCTGTTATGGCAAAGCTCGACCACAGTATGATTGAAGCCTGTCAGGATCTTGGCGGTAACCGCCTTACCTGTGTGCGCCGCTGTATAATCCCGATGAGTATGCCCGGAGTAGTTTCGGGCATAACTATGGTTTTTGTCCCGTCTGTCAGCACCTTCTATATCTCACAGAAGCTCGGCGGCGGCTCTTTTGACCTTATAGGCGACGTTATTGAAAGACAGTTCCAACAGTCCTATAACTATAATCTCGGTGCGGCGATTTCCTTCGTGCTGATGATTTTAATCCTTATCTGTATGGCAGTTATGAACCGCTTTACGGGCGACGAGGAGATGGCGATATGAAAACAGCTTCAAGAATTTATATTGCTCTCGTCTTTCTTTTTCTCTATGCTCCGATTTTCGTGCTTATACTGTTTTCGTTCAACTCAACAAGCAGTACAAGTGTTTTTTCGGGCTTCTCGCTTGAATGGTATAAGGCTATACTTGAAGACGAAGCCACTCTCAAATCGCTTTACAATACGGTTATTCTCGCCGTTACCTCATCTCTTACGGCAACAGTACTCGGCACAGCGGCGGCAGTCGGTATAGACCGCTTCAAAAAAGGCCCTGCCCGTTCCAGCGTTATGGCTGTTACGAATATACCGATGATGAATCCCGAAATCGTTACGGGTATTTCAATGATGCTGCTCTTTGTTTTTGTTGGCAGACTTGTCAATACTGATTCGGTTCTCGGCTTCGGTACCTTGCTTATTGCTCACGTTACCTTCAGCCTGCCCTATGTGATTCTCAACGTTCTGCCAAAGCTCAGACAGACCGACCGCAACCTTGCCGAAGCGGCGCAGGATTTGGGCTGTAAGCCCGTTGCGGCATTTTTCAAGGTTGTTCTGCCTTCCATTATGCCCGGTATCTTAACGGGTATGATTATGGCATTTACTCTGTCGCTTGACGATTTCATAATCAGCTATTTTACAAGCGGCCCCGGCTTCCAGACGCTTCCCATAGCCATTTTCTCAATGACAAAGAAGCGTGTAAAGCCCGATATGTATGCTCTTTCCGCTCTCATCTTTGTGAGCATTCTTGTTCTTCTTATTCTCTACAATCTTGCCCAGACAAAGAGTGAGGATAAATCAAAGAAAAAGAAATAAATTTTCATCATCCTACTGAAAGGAGATGCATATTTTGAAAAGAATACTTGCAGCAGCTTTTGCTGTGCTGATTTGCTTTTCTTCTGCGCTTTGTGCCTTTGCCGCAACGCAGAATGAAGTCAATGCTCTCAAAGGCACAACGCTCTATGTGTATAACTGGGGTGAATATATTTCAGACGGTGCAGACGATACACTCGACGTCAACAAGGCTTTTGAAGAAAAGTACGGCATCAACGTCGTTTACGATACCTTCGACAATAACGAGGTTATGTACTCAAAGCTCAAAAGCGGCGGCGTTTCTTATGACATCGTAATTCCGTCAGATTATATGATTCAGCGTATGATAAACGAGGATATGCTTGAGAAAATTGATTTTTCAAATATACCCAACTTTGAATACATTCCCGAAAAATACCGCAACCCCGCTTATGACCCCAGGAACGAGTATTCCGTTCCCTATACCGTAGGTATGGTCGGTTTGATTTATAACTCCGCTATGGTGGACGGTACTCCCGACAGCTGGTCTGCACTGTGGGATAAGCAGTACAAGGGTCAGATTCTCATGTTCAATAACCCCCGTGATGCTTTTGGTATTGCGCAGAATCTTTTGGGTATGGACTACAACACCGAATCCGAAATGTCGTGGAAGGTTGCAGCAGAGCTTCTCAAGGAGCAGAAGCAGATTTCTCCGGTTTACGTAAATGACGAAATCTTTCTTAAAATGGAAACGGGTGAGGCTGCTTTCGGTGCTTACTATGCAGGCGATTTCCTCACAATGAAGGACAACAACCCCGACCTTGAGTTTGTCTACCCGAAGGAAGGCACTAACTACTTTGTTGATGCCGCTTGTATTCTCAAGGGCAGTAAGAATAAGCTTGCTGCGGAGCTTTACATCAATTTCCTGCTTGACCCCGAAGTAGCACTTGCAAATGCAGAATATATCTGCTACGCAAGCCCTCATACAGGTGTTTATACCAACCCCGACTACACTTATTTTGAGAACGAAATTCTCTACCCTGCGGACGATAATTATAAAACGCAGAGCTACCTCAATCTCTCTCCCGAAACGCTGGAGCTTATGAGCTCTCTTTGGGATGATGTCAAAAACTTCAACACAGACGAAGGCTCAAGTAATTACGATTTCTTTTTTGCAGACGGTGAGCTCGGTGCGCAGGGCGGTGCAGCTTCTCTCACACCCGAGGGTACAAGGTACCTTGTTTATATCATCATTTTTGCGGCTGTCTGCTTTGCGTATGTTATTTTCCGCTACGCAAGAAAGAAGTACAGAGAAAGCGTTAAATAAATCTGTTTTGGGCAGGTTGGTCTGCTTAAAATTGCTTTGAATTTTCAAAAATGTTAGAAATTGGCACAAAATGTGTTGATTTGAGCAAGTGAATATGGTAAAATAAGGGCGTTCCAAGAGGTAACGCTCTTAATTTTTTTGCGTGAGGTGTTATAGATGAAGTACACTGTCAACAAAACCAATTTCCGTGATTTCAGCTTTTATGAACTCAACAAGCGTGAGGGCAGGGCATATTTTATTCCCTTTACCGACAAAGCAACCCTTGAAAAGACCGATTTCCGCAAGGAACGCTTTTCAAGTGACCTTGTAAGAGTGCTTTCGGGCGAGTGGGAATTCAAATACTATGCCCACGCTGCAGATGTTCCTGTGGATTTTGATACGGAAAATATTCAGTTTGATAAAATCAATGTTCCGTCAACCTGGCAGAGAACGGGCTATGAACCGCCCGTATATCTCAACTGCCCCTATGAAATTGAAACCAAGCCTCCCGTACTGCCCGACGATATGTCGGCAGGTGTTTACCGCAAGACCTTCGAGGTAACCGATACGGATAAGGTTTTTCTTCTCAACTTCCTCGGTGTATGCCCCTGCATTGACCTTTATGTAAACGGCGAATACGCAGGCTACAGCGAAGGCTCTCACAACACGGCAGAGTTTGATATTTCTTCTTTTATAAAGAAGGGTGAGAACGAAATTCTCGTCGTTATCCACAAGTGGAGTGTCGGTACCTTCCTTGAGTGTCAGGATATGTTCCGTGAAAACGGCATTTTCCGTGACGTTCTTCTTTGCGAATTCCCCAAAACATATATTAACGATTTCTACCTCAGAACAGCCAAGAAGGCAGATGGCTATTCTCTCAACGCAACAGTAAGCGTTATCGGCGACAGAGAGGGCTATACAGTCGAAATTCTTGCAAAAGACAAGAACGGCGAAGTTCTTTTCAATGACGAGGCAGATGTCAATATTCCTATGAACTTCTATGACCTTGATGTTGAGGAGTGGAGTGCAGAAATTCCTGTTCTTTATGAGGTATATATTACTCTTAAGAAGGACGGTCAGCCTGTTGAAACCCTGCGTTCCTACCTCGGATTTAAGAATGTCAGAATCAACAAGAACATTTTCCTTTTCAACGGCGAAAAGATCAAGTTCAAGGGTGTAAACCACCACGATACACACGAGAAGACCGGCTATGTTATGACTGTTGAGGATCTTGAAAAAGACCTTGCTCTTATGAAGAAGCTCAATGTCAACGCAATCCGTACCTCTCACTATCCGCCTGATCCGCATCTGCTTATGCTTGCCGATTACTACGGCTTCTATGTTGTTGATGAAGCGGATATCGAAACACACGGCTGCGGCTGTGCTCCCCACAACAGAATAAACCTTATCAGCAGCGATATGAAGTGGGCACCCAGATATATCGACCGCTGTGTCAGAATGTATAACAGAGACCGTAACCACGCCTGTATCACAATGTGGTCACTCGGTAATGAGGCAGGCGGTATCAAGTGTCACGATGCCTGCTATGATGTTCTTCGTAAGCTCTGCCCCGAAATTCCTGTTCATTACGAGGGTGCCTGCCGTTCACCCAGACTGGGTTATGACGTCATTTCCGAAATGTATACACATCAGGATGATGTAGCCAAGGTAGGCGAGGGCACAAGAGGTAAGCTCTACCGCCAGAAGCCCTTCTTCCTTTGCGAGTATGCACACGCTATGGGCGTCGGCCCCGGTGCTATGGAGGATTATTGGGACATATTCTACAAGTACGACAACCTTATGGGTGGCTGTGTCTGGGAATGGGCTGACCACGCCGTTTATCACGAGGACGGCCCGTACAAGTACACCTACGGCGGCGACCACGGCGAAAGAAAGCACGACAGCAACTTCTGCGTTGACGGTCTTGTTTATCCCGACAGAACACCTCATACGGGTGCTTTGCAGATGGCAAATATCTACCGTCCGCTTCGTGTAAGACATACAAGAGGCAATAGCTTTGCCTTCCTCAACACCAACCGTTTCAGAGCTTCTGATTACCTTACCGTAAAGTGGACTCTTCTCAAGAACGGTGTTGAAATCAAGGGCGGCGACTTCGTTCCCGATATTGCACCCAAGGCTGAGCGTGTTGTAAGGCTTGCCCTTCCCAAGATTAACCCCGATTTTGAATATCATATCAATTTTGACTATTTTGACGGCGATGAAAGAATAGCAACAGAGCAGGTTGCTCTTAACGAGGTTTACACCAAGTTTATCCGCAAGAACTGTACTGACATTTCCGTTGAGGAAAAGGACGATGTGCTGGAAGTTAAGTTCAACGGCGGTAAGGCCTGCTTCAGTATGGAAACAGGTGACTTCGTAAGCTACGAATTCGGCGGCAAGCAGATGTTCAATACTGCTCCCGTAAGCGGCAGAACGCTTGTTCCCAACATCTTCCGTGCAATGACGGATAACGATAAGCTCTATATGGGCAAAAAGTGGATTAATAACGGCTACGATAAGTACACCGTTAAGCTCGACGAAATCAAGTACAGCCTTGAGTATAACGAAGTTGAGGTTGAAACAGAGCTCTACCTTATGAAGGGCACAAAGAAGATTTTTGAAGCTGAAATCGAGTATGTAATCAAGGGCAACGGCTCTGTAAAGATTAAGGCAGAAATCGAGCCCGGCAGATTCTTTGTTGAAGACGATCTTCAGCGCTTCGGTCTTATGTTCGAGCTTCCCGTAAACTTTGAAAATGTTGAATACTTCGGTCTTGGCGACTGTGAAAACCTGCCCGATTTCAAGGCACAGTCCAGACTCGGTATTTATTCCGCAAAGGTCAGCGAAATGCACGAAAATTATATCTTCCCGCAGGATAACGGCAACCACGGCGAAACACGCTGGATGAAGATTACCGATGCAGACGGTGACGGCCTTCTCTTCTGTAACAGCAAGGGTAACTTCTCCTTCAGCGCACACCACTATACACAGAAGCTTCTCCACGAAGCACAGCACCAGGAGGATGTCCACGACGAGAACACAACGGTTGTCTGTGTTGACGGCTTTGTAAGAGGTGCAGGTACTGCAAGCTGCGGCCCCGATACACTTAAAAAGTATTGCTTCAGCGCAAAGAACGGCCTCAAGTTCCGCTTCTCAATTCTTCCCATCAGCGAAGGTAATGACGAATAAATGAAATTTTTCGGTTGTTTAATTGCCAGCGATTATGACGGCACCCTCTATAATAACGAGGGTGTCGTTACCCCGCAGGTGAGAGAAAAAATAGCTTATTTTATCGCTAATGGCGGCAAATTTACCGTCTGTACGGGCAGAACTGTACAGGGCTTTCACGCCTATGAAAGCTCATATATCAATGCACCCGTGCTTCACGGTAACGGCTCAACCTGTTACGACTATGAAACAGATACCCTCGTTTTCGGCGATTCCGTAGGCGAGGAGATTTTCGACGCACTCAGAAGCGTTGCAAAGGAATTTCCCGAAGCAGCAATCGAAATGTACGGCTTTTATGATTCTTTTGTAATCAATAACTGTGAAACCTCACATAAGCATTTCACCGTGCAGGATATAAAATACAGCGTTATAAATGACCCGTCCGAGGCTCAGACTCCGTGGCAGAAGGTTATGATTTACTCGGAAAACGATTCCGTTAAAATTCAGGCCTTCCTGCAGGAAAATCACCCCGAGGTGCACTTTCTTCCGACAACGGGTACATATATCGAAATTATGAAGCCCGGTGTCGATAAGGGTAGCGGTCTGCTTAAATTGGCAGATTCGCTCGGCGTCGACCACTCGAAGGTTTTCGCTGTAGGCGACGGCTTTAACGACAAGGAAATGCTTGTTGCCGCCGCTATGGGTTTCGTACCGTGTAACGGCAGTGAGGAAGCTCTTGCCGTTGCGGACAGGGTGGTTCGTTCCAATAATGACGGTGCGGTTGCACACGTAATTGAAATTCTTGACGAAATGTTTTAAAAATCATTTGACTTATTTCTTCGGCTATGGTATCATACTGTAGCCGAAGAAATTTCAGCACGCCGGTGTGGCGAAATCGGCAGACGCAAGGGACTTAAAATCCCTCGGTGGCAACACCGTACCGGTTCAAGTCCGGTCACCGGCACCAAACGAAAATCCGTTCACGAAAGTGGGCGGATTTTCGTTTGGATTATTAATTTTTCAATATTCATCATTCATTATTCATTTGTTGCAGAACGGATTTTCGAATTAATAATGAAAAAATGAAGCCGCTGACGCTGATGAATAATGAATAATTTTGACATAGTTTACCGTGTGTGCTATAATTCAACACAGTTAAAGCTATTCAAAACTAATCATTTATTATTGAATCTGTTTAAGAGGGTGACTATATGAAAAAATCAACCAAATTATTTTTCTGCATACTTTTGTGTACAGCACTTATCCTGCCGTTTGCTTTCGGATCATTTGCTGCATACACAAACACTGCCGAGGCACAGCGCTTCAATGACGACGGCACATTCAGAATTATGCATGTTACAGACACTCACCTTGAGTATTACAATCTCGACGCTTCCACATACCTTATCGCATCTGCCTGCGACAGAGAAAAGCCCGATATGATTGTTCTCACAGGTGATATAGCAATGTCAAATGACAAGGTGGAAATGGACACCTGTATAGACAGGCTTATGAGAGTGTTTGAAGACAGGGAAATTCCCGTTGCGGTCTGCTTTGGTAACCACGACGTGGAAACCACAAGCTATACAAACCCAAGCGACCTTATGGCGCTTTATAATTCCTATGAATGTTCAATTTCAGTTGATGAGGGCGATGTTCTTACGGGCTGCGGTACGTATAATATTCCCATTTTAGCCTCTGGCAGTGATATGCTTAAATTCAATATCTGGGTATTTGATTCCGGTTCATCGGACGGTGAGGGTCACTACAGCAACGTTCCTGCCGACCAGGTTGAGTGGTATAAGACTGTGTCTGCTCAAATTGAACAAGAAAACGGCAAGGTAAATTCACTTGCTTTTCAGCACATAATCGTGCCCGAAATTTACGATGCTCTTCAAAAGCACAACACACCGAGAGCCTATGCTTATGAGCATATTTACAATAAGGGCGAGTATTATTCATTCAATCCCGAGCTTGAAAACCACGGCGTGCTTAACGAAAAGCCCTGTCCCGGTTACTATAACCACGGTCAGTTTGCCGCTATGGTTGACAGGGGAGATGTTCTCGGCATTTTCACGGGTCACGACCACACGAATGATTTCAGCGTGAAGTATCAGGGAATTAACATCACCAATTCTTTGAGCACCCGTTACAACGGCGATGCGTTTTCTTCACAGTACGGCTACAGAATTATTGATATTAACGAAGCTGACACTTCAACCTACACAACAAGAGCAGTTCATTGGTACGATTATTTTACCCTTGGCGATGTCTTTGAACTCAGCCGCAGCGGCGACAAGTACGGCTCGGGTCTTGCGTTCAGCGTTCTCTTCCAGGGCTTTTTCCAGAAGTTTGCTGATGAATTTGCAGCAACCGTTGTCTATATGTTTACAGGCAGACAGTGTGCGTATAATTAAACTAAAAAGCCACGGCGATTGTTGCCGTGGCTCAATTGTTATTTGTGGTTTTGGCTTCTTTTTTGGAGCAACATTAAAAAAGAAATAATTGCAAGCGACAATAAACTGATAGTTATTCCTGCTAACAACCCCGGTGTGTTGAATTCAAGGCTGATTTGTGCTTTTCCTTCGGGAACGATTATTCCCATCATACCGCCGTTGAGAGTCAGAATTTCTGCTTCCTCGCCGTTTATGTAAGCCCTCCAGCCGTTGTCGTTGGGTATACTAAAATATATCAGTCTTTCCTTTTCTCCGCTTGTTACGCAGCTTAAGCCTTTTGAAGTCAACGAAATATCTGTTGCGGCTGTCCTTCTGTTGTTTTCACATGCAGCTTTCCAGTCAATGCTTTCTGTGCTTTGCAGCTTGGCGGAAATGCTTTTTAGTTTGCCGGCTGTATCTTTGGCAACAATGCAGGCTTTTGTCATCAGCTCAATACGCCTGTTATTTTCCTCTTTGTCGGTTGTGTATTCTAAACCTTCATCAATTACATAATAATCATAAACCCATCCGAAAGGCGTGTAGTATTCTGCGTGAGTACTCACGCCGTTTTTGTTTACTTTAGTTTCAATGCTTAATAAGGTCTGTATAGCGGGGGAGTCGAAATACTTTTTTGATGAGGCGTGCAGCGTGTCCTCATAGCCGATCAGCTTACAGAATTCAGCCGTAGCTTTTGATTTGAACGAATGGAAAACTGTTGTGCCGGGTGTATTTGCAACCATAGGATAATTTACAAGCGAATAGCTGTAATCCGTTCTGCTTGTGTAATTTGTCGTGCTGCTTGCGGCGGTGTCCATGCCCATATATCTGTCCTCATAGCTTGTGTCGGCAATATCGGTTTCGTTTATAAGATATACGCCGAAATTAAGCGTGCATATAATAATAACCGCAGGTATTATTCTTTTTGCTTTATAAAGCCAGCCGTTTTTAATGCTCATAAATAACGGTATAAAGCTGATAGCACATAAGAATACAAAAACCAGCATATATCTAAAGTCTTCAGAATTGAATTTTTCCGTTATGCCAATATCGGCAAGATAATCTAAAATATTTGCAGGCAGTATTTTACTTGCAAAATCTTTCAGAGCATAAGCCATAAGCAGCTTTGCAAGAATAGGACAGCCGACAACGGCAAGTGCAATTTTGGTTATTGTTTTTGCGCTTTTGCGGTATTCAATTATTGCTTTGCCTTTTTTTGTTTTGTTTTCTTCGATTATTTTGAGGCTTACAAGCACTTGAATCAGCACAAACGCATACCACCAGCGTGTGTAGCTGACATTAGTGAACAGGCTGAATATACCGTTGCCAAAGGGGACGAGCGTGAGAATAAACAGGAATTTTATCAGCCTGTAATACCATTCTGCACTTTTCTTTTGCAGTGCTGTGAATGTGAAAACTGCACCGAAAAACGGCAGAAAGGCGTTGTTTGAGTTGAAAACGGAATAGCGAAAGCCCATTGCGCTGCCCATAATGCCTTCACTTGGCAGAATTATTCCTTTGAGCGTTTTGAAAAGCTGCGGTATAGAGGAAAGTCCTCTTACAAAAGTGTCCGCAAAGCTGCCAGAAACCTTGTATGTTTCAAGCAGACTGAACGCAGAGGGCAGCAGTATGAACATAGCAGAAAAACCGCCCAAAGCGTAAAAAGCAATACAGCGCAAGGCTGACTTGAAATCATATCTGTCGTATTTTGTTCTGAAAAAAAGGTATATCAGAAAGAAAACGGACGAAATAAAAAAGAAGTAGTAATTTACACAAGCGTTGAGCAGTACCGAAAAGGAAAGCAGAGGCATTTTTCTGCCTTCAAGAACCTCATCCGTACAGTAGAGCAAAAGCGGAAAAACCGCAATTACGTCAATAAAATGATAGAAAAAGGTTGAGTCAAGCGAAAATGATGAAAACGCATAAATTAACGCTCCGATAAAGATAAAATGTGGTGTTTGGATGTGCTTTTTCAGGTAAAGCGAAGCCGATACAGTCGCAACGGCAAGCTTTATTATAAGCATTACTCCCGTGCCGTAAGCAATGATTTTTTCGGGCAAAAGGAATAACGGCAGGAAAAACGGACTTGCCCAATTGTAAAACGAATATGTACCAAGGAAATTTGCACCGAGGAAGGTGTTGTGGCTCCAAAACGGTGTACCCGACAGCAGCATTCTCCTGCACTCCCTTATGAACGGTATCTGCTGGGTCATATAATCACCCACAAGGTATAAATTGCCGCCGTTTGCAATAAGCACGGGCAGTACAGCAGCAAAAGCCATTGCCAATGCGGTGATTCCGATTTTCGCTGTCAAATATCTTTCTTTCATAGTTACACAGTCCTTTATTGTTTTTACAAACTAATTTTCGTATAAATCAAGAAAGATATTCCAAAAACCGTATTAAATTTGTACAAAGATTTATTAAGGAAAAGTAACAACTTACTAAAATTTCATTAAATTTATTGGCTGAATTGTATGTAGATTTATTTTGTTTTGTTGTGATATAATCAAAATGTAAATCAATCTGTCGGAGGCAAAAAAATATGAAATTCTCAACTTCCTTTATTTATGCTTCACCTGAATATACGACCTTTGAAAAATTCGTTCCCTCACCGTATTTCCGCAAGAATATAGTTCTTGACAGTGTGCCCGAAAAGTGCGAAATCACAATTTCCGCTCTGGGCTTTTACCGCCTGTGGATTAACGGCACGGAAATTACAAAGGGTCTGCTTGCGCCCTATATTTCAAACACCGACCATATTGTTTATTACGACCATTACAGCATTGCCGAGTATCTTCAGCAGGGCAATAATTGCATAGGTGTTCAGCTTGGCAACGGTATGCAGAACTGTCCCGGCGGCTTTATTTGGGATTTTGAGCTTGCCCGTTTCAGAAGCGCACCAAAGCTCAGCTTTTGCATAGAGTATGACGATGCTTCGGTTGAGGCTGACGAAACTGTAAAAACCGCACCCTCACCGATATATTTTGACGATATTCGCTGTGGCTGTAGATACAATGCCCTCAATGAAATCGACGGCTGGAATCTGCCCGATTTTGACGACAGCGGCTGGGCTAACGCAATTGTTTGCGCAAAGCCTGCAGGCGAACTGAGAATATGTGAGGCTGACCCGATTCTTCCCACGGGTGAGGAGCTTAAGGCTGTTGACATAACCAAGCGTGAAGCTGTGCCCTTTAATCCCGACCACCGTAAAATCAAGCTGATGAATCCGAAGGAAAAGAACGAGGCTACTCAGTACTGGGTATATGATTTCGGCGTAAATAAAACAGGCCACTGCCGTCTTAAAATTAACGGCAGACCAGGTCAGCGTATAGAGTTGCAGTACGCAGAATGCCTGAGCAAAGACGGCAAGCTTGATTATACGAACATTCACTTCTATCCCGACGGATATTCACAAAGAGATGTCTATATCTGTAAGGGCGGTGAGGAGATTTTTGAGCCATCCTTCACATACCACGGCTTCCAGTACTGCGGTGTAACCGGTATTGACGACGACCAGGCGACACCCGACCTGCTTACCTATGTCGTAACTAATTCCGATTTAAAGCGCAGAGGCGGCTTTGAATGCTCGGATAAGGATGCAAACAGGCTTTGCGAAATTACAACTGTTTCCGACCTTTCCAATTTCTTCTATTTCCCGACCGATTGCCCGCACAGAGAGAAAAACGGCTGGACGGGCGATGCCGCAGTTTCCGCAGAGCATATGTTAATGACTCTTACCCCCGAAAAGAGCTTTACGGAGTGGCTTCGCAATATCCGCAAGGCTATGAAAGAGGACGGTCAGATTCCCGGTATAATTCCTACGGGTGACTGGGGCTATGAGTGGGGCAACGGTCCCGCTTGGGACAGAGTGCTCACATATCTGCCGTACTACACCTATATCTACACAGGTGACAAAAATATTCTTGAGGAAAACGCTACCGCTATATTCCGTTATCTCAACTTTATTTCGCTTAACCGCACCGAAAGGGGAACGGTTGATTTCGGTCTGGGCGACTGGTGTCCCGTAGGCGGTAAGGTCAAGCCTACTGTTGAGTTTACAAGCTCGCTGTGCTGTATGAGCATTGCGGAAAAGGCAGAATACATATTTGATGTGCTCAATATGCCGCTGCAGAAGAAGTTTGCCCGTGCACTTCACGACGAAATAAAGGCGGCTGTCAGAGCAAACCTTGTTGACCTTGAAACACTTACCGCCGATACACGCTGCCAGACTGCACAGGCAATGGCACTTTTCCACAATGTGTTTGATGATAACGAAAAAGCAAGGGCCTTCAGAGTGCTGCTCGATATAATTCACGAGGGTGACGACCATATAGATTTCGGTCTGCTCGGCTCAAGAGTGCTGTTCCACGTTCTTTCTCAGTACGGTGAATCTGAGCTTGCGTATAAGATGATTTGCCGCAGAGATTGGCCAAGCTACGGCTTCTTCCTCACGCTCGGTGTCAACTCTCTGCCCGAAGATTTCCTTGACGCTGAATACAGCCGTAAGGATTCACTCAACCACCACTTTATGGGTGATATTCTCAATTGGTTTATTTCCAACGTTGCGGGTCTTAAGTATAACCCCTACAGAGATGACCACAAAAAAGTTCTCGTTAAGCCCTCGTTTATTGAAGAGCTTTCTTTTGCAAAAGCGTATTTTGATTCTCCTTACGGTAGAATTGAAGTTGAATGGAAGAGGGAAAAGGCAGACGTTGTTATCAGCCTTAATATCCCCGATAACACACTCAACTGTGTTGTTGAGGCTCCCGAAGGTTGGTGCTTTGAGGATTCCGGTACTCATAAAACCGTTACGCATTCACGCTCGTTAAAGCTAATCAAAAACGTAATGGAAATTCCTAACCCGTAATTTTCTTCTTTAGAACAGTTTGTAAAGGAGGCGGTAAGCATTAACGGTGATTTACTTGAAAAACTGATTGAAAAAACCAAGGACAGACGTTCACTTATTCATCAAGGCGGTCTGGCGCTTTACAGCGGTGACAAAATAATAGAGGGTGAAAGAGCACTCGAAAAAGAACACCTTATTGCCGTGCGTCCGGATCTCGGTAATAATCACGTTCCCGAACACAGCCACGATTACGTGGAAATTATCTATATGTACCGTGGCAGTAAAACCAATCTTGTCAACGGAGAAACTGTTGAACTCAATGAGGGTGAAATGCTCTTTCTCAGCCAGAACTGCAGGCACGAGAATATGCCTTCGGGCGATGAGGATATTTCGATTAATTTTATTGTGCTTCCTCACTTTTTTGAGCGCTCGCTTGAAATGCTCGGTGAGGAGGAAACAATGCTTCACCGTTTTATCGTTCAGTGCCTTCGTGGCGAAAGCGGTAAGGCGAGCTATCTACATTTCAGAACGGCAGATGTTCTGCCGGTCAGGTATCTGACACAAACGCTGATATGGAACCTGATAAACGATGAGCCAAACCGCAGGAAAATCAACGAAACTACAATGGGTCTTTTGCTTTTGCAGCTGCTCAATCACACCGACGGGCTCAATTACAGCAATGACGGCAGCGGAGTAATTATTCACGTGCTCAAGTATATTGATGCTCATTTTGCCGATGGCAGCCTGTCCGAGCTGGCAGATTCTCTTTTCTACGATTTCAATGCTTTGTCAAAGCAGATTAAGCGTGTAACGGGCAAAACCTACACGGAGCTTGTGCAGGAAAAACGCTTATCACAGGCCTGCGTTTTGCTTACTACGACAGACATCGGTGTTGCGGAGGTTTCAAGACTCGTCGGCTATGAAAACATAAGTTATTTTCACCGCCTTTTCTTTAAAACCTACGGTATGTCACCGAAGAATTACAGAAAGGTTAACAATTAGAGCAAATAAGGACACTTTTTTGAACGAAAGGTGTCCTTTACTTTTTGCGTTGAAGTGTTAAAATGTATTATATAAAATGGTATTATGCATTATTTTTGTTTAAAATTCCCAAACGGTACATTGTGCCGCTGTATTGAATTTTAAGCAAATGTGTGCTAAACTGTTTTTGTAGTAAGTCAAAGGGCGAAAAATTTATTTTAGGCGGTGAATTATGGCTAAAGTAAAAGAAAAAAAACCAAAGGGCGGCGTCAAGTTCGAGCAGATCGACTATAAGGGCAACCGCCGCTACGTTGGCAGTGTTGAAACGGCGGCTTATGTTCTCAATGATGCTGCGGCCAGCCTCAACATAAGCGATTTTAATGAGCGCTTTATTTATGACGTAATTAAAATCGACTTCAACTACCTTGCCCTCCACAATATGATAGCTACGATTTGGGACATCATAAACGATACCTTTATCGGCGTTATCGTTGAAAGAACAAGAACCCGTTGGGGCAAGTTCAAGCCCTATATGTTATTCGGTCAGATTCCGTTGATGATTATCGGCTTGTTCTATTGGGTTATTCCGTTTATCTTCCCCGGTACCTCTGCTACATATCTGCCTAAGCTGCTGTTCTATTCAATTATGCTTATGGTTCAGGAAACAGCGGGCACGTTTACCGGCATTGCCAATACCGGCTTTATGACGACTATTACGCCTAACCCGGTTGAACGTACAAGGCTTATCACAATGGCGCATCTTCTCTCTCACATTTTTGAAGATTTGCCCAAGCAGATATTCGGTATCCTTTACGACCTTGTTATTAACGATGTTGTCAGCTGGGAGCTTCCCAAGCTGTTTGCCGGCTTCGGTCTTGCGTGTGCAATTCTCGGCACGGTTTTCGTTATGTTCTTCTTTACCAAGAGCCGTGAAAGAGTTATGCAGTCTGTTGAGCGCCCGAGTGTTATTCAGGGTCTCAAGGCTATCGTTACCAACAAACCGGTCCTTATTCAGGTTCTGTCCTCCTTCCTCAGCGGCTTCGGCGTAGGTACGAGCAGAACGAATTTCTATATCGACGTTATCGGTTCAATTACCTGGAAAACAATCGTCGGTATTCCCGCTTTCCCCGTAAAGTTTATCAGCTACAGCTTCGTTGCTCCGCTTCGTAAGCGCTTCTCCACCAAGGCTCTCTGGATTTTTGAGGACGCCTGGACGGATATGCTCTGGATGGTTGTTTTCGGCATAGGCTCAATCAACAACAACTTTATGAAAAAGCATATCATACTCCCGATGATGGGTATCGAAGAAATCTTCGAGATGTGTGTCTACGGCTTGCGCCGAGTTATTCCCAATGAAATCGTCAACGAGTCTATGGACTATTGCGAATGGAAAAACGGCTACCGTGCCGAGGCTATGACAGGTGTTGCGCAGAGTCTTATAGCAAAGCTTCAGCACACGGTTATGGGCAGCGTTCAGTCACTTATTCTGGGTAAGATCGGTTATCAGCAGGGTCTTAAGGTCGGTACCCAGAACGATAAGACAAAGTGGTGGATTTTTGCACTTGGTACAGGTGTTCCGATTATTACCAGCTCACTCGGTATTATCCCCAAGCTCTTCTATCCGCTTAATGCTGAAATACGTAACCAGATGTATTCAGACCTTCAGGAGCGCCGTGACAGAATGGCTAAGATTATGTCCGAAGGCTCTGCAGAGGAAGCAAAGCTTGCTGCTCAGGCAGAAATCAACGGCGAATTTGTCAAGTAATCAGTTTAACATATGCTTTTTTAAACTCCCGATTTACTCGGGAGTTTATTTTTATAAAATTTGTTTAAAATCCTTATTAAGCCTTGATTATTTTGGTATAAAGTGCTAATATAAGTGTTAATACAAACAGTACGGACGATTTTTTTGTATAAGTTCTCGCTTCGTATGTTTTGCAGAAAAAAGGCTGTTTTTAACTGCCTGAAAAAATATCGGAGGTAACGGTTTATGTCAAAAACACTCAAAAAAGCGATTTCGCTTGTGCTTGCTGCGACGGTAATTTGTTTTACTCTTATTCCCGCAGCCGCAGCCGACAGCGAAGAAAAGAACTACATCATTGACAACCCTTATGAGGAAATCAACTGGGATACGTGGGGCGAATATAAAACACAGCTCCATTGCCATACTAATGCTTCTGACGGCTTCCTTACAATCGAAGAATTTGTTCAGATGCACTATGCAGCAAACTTTGATATTGTTGCACTTACTGACCACGGCACAATAAACCAGGGCTGGAATAAAGTACCCGAAACAGTTCCGCTTATGCGTCTTATCAAAAAAGAGCGCACCAAGATGGCTGATATTATTCCGATTCCGCAGGATGATTATGAGGCTTACCTCAACGGCACTTACGAAGACAAGAGCTATACCACAAAGGATGGCTATACCATTACCAGAACAAAGTCCAACGGTATGCTGGACGTTCCCAAGGGCATAGAGCTCAATATGGCAACTCCCATTGCGGACTGTCACCTCACAGGCTATTTTTCTGATTACGGTCAGGGTCTTGCCGGCGTTTTCGGCGACTACGAAACACCGTCCCGTGGCGTTGCGGAGGACGGCGGTATTTCCTACCTTTCACACGTAGGTGAATATGTCTATACCGATAAGGATTCTCAGAATTACGTCGGTCAGCCTATTGATGATTACTATGCTAACAAGTTTGCAAGGATTTTCCTTGATTACCCCGGCTCATCCCTCGGTATGGGTATCAACAGCGCAACGGATGCACACACACGCTGTGACAGAATTCTCTATGACCAGATTCTGCAGAAGACTATTCCCAACGGCGTTGTTCCGTGGGGTAATACCTTTGCTGACTCCCATAATGAAAATGCCGTAAATGATGCTTACACAATGACATGGATGCCCGAATTTACAATGGACGCTTTCCGCAAGTCACAGGAAAATGGCTGGTATTTCAGCATTTCCCACTATTCAAACGGCGTTGAGCTCAACGGTATGGAAGAGATGCCCGGCTTTGTTGAGCAGGATGTATACGATACCAAGAGATACTGGCTTGACAACACACCCAACGTTACAAAAATAGCTGTTGACCAGGATAACGATACAATCACCGTATGGGGTGAAAACGCAAACATCATCACTTGGGTTTCAAACGGTAATGTTATTGAGCGTGTAGAACTTAATGCTGACGGCTCTGCTACACTTGACCTTCACAGCGATAAGCTTCTCAACGAGCCTTATCTCTATGTTCGTTTCTACCTTTCGGGCGATAACGGCATTTGTTACTCACAGCCTATGGTGCTTAACGTAGAAGGTGAGGAATTTGCTCCTGTCGATGTTCCCGAAACTCACGATATCTCAACCTTCCTTCGTGGTCTTGTAACCGTTATTGATATTGCATTTTTCAGACTGAATCCCATTATCTGGGCTTTCAAGTATTTCGGTCTCGGCTATAACCCGATTGTAAGAATTTTTGACAAACCATAAGCATTAAAAGCACAAAGACCTTTGCTTCAACCGTGAAGCAAAGGTCTTTATCTATTTATCTCACTTACTAATTTTTTTGCAACTGAAAATAAAATGTTGTAAGTTTTTATGAAGTTTTTACGTTAAGTATTATGAAGATTATTTAGTCATGTGCTAGGGTTTATAAATTATAATGAGTTTATAAATTTAATAAGAAGCTCTTTTTGTTCAGGTGTCAGCTTTGAAACAGCCTGTCCAAACTCATCCTGCGGTTCATCTGTGTTGAAAAAATCCTTAAGGGTTATTCCAAGTCCGAAGCAAATGTATTCGAGATATTCTACTGTAGGCTGCTTGTTGTTAAGCTCAATGTCACGAAGGTAGCTTTGTGAAACTCCGCTTATATTGGCGAGCTTGTTTACCGTTATATTTTTCCTTTCTCGAAAGTATCGGATTCGTGCACCTATATCCATAGTTTATCACCTGTCACACAAAATTAATTCTATAGTTATAACATTAACAAAAAAAGCGGTGTTAAATTACAACTAAAGTGTTGACAAGTTATAATTATAGTGATAATATCAAACCAAGGAAAGAGTATCCAAAGGGGTGAAATGTTATGATTTGAACGCTGATGTGTACATATCTGACCATTTTTTTACAGCCTTTTCGTTCCATACGGGCGGCATAGCGGCACAAGCCGCCATAACCTTTGCAATTGATGCTCCGCAGCCGAGTATCTTTTTAAGCAGGGTAGGGTATTTGATTACCTGCAATCCCTTATTAAGAAGGTCGGGCACATCGAATTTAAACAGGTCGGTAAGTGCTGTGAAGTTTGCCGTCATAGTAATGTTATCTTCGTTGAGCATTCCCGAATTGAAGCAGTAATCAAGCTCTACGGGCTCAAGAGTGAGAAGCAGGAATTTTACGCATTCAAGCGGTGCAAGCCCTGCGCCGAGTGTACGGTAATATTTTACCTGATAATTCCACAGTGAAGCGGCTGAATATGTACCGTCTTCGTCGTTGATTACGGTGTCAGAAAGAATTTTTGCTGCCTTGAGCGAATTGGCTATGCCCGAGCCTATAAGCGGCACGGTCATAAAGGCACTGTCACCGATTGCGGCATAGCCGTCTGCAACCATTATTGATAAGGGGTGACGTACGGGGATTTCCACAAACTGACCGCCACGGACTATTTCTTTTCCCAGCCTCGGACACTTTGTGCGCAGGTAATCGGCAAAGGCGTTAACCTCGTCAAGGTCAAAATCCTCAAATCTGCCTATGAGCAGGTCTGTGTGCTCCTCTTCGCTTGCAACCCAGCTTACGCCAAGCTTGCCGCCCTCAAGCAGCATCACACGGAATTTTGCCTCAACCTCTTCATCCGTTGCCTTGTTGAAAAACGCACGGAAAATGGTAATTCTTTCTCTTCTTGCAATTTCGTTTTCAATGCCAAGCTCTTTTGGCAGATTGCGTCTTACAGGTGAATTCATACCGCAGGCATCAATAACAAGGTCGGCGTATTTTTTGCCGTTTGAAGTGTTAATGCCTACTACACGTTTGCCTTCAACAATGGGGGAAAGCACCTCACAGCCGTATTCAATCTTTACTCCGCAGCCGACAGCGTGGTTGATAAGGTGGTCGTAAATATCCTTTCTCTCCATTTTGATTTCAAGCTCGTCGTGCGGCACCTGCTGCTCAAGTCCTCTCACGGTGTTAGGAGAAAAGAAGGTCATATTTTCTTTGAATTCGTATTTGTTTCTGGGCGGCATCGGAATTTCGGCAATACTCAAAGCCGCAGGAGCAAATATATCCGTCCAGTCGTAGCCGAGTGTGCCTTCTTCCTTTTTTTCAAAAATGGTTACATCATATCCGTTTTTTGCAAGCAAAGCCGCTGCTGCAATACCGCCGTGCCCCAGACCTGCAACAATAATTTTTTTACCCATATACTTTACCTCCCGCAAAAACTGTTTAAATTGTAACCCTATAATCATTAAAATTCAAGTACAAAAACAATAATCTTAATCAATTCTTAATTTATATTTCTTTGACAGAAATATAACATTGCAAAAATATGCTAATCTAAAATTGACGGAAAAATATTCCGTACAACAAGAAAAGGAGAAAAACTATGAAAAAGTTAAAAATCGGTTTATCATTGTTAATGTCCTTGGTAATGGTCTTTTCCGTTTTCAGCTTCGGTGCTTTTGCGGCAGCCGACACGGAAATTGACTCGATAGCCATTGATTTCAACGCAAAACCCGGCGACAGCTTTGAGGATTGGGCGGAGCATCTTTCGATTAATACGGAGGGTGTTACGGTTTCAACCTCTATGGAAGAGCTTGGTGTTATGGTAATCGGCGAAAATTCATTGCTTACCGGTACGTACGAAATGGGTGAAACCTACTACCTTTTAATTTGTCTTGAACCTGAACAGGGCTATTCTTTCCCTGATGATGCAGAAGACTTTGAATCTGTTACAATCAACGGTGAACAGGCTTATGAGATTGTTGTGGAAACTGTTGACCTTATTACAATTTCCGTTACCGTTACCGCAGTTGTTCACGAACTGGTTATCGGCGGCACAATTGAAACAGTAGATGCTTCACTCAATGTTTACGGCGATATGGCTGTAGCTGATTGGTACAGATACCTTAAAGTAAATTCACAGGGCGTTGAAGCGCTTGACGGCGATATTGATGCCGTGCGTGCATACGACAAAGAGGGCAATCCCGTTATCGGTGAATTTGTAACAGGCGAGGAATACACCCTTGAAGTTTACCTTTCAGCTAAGAAAAACTGCGAGTTCAAAAAGAATGATGCCGGTGAAGCTGCTCTCGACAGCGTGAAGCTTAACGGAAACGATGTTGAGTACACATTAGGCACATATCAGTACGAAGGCACTCAATACGAGTATATTAAGTTTGAAACAACCGTAACCGCAAAAGAGCCCAAGTATATTACAAGCGTTGATATTACTGTCAGCGAAAACCTTGAGGGTATGCCCGTTGCACAGTGGGAGAACTATGTTACTATAAACACTCCCGGCGTTAAGTTTATTGATGATATGGCAGCGGTTGATGCTTTAGATTATTTTGGTAACTGGGTTTACGACAGCTTTGAAGAGGGGAATATCTACGATATTTATGTTTATCTCACAACGGAAGAGGGCTACTTCTTCCCCAAGGATGAACGCCTTGATTCCGTTAAGGTGAACGGTGTTGAAATTGCTGACGAAGATTATTACCATTACGAAAACTACGATAACGGTGAAATATATCTGGAAGTTCACACACAGGCTGATATGATAGGCGAAGGCTTCTTTGCTCAGCTTATGTTCTTCTTTAAGAAGATAGTAAACTGGTTCCAGAATCTGTTCTTTGGCTTCATTCTCTTATAATTTTTTTAACTTAATAAGCACATGAAAATAACGGCAGGGTAAAGCCCTGCCGTTAGTGTTTGTTGTGAAATGAATTAATCAATTTCGCCGAAGGCCTTCTGTATTGCGTAATATGCAGGCTTGGGGTTGCCATCATAATCAATAATACCCCATTTTGTTTCAATCGGACACTCGGCCTGACCGCAAACGTAGCAGTCATCGCTATCCTGCCAGCAGTAAATAAATGCGCCGATTACGAAATCAAGATCTTCTATCATCGGTATTATATCCTTGTAGAACTTTGCCTGTCCTTCGGGAGTGTGCTCATAGCCGTAAAGACCGGTGCCTTCGGTGAGCTCACAATAGATATGGTTTTTATATTCGCCCTTGAAAAGAAGCTGAGCCTTGTATTCGTCACTCTCGTCTGCGTACTGAAGCTCAAATTCTTCTCTTATATCCTTGGGCAGCTTGGATATGAAGTTGTCAATGTCGGCAATTGCTTCCTTTTCGCTTGAATAACCGTAGCTTTCAAGAACAGCCTTCTTTTCTGCTTTGGTTTTAGGCTCACCCAGACCGATGTAGCCGAACTCGCAAAGTATAACCGGCTTACCTGTGACCATTCTGACATATTTCATTGCAACCTCATACTGGTCGATATTCTTCAGAATGTTTTCAAAAGAGCCTAGGTAAAGGTCAACGCCTACATAATCGCAGTATTGGTGATACGGCTTCATAAGACCGGGAAGGTTGAGCAAGGCCTGGGCACAAAGGTTGTAGCCTATAAGAACGTCACCCTTAATCGGGTTCATAGCCTCAAGCTGAATACCTATAAACCTTGCCGCTTCCTCCATTGTAAGCGGATATGTAAAACGGTCAACTCCCATTTCGTTTGTAATCTGGAATATGTCAACCATTCCCTTGAGGTCGGTTATGTAAAACTCTGCAATTTCCTTGATTTTTGCCTCGTTTTCGGGCTCTCTGGGGTCAAGACCTATTTCGATGTATTCATCGGGATAAGGCGTAATACCCATAACTCTGATACCGTTGTCAAGGTATTCCTTCATTTCCTCTTTCCACCTGATGTAAGAGGGGTCAGGCGTGCCGTCAGCTTTAAAGGGCATAGGCATATCTTCTCTAATCCACTCGATATTTGCGCCGTTTATCAGGTCGTATTCGTTGTGCGTGTGACATATACCCTTGATAAAGCCGCCGACTTTTTCTTCCGCTACGGTAATGCTCTCGTCAAACGGAACAGTAGGGTCGGTAAAAATAATATTAACCAATGGGGTGAGCACCGCTAAGATAAAACCGAGTATTTTCATTAAAAAATTCAAGTCGTTCACACTCCTTTGTTTTTTGTTATGTTATCATTTTTGTTATTTAAAAATCAATGAATAATTTATTAATTATTCTTTCTTGCGTAATTTTGGAATTAGAAACAATTTGAAACGTAATTTTTTGTGAAAAGTATATATAATAATTATAATTATTTGTCTATTTCGTTTGTGGACAAATATTTCCATTATGATATAATAATCTTTATTATTGCTTAAGGAGATGCAGATATGCTTCCGATTCTTAACAAAATCATAACGCTTATTCTTGTACCGCTTTATATGTGCCCGTGGCTGCCCTGTCTTAATGTCGTTAAGCTGTTCAATCAGCCCAAGGAAGTAATTTCCCTGACCGAAAACGGCATCAGCAGTGAGGCTGACCCCGTTTACCTCACGGCGCACAGAGGTGTTACAGCCCGTGCACCCGAAAACACCGTTCCTGCTTACGAAGCTGCTGTTGAGCTTGGTTATTATTCGGCTGAGTGTGATGTCAGACTTACCAAGGACAACGAGTGGGTGCTTGTCCACAACAGCACAACCGATACCTGGTTCTGCCAGTACGGCAATGTCAGCGATTATACTCTTGAAGAGCTCAAAACCTTCAGCTACAAGTGGGGTGTAAACTTCTGGCAGGAGGGTCTTAAAATTCCGACTCTCGACGAATATCTCGATGTTTTTGTCGGTAAGAAAACACGCCCGCAAATTGAAATCAAGGGTGATAACTACGACCTGCTTTACACAATAGTTGATGCCGTAAAAGCAAAGGGTCTCGAGGAAAGCGCAATAATCATTTCCTTTGACCTTGAGCAGCTTAAGGTTATCCGTAAATACGATGCGAATATCGAGCTTTGGTATCTCATTGATGAAATTACACCCAAAACAATCGAAGAAGCAAAGGCACTCGGCGGTAATGTGTGGCTTTCGCCCAGCTTTGAGAAAAACACCAAAGAGTCAATCCAGCTTGCTATAGATGCAGGTGTTCCTGCCTCATTCTGGACAGTAAATACTCTTGAGGAAGCAAAAATGCTCTACGATATGGGTATCAGATATATTGAAACAGACATACTCTGCAATTAAATTGAAGGAGAGATTTCAATGAATATTTTAGGAATACTTATGCTTTTTAAAAACGTTTATCACGCCCTGCTTTCCGTTGTTGTTGCACTTCCTCTTGTCTTTACAATGGGTGCAGACGACAAAGAGGGCACACAGGTTGTAATAAACGAAAACGCAACAAATCAGTATATTGTCGATTATATGAACCCCGATATTTCTGCCCACCGTTCAGGCGCAGGCGTAGCACCGCAGAACACACTAATGGCGTTTGAAACAATGCTCGCAAACAATGCCGAATACGGCGTTGATACCTTTGAATTTGACGTTCAGCTTACCGCTGACGGCGAGCTTATAGTTCTGCACGACCTTACTTACGATTCAACCACAAACGCAGTAGAAGTCTACGGCCACGATTCTGTTTACGCTTCCGAGCTTACTCTTGCCGAGGCAAAGCAGCTCAATATGGGCGAAAACTTCCAGCTTAACGGCGAATATCCCTACAGAGGACTGCGTGGCGACGATATTTCGGCTAACCTTCGTGTGCCCACCTGTGAAGAGGTTATAGACCTTATTGAAGCTAATGCCGAGGGTAGAGAGTTCCGTTACATCATTGAAATCAAGAGCAAGGGCACTCAGGGCTTTGAGGCAGCAGACAAGCTCTATGAACTCGTCCACGAAAAGGGGATAGAGGACAGAGCAATCTGGGCTTCCTCTAAACTTGAGGTTTCCTACTATATGGAAAACAAATACCCCGATATGCCCCGTTCAGCAGGCGTTATCGAAGTTCTTCAGTTCTACATTTACGCCAGAATGGATTGGGATTTGAACGATGTTAACCCGACCTATGTTGCTCTGCAGATTCCCTATGGCGACAGCGCAGCAGGTGGTATCATCAACCTCGGTACAAAGCAGTGTATCAACTACGCCCACAAGTATAACATTGCCGCACAGTACTGGACTATTAACGATGCCGAAGCGGTTGAATATCTTGTTAACAACGGTGCGGACTGCATTATGTCCGACTACCCCGATATGGTAAACGATATTGTTAACGGCAAGTAAATAATACTAAAATTTAAGCTCTCTTGTTCTGAAATGAACAGGAGAGCTTTTTGAGTAATGTTATTTGGATTTTTTATAAAACCTTATAGATAAAATAACACAAACGGCAATACCGATTAAAAACGGAACAGCGTATATAAACGCCGTTGAAGCAGGTGCACTGAAACCTGTGTGTTCTATGCCGCAAAGCATATCACGGTAATTGTAAGCAACCACAAAGCACATAATGTCCGACAGTAAAACGGCAATTGCTGCGAAAAGAATGTGTAATCTGTTCATATTTACCTACCTCCATAATTGCGGAAAATTATCTCTTATAAATTTACTCATCGGATTATCTGCATCGTTTTTTAAGTCATATTTCTCAATAGTACTTTTCATATCATCAAGCACGAATGCCATTTCCTTTTCGGGCACACGGTCAAATTGCTTTATATCAAATAAACCTTCTTCTCTGTATTCCATGAACTTATCGTAAATATCGTCAATCCGTGTGCAGTTTAACACCTTAACCGGGCTTTCGGTTGTGTAAGCGCAGTTTATTGCCGTTGCGTTTTGGGTGTTTTCTTCAATCTCACATTCGTAAAGAAAGCCCGTCTTGCCTTGGTAAAGCTTTTTGAAGCAGTCCTCAAAATATTCGCTGTAAATAACCTTTCCGCCGCTGAAGCCGTACGGATAAAAGCTGAACGGCTTGGGCACGGGCTTCACGGCGTAAAGCAGGGCAACAACAGGGTTGCTCGATAAATAAACATAAGGCTTTTTGTGCTCAGATAAAAATGGCGTCAACTCGTTAAGACCGCCAACACAAGACCCGTGATATAAAAGCATTTTTATTCTCCTTACTGTTAAGATTTTTTGACCTTCTGTATAGCTTCATTTACGGCTTTGTAAAACAAATCCTCATTATTTAATATAAACTCTGTTACGTTATCGGGTTCGACTTTATCATAAGCGATGTAAAAATAAAGAGGTTCAATTTGAATGTCAAAATAATAATCATCAACTGTTCCTTGAATGTTGATGCATCTATAATCAGTCAACCAATCAATGTGAATTTTTACTTTATTCAGACCCATTTGATACAGTTTTTCTTTTAAGTTATCGGAAAGATAATCTGAAAGAATCTTATCAAACGAGGTGAAATTTTGTGAAGCTTGCTTTTGTTGCAGATATTCGGTAATTCTTTTATTTCTGTTTGTCAGCATGTCACAGAGCCTCCCTTTTAATTATAGCACAAAATAATATTCTTTTCAATGAAATCGCTTTGCAGATGAATTTAAATCCGTTACATTACTTTATTTAGGTTAATTATTCTGTAAAACTTACAGAAAATCAAGGCGAAGCCTTGTATATCATCAAAACAAAGTTTTGTATATCATCATTGCGAAAGCAAGTATACAGCCTGCGGCTGATGATATACACACTTCGTGTGATGATATACGCCTGACGGCGATGATATACCATTGCTTTCGCAATGGATAAAAAAGTACGACAAGTTTTTACTTGTCGGGCCTTTTTGGTGGACCCGAAGGGGATTGAACCCTCGGCCTTACGGATGCGAACCGTACGCTCTCCCAGCTGAGCTACGGGCCCGAATTATCAATTTTTCATATAAATTATAAAACAATGCGAATATTTTTGTCAACCCTTGCAATGTATGGAAAACTGTTGTATAATAAAATAGTATGTTGGAGGATGAGAATGAAAAGGACTTTATCAATAATTCTTGCGTTGCTTTCCTTTCTTTCGCTTTTCGGTTGTTCTGCCGAAAAGATTAAAGAAGAGCTTCGCTCGACCACAACCGCAATTCCGACAGTCAGGGTTATGTTTCCCGAGGGCTCAACCGTCAGCGAAATTGCCGCATTGTTAGAACAAAACGGTGTCTGCTCTGCGGAAGGCTTTATGGCGGCTGTCAATTCACCCGAAGGCGATTATTACTTTATTGAGGGGATAGAAAACCCCGAGGAAAGACCGTTTCTGCTTGAGGGCTATATTTTCCCCGATACTTACGAGTTTTATTTTGATATGAATCCGCAGGCGGTGCTCAAAAAATTCCTTGATAATTTTGAGAGCAAAATCACTCAGGCGGATTTTGACCGTGCCGCAGAATTGGGCTATACAATTGACGAGGTTATCCGTATAGCTTCTATTATTCAGGAGGAAGCGCTTGACCCCGAAATGAAAAAGGTTTCCTCCGTCCTTCACAACAGGCTTGATTCCGCCTACGGTAAGCTCGAATGCGACGTGACGATTTTCTACCTTCGCAATTCCGTCGAGCCTTTTGTTGAGGATGTTTCGGTTTACAGCGAGCTTTACAACGCCTATAAGCGTGTCGGCTTGCCCGCAGGACCTATAACAAATGTCGGCAGAAATGCAATTGAAGCAGCCCTTTATCCGGAAGACACCGACTATTACTTTTTCCTTACGGATAAGGATATGAATTATCACTATGCCGTAACGTGGGCTGAACACAGCAAAAATGTCGATAAGTATATCGACAAATAATTTAAGTAAACAATGCCTGTCACAGGCATTAAATATGAAAGGAGAATTCCCCGATATGAAAAAACTTCTTGCACTTCTTCTTGCCGCTGCAATGCTCCTTAGCTTTGCTGCCTGCGGTGAGAAAACACCCGACCCCGTAACAGACGAATCCACCACACTCGCCGACGAAACGCTCGATGCAAACGCTACAGAGGCACCCTCTGTTGATGCAACAGAGTCCGCAACAGGCGAAACAGAGCCTGCTTCCGTTGAGGATGCTACAGGCGAAGCAACATCCGAAGCAGCTTCCGAAGAAGATTCAACAGTTGCTGAAGAAACAACAGCTCCCGTTATGCCCGCTACTAAGGACGAAATTATTTCGTACTACAACACAGCAGTAAACGAAGCTGTAGCTGCAAAGGTTGGCTTTAACAAGGTTCGTTATGTTGACAAAGAGCAGCTTAATGCAGGCTTCCTTCTCAAGACATTCGGTAGCCTTCTGTATCAGTTCATGGGTATCGGCGCAGAAAACAAGTACACAATGGACGTTACCAAGGGCCAGTGGGAAGCTGACCTTCCTCACCAGTACCTTCGCAAGAGCACACTTTCAGCTGCTGATGTTACAAATGCAACCTGCACAGCTAACGGCACCCAGTACACAATTGTAATGGATGTCAAGGGCGGCAAGAGTTATGCTGACAAGAATTCCAAGTCCAACAGCTCTCCCATCGACAAGTGCGGTATCTGCGTTGGCGATGCAGACAAGAGCTATTTTGACCACAAGACAGCTATCGTTATTTACGATGCAATTGACGACGTTCTCGGCGGCGCAAAAATCAGCGAGAGCTACAACAACGCAAAGGTTAAGGCTGTTATCGATTCAACAACAGGTCATCTTGTAAGCCTTACTGTTGAATATAATATCAGCGTTGTTATTGATGCAGCCGGCGGCGGTAACGCAACAGGCTCATCACACGTTCTCTACAAGAACTTCAAGTATTAATCAAAATACTTACATAACCTCCAAAGGCTTCTGTTTAACCGCAGAAGCCTTTGTTTTTTGCCGAATATATTTGTATACATACCGAACAGCGAAAATTTATGACTGGACAAAATATAAGTGCTATACTCATAACCGAAAGGAGGGAATAGCCGATGGAATATAAACTTATAATTGACGAGGCTGCCGACGAGTCGCTTGTGCTTACCGTTCACGAAAGAAACCCATTTGTTGAAAGCGTTGAAAAACTGCTTAACACAAAACTGGAGTATCTAACGGCTTATACTGAAGATGAGGTTTTACGCATAGCAGTAAAGGACATTGACTGTTTTTATACCGATTCCGGCAGGGTGTGTGCCATTATCGGTAAAGAGAAATATACCGTGCGCTACAGACTTTATGCGCTTGAAGAAATCCTTGACGATGATTTTGTAAAAATCAATCAGGGCTGTATTGTAAAAGTAAACGCTGTTAAAAGGTTTGAAGCTTCGGTGGGCGGTGCAATTAAAATTATCCTCGGCAACGGCTTTGAAGATTATATTTCAAGGCGTGAATTATCAAAAGTGAAAAGGAGATTCGGTTTATGAATAAGTATGTAAAGGATTTTTTCTTAAGGGGTCTGATGTTTGGCGGCTTCGGCCCGATTGTTGTGGCGATAGTGCTGTTTGTCATTTCGTTTTTCGAAATGGTCAGCCTGTCTGCTTCACAGCTTCTTGTTGCGGTTGTTTCAAGTTATATCCTCGCCTTTGTTCAGGCAGGCGCAACCGTGTTTAATCAAATTGAACAATGGCCGATTTTAAAGAGCATAGGCGTTCATTTTCTTACGCTCTATATTGCGTATTCACTTTGCTACACGGTCAACAGCTGGATACCCTTTGAGCCTAAGGTGTTGCTCATATTTACGGGTATTTTCATTGCGGTCTATGCTGTGGTTTACATCACGGTTTATCTTATAGTCAGAAGTACAACAAAAAAACTTAATAAGGCTTTATAAAAAAGTGGCTCTCGTTGTAAAAAATGAGAGCCGCTTTTCTTTGTATTGCCAAAATATAAAAAGGATGATAATATAAAATCATAAATAATGGGAGGTTATTCAAGTTATGAAAGAAATTTTGATGTCGAATATTCCTGCGGCCGTTGCAGTAATAGGTCTTGTGTGCTATTTTTTCGGTATGGCAGTTGTGTTTGTAACGTCTCCGATTAAAAACGCCGAAAAGTTTTCTGTCAAACCCGTTGATAATGCCGGTAAAACCGAAATCCGTGTTTACTATGGCGGTATTTCTTTTGCGCTCGGTGCTTTTTTGCTCTACCTTACTATAGCGCTTGAAACACCCGTTTATTCTCTTGCGGGCGGTCTCTTTTTTGCAACAACAGTATTTGTCACGCGTTCAATTTTCCTTTGTGTCGACAAGGGCTGGAAATGTCCTTATACAAAACTTGCCATACCTGCGGAAGGCCTTTTTGTAATTGCACTCTGGACTTGCTTCGTTCTTTCTAAAGTTCTATATCAATAATATTATTGTAAAATGTTATTTAAATTCATTGACTTTATATATAAAAATTGTATAATTAAACCAAAAGTTTTATTTGTGGGTGATTTTTGATGTTTGTAAGTATATTCAGAGTGATTTCTTCAATTTTTGTGGCAATAGCTGCGGCTTTTGCCTTGCCTTTTGCGGGCGATATTTCCGCCCCCTTTGCTCCGAAGGATGCTGAAAATGTAAAGCTCTTTTTTGCAACAATGTCCGACACTCACTTCAATTCCTCGCAGGGGCGTGTGTTTATGACACAGCTTGGCCTTAACGATATGCAGTCCGCCGATTATGAGTTGGATGCACTCGTTCACGCAGGCGATATTACCGACCACTCTTACGAAGAGGATTGGCAGAATGTTGCCAAGGCCTTTGCCGATTATACTCCTGCCAAGAACATAGTTTTTGCCGAGGGTAACCACGACACCTGGGCAACGGACGATGAAACGAGCTTTGAGGTTTCAAAGGAAAGATTTATCCGTTATAACAAGCAAATCTGCGGCAGAGAGCTTGAAAACGTTTACTATTCAACCAAGATAAACGGCTATACCTTTATTGTTCTGGGCAGTGAGGGCGACCACGTTGCCGCCGATGTAAGTGAGGCTCAGCTTGCCTGGCTTGAATCCGAAATGGCTCTTGCAGCACAGGACGGTTTGCCGATTTTTGTTGTTTTCCACCAACCGATAAATAAGACTCACGGTCTGCCCGAATCCTGGGGTGATGAGGATTATGATGATATGACTGGCGGTATAGGTGAGCAGTCTGACGCTGTTGAGTCAATCCTTCAGAAGTATAAAAACGTTTTCTATATCAACGGCCATATCCACAGCGGTGTCAGCGGTGATTTGAATTATAAAATCAACGGCTTCAAAAGCATTGAAACACACGGCAACATCACAAGCATAAATCTGCCAAGCTATATGTACGCTAACCTTCGTGGTCAGGTGCCCAGCGGTCTCGGCTTCGTGTTTGAAGTGTATGAGAATGAAGTGGTCATCCGTGCCAGAAGCTATTCAAGTAATGTCTGGTACACAGCGTACGATTATACAATTCCTCTTGTTGAACAACCTCCCGTTGAATAGCCCACCGAAGAGGAAACCACCGAGGAACAAACAATTATTGAGCAACCAACGGCTGAATAAAGCCGAAACATAAATAAAAAGGAGACTGATTTTTTATGAAGATTACATTTATGGGCGCAGGCAGTACCGTATTTGCAAGAAATGTTCTTGGAGACAGTATGTGTACTCCCGCACTTTGCGAGGCGGAAATCGCACTTTACGATATCGACAAACACCGCTTGGAGGATTCCGAGCTTATCATCAAGGCTATCAATGAAAACGTCAATGAAGGCAGAGCAAAAATCAAATCTTACCTCGGTGTTGAAAACCGTAAGGAAGCTCTCCGTGGCGCAAACTTCGTTGTCAATGCAATTCAGGTCGGTCTCTATGACCCTTGTACGATAACAGACTTTGAAATTCCGAAGAAATACGGCCTTCGCCAGACTATCGGCGATACGCTCGGTATCGGCGGTATTATGCGTGGTCTGCGTACAATTCCCGTTCTCGAGGATTTTGCAAACGATATGCAGGAAGTCTGCCCTGATGCTTGGTTCCTCAACTACACCAACCCCATGGCTATTCTCTCGGGCTATATGCAGAGATACACAGGTATCAAGACCGTAGGTCTTTGCCACTCTGTCCAGGGCTGCTCAAGAGACTTGCTCCACAAGGTTGGTATGGAAGACAAGATTGAAGGCAGATACGACAAAATTGCCGGTATCAACCATATGGCATGGCTGCTTGAAATCCACGATAAGGACGGTAACGACCTTTATCCCGAAATCAGGCGCAGGGCAGAGGAAATCAACGCCGCAGCCCTTGCTACCAACGACCCCGAAAAGAAGCACGACGATATGGTTCGCTTCGAGTATATCAAGCGTTTGGGCTACTACTGCACAGAGTCCAGTGAGCACAACTCCGAGTACAATATGTTCTACATAAAGGATAAGTACCCGAACCTTATTGCTGACTATAAGATTCCGCTGGATGAATATCCCCGCCGCTGTATCGAGGCTATGGGTCGCTGGGATAACGAAAAGAAAAAGCTCTTTGATAACGGCAAGATTACTCACACCCGTTCACACGAGTACGCTTCCTACATTATGGAGGCTATGGTTACCAATAACCCGTATAAAATCGGCGGTAACGTTCTCAACACAGGTCTTATCGACAACCTTCCTGCTGATGCCTGCGTTGAGGTTCCTTGTCTTGTCGATGCAAGCGGCGTAACACCTTGCCATATCGGCAGACTTCCCGTTCAGCTTGCAGCTATGAATATGACAAACATCAACGTTCAGCTTCTCACAATCGAAGCCGCAGTCACCGAGAAGAAGGAGCACATCTACCAGGCTGCTATGCTCGACCCGCATACAGGCTCAGAGCTGAGTATTGACGATATTGTCAAGATGGTTGACGAGCTCATCGAAGTCCACGGCGATTGGATGCCTAAATACCACTAATTTAATATCTCTATAAAAATCAGCCTCTTGTACACTCGTACAAGAGGCTGAACTGTTATTTGTTAATGAAATCTATTGCTTCCTTTGATGCGCCTACAACCGTTTCGGTATAATCTCTCATTCTGATTTTAGCAAGCAGTCCGTCAAACTTTGGGTTGAGTATGTTCATTGCTTCTGTGCGTGCTGTATCCGCCGCTTGAGTATCTCCGCTGTTCGTGAAAATAATCACTTCCGCAATTTTCTTATAGAATATATCCGTCACACTTTGGAAAAGTATATCGCCGAGTGCCGTTGCGTTGTCGTAATATACTTGCAAATCCTCGCTGTATTCAAATCCGTCACAGTGAAGCCACACACGCAGAAGGTGAATTGAACAGCCTGCGATATATGCAGGCGTTTTAGCATCATCGGGTATTGAATCAAGAGCCTTGCTGTATTCGTAATGTGCCTCAAACCAATTCCTGCTCTTTTCGTAAATTACGCCCTTGTTGTGGTGGCAGCGCATATCGTCGAGCCAACCGTTTGAAAGGGGCAGGGCAAGGTCAATCAGCTCAATTGCCTGTAAATAGTGCTGTGGCTGCATGGCAACAGCGGTTGTATAAAGCTGCTGACAGCGCTCGTTTTCGGGCAGCTTGTTTATTTCTTCCTTAAACTCAGAAAAAGTTTTGTCGGTAATATTACCTCTGATAAGTGTCTGCTTGAGCATATTGAATTTCATTCGCACATCACTCCGTTTGCGTTATGTTTTAATTATACATATTTTCATATTATATTTCAAGGTTTATTGTTTTTCGTTGACAATTTATATTAATTTTGTTAATATTTCCTTATACTCATTATAATTAGGAGAGAAGAAAGATGAAAAAAATAATCAGCGTTATTCTTTCTGCGGCTATGCTGTTTTCACTTGTTGCAGTCGGCTTTATAGCCAATGCAGACGATGCAACAACAACCTTTGCCGTAGCATCCGACCTTCACTATGTCGAGCCTCGTGAAGAGCTTGAGGGTCCGATTGATGATCCCATTTACTGGTACGCTAACAGACGTGCTGCAATGGAGGACGAAAGCGGCTTTATTATTGATGAATTTCTTCGTCAGTGCGCCGAAGATGACAATATTGAGTTTGTTCTTCTTCCCGGCGACCTTGTGAACGACGGCAGAGTTATTGTTCAGCAGCATATTGATGTTGCCGCAAAGCTCAAAAAGTTTGAACAGGAAAGCGGTAAGCCCGTTTACGTTATCAACGGTAACCACGATAACGGCGCAGGCGAAAACGATTTCAAGTATGACGATTTTATTGAGAATTACTATCAGTTCGGCTACGATGAGGCAATTGCAACAATGGAGGGCAACTGCTCTTATGTTGCAGAGCTTAACGATGAATACCGCCTTATCGCCGTTGATAGCTGTGACCCCACAAAGTCAACCGAAGACGGCATGACCTCTGATAAGGTAGATTGGGTTATCGAACAGGCTGCAAAAGCAAAAGAGGACGGCAAATATCCTATCCTTATGATGCACCACAATCTTCTTGACCATCTTCCCGTTCAGCGTATTTTAAGCCGCAACTTCATTATCCGTACTCATTTTACAACGGCTGAAAAATTTGCAAATGCAGGCATTAAACTCGTTTTCACCGGTCACGAGCATTGCAGTGACGCTGCAACCTACACAAGCACTAAGGGTAATATAATCTACGATTTTGCAACAACATCTCTTACAATGTATCCCACGCAGTACAGAGTGTTCAATTTGACTCCCGATGAAATCAAGTACGAGGCAAGAACCGTTGATAAAATTGATACAAACGCTCTTACCGCAACCGTAAGCGGCTATACTCAGGAGCATATTGACCTTATGAATGCAGGCTTTAACGCCTATGCCAAGGGCTTCCTTAAAGCAGGCATTGAGTACAGACTTGCTCTGGGTATGACAATGGAAAAGATTGGCATTGCAGAAGGCGAGCCTTTCTATAATCTTGTTAATACTGCTGTTACGGGTCTTACAGATATTCTTGAAGCACCTCTTTACGGTGAAGAGGGTAGTGTAGAGGCTCTTGCAGCCGAATACGGTGTTGAGCTTCCCAAGACCGATTATAAGACTGGCTGGGATCTTGCAACAGAGCTTGTAGGCGCTCACTACGCAGGCGAAGAGGATTTCCCGCTTGACAGCGATCCTATATCTGTTTTCTTCAAGGTTGTTGCACTCATTCTCCGTGATGACCTTGCAGGTATTGCTGACGATGTTCTTCTCGGTGCCGTTCACGAGCTTCTCGGTCTTGAAAACGGAATCACAACCGAAATCACACAGCTTTGCACAAAGCTGATGGGCAGAGCAACAGCAGTCGAATATCTTCTCCTTGCAATCGCTTCTCCGCTCCTTTATGAATTTACGGGTGACCACGATGGCGTGCCTGATAATAACGGCAAATTACCCGGTTACGGTTTTGAAGGCGGTTTCTCGGATGTAATAGATAACGTTACGGGAATTTTTTCAAAAATTGTGGAATATTTAAAGCTGATTATTACATATATTTTAAAAGTGTTCACCTTCTGATTGGCTGTATATAGCGGTTTGTCAGCACTCTGAAAACATTTTTGAAAAAAATTAAAAAAAGTTTTAAAAAAGTGTTGACAACCGCAAGAAAATGTAGTATATTAATTTGCGTCGCCGGTGATAAACCACGACGCAATAACGTGGGAGCATAGCTCAGTTGGCTAGAGCACCTGCCTTACAAGCAGGGGGTCATAGGTTCGAGCCCTATTGTTCCCACCATTTTAATGGCCCGGTAGTTCAGTTGCTTAGAACGCTAGCCTGTCACGCTAGAGGTCGACGGTTCGAGCCCGTTCCCGCTCGCCATTTTTTTAAATGCCTCTGTAGCTCAGTTGGTAGAGCAGTGGACTGAAAATCCACGTGTCGCTGGTTCGATTCCGGCCGGAGGCACCAGCAGTGTGCGGATGTAGCTCATCTGGTAGAGCGCCACCTTGCCAAGGTGGAGGTAGCGAGTTCGAGCCTCGTCATCCGCTCCATTTTTTTATAAAAAGCTAATATGGCGCCATAGCCAAGTGGTAAGGCACGAGTCTGCAAAACTCTGATCCCCCAGTTCAAATCTGGGTGGCGCCTCCAGCCTACGGAGGTCTCGTTTTCGTTGATATATCAACGATTTCGGGACTTTTCTCTTTTTCCGAAAAGGTGTTTTAAGAGGTTCTAATTTGCTAAATTAGAATAAAAATCGTGGGAACTTTTGGGAACTTTTCCATTCTACACGCATTTTACACGCACTTTTTACACAATAATATGCGTTTTACACGCATTTTACACGCAAACCTCCTTTATTTTTTATTTGTGTGCAAGTGCCGATCTTCTTTAACATTACTGATTTATATTGTAGCCGCTTTATTTTATAAAATTTTTTTGCTTAAGTCAAGAGGGAGGATTTTGCAGTTGAGTTGAAAGTATGCCAAAGCGTAATTGTGGCTGACGTTAAACATTCAGTCATTCTTACATATTTTAAATGTTCCATTAGATAATGTATAGCGCATATAAAATGTATTTGATTTATTTTTAAAAAAAATATTGCAATTTGATTCATTATATGATATATTACTTATAAATTATTTTTTATTATAAATTCTGTATATAGTTTTATTGTATATCACATTTGCTCTATAGCATATACTATTGGTAATAGATATACTCCACTGATTTATAGGTTATAATGCAATCGCAACCTATAGTCGTGAGATCCTGAGAGGTGTAATTTGGTGATTACAGAAAAATACAAAGACTTTGTTGAAAAAGTTGCATTCCAAACAATTCAATTTCTTGGATTGTACAAATTGGATGGAGAAGATTATAAACAAGGTTTTCATATGGAGCAAACAAAAAAGATTTTTGAACGTTTGAATGCTCTTGGTGTAAAGATAAAAAAAAGCGAGAATGATTTAAACTATACTTGTGGGGACACAATATATTTGTCATTCGATAATTCGGAAAACTGTTTGCAATTATACGAAAACAGGAAAAGATTGTTTCATGAAATATGGCATTTTATTTCATATAAGCTTTTATTAAAGATATCAGAAGAAAGTGATGACGGTGTTCATGATAGTGATGAAGTTTCTAAAACACCGCTAAACGGATATGCCGACAAATCGATTTCCCCAAATGAAATTTTGGCAAATTATTTTGCGAGAGCTATGATTTTTCCAGAAAAAGAGTTTGTTGAAATTTTTATGGAACATCTTGATATAGACGGAACATGCGATATTTATAAAGTTGCTAACATCTTCTCGGCTGACTATACTGATGTTATTGCAAGAGCAAAGGATTTGAATTTGTGGAGTACAAAGGTAGAATAAAATGATTGAAAATGAAAATAGCCTATATTGGAATGAGTTGGTTTCTGAGGCTAAAGATATTGGATATACTGCCAATGGCGGATTAACTAACAGTTCTGCTGTTTTATCAAAAAATAAGGATTACGAAACTTATGTTTTTGCCAATTTTGATATATGCAATTTCACCAAATATAAACGTGAACATCCCGATTGGGTTACATTGCTAAGAAAGTTTTTGAATACAATAGCTTTTCCGCCTTCCGATTGGACATTGAGTCAATTTTGGAAATTCAATGGTGATTCAGCTACATTCAGAAAGAAAGTTGGTAGTGTTGAAGAAATTTGTAAATTTATTCAACAAGCACAAGACTATCTTAATAAACTGCAAGAATTATTTAATGAAAACAACAAATCATCAAAAATGATTTATATTAAAGCGGCTGTGTGGATAGCGGGATTCCCATATGGAACGTCAGAAATATCTTCAGAAAAAATGGAAACGGTATCAAACAACACCAAATTTTTCAAGTCGCCTTTTGGTGAAGAGTTTGTTGGAGAAAACATTGATGAAGGTTTTCGTCTTGCAGCATGTTCAAAAGCCGGAAAACTTGTTTTGGATCCCAAGTTGGTTCTTATTATTCACTTTTTTTATCTCTTGCATTTTGACAATAATAAATTTGAAAAATTTCGTTCACAAGCAAACGGAAAAACACTTGTTTTTTTTAACCTATTGGTGGAAAAACTTAATGAATCTTTTGAGCCTGACAGATTTCAAGAGTTTAAAAGGGAAATTAAAAATCTAAATGATGATTTATTTTTGATGGAATATGTAAAATGCAAAGGCGTTTGGGATGATCGAGACTATCCTGTTTTTTGGTATATTCCAAATATTAAAACATCAGATTTTTTGTATGATGAAATAGTTGATCATAAGAAGCTTCGAGAACATAAAGTATATAGGTTCAAGCACTTGTCAAAAGAAGAAGAGGAAGAAGAGAAATTACTCCTTTCGAAATTCTCGTATGAAAGAGATGAGTTAGTAACAATATGTAGCCAAATTGAAGTTATTAGTTCAGTAAACAGCTTAGTGAAAAATCTTTCTCAAATTCCAACTGGAACTTCGGAAGAAAATATTCATGAAAGAGCTAACTTGTATTACACGGTCGCTTGTGTTGTTATAAAAGATAATCATGATTTGGGCATATTGATATTTAAACGTTCAAAAGAAAGAAAGCATTTGAAGTATGTTTGGGATTTAATTCCTGTAAAACATGCAAGGACACGTTCTAATTATGGAACTTCAGAATATTTGAAGAATATGGTTTCAAAAATGTTGTATCTTTCTTCTTCCGTAAGTTCTATACACATTATTGAAGATGAACTCAGAAATTCTGTTCAACCTTACGCAATGTGTACGATTTATCGCAATGGTGAAATTCATAATGGTATTCTTTGCGTAGCCGAAATGCATATTAATTGTGAAGTTGATGAGTTTATATATCAATTAAAAGAAGTTCTGTCCAGCGGGAATCAGTATGACGATGTAAGGCTTGTTTCTTTAGAAAATATAGAAAATGATTCAATAATTTTTGAAACAAATTTGAAGATTAAATCTCTTTCACCTGATGAGGTGCGAAAAGATTCTCACGAAGTTGCAATTAATGAAGGCTTTGCATCATTTGGTCCGACTGAAACGGATAACCTTGTAGAAAAAGGTATTTCATACTTAAGCCAGTCTATAAAACAAATTCTGGAAGGACGGTCAGAGACATCTCATGCTTGATTTTTTAAAATATGCCTATGAATCAATTAACGGAGATTTAAAATTTGCTGAAGCAAAAAATGTAGCTTTAATAACGTTTAATTCTGCTGTTTTAGGTGTAGTTTTCGCATTCTTTAATTCTGATTCCACAAAACCACTGTATTTAAAAGTTATCCTTGCTCTATTTTTATCGGCTATTTTGATTTCAACAATAATTTCGTTATTATCTTTTAATCCATTAAATGATATTAAGCTTTATAAATGTGTTTATGAAGCTAATAACCAAAATCATAAGTTTATGTTTTATAGGTATAATAGCAGTATGTACTCTCGTGATGATGATGGTTATAGCAAATTCCAATCAGACGTTAAAAAGTATTTTTCTTCAGGTGTTGAGCTTGCTCCATTCGAAAAACAACTAACATATCAAATTGTTGATTTATCTCATATTGCAAGGATAAAATTCACTTTGTTTTCTTACGCAATAAAAGTTGAGCTTTTTGCTGCACTTATACTGATTGCATTTATAATTGCGGCATAAATAATGAAACAGTTTATACATTATTCTAAAAACAAACGAGCGACATCCGATTGGGTGCCGCTCGCTTTTGTTGTTTAGGGGTTATTTAGATTTTTCTTTGTTGTTACCGGGTTTTAAATAGTCAATTGAATCAAGAATTTTGTCAATCTTATTTTTATTTTCTGATTGACTGCGGGCATAAACAGCGGTATTGCCAACAAAAATCGCAACCCCATATTGACCGTTTGCATCTAAAGTGTAAATGCGATAATTAGCCATTCGATTATCTGTTTCGATTCTTTGCCACGAATTATGAGTTGTTGTTATTTTATAGTGTGCTTGACCGTAAAGATCTTTTGCACTGTCTTCATTATTAAACTCAAAAAATTCAAAATGTATATCATTTTTATCGAATGCAATACATTTAATCAAATACATAAAAGCATCAGAATCGCCATTGTAATAATCTTGGGTTATATCTTTAGGTTCAAACCCCTCAGTTTCAATTGCTTTCCAAACTTCCTCAACAGTTGCTTGGGTTTTAGGTTCTGAAAATATAGCTGAAATAAAATAAATTGCAGACAGCAAAAATAGAGTTATAACAACAAGTGTCACAATAACTTTTTTGATACTTGCTTTGCTATAATTTGAAGTTTTACTTTTGTAATCACTCAATCTAATACATCCTTTATGAATTAATTATATAAAATTATTATTAAAGTTTTATTATTTAGCCACCCAGAAAGGCAAGAAAAATAAACCTATACCAAAAGTAACAAGCAGTGTTTGCCACCAATTTAGCTCCGTTTCCACTATCCAAGAATAGCTTCCTCCATCTTCGAGATAGGCACGAACTGTTGCTTCGCCGAGCTTATGGCCGGTAACAGTACCATTGCTGTCAACAGTAACCACATCTTCGTTACTGCTTTCCCATTTCACAATATTTGCGTTTTTAGGTATACTATTAGCAAATAAAATCGTAGCGTCTATTCTGACAGAATAGTTTTTGATTTTTAATTCCTGCTCATAAGTAGTTTCGTATCCGGTTTCGTTACAAACAGAAACAACTATTTTATAGTTTCCTGCATGTTGTGGACGGTAAGAAAAATTATTTGTAACCGAATCCTCCATAGAATAACGAATGGTATCGTTTTCATAAACATAGAAGGACCACAGATACGGTTGTGTTTCGCCATCGGTCTGTACATCGAATTTAAGTGTATTACCTGTCTTTCTTATTCCATCAACAGAAACTGCATATATCTCAAGATCCGACTGTATAAATCTCGCTTCTAATGTTCTATTGGAATTAACAGATAAATCTATTTCCGCAGGAACACCTACAAGCAATTCACCGTTTTCATACCAACCTTCAAACAGATATCCCGGTTCAGGTGTAGCTTTAATTGTAGCTTTGGAATCGTTTATATAAGTACCAGAACCACTTACAGCTCCACCTGTTTGTGCATTAAGGGTAACGGTGTAGTCAGGATACAAAGCGATTGAATTATCATTATTGCCATAATTTGACTCATAAGAATCAGTTTCAGCATAAATATAATACAACCTTGCATCTTCGGAAATGCTCGAATCCAAAGAGCTTTCTTTAATTTCAAATACAACTTCTGTATTTGTACTGGATTCAAGAACGGAAATAGTTTGAGTATCAAGTAGGTCTCCGTTTATTCCTTCGCTATACAAGTTTACAGTTGCCGAATCAATAGAATCATATCCTGTGTTCGATACGGATACAGTAAGCTTCCTGCCTGTTTGAGTTCGAGTCTCTGTGACACTTTGTATAACCAAATCAGAAAATCCCATTGAAAATACGGTGTTATTATCTTCCAAGTTTGTATCTGTTTGTCCGATAGGAAGAATAGTAATATTATAATCAGATTTGGTAATTTCAGAAGGCACAGTAAACGGAATGTTGATTTCGGAATTTTCTCCGGGTTGTAACAATTGCTCGACTGTTATAGTTTCGATAGGATTACCAGCACTGTCGCTGATAACAACCTCAAAAGAATTAACAGTTTTTGAACCGTTATTATAAACATCGGCAATTAAAGTTATTTCTTCGCCGGGAAGAATGTCTGAATCAGCAACTGTAATAGGGTCCACATAAATATCGCAGATTTCCTCAACAGGTTTTTGAATTAAGCTCAATGTACCGTATGGTAAACCGTTGTCATCAGGTTCAGCCAAATAATCAGCATAACAATATGCTAATTCAATTTGACCGTCTGTCATCATACAGGCATCCCAACCACGAACAACACCGTTCGATTTTTCTATCGGTAAAAATCCACTGAATGTATCTGTTTCTGAATTATAATCCGCACCATAGAAGACCATACCGGTATCATTTTCGTATTCCCAAATGATAGATTTATTACCGTTTTCATTGCCGATAATCTCAAAATCAGCTATATCGGTTGATATGTTATCAAGTACAACCGTTTTGGTAGAGATATCTCCGTTAACTACACGAACAATTGAGTTGTTTGTAAACCAATAAAGTTCGTTGTTATAGAACTTGGCAGAATAGTCATAATAGCTATCGTTGGTTAACTGTGTAGTTTGGCTTCCTGCAATATAATAGACTTCAATATCGTTTACTACGGTTGTGTCTGAGCTGCTCTTTGCTGTGTAAGCAACAACATTTTCGGAATCTACATATGAAGTATCTATGTTGGTAACCACAGAAAGGTTTGTCGCAAGAGTTTCGACATCATTCCAAGAACCTTCAACAAGTTGCTTTCTGTATATTGAATTAGTTCCGGACAATCCAAAAACATCATTCTCCGAATTTTGTTGCCATATAACGGAAACATTATCTCCGGAAGAAACAATCTTATGACTCATTTCATAATCTTGATTGCTACTTGTGATTGTTGCAACATTACTGAAATTCGTGCCGTCCCAGTATATGTATGACAAGTCAATTGCGGTTGCAGTTTCGTCTAATGTCGCACCTTCTTCAAAGATGGTTGAAGCGTTTTGCCACAGAATATGTACGCCGCCATTTGCACCAGTACAGATTTTAGGCTCAAAGTCGGCTGTACCGTCATCAGCTATCGGAAGGGGAGAGCTCCATGATGTACCGTCATAAATACTGTACATAAGCATTGTGCCGTTTTCGGCGATACGGTTGGGATCACTGTCTATGTAAACCATAAACATTTTATTGTTGCCAAGGTTTATTATTTGAGGTTTGGCATATATTTGTATATTATTTTTGAATGTATTTGGTGAATACGAAGATAGAATTTCGATTTGCAAAGGTTCAATAAGCCTTAAGTTGTTTTCAGAAATTGAAGCCGTTTGTACTGAAGTCTTTTGTGGATATAATAGTAATTTATTGAATTTGAATTCTTCACGGTCATACCAATGCAATAAACTATATTCGAAGTAAATTGTTGCGGTAATTGATGCTTCAAAGGATTCTTCAAAGGATTCAAAAGGAAATCTAAAATCCAAATTTAATTCTCCTCCGCCACCAACATAAGCATTGGAAATAAACACATTGAACCCTACGCTCATACTGGGAAATACGTTGGTTCCCAAATGTCCTCCAAATTCGTATGTGTTATTATATTCTTCAGTGTCCGCTAATACAAGCCCCAAACCTCCCTCTAAAGTTCCTTCTATCATAAAACGAAGTACAACTGTAGGAACAATGGGATATTCCCAACTGGCTTTCAGTCCACCAATAAACGCTATCTCTCCACACTTTATTATGGGCTTTTCGCCTTTAAAAGAAATGGTCATATAACCGACAACACTTGCGCTGGTGTTGAATCCTAATTTTAGACCAGTGTCATATAAACATCCTTTTAAGGAGTTTATTCTTTTTTTGAATTCAGGATTGTCAATTCCTTGATTAGGTTTGCTGATAGAGGTAACTGTTGTTTTTATTTCAGTAAATGCCTGTTTGTACTTTTCTCCCGTAGGTTTCTCCCTAATACCATATTTTTGCCTTGAATATTCAAATATATCAAGCCCTAATATTACATTTAATTCATCGTTTTCAAAGTCGTATTCCGATTCAACAACAACATTTTTTAATGGAGTAAAATTTAAATTAAAATTAAATAATTCTACTTCATGTCCAAAAATACTCACCGTAGGTCCATGTAGTGTATCGCTATCCGAGTTACCTCCATTAATGTTAAAGGTTTGCATCTGTATGGATGAGCTTTCATCTAAATATGAAACACCTAAATCTCTACCTGAAACAGCATCTTTATCTATTTCTATTTTGCCCGATCCCGTACCTATTGATACTGTTGCAAATTGATCAAAAGCCCAGTTGTCAGGAATGGTAAATCCTAAATTTCCACTAAAGCCTGAAGACATATCACTAACAAAACTGCTACAAGCGTACCCTTTGTTTGAAACACGGGTACAAACATTTCGAGCTCCATAAATACCTGTTTTATATGTGCTGCGTGACATAGTTTCGTTTACTTTTTCAAAATATGGAATTACACTATTTGTTATCTGATAATCCATTGCGTCAAAGTCAACAGCAAAATAAATAATTGTGCCACGAGGAACCCCAAGCTTTGATGCAGCTTCAATAGCAGCATTTGCATCTTCAATACCTTGTTCAGGAGTAAAATATTCCTCTTTACGAGCAGATGTTTGATATATAGGAAAGAAATTCATCCCAGAATTGATTATTAACTCAGCTTCGGTTCTTGTAAGCGCCTTGCTTATACCGCCGTTGTATGTTCCAGTTAAATACCTACCAACATATTTGTAACCATTACTTACAAGAGTTTGTATTGTTGGTTGAGTCAAAATCGTTGCACAGTCACATGCAAGGGCCGTTCGTTCTGGATTACCAGAACTAATAAATAAAGACATCCAAGTGTTTAAATCCGCTCTACCTGTTTCAGGTAGAGCATGTGCTTTTTGAAATTGCCTTAAATATTTTTGAGTCTGCGAATCAAAAACCGTATCAAAATATTTATCACCATATCCGTTAACATACAACACGAACTCAAGAAGTTCAGTAAATTCGGCAATTTGTGAATTAGTATAATACTCACCTGTATAATTTTTCACAGCAGAAGAATTGCGTTCATAAGGTATTTGTGGGCAATGGCTTTGTGTTTGTGCATAAAAACCGCCAGTAGCTACACCGACCGGCATCCCCTCCAAAGCCTGAAGTGCAAAAATAACAGCTTTGTTGGTTCCGCTACTATAAACACCATCACAAGGTTTTAAACCAATGTATGCCTCGTATTCTCTATTTAGTTTTTGTTGCATAACTCTTATTTCTGGTTTAGCACCATATGATGAACCTAACAATTTAAATGCATCCATAGAAAGCAGAGCTTTCATGACATTGAGGGTAACAACTCCATCAGGATTTTCAAGTCCTGCATCCTTTTTTAGTTTGATGATAGCTGTTTCAACATCTGCATCAAATACAGCATCAACCGTAACTGTCTGGGTTATTGAGTTATATGTGAAGTTATATCCGGGACAATAACCTTTACACCATAATGCCGCTTGAATTATTGCAAATTTATTATCTTTTACACCATCTTGTCTATAAAGTATTTGCTTAGAATAAGCTGCAGCTAATTCATCTGTGAAACTATTTTTTATATCAGAACATCCAAGTTCTTTTTGCAAAGCTTTTCTTAACGCATATATTGTGTTTGAACCAGTTTTACCATTTTCAGTTAACGTGAACCCATAAATTTGATTTAACCATTTTTGAACCATATACACCTGATCATCGCCGGGTAAATCTACAGCTACTGTTGATATATTGCTTTCATCAGCTGAATACAAAATACCATTATAATAAATATCTTCATTGTACGGATCGGCTGTTTTAGGATAATAATCATCGGATATTTCAACATTGGATTTTTGCAAAACGAAGGTGCTATCTTCACTTGTGTCAACAAACTGCGCATTACTTAAAGCTTCAGCTATTTCTTCATCAGAAATAGGTACCGATTCTTCAATTGCGGCAGATATTATGGAAGAACTCGATGTTCCTGATAAAACATTTATAACGCATAATATAACGGCTATGATTCTTAAAAACCATTTTTTAGCTTTTGTCATAATAATTGTACATCCTTTCTTTGAATTTAACAAGAGTATAAATTCGTTTAATAACGAACTGTTTTCAGAATTTGCTTGATACTGTCTTTTTCGCTAATTGGTGCTGACATTTCAATTACTGATGAGTTTACAAGAAGAATGCAGTGATAGGTGTTTGAAGTTTCAACTTCTAATTTGCTGCAAACAGTCGTATTTTTTGTACTTTGATAAGCAATATCGCCATTGCAAGTCAAATCAAATCGTAGGTTGTTAAACTCTTTCGCTGCTTCTGATTTGCTATCAAATGACTGCACTTTGATAACTGCGGTATCCTTCTTGTAAATCTTTTCGTTTTGTGTATTCTGTGATGAGAAACCTGATGAGATTAAATGCTCTTCAAGTTCATCAGTTGATACAGGCTTCTTTTTCTTTGGAAATCCTAATGCAAACCATACAAGGAATGCCATTACTGCGGTGAAAATTACGCCTTGAAGGGCAGGTGAGGGGATATTGGGTGTGGTTAACACCTTCCACCACATCATCGCCGACGCTGTAATTCCCAAGAGAATCACCAAATATTTCTTCCATACCATTTTGAACATACCTCCCCAAAATGTATTTTTATTATGAGTTGACTCTAAACAACTCACAATAATTAAATTTGTCGCCATAATATATATGAAAAAAACGACAAAAAGTTACTCGGATTTTTTAATATTTATATTTTTCTGCGTTTTTCACATACATCAAGTCTCTGATTTGTTGAATTTTACTGTCCTTAAACATAAAAAAGAAGTTATCGCAAATTGCGATAACTTCAATGTTTAAATAGTTAGTTACTTATTATAAGGTTTTGGTTTCTTTTTCAATTCGATAATATTTTATCTTATCTTCAAAAATGAATTTGCTTTTGCATTTGTATGACATTCCCAGCAATACAATATTTATCAAGAGGGTTATGAGCAATATGGAAATAGAAAATATTTTTATATTTAAAATGTTATAATTCAAAAAGAAAACAATCAATGCCAGTATTATTCCAACTACTGATGTAATGCTTCCAATTTTATAAAAACCACTTTTCCTTTTTTCGTGGGCAGCCATTTCGTTTTTGGGAACATCAAATAAAACGTTGTCATTAAACAAAGGTTCGCTTTTTTCTAATGCCTGTTTCATAGCATAAGCTTGTAAGCTGTCTTTAAATTTCTCTTCTTTTTCTGTGTTGCCATTAAATACATCGTTTTTAGCAACACCCCAATCGCATATGCCTTTTATTACTACACATGGAATACCAGTAAAGTATGAAACCTGAAAAAGACCGCTGCCTTCCATTTCTCCACCAATAATTTCATCATTTTCAGTATAAGCTGTACATATTCTGTCTTTTTCTTGTGCAGAAGACATTACTGAACCTCCGGATAATATGCCTCCATATAGCACATGTTCATCCGAAAGGAAACCATTAGCGTTGCACAACCTTACATCAAGCCAGTGATCAATGCATTTATCTTGTGCTCTGTTTGGTTTTATTTCTTCATGATCTCTTTTGTTTTCTGCATACGGAAAAATATGTTTAGACACAAGTACATCACCCAATTTTTGGGTTTTATAATCAATTCCAAACGCAACGCCAAGAGCAATAATGACATTTGGATTAACATATCTTAATGCTTCGTATACTGTAGTGATTGTTCCAAAGTCCTTATTGGAACCAGATTGGTATTGATGAACATGGGCAACCCAATAACTACCCCATCTAAAAATATAATAGGAGTTAGTTCCGTGAATATATCTTAAAATTTTGTTTTTTGGGTTTTTGTTAATTATATACTGATGCAATACGGCTCTTTCAACAGGATTTGCAGTTACAATCAGTATTTTACACCGTTTTAAATAATGAAGTTTACTCGAATCTAAATTTTTCATATTTTGAGCAATGAAGCTTTTGGAATCACCATTTTTATATAAACCATAAGCTTCTTTTAATAAATTTTCATGCGTAGCGTGAAAATCTTTCAATGACTGAATAACATCACATTCATAACAGGTGTATATTTTTTTATCTTTATTACAATTACTGCATATTGAAACCATTGTATTTTGCTGTCGCGGTGTGGCGTTTACGCCAGTTTCGTGATTTTCAATTCTCTCATAAGCTTCTGTTAAAAAAGTTTTCCAATCTTCGTTTGAATATTTCATATTTTTCGCTACTTTCTTTTTATATAATTGTAAGATATAGAAAATTTTGGTATAAACATTGAACTTTAATGTTATAGTTTTGGTTTGGTTAAAATATTAATCAAATGTTGATAATATTAAAGGTAGAATAGATGATATACTTTTCAAGCAGTATTATATGAAAGATTTTTTTGTGACTGCAGAAAAAGAATTTTATTTTTTAAGAAATCTAATGTGGATAGATCAAAATTTTCGATTAAATAATTACGCAAATAATCTCGAGATATATTTCTGCCACATTGGCATTTAAGATATCTGCAAAGGCTCTCGATCTGAAATTTTCCGCAGATTATTGATAAATTCTTCTCTTCAGTGTCTCCAATAAAATTTTTATTTATTTTCTCTTTGATTTCTGTTTCAATTGAATCTATAGATTCAATTTTATTGCTAATCTCTGAACGATATTTAGACATGCTTTCTACGATCAAATCACCATTATCGTCAAGAAAATTTTTAATGGCAACCCCGACATTTGGTGTTGTAGGACTATGCTTTTTTACCAAAGCGAACAAAATAAATAGAGGAACCATTGTGCTGCAGAAATTGTGCCTCCAATTATCAAATTTAACTAAGTTATTGGCTTCTTCTCGTCTTATTCTCAAATACATTCTCACAAATTTTATTACTGCTTCTTTAGAGCAGTAATAACTTTCAATGTTATATCTCGATAGATAAATAACATTAGGAGAGTTTACTTTGCAGTCATCCCAAATGTTATCAAAATCCCCATCAACAATATAAATATTTGTTTTTCCCTCACTATCAATTATTCCTTTTTCGTAAAAAGCTTTTATTACTGCATCTTTTCCACCTAAGGGAAAAACACTGAATAGATTTATTTCATTATTAAAGAGTCTTTCGAAAATATCCTCGTATTCATATTCTTTTCCTATATCTTCAACATATATGTTTATATTGTTAAAGTCTGATAGAAACAAGACTCTGTTTGATAACCCTTCGCTTGAATAATTTAAACCATCAATATAATCGTTCATATGTTTGCCCTCCCATTTTAGCTTTTGTTGCTATTTACTGTTTTTTTCAATTTTACTGCTTTGCTGGAATAACGACTAATAATTTCGGGAGAGTGTGTAGCAAAAATAAACTGAATTGATTTATTTACGTCTTTAATGGAATCTACAAATATTTTTTGCCATGCTAAATGTAAAGAAGCTTCTGGTTCATCGATTATGTAAATTCCTTTTTTATCTAACGGCAAGCCAAAAATCAAACATGCAAAAATAATAATTATTTGTTTTTCTCCGGAAGACAGGTTATAGAGGGACAATGTCCTTTCTGGAAAGTCTGATTCGACAGTAATTTTTCCTTCGTTGTCAATTGAGATTCTCTTTTTGTCTTCAGTTGCTTCAAAAAATTTATTTACTATTTTCAAAAAATTTGTAACAGGCATTCTGTTTTTTTCTTTTTCTTTTTCTATTGTTTGTGCTTGCGAAGCGATTTCTTTAATTCTTGTGAATTCCAAATTCATCAACAGAAAGTCAACGGTAACATCATCGTTAGTTTTGCTTTTTTCAAAAGCTTCTTTATATCTTACAAAAAATTCTTCTACGCTTTTTCGAGTATCTTCATTCCATTCTCCAATGGATTTTAAAAGCTTTATATATTCATTTTTGTTTTTATCAACATTGGAAATAGACTGAGAACCTTTAGTTTCAAATGCATCATTTATAGCATTATAACCGTATCTATTTGCAACTTTTAAAGAAGATGTAAAGATATCGCTTCTAAAGCGAGCATTTATTGATAACTCCGATGAATTTATTCTCATATAACCGTTTCTAACAATTTCTTCAACATAGTGAAGCGAATCGTTAAGATAATTTTTATTAATAATATCTTTTTCAGAATAGAAAGATGATCTTCTTCGCATAAAATTCCGTTCAGAGGCATTTGTTACATTTTGAGAATTCCTACTCAAAGGCAAATAAATATAGTTGAATTTATCTTTAAGGATAGAAGGGCTTTCATACATATTCATAAAACGTCTTTCAAATGCAATTTCATCGTCATCTCTTGAATAAAGCTCTATATCCTCTATTTCTTCTTCGATCTCATCTTCTGACAAAAGAACGACATATGCATCATATTTCTTTGATATTGTTATTTTTTCAAAGATTTTTTTATTAATAGAATAAGTTAAAGTTATTTCTGAAAATTTATACGAAAATAAGTTGTATATTTTTCCTGTAACAATGGATGAGACTATATTTAATATTGTTGTTTTTCCGCAACCGTTTTCGCCATAAATAAAGGTAAGATCTTCGTTGAAGTTTATAACATAGTTGTAAATGCCATGTAGGTCTTTGATTTCAAGTTTCTCAATAAACATATTTTTTCCCTCCAAATAAAAAATCATTTTGTTACCTCCTGCTAAATTAAATAGTATAATAATACAATTTAGCAAGAGAAAAATCTGTTTGTTGTTGTCATAAATAAATTGCTACTGACAATAAAAATTTATACCTCCTCAATTGTTGAAATAAATTCTCTCTATATATGACGAAAATGATTAAAAAGTTACGCAAAAACTCTAAAAGTTATTTAATTCTACTTTTTTTACAATCTAAGTTGCTTTAATTTGTGCATATTTACAATATATAACGACAAAAACCGTATTGAATTAAATTTTCAATACGGTTTTAAGTTTGATTTTGATTATGTATAAATAGTTTGAATAGCTAATTACAATACTTGTCTAAATCCTCGATAGCCTTAATTTTCTGTTTCTGAATAACATGGATATATGTGTTTTCAGTAACTCTTGTATCGCAGTGTCCGAGTAATTTGGACACTATTTTTATTGAGCAGCCGTTTTCAAACAGCATTGTCGCAAAGGTATGCCTGAGCGAGTGAGCTCCACGGGTTTCATGTTTATCTATAACACCTGCGTTTTTGCAAATTCTGGTTAGTGATTTTCCTATAGAAGCTCTTGTAGGGGTTCTGTTGTTTACCGTGGTTATGACAAGGTTGTTGTCATTGGACATTTCTTTAAGTTTGATAAGTGCTTCTTTTGCTTTATTGGACATTGGCAATACACGCATACTGCTGTCAGTTTTAAGGCTGTTTTGTATAACAGTTTCATGTTTACCATTCACGGTAATATATAGAACAGATTTGTTTATATTTATCAGGCTTTCGTTGAAATCTATATCATCCCAAGTGAGAGCCAACGCTTCACCGATTCGTAATCCTGTATAAAGCAGTAAGATAATAATAGGTGCAGCGATATCACGTGTATTTTGCATAAATTATTAAGAATTCTTTCATAAACTATAAAAAGTCCGGAAATTATATCCGGACTTTCTTTTGTTCAGAAAAAGCAAATTATTAAATGTTTTGGATATTAATTGGTTGCTTTAATAATTCAACTATAATTACTCTTTTTATCTTCACTTTTATTAAAACTATTACATTAGCGACTCGTTAATTATGTAGTGAATTTTAACAAATGCTCTGCATTTTATATGTAAAAAAAGTAGATTCTTATTTTTTTATAAAAATCTCTGTTACTTTTGAGATAATTTTTAACAAATATATTGAAGAGTCTTTATTGGATCGCAGATTATTTACAGTTCTACTTTACAAGGAGGTATTCTAAAATGGTTTAATTATATATTGCGCCCTAAGACAATTAGTTTTCTTGAACATTTACGAAAGGAACAGTGATTATCTTATGAACAAAAAAAGATGGGCTTTAAAAACAATTTCGGCACTTTTATCCGTTATTCTTGTTTTGCAAATAATTCCTATGGAACTGGTTGCACAAGCAGTTGAGACCTCTCAAAAATTGAGCAGTGCTCCGGTAGTGCAAGATGTATTATCAGAGCAAGCTGAAATCGTTCCTGAAACCGAAGAAAAGCAAGATGCCTTCACTAAAACATTCAGTCGTGCTGACGGTTCAATGGTGGATATTATATCCTCCGAACCTGTCCACTATTATGAAGACGGTGAGTGGAAAGATATCGACAACACACTTGTAAAAAAGAATGTTGACGGACAAGTGGTATGGCAAAACAAAGAGAACAGTTTTACCGTAAATCTTCCCGACACTATAGAGTCTGATTCGTTTGTTTCCCTTCAAGATGGTAAGAATAAAATCAGTTTTAGAATTAACGGTGTCGAGGCAGAACAACAAGCAAATATTATTGCTTCTTCCAAGCAAAAATTAACCAAAGAAGAAACAGTACTGTCTGTCGACGATAACCTTTCCCAAATAAGATACAACGATATCGCTGCGAATACCGATGTTGAATATCTTGTAACAGAAACCGGACTTAAAGAAAATATTATTCTAAGTTCTGTTCCTACAACAGGATATTTTGTCAGCTTTACATTCACAGCACCCGGTATGACCTGGAATGTGAACAAGGATAACAGCATCAGCTTCTTTAACAGCGAGCTTGAAGAAGTATTCACTATGTTAACTCCATATATGTTCGATTCTTTGGGTGCAACGAGCGAGGATATAAAGGTAGATGTCTACCGTAGCAGAGAAGGCAACATAATTAAATATACCCCATCGTTTGAGTGGCTGTCAGACAAGAGTCGTGTGTATCCTGTTACCGTTGACCCCTCATTTACAACCAACAACAGAGGCTTCCTTATTACAGCTAATGCAGGTAACTGT
>JAZUQA010000016.1:0-35221 GCA_045605425.1 Acutalibacteraceae bacterium
CTGACGGTGCTTCAATATGCCCTTGTGCAGTACACAAATCCCGATGAAAACGACATACCCGAAAGCATAATTGAAGCCTTTGTTGAGAAGATTGTTGCAAAGAAAGACGGCTTTGATTGGTACCTGAGATTTGACGGTGACCCGAATGACCCGCTTCACCTGAAAACTGAGGGCAGAAGGCGCCAAAACAGCTCTGTATCAACGGTTGGGGGACACCTCCCAACCACTCCTTTCGGAGACGCAGGCAGCAATCGCTGAGATGAAGTAAGTTAAACTTATTCATACGGAATAAGCATTAAAATGTAGGGGTCGGCGTTATCGACGACCCGTAAATAAACAAAATGTCCCCATCGAGCAATCGGTGGGGATTTTTTTGCGTATTGCCGAATAAAAGCGGCAAATCAGTTTCGTTGAACAAGGAAGGCTTATGAATTTATTTCCGAAAAATTTCTGTACATTTGCCTATGGTGGTAATAAAACAGCCGAGTGTTCGTGAAGAGCACTCGGCTTGTTTGTTGTGGTTTTGAGTTGGGTCAGAACTGGATAACGTTTGAAACGTTGTCGATTTTCTGGACGGAGAAGAAGTTTTTCTTTGCGTAGTGGATGCAGGTTACACGGTACTGGTAGCCCGTGGGGACGGTAATTTTCTTTGCTAAAACGTAGGCGAACTCGTCAATATAAACATCTTCATAAGTGATGTAATCTGTCCACGAGGAGCTGCTGCTTGCTCTGCGCTGAATAACAACCTCTTTGAATCCGGATTTTACAACCTCATGGGTTCCTGTTGTCATTCCGGAAATATTCAAGGTGTTTGTTTCACTTTTTGAAATTGCTATAGCCCAAGCGTTAATTAAATCGTTGGCACGGGTATTTTCATCAGCAGTGTGAACTGTATTATTGGCTAAAATTGAGTTGAATTCTTCCTCTGTGAGAATCAAATCCTGCCACTGCGGAAGCTGTTCATTTGCCGCAAAGGCGGTGGGGACAAGAGTAACAATTACTATAATGATTGACATGACCGAGAGGAGGATTTTTTTCATGGTTTTTTTCATTCCTTAACATTTATTGTTTCGGCAATTGAAACCATAGTGTCAAAATCACAGCCAAGGGATATTTGATAATTTGTAGTACCGTCAGAATAATTTATGTATGATGTATTATCCCTTCCGAATACAATTATTTCTTTGCCGTCAATTGTCAGTTGCTTATAGTTTCTATGTTCATCAGAAACATTAACCTGACCGTTTGTCATATCGGTATTTTTATCTTTGTATTGAGTAATCAGGATTTGTCCGCTGATTTGAGTCGATTTGTTTGTGACATCGATATAGAAAATTGTTAACAAATCATCCTGCGTCAATCGGGCAGATTTTTCATACTCATCACCTCGAAGAACTTCGGGCAGCATAAAGAAATCGAGGCTGTTGATAATCATTTCGCTTACGGCGTCTTTGTTTGCAGCGGTTGTCGGCTCATCCTTGTTCAGGTTGATTTTGAAAAAATCGTCATAGAACTGAATTATGCCGTCCGAGGCTTTGTTATCAAACAGTCGGGCACCCGCCGGCAGGGCAACCGTAAAAACGATAACAAGTATTGCTGCAGCAATAAGCACGTATCTGAAACGAACCGTTTTCTTCTTGGGAGCTTCGGGCTTTTTTTCGTCCTCCCAAGGGCGGTACATTTCATTGGGCTTTTCCTCTTTGTACCCGGGGTTGTAAGCCTTTGCCAGAATGGCGGCACACATATCCACAAGCTCTGTGTCCATTTCATCCTCGGGCTTTTCAACCTCGGAATCCATCAACGCTTCAATTTCTTCAAGGGGAAGTTCTTGGCTGCTGTCGGATATGAACTTTTCAAGCATCTCTTTTGTGATTTTGATTCTGTCAGTCATAATTGCCTAACTACTCCTATAATGTTATTTTCCTGAAAAATGTTACACTCAAAACAAAAAAGTTTTTTAAATTTCTAAATTTTTTCTGCTTCCTGTTTTATCCGAGCCAGCTTCTTGTTAAGCCTGTGTATTTGTACTCTTGTTGAACCCGGCTTTTTCCCGAACATCTGGGCTATTTTCGCCTGGGGAACGCCGTCAATTTTATCGTATGTAATAATTACTTTTTCCTCATTGGTAAGACCTTCATCAAGAGCTTTCCAATATTTTGCATTTTCCTCTTCTTTTTCAAGGGTGTCCGAAATATCTTCCGAATAGCGTGGCATATAAATCGCTTCATTTAACGGTGCGCCATAACGGTTTTCCTTTTCCTTGCTGGTGTGTCTGTATTCCTCGTAGGCGAGGTTCTTTACCGTTGTGAATAACCATGCCTTCGGGTTGGAGGGCACACGGTCGTTTATCATCTTTTTCCACAGCAGACCAAACGCTTCCTGCAGCATATCCTCTGCATCCTCGGGACGCCCCTGTAGCTTGGCATAGCAGAGATTTCTTACACTCTTAACGTGGTCATTCCAAATCTGATTATATGTTTCCTTCAGTGAATTGTCCATAATACACCTCAAAAATTATAGTCATATAATAATTATAAACATAAAAGCAAAAAAATGCAAATATTGTTTTATTTTGTCGGAAAATTTTTAATGACAGCTTGGCGATAAAAAATTTTCCGACCGTGTAGCACCGGGTGTATGTGTTGCAAGCGGTTTGGATTTGTGATATATTAGCCAAAAGGGGTGTAACGATATGTCAGATACAATTTATAAAGAAATACGCAAAAAGCACGACTTAACAAGGGACGATGTTTGCGACAGGGCTTCGGCGCTGGACAGTCAGCTTCAGCCCGAAAGGCTTGAAAGAATAGAAAACGGAAAATTTCCGATAACGCCCGATGAGGTAATGCTGCTCAGCCGCATTTACGGCGAGCCAACCTTGTGCAACCATTACTGTGCCAAGGAGTGCCCCATAGGTCATAAATATGTGCCCGAAATCAAGGTGAAGGACCTTGCGCAGATTGTGCTCGAAATGCTGTCGTCGCTCAATTCGATGAAGAAAAGCCAGGAGCGGTTAATTGAAATTACTGCCGACGGCGCAATTGACGACGATGAAATAAAGGATTTCATTTACATACAAAATGAGCTTGAGCGCATTTCAATTACCGTTGAAACTCTGCAGCTGTGGGTAGAGCAAATGCTTGCCGACAAGAAAATCAATATGGAAAAATATAAAGAAATAAAAGGGGAGTAATCGTTTTTAAGATTCTTCACTGCGTTCAGAATGACAGAATGTTTTGTTTGGGGTAACCGTAAAGGGGATATGTCTGTGCCGTTAAACCGCAAAAAATAAAAGCAATGTCATCCTGAGCGAAAGCGAAGGATCTTTTGAACATATAATAGGGAAGAGAGTGAAGTTCGTGCAATACTATTATGTGTATATTTTGACAAACTGGAACAATAAAGTTATTTATACGGGAATTACAAACAATCTTGAACGCAGATTATTCGAGCATAAAAACGGTATTGTTGACGGCTTCACCAAAAAGTACAATGTTCATAAACTTGTGTGGTTTGATTACACAACTGATGTGCTTTCGGCAATAGAAAAAGAAAAACAGATTAAGGGTTGGACACGAGCCAAGAAAAATGCTCTTGTAGAGGAGAATAACCCTACTTGGCGTGATTTATCCGATGATTGGTACGGATAAACCGCAAATAATAAAAGCGATGTCATCCTGAGCGAAAGCGAAGGATCTTTTGCGAACGGTGTTAAGATTCTTCGGCTACGCCTCAGAATGACATCTCCTTTGTATATGCTCTGTAATCTGCACAAAGTGCAAAAATGAAGGGTTGATTTTTGCACAAAGTGCTGTGGCGGTATTATAACAAACACAGTATAATGTAATCAAAGGAAAGAAAAAGGAGTGATTATATTGTTCGAAATAATTTTTACCGTGCTTGCAATTTTTCTTTTTGCCTTGGCGGTTAAGCTGGCGCTTAAGCTGACGTGGGGCGCGGCTAAAATTGCCGCAATATGTCTTCTTGTGCTGTCGGTGCCCTTGCTTATCGTGCTGCTGGTTTTTGCAGGCGGCTTGCTGCTTCTCTTGCCCGTGGCACTTATTGCAGGTGCAATCGGCCTGATAAAGGCGTGTACTTAAAGCAAAAAGGAATCGGAGTAAAACCCGAAGTTAATAAAAAGCAAAGCGAACTCCGCTTACCGAGCAATCGGCAGGCGGAGTTTCGTTTTAAATCGGATATTGCAATTACATCTGTATTTTGCTATTATAAAAATATAGTTTTAGTGGAGGTATAGCCATGAAAAGGATAACTGTTCTTATTACGATTCTGTTGGTTGCAATTTTATGTTTGGCAGGTTGTAGTTCAAATACAGAAAAGATAGCTTGGGAAGATATTTATCTTGGAAGTGTTTTGCCTGAGCCGCAGTCATTGTTATGTGAAATTTACGATAATTCAGAAGAATCTCTTTATATTGATATACATAAGATTAGTTCAAAAGAGTTTGTTAATTACATAGATTTATGCAAAGCGAATGGCTTTACAATTGAGCCCAGCCATAAAGAAAACGCTTTCGATGCTTATAATAGCGCAGGGTTCAAACTTTCACTTTATTATTATGAAGACGATAAACAAATGCAAATCCAATTGGACGCACCTGAAAAATATGATGTGTTGGATTGGTCTGCTATTGATGCGTTGAAACTGCTTCCCGTTCCTCAATCGGATATAGGTAAAGTTGAAGAGAATAACGAAAAGGAAACAAAAGTATATGTTGCAGAAATGACAACAGAGAAATTTCAGCAATATGTAAATCTTTGCATCCAAAATGGTTTTGACAAAAATATCAATAGCTATGATAAAACTTTTACTTCACAAAATGTAGACGGTTATAGACTGACCGCTGAATATGTAGGAAATAATGTTGTAAGTATTACTATTCAAGAGCCGGAATATGAAATAAATTTGAGGGTTGAACGAGTTAAAAACTTGATTTTCAGTACATATGATGTTGATATATATGTGGACGATAATTTTGAGGGAACAGTTGGAAACGGTTTAACAGAAACATATACGTTAAATCTGACAAAGGGTACTCATACTGTTGATTTTGTAAATGCAGAAGATTCCGAGGTTTACGGACAAGTAAAAATTGATGTTAGTAAAAATGAAGACTTTGCGTTTGAAGTTTATTGTTATAGTTCAAATATTGATATTGAAACGGTTAAAGGTACAATTAGCGATAATGTAGAAAATGCTGCAAACGATAATACTATAGCAACAACTCAAATTACAGTAAACTTGAGTGAAGATGATTTAAAAGGATTATCAACAGAAATAGCTGAACAAAAATTAAAAGAAATGGGTTTTTTAACATTTAAGCACCAAACACTTGATACAGATGATAGTTCAAAAGATGGGAAAATTAGTTCAGTAGAAATTAAAAATTGGGAGTTTGGCAAAGGCGATTTTAAAAAAGGCGATATTTACGAATCGGATGCAATAGTTGTACTTTGGATTTATAAATATACCAAACCAGAACCTGTATATTATTCAACTAATGATTATGAAACAGCTAAAAGCGGTAATAAGGGAGTTTTTTCGTATAAGAATTTAAGTGGTTCATATGATGTTTATTGGATAATTGATTTTACAGAAGGATATATATACAATTTTACAGAGGGTAGCGGCGATGACTTCTGTGATAAGGTAAAGATTGTATCCGGAAATCTGAATAATAGAATTACGGTAACATGGCATGATGGTACAGATAAGTGGTCTTGGTACTTGCATTTTAAATATGTTAATCATCCGGAAACTCTTGTTGTAACGGACCATAACGGATTTGATATAGAGTTTACTGCAACTGATTTGGATAGGGCATTAAGTGTTCGTGATACTAAAAATATAACAGAACGATAAAACTATCCGTCCGAGTACACTCGGACGGATAGCTTTATAATTTGCTATTGTTCTTTTTCCTTGATAAATACTTTAAGCTTTTCTAAAAATTCGGTCATACACTTATGCTTGTTAATAGAGAGCACTATAGACGAGAGTTGCTCTTTATACAAACTTTGCGGCAAATCAAGTTGGTCAAATAAAATGATTCTGTACAACAAAGATAGCTTTACAAGATACATAACACATTCGCCTCCGTTAAGAAAATATCTTTCTTTTTTGTTTGAAATGTGTGCTATTCTATTTCTTGAATTGACCAATATTTGCGCAAATTCATATTTATTAGTTATGAGTTCTTCATCGAAAATAATATCTCCAAAATATTCGAAAAGTGCAACAAGATAGTATTTCAACTTGGATTCCCCACGGGGTTTGTTTTTTAATATAATATTAGGATGTTTTTGGATTACAAGTTCATATATTCCTCCAAAGGCCTCAGTTAGAAAAGCGCATTGCATATCTCTCGGCATTTCTACACCAGAGGTGCAATATAACATTGCTTTAAAATTCAAATCTAGTTCGGATTCTAATTTATACCATTTTTTAAATAGTTTTTCATCAATAACTTTTGAATAATCGATTAATAGGTTTCCTGCACCAAGCATGAAATCCGCAGAACTATGACTTGGTAAGGCTCGTTTATGCCAACTGGAAGTAATTTCCACATCATTTTCAAATACACTTATTGTCGGAACAAAATGTCCGTCGCATATCATTAGTAAGGTCTCTAAGGTATAAAAAATATCTAGATAATATTTGCAGTTATCTGTTTCGCATGAAGCAATACTAATTATCCTTTCTACATACTGCTGAATTCTGATATTAAAATTGAATCCATTAACATTTAATGTAAATTCATTATATTTCGGACCGCCTAAAACACCATTTGTTAGTTTTTGTGTTATTCTTAATATCATTGTAGAACTCCAATTTTTATAATATAGTTTTATAGTAACTCACTACTTAAAAAACAAGTACATTGTTATACCGCTAAAACTACATTCACACACATTCGACAAAACACTTAACCATCTTGTAAAATGGTATTACCAAATACAAGAAGGTTTTAAAAGCATTATTCCCCAAACGTTTCTTTAATTGCTTCGAGGTAGCCGTAGCCGTAGAGGTCGTCGGGTTGGAGGTAGCTGGTTTCTGTCCACTCGTTCCAACTGTTTACGGTGATAAAAGGGGCTTTCATAATGCCGTTGTTTAGTGAGCTGTCTGTAAAGGTCTTGACCTTTTCACAGGCGGCTTTGAAATTTTCGGGTGTGTTGTTTTCTACAACGCCGGGGATGAAATTATGGAAGCGGACATTGTTGTCCCAGCCGACAGAAATATTGGGATAGAAGGGAATATCCAGCTTTTCGGTCGCTTCTTCGAGCTTTTGGGCATATTTTTCGGTGAGTTCTTTGTAGTCGCCGTCGAAGTGTACCGAGCAGCCCCAGTTGTAGCTTGTGACTGAATCTATGCCAAGGTATCTGTAAAGGTCATAAGCTGTACAGCCCTTGCAGTCATCGTCATCACTCAGCCAGGAGTAAACCCTGCCGTCCCAATGGACAAACTGTAAATGAAGCCCCTTGAAGCCAGCTTCAACCGTCTTTCTGCGGAATTCTTCAATGCCTTTTTTACATTCCTGACTTGTGCCGAAGGAACGCACGAAGTTATCGGGGTCGAAAACCATATAAACGGGGCAGCCGTCAATCATATAATAGTTTTCACGGGTGAAATATTTTTCAATCGTTCTGTCACATATATTTGAAAAGATTTCGGGTGTTAAGACACCGCTCCAGATAACGGTGGAAAGGTCACGGTCGGAATTGCGCTTGTCCCAAAGGTGGGTGGCGTCGTGGTTTGCCCACATGAGCATAAATTTCATATCCGTGTTGTTGCGTGCTTTCAGAAATCCGTCGTTCAGGCAGTTCTCGAGAAACGGACGGTTGTCGTACCAATACCAGTCGTAAATAAACACGTTCACGCCGTAATTTACGGCGCAGTCAATCTGCATTTCCATTACACGGCTGTCGGCTTCATTCACATAGCCCCAGGTCGGTATTCTCGGCCAGCGGCAGCCCTTGTAGCCTTTGTCTGTCATAGCCTTGACCGTCTGCCATTCGCCATAGCCCTCGGGCCAGAAAATGCGTGTGCGAGGCTCATCACCCGTGTATGACGGCCAGATAAATGCCGCTATATCGTATTTGCTCATATTCATACCTCCGTTCAAGGGCAGTATAGCACGCAAACGGATTTATTGTCAAACTCTCTTGCAAAACAAAAGAATCTGCCAAGCGGAGTTCTTGACAGATTCTTTAAGCATCTTATTTGTTTGTTACGATAAATACCATTCTTTCCTGCAGGGAAGCACCGCCGTGGTCTGTGCCTATGCCGCCGTGGTCGGAGGTAATGATAATCAGCCAGTCTTCTGTTTCGTAGGTTTCTCTTTCTTCAATGGTGTTTATTGTTGCGGTTGCGTATTTTTCGCAGCGCTCAAAGCCTGCCTTGTAAGCGGGGTTGTTGAAGGAGAAGCCGAAGCTGTGACCTGCGCTGTCCGTGCCCTCGTAAATGGCGATTGTGAAATCGGGGCAGTTTTCATCGGAAAGCTGATTCATAGCTTCAAATACCGTTGCCTCGTGACCGGCGCACTTTGTGAAGCTGACGTTGAGGTTGTTTTCCTCGCAGTACTGCTTTTCGGGGAGGTAGGTGGAATTGTCCTTTGAGAAGTGACCGTTCCACTTTGTGAGGAAGGAAGCGGAGTCAATCGTGCCGTCTTCAACAAGTGTGGTCATAAGGGTTTTGTATTCCATATTCTTGGGCTGACCGTTGCCGTAAACACCGTTTTTATCTGCCCATACTCCTGTAAGAACTGCGCACCAGCCGGGAGCGGTCGAGGTGTCCTGCGAGTTTTCTCCGTCGGGGAAGTTTACGCCGCCGCAGTAGCCCAGGTTGATTGAGCCGCCGTTATCAAGGAGCTTTGCAATACCGCTGTACTTACCGTTGGCAAGTTTAACAACGTCTGCACGGCAGCCGTCGTAACCGATGATGATTGCCTTCTTCTCGGTCTTACCTTCGGGCAGGGGAGCCTTGAAGTGGTCAACAACCATATTGTAAAGCTCGGTTTGCGGTATAGCAGTTTCGATTGTGTTTTCGTAGCCAACGCTCCCGATGTTTTCAAGGTATAATTCCTCGGTGTCCTTTGCGTCAGTTCTGTAAAGACCGCAAAGTGCAGGAATGAAAAGGATAATACTTACGATTTTTGTTAGAATACTCATTTTTTTATAACTCCGTTTTTAAGTTTAGTTTGCCGGGGCTGTTGTTGCGTCTTCCTTGACTTCCTTGGGGTTTGTGGGGTCAACCTGAATAAGGTAAGCCTGGTTGCCGGTGCCGATCTGCTTGTAGCAGTCGGTCTTCTTGGGCTTAATCATCGGGAAGCCTGTGCTGCAGTCGGGGTCCATAAGCATCTGAACCTGAGTGAGGAAGGGCCAGACAAGGAACATAATTGTTTTACCGGGAACGCAGTTCCAGATACCGAGTGCGTAGTAACCGCAGTTGAGAATATATGACCATGTGCCTGCCATAAGAATTCTGCTGCTTACCTTTTCGAGCTGGGACTGTGTAAGGTCCTTGTAAAGGTAATAGTAGCTTTCGGGGTCGGAATTCTTGTAACGCCATGCTTCAACGTTGTAGTAAAGACCCTTGCCGTCGTTAATCTGTGTACCGTATGTACCGGTGGAAACGCCCTTACCCTTCTTTACGGTGAAAGCGCCAACCTGAATGTCGTGGTTGGTGAGGTTTTCAATATAAATCCAGGTGTGGCCGGACATATTGTAGTTTCTAGGCTTGTGGCCAAGGTACATTCTTGCAACGATAGGCTCCTGAGTTTCGTCAACTTCCTCTGCGCTGACGGTTGCGGGAACAGCAAACACGCCGACAACTGTGAGGACAGCGATTAAAAGAGCAATGATTTTTTTGAAGTTTTTCATATCTTTTCCTCCTTCTTATTTTACTGAAACAGTATACCATATAGGTACCTTTGTGTCAATTTCCATTTTTGCAAAAAAATCTTGATAATTTAATGCTATAAAAGTGCAGATTGACATTTTTCTTTTTTAATATATAATTATAATTAGATTAATATAAGCACACGGAGGTTAGTTATGAGAAACATTGATGTAATTAACAGTAATTGGCTTTTCTCCAAGGAAGCCAAGGCTGCACCTGCTTCTTTGCCCACAGGCTGGCAGGAGGTCAACCTGCCCTACACCTGGAACGGTGAGGACGGTCAGGACGGTGGCAACGACTACTACAGAGGTACCTGCTTTTTCGCAAAATCCCTGAAGGCGGACGAGCTGCCGGCAGGTGAGGTGAAGTACCTCCAGTTTGACGGCGTTAACTCCTCCTGCGAGGTTTTCTGGAACGGTAAGAGCATCACAAAACACGACGGCGGCTATTCAACCTTCCGTGTTGAAATTGAGGATATAAAGGACGAGAACACCCTTGCTGTTGCGGTTGACAATTCCTCCAACGACAGGGTTTATCCGCAGAATGCGGACTTCACCTTCTACGGCGGTATTTACCGTGACGTAAAGGTTATCGGTGTGGGTGAGAAGCACTTTGACCTTGATTATTACGGCTCACCTGCAATTATGGTAACACCCGAAATCAAGGGCAAGGACGCAGTTGTTGAAATAAAGACATTTATCAATGACGATGATGACTGCACCGTTAAATATGAAATTTACGCAGACGGTGAGGTTATCGCTTCGGCTGCCGGCGAGGAAGACGACGAAGTTAAAATCACTATAGAAAACGTACACCTCTGGGACGGTCTGAAGGACCCATATCTTTACACGGCAAAGGCAACTCTTATTTATAAGGGAGAAGAGGTTGACGAGGTTTCGACACGCTTCGGCTGCCGCACATTTAAAATTGACCCGGAAAAGGGCTTTATCCTCAACGGCAGAGAATATCCGCTTCGTGGTGTATCACGCCATCAGGACAGACCCGGTATCGGTAATGCTCTTCTTCCCGAGCACCACAAGGAGGACCTTGAACTCATTGTTGAAATGGGTGCAAATACAATCCGCCTTGCCCACTACCAGCACTCACAGGTTTTTTACGACCTTTGTGACGAGGCAGGTCTTGTTCTCTGGGCTGAAATTCCCTATATCTCCAAGCATATGCCAAACGGCTACGATAACACGGTTTCGCAGATGAAGGAGCTTATTTCACAGAATTACAATCACCCGTCAATCGTCGTATGGGGTCTTTCAAACGAAATTACAATTGCAGGCGCTGCTGACCCCGACCTTATCCGCAACCACAAAAAGCTCAATGAGCTTTGCCACGAAATGGATAAAACCCGTCTTACAACTATTGCTTCCGTTACGATGTGCCCGATTGATGCGGAGTATGTCCATATAAGCGACGTGCTTTCCTACAACCACTATTTCGGCTGGTACGGCGGCACAACGGATATGAACGGCCCGTGGTTTGACGAATTCCACAAGAAGTACCCCAACAAGCCCATCGGTATCAGCGAATACGGCTGCGAGGCTCTTGACTGGCACACATCGACTCCCACTCAGGGCGACTATACAGAGGAATACCAGGCATATTACCACGAGGAATTAATCAAGCAGATTGCCGAAAGACCCTACCTCTGGGCAACACACGTGTGGAATATGTTTGACTTTGCCGCAGACGCAAGAGCTGAGGGCGGCGAAAACGGTATGAACCACAAGGGTCTTGTCACCTTCGACAGAAAGTATAAGAAGGACTCCTTCTATGCATACAAGGCTTGGCTGTCGGACAAACCCGTGCTTCACCTCTGCTCCAAGAGATATATCGACAGGGTAGAGGATGTTACAAGAGTCACGGTTTACTCAAACCTTGACGAGGTTGAGCTTTTTGCAAACGGTGAAAGCGTAGGCAAGCAGAAAAAGGGCAAGTACCCCTTCTTCTACTTCAATGTTAAGAATGTCGGCGAAACAACTCTTACTGTCAAGGCAGGCGAGCTCGAGGATACAGCAACAATCCGCAAGGTTGATAAACCCAACGAAGCCTACATTATGAAAGAAGAGGGCGAGGTAATCAACTGGTTTGATATTACTATGCCCGACGGCAGATTTTCCATCAACGATACTATCGGCGATATTATGTCAACCCTCGGCGGTAAAATCACAATGGTAAAAATTCTGCTCAGGATTAAAAACGCTATGACCGCCGGCAAAGAAAAGGGCAAGGGTGAGGTAGCAGGCTTTGAGGTAGCAGGCTTCCAGATAAGCATTCCGATGATTAAGAATATCTACGGTATGGCAAAGGGCTTTACCGTAAAGCGTATTTTCTCAATGCTTGGCGGTAAGTTTACCAAGGAGCAGATTCTTGAAATAAACACAATGCTCAACAAGGTTAAAAAGCCCAATAAATAATATTGGTTGAAGGAGAATCCAGTATGTTCTTTCGCAGGAAATCAATATTAACAGCTTTTCTTTCAGCCGCACTTGTTATTGCGCTCCTTATGGCTTCGGGCTGCGGTAAAGAGTCTGAAGGCAATCAACCCGAAACTTCAACTTCCGAATTGCAATCAGCTGAGCCCACACAGCAGGCTGACGTTGCGGTGACACAGGAGCCTTCAACAGCCGAGGAAACCGAAACACAGACAGAGAATGAAACGGTTGAAAATTCAACCGAAGAAGCCTCGACCGAAGAGGTAACCGATTCCGTACCGCAGACCAAGGAAGAGATTGTTGAGCTATTTAATACGGCAGCTAATAAAATCAAGACAAAAGCAACACAGGTTATCAAAAACTACGAAATGCGTACCGTAAATGACGACAAAACCGAAATTCCCGGTGCTCTCGAGAGCTTTGCTGAGGATATGTTGCCGAAGGTTATGGGTGACGATACAGACCCGATAGTCTGGTCAACACGTGAAGAGATAGTTGCCGAATATATCGTGCCCGAACAGAATTACGTAAGCAAGCTTAAGCCCGAATGGGTAACCTCCGCAGTATGCGAGGATAAAGGTGAAACCTACGAAATTACCCTTAAGCTTAAGGATCACAAGAATCCTACAGCGGGTGTCGGTGTCGGCGCAGTGTGCGACGTAATTGAAACACACGAGATTGCCGAAAAAGCTTCGTTTATCGAGGAATTTTCAACGCAGTATTATAACTGTGTCGTTAAGGCAACGATTGACAAGGCAACAGGCAATGTTATCCACACCAACTACACAACACCTCTCGTGATGATAATGCGTGTAAACCTTTTCGGTACTCACAGCGGTACAATGGGCTTCACATTTGAAAAAGACTATACTATCACTTATTAAAAACTTGAAGATAGGAGAACGCTCTGTATGATGAACTTTATCAGAATTCTTGTATCGGTTTTTGTTACTGTAGAAACTCTTTTTTCGTGTCTTGTCGGCGGTGTCAGCCTCAAAACGGTTGATATGCCTGAGGTTGAAACAGGCAAATACACAAAATATGTTGACCCGTTTATCGGTACGGGCGGTATTCCGTGGACCTGCGGTATGCTCAGCCCTGCGGCAACTACTCCCTTCGGCCTTGTAAGGCTTGGCGCCGATACCTGCTTTGTAGGCGGCGGCTACGGCTTCAAAACAAACACCTCGGGCTATTACTACGAGCACGGCCATATCAAGGGCTTCAGCCACTCACGCCTTTCTGGTACGGGTGCGGAGGATTACAGTATGTTCCGTGTCACTCCCGTAACGGGCACTAATGAGCCCGGCAGTATGCCTTATTCACACAAGAACGAAACCGCTTCTGCCGGTTACTATTCGGTTTATCTGCCGAGCGTTGCCTGCCTTGCGGAAATGACGGCAAGCGTACATACGGGCGTTCACCGCTACACCTTCCTTGACAAGGACGACGCACGTCTTTATATTGATGTCACAAGCTCGACCGGCACAAGAACGGCATCAAACGCTACGGCGGAATATGACGAGCAAACAGGTGTTCTCACAGGCTACTGTCTGCTTCCCGGTCAGTTTGCAGGAAGATACAACGGTCTGCCGACATACTTTGCCGCAAAATTTGATAAGGAAATCAAGTCGCTTGAGATAGTCGGCGACGAAAACAACCTCGGTGTTGACGTCAACTTCGGCTCAATCGAGGGTGAAAGCGTTGAGCTTAAGCTGGCACTCAGCTTTGTGAGCAAGGATAACGCTATCCTCAACCTTGAAACCGAAACCAAGGATAAGAGCTTTGAGGATGTCAGAAAAGAAGCGGTTGCACTCTGGGAAGACCGCCTTTCTGTAGCCGATATTCAGGCTGACGACGAAACAAAGACAGTTTTCTATACAGCGCTTTATCACTCAATGACTATGCCCAGCAACTTTACTGATGTAAACGGCGAATACCTCGGCTTTGACAAGCAGGCACACGTTGCCGAGGGGTACACCTACCGCACGGATATGTCGCTTTGGGATACCGTGCGTTCAACTCATCCGCTTTATACGCTGATTGCTCACGACGTGCAGGAAGACTGTCTCAAGAGCCTTGTTGAAATGACAAAGCAGGGCGGAGTAAACGCTGTTCCCAGATGGCCGCAGGGCGCAGGCTACACGGGCTCAATGTTCGGTGACCCGGCAAATATTATGATTACGGAAAGCTACATCAAGGGATTTACGGATTTTGACGTTGAAACGCTTTACAACGCTATGAAGAACACTTCTGACAACCGTGTCAACAGGGACGGCAGAGACTGCGTTGAGGTTTATAACGAATACGGTTATATTCCGCAGGATCTTGCAGGCAGAGAAGAATCGGTCAGCCATACGCTTGAATACGCTTGGCAGGATGCTGCGCTTGCAAAGCTTGCAACGCTGCTCGGCAATGAAGAGGATGCGGAAAAGTACGGCGCAAAAGCAATGTACTACAAAAACCTCTTCAACCCCGAAACCAAGTATTTCCACGCAAGAACCTCGGACGGTAAATTCGTCTGGAACTTTAACCCCAATATAACTTACTTCTACGATATGGTGCTTATCAAAAAGTTTGCTGACTGTTATTCCGAGGGCAGTGCAAAGCAGTGGCGCTGGAACGCACTTCAGGATATTGACGGTATGATTGAGCTTTTCGGCTCGGAAGAATACTTCGTTGATGAGCTTGACAAATTTATGAAGGCTGCCTCTCCCTCCCGTGGCGGAATTGACCCCGGTGCAGGCTACTGGATCGGCAATGAGCACGACCTGCACACAGCTTACCTCTTTGCCAACGCAGGCAGACCCGACCTTACACAAAAGTGGGTGCGCTGGACACTTGACGAACGCTTCAGCACCGATATAAACGGTCTTGACGGTAACGACGACGGCGGCGCATTGAGCGCATGGTATGTTTTTTCGTCCCTCGGCTTCTATCCGCTTGCAGGTACAGACCAGTACTGGATTGGCTCACCCTGCGTTGACAGCGCAACGGTTACCCTCTCAAACGGCAATACCCTTAAAATCGCCGCAAACAATCAGGGTGACAAAAATGTATATGTCAAGAGTGTAACTCTCAACGGTGTAAAGCTCGACGGCGTTTACGTAACACACGAACAGCTCATGGCTGGCGGCGAGCTCGTATTTGAAATGAGCAAAACGGCATATATTTAATTATTACTAACATTATAAATAACAATAAAGCACAGGCACTTGACCGTACAGTTGAGTGTCTGTGCTTTATACATTATTTCTATAAATTGCAATTTGTCGGGATGATTATTTGTAGGGGCGATTCACGAATCGCCCGTTTTTACCGATATATCACTTTTACGGCGGGCAATTCGTGAATTGCCCCTACAAACCTTTTAAAAAATACTGTTGAATAACTTGCGCAAATGTGGTATATTAATTAATGCCAAACTAACTTAATATGTGAAAATCGGGTGTGTTTTTTCTTTTTACGGATAAATACGCTTAATTTTGACTATAACAACAATTGGGAATTTGATAAAAATTCAAACTCCGACAATTGTTGTTATGGGTTTGCATCCATTTTCACATATGTTAGTTTGGCGACTACCGGAGTTTGCGTTTTTTGTGCGCTCATCTTCGGTGGGTGCACTTTTTATTTTACACGAATATCCGTGTAAGGTCTATTCATTTTCTCGACCGCCGAAAAGGCGATATGACGGTAAATCTGCGGACAATTCGTGAATTGTCCCTACAAAATACATATTAATCGGAGGTAAACACAAAATGAAAAAACTGTTCAAAAAATCTTTGGCGGTTATATTAGCTGTCGTCCTGACCCTCACCGCCGCACCGTTAAGCGGATTTATCGGGCTTGAGTTGCCTGGTTGGTTTGGCTCTAAGGCTTCAGCCGCAACATACTCAGGCGCTTGTGGTGATAATGCAATTTGGACTCTGCATAAAGATACCGGTGTGCTTGAAATCAGCGGCACAGGACCTATGTATGATTATGATGACCTTTTTGCTGCCTATCAAGGCACATATACCGGAAATATGATTCCAGAATATATGCAATACGCTGATATAATCAAGTCTGTTTCAATATCGGACGGTATAACTTATATAGGTGCATTTTCCTTTTTTAATCTTTCCTCTGTGCAGGAGGTAACGTTTGCAGACACAATAACTGGTATTGGAGATTTTGCTTTTGGATTTTGCCTTGGTTTAATTAGCGTAACACTTCCAGATAGTTTGAAAACTATAGGTATGTATTCGTTTTATTATACAAGTTTGGCAAGTTTGTCTATTCCTAATGCTGTGGAAAGCGTTGGCATATGTGCGTTTGCAAATTGTTATAATCTGACTGGTAAAATTAATTTATCTGCTTCGGTAAATTATATAGGTGAGGGTGCGTTTGTTGGTACCGGTAGCGGAATAAGCATAGAAAAGAACAACCAGTACTACACAAGCGATGAAAACGGTGTTTTATTTGATAAAGCAAAAACACAGTTGCTCTATTATCCGTTTAATGGTACAGCAACTATATATGAAATTCCATCGACTGTAAAACAAATAGGTGCATTATCTTTTGGTGCAGCGAAGAATCTTAAAAGTGTAACTATACCCGATAGCGTAATTGAGATCTGTGATGAAGCCTTTTTTGGCTGTTTATATCTGGAAAGTATTGTAATTCCTGACAGCGTGCAAAAAATAGGTGCGAGTGTGTTTGTAGAATGTGACAGTTTGACTGATATTCATATTGGCAGTGGTATAAAGTCAATAGGAAGATATGCCTTTGTGAATACAGGATATACATTGAACATAAATAACAGAGACGAATACGGTTTTTGTTATATTGATAATTGGCTGATCGGTCAATTCGGAAGTTTTAATGAAAACGATACATACTGCATAATAAGAGACGGCACAGTGGGTATTGCAGATTATTTATATGGTGACCCTGGAGTTGAATTAGATCTTTATATTCCTGATAGTGTTGTGTATATTGGTGATGATGCATTTGCGAATTTAAATATAGGAACGATTGAAGTTGATGCAGATAATAAAGAGTTTTTCGTTGACGAATTAGGTGTTTTGTTCAATGCAGACAAAACAAGATTAATTAAATGTTCTAATTCAAATATTATGGGAAGCTTTGAGATACCATCAACTGTAGCAACAATTGAAGGGGGCGCATTTTGGGATTGTGAGTATCTAACCTATATTTGTTTACCTGACAGTATTGAGCATATTGGTTATATGGCATTTGCGCAAACATCAATAAAAGAGATTGATATTCCTGATAGCGTTGTTGATTTGGGACACTTCGCATTCTTTGAATGTGCGGATTTGGAGAGTGTTAGTATAGGTGATAGTGTTGAATATTTGGGGGCAGATACATTTTGTGGCTGTGAAAATCTAAAGAACGTTTCTATTGGCAAAAAGCTAAAAGGAACAATATTAGCTGATTTCTCCAATTCAATTATCTCACAAGATATTTTAGGAGACACGTCTTGGTTGTACAGTAAAATAAACGCAGGTTCTTTTGATAGTGCGGTAATTGAAAATATAGAAGTAGACCGGAATAATCAATATTACAGCAACGATAGCTATGGCGTTTTATTTGATAAGAGTAAGGAAACGCTTATAAGATATACTTCCGGCAGCGACAGAACACAGTATATTATTCCGGAGAGTGTAACGGCGATTGGTGGCTATGCATTCGCTTGTTGTGAAAGTCTTGAATATGTGCATATTCCGGTTAGCGTGACCTTCATAGGCGGTGATGCATTTGTTGATGCGACTTTAACACATATGTGTTCGGCAACAGAAGCATGCTACGCAAGAACTTATGCAATTGAAAATGAAATCGAGTTTAGGGTTTGCACGGAGCATAGCACAGAAGAACCCACGACCGAAGAACCCTCGACCGAAGAACCCACGACCGAAGAACCCTCGACCGAAGAGCCTACAACGGAAGAACCTACAACGGAAGAACCTACAACAGAAGAGCCTACGACAGAAGAGCCTACGACTTCCGGAACTTCGGAAAATGCAGTAAGTGGCACCTGCGGTGATAATCTTATTTGGTTACTCGATACACAAACCGGTCTGCTTGAAATCAGCGGCACCGGAGCAATGTATGATTATGATTCTTTTTGGAATCTCAGCCCGTGGTGCGAATATATTTCTGATATTAAAAGCGTAATAATTGGTGAAGGAGTTACGACTATCGGTGTAGGTGCATTTATTGAGTGTTGGAATCTAACAAATATATCAATTGCAAATACCGTAACAAGCATTGGAGTAAGTGCATTTGAAAATTGTCAAAACCTGATTGAAATAAATATTCCGACTAATTTAAAAAGTATAGGCAGTGAAGCGTTTAATTGGTGCCGTAGCATAGAAGCAATAACTATACCTAAAAGTGTAACTAATATAGGAGAGTTTGCTTTTATCGGATGCAGTTCTCTGACGAGCATAACAGTTGATGAAGAAAACAGTATTTATTCAAGCGATAGCTTTGGCGTGCTGTTTGATAAGAACAAGACTAAACTTATACAGTATCCTACCGGCAGCAATATGATTAGTTATACAGTACCGGATAGTGTAACGGAGATTCAAGATTATGCATTTGCAAACAATTCTAATCTTGAAGAATTAATGATTTCGGATAGAGTGACAATTATCGGAGAGGGCGTATTTGAAGATTGCACAGGGCTTACCAATGTTATGTTGCCGGATAGCTTAACGAGCATAGGCGATTGTGCGTTTAGTGGTTGCTTCGCTCTTGCTGATGTTATAATTCCCAAGGGTGTAAGGAGTATAGGTGAAAGCACTTTTTATAATTGTCGAAATTTGGGCGATGTAATAATACCGGACAGCATAACAAGAATAGGTAGATGGGCGTTCTATAATTGCGATAGCTTTATGAATATAACTATTCCTGATGGAGTGGTAAGTATTGAAGAAGGCGCATTTATGTACTGTACCGGTCTTACGGATGTAACGATCGGTAAGGATGTGGCAAGTATAGGTGAGCAAGCATTTTTAGATTGCACTAGCCTTACAAACATCAATGTTGATGGTGATAATAAACATTATTCAAATGACAGCTTTGGAGTTTTATTTAATAAAAATAAATCAGAGCTTATACAGTATCCTGTAGGAAACACAAGAAATAACTATATAATTCCTGACAGTGTAATGACTATAGGTGACTATGCTTTTTTAGATTGTCGCAGTCTTACGAGTGTTACAATTCCGAATAGTGTAACAAATATAGGTGATGAAGTTTTCTATTATTGCTATAACATAGAATATATACATATTCCTACAAGTGTACTAACAATAGGCGAGGAAGCGTTCTATTATGGTGCAAACTACATCTGTTCCACAACGGAAAATTGTTTTGCAAAAACATACGCAAAAGAAAACAATATAGAATTTAGGGTATGTAACGGTCATGAGGAGTCTGAGCACGAGCACACACCTAAAACTGTTACGGTTCCCGCAAGCTGTACGGTTAACGGAATGGAATATACCGTTTGCGCAGAATGCGGTGAACCGATAGGTGAGGTTACAGTTATTCCTGCCGGTCATACTCCCGGTGAATGGGAAACCGTAATTGAACCCACGGTTGATACTAACGGCAAACGTGTTAAAAAATGTACGGTTTGCGGTGAAATTTTAGAGGAAGAGGCAATCGCAAAATTAAAGGTGTCAACGGCTGTTGATGAAAAAACGGGTGTTGAAATGGAATATGTGGCGGATGATTATGAAGGCGAGGTTGAAATTACCGTTGAGGAAGCCTTTGACGGTGAGGCATTTGACATAATTGACACTACCTTAAATTCAACGCAGAAATTTATTTATGATATTACGATGACTGTCAACGGTGTTGCAACACAGCCAAATGGAAAGGTTACAGTTAAAATTCCGTTGCCGTCAGGCTATGACCACACAAGAACCTTTGTTTATCACGTTGACTCCAACACGGGTAAAATTGAACCGATGTATGCTGAATATAAAGACGGCTACCTTGTGTTTGAAACAACGCACTTCAGTTATTACGCACTTGTTGAAGTGTTGGATGTTGAATTGATAATTAACAAAACATCAACAAATAAAATCAACTTCGGCGACACGCTTGTTTTAACTCTCGGCGAAATTGAAATTCCCGAGGGCTATGCAATTGCTTGGTTAGTTGAGGGTGCAGGTGTTTCAACTTGGGTCAGCGAGGACGGTTTGGAGTGCCGTGTAACATCCATTGCAAACGGCAACCCGACAATCTACGCAAAGTTAGTTGACGAGGAAGAAAACGTTATTACTAATGCTGACGGAGAGGAGATTTTCGACGAAATTACACTTGTTTCAAAAGCCGGTTTCTGGCAGAAGTTTATTTCGTTCTTCAAAAATCTGTTCGGTATTAACAGAGTGATTTATTAATCAATACATAGAAATACCGCCGTGTGGATAATTCCATACGGCGGTATTTTGTTTATTTAATTTAACCCCAATTAAACGGTCTTAACATAAAGTCAATCTCGCTCTTATCTGCCGGAATAGTTCCGAAGGAGGAAACACGGTCAACACCGTGTGCTTTGAAATTGTCGTACAGCTCTTCATTTGCCTTGAGTCTGCCGGGGTTGAGGAAGGAGTATTTGCCGATAAACTGGTTAGCCTTGAAGTATTCCCAGCTTAAGTTGGCAACCTCAACATTGAAGCGCTGTTCTTCGGTAATGTCTGCGTTAAGCGCCTTCTTCCAGAGGCTGTCGAGCTTGTTTACTTTATAGAACGGATAGAAGCCTGCCTGGTAGTGCCAGTCAAAGTCAAAAGCGTGTGCGGTTGCCTTGGTCTGTGCTGCTTGAATATCAAGAATTTCCTTGAGATAGGGCGCTGCTTCCTCGCCGTAGTATTCGTTCATAAAGTCCATCATGTGGTAAACAACATCGGCGTTGACATCCCACTGGAGCTTGCACAGCAGATAGTTTCTCAGCTCGTTGAAGGCTGCGCTGTGTCCGTCGCCGCAGTTGTAAACATAGCCCGTAATGCCTATATCGTGCATATATGCCATTGTGGACTGCATTGTTTCAAGGTTGGAGAAGAACTGTGCAGAATTGAGGAAGTTAATGGTGTAATCGTAAATAAAGGTTCTGTCTGCCAGCTTTGTCCATACAGCGTGATCCTCGGCTACAAAGGGCTCCTGCTCAACAAAGAGGTTGTCGAAGGTTTCGTTGCCGTCAATAGCGCCGCATTCCGTAATCGGGTGGCTGCGGCAGGCTCTGTGTATGCCGCAAAGCACGGGCACAACGTTTTTGTTGCAGCGAAGCGACAGGTCAGTCGGAGGTCTGTCGGTTTCGCCGTAGGCGTAGAAGGTGAAGGTCATATCGGGGAATTCATCGTCAAGCGCATCTGCAAAGGCGTTTGTGAAAATGATAGTTGGTGCGCTGATTGCACCGTATTTTGCGTAAAGAGCTTCGCAGGTTTCACAATGGCAGTAATTTGAATTGTCCTTCTGACCTATATGGATATATTTTGCGGTTTCTCTGGGACAGTCAAGAATAGCCTGTCTGCCGTTTGCAATTGCAATGGGGAGCACCTCGGGGTGGGAGAGGCAGACGTGGTCTGTCGTGCGTGTGCCGTCGGGATTCATTGCAAAATACTCCGGATGTTCTGCGAACAGAGAGTCGGGTACAAGCGTGTCAAGCGTAACATCCCACAGCACAAAGGTCATTGCTCCGCCGTGGTTTTCCATTTCGTCCCAGAAGGTGACATTGATTTTGTTTCTTGCATAGTGTGAGGAATTTGTGCCGGGGCAGGCGTTTCTTCGCACGGTAAACGACGGCTCAACAATTCTGTCAATCGCCGCATCTACAACTAAATTCTCGCTTTCGGGTACACGCTCAAGCGTGGGTGTAAACCAGCGCACGCCAAAGTATTCTTCGAGCAAGGTGTAAACGCCGTAAAGTGTGCCACGGCTGTCCTCACCGTTAATAAGTAGATATTCGCCGTCGGAATAAATCAGGAAGCCGTCCTCGCCGATTGCCGAGCAGTCCGTATCGGTTACGTTAAGCCCTGTTTCACCGAGCACTATAGCTTTTCCTTCGGTGTATGAGCTTTCCGTTACGTGCTGGAGCTTAGCACCGCTGATTTTTTCAATATAGGTCTGCAATTCTTCAACAGCAGTCATAATGCATGCGTCTGCACCGTCTGCTGTAACAATAACGAAATCCGTTTCGCCGTTTTCAACTATGTACATAGGTGTGTTGATTTCGGGTACGGAGTATTCACCACCGCCGTAGTCAACACTGTCGGTGCTGACGGGAATTACACCGATAACCAGAAGTAACACTTCAATAAAATAGAAAAAACCTTTAATGTATGCGAGCATTTATATCCCCTCCGTGGTTTTTCTTCATAGTATCATAATTATTATCTTCTGTAAAGGTAGTTGAGCCTTTTCCAACGGTTTATATCAATTGAAGCTATCTGCTCTTGCGTAACTCTGTACTGCCAGTTGCCGTCCGCCTTGCCGGGAATATTAAGGCGTGTGTCGGAGCCGTAGCCGAGCAAATCCTGTATGGGAAGAATAACGGTATCTGCGTGGGAAGCAAAAATAGTGCGGATGATAGCAGAATAGCCGTTGTTCCAGTCGGGTGAATAATATCCGCAGTATTCAAGCATACCCTTCCTTGTTTCTTCGCTCAGCTCCCAAACATAGCCGAGCAGAGTGTTGTTATCGTGAGTGCCGGTATATGCGATGCAGTTGTCGGTGTAATTGTGCGGCTGATGCGGATTGTCGTTATCGCTTAAAAATCCGAACTGGAAAACCCTCATTCCTGGGAAACCGCTGTATTCCACAAGGTCGATAACTTCCTTTGTGATGTCGCCGAGGTCTTCGGCAATAATCAGCTTTTCGCCGGCGATTTCCTTTGCCATATCGACAAACCTTTCGCCAGGTCCCTTCATCCATTTGCCGTTTTTGGCTGTGGTTGCCTTGCCGTCAACGCTCCAGTAGCTCTCAATGCCTCTGAAGTGGTCAATCCTTACTGCGTCAAACATATCAAGGTTGTGGCCGAGTCTTGCTCGCCACCACTTGAAGTTGTCCTTTTCCATTTTTGCCCAGTCATAAATCGGGTTGCCCCAAAGCTGACCTTCCTCGGCAAAATAATCGGGCGGAACACCCGCAACGCAGCTTGGCACATTGTCCTTATCAAGCAGGAACTGTTCTCTGTTTGCCCACACATCGCAGGAATCAAACGAAACATAAATCGGAATATCACCGATTATTCTGATGCCTTTTTCATTGGCGTATTTCTTGATTTCAGCCCACTGCGTGAAGAACTCATACTGTATAAACTGCCACAGAAAAAGCACCTCTGGGTCGTATTCTTTTGTTTTCCATTCTGTCCACGGCTTTTCGCTGTTGGCCTTTTTGAGTGCCATAAATTCGCAGAACTGTTTTAAGTAAACATTTCCGTCAATGAATTCAGTAATCTTCTTTTTCAGGCTTTCGTCAACCCTTTTTGCCGCATTCATAAGCACGGCTGTTCTCGTGTGGTAAAGGCGGACAAATTCACAGCTGTACGGTGTCTGCTGGCGGCAGGAGTCCAGCTCCTCTTTCGTCAGCAAGCCCTGCTCAAAAAGTGTGGGCAGGTCAACAAAATAAGGGTTGCCGCCGAAGGCTGAATAGGATTTGTAGGGCGAGTTGCACTCGTCCACAAGGCAGAAGGGAAGCACCTGCCACATCGAAAAGCCGCAGGAACTTAAAAAATCCACGAATTGTTTTGCCTCTTTGCCGAAACTGCCGATTGAGTAGTCACCGGGAAGCGATGAAATGTGCATAAGTACACCGCTCTTGCGTTTTTTGTTGTTCATAATAATCACTCCATATATAGTTGATTTCTTGACATAAAATCATATTTATAATATACTTAATTATTATATATTAATTTTAGAAAAATTACAACGATTAACTTTTTGTTGCGGAGAATTCAAATGGCTCAAAAAACCAGAAGTGAATATGCTGCTTTAAATATAGTTTCCGGTCTTGGCGGATATGTTATCAGTATGGTGATGGCTACAGTCTGCCGAATGATTTTTACCCGTGTGTTTGTTGCGGATTATCTTGGCGTTACCGGACTTTTCAACAATGTAATAGGTATGCTTTCTTTGGCGGAACTTGGTATAGGGTCTGCTATTGTTTATGCTCTGTATGAGCCAATTGCAAAAAATGATACAAAAAAAATCACTACACTTGTCAGGTTTTACGGAAAATGTTACCGTGTTATAGGTGTTGTAGTTTTTGCTATCGGCCTTTTGCTGTTGCCGTTTATGGACCTTATAATAAAGGAAAAGCCTGCTATAAACGAAAGCTATAATCTTATATATATTATCCTGCTGTTCAATACGGCATCAACATATTTTTTCTCTTATCGTAGTTCATTACTTGTTGCGGCACAGAAAAATTATCTTCTGACTCTTTTTAGCAACATAATGGCTGTTGTTCAGAATGTTGTTCAGATAGTTGTTATTATCTGTCTGAAAAATTACATAGCATATTTATTGGTTTCTGCGTTGACGGTTTTTATAAATAATATTTTTTCTTATTGGCTTACTCAAAAGCATTATCCTTATATAAGCAATAAGGAATCCCCCCCACTTGAAAAGGCTGAAAAACGCAGTTTGCTGCGTAATGTTTATTCTCTGACTGTTAACAGAATCGGTGGTATATTAGTCAATTCAACCGATAATATAATCATAACTTATTTGAGCAATTTAGCATCGGTTGGTTTGCTGTCTAATTACACACTGTTTTCAGGTAATATAAGCAGCGTGTTGGGAATAGTTTTTAACAGCCTTGTTGCAGGAGTAGGCAATCATAATGTTTTGGAGAGCAAAGAGAAAAAGCTCTCAATGTTTTACAGTATCAACCTTGCCAATTTCTGGCTTTACGGTTGGGCGGCAATAGGTATCTGCGTAGTTTCCACGGATTTTGTACGACTGTTATTCGGAGAAAATTATGTTCTTCCTGCACAGATACCTTTTATTGTAGCGGTTAATTTTTATATGATGGGTATGCAATCGGTGGTATCTACATATTTTAGCACTAACGGTTTGTTCAGCCATTGCCGCTACCTTGTATTACTTACAGCAGGAATAAACATTGTGGCATCTTTGATTCTCGGCAAACATCTGGGACTTTTCGGGGTTCTTCTTGCAACGGCAATTTCACGTGTGTTTACAAACACATGGTATAATCCGTACGCTGTATTCAAATACGTTTTTGAATTGCCGTTCAGAGTGTATGTTAAAAGGTATATTGGCTATTTAGTTATTTTGGTTGCTACTGGAGCGGTTTGTTGGTTATTGTGTTCTTTGGTGAATGCTTCTCTTGTTGTAAATACCGTTATCAGGTTTTTGATTTGCTGCATTTTACCTAATGCTGTTTTCTTCTGTTTGTTTCGCAAAAACGAAGAATTTAAGACCCTTACAGGTTTTGTAAAAGTTATTACGGATAGAATTATGGCGAAGATAAAAGTAAAATTTAATAATAAATAGAAAACAGAGCCTTCAACATCGAAAGATGTTGAAGGCTCTTGCTTATTCTTCTATAACCTCTTTAAGTCTTTCAAGGCCGAGGTCAATTTCTTCTTTTGTTATATTCAGCGGAGGAAGCAGGCGGACGAGCGTTTTTGCGGTTAAGCAGATAACGCCGTTTTCTATAGCTTTTTTGACTACCTCTGCGCCGGTTTTGCCTTCAACCTCAATACCGATCATAAGCCCCATACCACGTATGGATTTTACGTTTTTGAATGAAGAAAGCTTTTCACGGATGTATTCGCCGTTGGCTTTGACATTTGCAAGGAAATCGGGGTTGTTGACTTTTTCGAGCACATAGCTTGCACCTGCGCAGACTATGGGGTTGCCGCCGAAGGTGGAGCCGTGGGTGCCTGCACCCATTGTTGTACCGAGCTCTTCTGTGCAAAGGCAGGCACCAATCGGAAGACCGCCGCCCAGACCCTTTGCAAGGGTTACGATGTCGGGCTTTATGCCGTAATTCTCAAATGCAAGCAGAGTGCCTGTTCTGCCGATACCTGTCTGCACCTCGTCAATGATAATAAGGATGTCCTTTTCCTTGGCAAGAGCGCAAACGGCGCTTACAAAGTCCTTGTCAAGCGGAATAACTCCGCCCTCACCCTGAATCATTTCCATCATAACAGCGCAGGTTTTGTCACTTATGGCAGCTTTTACGGAGTCAATATCCTTGTCGCAGTAAACAAAGCCCTGCGGATAGGGAGCAAAGCAGGCAGGGTGAAGCGCATCCTGACCCGTTGCGGTGAGTGTGTTCATTGTTCTGCCGTGGAAGGAGCTGTTGAGCGAGATAATTTCGTATCTGCCCTCGCCGTATTTGTCAAAGCTGTATTTACGGGCAAGCTTGATTGCACATTCGTTTGCTTCTGCGCCCGAGTTGCCGAGAAAAGCCTTGTCAAAGCCTGTGGCTTTAGTGAGTTCACTTGTCAGCTTTGCTGTAGGCTCGCAGTAGTAAAGGTTACTGATGTGGCTGAGTGTGTGTGCCTGAGCGGCAACTGCATTTGCCCAGCCTTCATCTGCGTAGCCAAGGCAGTTTACGCCTATGCCCGATGTGAAATCAATATATTCCTTACCGTCAAAATCCTTTGCAATTGCACCCTTGCCGCTTGCTATAGCCAAATCATAGCGGCCGTAGGTGGGCATTGCAGAGGAATTGTTTGTTTCTTTAATCTGTTCAAAATTCATTTTATTTGCCTCTTTATAGCGGTTACTTTTTAACGGAACATTGTGCCGATACCCTCATTGGTAAGCAGCTCGATGAGTATGGAGTGTTCAATTCTGCCGTCCATAATAATTGCGTGCTTTACGCCTCTGCGTACCGCTTCAACACAGCAGTCAACCTTGGGAATCATACCGCCCTTGATGATGTTCTGCATCTTGAGCGCGGGTACCTCACTGACATTGAGCTCCTTGATAAGTGTGCTCTCGTCGTCTTTATCTTTGAGCAGACCGGAAATATCGGTCATAAGGATGAGGTTTTCTGCGCCGAGTACAGCTGCAATACGGCTTGCCGCAAGGTCAGCGTTGATGTTGAAGGCGTGGCTGCCGCCTGCGACTGTTGAAATAACGGGGATGTAGCCGCTGTTGAGCACATCAAGCACTGGCTGGATGTTGATGTCAGTTATATCGCCGACATAACCTAAATCCTTTTCACGGTGCTTTACTGCGGTAATCATACCGCCGTCCATACCGCAAAGGCCGATAGCCTTGCCGCCTTTTTGCTGAAGGAGGGCTACAAGGTCCTTGTTGACCTTGCCTGCAAGTACCATCTGGACAATCTCCATTGTTTCTTCGTCTGTATAGCGGAGTCCGTCAACGAATTTGCTTTCTTTGTTAATCTTTTTAAGCATATCGTTGATTTCGGGGCCGCCGCCGTGGACAAGCACAACCTTGATGCCGACAAGTGAAAGGAGAACAATGTCCTCCATAACAGCCTGCTTTAAATCCTCGTTAATCATAGCGTTGCCGCCGTATTTGATAACGATAACCTTGTTGTAGTATTTCTGGATGTAGGGGAGTGCCTGCACCAGAATCTGTGAACGGTCAAAATTTGAAATTTCCATAGTAGAACCTCTTATGAGCGGTAGTCGCCGTTTATCTTAACATAATCGTAGGTGAGGTCACAGCCCCATGCGGTAGCTTCAGCCTCGCCGTCGGAAAGAGCGATGTCGATTGTGATTTCGTTTTCAAGAAGAATTGTCTTTGCAATATCCTCGTCAAACTCAATGCCTGCGCCGTCACGGCATACTGCTATTCTGCCTTTACAGCTTACAAAGTCAACGTCAACGCCGTTGATGTTAAGCTCTGCACCGGAATAGCCTATTGCACAGAGCACTCTGCCCCAGTTTGCGTCTGCACCGAACATTGCGGCTTTGAGAAGTGAAGAGTTGATAACGGACTTTGCAACCGTCTTTGCCGTTGCAACATCCTTTGCACCGTGTACGAAAGCCTCAACAAGCTTTGTTGCGCCTTCACCGTCACGTGCAACTTCACGGGAGAGGTAACGCAGTGCCTCAAAGAGTGCAGCCTTGAAGGTATCAAAATCTGCGCCGTCTGCGGTAATTTCGCTGTTACCTGCCAGACCTGAAGCGAGAATAGCACACATATCGTTTGTCGATGTGTCGCCGTCAACCGATACCATATTGAACGTGTCGCATACAACGCTGTTAAGTGCCTTCTTAAGCATTTCGGCGCTGACAGCAGCATCCGTTGTAAGGAAGCAGAGCATTGTTGCCATATTAGGCATAATCATACCGCTGCCCTTTGCCATACCGCCGATGTAGCATTGTTTGCCGTCAAGCTCAAACTTTACACAGACCTGCTTTTCGTGTGTGTCGGTGGTCATAATTGCAATAGCTGCCTTTTCGCCGCCGTCACGGCTTAAGCCTTCTTTGAGCACATCAATGTGGCTTGCAATGGGCTCAATGTTTATGGACGGGCCGATAACTCCCGTTGAAGCAACGACAACGTCCTTGGCGTCAATGCCGAGTGCATTTGCGGCAAGCGAGCACATAGCTTCTGCCTTTTCAATACCGTCTGCAGCACAGGTGTTTGCTATACCCGAGTTGCAGATGATAGCCTGTGCAACACCGTTTTCAAGGTTTGCAGCAGTAACTCTGTTGGGTGCACCCTTTACGAGGTTGCTTGTGTGCATAGCGGCAGCCGTGCAGGGCTTTTCGCAGTAAACAAGCGCAAGGTCGTGCTTGGATTTGTTTTTTCTGATACCGCAGTGGACAGAGTTTGCAACAAAGCCCAGCGGTGTAGTAACTGTACCTTTAATAAATTCCATTTGTTTGTATCTCCTAAACTACGGGGATTGGATTAAAATGCAGGGGGGATGAGGTCAAGACCTGTTTCTTCAGGCAGGGAGTAAAGAAGGTTCATATTCTGTACCGCCTGACCAGCCGCACCCTTGACCATATTGTCAATTGTTGAAACAACAATAAGAGTGTTTGTTCTTGAATCAATGTGCAGTGAAATATCGCACATATTTGTGAACTTGACATTTCTCAGGTTTGCTGTCTGGCCGTCCTTGAGTACACGGACAAACTGCTCGTCTGCGTATTTCTTTTCGTAGGCTTCTCTTACCTGTTCCTTGGTTACACCATCCTTGAGCTTAACGTACATTGTGGAAACAATGCCTCGATTGACGGGCAGAAGGTGGGGAACAAAGATGACGTTGATTTTCTTGCCGCCGACCTTGGAGAGCGTCTGCTCAATTTCGGGTGTGTGGCGGTGCATACCAACCTTGTAGGGTGAGAATGCCTCGTTGCAGTCGGGGTAGTGGGTCGTCTGCGAAAGACCTCTGCCGGCACCTGTGACACCGGATTTCGAGTCTATGATTACGCTGTCGGTTTCAACAAGACCGTTTTCAATTGCGGGTGTAAGACCGAGTGCTGCCGAGGTGGGGTAGCAGCCGGGGTTTGCAATAATGTCAACACCCTTTGCCTTTTCTCTGAAAAGCTCGGGTATGCAGTAAATAGCCTTTTCGTGGATTTCGGGCTTGTCAAAGGGCTTCTGGTACCATTCGGTATATTCCTCCTCGCTTTCAAGGCGGAAGTCTGCGCCGAGGTCAACAAACTTTCTGCCCTTTTCAAGGCATTCAGCCGCAAGCGGCTCGGAAAGACCGTGGGGCAGACAGGCAAAAACAACGTCTGCCATATCTACTGCCTCGCTCTGGTTAATGCATACCTTGTCGCAAAGACCGAGGAAGGAGGGGTATATGTCGGAGAGCTTCTGACCCTCAAAGCTCTTGGAGCAAAGGGCAGTCAGCTCAACATTCGGGTGCTTGAGCAAAAGGCGTACAAGCTCTGCGCCTGCGTAGCCCGTTGCGCCGATAACTGCTGCTTTAATTTTCATATCTATCAGTTCCTTATTTTTGTTTCTTATTTCTTAATTCTGTTTTTCACACAGGTTTCAAGGTTGATTGCCTTGTAAACATCATCGTCAAACAGCTCGCATACGTTTTTGTACATATCGAGCGGAAGAGTTTCAAGCGTGAGCTTTTCTTTGATACAAAGCGCAACAAGCTCACCCGTTGCCTTGTAAGCGTCACGGAAGGGGAGACCCTTGCCGACAAGGTAGTCAGCGCAGTCTGTTGCGTTGATAAAGCCCTCGGCTGCCGCACGGCGCATATTTTCGGGAATGACACGCATTGTGTCAATCATCGGGTCGAGTGCAGTCATACACATTTTGACCGTGTCAATTGCGTCGAAGATTGCTTCCTTGTCCTCCTGCATATCCTTGTTGTATGCAAGGGGAAGACCCTTCATTGCGGTGAGCAGTGCCATAAGGTCGCCGAATACTCTGCCCGATTTGCCTCTGATAAGCTCGGCAAGGTCGGGGTTTTTCTTCTGCGGCATAATGCTTGAGCCCGTTGAAAAAGCGTCGTCAAGCTCTACAAATTTGAACTCCCAGCTGCACCAGAGAATAATCTCCTCGCAAAGGCGGGAAAGGTGTACCATAAGAATTGAAAGAGCGGAGGCAATTTCAAGGCAGAAATCTCTGTCCGAAACGCCGTCGAGTGTGTTTTCCACAACGCCGTCAAAGCCCAAAAGCTCTGCTGTCATCGCCCTGTTTATCGGGTAGGTTGTGCCGGCTAAAGCACCGCTGCCAAGCGGAGAATAGTTCATTCTTGCCTTGGCATCTGCTAATCTGCCCATATCTCTTTCAAGCATGCTCACATAAGCGGAAAGCTGCATACAAAAAGTTATGGGCTGGGCACGCTGAAGGTGTGTGTAGCCCGGCATAATCGTGTTTTCGTTTTCGTGTGCTTTGTTGAAAATTGTATCCGTCAGGTGGCGGAGCATATCCATAACCTCTTCACATTCCTTGCGGAGAGTGAGGCGGATATCCGTTGCAACCTGGTCGTTGCGGCTTCTGCCTGTGTGAAGCCTTTTGCCCGCATCGCCTATGCGTGCGGTAAGTGTCTGCTCGATAAAAGTATGTATATCTTCTGCATCGGGGTCAATAAGAAGTGCGCCCGATGTAATATCCTCTTTAATCTGCTTTAAGCCGTTGATGATTTTTTCGCAGTCCTCAACGGGAATAATGCCCTGTGTGCCGAGCATAACGGCGTGGGCAATTGAGCCGTCAATATCCTCACGGTACATACGGCTGTCGAATTTTATGGATGAGTTGAAATCGTTTGTTCTTTGGTCTGCTTCCTTTGAAAAGCGTCCTGCCCAGAGTTTCATATTTCTTAAATCCTGCCTTTTTATTGGATTCTTTGCGGTAGCTGAAAAACAACATTCGGGCGGAGATAACTCCGCCCTTTTGTTATTATGTTTAATTATTTGTCTGCGTTGCGCTCTGCTTCAAGAATTGCACGTACCTTGATGGGAAGACCGAAGAGGTTGATGAAGCCTGCGGAATCCTTCTGGTCGTAAACCTCGTCTGCATCGAAGGTTGCGAAGTCCTCGCTGTAGAGTGTGTAGGGAGAGGTTACGCCTGCGTTAATCATATTGCCCTTGTAGAGCTTGAGCTTAACGTCGCCTGTAACTGTTTCCTGTGTCTTGTCAACAAATGCGCTGAGTGCCTCACGAAGGGGAGTGTACCACTGACCGAAGTAAACAAGCTCTGCAAAGCGGAGAGCAACCTGCTCCTTGTAGTGCTGTGTATCTCTGTCGAGTGTGATTGTTTCAAGCACCTGATGTGCCTTGTAGAGGATAGCACCTGCGGGGTTTTCGTAAACGCCACGGGACTTCATACCGACAAGTCTGTTTTCAACAAGGTCAGCAATACCGATACCGTTTGCGCCGCCGATTTCGTTGAGCTTTGTGATGAGCTCAACGCCGCCCATCTTAACGCCGTCAAGTGCTACGGGAACGCCCTTCTCAAAGGAGAGTGTTACGTATGTAGGCTTGTCGGGAGCAGCCTCGGGAGCAACGCCCATTTCAAGGAAGCCTTCCTTGAGGTACTGAGGCTCGTTTGCGGGGTCTTCAAGGTCAAGACCTTCGTGGGAAAGGTGCCAGAGGTTCTTGTCCTTGGAGTAGTTTGTTTCGCGGTTAATCTTAAGAGGAATGTTACGTGCTTCTGCGTACTCGATTTCCTCTTCACGGGACTTGATGTCCCAGATTCTCCAGGGAGCAATAATCTGCATTTCGGGAGCGAAAGCCTTGATAGCAAGCTCGAAACGTACCTGGTCGTTACCCTTACCTGTACAGCCGTGGCAGATAGCGTCTGCGCCTTCAGCCTTGGCAATTTCAACAATTCTCTTTGCGATAACGGGACGTGCAAAGGATGTGCCGAGCAGGTAATCCTTCTCGTAAACAGCGCCAGCCTTGAGTGTGGGGAAGATGTACTCGTTTACAAACTCATCCTGAAGGTTTTCAATGTAGAGCTTGGAAGCGCCTGTCTTGATAGCCTTTTCCTCAAGACCGTCAAGCTCTGTGCCCTGACCGACGTCACCGGATACTGCGATAACCTCGCAGTTGTTGTAGTTTTCCTTGAGCCAGGGGATGATGATGGATGTATCAAGACCGCCTGAGTAGGCAAGAACAACTTTCTTAATTTCTTTCATTTTGGGTTCCTCTTTTCAAAAATTTATTTTTATTCAGTCGATGTGCATTATTATACACTCTTTATACAGAAAATCAACTGTTTTATTGCATAAATATGCATTGCTTTTGCTGTTTTTTTGGGATATTGTGCATAAATACACACTATTTACTGCTTAGGGTTCGCATTATACTCGTCACCCTCTACCCGTTGAGCCGAAGCCGCCTGTGCCTCTTTCGGTTTCGTCAATTTCGGTTACCTCAACGGTGGGAGCGGTGCAAACGGGCATAACGACAAGCTGGGCAATTCTCTCACCCGGCTGAATTGTGTAGCTCTCCTCGTACTGGTTGATAAGACCTACACAGATTTCGCCTCTGTAGTCGCTGTCAACCACGCCGACACAGTTTGCAGGGGCAAGACCGTGCTTTATTGCAAGACCGCTGCGGGCGAAAATCATAGCAGCATAGCCCGGGTCATCTAGTGCTATTGCAAGACCCGTCGGGATAAGGGCGTGGCCGCCCTTATCGAGTGTTATGGGTTCATCTATGCAGGCGCAAAGGTCAAGTCCTGCGCTGCCTGCAGTTGCTCTCTGCGGAATTTTTGCGTTTTCACGCAGCTTCTTGAATTTGATTTCGGTTATCATATCAGAAAATCACCTTTTCTGCCTGCTGTCTGAGCACAAGGCCGAGGAATTCGTCAACGCTCATTGCGCCGATATCGCCTTCGCCTCTCTTGCGTACGCCGACCGTGCCTTCTTCGATTTCCTTATCACCCATAACGAGGATATAGGGAATCTTTTCAAGCTGTGCTTCACGCAGCTTGTAGCCGAGCTTTTCGCTGCGGCAGTCAGCCGATACACGAAGACCTGCGGCGGCAAACTTTTCAACAAGGGCGTTGGCAGCCTCGTGGTGTCTGTCAGCAATCGGGCAGATTCTTATCTGCTCGGGTGCAAGCCATACGGGGAAGGCGCCTGCGTACTTTTCAATAAGAAGAGCAAGTGTACGCTCGTAGCAGCCGATAGAAGTACGGTGGATGATGTAGGGGTTCTTCTTTGTGCCGTCTGCATCAACATATTCCATACCGAACTTTTCTGCAAGCATCTGGTCAATTTGGATTGTGATGAGCGTATCTTCCTTGCCGTGAACGTTCTTAATCTGAATGTCAAGCTTCGGACCGTAGAAGGCAGCTTCGCCGATACCGACCTTGTAGGGGATTTCAAGGTGGTCAAGGATTTTTGCCATAATACCCTGTGCCTCATCCCACTGCTCAACAGTACCGATGTACTTCTCCTTGTCGTCGGGATCCCATTGTGAGAAGCGGTAGGAAACATCCTCGTAAAGACCGAGAGTTTTGAGCATATAGATTGCAAGCTCAAGGCAGCCCTTGAATTCACTCTCAAGCTGCTCGGGAAGGCACATAAGGTGGCCTTCTGAAATTGTGAACTGGCGTACACGGATAAGGCCGTGCATTTCGCCCGAAGCCTCGTTTCTGAAAAGAGTGGAGGTTTCGTTGTATCTCAAGGGCAGATCACGGTAGGAGCGTGCTCTGTTGAGATATGCCTGATACTGGAACGGACAGGTCATGGGACGGAGTGCAAAAACCTCGTCGTCCTTTTCTTCGTCGCCTAAAACGAACATACCGTCCTGATAATGATCCCAGTGACCTGAAATTTTATAAAGGTCGCTCTTTGCCATATAGGGTGTTTTGGTGAGAAGCCAGCCTCTCTTCTGCTCCTCATCCTCAACAAATCTCTGGAGCAGCTGAATGATTCTTGCACCCTTGGGCAGAAGAATCGGCAGACCCTGACCTATAACGTCTGAGGTTGTGAACAGCTCAAGCTCACGGCCGAGCTTATTGTGGTCACGCTTCTTTGCTTCCTCAATAGCTTCAAGGTGAGCTTCAAGGTCGGCCTGCTTTGTGAAGGCTGTGCCGTAGATTCTCTGAAGCATCTTGTTCTTGGAGTCGCCTCTCCAGTATGCACCTGTTGCGGAGGTGAGCTTGAATGCCTTTACACGGGAGGTGTCGGGAATGTGAGGACCTGCGCAAAGCTCGTCAAATTCAGCCTGCTTGAAGAAGGAGATATTCTCGCCCTTGTCAGCGTGCTCCTTGATAAGCTCAACCTTGTAGATTTCGCCCTTTTCCTCCATCTTTGCAATTGCATCAACAGGGGAGAGTTCGTATCTTTCAAGCGCAATGCCTTCCTTGACGATTTTCTTCATCTCGGCTTCAATCTTTTCGAGCACCTCGGGTGTGAAGGAAACATCGCAGTCAAAATCGTAATAGAAACCGTTA